>NZ_CAKZHV010000038.1 GCF_936927845.1 uncultured Sphingomonas sp.
GTCAGGCTCATAACCTGAAGGTCGCTGGTTCAAATCCAGCCCCCGCAACCAACAACTACACACGCCGCCCCTCAGGGCAGCAGCGTCGCTTGTGAAAACGCCGGGCACCAACCAGCTTCCGCGCAGGGTCGCGCACGCAACGTGCACGGCAGAGTCCGGTGACGCCTGCACTAACCACCAAAATCGGTACCACCCGATTGCGCCGCTGACACGCGAAGCGCTTGCACAGCCTGGGCGCACGCGTCACGCTGTCACCATGACTCGTTTGCTCCCGCTCTCATTGCTGTTCCTTGCCCTTCCGCTCGCAATCTCGGCCGCCCCCGCCGATCCTCGCGCGCCGATCCTGTCGCCCGCGCGGATCAAGGCCGATGTGCGAACGCTCAGCGCCGACGACTTCCACGGCCGCGGACCTACGCAGGCCGGCGAGCCGATCACGCTCGCTTTCCTCGCTCAGCGCTTCGCCGCGCTCGGGTTGAAGCCGGCAGGAACCAAGGGCTTTGAGCAGAACGTGCCGCTGCTGCGCTGGACCCGCGAGGATGCGCGCTTCCAGCTCTCGCTCGGCGAGACGACCCGCGCGCTCAACCCCGGTGTCGAGATCGCCGCGTCGTCGCGGATCGTCGGTGCGACCACGCTCGACCGCGCGCTCATCGTGTTCGTCGGCTATGGTGTGGTGGAACCCAAGCTCGGCTACGATCCCTACCAGGGTGTCGACGTGCGCGGCAAGGTCGTCGTCGCGCTCGCGGGCGATCCCGATGTCGAGGCGGGGCGCGATCTGGGCTTTGGCGGACGCGCGTCGAGTCCGGCTGCGCGCACCAAATTGGCCGAGGCGCAGAAGCGCGGCGCCGCCGCCTTCTTCCAGATTCACGACACCTTCCCGTCGAGCTATCCCTGGCTCCAGCTCGCCAACAGCGACGCGGTGCCGGGCTATGCGCTCGACACCGGCACGGTTCCGCCCGCCTTCGGTATCCGCGGCACGCTGCGGGGCGATATCGGCACCGCGATGCTGCGCCAAGGCGGGCTCGATTACGCCGCGGCGAAGCGCGCCGCGCAGGCGGCGACCTTTCGCGCGGTCGAGCTGAAAGGCGTCACCTTCTCCGGCGAGGTGCGCACCAGCCTCGACCGCGCGACGAGCCACAATGTCGTCGGCGTGCTGCCGGGGACTGACCCGAAGGCGGGGAGCATCCTCTACGGCGCGCACTGGGACGCGTACGGCGAGAATGCGTTCGATCCGCCCGCCGACCGCATCCGCAACGGCGCGGTCGACAATGGCACCGGCACCGCGACACTGCTGGAGATCGCGCGCGCGTTCGCGAAGGCGCCGCGGCTGCGGCGGTCGGTCGTGTTCGCTTTATGGACCGCGGAGGAGAAGGGGCTGCTCGGCGCGAGCTGGTACGCCGATCACCCCGCGCTGCCGCTCGCGACCACCGCGGCGCAGTTCAACCTCGACCCGCACGTCGTGCTCGGACGGACG
Source organism: uncultured Sphingomonas sp. (assembly GCF_936927845.1). GTDB lineage: Bacteria > Pseudomonadota > Alphaproteobacteria > Sphingomonadales > Sphingomonadaceae > Sphingomonas. Next base: position 1,472 of record NZ_CAKZHV010000038.1, read on the forward strand.
CGCGACCTCGAACTGATCGGCGTCGGGTGCACGCCGCTGGAGGCCGACCTCGCGCGCGTGGCCGCGACACAGGGGCTGCGGGTTGTTCCCGAGGAGAATACCGAGGCGGGCTGGTATTATCGCTCCGACCATTACGCGCTGGCGCAGAAGGGGGTGCCCGGCGTCTATTTCCGCGCCGGCCGGGATCTGGTCAACGGCGGCATGACGGCCGGCGAGCGCGAGCGTTCGCGCTACAATGCCGAATGCTATCACCAGACCTGCGACGAATTTAACGCCGACTGGGACATGACCGGCGCGGCGCAGGAAGGCAGTGTCGCCTATGCGCTCGGCCGCGAGATTGCGGGCGGCACGACCTGGCCGACGTGGAACGCGTCCGAACCGTTCCTCGCCGAGCGCGCCAAGAGCGACGCGGAGCGGCGCTGAGGCGCTACTCGCCCGGCCGGGAACGTCGCTCGATGTGGCCGGCGAGCTCGTCGGGGTAGAAATAGACCGGCCGCAACCGCCCACTCGCGTAGCGGTCGATCTGATCGGCGAAATGCGGTGAGGCGGGATCGCCGCTCTGCCCGCCCGCCATCACCGCGCTCGCCTTCACACGCGGGCCGAACTCGACCACCGCGACGAAGCTGTTGCCGCTCGTGCCGTAGTAGCGCTTGGTACCCGGCCACGTCTTCGCGCCGAACGAGGCGAGGCTACCCCATTGCGCCGAGGTGAAGGGCACCGGGGTCGAGGCGCGCGCGTCATCGAAATGCGGCTGGATCGCGTCGTCGAGCCGCTGGAACCGATTGATCGCGCGCCACGGCGTCCGCCAGTCGCCGAAATCGCGCGTGAGCCGCGCGACCGCGGCGTCCAGCGCGGCGAGCTTGGCCGCAGTGTCGACGCGCGAGGCGATATAATCGGGCACGTTGACGCGCTCGGCCTGCGCGAAGCTCCCCACCTCGCGCCACAGCTGGTCGCCCCAGAAGACCGCGAGGCTGGTCGCGACCGAATCATAGCCCCAGCGATGATCCCACTCCGCCAGTGTCGCGATCGGCGCCGCCAGCCGTGTGCGCTGCGCATTGCCCGCCGGCAACGCCCGCCACGCAGCAATGAGCCCCGGCAGCAACCGCGCGAAGGCGGGCAGGTAGGGATCATAGGCCGCCGCGCGCAGCCGCTCGGCCGTCCAACCGCGCTTGCCGGCCAGCAGCAGGTCGGCGTGCTCCCCGCGCGCATTGCCGCCCACCTGATCCATGTAGCGCGGATAATCGCGTGCCTTGGGGCTGTCCGGCCCCGCCGCGCTCCACGGCCAGTCGTTGGTGTTGTGGACCCAGCCGACGCGCGGGTTGGCGACACTCGGCAGGCTCGGCAGCGGGTGCAGACCCTTCCAGTCGGTCGCGGGATCGCTGCCGTCGACCGGACGTGTGTAGTCGAACCGGTCATCACGCACCGGCATGAACTGCGGCATCAGGAACGCGATCTCGCCGCGGTCGTCGACGAACAACGTGTCGTTGGACGAGTTCGCCTTGCGCTCCGCGACCCTCAGATAATCGGCTAGGTTCGTCGCCTTGGTGCGCAGCCAGCTCTGCTCGAGCGCGGGAATCGGCCGCCACATCAGCGCCGTCGCGATCCAGCGCCCGTCCTTCGCCGCGACGATCGGGCCGTGGTGAGTCCGCAAGGTGGTGAAGCGGCGCTCCCCCATGCCGCCGTCGGCGCGGCGGAACCGCACGGTGACACTTCGCTGCGCGAGCGGGCGCGTCTCCGCCCCGTAGCGATACGCCCAGCCACCCGCGCGCCGCATCACGCGTTCCGCGAACTGATCGACATTGTCGACGGTGGACGAGGTGTGCATCCACCCGGCGTGCGCGTTGAACCCCTGATAGACGAAGAACTGCCCCCAGGTGCTGGCACCATAAGCGTTCAGCCCCGCGTCACTCGTTACCTGCGCCTCCGAGCGGAAGTAGAAACTGGTGTGCGGGTTGATCAGCAGCAGCGCGTGGCCATCGCGCGTCAGTTTCGGCGCGATTGCGATACCGTTCGATCCCGATGGCTCGCGCGGGATCGTGCCGCGCTCCTCGGGCGTCGGCGGGGTCGGCTGGGCGTAGAAGGTCTTGAGTTCGGAGAGCGAGATCCGTTCGATGTCGCCGCCGATACTGCCCTCGGTGAAGCTCAGCGCCATCCACGGCTCGAACCGCGTCAGCACCTTCGGTTTCGTCGCCGGGTGGGTCGCGAGATAGAAGTTCAGCCCGTCCGCCCACGCCTGCATGAGCGTCCGCAGCCACGCGGGACTGGCGGCAAATTGGCGGCGCAACTCACCCTCGTCGACGAACAGGCGCCGACGCAGGTCGGCCCAGATCGCCGCCTCTCCGTCCGCTTCCGCGGTGCGCCCCAGCGCGATCAGGTAATTGGCCTCGACGCGCGCGAAATCGTCCTCTGCCTGCGCGTAGCTCATGCCGAACACCGCGTCGGCGTCGCTGCGGCCATGGATGTGCGGGATATCCCAATCGTCGCGCGTGATCGTGACCTGCGCGGCCTGCGATCGCCAGCGCGCCACCTCCGGGTCGGGCGCGGCCGCCACCGTTGCCAGGGCGGCGAGAAGCAGCGGATTGCGCGCGCGGCGAAGGAGCCTATCCATGACGCACGGTCTAGGACGGGGAAGAGGCGATGACCATGCGCTGGCTGTTGATCGCGGCGACGTTGCTGCTGGGCGGCGCGACGCTGCCGCCCGCCGACCCTGTGCCGCTGGCCGACCCCGCGCCGCTGCTGCTGCGCCCCGCCGGCGTGTTCGACGGGGTGGACGGGCAGGTCCACGCCGGCTGGCAGGTGCTGGTACGCGGCGATCGGATCGCGGCGGTCGGCCCCGCGCTGGCGATGCCCCCGGGTGCGCGCGTCATCGATCTCGCGGGCGCCACGCTGATGCCCGGCATGATCGAGGGGCACGGCCACCTGTTCCTCCACCCCTATGATGAGGCGTCGTGGGATGATCAGGTGTTGCACGAACCGCTCGCGCTGCGCACCGCGCGTGCGGTGGCGAACGCCCGCGCGACGCTGCGCGCCGGCTTCACCAGCGAGCGCGATCTCGGCACCGAGGGTGCGGGCTACGCCGATGTCGGATTGAAGCAGGCGATCGACCAGGGGATCGTCGAGGGCCCGCGGCTGAGCGTCGCGACGCGCGCGATCGTCGCACTCGGCGCGTATGGCCCGAAAGGATTCGAGCCCGGCGTCGCGATCCCGCAAGGAGCGGAGGAAGTGTCGGGACCCGAGCAGATGGTCGCTGCGGTCCGCCGGCAGATTGCGGCGGGCGCGGACTGGATCAAGCTCTACGCCGATTATCGCTGGCGCAGCGGCGAGGACGCGCGCGCCACGCTGAGCCTGCAGGAGATGGAGGCAGCGGTCGCCGCCGCGCACGACGCCGGGCGCCCGGTCGCGGTCCACGCGTCGACCGCGGAGGGGATGCGCCGCGCAGTCGAGGCGGGCGTCGACACGATCGAGCACGGTTATGGCGGGACGCCCGCGATCTTCGCCGGCATGGCGGCGAAGCGCATCGCCTTGTGCCCGACACTCGCCGCCGCGGACGCGAGTGCGCGCTACCGCGGCTGGACCGGTGCGGAGCCCGCGCCGCCCGCGGTCCGTGCCGCGCGCGAGAGCTTTCGCGCAGCGCGCGCGGCGGGCGTGCCGATCTGCATGGGCGGCGACGTCGGCGTCTACGCGCACGGCGACAACGCGCGCGAGATGGTGCTGATGGCAGCGGCGGGCATGACGCCGGCGCAGGTGCTGATCGCCGCCACCTCGGGCAATGCGCGCTGGATGCGGGTCGGTGATCGTCTGGGCGCGGTGAAATCGGGGCTGCTCGCCGATCTGGTCGCGGTCGCGGGCGATCCGACCACGAACGTCGCCGCGGTCCGCGCCGTCCGGCTGGTCATCAAGAATGGTGCCGTCGTCGCGCCGTGAAGGGTGGCCGCGCGGTGTTCGCCCGGCCACCCGCTTCACGCGTTACTGATGCGTGTCGTACCGATCCGCCATCATCACCTTGTTCCACACGCGTACGAAATCGCGCACGAACCGCGCCTCGCCGGTCGAGGCGGCATAGACTTCGCTGATCGCGCGCAATTGCGAGTTCGCACCGAAGATCAGGTCGAGCCGGGACGCGGTATAGCGCTGTTCGCCGCTGTTGCGGTCACGAAGCACGAAGCCGTGCCCCGCCTCGTCGGTCTTCGACCAGTCATAGTCCATGCTGGTGACGACGGTGAAGAAATCGTTCGACAGCGTGCCGACCCGGTCGGTCAGGACGCCGGTGTCCGAACCGTCCCAATTGGCGCCCAGTGTGCGCAGCCCCGCGGTCAGCACCGCCCATTCGGGTGCGCTCAAGCCGAGCAGGTTGGCGCGATCGAGGAACATCTGCTCGGGTGCGAGCTTGCCCCCGGTCACGTCCTCGAACCGGTCGTCGACGTAGTTGCGGAAACCGTCGACCATCGGGCGCAGCCATTCGAAGCTGTCGGCGTCGGTGCGGTCGTCGGTGGTGTCCATCCGCCCGGGGGTGAACGGCACCTCGACCGCGTGGCCGCCGTCCGCCGCCGCACGCTCCACCGCCGCGCAGCCGCCGAGCACGATCAGGTCGGCGAGCGAGACGCGCTTGCCGCCGGTGGCCTTGGCGTTGAAGTCGTCGCCGATCGCGCGCAGCCGCTCGATCACGGGCATCGCGCGCTGGTTGACCGCCCAGTCCTTCTGCGGGGCGAGCGCGATGCGCGCGCCGTTCGCGCCGCCGCGCTTGTCGGTGTCGCGGTAGGTGGAGGCCGCCGAGAAGGCGGTGAAGACGAGGTCCGACACCGACACGCCGCTGCCCAGGATCGCCTGCTTCAACCGTTCAATGTCGCCCGCATCGATCAGCGGGTGATCGACCGGCGGGATCGGATCCTGCCACAGCAGATCGTCCTCGATCGTCCGCTCCTCGCCGAGGTAGCGTTCCTTCGGCCCCATGTCGCGGTGCGTCAGCTTGTACCACGCTTTCGAGAATTGCAGCGTGAAATAGTCGAAATCGGCCAGGAACCGCTCGCAGATCGGGCGGTAGACGGGGTCGTCCTTGAGCGCGATGTCGCTCGTCATCATCATCAGCGGGTGCGTCTTGCCGGGCACGTGCGCGTCGGGGGTGCGCGGCGCGTCCGGGTCCTTGGGCGTCCATTGCAGCGCGCCCGCGGGACTCTTTGTCTGCTGCCACTCGTATTTGAACAGGTTCTCGAGGTAGCTGTTATCCCAGGTCGTCGGATTGGGAGTCCAACTGCCCTCGATGCCGTTGGTCATCGTGTTCTCGGCATTGCCTTGGCCCTGCGGGTTGTGCCAGCCGAGGCCCATCTGCTCGATCGGCGCCATCTCGGGCGGCGCGCCGATGCGGTCGGGCGCGACCATGCCGTGGCTTTTGCCGAAGGCATGCCCGCCCGCGATCAGCGCCACCGTTTCCTCGTCGTTCATCGCCATCCGCGTGAAGGCGATGCGAATGTCGCGTGCCGATTCAAGCGGGTCGCCGCTCTTGTTCGGGCCTTCGGGATCGACGTAGATGATTGCCTGATTGGTCGCGGCGAGCGGTTGTTCGAGGTCGTAATCGGCGTCGCCATTCTCACCGCGCCAGCGCTTCGAGCGGTCGGTCATCTTGTCGAAGGATTCAACCGTGGACATGTTGACGTATTCGGGACCCCAATAGGTCGCGTCGTCCGCCTCCCACGCGTCGTGCCGGCCGCCGGCATAGCCGTAGGTCGGGAAGTTCATGATCTCGAGCGCGCAATTGCCGACCAGCACCATCAGGTCGCCCCACGACAGCGCGTCGCCATATTTCTGCTTGATCGGCCAGATCAGCCGGCGCGACTTGTCGGTGTTGCCATTGTCCCACCAGCTGTCGATCGGCGCGAACCGCTGCATCGCCTCGCCCGCCCCGCCGCGCCCGTCGGCGATGCGATAGGTGCCGGCGGCGTGCCACGCCATCCGGATCATCTGCGGTCCGTAATTGCCGTAATCGGACGGCCACCACGACACCGAGGTCTGCAGAAACTGCTTGATCTCCGCCTTCAGCGCCTGGAGGTCGATCGCCTCGAACGCGGCCTTGTAGTCGAAATCCTCGCCCAGCGGATTGGCGCACGGACCGTTGCGGTGGAGCTGCTCGACCCGCAGGCGATTGGGATACCAGTCCTGCAGCGTCGGCTTGCTGCCGAACGCGCCGCCCAACCGGTCGCCACCGAACGGGCACTTGCCCGCGAGTACGTCCTTATAGTCTTCCATCATTGATCCTTGTTAGGCGCACGGTCCGCCCCGGCTATAAAGCCGCGATGGCGTTCGCGGTTGCGTCCGACCACGCGCTCGCGTGATTGTTCGCGCACAACTCGGCGCGTTCGGGCATCGCTCCATCGGATCGAGACAGGCGCGCGTGAGGCGCGACAAGTGACGGGCTGACGTTGCGGCCATCATCAATCGTCGTTCAAGATGATGAGAAGATGAAATGACGAAGTTGTTGACTGTCTTTGTAGTGTAATCGCCAAGTATTGAACGCAGTCTATCGCGCGCCCAACGCCAGCAAGGCGGTCAAGGGGATGAACATGCTTACCACTTCGCGCCTGCGGTTGCGACTTCTCTGCGGTGTTGCAGGATTGATCATGCCGATCGCCGCGCACGCTGCGCCGACTGCTGCCGATGTGCCCGCCGCGACGCAAGCCGTCGCCGCCGACGCCGCAACGCAGACGCCGACCACCGATGCCGCCACGCCATCGGGCGGTCTGGGCGACATCGTCGTCACCGCGACCCGGCGCGAGACGAATTTGCAATCGACCCCGGTCGCGATCAACGTGCTCAACACGCAGGCGCTGCAGGACCGTCACGTCCAGAGCCTGTACGATCTCGCCGACGGTGCAGTGCCGAGCTTGCGCGTCGCGACCTTCGAGGCGCGGCAGAGCGCGCTGACGATCGGCATCCGCGGCATCGTGCCGCTCGACGCCAACCAGCCCGCGCGCGAGCAGGGCGTGGGCATCTACGTCGACGGCATCTATCTCGGCCGTCAGCACGGCCTGAACGCCGCCTTGTTCGACGTTGAACGGATCGAGGTGCTGAAAGGGCCGCAGGGCACGCTGTTCGGGCGCAACACCGAAGGCGGTGCGCTCAGCATCGTCACGCGCGCGCCCTCGGGCGAGTTCGGCGGGCGTGTGCGCGTCGGTGTCGCCAATCTGGGCGGCTACAATGGTGACCTTCACCTCGACCTGCCCGAATATGCCAATTTCAGCGTCAAGCTCGACGCGGTGAAGCAATATCAGGGGGCGGTGACCGACAATCCGCTGCCCGGCCAGGTCGGCTTCGGTTACTATGATCGCGAGGCGATCCGCGGCGCGGTGCGCTGGCAACCGCGCGACGGCGTGACCGACGATTTCTCCTACGATTACGGGCGCGACAAGAACTCGCCGTTCTACAGCCAGCTGCTGAACGCCAACCCCAACAATTGCGTCGCCGGCGCGCAGGCCGCCTCGCCCCGGTGCGTGCTGCCCGGCACCGCCTACACCACGCTGACGGGCGCGGTGCGCCCCGTCCTGCCGGTGGTGCAAGTCGAGGGCAACCGCCGGATGCGCCGCGCCGACATCGGCGTCGTCCAGCAGCCCAGCGTCGACCAGACGCACGGCTTCACCAACGTGCTGAAATACAAGGCAACGCCCGATATCGAACTGCGCTCGCTGACCGCATGGCGCGGCGTCGATGTTGCGCAATGGGATAATTCCGGCGGTGCGCACCGCGTCCCCCTGCTCAATTGCACCAGCGCGACCTGCAATTTCAGCCGCTACAGCCTCGCCGACCTGCGCCAGCGCCAGTTCAGCCAGGAATTTCAGGCGGTCGGGACGGTCGACGCCTTCGACTTCGTCGGCGGGCTTTATTACTTCAACGAACACGTCAGCGACGACGCGGCGACGCCCAACTCGCAGCAATATAATCAGGCAACCGGCGTCGTCACCACGCTCGACCCGTGCGTCGGCGGCGGCAGCGTCGCGGCCCCCGCGGGCTGGCAGATCGGCTGCCGCCAGATCGACCGCGCGTCGGAGGTCTGGTCGAAGAGCTACGCCGCTTACGGACAGGTGACCTGGAACGCGACCGACGCGATTCACGTCACCGCGGGCGGACGCTACACCCACGACAAGAAGCGCGGCGTGCTGCACTTCTCGCGCAACATCAACTACGACAATCCCGCCAACGCCGCCGCGGTCGCACGCAATGGCTATCAGCCGCTCGACAAGACGTGGGACCGCTTCAACCCGATGGTGACGGTCGCCTATGACGCCTCGCGCGACCTGCATTTCTACGCCAAATACGCCACCGGCTACCGCGCCGGCGGCGCCAGCTCGCGCACGTCCAACTATCAGGCATTCGATCCCGAGGATGTACGCTCCTACGAAGTCGGCATGAAATCAGACCTGTTCGACCGCCGCGTCCGCTTCAACCTCGCCGGGTACATCATGGACCGCGACAACAGCCAGGTCGACATCAGCTCGATCCAGGTGACCGCGACCGGCAGCTTCAACAACCTTGTCACGATCAACGCGCCCGGCACCACGCGCATCCGCGGCGTGGAGGCCGATCTGACCGTCAATCCGCTCGAGGGGCTGACGCTGAACGCATCCTACGCCTACACCTACACGCGCATTCCGAAGGTCAACATCGTCAATTCGGTGACCACCAACGGGGTCACCACCTCGACCACCGTGCCGCAGCAATTCTACATCGTATTCACGCCGCGCAACGCGGCCAGCGGCGCGATCGATTACGCGGTGCCGGTCGGCGACGGCAACCGCCTGACCTTCCATCTCGACGGCAATTACGCGCAGGCGACGCAGGCGTTCGACCAGTTCGCGACCAAGGCCGACGCGTCGCTGATCTTCAACGGCCGCGTCGCGCTCGGCGACATTCCGCTCGGCACCAACGGACAGAAGCTGACCGTCGCGATCTGGGCGCGCAACCTGTTCGACGAGCAGTACGTCTACCGCCGCGACCCGTCGAACAGCCTGCCGGGTGCGCCGACCACCAACGTGACCAGCGGCAGCATCAACAACGTGCTGGGCGATTACGGCAACTTCAACACGCCGCGCACCTTCGGCGTCGAGGGAATGGTGAACTTCTGACGAATGGTCGACAGCCGCGGGATCAAGGCAGATCTCGCGGCTGCCTGCCTACTCAGGCACGCGCGGCAGGATCAGCGTGGCGGCAAGGCCGGGACACGCGTCGTCCAGCGTCAGCGATCCACCGTGCAACTGCGCGATCGCCTGCACCAACGGCAGCCCCAAGCCGTGACCGGGGCGGTGTCGGCTCGCGTCGAGGCGCCCGAAGCGACGCAGCGCGCGCGCGCGCTCGTCGGGCGCAATGCCGGGGCCGTCGTCGCTTACCCGAATAGCCACCTGATCGCCGCGTGCGTTGATCCCGACCGTCACGGTCGTGTCGGCAGGCGTGTGGTTGAGCGCATTCTCGACCAGGTTGAGCAGCGCCTGCGCCAACAGCGCACGGTCGCCGACCACACTGACCGGCGGAACCGCGGCGCAGCGCAAGCCGTGGCCGCTGTCGTTCGCGACCTCGCGCATCGTGTCGGCCACCTCCTCGACCAAGGGTGCGAGATCGAGACGGGTGAAGCCCGCGCGCCGTGCGCCGCCCTCGACCTCCGCGATCCGCATCATCGCCGCAAAGGTTGCGAGCAGATCGTCGCATTGCTCGATCGCGCGGTCGAGTTCGTCGCGCGCCGCCGCGCCTTCCTCTGCTTGTGCCGCCAGCACCAATCGGCCACGCAGTCGCGCCAAGGGGGTGCGCAGGTCGTGCGCGACTTCGCTGCTGATGTGGCGGATACCGTCCATCAATCCGGCGATCCGGTCGAGCATCCGGTTGAACGTCTCTGCCTGTGCGGCGAACGCGCCGCCGCGCGCCGGAACGGGGACGCGTCGCTGCAGGTCGCCGTCGATGATCGCCTCGGCGGCGGCGCGTAGCTCGTCGATCCGCCGTCGCACGATCGAGGCAAAGGTCGCGGTGCCCGCCGCCACGATCAGCAGGATCGCGCCGAACCCCAGCAGATAGTTGCGCGCCCGCACCGCCGCATAGCCGTCGACCGGCTCGGTTTCGATGATGGTGATCAGCCGCAGGCCGCCGCCCGCGTCGCGCCGCTCGGCCCGCCCTGCGCTCAACCCGGCGATGTTGTCGCCGCGCTCGATCGTCGAGAAACCGGCCGCGATCGGGCGTGCCAGCACGACGTTGCCGCCCAGCCGGCGGCCGCGCGCGTCCTCCAGCTCGAAACCGATGTCGCCGGTGTCGCGGCGACGAGTGAACGCCGCGATCCGCGCCAGGATCGCGCGCGCGTCGCCCGGCGCGCCGTCGCTCAGCACGGCGTCGGCCGCCAGGTCGATCCGCGCGTCCACCAGTGCAATGATCGCGCGGTGCGACGCGGTGTAGGTGGCGTATCCGGTCAACACGACCGCGGCGGCGAACGCGCCCAGGAACGCCAGCAGCAGCGACCTGAGCGAGGTCATCTCATTCCTCCAGCATGTATCCGACGCCGCGCTTGGTCACGATCGGGTCGGCGCCGCCGCGCGCGGTCAGCTTGCGCCTGAGCGAGCGGACCTGCGCTTCGATGATGTTGGTAGTGGGCTCGAAATCATAGCCCCATATGCGTTCAAGCAGCATCGGGCGCGTGACGAAGCTTCCGGCGTGACGCGCCAGTTCGCGCAACAGCTTGAACTCCAGGTTCGACAGGTCGAGCGCCTCGCCATTGTACCAGGCGCGGTGCTTGCCCGGATTGATCAGGATCGCGCCCGCGCGCAGCGTGTCCGCGCCGCCCTCCTGCCACTGCCGCGCCCGCACCAGCGCGCGCAGCCGCGCGTCGATCTCGCCGATCGGGGTCGGCTTGACGATGTAATCGTCCGCGCCCGCGGTCAGGCCCTCGACCTTGTCGATCGATTGGTCGAGCGCCGACAGCATCAGCACCGGAATGGTGTGCCCCCGCGCTCTCAACCGCGCAACAAAGGTCGTGCCCTCCATCTGCGGCAGCATGCGATCAAGGATCACCGCATCGAACCGATCCACATCGTTCGCCATCATCCCCGCCACCCCATCTCCAACAACGGTGACCTGATGTTCCATCGCCTCCAACGACCGCGCCAAGGTGGTGGCAAACTCCGCATCGTCTTCGACCAGCAACAGGTTCATCGGGTACCTCGACATGCGCGCGGTGGGTCACCAGGTTCATTGCATATTTCGCGTCCATGGCACTACCGGGACGAGCAGATTTGAGTCGATCCTCGCGGGTGCGGGGGAGACTCACGCGCGCCGACCGGCCGCGCGGCGAGCAGGGGTCGATCCCCGCGGGTGCGGGGGAGACTTGAGCGTGCCGAACGCAGCCGTGCCGGCGATGGGTCGATCCCCGCGGGTGCGGGGGAGACATGCCGTGGGTCCGCATCACGCCGAATGGCGAGGGTCGATCCCCGCGGGTGCGGGGGAGACCTCGCGCAGCTTATCGACGAGGGCGACCTCGCGGGTCGATCCCCGCGGGTGCGGGGGAGACGGCGACACCTCGAAAAACGGATGCGGATCGCGGGGTCGATCCCCGCGGGTGCGGGGGAGACGAGCTGTGCGGAGAAGCCTTCCGCAAGGGCGTGGGTCGATCCCCGCGGGTGCGGGGGAGACAGGCGTGGAGGTCGACCGGCACGACGAGCGCGGGGTCGATCCCCGCGGGTGCGGGGGAGACCAGCCGGATGTGGTGCTGCCCACCGCGCCGCAGGGTCGATCCCCGCGGGTGCGGGGGAGACCACCCGACATGCTGGAGCAAATCGACGCGCGCGGGTCGATCCCCGCGGGTGCGGGGGAGACGACCGCGAGTACGTCGTTTGGTCGACCGACGAGGGTCGATCCCCGCGGGTGCGGGGGAGACATACGGCTTGGCCTCGTCCAGCATCCGGGCAAGGGTCGATCCCCGCGGGTGCGGGGGAGACGAGCACCAGGGCGCGGCCCCATGCCCGGACAAGGGTCGATCCCCGCGGGTGCGGGGGAGACCAGTCGCCTGCGCACGGCATGCCGATGCACCTCGGTCGATCCCCGCGGGTGCGGGGGAGACTCGCGCGGGCAGCATTGGGGCAAGCGCGCCAAGGGTCGATCCCCGCGGGTGCGGGGGAGACGCCTCGAAGGTCAGCGGCCCCATGCGCTGCTGGGGTCGATCCCCGCGGGTGCGGGGGAGACCTCAAGATGCTCTCCGACCTGAGTGACGCAGAGGGTCGATCCCCGCGGGTGCGGGGGAGACCATGCGCCGCGCCCGCGCACCTTCTCGCGCGCGGGTCGATCCCCGCGGGTGCGGGGGAGACAGGTCGTGCTTTGCTACGATGACGCGGGCGAAGGGTCGATCCCCGCGGGTGCGGGGGAGACCCTGATGAATTGCTGCCGAGCAATGATCGTCGGGGTCGATCCCCGCGGGTGCGGGGGAGACTTCGCATCTTTGCCGCGGAAGAACGATGACTCGGGTCGATCCCCGCGGGTGCGGGGGAGACC
>NZ_CAKZHV010000039.1 GCF_936927845.1 uncultured Sphingomonas sp.
CGGCGAGGTGCGTCCGGAGCTGGTCGTGGCTCTCGTAGTGGAAGCGTTTGACGGTTGCCTCCTTGATGGTGCGGTTCATCCGTTCGACCTGACCGTTCGTCCACGGGTGGTTCGGCTTGGTGAGCCGGTGTTCGATGTCGTTTGCCTCGCAGATCATGTCGAAGCGCATCTGGCGGGACCAAGCGGTTTTGCGATTGCGAGGCTGCTCGGCGAATTGGATGCCATTATCGGTCAGGATCGTGTGTATCCGGTACGGCACGGCCTTCAGCAGGTGTTCGAGGAAATCCCATGCTGTGCGCCTATCGGCCTTGTCGACGAGTTGGGTGACTGCGAACTTGCTGGTGCGGTCTATGCCGACGAACAGATAAAGCTTTCCTTCGGCAGTTTGCACCTCGGCGATATCGATGTGGAAGAAACCAATCGGATAACGCTTGAAGCGCTGACGCTTGGGCTTGTCGCCCTCGACATCCGGTAGCCGTGAGATGCCGTGCCGCTGAAGGCAACGGTGCAGCGCTGACCGAGTCAGGTGCGGTAGCGACGGCTGCAATGCGTAGAGGCAGTCGTCGAGCGGCAGCAGCGTGTGGCGACGGAACGCCGCCACCATTGCCTCCTCCGCTTGGGACAAGGTCGTTGAATGAGGGGCCTTCGGCCCGGTCTTCAAGTCCTCGACCGTCGCCCTCTTACGCCACTTCGCCACCGTCTTCGGGTTGATCCCCAGCTCACGGCTCAGCGTCGCGAGCGAAGCTTGCGATCGCTGTATTGCTGCTCGGACGGCGTGCGTGGTCGTGGCGCACCCATGACGTACCTGTCCCATACGGCCCCCTTCCATTCCAACGAAAGGATCACACCACCGTGGGATCAAACACCTAGCTGGTCGCAGATTCTCAGTGTCAAAACTGGTGGGAAGTAATAGCAAGCCTGACCCCAGATATTGCTGTTGAAGACCATCACTGAATTGCGACCACATATTTGCAATTATTTTAGGCAAAGCCACGTTCTCTAGCCCAAGCAATGGCTGCGGCACGCCGATTGACACCGATCTTTCCATAGATACCGGCGACATGGTTGCGCACCGTGTTCCCCGAAAGCGACAAACGATTAGCGATCGCCTTGTCGTCCAGGCCCTTGCAGATCAGCCCCAGCACTTCGCGCTCACGAGGTGTCAGGTCGGCGGTCTCCGTAGAGGTTTCGGCGCGCGGATTACGCAGGGTCGCGAGCTTGTCCATTACGGACCGGCTGAACCAGCTCGCATCCTTCATCACCGCCTCGATCGCGTCGGCAAGCTCCAGCTCGCTCCTCCGGCGCGTGGTAATGTCCTGGTAGAGCCAGAGGGTGCAGCGTTCGCCCCTGATCTCCATGCGCTCGGCCGACATGAGGCAGTCAACCGGTTGCCCGTCCGCATCGATCAGCCGGACGTCGCGGTTGCGCACGCCCCCGCTTCGATCCAGTTCCTGCTGCACCTCCTCACGTTGCGCCGGATCGGCCCAAAGCTCGGGGTCGCCGGCGGCTCTGCCGATGGAGCCGGCCGAGCTGCGACCAGTGAGGCGAACGAAGGCGTCGTTCACGTCCATCGTGCGGTGACTGTCGGGCGAAGTCAGCACCATCGCCACGGGCGCCATTTGAAACAGAGTGTGAAAGTGCGTCTCGCTCGATCGCAATGCACGCTCTGCCTTCCGGCGCGGCTCCAGGTCGGCGAAGGTGAACAGCATGCACTTGTCGTCGCCGACTTCGATCGGCTGCCCGGCGATGATGACGAGCTTGGTGTTGCCATCAGGTAGCGGCAACTCGGCTTCCATCTGCGGGATCGTCCGGCCCTCCGCGAGGCACTGTTTGGCATAGTCCTTTCGCTCGGCGCCGTTCAGAATGTCGAGGTCGTAGAGGCTGTTCCCTTGGACCACCTGACGGGGGTAGCCGGTCATTTCGAGAAAGCCGCGATTTGCCCGGCTAAATCGCTGATCCGAGAGCCGCATAATGAGCGCCGGCGCGGGGTTGGCCTGGAACATGGCCTCGAACCGCGCCTCCGCTTCATACTGTTCGGAAACGTCCTGAATCACGAGCGCGAGGCAGTCCGGCTCTTCGTCGTCCCCGGTCATCACGACGTCGCGCACCCGATGGGTCCAACGACGTTCATCGCTGCCGGCGGCACTCACCTCCACCACCAGGTCCGGGAAGCTCTCGCCCGCCAACATGCGGATGACAGGATATTCGCGGTTGGCGAGCCGGTGCCCGTTGCGGAACCGGAGCGCGAACCGCTGCGCATAGGTGTCGGCGTTGCCGCCAAGTCCTTCGAGCTTGTCGACGCCGTGCATCGCCAGCGCAGCATCATTGGCCCAGATGATCGTTCCGGCCAGGTCGATCAGGATGACGCCGGCCGTCATACCGCCGATCAACTGTTCGAGGTGGGTCAACGTGTCGCGTGCGAGAACACGGGAGAGCGGATTGGCCATGCCGGTAGAGCGCCGAGCCATAGGACGATGTTCCTCGCAGATAATGAACAGCTCAACGAGAACTACTGCACGGATAGTAGCAAACTACCAGCTCGCCCAACCAAGAAAAAGTTAGCTCCGGGACACTTCAAGGGTTCGGCGGCGTTAGGTGGCAAAGCTGAAGGACAGGCATGCCCGACGACATTCGCTTACCGATCATTGAGGAGGAGGCGCACGTTACCAAACGTGCGGCCGACGTCGAGCATGTCACGGTCCGCACCGTCCCCGAGCAGGAGCAGGTCGTTGTTCGTGACGAGGTTCGCCGCGAGCACGTCGAGATCAGGCGCGTTGCGGTTGACCGCGAAGTCGATCGAGCCCCCGTTGTCCGTGAGGAGAACGGCGTCACCATCATTCCCGTGATCGAGGAGCGATTGGTTGTCGAGAAGCGGCTTTTCCTCGTCGAGGAGGTCCACGTCTTCCGGTCGGCGCAGGCGGAGGCGGTCGAGCTGCCGACCACGCTCAGGCGCACCCGCATCGAGGTCGACCGCACCGATCTCACCAAAACCCAGGAGGATGTTCATGGCAGGACCTAACGATGACAGGCCGGAGGGCGCACCGAGTCACATCCATATCGAGAAGAACAAGGGCTTCAACTGGCTCCCCTGGTTGCTGCTTGCGCTCGGGATTCTGGCGTTGCTGTTCGCTCTGAGCCGCTGCAACCGTGAGGACACCGCTGCCGTCGCTCCCGCTCCTACGGCCGCCTCGACCGAGGTGGTCGCGGCAACCCCGAACGCCGGGTCCGCTGACGCGCTGGTCGGCACGTCCGGTCTCGGCACTTATCTGGCCGGCACGGAGCCGCTTCCCCGCACCTTCACCTTCGAAAAGCTCAACTTCGACACCGCCAAGAGCAATATCCGACCTGCCGATGCTGCCGAGGTGAACGAGGTGGCCGCGACCCTCAAGCAGTATCCGAACTCCCGAATCCGCATCGCCGGCTACGCCGACGCGCGCGGCACCGATGCAGCCAACATGGCGCTCGGCAAGGCCCGAGCCGATAGCGTCAAGTCGGCGCTCGTCGCGCAAGGCATCAACGCCGGCCGCATCGAGACTGTCTCAGGCGGCGAGACCGATCCAGTCGACACCAACGCTACCGCTGGCGGTCGCTTTGAGAACCGCCGCACCGAACTCGTCGTGACGGCGAGGTAAGCCGCCAAATCCCGTCTCAATCGCAGGAGTAAGATCATGTCCAGCACCATCACCGCTCTGTTCGACAGCCGCGCCGAGGCCGAGGCAGCCAAAGACCGGCTCAAGAGCGCGCGGATCGACGCCGACCACATCCATATCCACGACAAGTCGAGCGCCGGTTACAAGGAGACCGGCTACTCGACCCATGAGGACCGCGGCTTCTGGGACTCGATCAAGAACGCGTTCGTGCCCGATGAAGACCGCCACACCTATGAGGAAGGCGTGCGCCGTGGCGGTGCGCTGTTGACCGCAGACGTCGATGACGATCGCGTCGACGAGGCGGTGCGCGTGCTCGAAGAGGCCAACTCGATCGACATCGACGACCGTTCGAGCCAGTGGCGCTCGTCGGGCTGGGATTACCCCGGCGCCGCTGCCGGTGCGACCGGGGCTGCGCTCGGCAGCTTCGACCGTCGCGAAACCGCCGGCCGCACGGCCGAACAGGAAGAGGTGATCCCGATCGTCGAGGAGCAACTGGTCGTCGGCAAGCGGGACGTGAGCCGCGGTGGGGTGCGCGTCCGCTCCTACGTGACCGAGACGCCGGTTCACGAGCAAATCCGCCTCCGTAACGAACGCGTCAACGTCGAGCGGCGCTCGGTCGATCAGCCGCTTTCCGCGGCCGATACCGACGCCTTCCGCGAGCGGACGATCGACATGACCGCAACCGGCGAGGAAGCCGTGGTCGGCAAGACAGCCCGCGTCGTCGAGGAGGTCGTGGTCTCCAAGACGGCCGAGGAGCATGTCAAGGAAGTCGACGACACCGTGCGCCGAACCGACGTCGAGGTCGATCGCGACACCGACGTCGAGACCCGCGGCTCGACCTTCCGCGACACCGACAAGCGTATCTAGTCGGTGGGGCCCGGCGCGGGTGAGAGCCCGCGCCGGGCTCACACGCTTTGCCAACAGGGGAGACGGCGATGGACCCGAACTATGTGACAGCGGACGGCATGATCGCCGGCACCCGCAACTTCGGCGACACCGCCGTTCTCTACCTTCAGGAGTGGGGACCGCGCGTCCTCGCCGCGGCCGTCATTCTCCTGATCGGCTATCTTCTGGCGAGGGCCGCCAAGTGGGGCGTCGCCGCGCTGGTCAACAAGACGCCACTGGCTCGGCATGCGCACCGGCAGTCTGGCATCCCTGAAACAGGCCGTAACCCCAAGAGCGTCGGCGCCCAGGTCGGCGACGCCGCCTTCTGGATCGTGATCCTGATTGCGCTCGTGCTGGCTGCCCAGCCGCTCGGCCTGGCCGCTGCCACCAGCCCGGTCGGCCGCATGCTCAACCAGTTCGGCGCCGCCATTCCCAACATCGTCGGCGCAGGGCTGATCTTCTTCGTCGGCTACATCGTTGCAAGCGTCGCCAAGAAGGCGGTGGAGGCGGTGTTGACCGCTGCCCGCACCGAGCAGCTTGCCGAACGCGCCGGCATGGCCAAGGCCGATCCCACGACGCTGCCGCGGATGGTCGGCGGGATCGTGTTCGCGCTCATCATCATCCCGGTTGCGATCGCCGCGCTCGATCAGCTCAACATTCGCGCGATCTCCGAGCCGGCGACCGCGATGCTCCGGATCATCCTCGACAGCATCCCGCATGTCGTCGCGGCCGCGATCATTCTCGCGCTCGCCTATGTGATCGGCCGGTTCGCGTCGCAACTGCTCACCCAGTTCCTGAGCGGCACCGGCTTCGATCGCACAATCGGCGCGCTCGGCGTGTTTCCCTCAAGCACGACGCCAGCCCCCGGCGTTCCCGCGACGCCGGCGGGAACCCCGTCGACCCCGACGCTGATGCCGTCGAAGCTGCTCGGTCACGCCGTGTTCGTCGCCATTATCATCTTCGGCCTGATGGAGGCGTTCCGGCAGCTCAACTTCGCCTACGGCTCGCGCATGATGGCGGAGATCCTGACCCTGCTCGGCTCGGTCATCTTCGGTGCCGTCATCATCGCGGCGGCCATCGCCATCGCGAAGCTGGTCTCGACGGTCGTGCGCGCCAGCGGCGGTGCCAATGCCGCGCTGACTGCGAAGATCGTGCACGTCGCGATCATCGTGCTCGGCACCGCCATCGGGCTGCGCTTCATGGGTCTCGCCGACGACATCATCAATCTCGCGTTCGGCCTGATTCTGGGTGCCATTGCCGTCGCCTTCGCGCTCGCCTTCGGTCTCGGCGGACGGGACGCCGCCGCCAAGCTGGTCCAGCGTCTTAGCGGCTCGTCCGCGATGCCGGCTCCGCCGATCGCGCCGCAGTCGAGCACCACCCTCCGTCCGGGCAGTTCGACGCCGAGCGAGGAACCGCGGTCATGAGACGAGGGCTACGCCTCCAGCTCGTCGGGCTGGCACTGATCGCGTTCGTGGGGGCCTGTGACGGCCCCCGCGAGGATGCCGGCGAGCAGGCCGACGCCAACGCAGGTGTCGTATCGAGCGAGGATACGATCGAGAAAGGGCCGGCGGAGCGGACGGGTGAAGCCCAGGATCGTGCCGCTGACAGTCTGAACGAGGCGATCGAAGCACGTGCGGACGCCGCCGAGGACCAGGTGGACGCCGTTCGCAGCGAAGCCGATCAGCGGGCGGATGCCTTGGAAGAGGAAGCCCGCAGGGTTCGTGCGACTGCCGAGAAGAAGGCGGATGCGACGGAAGATCGTGCCGACGCGATTCGGCAGCGACAGTAACAACGGCCCGCAAGAGGTCTCGCGTAATGAACTGGGAGCCAGGCGGTGTTCGGTCCCTGTCTGCTCATTCCGCCAGGCTGATGCGACATCCATCTGAAGCGCCCGGAACGCGCTACTGCCTGGAGAGCGGCGCAGGTGCCCAGCTTTTCATCGCCTGAACCCTATATCCTCTGGCTGACAGGTGCCGGAGTCCTGATCGCCCTCGTAGCATGGCTGCCGCTTGCGTTGAAACGATTGCCGCTGTCGCTGCCGATCATCTGTGTCGGGATCGGAGCCGTGGTCTTCTCGTTGCCGGCTGTGTCGCTGCGGCCTTTGCCGCTGTCTTACGCCGAAATCACCGAGCGCTTCACCGAGTTCATCGTTATCATCGCGCTGATGGGCGCAGGCCTGAAGCTGGATCGCGTATTCAGCTGGCGCCGATGGAATGTGACCTGGCGGCTGCTTGCGGTCACGATGCCCCTCAGCATCGCGGCGATCACGGCGATCGGAGGCTGGGGCTTGGGCCTGTCATGGATCGCGGCGCTTCTGCTTGGGGCTTGCCTCGCTCCCACTGATCCCGTGCTCGCGTCAGACGTGCAGGTCGGTCCTCCCAAGACCGGAGAGGAAGACGAGGTGCGCTTCGGTTTGACGTCAGAAGCGGGCCTGAACGACGGTTTTGCCTTTCCGTTCGTCAACCTCGCTATCGCGCTGGGCATTTCGGCGAGCACCGGAGAGCCTTGGGCGCGCGAATGGGTGTTCCATAGTGTGTTGTGGGAAATCGGCGTGGGTGTCGTCGGCGGTTGGTTGATCGGCCGCCTGTTCGGCTGGCTGACCTTTCACGTGCCAGCGGAAACCAAGCTGGCTCAGACCGGGGATGGCCTGATCGCCATTGCCGCGACTTTCGTCTCCTACGGCGTGACCGAGCTCCTCAACTGCTACGGCTTTCTGGCTGTCTTCATCACCGCATTGACGCTTCGCCGCTCGCATCGCGATCATGAGTTCAACCGCGAGATGCACGACATCACCGAACAGGTGGAGCGCATCGGCATGATGGTGCTCCTGATCCTGTTCGGTGGTGCGCTGGTCAGTGGGCTCCTTCAACCGATTGGTTGGGTAGATGTACTGGCCGCTGCGATCATTATCCTCGTCGTGCGGCCCGTTACCGGCCTGATAGGGCTTGCCGGCTTGCGGGCAGACCTCTCCGAGAAGATGACTCTTGCCTTCTTTGGCATCCGCGGTGTCGGCTCCTTCTATTACCTGGCTTATGCGCTGAACCACGTTGAGCTTGCCGGAGGCGAGCGGCTGTGGGCCATCGTAGGATTGGTGGCGCTGTTTTCCATCCTCCTCCACGGGCTGACCGTCACGCCGGCTATGCGTCTCCTGGACAAGCTACAGGGACGCGATCCGGATGCCGACCTGCCGCCGCCAGGATTGAAAGGCCCTGCGGCGGATACAGAGCGAGCTTAGGTTGCTGGTGTCATAACCGGTCGAGGCTGTTGAAAAACGGCTGCTTGCGACTGTGACGAGGGCGTGATTCACTCCTGCAAGGCGGCAGGGGATCACGGACATGATGGGTCGGCAGGTGGCACAGGGCGCGCTGTTCTACGGCTTCCGGCTCGATGAGCATGTGCCGGTTGATCACCTGCTCCGACGCATCGACGGCGTATTGGACTTCGGCTTCGTGCGCGAGGCGCTGGCGTCGAGCTACAGCGCGAGTGGGCGACCGTCGATCGACCCTGAGCTGATGCTCAGGATGCTGCTGGTTGGCTATCTGTTCGGCATCCGTTCGGAACGCCGCCTGTGCGACGAGGTGCACCTCAACCTCGCCTATCGTTGGTTCTGCCGACTCGATCTGGCTGACCGAGTGTGTGGATCGGCGTGGAAAAGGGACCCCGGTAGCGGAGTGATCGGCGTCGAAAAGG
>NZ_CAKZHV010000040.1 GCF_936927845.1 uncultured Sphingomonas sp.
GTTGACCATTTGTTCCGACTGCCGCTGTCCATATGACAAACCTTGAGGTGCCCCCAGATAGAGATGGCACATGTTGGCCGCTGTACATTATTGGGCCACGGATTCACGGTAGCGTGAGCGGAGGCTCAGGCTTTCCAGTCGGTCGTGAAGTCGAGGGCTTCGATCATGTCGAAAAGCGAGCAGCAAGGCACCCCGAACCCGCGGCAGACGTCCGGCACCTTGCGGTTAGCGCCCTGCTTGCTCGGCTTCGACACCTCAAAGCTGACCACGGTGCGTTCGCCGGGCTCGACCCGGCCATAGGAGATTAGAAAGGGATCGCGGCCGACGAGCTCAACCCCGTTTTCGTCGAGCGCGCCGTAGCCGCCCATGATCGTATCGGCGACAAGCCCGGGATCGAGCTCCTCGTTGAGGATCAGCGCAGCCTTGCTCTCCTCCGTGCAGAGCCAGTCGACGATGTCGCCGCGGCCGGAGATGACCTCCTCATACTGCTCGAGCGGCACCTTCACGTTGCCGATCGTGCCCTGGTGACGCAGCCACTCCCAGAACACGGGAAAGCGCTTCACCGGATAGGCACGGCGATCACCGGTGATGAGCGTGTCGGCGTCGAGAAGGTAGAGCAACCCGACCCCGCTATGCCATCAGTTCGGTCATGCGGCCGATCGCAGTCGGCTTAACGCCGAGCACCTTGCCCGCCTTGGTCGTGGTGAGCGCGCCGCCCGCGACCATGCGATCGACCAGGTTGAGCAGGCCCTGCCCCACTCGATGACGGCGAACGACATAATAGTCAGGCGCCCCCTTCCCCACCTTTTGTGGAAACTCGCGGCGGTCCTCATCGAAGCGATCGGCCAAGCGCCGGTACAGCGCCGCATCGATCAGGCGCTCGCGGAGCAGATTGTAGGCCACCATCTTGCGGCTGACTTTCCGAGCATTCGCGAAGGCGCCGATCTGCTCAACCAGGTCATCGAAGGCGACACCGACGTCGATCTCGCGTAGCTCGGCCGGAACAAGGAGGAACCGCGCGGCCGCGTCATCGCAGAGGCGTTCGACCGCCTGCTCGCTGTCGTAGCCGCTGATGCCGCTCTGTCCGAGCAGCACGTGACCAAGCTCGTGCAGCAGCGTGAACGGCCACGCCGTCTTGGAGTCCGTCTCGTTGATCACGATGAATGGCGCGACATCGTCCGCGAGCGCCATGCCACGGAAAACACCCGGACTCAGATTGCTCCGGTAGTTTCCCAGATTACCGATCAGCAGGACATAGACCCCGGCCGCTTCGACCGCATCCCGAAGAATGCGAAAGGCCTGCTCAATGGTACGGGCCTCGCGATAAGCGGTACGATCGAGCGCCAAAAGATCGGCCATTGCACCTGCGAGGCCGTCCGCTCCGACCCGCGGATCCACGGAGCCGACAAATGGACGAGGCTCCGCCTCTTCGGCATCCTCCAGCGCGCCGCGAACCAGCGCCTGCCGCGTACGAACGTCACGCACCAAGGCATCGACAGTCGCCTCGGCGCCAACCTCCCGTTGCCGCAGCGTACGGAAGTCGTGCGCTCGTGCTGCAGGCGCGGGCGGCGCCGGCAGGTAAAAAGTCAGCAGCGGTCGCCGATACCGATCCGCCATCTTCAGCAGCTGAGGACGGCTTGGCTCTCGAACCCCGTTCTCCATGTCCGCCAGCCGCGCAGCCGCGTTCTCACCGCCGAGCCCGATGCCCCGTGCGGCGTCCTCAAGCGTCAGGCCCGCGCTTTCGCGCGCCCATGACAGGATCTGAGGATTGACCTTTGGCATCTTGGTGCGTCGCAACTCCGAGCTACTTGGGACGCCGTTATGGACACGGCTGCCTGACTTGTCAGGCCCTAGATCCACCTACACGGCAACAGAGGACCTGGTCGACGTTGCCGCTGCCCAGCTTGAGGGCGATCGCGGCTGACCGCCCAATCGAGCCCACGAGATAGATATACTGAAAGCACGAGCCCCGCTTCGAAGGGCCGAATCCGCCCCGGGAAACCGCTTCCCCAGTGTGTAACCCGGTTACACGCACCCTCTCACGGGCCGTCTGGCCGACATAGAAATACTGAAAGCACGAGGATTTCCGGGATAGATTAACCGAAAGCACGAGGCAGCGCGGGCGACGATCCTCGGCCACGCCGTCTACGCTGGCTGCGCCGACGCGTCTGCGATTCACAGACGCACCGCCTCGCGATCGTCCGATCGCGTGTCACCAGCAAGGGGAAGCCGTGCAGAAATGAAAAACCCGGCACTAGGCCGGGCTTTTCGGAACCTCGGTGAGGCCGTGTCGCAGCGAAGCCTTTAGCCGAGATCCGATGACGCAGCAATAGAGAGCGCGGTTCGCGCCACGGACTTCTGCGTCCGCACGGGCTCCCGGAGGGGGTTTCCGAACGATGAGTTATGCCTACGCTCCTGGGGCGGGCCACCGCCGGCTCGACGAACGCACTGCCGCAACCGACCAGCTTGCGGCGCAGTTCCGAGGGCTTCCCGCGGATCTCAGCCACCGGCAGGTCCTCACTGTTTTCAAGCGTGCGGCGCCATACATCGGTATCCCCCCTCGCCTCGTTCACGCCGTCGACACACTGATGAGCTGGTCGCGCTCGATCGACTGGTCGGACGGCCAACGCCCGATCGTCTTTCCCTCCAACGAGAAGCTGACGCAGAAGCTCGGCATCGGGGTACGCCAAGTCCAGAAAGTGCTCGCCAGCGCGGCACGCTTCGGCCTTATCACCCATCGCGATAGCGCGAACGGCAACCGGGTCGGCGCTCGCGGAAAGGACGGACGGCTGATCTACGCCTACGGCATCGATCTAAGCCCTCTCGCGGTGCGCTACCAGGAGTTCGCCGAGGCCGCCACCAAGGGTGCCGAAGCAGACCTCCGGATCAAGGTCCTGCGTCAACGATTGGCCGCTGCGCGTCGCCGAATAAGAACGCTCGCCCAGCTGGTCGAGGACGAGCAGATCGACAGCATCGATGCCCGTACGGCTGTGGAGATCTCGCTTCTCGCCACCAGCCAGATGCGCGGCGTGCGTGACGAGCATCTGTTGAGCGCCTGTGTCGAGCAGATGGAAGCGCGCGCCGATGAGCTCGGCAAGGCTGTTGCGGTTGAGAGTGTCCCGCACTCGACGATTTCACAAGAAAGTTCGCCCTCGGGCGAACAACACGACGCCCCTATTACAACTACAAACCAACCTGAAACTGCTAAAGCAGCTTACAGTAGTGGCTTTCCGAGAAGAAGTAGCAAAACGGGATATGACGTGCGCGACCCTCAGCCCCAGACCGAGGTTGAGGCCGACTTGGAGAAACACGGCGTTGACCCCGAGTTCATCGCGGCGGTCGTTCCAGAGTTCATCCTGACCGATAGCCCGCGGCCGACCTGGGGAGATTTGATCGGAACGGCAGAACGATTGGTCGATCAGACTGCTATCCACCGAAACGTGTGGCACGAAGCCTGCCGCCTAATGGGCCAGAAGGGCGCAGCCGCGTCGGTCCTTGCGACCGCTCATAAGCACATGCGGGGGGATGTCGACCGGCCGGGTGCCTACCTCCGCGGGATGAACAAGCACGCCGCGTCGGGCCTGCTCAACCTTGGCCGAACCTATCATGGTCTGAAGGACAACGCCCGGTCGAGCGGGATGCGGGCACTCTCCAGCGGCAAGGATCCACGCTCGATCGGCCAACTCGCGGCAGCGGCATTGGGGCTTGTGCGGACCGGTCGGCCAGCCCGCCTGCTATGAGGAGATAGATGTACTGATAGCACGAGCCTACGCCCCCTGCCCGATGCTACTAGGAGAGCGTGCCGGCGCCGGCCGAGGCTCGAACGGTGCAATCCTCGTGCTTTCAGTATTTTTATCTCGGTTCGGGGATGATCGACCGCGCCGCTCGGAGTATGGTCCTCCGATAGGTTCGGAAGGGAGCGAAGATGCCCAGGCTGAAAGCCATGCCGCAGCAAATCTCGCTGTTCGATATGGATAGCCCGCTACACGGCAAGGTGCGTGGTGAGCGTTCGATCATGCACTTCCCGTTCTTCACGCTGTCGAAGAACCCGCACATGGAGCGGATCGAGTACCGCCGTGAGGGCGTGACGATCGAAATACGCCCCAGCGACACCGGGGTCGCGACCATGTGGGATAAGGAAATCCTCCTCTACGTCGCCTCCTTGATCGCACAGTCGATCGCAGACGGTCAGCCGGCTCAGGAGGAAGTGACGTTCGCGGCGCACGACTTCTTCCGGATCACAGGCGTCGAGCGCCCCTCGACACGGGACTATCGTCGCTTCGCAGAGGCGCTCGAGCGTCTGCAGGGCACCCAGATCAAGACCAACATCGAGACCGGCAACAAGATCGACCGAGGTTGGTTCTCATGGCTTGCGGAAGCTCAGGTAGAATATGAGAAGATGGCCAACGGTGAGGAAATACTTCGGTATGTCCGGATCAGGCCGTGCAACTGGCTGTTCCGCGCGATCCAGCGCGATCAGCGAATGTACCATTACCATCATGACTATTTCCGACTCGGTCCGATTGAGCGCCGCATGTACGAAATCGCACACTGTTCCGGCGAGCCGATCGAGATGTCAGTCGAAGAGCTGCATGCCCAAGTTGGATCGATGGGCCCGATCTCACGGTTGAAGAGCCTGGCTAAGGAAATAGAGGCAGAGAACCGCCTTCCCGACTACGACGTCACCGTCATTAACACGATCACCGGCGAACAGGTCGACGCGCTCGGTCGAACCCGCAAGAAGAAGGGTATGGTGATCCAGATGCGGCCGAAAACGCGTAACACGACGCAGCCGAGGGCCCTGGTCGCGTAGCTCCCCTGCCCTCCCGCTGATCTGTGCGCGCAACTGAATCAGCTTCTTTGCCGTTAAGCATCCGAAAAGGGTCTTGACGTATTGGAGCGTTTATGCCGCAAGCCACCCTCGACGCCTGGATCTCGCTCTACGCCGCGGTTGGCCTGCTGGTCGCGATGTGCGCCACGATCGCCGTCATCAAAACCGTCCACGACTATCGCTCGGGCTCGCGGACGCTGGCGACCACAACCGTCATGGACAAGGTGCTGGCCGCGCCGCGTGTATGGGTGCGTTGGCAGCTCAACTATCTGCTGGGTGCGCCGGCGATCCTGATGATCGCGACGCTCTACGCCCATCACCTCGGGTTCGCGACGCTCGTCGACGTGTAAGAGAATAGCTGCGCACCCCTAAAAGCAGGCGGCTGCGCAAGGTTCGAGGCAGTCTGGATCGTCGCGGTCCTGAAAGCACTCGCTCCCCAGCCCCGCGTAATGGCCGAGACATAGCCGATGGTCTCCCGGAACGGCGGGATCCGCCCGTTCAGGCGCACCCTACCCGGCCCGGCATTGTAGGCAGCGAGCGCCAGATCGACGCGCTTGAACTCGTCCAGGTGGGCGCGAAGATAACGCGCCCCTCCCCTCAGGTTCTGCAACGGATCGCGCGAGTCATAGACGCCGAGAAACGCCGCGGTGCCGGGCATCAGCTGAGTGAGGCCAACCGCGCCTTTCGGGGATACGATGAACGGGTCGTATCGACTCTCCTGCGCGACAAGCGCGTCGAAGAGGCCGACCGGCACCCCTGCCTCGCACGCGACGGCCGAGATCAGCGGATAATATCGCGCGCGGCGCTGTTCCAAATAGGCGGGCAGGTCGCCTCGCGGCCGGTAGGGGCTCATCGAGCATGCGGCGGGGCTGTAGAGGTAAGGCGCAACGGCAGCTGCTGCGACCAGCCCCGCCGGACTTGCCCTTCCGGTCTGCATCCAGAGCGGGACCGGGATGGCCGAACGCTCGATCGGCGCCGGTGCAAGAGCCGGCGCAAAGGTTGGCGCCGGTGCCAGCCCCGCAAAGTCCTGCGCCAGCGCGTCCGGAGAGACCCCCTCCCCCTCGCTGACCGGCACAGGCGAGGCGCGCGGGCTTGTCTTGCCAACCTCGATGACGACCCCGTCGTCGACGCTGCGGAACGGGACGAGCTCTACCTGCTGCGCGCGAGCGGCCGACCAAGTCAGCGCCGCCATAGCGACACCAACGAGGCTTCGAGCCGCAAAGGTCGATCCCTTCATCACCCCTAAAAGGGACCACAGCTTTCGAGGTCTGACAACGTGGAAACTTTTTACACACTCGCGGTGCAGGACGCATTACACAGCGCGGTGCAAGCGCGCCGCGCATTGCGGTTGCCACGCGCCGCGCGTGGTGGCATACACTCCGAAAGCACGTCGCACCGCGCATTGCACTACAATGCACTGCGCTTCCGCATTACAGGGAGCTTCGCAATGCCGGTCATATTGGTGGGGTCGATCAAGGGTGGCGTCGGCAAGTCCACCACGGCGCTCGCGCTCGCATCCGAAATGCGCTCGGCCGGACAGAGCGTCCAGATCATCGATACCGACGAACAGCGCTCACTCCTGCGCTGGTACGAGGACTGGAAGCTGAAGGACCGCATCGTTGTCGAGGATGGCCACAAGCTGTCGCAGAAGGGATTGCAAGCGGCAGTGATGAAGGCTTCCGAGCAGCATCCTTTCGTGATTGTCGACGTGAAGGGCGCGATGAACGAGCTCATCATGTACGCCACGCTGCAGGCCGACATGCTGATCATCCCGCAGCGCGCCTCGGCTGCGGACCTCGAACGATCCGTCGAGTTCCTCGATCAGATGACCTTCATCGAAAGCGCTCGCGGGAGGCCCCTCCCCCACCGCGTGCTGATCACCCAGCGCAGCCCCGCGATCATGTCGCGGGCCGAACGTGAGGTCATGGACCAGACGCGAGAAGAGATCGGGGTGTTCAACTCCGAGCTCTCGCTCGGCGACGCATACCGGGCCATGTTCCTCTACCGGATGACGCTCGAGGAGCTCGACGCGCATGCGTTATCACGGACCGAGCGAGCGCGGCAGAATGTGCAAAGTCTTCTTCGCGAGATCGTCGCAATCATCAAGGAGTCGCAGGCATGAGTGACGCACCAGCTCCCAAGAAGTTTGGCCGCGGCGCTCGGACGCCTACGCCGACCGATCTCGACCTCTCGGACTTCAAGCCGACCCCGGCAACCGCCCCTAGCGCGCCGATGGACCTCCCAGAGGGCTATCGCCCTGGCTCGCCCGCGCGACGGCGCCGGGTGCGCGAAACGAAGAGCAAGTCGCTGACAATGCGGATCACGCCAACGACGTTCGACCGCTTCAACGACTACTGCGATCGCGAACAGATATCCTACGCCGACGCCTTCGATCGCTTGCTCAACCTGGCCGACACGGCCAAGGAATAAGAGTGAAGGGGGCGGGTGCATCTTGAGAAAGGATGCACCACCATGGCCCTAGTCGCACTCAAACCCACCCAGCAGGTCGTCGACATCGTCGGCGCCCTAGGCGGCACCTGGCGAGGCTATCTGGCGATGTGCCCCTGCCCCGCTCATCAGGACGCCACTCCGAGCCTTTCCATTCGTCAGGGGCACGAGGGCATTCTTGTCCATTGCTTCGCCGGCTGCGATCCCGACGACGTCCTGCGGGAGATCTCGCGGATCAAGCCCGGCCAGAGATATGCCCCCCCTGCCCCGTCGCGTGCCTCAGGTCGGGCCAACGTGGAGCGGATCTGGGGCGAGGCGGTCCCGGTGCCGGGCACGCCTGCGGAGTCCTACCTTGCAGGCCGCGGTATCGTCGCCCCGTTTGAGGAGCTGCGCTTCCATCCTCGGTGTCCCTGGGGACCCAAGCCAACAACGCGCTTCCTGCCCGCTCTGCTCGTTGCCGCCCGAGAAGGGCGGGCATTGCGTGCGATCCAGCGCGTTTTCCTCGATCTCGGCCGTGGAGGCTACCTCGATAAGGTCATGCTCGGCACCCCCGCGGGCGCGAGCTGGCAGGGACGCCGGATCACCGACACGCTGGCGCTCGCCGAGGGGTTCGAAACGGCCGCCATGTTCACCCAACTGAACGACATTCCATGCTGGGCGACGCTTGGCGCGGCGCGTCTCGACCGGGTTCACATTCCCGACAGCGTCCGCACCTTGATCATCGCCGAAGACAACGATGCGGAAGGTCGCCGGGCACGGCGCAGAGCATGGGCCGCCTATCGGCCTCGCGGCTTCGACCTTCGACGAATGCCGCCCCCCGGGCGCTTCGGCGATTGGGCCGACGTAAGAGCCGGAGCCTAGAGGGAAGGGGGAACTGGTCTGGGGAGCTGCAGAGGGCAGCCACACAGCCAGGAGATCCCCATGAGCGACCTGTTCGACACCGCGCCATGCCGTGCGTCCTCATTCACCGCCGCAGCGCGCGAGCTCGTGCCGGCCGTACTCGGCGAGGAGAAGATCACGCGAACGCTGCTGAACGCTGCGATGACAGCAGCCTTCGGAGGCTCCGACGCCGACGGCCGCTGGACGCAGCGCGAGAGCTTCGAAGTGCTTGAGCATGCAGTTGCACTTGCAATGCGAAACCGCAGTGCAATGCGCGATCAGCTTGCAATGGGCGATGTCCTGCAGGCGTCGGCGCTGCTCGCCCGCTTGCCGACCCAGACGGTGCGCAGCGAAGAACAGATCGAATGGCAGCAATTCTCGACGCCGCTCGACCTCTCCACGGTCGCCGTGCTGCTCGCGTCGCCCCGCGGCGACGATATCGTGCTCGAGCCGAGCGCCGGGAATGGACTCCTCGTGGCTCAACTCGGTCCCGTCGGCTCGCTCCAGCTCAACGAGATCGACCCGGCGCGACGCGCACGCCTCGCGGCAACCTTCCCCGATACCACAGTCTCGGGGCATGACGGCGCTACAATCGCGAGCACGATGGCATCGCTCTCCCGTCCCAGCGTCGTCATCATGAACCCGCCTTTCTCGCGCTCAGTCGGTCGCGGCGACGACGACCTGGCTGCTGTGCGCCACCTCCAGGCGGCGATCCGGCGCGTGCGCCCGAACGGACGCGTCGTTGCGATCATGCCGGACTGGTTCAGCAACTCGGCCCGGATGGGAGAGATCTGGAACGCAACGCTGGACCAGGTCACCGTCCGGACGTCGATCCGCCTGACTGCTGCCTATGGGAAGCACGGCACCAGCGTCGCGGTGCGTCTCTACGTCCTCGACAAGGCGGCCGGTCAAAGCAACAGCGTTGTGCTGCAGCGAGCGACCGTCGCCGATCTAAACGACGACCTAGTCGTTCCCGATCGCCTCGCGTTGACCAGTGACCCAGCAAAACAGGCGACGCCGAGAGGCGGCAGCGTATCGCTTTTCCGGAGCGTGCGATCCAAACCCGCAGCCGCGCCGCGTGTCTTTCGGGCGCCCTCGCGAAACGAGGTGGCGCCGGTCACCTACAAGGTCCTCGAGACCCCGGCGCCGCTCGCCGAACAGACCGGCGTCTATCTCCCATACCGACCAAGCCGGATCGTGTTCGACGCTGCCGGCGAGCACCCGACCGCCCTGGTCGAGTCCGTCGCCATGGGTTCGATCCCCGCGCCGATCCCGGTTCACGTCCCGGCCCTGCCCGAGCGAACGGTCAGCGAACGCATGCTGTCATCCTCGCAGCTCGAAACCGTCGTCTACGCCGGTCACGCGTGGACGCAGTACATTCCCGGCCGTTTCCGCCCCGATCCGGAGGGTGTGGGCCTGATCATCGACGAGAATGGCAGTCGCTACCGCAAGGGCTTCTTTCTGGGCGACGGCACGGGGGCGGGGAAGGGGCGACAGGTTGCGGCCGTGATCCTCGATAACTGGCTCGCGGGACGGCGTCGCGCTATCTGGGTATCCAAGAACGAGGCGCTCCACGCTGACGCCATCCGCGACTGGACGGCCCTGGGCGGCCTTGCCGCCGATGTGCAGCCGCTCTCGCGCTGGAAGATCGACGAGCCGATCAGCATGTCTGAGGGCGTCCTGTTCGTGACCTACCCGACGCTACGCTCGACGCGCGGTGACGCCAGCCGGCTCGAGCAGATCATCACATGGGCCGGCGACGACTTCGAGGGCGTCATCGCCTGGGATGAAGCCCATGAGATGGGCGGCGTCGCAGGAGGCGAGGGGAGCATGATCGCCAAGAAGGGCTCGCAGCAGGGCATCGCCGGCGTCCTTCTGCAGAACCGCTTGCCCGGCGCGCGCGTGCTGTACGCCTCCGCAACGGGCGCTTCCGAGGTGAACAACCTCGCTTACGCCGTCCGGCTCGGGCTCTGGGGGCCGGAGACCTCCTTCGCCAATCGGGAAGCGTTCATCACCGAGATCCGCCAGGGCGGAATTGCAGCGATGGAGCTGGTGGCGCGCGACCTCAAGGCGACAGGCCTTTACACCGCGCGCGCTCTTAGCTTCGCAGGGGTCGAGTATGACATCCTCCGGCACGAACTGACCCGCGAGCAGATCGAGGTGTACGACACCTATGCCGACGCCTGGGGCATCATCCACCGCAACATGGAAGAGGCGCTGAAGCTGACCGGCGTGGTCGACTCCCTCAGGGGAGACACGCTGAACTCCGGTGCCAAGGCGGCCGCCCGATCGCGGTTCGAGAGCTGCAAGCAGCGCTTCTTTGGTGCGCTTCTTCTATCCTGCAAGTTGCCAACGGTCCTTGCCGCGGTTCGGCAGCATTTGGAGGCCGGGCAGTCCGTGGTTCTGCAGCTGGTCAGTACGGCTGAAGCCATCCTCGATCGGCGCCTCGGCGAGCTATCGCCAGACGAAAGAGCAGACCTCGACCTCGACCTGTCCCCGCGCGAGGCGGTAATCGATTATCTGCAGCGCGCCTTCCCGGTCCAGCAGATGTCGTACTATCTGGACGATACCGGCGAAACGCGGTCGCGACCCATGTTCGACGATCGAGGCACCCCGGTCACCAACCCGGAAGCGGAAGCGGCCCGAGACACGCTGATCGAGCAACTCTGCGCGCTCCCTCCGATCGCAGCCGTTTTGGACGGCATTCTGGAGCATTTCGGCCATGACAACGTCGCCGAGGTGACGGGGCGCACCAAGCGGCTCGTAAGCACCGCGGGCGGCCCCCAAAAGCTCGAATCCCGGTCGGCCCGCGCGACCCAGGCGGACTCCGCAGCCTTCATGGAAGGGACCAAACGGATCCTCGTGTTCAGCGACGCGGGCGGCACCGGCAGATCCTATCATGCGAGCCTCGCCGTGAAAAACCAGGAACAGCGGGTTCACCTCCTGCTGGAGCCGGGCTGGCGTGCCGATCGGGCCATCCAGGGTCTCGGTCGAACCCATCGTACCCATCAGGCCTGCACGCCCCTGTTCCGGCCCGTCACGACCGACTGCAAGGGCGAACTCCGCTTCACGTCGACCATCGCGCGGCGTCTCGACAGCTTGGGCGCTCTCACAAGGGGCCAGCGCCAGACAGGCGGCCAGAACCTGTTCGACCCGGCCGACAACCTCGAAAGCGAGTATGCCAAGGCGGCGCTCATCAGCTGGTATCATCTGCTCGTTGCCGGCAAGTTGAGCAGCACGAACCTGGTCGACTTCCAGCACCGCACAGGGCTCGAGCTGCAGGACAAGGATGGTGTCCTCAAGGAAGACCTCCCACCGATCCAGCGTTGGCTAAATCGGCTCCTGGCGCTTCCGATTGGCCTCCAGAACCTCATCTTCGACGAGTTTCTCGCCTTGGTCGAAACACGGGTCGCAGTCGCGCGGGACGCCGGCACGCTCGATGTCGGGGTCGAGACCATGCAGGTCGATCGCGCCACGGTGCTCGATGACACTATCCTGCTCACCGACCCGATCAGTGGCGCAACGTCTCACCTCTTGACCATCGAGGTCGCACGGCGCCGTCAGCCAGTCTCGCTCGATCGCGTGCTTCGCATCGCCGACAGCGACAGCACGGCCATGTTCCTACGGAACGGTCGATCGGACAAGGTAGCGCTTCGCACAGCGGCTCGGTCAGGCATGACGGAGGATGGCGTCGCGGTCCTGCGGATCGAGCTGATGCGTTCGACCCGTCGCGAATATCTCGCGGCCGACGACCTGTTCGAGACAGCCTGGGAGGAGTGTACCCGTGAGACTTTCTCGGCCGCATGGGAGGCCGAAGTGGAAGAGGCGCGTACCAAGGTCGACACCGAGACAATCCGGCTCGCGACGGGCTTGCTGCTGCCAATCTGGTCGGCGCTGCCGAGCGACCATCTCGCGGTCAATCGCATCGTTGACGAGGAAGGCCGTTCGTGGCTCGGTCGCATGGTCTTCCCGCGCGACATCCACACCCTGTTCAACAAGCTCGGCCTGGATGAACCACAGGTCCTGAGCCCCGACGAGATCACGCAGGCGGCATTGGCAGGCGGCTCGATCGTCCTGAAGCGACCGTTCGCATGCGAGGTGAAGCGGGCGAGGGTCAACGGCAAGCCGCGTATCGAGATCGTCGGGGCGCCTGCCGCGCAGCTTCCGTGGCTGAAGTCGATCGGCTGCTACGTTGAGATCATCTCCTACAAGACGAGGATCTTCGTACCCAACGAGACTGCCTCGGAGGTGATCGCCCGCCTGACGGCGCAGCCGGACGGGTGATACCATCGCATCGCAGAGCGCGGTGCAATGCGCGGTACATGTCGCTGCGCGAACCGGAGCAGGAAGGGAAGGGGGAGCGAGGGGGTGTTCGGCGAGGGACTCGCCGGACATTCCCACGCTCAGGAGACTGGCAATGACCCAGACCGTCAAACTCGCAAAGCTGAAGCAGTCCGAGAAGAACGTCCGCACGACGCAGCCCAAAAACATCCCGGCCATGGCCGCGAGCATCCGCGCGCGCGGCATCATTCAGAACCTTCTTGTCACCCCGTCCAAGCCGCGCGGCATGTTCGAGGTCATCGCCGGCGAGCGTCGCTTTCTGGGAGCGATGATGCTCGCCGAGGCGGGCGAGATCGTGGCGGCGGATTACGACGTGCCGGTCAAGATCGTCGCGGGCGACGACAACGACCTCCGCGAGCTCTCGCTGACGGAGAACTTCCAGCGCGAGGTGATGACGCCGGCCGAGGAATGCCGTGCGTTCCAGCATTTCCTCCAGTCTGACGGCGACATCGACGCCGTCGCCAAGCGGTTCGGCCAGACACGCCGCTTCATCGAAGGCCGCCTCCGCCTCGCCAATCTGGCGGAACCGGTGTTCGAAGCTCTCGCCAACGGCGACATGACGCTCGACATGGCAAAGGCTTATGGATCGACCGAGGACCGCGCGAAGCAGGAGCGCGTATTCGCGCAGTACCGCCACAGCTCCTACATCACCGCGGATCAGATCCGGCGCGCGATCTCAAACGACACCATGAAAGCGACCGACCCCGTCGCCATCCTGGTCGGTGCCGACGCCTATGTCGCCGCTGGTGGCCGCGTCGAGCGCGAGCTGTTCAGCGAGGATGGCGACCGCTGGTCGGATCCCGAGATCGCCCAGTCGCTCGCCAGCACGCTCATGGAAGCCGAGGCGAAGCGTCTCGGCGAGGAACAGGGGCTCGCGTGGATTCGCCCGATCGCGACCACCAACCTGTACGGTGCGACCGCCGATCTGCACCGTGTCGCTCTGCAGCCAGCCCCGCTCACCGAGGCGGAAGAAACCCGCGCGTACGAGATCTCCGAGCGGATGGAGGCCCTCACCGAGGAGATGAGCGACGAGAGCCTTGAGGAAGAGGCCTACGGCGTTCTCGAGGGCGAGTACGACCGGCTTCAGGAAGAGTACGAGGGCATCCACAACAAGCCCCCCGTGCTCCCCGACGACATCAAGGGGCAGATCGGGACCTTCCTGATGCTCGACCGCAACGGCAAGCTGGTCCTCGAGACGACCTACTACAGCGAGACGCCGCTCCGCACGCCCGGCGATGCGGACGACGCGAAGCCGACCGGATCGACACGGGACACGAGCTCGCTTCCACCCGAGGCGGTCGCGCCGGGCGGAAAGCCGCTGAGCGCTCGTCTCCACGACGAGCTCGCCGTGCAGCGCCGCGACATCCTCGCCGCCTCGATCCTCGCGGATCCCGGCCTCGCGCTCGACTACGCGCTTTTCGCGATGGTGGACCGCAAACGCAACTTCGGCCGCTCGGGCACGACCATCACCGCGGGCCGGCCCAACGACCCGCAAATGCCGGCCGATTTCGCCCCCACCCAGGCGAAGATCGCGATCGCCGAGGCGCGGGAGGCACTGGATACCTCGTGGACCGAAGGCGCCTCGCCCGTCGAACGGTTCGAGGCATTCCGCGCCCTCGGCGACGATGCCAAGGCAGCGTGGCTCGCGATCGTGGTCGCGGACT
Source organism: uncultured Sphingomonas sp. (assembly GCF_936927845.1). Lineage (GTDB taxonomy): Bacteria > Pseudomonadota > Alphaproteobacteria > Sphingomonadales > Sphingomonadaceae > Sphingomonas. Next base: position 14,164 of record NZ_CAKZHV010000040.1, read on the forward strand.
CGCTCGAGGCCAAGCAGGACTATGGCACGGTCACAACGAACCCGCTCCACGCCCGTCTCGCCTCCATCCTCGAGATCGACGTCGCCAAGTGGTGGCGGCCGACCTGCGCCAACTTCTTCGACCGGGTGTCGAAGGGCACGCTGCTCGCGACGCTCACCGAGGTTGGCGGATCCACGCTGGCAGCACGCTATCTCGGCTCCAAGAAGGGCGAGATCTCGACCAGCTGCGAGAGGCTGTTCGCCGGCGAGGCCATTACCGAGGCGGAGACCAAGGGGGCCGCTCTCGCCTGGGTGCCGGACGCGATGCGCTTCGACGTGGCCAGCACGGCTGAGTTGGTCGAAGACGACGGTCGCGATGACGAAGACGCCGGCAGCGATGTCGACGGTGACCCCGACGGCGACGACGGTGCCGATCTTGATAGCGACCAGAGCACCGAGCCCGGCGAGGACAACGCCGGTGCGGTCAACGACGACGCGGAGCTCGTCGCGGCCGAATAACCCCGCCCAACCGTCTCCTGGGCAACTGGCGGTCGTCCCGATGGGGCGGCCGCCTTCATTTTTTCGCGGGCGCCATGCCGCCCAATGGGGAGCACCCATCATGACCTTCCGTCGCAAGCCCGATGCGCCGCGCCGTGACGTCGCGGCCGAGATCACCAACCTCATTATCGAGAAGCTCGAATCCGGCGTTCTGCCGTGGTCACGCCCTTGGGGGCTCACCGGGGCAGGTGGGCGTCCGCTACGCCATTGCGGAACCCCGTACACGGGCATCAACACGCTCTACCTTTGGGCGATCGGCGATGCCCGCGGCTATAGCAGCCGCACCTGGATGACCTATCGCCAAGCCGAAGAGTTGGGCGGCCAGGTGCGGCGCGGCGAGCGAGGCTCGCTGAGCGTCTACTTCTCCAGCTTCTCCAAGACGGAAACCGATCGCGTCACCGGTGCTGAGGCCACCAAAAACATCCGCTTCCTGCGATCCTACATCGTCTTCAACGTCGACCAGATCGACGGCCTGCCGAGCTACTACTATCCGACGATCGCGGCGCCCGAGCCACGCGTCGAATCCGAGCACCGCGCCGCCATCGACGGCTTTTTCGGCGCCCTGCCGGGCACGCTTCGCCATGGCGGCGACCAGGCCTACTTCTCGCCCATTGGCGACTACATCCAGATGCCGAACCGCGGGGCGTTCCGGTCGGACGACCACTATGCCAGCACGCTGGGGCACGAATACACCCACTGGTCAGGCGCCGCGAGCCGGCTCGACCGCGAGTTCGGCAAGAAGTTCGGCGACAACGCCTACGCGTTCGAGGAACTCGTCGCCTCCATCGGCCAGTGCCTGATCTGCGCCGAGCTCGGCCTACCCGGCGATCTCCATGACAACCATGCCAGTTACATCGACCACTGGCTTCGCATCCTGAAATCGGATTCCAGCGCGATCATCAAGGCCGCGTCGAAGGCCGAGCAGGCCTTCAATTACCTGCGCGACCTCGCCCGACCCGCCAGTCACGACGCCAGCGGCGATGCCAAGGTCGAGTGGCACGAGCCCGAGGCGCTCGCGGCATGACCGGTCAATCAAGGAGTCGCACTCATGCGCATCGAACTGAAGAAGCTGAAGGTCGTGGCCGCGCTCTCGGAGGAGACGACCTGCTATACCGCCGAGATCTGGATCGACGGCGCTCGCGCTTTCCTGGCCTCGAACCGCGGACATGGCGCCGCGGACGACTTTCACCAGGTCGGCGCGCTAACCGAAAGGGAGGTCGACGCGTGGCTCGCCGCCAACCGCTCCGCGCGCGAGTTCCACGGAACCACTCTTCAACACACGCTCGAGTTCGAGGTCGCCGCGATGATCGGGAGGATCGAGGAGACGAAGCGGCTCCGGCGCTCCTTCAAGAGGCAGCTCATCGTGATCGACGACGGGAAGGTCTACGGTTATCCCCTGAAGGGGCACACTCCTGCGGCCGTCGCCGAGGCCGTCCGCAAGCACCGCCCCAATTTGCGGGTCGTGAACGACGATGAGCAGGCGATCGAGGACGCCATCGACCTGATGATCGCGCAAGCCGATCAGGATGCGACATGACGCTCGACCTAATGCGGCTCCTCGGGCCGTCCAGGCGCGATCCCATCTGGGAAGCCGAAAAGCAGGGTTGGCGGGGGTACGTGCTCGGTAGCACCGGCTGTCATTATCGACGTGGCAGCCGGCTCGCCGATGCGTGGCAGCGTGGCTTCGCGGCAGCAGCTCGATCGTCGCATCCTGTGGGTCTGATGCTCTGATCCGGGACCAGGGAAGGGGAGGGGGAAGCGGGCCGGTGAGCGCGAGAGGCGCTCAGGATCCGGAGATCGCCATGCCCTACGACGTTGCTTTTCGCCATCAACAGGCGCTCGACCCGAGCGCCTTGTCCACCATCACCGCCGGCGTCCATGCCCTGACACGCGCGATCGAGGACTGCCGCAATGCCGGGGTCGACTACGAGAGCGACGCCGCAGTGATCCTGCTGGCCCGACATCTCACCACGGTGACGCAGAACCGGCCTGCCGAAGCGATCTTACGACGCCGCTGTACGGAGCGCATTGCGGAGCTGCAGCGCTTCCCGGCCCTTCTCACGCTCGCCATCCGGGGCGTCTCCTACGACGCCGTCGCCAAGGACCTGTTTCATGCGGACGGGCGCAGGGCGATGCGCAATCTTGCGAATGCGCTCACCCTTCCCGAGGGCAGCTACACCATCCGGTCGAACCGGTCGGATCCGTCCGTATCGGGTGAAATAACCCTTCACGGCGAGGAGGTCTGGGTGCAGCTGTCGCTTGGCGCGCTCGGCCCCGAGAACGAGGTGTCGTTTCGCCGGGTCAGAGGTCAGCACGACCTCCTGGGCGACCGCCGACGGTTTGCCGCCATCCGCGAGCTCCTTAACCCTGCTCGGTTCGCAGACCGCCTACGACGCGAGCTGCATCTCGCCCCTGCGGCAGCCGAACCCGCCCTTTTGGTCGGGTGATGTGATGGACGTCCTTGCCACCCGCGTACGCGTGACGGGCGCGCCCCCTCGCTACCAGTATCGGCTCTACGCGCCGTTCGATGCGCTCTCACCGGAACGCCAGTCGCTGATCCACTACCACAGCGATTTCGGCCACGGGCTCGGCCTGCTCGCTCGCATGAGCGAGGCAATCGCTCCCATGACTTGGCTTGAGATGTCCCCCGGGCACGAGAAGCTCGCACAGGGCCGCGCAATCCACGACCTCGCCCAGCAGATCGAGGCGCGCGTGCTGTCGATCCTGTTCACCGAGGTGACGAACACGCGGGTGCCACCACTCACCGAGGGCCGGTCCGATCTTCCAGACGAGCGCGTCCGCGCCCGCGTCGCGCAGCTGGTGAGCCATGTTCACCGGCCCGCTCTCGAGACGTCCGCGATCCACCTCCTTGACCCACGCCGCCTCTGATGCGGCCCAGATCTGAAAGGACTAGCAATGGGCTGGCTCACCATGCCGCTGTCGTCGATGCAGCCGCATTCGACCCCGAAAGCGTATCTCGACGCCCAGTTCACCTATGACCAGCGCGACCCTGCCGGTAAGGGCAGGGCACTGCGGATCGTCGCGTCCTCCTGCCTGCGCAACAAGGTCTATTACGCGGCCGCGGTGCCGAGCACCGACGGAGTCGACGAGCCAACCTTCGCGATTGTGTGCCTGGTCAAATGGAACCCTCGCGACCGGGAGGGCTACGTGTTCGGGTACAAGGACATGACCGAACACATGGGACCGTGCGAAGCCGAATGCCCGGAGCGGATCCTCGCCCTGCTTGGCGATACCGACGAACCGTCCGCGCTCAACTGGCGACGCCGCTGCATCGACAATCTGGCCCGCGCCGCGCGCCCGCTCGAGCATGGCATGCGGATTCGCCTGCCGTCCCCGGTCAGGTTCACCGACGGCTATGAGGGCGCAGAGTTCACCGTCCACAAACGAGGCCGCAGGGTCGCGCTGTCCAGGCCCGGCGTCAGCTACCCAGAGTACCGGCTAAGCGGCTTGCGCCATCTGTCCTGGACAGTCGTCCCGGAGACGAAGGTCCACAAGACGGTGTTCGCTTGATTGCCACCCACCACCTAACTCAGGATTACGGTCATGATCGCGCTTCCCGACCACGTCCCTCTCAGCCCCAAACGCCGGGCGCTCTGCAGCAACGACAATGCAAGGCGCATTGCAGCGCGCATGGCTGATGACGGTGCAAGCTGCGTTTCGGTTGTTCGCACCGGCAACCCTCTCCAGCCACTCCGTATCATCCCGGTCGTCGTCGACGGCCCCGACGTCGTGCTCGAAATGCGGCTCGCATGAGAGCGGCCCTATTCCTGCTTCTGGTCGCCCTGACGGCTTGCAGCGCCAGTCCGGAGAGCGGTCGGAACGAACCCACGATCCGGGGCGATGCGCGGGCACTGGACGGCGACACCGTGTCGATCGATTTCCGGTTTTCCGGCGCCGATGCGGTCGAAAAGAAGCAGCTCTGCGAGCGAGCAGGCTCCTGCTATTCGTGCGGAAAGCTCGCCCAAGACGCGACGGCAAGGATGCTGAAAAGCGGCGAGGCAACCATCCAGCTGGTCGGCAGCAGCAGCTACGGCCGCCCCGTGGCAATCGTCAGTGTCGACGGCTCCGATGTTGGCGAACAGCTGATTGCGCAGGGCTTCGCGGTGCCGGCTGTCAAATACCTGAAGAGTGATCCCGAACGCGCTACCCGCTATGTCGCGGCATTCGAGGAGGCGCGCAGCCACGGCCGCGGGATTCATTCAGGAGAGTGGATCGACCCGGAGAAATGGCGACGGGGGGAACGGCTCGCATGCGAGCGACGTTGAAGCACCACCCCCCGAAACAAGACGGGCGGCCCCGGCTCCGGCCAGGGCCGCCTTTCTTTTTGCCGTCAGCGCGACAGCTTTGGATCGACGACGTGATCGACCGCATCATAGCCCGGTCCCGGATCGAACGACCAGGAAGCCCCGATCTCGAAGCCGGTGTCGAACCGCCCGACAGGGCCGTCAGGCTCGGCCGCCACATAGGGCGAGACCAGCGGCATGGTCGGTCGCTTCATGCGGAACAGTTCGCCAGCGAACCGGCCGCGCGCTTCCAGCACGCCTTCCAGCCACAGCAGGTCGTCGAGGATCAGAACGATGCCCTTGCCCGCGAGCGCGTAGTAAATGCACCGCTGAAAGTCGTCGCACTGGTTGCCGAGGATCTGCGTCAGCTTGCGCTTGCCCGAGTGCTCACCCTCGTGGATCCACTCGATCGCCTCGCGTAGCTCGCGCACGGAGTAGTAGGCGTCCTCCGGCCCCATACCGATGCACGCGGCCGCGATCATTCGTCGTGTCGGACGGATGATCGGATCGGTCGACGCGTCCTTGAGCGTCAGATCGAGGTCGAAAGCTTCGATGCAATCGGTCTTCATGGCGCGCTTCTCCTTGCGGTGAACGTACCGTGAACATCGTGGACCTTGCAAGTATAATATCGTATAGTCGCACGCATGTGGTTGGTCCCGCGCGACACTCGTGGACTCCAGCAACGCACGCCCCTGCCGGACGTCGTGCGGCGAGCGCTCGTCCGCTGGTACATGGGGGAGGGCGAGGACAGCGATCACCGCGCATCGGTGATCATGGTCGTGAAGGCACGCGACCACCATCAATGGATCGCCTGCGACTGCCTGGGCGAGACGGAAGCCCCGCCGCTCCTGTCCCCGGCCTACCTCTCCGAAGCCGAAACCTACTATCTCCGGCGACTGACCAGCGTCCGGCAACGGCGACCCGAGCATAAACTCGACTGCCCGTTCTACCGCGAACAGGCTCCTCCCCGCATCCGCGAGAAGGCAACAGCGACACCGCGCACGATCAACGAGCCCGATGGCATGTTCTCCGCGCACCGGCTCGCGCCAGAGAAGCTCGCGCAACTGCCCGACGAGGCTGAACCTGACGATCGCACCCGCGGCGTCGCCATTCCGCGCCTCGCCCGCCTGCTATGGCTTCTCATGGAGATGGCCCACGTCAATGTCGTGGAGCCACTCGAGGCCGGAGAGCCGCGGACGACGTCAATGGCAAGCGAGTTCGCCGCGATGCGCCGCGCGGCCGAACGCGTCGAGATTGCCCCGGGCATCTCGCTCGCCCGTCACTTCTACACTCACATCGATCCCTATGAACGCGGGATCGTGTTCGCCAAGCTGCGGCAGGCGGCCAAAAAGTGGCCGACCGGCCATGCCCCGCAAGCCTTTCTCCTGCTCTACGCCGTCGACATATCAGGAACGACCATCACGCTCGCCGAAGGCCGCGAATTGGAGGTCAAGAACCGGATCCGGCACATCGGAATCCACCAGCGCCAGATCGGCGCCCCGTACCTCGTCCTCGCCGTCGTGGGCGAGCACAATCCGCGCGAGGGCTATGCGGCACTGCGCGCCTATGCCCAGCCAATCGCACGTCCCTCCAACTTCGTCGCGATCCACAACGCGGCCGAACGCCAAACCATCGTCGGGCTGCTCGATCTCCAATACCGTCTGCGCCGTCGCGGGATCGGGATCGGCTTCAAGCGCCTTCTCTTCGATGTCGCTACCAGCATCGGCGATATGCGCCCCGACATGCTGCTCGACCTTCGCGACTTCACGACCGGCGAGGTGATGGAAGCGGCCTTGGAAATCGTAACGGCACACGATGCCGACACGCTCGGCGTCAAACTGCGGCAGGTCGAAAAGCTACGCACCGTCGCGCCGGTGGTGACCATCCACGGCGAGGATCTCGAGGCCGATGGTCTGGAAGCGGCGATACTCGATCAGCTGCACATTGGTCAGTAGTCGCGCGCGGCGACGATCTGGACCGCAAGAAGCGTCCGATCAATCGAAGCAGCAAAACCCGTGTTCGGCGATCAGCTCGATCGCCTGCTGCTCGTCCGACGCGTCCTCACGCAGAACCACGGGGCGCACCGGCACCCACGGCCCCAGGTCGTCGGGCAAGTTGCTACCCTCGCTATCGTTCGTAAGCGCCCAAAGCTTCTCCGGCGCCGAATAGAGCCACACGTCCATGCGGCCTACTGCCCCGCACTCGGCCCAACAGCAACGAGGCTGGAGGGGAGGGGGAGGAAACCTGTCGATCCATAGAGGAGCCGACAGATGACCCGCTTTACCGCCGTCCCAGCACCGCAGGACACGAACTGGGGTGTTCCGCAGACAACCGACCAGGTCCTGCCCGGGATCTGGCACGTCACCACGCCCGATCATGGCGGGTACGTCCTTTCCGACGAACGGCAGGCCGCGATGCCCGAGGCGTTACGCCGCGACGATATCTACTACGAGGAGGACGTGGATTGGGCGCTCGTCCTGCTCGGCTTCGCGACCGAGTTCCGGCGTCTCCCCACAGCCGGGATCGCCCTGCAGGTCGAGAATGCGCGCCGTTCGGTTCGAGCGTGGCACCCTGCACGCTATGGCGCCTTCACTGGCGAAGAAGTGCCGGCGACCGAGAACAACACGCTACGCCGTCGCGCCGCCTATCAGGCTGTCATCGGTCAGTACGCTTCGGTTTCCGCATCCGGTGACTGGGCCGATTGGGTTCCCGTCGGCATGGTCGGTGTTGTGTTTCGCCGGGTCCAGAGCGTCGATGCGCTCGGCTTTGCCCGCTACTCCGGAGATCCGATCTACGGGCTCGTCGCCAAGGACCGCTACGCCGAGCGCAACGACGTCGAGACCTTCGACAGTCTCGGCGCCACCCGCGTCGAGAGCACCGCTCCGATCACCAAGGAAGTCCACCTGGCCTGAGGTCGCGGTGCAACTGCACTGCGCCATCCCTCGCGGCCGCAGCGCCGCTTCTCTCGGGAGTGAGCTCCGATGAGCGTCTATCTCTATCTCTTCCATGGCCGCGCCAGCATCGATCAGGACATGACCGACTGGGGCGCCGAAGGCCCCAAGATCGGGCCGCTCAGCTACGTCCACACCACCTACGGCAGCGACGTGAAGATCCGCGGCTCGCGCGAGGTCCTGGAAAGGTTCTTCCCAAAAGCGGCAGTTCATTTCCACAATGGCTTCGGCGAGCATTCCATCCAGCTCGAGGGCGACTGCCTACCGCACGAGGGCAAGCTCTACGGCGATTGGACCGTCTGCACCGCAGAGTATCTGCAGCCCCGGACAACGACGTCCGGGGTCCCAGCCTGCGCCGCCCGCCACGACCAGCCCGACCCCTTGTCCTGGGACTATGCTGGTCTCCTGCGAGCCGTGCGCGACAATCCGCTCGTGCTGCGGGTCTGGCGACGCTTTCTGCGGCCGCAAGCGGGTCAGCGCTTCGACATTCCGAGCGGGATGGGAGGTGTGCTTACGATCAAGCTGCTGCGCCAGCAGGACGATGGCCGTTGGCAGGCGCGGGTCGATACGCCGCTCAATCCTGACTGGCACGGCTACCTGATCGATCACGTCGCCGTCTCGGCTCTCCTGCCCGTTCGCGCAGGCACGAGCCCTGAAAAGGCACCTTTCGCCAGCGACACCGCAGCAGCCACCTACCATGGCCACCTCCGCGCCGAGCTCACCGCCCTCGGTTACGCCGCCAAGGACAGCGGCGAGAACGGACAATTCGTAATCACCGGCTCCGCCGAGACCGGCCCTGCCAGCGACGATGACGGGCTGTAGGTCGGAAGCACACCGAGGCCGAAGGGAAGGGGGAGCGGGCGAGCAGGCGTGAACAGTCACGCCAGCTTCAGGAGCTTGCCATGATCCCCGCCATGATCGCGACGGCCGTCGCGCCCGAGACCATCACCAAGGTCACTCGGTTGTTCAACAACACCGCGTACGACGTGATCTGCGAGCTTTTCCAGAACGCGCGCAGGGCAGGGGCCACGATCGTCGCCGTCACGGTCATCACCGCAAGCGACACCACCTATCTCCAGGTCGTCGATGACGGCCACGGCATCGCCGATCCCGCCTCGATCGTGACGCTCGGCCGCTCCGGTTGGTCGGACGACACACGCCGGGCCGAGGATCCTGCCGGCATGGGCGTCTTCAGCCTCGCTGGCCGCGATGTTATTATCCGCTCCTACTCGCGGCCCGATCGTCAGGGCTGGATGGCTCATATTCCCGCTTCAGCCTGGGAGACGAGCCGCCCGATCGCGATCTCCTCGGACCCGATCCCCTACGGGACGTCGCTGACCGTCAGAATGCCCGAGCAATGGCTGACTACCATCGAGCGCGATGTCGCAACAGCGGCTCGCTACTTCCCGGTCCCGGTGACGTTCAATGGCGAGCCCCAGGAGCAGCACGATTGGCTCGCCGACGCCGTCCATGTCGAAACCTGGAAGGGCACCCGTATCGGCATCCGTAGAGTGCCGGCCTCGCATTATTCCTCCCGCGACGCGGCGCTGAACTTCCACGGCGTGACGATCCCCTGCCGGTTGCCTCACCTGACCGAGGTCGACCGCGGCGACCACTGGATCGCGCGGGTCGACATCGTCAACGCACCCGACATCCAGCTCGTCCTTCCGGCTCGCAAGGAAGTCGTCGAGAATGAGGGCGTTTCGGACCTGAGAACCGCGGTGCAATGCACCTTGTACCGCGCCATCGCAGCGCAAGGCACGCACCGCCTGTCGTTCGAGAACTGGACCGAAGCCCGTGATCTGGGTGTCCTGCTTTCCGAGGCCGAGCCTTACCTCTTCACCTGGGCTGCGCCCGCGGCAGACCAGTACCGCAATTACGAAACCGGCGTGCGGACGACCGACCCGGCCATGGTGCTGATGCCCGACCAAGAGGCACTGGTAGCCATCCCGGCCGAGCGTGCGATCACCAAGCACAATCCTTTCGAAGGACCGCTGGTCGACGCGAATGAAGCCTTCAAGGGATATAGCTGGTACGACAAGCTGGCCCGGGTGGAGACCCTCGAGTTCGCCATCATTCAGGGCGAACGCCAATTCACGATCTCTGAAGGGGTGGAAGCGCCCGCCGACGCCGACGACGGATGGGTCGATGCGATCACCCTACACGCCACGCTGTCGCACGCCGGCGCCTTTGTCGAAGTCGCCTGCGACGCTGACGTGGCCTTCGGTCCCGACCAGTTTTCCTGCAACTCCGTCGATGAGACACGCGTGTTCGTCCGCCGCGGCTCGGACCTCTCCGCAATGGATGTCGCGGACCTGTTCGAGAGCGCCGTCTTCTCGGCCAACGAGGACTCCGCGGCCGACAGCTACGACACCCAGCAGGAGCGGTTCCAACGCGATGCGGCCGAACGGATCATCGGCCTTCTCGAAGGCGGGGACGCGGCGCTCGACAACCGTCTGCGGGACCTACTCTCCGGTCACTACTACCTCGTCCCGGAGGACCGCACCGTCACCATCACGGTGACTCGCAAGAACCTGGCGATCACGATTGCACCGCTCGCGCCGGCAGACGCGGCATGATCCCGGCCCCGCCCGTCGTCCTCGCCTACGGCATCGGTGTCGACAGCACCGCGCTTCTCATCGAGAAACACGCCCGCGGCGAGGCGCCCGACCTCTGTCTGAGCGCCGATACCGGCGTCGAGAAGCCGGCGACCTACGCATATCTGGACGTGATCCGGCCATGGATGCGCGATCGCGGCATTCCTTTCGAGCTGGTCTCCTACACTCCGAAGCGGTTCAAACACTGGCCCCCGTATTACGGGATCCTGGAGATGTGCCTGACCAATGCCACCCTTCCCAGCAAGTCGCTGGGAGGGTCCAGCTGCAGCTTGAAGTACAAGAAGGCGCCACAGGACGCATACCTCGCCCGATGGCGTCCCGCGCTGGACGCATGGGACCGCGGGCAGCGCGTCACTCGCCTGATCGGCTACGACGCAGGGCCGCGCGACACCAAGCGGGCAAACCATGCGCTCTCGATCGATGATCCGCGCTATGAGTGCCAGTACCCGTTGCGTGAGTGGGGCTGGGATCGCGACGCCTGCATTCGCCGGATCGAGGCCGAGGGTTTGCCCGTCCCTCCGAAGAGCGCGTGCTGGCTGTTATGTTTGCAGATGGTGTCTCGTCTCACCGCAACCCTTTATTTATGGGCTACAAAATTATCCGCCGTTTGAGACGATCCGAGGCCATTGAAGCGCTCGGGACAGTTGCAAAGCGCTACTGCACTTTGCAACTGTCCCGAGCGCAACCGCCGAAGGCGGTGCGACTCGTCGCGGCGGCATCCGGAATGACTTTGCTGAGCGGAAGAAACTGACTTGCCATTGCCCGTCGGGACTTGCTGATGCGGCCTTGATCGTTGCGCCGACAGATTGGGAAATGTCTGTTACGCGCCCATTCCGGTCGCTCAGCCGATGCACCGCAATCCCCGGAAGCTGCCGACCCCGACCGATCAGTGAGCAGCAGTCTGCGAGAACACGTTCATCACGATGACACCAGTCACGATCAAACCCATTCCCGCCATTGCCGGTAAGTCCAGCTTTTGCCCCTGAATGATCCAGGCAACGGCTGCGATCAATACGATGCCGCAGCCCGACCAAATTGCGTAAGCTATCCCGGTGGGAATGGTCTTCAATGTCAGCGACAGGCAGTAGAAAGCCACGATGTACGAGAGGGCAGTGAGAAGGCTGGGCGCTAGTTTGGTGAAACCTTCGCTCTGCTTCATGAAAGTTGTGCCGATCACTTCAGACACAATCGCCACCGCGAGTAGGACGTAATTCATGTGCGCTCCGTTTTTCCTGCCGATTCCGATGAAGCCGCCCCTCGTTTCCGAGATGATTGCGCCCCTTCGTTCCGAGATGATGTCGCCCCCCCGGAGACAGGGCCGTGCTGGCTACGTCTGTTGTTATTTCGTTCGTGCCGGTCGTCAAGCCTCTGAAGGGGATTTGACCCGGCGCATGCTGTCACCGTCGAGGTCCAGGCGGTGGGCGTTGTGGACGAGCCGGTCGAGGATGGCGTCGGCATAGGTCGGATCGCCGATCACCTCGTGCCACGCCGCGATCGGCAGCTGGCTGGTGACGATCGTCGAGCGACGGCCATAACGCTCTTCTAGGATTTCGAGGAGGTCGTAGCGGGCATGAGCATCGAGTGGCTCAAGCCCCCAGTCATCAAGAATCAGGAGCTGAACGCTGCCGAGCTTGGCCAGGATGCGGGCGTAGCGTCCGTCGCCGCGTGCCAACGCCAGGCTGGCGAACAGCTTGGGCACCCGCTGATACAGCACCGAACGGTCGTCGCGGCAGGCCTTATCCCACATTTCCCAAGTAAGGCGCTGATTTCGCTGTCCTGACCATTATATTTCCTATATAAAACATGGTGTTGAAGGCTGCGATGGGCGCGTTTCATGGATCACCCAGAGGGTGCGGGCTTGCAACGGGCAGATCGGGTGGATTTCGACCCTCGCGTGCGGCTGGAATTTCGCGGCACGCAGCTCAGTTCCGACGGCGGCCTTCTGGTGATGCGCGAGCTTGATGACGCGCTCGGGTTGTCCGATTTGGCGTCAGCGGCGCTGCGCGATACTCGCTCTGGCAAGAACACGGTCCATCGGCTCGACGGCCTGTTCCGGCAATCAGTCTTTGGGCGGCTGGCCGGATACGAGGATGTCAACGACGCCAACCGTCTCGCCTGCGATCCGGTCATGCGCCAAGTTGTCGGCGGCAGAGCGGTCGATGCACAAGCGGCCTCGGCATCGCAGATGGGACGGTTCGAGACCGAGACGCTGGCTCTGGCCGGGAACCGTGCCGCGCTGGCCGACCTGAACGGGCAATGGATCGACCGGTTCCATGACCGTAACGGGCTGAAGTACATCGTTCTGGACATGGACAGCTCGGTCAGCCCGACCCATGGCGACCAGGAAGGGTCCGCCTGGAATGGCCATTTCGACTGTAGCTGCTATCACCCCAACTTTCTGTTCAACCAGTTCGGGATGCTGGAACGCTGCGCCCTGCGCCATGGCAACGTCCACAGCGCCGATGGCTGGCGTGATGTTCTCGACCCCGTCATTGCGCGCTACGCGGAGCGCGACCTTGGTGGCAGGTTCTTCCGGGCCGATGCTGCCTACGCGATCCCGGCGATCTATGAGCGATTGGAAGAAGCGCGGTTCTTCTACGCCATCCGGCTGCCCGCAAACGCGGTCCTCAAGGACAAGATCGCGCATCGGCTAACGCGCCCTGTCGGGCGGCCGTCACTGACCAAGGTCAAGCGGTTCTTCGAGGAATTCGAGTATCAGGCGGCGTCCTGGGACAAGGAACGCCGGGTGATCGCCAAGATCGAATGGCATCCGGGCGAACTGTTCCCGCGTGTCGGCTTCATCGTCACCAACCTGCCGATGGAGCCGGACTGGGTGGTGCGGTTCTACAACCAGCGCGGCACCGCCGAGCAGCACATCAAAGAGGGCAAATACGCCTTTCGCTGGACGCGGCTGTCGTGCCGGAAGTTCCGCGACAATGAGGTGCGGCTGCAACTGCACGCCCTGGCGTACAACCTGGCCACCTTCTTGCGCTGCATCGAGCTGCCCGAGGCCATGGCCGACTGGTCGTTGACCAGCCTGCAACTGAAGCTGATCAAGATCGGGGCACGTGTGGTCCGTCACGCCCGCACCATCACCTTCCAGCTGGCCGAGGTCGCTGTCACCGGCACGATGGTACGCGCCATCCTCGCCGCTATCCGCCGATTGCGAGCGCCACCGCTATGCGCATGATCGCGATCCACGCTCAAACTGAACGAAAGCGGCTGGACAGATCTGTCCGCTGCGCTGAAAAACGCCGCCCCTGGGCAAGGAAACAGCGGCTTCGCGGTCTGATCCGTCCAGATCCAGCAGTCTGCGCGACCGCAGGTGCCGCTTGCGGCAGAAAATCCTTGTCTAGCGCTCGGATACAGGCGATCTTCACCTCAAACGACACGCCACTTGGGGAATGCAGGCTACATGCTGTTCTATTCGGTCACGCCGGGCAAATACCGCCGTACGCGCAGCCGCAAATGGCCCGGCGCGCTGTTCACGACGATCTGGTGGGTCGGCATGACGAGCGGGCTGCCGTTCGTGCTGGGCCAGCTCGGCGGGTACGATCTGACCTATGGCAGCATGGCGGGCGTCGTCGTCATGTTGCTGTTTTTCTATCTGATCGGGCTGGGCCTCGTGTTCGGGGCGCACCTGAACGCGGCACTGGCGGAACCGGTCGATCCGGTAGTAGAGGGCGGCGATACGACAGCGAAACAAGTGGCGGTGACGGCGTGAACGGATTGATGGCGGGCAAGCGCGGACTCATCATGGGACTGGCGAACGACAAGTCGCTGGCCTGGGGGATCGCGAAGAAGCTGAGCGAGGCAGGGGCGGAGCTGGCCTTCAGCTATCAGGGCGCGGCGATGGAAAAGCGCGTGCGCCCGCTGGCGGAGGAGCTGGGCGTGGCGCGGCTGTTCGACTGCGACGTGTCGGACATGGACGCGCTGGACGCGACGTTCGATGCGCTGAAGGCCGAATGGCCGACGATCGACTTCGTCGTCCACGCGATCGGCTTTTCCGACAAGTCGCAGCTGCGCGGCAAGTTCTACGACACCACGCTCGACAATTTCCTGATGACGATGAACATCTCGGCCTATTCGCTGGTCGCGGTGGCGAAGCGGGCGCGGGCGATGATGCCGGAGGGCGGCTCGATCCTGACGCTGACCTATTACGGCGCGGAGAAGGTCATCCCGCACTATAACGTGATGGGCGTCGCGAAATCGGCGCTGGAGACGAGCGTGAAGTATCTCGCGGTCGATCTGGGGCCGGAGAACATCCGCATCAATGCGATTTCCGCCGGGCCGATCCAGACGCTGGCGGCGCGCGGGATCGGCGATTTAAACTATATCCTGAAATGGAACGAGCTCAACGCGCCGATGCGCCGCACCGTGACGATCGAGGATGTCGGCGGCGCCGGCCTGTATATGCTGAGCGATCTGGCGTCCGGCGTGACGGGCGAGATCCACCATGTCGACGCGGGCTATAACGTGATCGGCATGAAGGCCGAGGACGCGCCGGACATTGCGCTTGCCTGATGCGGGCATCTGGTTTTCTGCGCTGGGGTCCGCGTTCCTCGCTGGGGCGATGGTCGTCGCGCTGATGCTGGGAATGAACGCGTTCGGCATTGGTCCGCGCAACCGCACGGTCGATTGCCTGTGTACGACGTGGATCGTGTCGTGTGTGGCGTTCGGATCGACAGTGGGTCGTGCAACGGGTCATCCCCTCACGGTGGGGGCGGTTGCGCTTGTCCTGGCGATGGCGGGCGGTGTGCTGATCCGCCGCCGCGCGGCATGAGCATCGTCATCCGCCCGGCTCGCGGCGAGGATGTCGCCGCGATCGACGCGCTATTGGTCGCTACCTTCCCTGCGCCTTCTGAGGCGATGCTGGTGCGCGACCTGTGCGTGGCCGGGGACATGGTGCTGATGATGGTGGCGGAGGCGGCGGACGGCGCGCTGGCCGGCGCGATCGCGTTCAGCCGGATGGCGGTGGAGGTCGCTGGACAGGCGGTTCCGTCCGTCGCGCTCGCGCCGCTGGCGGTTGCTCGCGACTGGCGGCGGCAGGGCGTGGCCGAGGCTTTGGTCCATGCCGGGATCGAGCGGCTGGAGGACGAAGGCATCGTGCTGTGCTTCGTGCTGGGCGAGCCAGACTATTACGCGCGGTTCGGGTTCGACGCGACATGGGCCCGCAGTTTCGACTCGCCTTATGCCGGCGACTATTTCATGGCGCTGCCGTTGCAGGGGGGGCTGATGCCGTGCGGTGTAAGGGGCCGCGCGGACCACGCCCCCGCCTTCGCGCAGCTGGGAGCGTCATGAGCCACAACAGTTTCGGCCGCCTGTTCCGTTTCACGACCTGGGGCGAAAGCCACGGGCCGGCGCTGGGCGCGGTGGTGGACGGCTGCCCGCCGGGGATCGCCTTGTCGGAGGAGGATATCCAGCCGTGGCTCGACCGGCGCCGCCCCGGTACCAGCCGCTTCACCACGCAGCGGCGCGAGCCCGATCAGGTGCGCATCCTGTCGGGCGTGTTCGAGGGCCGCACCACCGGCACCCCGATCAGCCTGATGATCGAGAATGTCGACCAGCGGTCGAAGGATTATTCCGACGTCGCGCTCGCTTATCGCCCCGGCCATGCCGATTATGCCTATGACGCCAAATACGGCTTTCGCGATTATCGCGGCGGCGGGCGATCGTCGGCGCGCGAGACGGCGGCGCGGGTAGCGGCAGGCGCGGTGGCGCGGCTGGTGATTCCCGGCTTATGGCCTAGCGCGCAGGCCAGCCATGATTTCCCGACGCCAGTCGGGCCGCAGATGACGAGATTGTCGCGAGCGGCGATCCAGTCACCAGCGACGAGCTTGAGGAACAGCCCCCGGTCGAGACCTCGATGGCTGCGATAATCGACATCCTCGGGGGTTGCCTGATGGCGCAGCTTGGCGAACCGCAGCCGGGCGGCCAGCTTGCGGTCGTGGCGGAAGCTCCATTCGCGGTCGAGCAGCAGCGCCAGCCATTCGGGATGGGTGAGCCGCTCGGCTTCGGCATTGGCGGCCAGTTCGTCGAACGCCCTGGCCATGCCAGCCAGCCCCATTGCGTTCAGCCGGTCGAGAGTGGGATGTTGAAGCATCATGATCTCCTTCAGTGATAGTAGCGGGAACCCCGGATATTCGGGTGGGTGATCGTCCGATCGTCGCGCGCCTGCCGGGGCGCGGGCGCCTGATCGAGCCGGTTGTCGAGGATCGATCGGACCGATCCATAGGTGCGTGCGCCGATATCGAGCGCCCGGCTGCACGCCGCTTCGACCCGTTCGCGGCCGAAGCCCTTCACCAGGCGCACGATGCCCAGGCAGGCCCGGAAGCCCTGCTCGGGATGCGGGCGATCGGTCAGGATTTTCTCGCACAGCAGGGCGGCACAGGGGCCGATCGCGGCCGCCTCGGTGGCGATGCGTTCGATCGTCCAGTCGGCGAAGCGCCGGTGGGATGACGGCATATGCTCGGATATCGTCGTGTGCCGGCCATTGCCGGAGCCGCGCATATGGGCGGCGATCCGTTCACCCTTGTGGAACAGTTCGATCGTACGCGCGGTGATCCGCGCCTCGACCGGCTCGCGCGCGAAGCGATACGGGACCGAGTAATAATGGCGCTCGATCTCGACATGATAATCGAGACCAGCGCGCCGCCGCCGCCATTCGGCGAAGACATAGGGTTCCAGCGGCAGAGCTTTCAGCGCAGGCCTGTCGATGGCCTCGAACAGCTGGCGCCGGGTCTGGCCCACGCGGCGCATGATACGGCGGTCATTGAGGTCGGCGAGCAGGTCGCCGATCGCGGCGTTGAGTTCGGCCAGGCTATAGAAGATCCGATGCCGAAGGCGCCCGAACAGCCAGCGCTCGACGATCAGCACGCAGGCCTCCACCTTGGCCTTGTCGCGTGGGCGGCGCGGACGGGTCGGCAGCACCGCGCTGTCGTAATGTGCCGCCATCTCGGCATAGCTGCGGTTGACCTGTGGATCGTAAAGGCAGGCCTTGATCACCGCGACCTTGGCATTGTCCGGCACGAACAGGGCAGGCGCGCCGCCGAAGGCTTCCAGCGCCCGCACGTGCGCCGCGATCCAGTCGGGCAGCGTCTCGGTCCAGCTCGCCTCGGCATAGGACAGGCTCGATGCACCCAACACCGCCACGAAGATGTGCGCGTCGCGGATTTCGCCGGTCAGCCGGTCGACCACGACAGCCACCTTGTCGCCCGCATAGTCGACGAACAGCTTCTCGCCGGCGGCGTGGGTCTGCCGCATCGTGACCGGCAGCTTCGCCGCCCAGCCACGATAGAGATCGCAGAACCGGCTGTAGCGATAACCTTCCGGATGCTGAGCGATATATTCGTCCCACACGATCTGCAGCGTCACATGCTTGCGCTTCAACTCGCGATGGATCGCTGCCCAGTCCGGTTCAGGGCAGCGGCGATGGCCGGTCTTGGTGCCAGCCGCGCGGTAAAGCGCCGCCTCCAGAACGGCATCGCTGACATCCGCGCCCAGCGGCCAAGCCAGACCCGCGACCGCTGCCCGCCTCAGCGTCTCGCGCACCGTCGAGGGCGCGGCGCCCACCCGATACGAAATCGCCTTGTGACCCAGCCCCTGCTCAAACCGGTACCGTAAAATCTCGCGAACCCGTCGCATACTCAATCGCTCCGCCGACATCGGCTCCCTCCCTCGGACAACCCAAAGGAAGCAAACCTAATCCCAGCAGCGGACCTTCATCGTCATCCCCGCAAAGGGGGCGACATCATCTCGGAATCAGGGGGCGAGTAATTCTCGGAACAGGGGGGCGGCATCATTTCGGAATGAGGGGGCGGCTTCCCTCGGAATCAGCATTTTTCCATCGGAAAGCACGGCCCTGTCATAACAAGGCGTCTTCCCGACATGGTCAGGTTGACGCCGCGGCAGGGAAGAACCCACGATATGCGGGCGCAGGAGACACCACCCTGCTACTCTATTCTCGGCGCCCCCTGATAACTGTTCCTGCTTGACCTGTCACGCTGCCTTCTGAAGGTCATCATCGGCTGCGCGGCTTACACAAGGCTGCCGGTGTTACCGTCAGGAGAATGTCCGGGCCTACGCGCGCTCCCGACGCAATGCGCACCGTCCCGGACGTTTCAACGGCCAATAGCAGATCCTGAAAACCGTTCTTGACCCTGTAGTCGCTACAGGTCTTATGGAGCCTTCCGTACCCGGCGTCAGATGTCGGGCAGGAACGGGGGCAATGTGAGTTTGATGGTTCGTGCCGGCAGGGTCTGTGTCGGGAGCAGCGCGCTGGTTATTGCAACCATGATGGCCGGTACAGCCTATGCGCAAGCACAGGTCCAGGCCGACCACACAGAGGAGGCTGAGACCGAGATTGTGGTCCAGGCGACACGGACGGGGCGCAGGGTTCAGGACGAACCGATCCGTGTCGATGTCATCAATCGCGAGGAGATTGAAGAAAAGCTCCTCATGCGCCCCGGCAACATCGCCATGCTCGTCAGCGAGACGCCGGGCGTGCGGGTTCAGACCACATCGCCCGCGCTAGGCGCGGCCAATGTCCGCATCCAAGGCCTCAAGGGCCGCTACACGCAGATCCTGGCCGACGGATTGCCCCTCTATGGTGGGCAGACACCCTCCATTGGTCTGCTGCAAATCCCGCCCACCGATCTTGGCCAGGTGGAGATCATCAAGGGCGCGGCATCGGCGCTCTACGGTCCCTCAGCACTGGGCGGCGTCATCAATTTGGTGTCGCGTCGTCCGGCCAGCGAGTCGCAAGGCGAACTCCTGCTCAATGCTACCAGTCGTGACGGACAGGATGTGACGGGGTATGTCGCCGCGCCGCTCAGCAGCGTGTTCAGTGCCTCGGTCACCGCTGGCTATGACCGTCAAAGCCGACAGGATCTGAACGATGACGGCTGGGCCGACATGCCCGGCTATGAGCGCTTCACAGTCCGGCCCCGTCTGTTTGTCAACACTGCCGATGGGACCAAAGCCTTGGTCACTTTCGGCGCGATGGCGGAGCAGCGCGACGGCGGAACGATGCCGGAAGCCAATGCGCCGGACGGATCGCCGTTCGCGCAGACGCTGCACAGCCGGCGCTACGACCTCGGCCTCACGGCCGAAACACCGCTGGAAGGCATCGGCACGCTGCGTTTGCGCGCGTCCGGCGTTACCCAATCGCATCGCCATGTCTTCGGCAAGACAGTGGAGAATGACCGCCACCGCACGGCATTCGCTGAGGCCTCGCTCGGCGGCAAGGCAGGCGAGACGACATGGCTGGCAGGCGCTGCGATCCAGTTGGACGACTATCGGTCCAAAGCGTTCTCAGCCTTCGATTACAGTTATACCGTGCCCGCGCTTTTCGTGCAGGGTGAGCAGGAACTGGCCGACCGGCTGACCCTGGCGGGGAGCCTGCGCTGGGATGCGCATAGCGACTATGGCTCACATGTCAGCCCGCGCCTTTCCGCGCTCTATCGCCCTGGGCCCTGGACGATCCGTGCGTCGCTGGGACGCGGCTTCTACGCGCCGACACCGTTTGTCGAGGAGACAGAGGCCAATGGCCTTGCGCGCCTTCTGCCTTATGGAAAGCTCAAAGCGGAGTTTGCCAACAGCGGGTCGATCGACTTCGGCTACGCCAGCGGACCGTTCGAAGCGAACTTCAACCTGTTTGCCTCGAGCATTGACCATGCCCAACAGTTGCAGACGGTGGACGCGGATCATGTCACGCTCATCAATGCCGATGGCGTCACGCGGACGCGCGGCGCCGAAGTGCTGCTACGTTATCGCTGGCAGGCTCTGTCTCTGACCGGCAGCTACGTGCATGTCGCCGCGAATGAACCCGATCTCGATGGCTCTGGTCGGCGGATCGTACCACTGACGCCCCGAGACAGCGCGGGCCTTGTCGGAATGTGGGAGAAGGAAGGGCGTGGCCGTTTCGGGATCGAGGCATACTATACCGGACGACAATCCCTACCGGACGCAAAGCAGGTCCTATGTCCAGCTCGGCGCTATGGGCGAAGTGATATTGGGCAAGGTCAGCCTGTTCCTCAATGCCGAAAACCTGCTCAATGTGCGGCAGACGAAATATGACCGGCTGCTCCTGCCGCGTCGCGCACCGGCGGGGGCATGGACGGTCGATGCCTGGGCACCGACCGACGGGTTTGTCCTCAACGGAGGGGTGCGGATTCGCTTCGGCGGAGAATAGGCCTGCTCCTCAGTTCACCGCGCGCCTGGTGGATGATCTGCCATCCGCCGGACAGCGCGAGCGCGGCCATGATTGCTGCGACAGCGATGTCCGGCCAGCCCGTGCCGGTGCCGAACACGCCCAGCGCTGCGGCGACCACGGCGATATTGCCGATCGCATCGTTGCGCGAGCAGATCCAGACCGAGCGCCGGTTGGCGTCACCCGCGCGGTGACGCCAGAGCATCGCGGCGCAGGCAAGGTTCGCGACCATTGCGATCACGCCCACGATCCCCATGGTCTCAGCAGCTGGAACTATGCCCTGCGTCGCCATCCAGATCGTGTTGCCCAGCACCCAAATCCCGAACAACAGAATCGATACGCCCTTGGCCATAGCCGCCCGCGCTCGCCACGCCAGCGCCATGCCCGCGACGCCGAGGCTGATCGCGTAGTTGGCAGCGTCGCCCAGGAAGTCGAGCGCATCGGCCTTGAGCGATGCAGACCCGGCAGTGACACCGGCGACAATCTCCACGCCAAACATGACCGCGTTGATCACAAGCGCGATCCATAACACGCGCCGCCATGCCGCATCGTTCAGCTTTTCGGTATTGTCCTGTGATCCGCCGCAGCATCCGCCGGCCATATGCATCTCCTGTTTCGGTGATGACAGGCTATATAGGGCCTGTAGCAACTACAGGGTCAAGGGTATGGCATTCACGATCGGCGATATGGGCAAGGCTACGGCCACGAAGATCGAGACGATCCGCTATTATGAGAAAATCGGCCTGCTGCCTAAGCCGGCGCGGACAACGAGCAACTACCGGGACTATGGGCAGGCGGAACTTGGCCGACTGTCCTTCATCCGCCGGGCCCGCGACCTCGGGTTTTCGCTCGATCAGGTCCGTGCGCTGTTAAGCATCTCGGGCGACCGCAGCTGCGATTGCGCCGGTATCGACCGGATCGCCAAAGAGCACCTACTTGAAGTTGACCGCAAGCTCTCGGACCTTGCGGCGCTTCGCAAAGAGCTGAAGGCGGTAATTGATTCCTGCGATGGCGGCATCGTTGCGGATTGCCGTATTATCGAAGCATTGGGGCCTGCATCGCCAGCCTAAGAATGGCAGTTGTTTGCCTTCCGCGGTCCATACCTGCCGTTCTCCTTACGGCCAATCGCGGTCATTTACATGCGAGATACCCATTCAAGCTGCTGGTCGCAGGCGGGCCGTTGATTGAGGGAATTCTTCGTCGAGTGATGGGCCCAACCAAAATCCATCAAGCGTTGTGCAGGGGAGGATCAGTGCTGCGCAAGCGGGGAGGGTTTTACACTGAACCTGCCTTCAATGCGTAGCCCGCCCGTGGCGGTCTCGCGTCGCCATGTAGCGTAGAGCGAATTGAGCGTGCAACGTGGCGTCGATTGTAATGTCCTCAGGACTTGCTCGCATCATGAGTCGGCCGGCCGTGGTTTTGGCAGCATTGAGCGCAATTGCCGGAGTTCCGCGTCTTTGGCTTCCAACGCAGCCTCCAGCATGATGATACGATTGAGCAACTGGTTGATCACGTTTCGCAGCTCGGCCTTGCCGCTCGTGCTTTGTGGTTTAGCCTTCGGCGGCTTCGGAGCTTCATCGAACAAAGCGAGAAGTTTGGAGCATCGATAGGCCGTCGCTCGACTGACCCCCGCCTCGCGCGCAACATTGGTTATGCTCAGCTTGCCATTCGTCGCGGTGCCTTTGCCGTCGCGCAAGCGGTTATAGGCGTCAAGCAGCGCGACGGTGGCTTGCGATTTCCGGGGAGGGTTCGCTTTCGTCGTCATCGTTCGACCTGTTCCAGCAACTGCCTGTAAATATCGATCTGTGCCTCAATGGCGTGTTTCTGGATCGGGCTGATGTTCTTGCCATTTTTCATGGTCTCGGCATCTGCGATGCATGATTGCAGAGCCAGCACATGCCGCCTCGCCACCACGCTGTTCGGACAACGAGCAGGCTGGCACCTCGTAAATGCCGGCTGCGCCTCAGCTCCTTTCACCTTCAAGCAGAGGGCGTGGTCGGCATAGAAGAAGCAGTCGTTGATATAACCCGGATGAAGCGTGACGGCGGTGTTCGAGAGCATTTTTGCGCGGCGCCGATCATCAACGACCGTGCCGGGCAGATCTCCGATCTTGTTTCTGATGCTTGTAAATTCGGCGACGAGTTTCGATCGCATGGGGCCGCCTGGATTGATCCCTGCCTTTCAGTCCTCGTACATCTCGACGATATCGCTGAGCTGAGCGAGGCGACGTTCCTCTTCGATCTCCGAACGGAAGCCGGATTGGGAAGTGCCCGCATAGCCTTCGAACATCATGGCGCTCGCGTGCCCATATTGTATCATGCCCGCGATCACGCCGAAGGGCTGACTGGCGATGTACCATGCAAGGGTGCGGCGGAGCTGACGCGTGCGCCACCGCCAGGGTTCATCACCCTCGTCCGGGATATGATAAAGTGCCAGTATGCGGTCGGCTTCGGCGGGCGCCGCCGCTGCCATTTCTTCGGCGAGCCGGCGACACTCTTTGGCAAAGTAATTCAGGTATACGGTCGATTGATGCGCCGTAAGCTGGACATTGCCCACCCCCCGAATCAAGGCCGGTTTGAACAGGGGCTCATCATCTCGCGGCGCTTCCGTTCGATCGGCGCTGTTGTGTAGATAGTCCTGCAACCGTATTGCTGCCAATACGGCCCTGGCAACAGGCTCTATCACGGTCCAGCGATGTTCAGCGCCGTCGACGTTTTTACGGGTTTTGAAGATTCTTCCGACGAGTTCGTAGCCCTTAACCTTCCCATGTTCGTCGCGCATGAGTCTGAGGCAACCACGCTTGAGCGCGGCCGCTTCCTCGCCGCGCATTCCTGATAATAGGCCGATTACGAGATAGCACGCGGCTATCGCCGGTATGAAGGTATAACGGCTGCTGAAGCTGGGAAGATGCGACCGCCACGCAATGTTTGTTCCTGGCATGCTGGCCCAACCACTGCTTGCGCCTGGGCGCTCGGTTCCGAGTTGCGAGATTGCCTTCTCGAGCATAGCTGAGCGTGCCTTCAGCACTGCCACGCCGAGGCCGCTGGCCTTGCAGATTTCTGGCCACGCGGGTCGACCATCTTGGGTCGCCGGTACTCCAGAGCCCGATGCTTCAAGCGCATCCAAATAAGCGCGCAGGCGCTGGTCGCTTAGTTTCGGTGACACTCTCTGCCGACGCGCGGCGATGTTGATGCCAGCTATACGATGTCGGGCGATAAGATCGTCGATCCCATGATGGACGTAGAACATGGCCCACCGCAACGCCGGCGCGCTAATGGCTTCCGGTATTCGCGGTGTGACATTTTCTCGGCCACCCCGGTATCCCGCGATCCTAGTCGCTGAACGGTTACCCCAAGGAGCTATCTCGATTCCCCGGAACGACAGGGAGGGCGTATAGAGCGCAAGTCGCCGTACGCAGAGGATCTTGTAGACAAGAGTTGCCGGTGCGAGGTGCCGCTTCGCGGACAGCCACTGATCCAGCCAAGGCTGATCGATCTCGTGGAGTCGAAGTCCGGCTTCCCGCACTTCTTGTAGAAAATGCCGGATTATATTGCCGACCTGCATCAGCGAACCAGGTTTCAGGACGCCGAGGCGGCCGCGCACATTGTCTCGGGAGTCGTAGTTTAAAGACAGGAACAGGTATTCTCGTATGAGCTCCCGCTCATCAGCATCGGCGATCCGACCGAAGCAGATACAGGCTTCATGGGCCTTTGTCGGCCGCGCGATGGCACATTCGAGCAGCCACTTATCGTCCCCGACCAGAGAGATATTCTGCTGCTCACGGCCACTCACGACCATCTGGGGCGGAATCACCAATGCCGAACGGTCAATCCGCCAAGATGCTTCGGCACGTTCCAGAACCCGACGCATGTTCAGCCCCGCTGAAGATGTGGCGGCAGCGCTGGCGCCACAGCGGCATTTTCCGCCGTGGACCGAGCCTGTTCGATATCGCCAGCGTCGAACACGGGGAGTATCTGTACCATAATTCGATTATGGTCGGCGCTGTAGCGCTCGTGCCACTCCGCTTCCGTCATGACGGCGCGCCGTTCAGCTAGCCATGTCAGATAGGTCAGCAATGCAGGCAGTTTTCGTGCGGTGAACACTGCATTCGAGCAATGGAGGCAGCCGGTGAACGCGGTGGCGCAGGAGCCGTTGTCGTTCCGCCCAAGAGGGCTCGACCAAAAGCCGGAACACATGCCAAGGAACGTATCGGCATCGCCTGAGACCAACGACGCGACCGCGCCTGCGTCGAGCTTTTGGTTTCCGATCGAGAGGCCGGATGCGAGCGCGCTGACTTCCTCCTTCGGTGGCAGGACCAACGGCATCATCGCCATGTCGAACAGTTGACCTTCAGCGACCGCTACCGAGCGTGCATGCTCTTCTCGAAGCCCGTCCACCGCGGCATAATGCCGAGCGGCAACTGGCTTCGAGTGATCGCTCGCGAAGCGCCGAAGGTGGCCTGTGTGGCGCAAGTAATTGTCCCGCTTCACCGTCTTCCTTAGCCGGGCGGGAACGATCTTGGTTATCGGCTTGCCCGCTTCGTCGACGAGCCCAAGGCTCCTGATCGCGGCATAGAAGTTGTGGGTAGAAAGGCTGAACCGCCGCCAGCTCGGCAGTCCGGCTGCAACGAAGCCCACCCACAGGTAATCCGCATTCGGGTCCCCTCGATCGGCCATTCGCTCGGCGGCGGGTCGGGATAGTTCGAGGGCAAGGCGAACGAGTCCGCCGGGCGTATTAATTCCACCATCACGCACGCGTTCGCGCTTGATCTTCGCGCGGGGGCCGCCTCGTCCCTTTGTGTATTCAATGGAGACGTACCCTCTCGCGGGGTTCTTCAGGCAGTCGCGCCGCAGGGTCCGCAGGCATTCTATCGGCATTTCGACCCGGAGCGCGATGGCGATGATGAAGCAGATCGCATCAGGCAGGGTCAGAACGAGAAGATCGCTGGCCGCGGCGATGGCAACCTTGCGATATTTGAACATGTCGAACTCGCTTCGAGCGGGGCGCGTGCCGTCGGCGACCCTCAGGAACACATTCTCAAAGCGGCTCCTCTCCGGCTTGTTTCGCAAAGCTTCGATCTGCTCGCGGCCCGACAAGATCCTTTCGCGTGTAGCTACCACGCTGCGATCAGCGGCGTCTTTCAGGACGCGAGCGACGAACGGTGTCAACGGTTCGCGGGGCCGTAATGCCGTTCCGTTGTGCCGGCTCGTGAAGTTGATCCGCGCCTTCAGATCCGGACGAAGCAGATCAGGGTTTCGTTCGTCTATCGCGCGAAGGCCGTGAACAAGGCAACGGAACCGGGAGTATTGACCCCGAACGTCGCAGGCATCGATGTCAGCGGCCGTGATCACGCGAAGCCCCCCGTTGAGGCGCCCGCTGGAGGACAGATGTTTCCCGAGCGGGATCCAGCTCTGTCGATACTGTTCGACACTCGGGACGGCCAGGCCGGCGAACAGCTCGTTCATCATCGGCCCAAGGTACAAGGCAAGATCGCGACCCAGGCCTTCGTTCCCCACCTCGTGCAGCAACCAGGTCATTTCGCGCCCGACACCGTCACGATGATGATAGGCTACGATCGCGTCGGCTCGCGGCTCCTCATCCTGCTGCGGAGGTAAATCGCGGAACGAGAGGCGAGGGCGACCCACTGCTAGAAGAAGCCCATCAGACGAGAGTCCAGCGCCTCGGCCGCCTGATCTACGATTTCGAAGGCTTCATCGAGGTAGGTGAGATATTTTTCAGTGGTCAGGACGCTGGCGTGACCCAGCCATCGCTGGACCCGGCGCAAGGGGTCGCTGACAACCTTCATGTAGATTTCCTCGGTTCGATCCGGGACAGATCGATCGTCGAGCCTCATCACTTCCGCTTTGACGAGGTGTGTAAGCCAGTAGACGGCAAAGGTATGCCGGAGGGTATGGGGCGATACGTGTAGGTCCCAGCCCATGTCCTCCGACAACTTCTTGCTGGTACGCCGGAATATCGACTGCCATGCCGCGGGGGTGAGGGCTTGGCCGTCCTGCGCCAGCCACAATGCTGCCGGCTGCGCACTTTCCAATGGTGCGCCCGATCCGGGCAGCAATAGGAGGTTGCGTCGTTCGTCGATGCGCAGAGTCGCCAGTGATCGAGGGCGCCGCTCGCCCTTGATCAAAACGCGTTGCCCGCCTGCAAGCGTGCCGATGAGCGGCTGCCGCATGGTCCGGACCCCACCCGCGCGTCGCCAGCGATCGACCAACTGGCTCCGCTCCTCGCGAATATAAGCGTCGATGAAGTTACTGGCTACCCGCCTCGGGAACGGCACTGATCGAGGTTTGCGCCCTTTGGTGATTCTGGCGGGCAGGTCGATCATGGTGCTGCGACAGCCGTGAAAGACGCGGGCGTTCGTCGTCGGAAGCTCACCGATCAGAAGGCTTGCGCCTTCTTCGAGCCTAACCCCTGTCGTCACAAGCAGCTCGGCGAACGCGGCATCGCGCATCGGATTCCGCCGGTGAGTGATGCCGTTCGCGTAACCCCCACCGAGCAGGCCTTGGTCTCGGAACAGAACGTAATCCTCGAGCGGGATCATGCGGATCGTATCTTCGGCAACCGCGCCATCACGGCGGAATCTGGTTTTCGGCGCAACTGATATCAGTCCTGCGTCCTCGCTGGCGGCCCATTGATAGAACCGCGTTAGCGCCGCAGAGGTGCGCTTCCAAGACGATCCCGATAGTCGGAGCTCGCCCGGCCCTTCGAGCCGAAGGCTGCGATATTTCCCTACGTCGGCACTCGATGCGTCGAGTAACGACTTTGAACGCGCATCCCGCAGGTAACGGGCAAAGACCTGAAGATCTCGAGCATAGTGGCCTGCGCTGGCAAGGGACACGCCATCGGATCGCAGGAACGTGATGAACGAATTGACTTCTACAACGGGGCTTCCGTCGGAATGAAGGAGAGAAGGGAGATTTGTTTCGGGTAAGTATTTGATTGCGTCCTGCTTTATGGAGTCATCAAGCGCAGGCCGGATCATCGTCCCATCAAGAAGTATAGGCTCGACGCCGAGCCAAGGATCGAACGGGAAAAGATGCACTGAACCCTCGACATGACACTGGGCGTTTCCATTTTATTGCCCCGACCCGATCGATAATGGGACAATATCCTTATCCCGTCAAAGGGAATGGATCGTCTCAATGGCGACATAATGGTTGTGCGTGGCCAACGCGCCCAGCGAGATCCGCGAGCTCCCCGCATGGTGCCTGCGCCTTATCGTTCTGGTCGAGGCCCGGGCAGCACCGCGCCTCCACACCGTCGAAGGGCTCTGGCGCCGCAGCACTCGCGCCCGACCTGGATCGATGACCCAGTTCATTCGTCAGGAGCGGCTCCTCCCCGCCGACGAAGTCGACCGCATCGCTCGGGATGCCCCGACCGAGCTGATCCGCTTTCAGGACGTCGCCGGTGCCATCCCGCTCGACGCTCGCCCGACGCTCGCCAGCTGGCTCGACCGCTTCCACGCCGCCTTTCCGGACCGAGGCCGACGCGAGCAACCCGCCCTCGCTGCCTGATCGCCGGCAACCCCCTCCAGGTTCAACGGAGCACTCCCATGATTGATCACGATACGACCAGCCGGAGCGAGGCTATCGCCCGGCTCAACGACCGTTGCCGGCAGGGCTTCGACCGCACCGCCCGCATCGTTGTCACGCGCACGTGCCTTGCGAGCCTGTCCAACGACAGCCTGGCCTCCCAAGCAATCGCGCAAGCCCGCCTTCTTCAGGAGATCCGCCAGTACCAATTCCCCGACGGCGTCCCGGAGCGCAACCGCGGCGACTTCGCCATCGACGAAGTGCGCATCTATTTCGCGATCGACTATTACGACACGGCTCTTGAGTACGGCTCGGAGAATCCGGCCGATGCCAGCGTCACCCGCCGCGTCCTCACAATCATGCTGCGTGAGGACCTCTGATGTCCGCGCCCTTTCGTCCCGTCATGACGACGCTGCATCCGTCCGGGATCGAGATCATCATCGGTCTGCCGCATCTCGCCCGCGGTGCGCTCCTCGAGCGCGCCGCCGCGCTGCGCGCGCCCGTACTGATCTCTGCAAACTGCCTTTCGCGCTGGCGCAAGGTCGATGGCTGGCGCGACTGGAGGGGATGGCGGACCAGCACACTCGCCAACGCGTCCGACCTCGCCAGCATCGACCTCGATAGCGCCGGCTATACCATGACCGTTGCCTACAACGGCATGCCGTGGTCGATCGACGACTACATGGCGCTCGCCGCCTCCTTTCCGTTCAGACGGATCGCCAGCGCCGACTACTGCTGCGAAGTACAGGTCGCCCACGACCGGGAAGAGGTGCGCGACCGCATCTCGCGGACGATCGCCACCAACCGGGAATGCCACGCCCGCGCCGTCGACCTCGGCATCCGCGAGCGTTTTATGCCCGTCCTGCAAGGGCGGATCCCATCCGATTACATCCGCTGTCTCGACGCGCTGGGATGCCTTATGCTGCCCGGCACCGTCGTCGGGGTCGGAAGCATGTGCAGACGCCCGATACACGGCCCAGAAGGCCTGATCGCCGTGGTCGAGCGGCTGAGCCGCGAGCTGCCGATCGGCACCAAGATCCACGCCTTCGGCGTCAAGGGCGACGCCCTGCCATACCTTGCTCCGTTCGCGCGCTGGATCGCCTCGATTGACTCGCAAGCGTACGGCATCGCAGCCCGACAGGACGCACTTCGGCGCGGTGTACGCAAGACGGATCACCTCGTCGCCGATCATCTGGAACGCTGGTATCGCCAACAGTGCGCCCGCACGTCCTCGCCTGCACGCTTCCTGCCCGAGGCCGACGAACCGGTGCCATCGTCGCCGACAGCATCTGACCCATGGGAAACCGCGATCGCGCTTGCCCGCCAGCAGATCCGGGACCTGATCGAGAGCGGCGACCTCGACCATGACGAGATCACCGCGGGCTGGGTCGAGTCCTGGGCGGCCGACATCTACCACGAGCGGCGCGAAGCAGCCTGAGAAGGGGAGGGGGAGCGGGAAGGTGCGCGGCGCGGGCAATCTTGCCCCCGCGACACCTCCGGAGGTCCCATGCTTCAAGCTCCCATCACCCGAGTTTACCGCCATGGCCATCTGTTCGCGGGAATAGGGGCTGGCGCCAAGGGCTTCGGCATGGCGCGCCCAAGGGTCGGTAACATGGTCGCCCATTGGGAATGCGCCGGCGGAATCGACGTCGATCCAGGGGCGATCCGTAATTTCGAGCGCCTGACGGGGGTGCCCGGGACGGTCATGGACCTGTTCAGCCGCGACCAGTACCGCGCCTTTCACGGCCGCGAACCCGACCGGAATTGGCGCGAAGCCGTCCCGGCCGACATCCGCGCCGTCTTCGGCACCCTCACGTGCATGCTGCTCAGCCCGCCATGCAAGGGCTTCAGCGGCCTTCTGTCGCAGGCGAAGAGCCTCACCGACAAGTACCAAGCCCTGAACGCCCTCACACTTCGCGGGATCTGGCTCACCCTCGAGGCCTACAAGGACGATCCGATCAGGGTCATTCTCATCGAGAACGTGCCCCGGATACAGACGCGCGGACGCTGGCTGCTCGACCAGATTATCGCCTTGCTCCGCGCCTATGGCTACTCGGTCAACGAGAGCCGTCACGACTGCGGCGAGCTCGGGCACCTCGCGCAGAGCCGCAAGCGATTCCTGCTGATCGCCCGTCATACCGAGCGCGTCCCCCCCTTCATCTATCAGCCCCGCAAGTTCCGACTCCGCGGCGTGGGAGAGGTCATCGGGCAGATGCCCTTGCCCGGTGATCCGCTCGCCGGCCCGATGCACCGCGTTCCGTCCCTGCAATGGCAGACATGGGTTCGTCTCGCCTTTGTCGAGGCCGGCTCGGACTGGCGATCGCTGAACAAGCTCGCCGTGGAAAACGGCGTCCTGCGCGATTACGGCATCCGGCCAGAACTACCCCTGCGCGATAACGCCTACGGCGTCTGCCGCTGGGAAGATCGCAGTCCGCTGGTCACCAGCGCGCGCGCACCTGGCCAGGGACGTTTCTCCGTTGCCGATCCGCGTGCCTTCTCCTCTCGCGACGGCACCGGGTATCTCGGCGTGCGGCACTGGGTCGACCATGTGGGCGTGGTCAGCAGCCGGGGTGGCCCAACCAATGGCGGATACTCTGTTGCCGACCCGCGCCCGGGTTACCGACCTGATACGCACACCAGTCTTCTATCGGTCGCCCACTACGATGCCACCTCCCGGGTAGTGAGCGGCGCCGCGCACGTGGCGGGCGGCGCGCTCAGCGTTGCCGATCCGAAGATCCATGCTCGAGGCCGTAGGGCGGAAGCCCCGGTCACCGCGGCGAACGGGGTGGCCACCTTCTCGATCGCCGATCCGACGCCCGCCTATGGACCGGCGACGCACCGCCACGTTCTCGGCGTCATCGGCTGGAACGGCTCGACAGGCGTCGTCAGCGGGTCACCGAAGCCTAGCACCGGCGCCCACTCGGTCGCTGACCCACGCATCAACGGGCACCCCGCCAGCGTCCAACTCGGTATCCGGACCTGGGACGAGCCCGCCGGCGTCGTCACGGCGAACATGTGGGTCGGCTCAGGACCCAACGCCGTCGCGGATCCGAGACAGGACCGCCCGCGCTTCAACAACACTTTCAAGATCGTCAAATTGACGCACCCTGCGAGCGCCGTACCCGACCCGCGCGCTCGCGAAGGTCGCCACACCAACGGCAAATACCGGGTCTGCGCCTATGACAGCCCAACCAACGCCGTGATCGGCGCCTCGACAACAGGGATGGGCGCGTTCGTCGTCGCGGATCCTCTCTATCGCTCGGGTGAACTCGGCCAGCACGGCAACAAGATGCGCGTGGTGCCGGCAAACGCGGCCGCTCCGACGGTGACCGGTTCCGACCGGGTCGGCTCTGGTGCGCTTTCGGTTGCCGATCCGAGGCCGCGGGCGCTCGGCCGCGCCGACCGGCAGAACTACGTCTCGCAGACCCATTACGGCATCGTCGGATGGGATCAGCACACCGGCGCGATCCCCGGCTTCGCCAAGAAGTGCAACGGCAGTTGGTCGGTTGCCGACCCGCGCGAACCCGAGCTGGAGGACCTTCCGGCCTCGTTGCCGGCCAAGGACGATCGCCTTGTGGCCCGCATCGTCGCACTCGACGGCACCTGGCATCGCCCGTTCACGTCGGCCGAGCTTCTGGTCATCCAAGGTATCCTCGATCCGACCGAGTACATCGACCTGATCGGGACATCGGACGCCGAGAAACGGGAATGGGTCGGTAACGCGATTCCGCCGCCTGCATCGCGTGGCATCGCTGAAACGGTAGGAGAAACCTTGCTCCTGGCCGATGCCGGCGAGCGCTTCACGCTGTCGCCGCGGGAGATCTGGGTGAAACCCGGCGCGCTCGCGCTGACCATCGACAACCGGCAAGCCGCCTTCGAACTCGACGGGATCGACACATGGTTCATGTGACCCAGCGCTCCTCGCGCGCGGAGATCCGCAATCCCGTCCTCGGCCTGCCGGCCATCAACGCGCTGCGCGACCTAGACCCTGCCGCGCAGGAAGCGCTCCGCCTCGCCCTGCTCGACCTGCAGCGCGATGCTAGACGCCGCGCCGAGAAGAGCTGGCACACCCACAAGCCGCCCTTGGCGGCGTAATGGTCCGCCGTGGGGGTGTACGCCGGCCACATCGCGCGCACGCTCCGCCTTCCCCGCCGATGACCGAGGCCGCAGACCAACGAGGGCGACCATCATGCTGACCACCCGGAGCCAACGCTGGCGCGACCGGCGAAGCCTGTACGTGTCCAACGACACGCTAATCGACCCCCGCCGCTACGCGGTCGATATCCTCGGTCACGAAACGGCCCGCGCTTTCCTGGCGGACCACCATTATCTTCCACGCTACCCCGCCGCGCAGGTCGCGGTCGGCCTGTTCGGACCCGGCAAGGGCGGCGCTGCTTCGCTCGACGGCTTGATCGTCTTCGGCGTCCCTGCGACCGGCGCCGTCATCACGCGCCACACCGGGTTCTCAGACGCCGCGCGCCGCTGCGTGCTGCAACGACTGCTCTGTCTTCCGAGCGTGGCCGCGAACGGGGAGAGCTATTTCACCTCCCGCGCCTTTCGCCTCCTGCGTCTGGCGCGCCCGCGCATCGAAGCCGTCGTCAGCTTTTCCGATCCGGCGTACGGCCATTGCGGGGGTGTCTATGCCGCCCTCTCCGGGGCGTATCGTGGTCGAACAAGGCCGCGGCAGGTCTTGCGCATCGCCGGCGAGACCATCTCCGAGCGGACCCTGTCCAAGATCCGCAATCTCGAAAGCGGCCACGCCGGCGCGATCGATCAACTGGTTCGCCTCGGCGCACCCCGCCCGAGGCCGACGGAGCATCCCCGCGTCTGGCTGGATCGATGCCGAAGAACCGGCGCCCTCACCAACGCGCGGCAGAGCCCACTCTTCACCTACTGCTTCGAACTGACCCGCGAGGCACGCCGCACCGGCCACCCGCTTCCGCGTCTTGCCTATCCCGTCCGATCGGACGTCCTGCGTGAGCAGCTCGGAGCCTGACCCGTCGTATTCGACGGGGAGGAGAGGGGGAGCGGAGATCGTGTCCACGAGAGGAGACGAGCCATGCGCATCCACCAGGCTATCGCCATCGCCAAGGCCGACGAACACCGTCTGATCCGCTTCATCGAGCCGCGAAACCGCTTCCTGGACGCCCTCGACTGGAACGCCTTGCCGGAACAAATGGCCCGCGAGGCGTCGATGATGGACGAGTTACTGGCGACCGAACTCGCGGAATCAGCCTGCTATGTCATCTGGCTCGAGGAATGCGTCGCGTTCGGAGTCGAGGACATCGTGGGCGTTCTTCGCTTTGAGGCCGCCCCGAGAGCATGGCAAACCGCCTGGGTCACACTCTGAAACGCCAAGACGCCTACGGGAAGGACCACCGATGAGCAGGCACACCTTTACCGGCCTTCGCGGCGCGACCTCTGTTGCGATCGGATGGGACCGGCCGCTTGAGACCTTCTTCGTGCAGGTACTGCGTCCTGACCCCGAGGAGGTGGGGGAAGAAGAAACCGTCGTCTGGAGGGGCACGAACCTGCGAGAGCTATCGACAGCGGCAGAGGCCATTGCCATCGCGCGCCCCTGGGCGATCCTTCCCGCCGACCTCGCAGCTACGCTGGAGACCGACCGACTGAAGACCCTCGGTCTGTCCGACGGTGAATACCAGGCCGAGATGAAGCGCCGCCTGTTCCCAGACTAACCAAATAGGCGCGGATTTGTTGAGACCGCGAATTGCAGGCCATGCTACACTCGCCGAGAGGAGATCACGCATGTCGGATTCCCAAGCCTCACAGAAGTCAGCCCGCTCGACCGCGGCTAAGGCGGTCACCGACCTCTCGCGAGGATCCCCCGGATTTTGGCGATCGCTCGCCTTCCTCCTGGCTGCAACCGCAGTGCTCGTAGGCACCATGGTCATCGATCCGAACCTCACCCTCGTAGCGCTCCCGATGATGACGATCATCTTCGTGCTGCTCGAGCGAGCCAACCATAAAACAACCCCGCGCTAAGCGTTAAGCGGCCGAAGACCGCTCCGGGCGCCCAAACCGGAAGGAGAGGGGGGGGAGGGATCGCGTGGTCCGATAGGGACCGACGGAGATCCCCATGCCCTATTTCGTCGACATTGGCGGTGCGCCCGCCAACGAGGACTGCGCCCAGCTCGGTCAGACGCCCGACTTCGACGCCCTGAACAAGCTCGAGGTACTGACCTACAAGTATGCGATAATTGCCCGGTACGGCTCGCCACCTCCGGGATGCCGGCTCTCCGGCCTCGCCAATCGCCACGACTTCGGCACCTACGTTACCCTCGTGCTCCACGTCGAGAACGAGCTCGACGAGGCGGTTCGTACCTATGCCGAGGCAGTCGAAGAGGGCCTTGGGACTTGGCTGGAAGCCGGATTTCGTGCGCCCGTCAATTATGACGACGCCACCCCGACCCAGGTTCACAGCGATCCAAGCGAAATCCTGATCAGCGCCTTTCACGTCACCCGCCCGGGTGCGGACGGTCGGTTCCCGGTCGCGGACTTCGAGACGCTCCACACCAATCTCGCCGCAGCCTTTCCTGACGAGGCCGCAGTCGCCCGCGCGCGCCTGACCGAGGCCGCAACCGCCTGACGGCGCTCTAAGCAAACGGAGAGTCCCATGTCGAACAGCTATCTCAAGGCGGCTTTTGCCCTCCTGATGTCCCGCGAGGACGCCGCACTCCTCCGGGAAGCGGAAAAGGCAGTCGACCTTCTCGATACCAACGGCACCGACGACGAGCTCGCCGCCGCCTACGACACGCTCGACGAGCGCTTTCGCGCTGTCTTCCCACCCAAAGGCGACAATCGGTTTGAGAGCTTCCTCGAGCTCTTCGAAGACTGGAACTTCCCGTATCTCGACGCTCGCATCGCCATCGAGGACGTTGAGGGTGAGGACAACGTCCGCGTCACCTTCACCGGCGACCAGTTCGGAGTCGACCAGGTTGCCAAACTCATCTTCCGCGCCTGCAAGTCGGCTCTGCCCTGCGGCTTTGCCTGGTCCCACGACAGCGATCGGCTGAAGGTCGGCGACTTCGGGGGCGGCTGCGTTGTCATCACCGACGCGGGCATCCAGTGGCACACCACCCAGGGCATCCTCGAACGCGCCTTCAAGCGCCTTGATGCCGGTGCCTACGAGGGTCTCGACGGCTTCGTGCTCGCGACCCGCGATAGCACCCATGGGCTCTCCTTCTGGAATAACGACAACGGATTCGGCTCCCTCGCAACCGCCACGGTGTTCACGGAAGGCGAGGCCGCCGACTTCGACAAGCCGATCGCGAACGACGAACCCGAATGGCTCGCGCTCCCGGCTCCGACCGCCGTCTGACCCAACCGCAGCCGTCCGCCGCGCGATGCGTGGTGGACCGCTCGCTCTCTTCCGCAAGGCTGTCATGGCACAAGAGCGTCTCGACCCCGCCGACGTGAGTACATGGCTCACCCGAGGCCGGACCCCTGAACACGCAGCCGCGATCGCGGCCGCGTGGCGCGACTTTCCCGACCTGCCGCCCGACGCGCCCCTTCAGGACCGGACGGCTCGAGGCCGCGAACGGATCGCCGCGATGCGCCCGATCAACGACGCGATCCGCGATCAGACCGAGGCGCAGCGGCAGGCGACCAACTTCGCCTTTACCGAGCAGCAGGTCCAGTCGGGCCGCGGCAACGACCGCGACATCGCCATCCTGCACGGCCACAAGCAATACGGCTACGACTGGGACATCAGCTGCCGTTACGCCGATGGTTGGTACGCCGCCCATGTCGGATGGCCCCACCATTACCCTGATGGCATCCCCTCGAACGCCCCACTCGCGCTGCGCCATGCCGCTTACGACCAGGGCTTCACCGATGGAGGCGGCGACCGAACAGATCTGTTCGACGCTGCGCGCCGGAGCAATCTGGCCATCTTACGGGAGAGCAACTTCCCGCCGCCCGCGCCTACAGCGACGCCGAGTGGTCGGCCGCTTCCCAGCGCGTGGCCGAAACCGACAGACGAACCGAGGCCCGCGCGCTGGTCTCGCCGGCTCGCCATCATCGACGCCGCAGATGTCGCAACCGGCGACCCGTCGCGAACGGCATGGGACTTCCTGACCCTGATCCTCTCTCGGCCCGGCGCCGACAAGGCGATGATCGTCATCCTGACGCCTGCCGGATTCGTGGTTCCTGACGGCCTCGCCGCGGATCACCGCTCTGCCGAAAGCCCGACAATCGGGGCAGTCGCGGCCGGACACCAGCTGACGCAACTTCTCGCCGGCCGCGAGTTCGACGACGTGCTGATCGCGCTGCAAGACGACGGGTTGCGCCTGCTGGACGAGATCGCCGACGTCCTGCCCCTTTGCCGGACCATGGAGCGGACGCGAAACACTCGCCTGCAGCAGCGCGCCCATCTGCGAACCTGGCTCGACCGCGGCTACGCCGCAAACGAGAACATGGCTGCGGGACATATCCGCTGGGGCAAAGCGATCCACGGCCTCACTGGCAAACTCGGTGAGTTCACCGCCCGCCACGTCGGACCCGGTCCCAACGGAGGTCACCTTATCCGGGTGGAGACCACGCTCGGCACACTCGCGACCGGCTATGCTGACGCGGACGGCGCGCCGCTCTCCCCGGAGGTAATCGTGTCGAGCAAGGCACGCCTCAGACCCACAATCGCGTCCACGCTGCGCACCTTCGGGGCGGCGACCACCTTGATGGGCACGCTCGATCTCCGAGCGGCCTAACTGCCCACCTTCAGGCGCGGTGCAATGCGCGGTGCATGTCGCTGCACGAAGCCCAGAACAGAAGGGAAGGGGGAGCGAGACGGGCGGGACGGCCAACCGGGCCAGTCGCACCAGGAGCCTGCCGATGCGTACCATCCTCGCCTTCTATGAGATTGACCGCGCGTATGGCGGCCCCGAAGAGGGGGGCTGGTGGTATGACGCCGGCACCTTCGTTCGCGTGATCGGCTTATTTCTGGACGAGGCCGCGGCCGTACGGGCGCAGCAGCGCGCCAACCGCCTGCTCGATCGATTGCAGCAGCACCGAACGCCGGTTTCGTCGGTGACCTACACGGGAGGGCGCTACCGCGCGCTCACCTTCACCGGCCTGCCGCCCGCGCACTACCCGGCCGAGCGCCCTTCCTACTCCTGACGCCGCGCGCGTCGCCACTCCTAAGCATCGGAAAGGAACGGTCATGCACCGCGTCCATCATTTCACCTCGACCCGGCTCGCCTATGATGCGTGCTTCGATGATCCCCACGTCCGCGAGGGCGACGTGCTCGTTATCGCGCGCGAACAGATCGTCGGCCTCGCCTCAAGCGATCCCATCGCCGTCACTACCGGTCACGGCTACCTGCGCACGATCCCGGCCATGAGCCGCGACACGCTGCTGGGCGAACTGGCGCACGACACCGCCCAGCTCAGCCACGCCGTGGATGAGGCGCTCCGCCACCATTACCCGGTCGCGGCGCACTACCTCAGCTTTGCCACGTCGCAGCACCGACTCCTGGCAGGCGAGACGATCGCCGTCCTAACCGCCGACGACCTGCTGGTGACCTCCGACGCGATCGAGCGGCGTATCGCCAATCTGCGCGAGCGCATGAAGGGCAAAGAGCAGGAGTCCGAGGGCCTGTTCCTGGCGGACGCGATCCGCAGACTCGAGACAGCACGCGGCAAGCTCGCGAATCCGGCCTGGACGCACCCGGTCGCCCCCACCCGATAGGGTGCCTCCCGTCAACCAGTACGTCCCCGCTGGAAGCCCATCGCCGCGCGAAGAGCGCGCCGATGAGTGGGCGCTGACGCGCCCTGCTCGGC
>NZ_CAKZHV010000041.1 GCF_936927845.1 uncultured Sphingomonas sp.
CTTTTTCGACGCCGATCACCCCGCTACCGGGGTCCCTTTTCCACGCCGATCCACACTCGGCTTCCTCAATTAGTGAAGATCATGGAGGCTTATCCCACTCTGAAGCTCGTGATCATTGGTCACACGGACGCCCGAGGCGGAGAAACCGAAAACGAATTGGTTTCGAGAAAACGAGCAGAGTGGTTAGAAAGTTATTTGATCGCCAATGGTATCGACCGGAAACGGCTTAGCGTTCAAGCGGCTGGATTTGCACAACCTATTGCCAATAGTAACACCCAGGCTGGCCGCGATGCCAATAATCGTATTGGCCTCTCCATGCTGCCAAACGGATAATGATTTACGACGGCTCATAAGGGCGAACTTCCATTCGCTCTCAAAGTACAAATCCCAAACTAGGATCATACCACCATGCCACTGCTGAACATCCATATCGTCAAGGGTGGGTCGCAAGCCGAGGTTACCGACCTGCTCGACACGATCCATGGTTCGATGGTCGACGCGTTCAAAGTTCCTTTCCGCGACCGCTACCAGATCGTGACTGAACACGAGGCGGATCGCCTTATCATGCAGGATACGGGGCTTGGTTTTGATCGCAGCGACAAGCGCGTCCTGATCCACATGACGACGAAGCCTCGTTCTCAGGAGATGAAGGAGGCTTTCTATCGCATTGTGACCCAGAATCTGAACGAGCGCTGCGGGATCCCGCCCGAAGATGTCA
The DNA here is from genome assembly GCF_936927845.1 of uncultured Sphingomonas sp. Taxonomy (GTDB): domain Bacteria; phylum Pseudomonadota; class Alphaproteobacteria; order Sphingomonadales; family Sphingomonadaceae; genus Sphingomonas. The sequence continues at coordinate 719 of NZ_CAKZHV010000041.1, forward strand.
TGTTTTCGTTGATCGAAAACAGCAGCGCCGATTGGAGTTTCGGCTTCGGAGAGGCGCAGTTCCTGACAGGTAAGTTGTATGAGCACGGAATGACGAGCGTCGGTTCCATATTGGAACCGACGTCAACCGATGCCGATTACTGGGCCTTGCGAAGATCGGTCTCATCCAGGGAGACCTTTTCGAATTCGGGGGCTCGGCGCTGGGCGAAGGCGGTGAAGGCTTCACGGGCCTCCGGGCTGCGCAGACGAGCCGCAAATATCTGTGACTCCTCCACCATCCGCGCCGCCAGCGCATCGTTTTCATGCATCAGGCGCTTGGTTGCCATTACCGCGCCGATCGGTTGTTTCGCAATGCGCGCTGCCACTGCTTCGACCGACGCGACAAGATGATCCGCCGGGACCGTTGCTGTGGCAAGGCCCCAGGCGATAGCATCCGCCGCTCCAACCGTTTCACCCAACGCGAGCATCGCAAAAGCGCGGAGATGGCCGATACGGGCCGGAAGCAACAGGCTAGCTCCCGCTTCGGGAACAAGGCCCAGATTTACAAAGGGTGTAGACAACACGGCGTCATCAGCGAGGATGACGTAGTCGCAGTGCAAGAGCATCGTCGTGCCGATGCCCACAGCCCGTCCCTGAACAGCCGCGACGAGCGGCTTGTCCGTCTCGGCGATCGCCTGGATGAAGCGGAGGACATTGGTCAGGCTACCTGGCTTGCTCAACGCAAATTCCATCACATCGTTGCCAGCGGTGAACATATCGCCCTCTCCACGTAGGACGATAACCCGGATGGCCGCGTCGTTGCGCGCCGCCTCGATCTGGTCGGCGAGCACGCCGTACATGACGTCCGTCAGCGCATTCCTCTTGTCGGGGCGGTTCATGACGAGCGTCAGGATACCGCCCGCCGTATTCACCGTGATATGGTCCGTCACGCATTGCTCCTGATGTGGGTCCTGGCGCCGCAGCGCCGGTTCAGTCGGATTATTGGCCTTGCGTTCGCTCAGGCATGCCCTGTTACCAAGCGCGGCGCGAAGATGACGATCCGAAGATACGCAAGCGCGGAATAGCCGATGGCCAGCGCCACCAGCATCAGCAGCGGCAGTGCGACGTCTCCAAGCGTGGCGCGCATCTGGTTGAGCGGGACGAAGGTGTGCACTCCCGACGTCGAGGGGATCAGATGGGAAAAGACGGACAAGAAGCGCGGCATCTGATCGAGCGGATAGGTAGCGCCGGTGAGGAAGAAGAACGGGACTGAGGTTGGACCAAGCATGTATGTCGCCCGCTCACCTCGATCGAATGCGCTGCCCACTAGAAGCCCCAACGCAGCGACAGCTACGGCGAAGATCGGCACGACGATAATCATACCGAGAACGTTGCCGTCCACCGGTACTCCTTGCAGCCAGAAGATCGGGCCGAACAAAAAGTAACAGCCCAGAATGCCGACCGACGAGAAGGCCGCCAGGGTGCCGCCGAATTCCGACGCCCCCATCCGCCACGTCCCCGAGCGTCGACGACCGCCCATGAAGGTCGCGACACCGAAAAGTAGGGTCTGCTGGATGATAATGACCGCCACGGACGGGAAGACGTAGCCCTTATAGCCGCCCGTTCGATTGAAAAGCGGCTCTTTGACGACCGTGACGGGCGGACCGCCGCGACTGGCCTGCCCGCCCGGTATAAGGCGAGTTTTCGCGATATTCTGGATTACTGCGGTCACCGCCTCACCGATCGTGCTCGCGCGCAGCAGATAGGTCGCATTGACCCAAACGGCGATCCCGGAGCCAGGCGTTCCAGCACGCAGCTGGCGCTCCAAACCGTCGGAGATCAGGATGACCCCATCGGCCTTACCCTCGCGCATGTCTGCCTTGGCGGTGGCGAGATTGCCTACCACGCTCGCGACACTGATTGCTCGGGTGGCGTCCAGGTCCAGGATCATGGCACGACTGAGGGCGCTGTCGTCCTGATCGACCACGACCACAGGCAGTTTCCGAGGTGCCTCATGGGAATAGGGTGCAGGATAGTAGAAGGCATACAGGACGACCGCGAGCAGCATCGTACTAAGCAGCGTTTTCGACGTAAGAATGGTGTGCCACGTCGAGAGGAAGGCCTTATCGAAGGTCATACCCGCCGCGCCCTTACCATGATGAAAGCCAGCGCCCCGCCGCCTGCGATGACGACGTAGGCCATCAGCGAGACCATCGGCGCGACGGCTGCCGCGACCGCCTGACCACTGACCTGCCCCATCTGAAGCGCGATATAATGGGTGAGCGGCAGCACGTTACTCCAGGTGCGGGCGAATGCATTTCCGCCGTTCAACGGCAGCGTCGCGCCCGAATAGGCGAGGGCCGATCCGGCATAGACGGCGCTGGCAGACAGCGCCGTAGCTGTCTCGCGCGTCACCGCCACGAGGAGTGCGGCGACGGCAGCCGTCGCGGCGTAGAACAACGTCTGGCCGCAGGCGATCAGAACGATGCTCCCCTCAATACGCCAACCGCGCGCAAGGGTCAGGTAGAGGAGCCAGGCGAGGCCCCAGCCGCTGATCGCGAGGACATAGGGCAGCATCTTGCCGGCCATCGCCGGGGCAACCCCGCCGCTTGCCCTCGCCCACTCGGACAGTGACTTTCCCTTGAGTTCGCGGCCAATCGCCATGGCGCAAACGCAAGCCGCGATCAGATGCAGAACCGCCGGGAAGATCAACAATCCTAAGAACCATTCAAAGCTCGACGGCGCGTTGCCCAGCGGCGTCGCCTCGACGGCGAGACGCCGGACGCGGCTCGCTGGTACCGCATGATTGGGCAGCTGATTGGCGGCAATCTCAGGGAGCGCTTCGGTCACCGCCTCTTCAGCCGCACGGGCGACCTGCCCCCCTGCGGTCAGGAAACTTCCGTTGTAGAGGATGCGGACGACTGGCTCGCGGTGCCGGGCCACGCTTTCGCCGAGCCCCGCCGGGATGTGTGCAAACCCCATGATCTTGCCGGAGCGGACCGCACGAACGGCGTCGACCTCCCCCGGATAATAGCCGCCGAACCGAATGAGTGGCGAGGCGTCGAGCGCCCGGATGACTGCTCGGCTGGCCGTGCTACCGTCGCCGTCCACGATCCCCAGCGGCACCTGGCGAAGTGGGCCCTGCCAGAACAGGGCCGCGACGATGAAAATGAGGAATCCGGGCAGCAGCGTAATCCCTGCAAGATCCCAGCGGTCGCGACGCAGATGATGCACCTCGCGCGTCAGAGCCCGGCGAAAAGCGCTCATTGTGGCCAGTCGAACAGGACGCTCATTCCCGGGCGAAGCTTCTCGATCGGACTGACCGGATGCAGCCGGATCTCGAAGGTTCGCACGTCATAGCCCGATGCTTCGCGCGTGGCGCGCCAAGTCGCGAAGTCGCCGCGCGGCGCAACCAGATAGACCTTGAAGTCGGCATCGCGTTGCAGCGCAGGTATGTGACCGTGCAGCACGGAGCCAATCCCGAGACCATGGTAATGGTCCTCCCGCAGGTTCAGCGCGACCCAAGGGTGATCGATGTCGATGACCTGATAGGCGGGGATGACGGGGCTGACGACTTCGCCTGGCTGCACCAGCTTGCGGGCGACTTCACCGGCGATCGGCGAGAATAATTGCGTTTCACGGCCCAAGGCGTTGGCGGTGCGCAGTGCGGCTTCGGCAATGCGCACCTGAGCGTTCGCCGCCTGCTTATTCTGCGGACGCGCCCCTACCAGCGCCTTAAGATATTGCTGACGCGCAGCTTCGGCGTTGCGGGCGCTGCTGTCGCGCGCTGCCGCTGCCTCATCCCGGCGCTGGGCTGCCACCACCCCTTGCGCATATAGATTGGCGGTACGCCGGCTCGTCACCGCTGCCAAATCCGCGGCCGCCTGGGCGGCCTGCCATGTCGAGCGCAGCGTTGCGATGTCTTCCGACCTTGCGCCCTCGTTCGTCTCCGACGCAATTGCGCGTGCGGCATCGAGCGCACCTTGCGCCTGCGCCTGTCCGCCCGCGATCTCAGGGCTCGACAGAGTTGCGAGCAGCGTGCCGGGCTGAACGCGCTGCCCCTCCTCTGCGATCAAACGCTCGACACGAGCGAGCGCTTTTGTGCCGACATTCACCTCGTCCGCGTCGACCATGCCCTGCAGTTGCTCCGGCGCCGGACGGCTCGCCAGCCACAGTCCCAGGACGATGACCACCACCACGATCACGCCCGCGACGATCGCGATAGGCCGCTTGTTGCGCCTTGCCGGGGCGGCTGTTTCTTCGTTCACTTCTCGTCCCCCAAACGTCGATCGGCACGCGCCAGATAGGTGGTGAAATCGTCAACCCGGTGGCTGGTCGCGAGCAACCCCGCCAGCGCGAGGTCATATTCATAGGCCGCCGCAATCCGTTGGGTTTGCGTCGAGGCCAGCGTCGCCTCGGCATCGACAAGCGACGAGGATGGGGCTTCACCCTCGAAGAATGAAACCCGTTGGACCCGCAGGTTTTCCCGGGCTGCGGCAAGGTTGCTGTCGAGCAGCAGGAAAGACCGCCGGGCGGTTTCGACCAGATTCCAGGCACGAACGATTTCGCTGGCCACGTCCTTACGCGCCTGCGCAGCGGCATCGGCCGCCGCACGCTCCTGCTCGCGGGCCGCGTCGAGCGACTTCTTGCGATCGAAGTTCGACAACAGGGTATATCGCAGGCTGACGCCAGCCACCCAATCGGGTTCGGTCGGCAGTGCGTTGTCGCGGTTGGCATTGTAGCTACCGAATGCAAAAGCCTGGGGGCGGTAACGAGATTTCGCCAGGCCCACGCCCGCACGGGCGATGTCGCGGGCGGCATCCGCGCCGCGTGCTCGCGGTGTTGCATCGATGCCGTCGATAAAGACGCTGACCGGTGGTAGAGGGACCGAATTGACGAACAGTGGTGTCAGGGCATTCACACCCCCGGGCTGATCCAGCAATCGCGCCAGCGCATCGGCGGCCGTCGCTTCTTCAAGCTGCGCCCGCACATAAGCGCGCTCCGCGGCATCGCGCGCGACCTGGACCTGAAGAACGCGGGCATGCGGGATCACTCCGTTCTGCTCGAGCTTCTTCGCATCGGACAGATGCCGGTCGAACCCCTCGAGCGTCTCGCGCGTGGAGTGCGTCAGTTGTGCAGCGACCTGCTGTCCAAAATAGCCCCGAACAAGGCTGACACGGGACACGTCGTGCCCGCCGGCCTGTTTGGCCCGCGCCACATCGACCGCAGCGTCTGCTCCTGCCTGTATCGCCGGGATCGCTCCGCCTGTATAAAGGGGCATTGCGGCGGTGATCGCCGGCCGGAACACCGTGTCGCGCGTCTGATATTGCAGCGTGTCCGGGATCGCACCGAAGATTGTCGGCAGCGCGGCACCAACCCGCTGCGTGACCTGGCCGACGATCTGCTGCAGCCCCGCCGGAAACTGGCCGGGTAACTGCGACAGAAAATCGGTTGTGGCATTTTGTGCATTATCCTTCGGCCCGGTAAGGTCGACGGACAACGTTTTCTGATATTCGATGACGCTGGCCGAAGCGCTGACGACCGGGCGACGAAGGCTACGGGTAGCACCAGCGATCAGCTCACTTGCACGGACGGCATGATCCTCACCGGATAGTCCAGGCGAAGCATCATCAATGCGTGCAAGTGCGGCATCGAAACTTAAAGCTTTTACCGTCTGGCCGGACTGACTTTGCGCTTGCGCGGTTGTGGCACATACGAGCGCAGCAAATCGCACGCTGTGGCGCGTTAAGCGACCTATCATCTCGCCGCGTCCTCCTGCTTCCCTGATCGCTCTCACCGGTACGCCATTACGATGGCCCATCCGCGGGGCCGGCTTTTGCCGTTGTCGAACATGTGACCCATCCCGTGGAAATCATTGACAGCGATCAAAGTATCTCACATATTGTCATTGATGACAATAGTGACCGCTCCAGCGCGGCGCCGGCGCCGCCAGCCTGACGAACTTCGTCACGAGGCGATCATCGCGGCACGCGAGCTCCTCGTAACGGACGGGCCGAGCTCAATCACGCTTCAGGCTGTTGCTGCAGCTTTAGGCATGACCCATGGAAGCATCACTCATCATTTTGGCACCGCCGCCAATCTGCAGGCGGCGGTGGCAGATGGCCTGATTGAACAGCTTCTGACAGAGGTGCGAACGGGAACATCCGCCTTGAAAGCCGGCGTGATCGCCGAAGCCGACCTGGTCGATCTAGTCTTCGACACCTTCGAACAAACCGGCATCGGCAAGTTGATCGGATGGCTATCAGCCACGCATAGCCCGCTTTTGCAGCCACTATTTGAACGATTTTCTCGCCTGTCTGGCGAGATTGCAGGCGACCGTGAGGAAGGATCTGCCTTCACACAAACCGAGCTTCCTATGATAATCGAAAGTGTCGTCATTCCGGCATTAGGTTCGGCCTTAATCGGTTCAGGACTGTTACAAGCCCTTAATATCTCACCAAATTGCACTCGGCATCGTGTAGCTCGGGACCTCGCCGCGGCGCGTGAACTCCGCCTCGCGGTGTCTCGAGCGAACTTGCCAGATTAAAGATTGGCCCATTAATCGGGCCCGGCTGGCCCTGCTCATATATGATCGGAGCCACCCCGATGTCTAAAATTGCGAAGCTCTACGCGTTTATTCTAACTATAATTGGCTTAGCCTTGGCTGCATCTGGCCTCTGGTTGATTGCGCTCGGGGGATCCCTTTATTATACGATCTTTGGCGTTGCATTAGCCGCGTCAGCTATTCTGGCGATCAAGGGTCGGCGCGAGGCTAATTGGATACTTGCGGCCGCATTGGCGGGCACGGTGATCTGGTCGATCGTCGAGGCCGGTTTCCGCTTCTGGGACCTCTTTCCTCGCCTACTCGCCCCCATCGCGCTTGTTGGTCTGGGCTTCGCACTGTTCCCCTCAATTATAACGGGGGCCGCTCGCAAGGGGGTTCGATTGAGCGCTGCGGCATGCGGTGTCGCATTCATCGTCTTATTCGGATTGGCGTTTGTGCCGCATCCCACCGTGTCCGCCATCGCAGCAGCAGACTACTCACCGGGCGTGGGCAATAATGCGCCACAGGATTGGACGTCCTACGGTGCGACGACCGCAGGGCTCCGGTATGCGACCTACAACAAGATCAATCGCGACAATGTCACGACGTTGAAGCCTGCCTGGACGATCCGAACCGGCGACAAGGGCCCGGGTATCGACCAGAACACACCGCTACAGATCGGGGACACCCTCTACAGCTGCACTCGCAACAACATCATTGTTGCTCTCGACCCAGACACCGGTGCGACCAAGTGGCGTTTCGACCCGCATGCCAAGGCGCCGTTTTGGCAGCGGTGTCGCTCGCTTGGCTTCTACCAATCGGCGAGCATGACGGGCGAATGCCAGCAGCGTCTCATTGCGACCACCATCGACGCACGTCTGATGGCGCTGGACGCCAGGACGGGCAAGCTTTGCCCCGGCTTCGGCAATGGCGGCACCGTGTCGCTCGCCGAGGGCATGGGACCGGTCAAGCCGGGCTTCTACTTTCAGACTTCCGCCCCGCTCGTTGCGCGCAACATCATCGTGATCGGTGGCTGGGTGGTCGACAATGAACAGACTGGTGAACCATCCGGCGTCATCCGCGGCTTCGACGTAATGACCGGCAAGCTCGTCTGGGCATGGGACTTGGGCAACCCGGCGATCACGCGTGAGCCTCCTCCCGGCCAGACCTACACACGCGGTACGCCGAACATGTGGACCACTGCGGCCTATGACGACAAGCTGGGCCTGATCTATGTCCCGCTCGGCAACGCCACGCCTGACTATTACGGCGTGCAGCGCAAGCCATGGGCAGACCAGTACAATTCGACGCTTGTGGCGCTCGACGTGACCTCCGGCCGCGAGCGCTGGAAGTTCCAGACGGTGCATCATGACCTTTGGGACTATGACCTTCCCGCACAACCCGCCCTCGTCAATCTGCGGGGCAATATTCCGGCGCTCCTGCTGTCCACCAAGCGGGGTCAGCTGTTCCTGCTGAACCGAGCCACTGGTCAGCCGCTCAGCCGCGTGGTGGAAAAACCCGTGTCGTCGGCGGGCAGCATGCCGGGTGAGCGGATGTCGCCGACCCAGCCTTATTCGGTTGATATGCCGGTGATCGCGGAAACGCTGAACGAACGTCGCATGTGGGGCATGACCATGTTCGACCAGCTCGCCTGCCGCATATCCTTCCGTCAGTCGCGTTACAGCGGTGATTTCACGCCCCCGGGCATGACCCAGTCGATCGAGCATCCGAGCAACCTCGGTGGTCTGAACTGGGGAAGCATGTCGGTCGACGTACCCAACAACCGGGTGTTCATGAACGACGTGCGCGTGCCAATGACCGTCCGCCTGATGACCCGTCCGGAATTTACGGAGTTCGCCAAGAAAAACCATCCGGATGGCACCGGCCACGGACCATCGCCGCAGCTCGGCACGCCGTATGGCGTCAACATCCAGATGTGGATGACGAAATTGGGCGTCCCCTGCTCCCGCCCCCCGTTCGGCACAATCACCGCGATCGACCTCAACACGCGCAAGATTGCGTGACAGGTGCCGGCCGGAACCGCCGAGGAATTGGGACCGCTTGGGATCAAGTCGCACCTCCCTATGCCGATCGGCATGCCGACCTATGCCGGTACCAGCGTGACCGCCGGGGGACTGCTCTTCTTCGCGGGATCGCAGGACTACTATCTCCGCGCTTACGACACATCGAATGGCAAGGAGGTCTGGCGCTACCGGCTGCCGGTGGGCTCGAGTGCGACCCCCATGACCTACATTTCGCCCAGAACCGGACGCCAATATGTTCTGGTCTCCGTAGGCGGAGCTGCCCATTCGAAGGACGTCGGCGACTACGTCATCGCGTTCAGCACATCCAAAGCCAACTAAAACATCAAGCCTTAGGAGAGGTTATGACGCAGCCGAGATTGCTCGAGACGGTCGCTGCAGAGGCATATAGTTACTCCCTCCTCATCCGTCGATTGCTCCCCCAGGCGGAGACGACGGATGCGGAGATCGTCAGCGACGGGCGGCGATTCCGTTACGCCGAATTCCTCGAGCGTGTTCACCGTCTGGCATCGGGTCTTTCTGGGCTGGGTGTTCAAGCCGGTGACACGGTCGCGGTGATGGACTGGGACAGCCACCGCTATCTCGAGTGCTACTTTGCGATCCCCATGCTCGGCGCGATCCTGCAGACCGTCAATGTTCGCTTGGCCCCCGCCGCAATCGGCTTCACACTTCGGCAGAGCGGCGCTTCGACACTCCTCTATCACAACGACTTCAAGCCGCTCGCCGACGCACTTCTACCTGCGCTCGACATTCCACGCGTCGTCACCTTCGGCGGAATGGCAGGTGACGGCTTCGAGGCCCTGATCAACGCGGGCGACCCCGGCTTCGCCTTTGCCGATTTCGATGAGAACGCCATCGCCACGACGTTCCACACGACGGGAACGACGGGTGACCCCAAGCAGGTGTTCTTCTCGCACCGGCAACTTGTCCTGCATACCTTGGCGGCCGCCACGACGATCGCAAACCAGCCTGTCGGACAGAATGTCACCCGCCGTGACGTGTACATGCCGATGACGCCGATGTTTCACGTCCACGCCTGGGGCATGCCGTTCATCGCCACCATGCTGGGAATGAAGCAGGTCTATCCCGGACGCTATGATCCCGCCACGCTTCTGGCGCTGAAGCGCAATGAGGGCGTGACCTACTCGCATTGCGTGCCGACGATCCTGCGAATGGTGGTCGATGCCGCGAAGGCAAATGCTTGGGACGTAGGGCCTTGGACCATGATGATCGGCGGGTCGGCTTTGCCGGAGGCACTGGCTCAGGAAGCGGAAGAAGTCGGCATCATTGCGCTTTCCGGATACGGCATGTCTGAAACCGGGCCCGTTGTGACGCTTGCCCGTAGCCGACCGGAAGAAACCGTAGGGGTCCGCTGTCGCGCTGGTTTCCCATTGCCGCTCGTCGAGGTCGCCGTCGACCACGCTCGTGGCGGCGAACTCACCATCCGAGCGCCCTGGCTCACCCAAGGTTACTCGCAGCAGGATGCCTCCGATACCCTATGGGAAGGCGGACGCCTCCATACTGGCGACATCGCCGAGATCGATGCCGACGGCGCTGTTCGGATCGTCGATCGGCTGAAGGACGTCATCAAGACGGGCGGCGAATGGGTCTCGTCACTTGAGCTGGAATCGCTCCTGATGGACGTCCCCGGGGTGGCAGAGGCGACCGTCGTCGGCATTCCCGACGCCCGTTGGGGCGAGCGACCGATTGCGTTCATCGTGCGCGGGAAAGGTGCGGCAGTGACGGAAGCATCACTGCGGCAAGCGGTCTCCGAATGCGCACAGACGGGCGCGATCTCGCGCTACGCCATCCCGGATGCCATCCACTTCTGTGAGGTCCTACCGAGAACGAGTGTCGGCAAGGTTGATAAAAAGGCGTTGCGGGACACGGCCATCGGGTCCGCTTCGCTCGCGACCGCCTGATCCCGCGAGCCCCTTAGAAAGATTTAAAGCATGGCCCCCTCCTCACCCGCGACCGCCGAGATCCGGTTTGTTCTCGACACGATCGCTCGCATCCGCGACCTTGCTCAACACGACCGATTTGCCGACGCCAGCGATGACGTCGTTGATGCTGTCCTTGAGGGAGCCGGTGAATTCGCCGCTGGCGTCTGGGGTCCCATCAACAGGATCGGCGACACGGTTGGCGCGCGGTGGACCGACGATGGCGTCGTCATGCCCGACGGGTATGCTCCTGCATATCAAGCCTATGTCGAAGGCGGATGGGGGACCATCGGCGTTCCTGTAGAACATGGCGGTCAGGGAATGCCCTTCGTGCTGCAGACCGCCGTTCTTGAACTGCTCGGAACAGCCAATACCGGCTTTGCGCTTTGCCCGACGCTGACGGTCGGTGCGATTGAAGCGCTGGTTCATCACGGATCGGCCGACCAACAGGCACTGTATCTGCCACACCTCGCCACCGGGGCCTGGACCGGCACGATGAACCTCACCGAGCCGCAGGCTGGGTCGGATGTCGGCGCGCTCCGCACGCAGGCTCTTCCTCGCGGCGACGGGACGTGGTCGATCAAAGGCACCAAGATCTACATATCATACGGCGACCACGACATGGCCGAGAACATCGTCCATCTCGTCCTCGCGCGGACGCCAAACGCACCGGCGGGGACGCGCGGCATCTCCCTGTTCCTGGTGCCGAAGTTCCGCCTAGACGCCGATGGAAAACCGGGCCGGCGCAACGACGTAAAGGTTGTCTCAATCGAGCATAAGCTCGGACTCCACGCTTCGCCGACATGCGTCCTGAGCTTTGGCGATCAAGATGAGTGCGTTGGCGAACTGATCGGCCCGGAGAACGGGGGAATGCGCGCCATGTTCACGATGATGAATAATGCGCGTTTGAACGTTGGCTTGCAGGGCGTCCAGATTGGCGAGGCCGCAACCCGCAAAGCCGTTTCGTATGCAATGGAACGGGTGCAGTCCGCCCGTGCCGGGGCAGCTGATCGAGCGCCGACACGGATTGCAGATCATCCCGACGTCCGGCGCATGCTGATGCGGATGGCCGCTCAAACGCAGGCAGCTCGAGCTTTGGTATATTATGCCGCCTCACAGGTCGATTTGGCTTCGCTAGGCGATGACGGTGCCCGCGACCGGCTTGAGATCCTTACTCCCCTTGCCAAAGCCCACGCTACCGACCTTGGCAACGAAATCGCCTCGCTAGGGGTGCAGGTGCATGGAGGCATGGGTTATGTCGAGGAAACTGGCGCAGCTCAGTTTTTCCGAGATGCCCGCATCACGCCAATCTACGAGGGAACGAACGGTATCCAGGCCGCGGATCTCGTTGGCCGCAAGCTTGCCTTATCAAAAGGCGAAGCGTTCGCTGCCCTCATAAGCGATCTGCGGGCGACGGCGCGGGCGATGCCGCTCCGGCAATTGATCGACCACTGCGACGATATCGGACGCCGTCTTGCCGTTGCAGGCGCCGACGACCGGCTCGCCGCCAGCTATCCATTTCTTACGATGCTGTCTGTGGCAGTGTGCGGCTGGCTGATGGAGCAGCAGCAAAAATCGGCAGGCAATGATCATTACGGCCTAGCGAAGAAAGCGACAGCAACGTTCTATCTGAATTAGATCGTCCCTGAAGCAATTGGACTTGATGCTGCGGCTAGTAGCTCGTCAGCCGAGCTTTACGCCGTCGACCCGTCGCTTCTCGTTCCCTGATTTCGTTGGCGACGACACCTATTAAAAATTCGTCCCAGATAAAATAGTCACTAAGATGGTTATTTTGTCCGAGGCATATATATGATTGGTTAAATCCCATGATTATCGTTCATCACCTTGAGAATAGCCGCTCACAACGTATCCTATGGATGCTTGAGGAACTTGGGCTCTCTTATCATAACAAACAGTATAAGCGCAATTCGAGGACCATGCTCGCCCCACCGGAGCTGCAACGCGTCCATCCCCTCGGCAAATCGCCAGTGATCGAAGACGTGTACGAAGGAGGCCGTCGCGTAATCGCCGAAACAGGGGCAATCCTGGAATATTTGGTAGACAAAGCCGATGACAAGCTAGGCGCCCCTCCGGGGCGCGATGCGGCACTGCTCTATCGCTTCTGGCTGCACTATGCCGAGGGCTCGCTCATGCCCCCGCTGTTCCTTAAACTAGCACTCTCGCGAGTGCCGGTCATGGGCAAATTGGCGATGAAACGCGTACAACCGATGATCGATATTCACCTCGACTATGTTGAAAGTGAATTAGCTCAGCGGCCATGGTTCGCCGGACAGGAAATGACGGCAGCCGACATCATGATGAGCTTTCCTTTGGAAGCAGCTCGCAATCGTGCCGGACTTGGCCCCTCACGTCCCGCTACCATTGCGTGGCTTTCCAAGATCCATGCCCGCCCCGCCTACCAAGCAGCGCTCGCCAAAGGGGGGCCTTACGCTTATGCGTGATCTGCGTTTGTGAGTAGCAGAATTTCTGCCTCGCTGTCGCATAGATGGACCCGTGAGGCGGTCCACGACCTGCCGTCTCTCCTGCCGAGCGGTCACTAACACCTCGCTGCCAAGAGGCGCTTATGGATCAACATTCGTCAATTGCGATAGAGGTGTCCCGCAACCTCATGCGCGTAACCCTCGGTGGGTTTTTTCAAATATCGAAACTCTCCGAAGTTGCACGACAGCTGCAGCAGGCACGCGAGCAACTAACCTGCGATCGAAATAAGCAGCTTACTCTGGTTGATGTTCGAGCCATGGCAATACAGCCTCAAGAAAGCGTATTGGCATTCGAGCAGATCATCGCAAACCCGGAGTTTGCATCGGAAAGGCTTGCCTTCGTGGTGCCCCACACACTTCTGCGGATGCAAGTCCAACGTGCATCGTCATCCCGTGAGCCCGCTTATTTTGACCGCGTTGAAGCTGCAGAGCAGTGGCTTTTCGCGCGGTAGCCAGCCCCAGGTCGAGCCGTCCCGTACTCCGTCGCTCTTGCTCGCCAATCTCCTCATGTCAGCGATGACCGATGCCGGAAGCGAACATCTAGGCCGGCGAATGCCTTCATTACGACAGTCGCGCCTTGCGCACCTCATTTCGATACATTACCGCATTGGCTTGATACAACTATGTATCGAATTGGAGGCCGTAGATTGCCGTTCCGATGCAGCCAATTGGTTTTTGCCAACGAGCGACGGGCTCTGTGTTGCCAGTGAGCAGTCTGGGTAGACCCCGCTGGCAGTTGTCCGGCGCGAGAACCCTTCGGAGGCGTGGAATTCTAGCCTTCCCGTTATGCGTAGGCGGCTGCGGCGGAGGAATACTCGAGCCGGCTGGACCAGTAGCAGCAGGTGAGAAGATTTTGCTCGGCAACGCGCTGGCCGTGATGCTCGGCATCGTCGTGCCGGTAATCATACTCACGCTGGTTTTCGCCTACTGGTACCGCGCCGGAAACCGCAACGCGACGCATCGGCCGGAGTTCGCGTATTCAGGAAAGCTCGAACTGCTTGTCTGGTCGGTGCCGCTGATAGTCATCGTATTTTTGGGCGGAATGGGCTGGGTCGCCAGCCATGAGCTCGACCCACGACGCCCGCTGTCCAGTCGGCAGAAACCGATCGTCGTCCAGGTGATCGCGCTCGATTGGAAGTGGCTGTTTATCTATCCGGATGAAGGTGTCGCGACTGTCAATCGCGTCGTCGTTCCGGCAGGCACGCCCATCGAGTTCCACATCACGTCAGCGACGGTGATGAACAGCTTCTTTGTACCGCAGCTCGGTAGCCAGATTTATGCGATGGCGGGGATGGAGGCGAAGCTCAACCTGATGGCCGACCGGCCGGGCCGCTTCCACGGGCTGTCGGCGCATTACAGCGGCGAGGGCTTTTCCGATATGGACTTCACTGTCGACGCGGTGCCGCCACAGCAATTTGCCGGCTGGGCGACGCGGATGCGCGCGCAGGGGCCGGCGCTCACCGCCGACAGCTATCACGCGCTCGCCCAGCAGAAGGGCAACGTCAAGCCCTTCGCCTATGGCAGCGTTCCCGCCGGCTTCTTCGCCGCGGCAGTCAAGGAGGCCGGCGCACCGGTGCACGAGACCGACAATGGCGGGCGGGAGAGTTGAGCATGTTCGGCAAGCTCAACTGGCATTCGATCCCCTGGGATCAGCCGATCCCGCTGATTGCCGCGGCGATCGTCGGCAGCGGCATCCTCGCGGTGTTGGTGTGGACGTGGCGCGCCGGACACGTCCCCTATCTGTGGCGCGAATGGATCACCTCGGTCGATCACAAGCGGATTGGCATCATGTACTGCGGCTTCGCCCTGCTGATGCTGATGCGCGGTTTCGTCGACGCGGCGATGATGCGCAGTCAGCAGGCGATCGCCTATGGCAATCCCGGCTATCTGCCGCCCGAACATTACGACCAGATCTTCTCGGCGCATGGCACGATCATGATCTTCTTCGTGGCGATGCCGTTCGTCATCGGGCTGATGAACTTCGTCGTGCCGTTGCAACTCGGCGTGCGCGACGTCGCCTTCCCGACGCTCAACAACGTCAGCTTCTGGCTCACCGCGAGCGGTGCCCTGCTCATCAACCTCAGCCTCGTCATCGGCGAATTTGCCAAGACCGGCTGGCTTGCCTATCCACCGCTGTCGGAGCTGCGCTTCTCGCCCGGCGTTGGTGTCGATTACTATCTGTGGGCACTGCAGATTTCGGGCGTCGGGACATTGCTGTCCGGGGTCAATCTCGTCACCACCATCCTCAAGATGCGCGCGCCGGGCATGGGCTATACCCGCATGCCGATGTTCTGCTGGACGAGCCTTGCGTCCAACCTGCTGATCGTCGCTGCTTTCCCGATCCTGACCGCGACATTGGCGATGCTGCTGCTCGACCGCTACCTCGGCTTCCACTTCTTCACCAACGAGCTTGGCGGCAATCCGATGATGTTCGTCAACCTCATCTGGGCCTGGGGCCACCCGGAGGTCTATATTCTGATCCTGCCGGCCTTCGGCATCTTCAGTGAAATCGTCTCGACCTTCTCGACCAAGCCGCTGTTTGGTTACCGCTCGATGGTGGTGGCGACGATGGTGATCTGCATTCTGTCATTCATGGTCTGGCTGCACCATTTCTTCACCATGGGGGCGGGCGCCGACGTTAACGGCTTCTTCGGCGTGACGACGATGATCATCGCGGTGCCGACCGGGGTGAAGGTCTTCAACTGGCTGTTCACCATGTACGGCGGCAAGATCCGCTTCCACGTACCGATGATGTGGGCAGTGGCGTTCATCATCACCTTCGTGATCGGCGGGATGACCGGCGTGCTGCTTGCAGTGCCGCCCGCCGACTTCGTGCTGCACAATTCGCTGTTCCTCGTCGCGCACTTCCATAACGTCGTGATCGGTGGCGTGCTGTTCGGCGCCTTCGCGGGCTACAATTACTGGTTCCCCAAGGCCTTCGGTTTCTCGCTCGATGAGCGTTGGGGCAAGCGTGCGTTCTGGCTGTGGGTCGGCGGCTTCTATCTCGCCTTCATGCCGCTCTACGTGTTGGGCTTGATGGGCATGACCCGAAGGATGCAGCATTACGATGTGGCCGGCTGGCAACCGTGGCTGGTCGCAGCGGCCTTTGGCGCCCTGATGATCGCGGGCGGCATCGCCTGCCAGGTCATTCAGCTCTACACCTCGATCCGCAACCGCGCGAACTTAGCCGACAAGAGCGGCGACCCTTGGGACGGACGCAGCCTGGAATGGATGACCACGTCTCCGCCCCCGGCTTTCAATTTCGCCGTCCTGCCCGATGTAACGGGCGAGGAGGCGTATTGGGGTATCAAGTCCAAAGCGCTTGAAAGTCGCGCACTGCCTGACAAGCCGAAATACGAGGCATTCGAGATGCCACGCAGGTCGCCGACAGGCTTCGTCACCGCCTTCTTCACCACCGCGCTCGGGTTTGCTGCGGTGTGGCACATCTGGTGGCTGGTCGGGTTTGGTGTGCTCGGTGCCTGGGCGACTTTCATCGTCTTTGCCTGGCGGGATGAGAACGAGATCGAGATCAGCGCTGCAGAGGTGGAACGGCTCGATACCGAGCGACGCGCTGCCAGATCACAGTTGCTCAATGCAGCCGGAGGTATGCCGGCATGAGCGACGATCCGAACAAACTAGGCCGTGGGCAGGTAGCCATCAGTGAGCGCGGTCCCGCACCCAAGCGGATCATCGTCGCCTACGGCTTCTGGATTTTCCTCCTCACCGACTTCATCATGTTCGCAGGCTTCTTCGCCGCCTATGCGGTGCTCGCCAAGGCAACGGCAGGCGGGCCCGCGGCCCGTGACATCGTCGAACCGCCGCTCGTGGCGGCAGAGACGGCGTTGCTACTGGCCTCGAGCTTCGCATGCGGCATGGCCGGCATCGCCATGCAGAGAAAAAATCGCTTTTGGTTTCAGATCGCGATGACGGTGACAGCTGTGCTTGGCGCCGGCTTCCTCGGCTTCGAGCTCAAGGAATTTCTGCACCTCATCGGCGAAGGAAATGGACCTCAACGCAGCGCCTTTCTCTCGGCGTTCTTCGCGCTTGTCGGCTGCCACGGCCTTCATGTGACAATCGGTCTGGTCTGGCTGACCACGATGATGGCGCAGGTCCAGGCGAAGGGCTTCCGTGACGAGGTCGTCCGCCGCATCGCCTGCTTCAGCCTATTCTGGCATGCGCTCGACATCATCTGGGTGGCGCTGTTCACCAACGTCTATCTAATGGGAGTGGCGGGATGACCGAACGAGCCGAACAGGACGACAACCGCGCGCCCGGCGAAGGGTCCCACGAACCCAGTTCCCGTGCCAAGATTGGCAATTATGCGATTGGTCTTATGCTTGCGGCTTTGCTCAGCGTGGCGTCGTTCGCGGCGGTATACAGCGGCGTCATATACGGGCCGGCAATACCGGTCGCCCTGGTCGCGCTGGCGATTGCTCAAATGGGCGTCCACCTCGTCTTCTTCCTGCACGTCACGACCGGGCCGGATAACACTAACAACGTGCTCGCACTGGCGTTCGGAGTGCTGATTGTCGGCTTGGTCCTGATTGGATCAATGTGGATCATGGCGCACTTGGAACACAATCTAATGAGCATGAGAACGCCCGCAATTTAGCGAGAAGATATTTTGGTTTCGCCTTCGGGAGATGCAGCCGATGGGGGTGATCGCGGGGTTGGCATGCCTAAAACGTTAGAGGATTTCGCCAGTATTGACGATACCCTAAATAGTCGAGCACTTGCAGAGTTGGTGTTCCAAACCCACCGTCGCCTTCGCACCTGCGGTGATCAAGCAATGTCTTCGGCCGGGCTTTCAGTTGCTCGGGGAAAGCTTCTAAACATTTTGCGTAATTCAGGCCCGCTTACGCCTGCAGAAATAGCCGCGTCTTTGGGCCAAGTGTCAATCGGCGTCCAAAAAGGACCCCCTATCGGCGTCCAAAAGGGACCCCCTT
>NZ_CAKZHV010000042.1 GCF_936927845.1 uncultured Sphingomonas sp.
GAAGGGGGTCCCTTTTGCACGCCGATAGGGGGTCCTTTTTGGACGCCGATTGACAGTCACCGACTGCTGGCGAGTGGCTCTCGTTGATGCCGCGAAGGCCATCGACATCGACGAGAGCGAGGCAGACTGGATCCCGTAGGTCGCCGGCGAGGCGATCCTCGAAGCCCTTCCTGTTTGTCAGCCCCGTCAGTGGGTCGTGCTGCCCTGCTGCCTGCAGAGCCGCCAGCTCGGCGCGGATTTGGCGCGCGCGGGCCGCAGCCTGCGCGAAACTTGCTTCTGCGCTCTCTGCCCGGCGGAGCATGGTCGCGAGCAGCGGGCCGACCGTCGCTCCTGGTTCATCGAGCAGCGCCGCGGAAGCCGTCACCAGTTCGCGGCTGAGATCGGTCGTGATCGTCATCGCGTCTCCGACGACGTCGAGGACACGCAGCGTGATGTGATCGAGCTCGGGCGCCACGTTCGAGGGCGCGGCAGGCCGTAGCTGCAGCACCTGCTCTTCGGTCAGGCGGACACCGCCGTCGATCGCGCCGTCGACGCGTTTGCGCAGCTGCGTGTCCTCGCCGCTCAGGTAGTCGTGGGCGAAGGCATAGTGGTCTGGGGTGTGCGCAAGCCGGTGATGGTCAAGGAAGACGAGGACCTCGGCGCCGCCCTGCGGCCGCTTCCTACGATCTACCATCATATCTCTCCGTTCGACCGAGCGCCCCTCCCCTGCCGCGCTGGATCGAGCTAGCGATTATAGATCCATATTGCGATCCTTCATCGCCTCTGCGGCCAGGTCGCCGATCGGACCAGTGCCTCCGACCATCTCGAAAACAGCCGCGACGTCGTGCTCTTCCAGCTTCGAGAGCATGAGCCGGATCGCGTTGGCGCTGGCATCGTCCAGCACGATCGTTGCCTCAACATCCGACATCGGTATGGTCCGCTCCGTTTCTCAGGGAGGTACGATTACCATGAACGTTGGTGAGCTGGCCAAGGGTGTCGCGGCCGTGACGGGTTCGAGCGAGGCGGACGCGAAGAAGACGATCACCGCGGTCTTCGACCAGATCGCGGCCGCGGCTGCGAAGGGCGAAGAGGTCTCGATCAATGGCTTTGGCAAGTTCACCGTGAAGGATCGGCCGGAGCGTGAGGGTCGTAATCCGGCGACCGGCGCGACCATGACGATCGCGGCGTCAAAGAAGGTCGCGTTCACGGCTGCCAAGGGCCTGAAGGACAAGCTCTGAGGCATGCGCGCCGGCGAGTTCGCTCGCCGGCGCCGACAGGAGGCGCGGATGTGCAATAGGTATCGGCTCACGGCCAAGCAGGCCGAGGTGATGGCGACCTTTGGCATCCGGCCGCCCTACGAGCCCGACGAGACGTTTCCAGCCGGCGACATCTTCCCGACGGGCAAGAAGACGCCCTTCTATGGCGCTGTGATCGTGAAGGACGGCGCCGATCGCCGGCTTGAGCGCATGGAGTGGGGCGTTCCGACGCAGGTGCCCAGCAAGCGCGACCCAGCGGTGAAGCTGACCAAGTACGTGACCAACGTGCGAAATCTCAGCTCAAGCTTCTGGCGATCGATGTTGACCACGCCTGCTCGGCGCTGCCTGGTACCAGTGACATCGTTCTCCGAGTACGGGCTCGCCCCCGGGGAGGATGGTAGGAAGCCGCTGCACTGGTTCGACGTGCCGAGCCGGCCAATTTTCGCATTCGCGGGCATTTGGAGACCGACCGAGCGCGGCAACGCCTATGGGTTTCTGACAACGGAGCCAAACGCGATCGTGGCCCCGATCCACCCGAAAGCCATGCCGGTGATCCTACATGATGACGATTACGATCGCTGGTTGACTGCACCTTGGGAGGACATCAGCGGGCTTGTTGCCCCTTACCCATCTCAATTGATGACGATCTCGACGGATTAGCAGCAGGGCGTACACACCGGATAGGTGACGCTCACTCGTCGCCGAACAGCTGCCAACGCGAAAGCCCCAGCCCCTTCATCGCTGCAGGCACAATCGCAAGGAGTAGACGTTCCTCGCGATCCTTGTCCTCCTCGATTGATTCTTCATAGGATTCCGGCTGGTTCAGCTCACGGCTTCGATCTGTCTCTGTAACGTAAGACGAAAGCAGCCTCGCGACCTCTAACGGCAAGGCTAGTTCGCCAAGATCGTAAGCGTGGTCTACGGGCCGCCTTGCCTATTCGGCCGTAGCGGGGATGCT
>NZ_CAKZHV010000043.1 GCF_936927845.1 uncultured Sphingomonas sp.
TCATCAGCATCTCAGATTCGAGCCTCCAAGGCTCCGGCAGTCATGGGGTCTAAGCACAAAGCCGTGTCAGCGATCGTATGACATCACGGATGGCCGGCTTTCCATTTTACCGGAATACGCAAGTAGGTGACACCGTTCGCCTCCGCCTGATCGAAATGGCCCGCGCGGATGTTGACCTGGATCGAGGGCAGCAGGAGCTTGGGCACGGATAGCCCGGCGTCACGCTGCTCGCGCATGGCGACGAAGTCGTCCTCATTCACACCGTCATGGACGTGGACGCTCGACCGTCGCTGCTCGCCCACCGTCGTCTCCCAGCGATAGTCGTCGCGACCCGGTGCCTTGTAGTCGTGGCAGAGGAACAGTCGCGTCTCGTCGGGCAGCGCCAATAGCCGGCGGATCGAGCGATAGAGCGTCCGCGCATCCCCGCCCGGGAAGTCGGCGCGGGCGGTGCCATAGTCGGGCATGAACAGCGTATCCCCGACGAACGCCGCATCGCCGATCAGATAGGTCACGTCGGCCGGGGTGTGGCCGGGGACATGCAGCACCTCGACCGCCAGCGCCCCGATCGCGAACTGGTCGCCATTCTCGAACAGGCGGTCGAAGTCCGAGCCGTCCGTTTTCAGATCATCCATCGCGAACACGGGGCGGAAGATTTTCTGCACGTCGCGGATATGCGCGCCGATCCCGATCCATGCGCCTGTATGCGCCTTGATGAAGGGTGCGGCCGACAGATGATCGGCATGAGCGTGCGTCTCCAGCACCATCGCGATCCGCCAGTCCTGCTCGCGGGCGAAGGCGACGATCCGCTCGGCCGAGCGCGTGTCGGCGACGCCGCTCGCCATGTCGAAGTCGAGGACTGGATCGATCACCGCCGCAGTCCGTGTCGCGGGATCGCCGACGAGGTAGCTAATCGTATTGGTCGGCTCGTCGAAAAACGCCTCGATGAGGGGCTGAGTCATGATTTTCTCCGTTAGCGCTTGCTAATATATTAGCTGGTGCTACATAAGCAACACCTAATGGAGTGGCGATGATGCTCAAACCGCCGATGGACCTGGCGACATTCGAGGCGAAGGCCGGGCAGGTCGCCGACACGCTGAAGGCGATCGGCAATGCTCGCCGGCTGATGCTGCTGTGCAAGCTGGTCGAGCATGGCGAGATGACGGTCGGCGATCTGGCCCGTGATGTCGGCTTGTCGCAGTCGGCCTGCTCGCAGCACCTGGCCAGGATGCGCGACGAGGGTCTCGTCACCTACCGGCGGGAGAGCCAGACGCTCTGGTACGCCATCGCGGATGCCCGCGTCGAAACGCTGCTCGGCACTCTCTACCAGCTCTACTGCAAGGATTGATGCGATGACGCTCGCGACCCTTTCTCCCGACGATACCCGTGCCGCGATCGATGCCGGTGCGCGCCTGATCGACATTCGCGGTGCCGACGAGCATGCGCGCGAACGCATTCCCGGCGCGATGAACGTGCCGCTCGACCGGATCGGCGATCTCCCGCGCGACGATCGTCCGGTCGTCTTTCACTGCAAGTCCGGGATGCGCACCGCCGCCAATGCGGCGCAGCTCGGCGCGGCAGCGGGTGGCGCGCCGGCCTATATCCTGGGCGGCGGCATCGATGCGTGGCGGCAGGCAGGACAGCCCACCGTCGCCGATCGGTCGCAGCCGTTGGAAATCATGCGGCAGGTGCAGATTACCGCCGGTGGGCTGGTGCTGATCGGCGTTCTGCTCGGCACGTTCGTCGCTCCCGGCTTCTTCGGGCTGTCGGCGTTCGTCGGGGCGGGGCTGATGTTCGCGGGCGTGACGGGGTGGTGCGGCATGGCCAACCTGCTGCGCGTCATGCCCTGGAACCGGCGCGCGACAGCCTGAGGCGATCGTGGACACCGCTGCCACCCTTGCCGCGCTTGCATCGGGCGGCGTGATTGGCCTGATCCTCGGCCTTGTCGGCGGAGGCGGGTCGATCCTCGCCGTGCCACTCCTGATCTATGTTGTCGGCGTCGGATCACCGCACGCTGCGATCGGGACGGCCGCTGTCGCCGTCACCGTCAATGCGCTTGCCAGCCTGGTCGGCCATGCGCGAGCGGGCCGCGTGAAATGGCGGTGCGCCAGTGTCTTCGCCGTCTCCGGAATGATCGGCGCGGCGCTGGGGGCGGAGTTGGGCAAGGCGTTCGACGGCAAGCGACTGCTTGTCCTGTTCGGGCTTCTGATGATTGGCGTCGGTTTGTCGATGTTGCGCAAGCGCCGCACGGCGGAAGCGCCGGACGTGCGACTGACCCGCGATAGCGCCTCGACGCTGCTGCCGCGCTTGGTTCCGATCGGGCTGGGCGTCGGGCTTGCCGCCGGCTTCTTCGGGATCGGGGGCGGCTTCCTGATCGTGCCGGGGCTGATCCTCGCGACCGCGATGCCGCTGCCCTTCGCGATCGGCACGTCGCTGGTCGTCGTCAGCGCGCTGGGGTTGACCACCGCCTTGTCCTACGCCCTGTCGGGGCTGGTCGACTGGAGCGTGACCGCGATGCTGGTCGTGGGCGGCGTCGCTGGAACGATCGGCGGTATTGCATTGGGCAAGGTTCTCGGCACCCGTAAGGGGCTGCTCGAACGTGGCTTTGCCGCCGTCGTGATTGCGGTAGGAACCTACGTTACGGCATCGTCGCTCTGAACCTGAGCAGCTTCAGCCGACTGCTATCGGCGCCCTCGCGCCAACAGCTTTTCACCATCGGGCCTGATCTCGCCCTTCGGCGTGACGTGTCGGTAGAGTGTTTGGCGCGTCACGCCGAGTTCGGCGCATAGCTCCGCGACCTTGGTTTCCGGTTTGCCCATCGCGGCCTGGGCGAGACGCAGTTTGGCCGGCGTCATCTTGAACGGACGCCCGCCGTGCCGACCGCGTGCCCGAGCGGACTCCAGACCGGCGCGCGTGCGCTCGACGATCAGTTCTCGCTCGAACTCGGCGAGGCCGGCGAAAATCGCGAAGATCAGCCGACCGTTGGCGGTGGTTGTGTCAATCGACGCGCCTTCGCCCGCCAGCACCTTCAACCCGATGCCACGCTTCGTCAGATCACCAACCGTATTGACGAGGTGGCGCAAATCGCGGCCGAGCCGATCGAGTTTCCAGATGACCAGCGTGTCGTCGCGGCGCAGCGCCTTCAGGCAGGCGTCCAGTCCCGGTCGCTTGTCGAGCCGGCCCGATGCGGCATCCTCATAGATATGCTCGGGATCGACGCCGGCCGCGACCAGCGCGTCGTGCTGCAGGTCGTGGACCTGGCTGCCGTCCGCCTTGGACACCCGCGCGTAACCGATCTGCGTTGTCACATATACGTCCGTTCACGTGACGGAGCGGCATTGCCCGTCGATCAATCGCGATAATGTCACATAACCCGTCTTCTGGTCTATGCTCCATGAACGGGTACGCTTTCCTGTTTCGTGACGAACAGGAAGCCGATGCCGACCAAGACCATCCTGTCGCCCGCGCAGCGTGCTGTGATCTTCGACCCGCCTGCCGATCGCGCGACGATCGAACGGCTCTATACGCTCGGTCCCGACGATCTGGCACAGGTGGCGCGACGTCGGCGCGGGGCGAACCGGCTCGGCTATGCGGTGCAGCTTTGCTACCTGCGTCATCCCGGTCGCAGGCTACTGACGGGGGATGCGGTGCCCGCCGCCATGCTCGCGCTGCTCGCCGATCAGATCGGGTGCGTAGCCGACGACTTCACCGGCTATGCCACGCGCCCCACGACATTGCGCGAACACCGGGCCGAGATCGAAGCTCTGCTCGGTCTGCGCGCCTTCGCGCGGGTGGATGTACGGGCGATGCTGGCGCTGGGATCGGAGATTGCCGCTTCGACTGATAGAGGTGAGACGATCGTCACAGGCATGGTCGATCGCTTGCGGGCGGACCGGATCGTACTGCCGGCGACATCGACGCTGGAACGGCTCGCCCTCATCGTGCGGACACGGGCGCGCAAGGCGGCCCATTCCAATCTGATCCGCGACTGTTCGACCGAACAGGAAGCCGCACTCGAACACATGATCGCCTCCGACGATGATGGGCGCACCCGGCTAGGATGGATACGCGAATGGCCGGAAGCACCATCGGCCGCGAACCTGAAGGGAATCGTCGAACGGCTCGACACCGTGCGCGGCATCGGGATCGCGGCTGATCGAGCACGACGTATCCATGCTGCTCGCTATGCCGTCATTGCGCGGACCGCCGGCATCGTCACCGCCCAGCACCTGCGGCGTCTCGAACGTCCGCGCCGGCTCGCCATGCTCGTAGCTTCCGTGATCGAGATGGAAGCGACGTTGACCGACGCCGCGCTGGTCATGGTGGAGAAGATGGTGGGCGCGCTGTTCCGCCGTGCCGACCGCACCCGCTCCGATCGGCTGCTCGGCCAGGCACGGATGCTGAAGGACACCGCGCGTTTCCATGCCCGGCTCGGTCGCCTGCTGGTAGATGCTCGTGCGAGCGGGCGCGACGCCTTCCGCGCGATCGACGCGAAGATGGGCTGGGATCAGCTCGAACGCAGCATCCGCTTTGCCGAGGATCTGACGCGCTCGGCCGATGACGGGCTGGAAGAAGTGGTCGAACGCTATCCCGCCGTGCGGCGTTTCGCCCCGACGTTTCTCGCCGCTTTCACCTTCCGCACCGCGCGGTTGGCTGATCCGCTGCTCGGCGCGATCGAGGTGCTGCGCACGATGTACCGCGACGGTCGATCGGTCCTGCCGAAGCGAGTGCCGACCAGCTTCATCAAGCCGCGCTGGCGCAAGGTCGTGCAGCCGGCGGAAGGGACGATAGACCGGCGCGCCTATGAGATCGCAGTGATCGCCCACCTGCGCGAGCGGCTCGGCTCGGGCAGCATCTGGGTGGACGGCAGCCGCGCCTATCGCACGCTCGACGACTATCAGCTGCCCATGCCCGCCTTCGAAGCGATGCGCGCGAGCGGCGATCTGCGCCTGGTTGTGCCGACCGACTTTTCCAAATGGTACGAGGAACGCCGCACCCTGTTGGCCCGGCGCATGACGGAGGTGGAGCGCGCAGCCGCAGCGGGCGAGCTGGTCGATGTGACGATCGAACGCGGGCAGTTGCTCATATCGTCGATCCGGCGATCCCCGTCCGACGATGCCGATGCGCTAAAGGCCCGGCTCTACGCGATGCTGCCGCGCGTCCGAATCACCGATCTGCTGGTCGAGGTCGCCGCATGGTCGGGATTCGCCGACCGTTTCGTCCATGCGCGCAGCGGCGCCCCCGCCTCCGACCAGTCCGCGCTGATGGGTGCGATCCTCGCCGATGCGACCAACCTCGGCCTGGGCCGCATGGCCGAAAGCTCGCGCGGGCTGACGTTGTCTCGCCTGCGCTGGACGGCGGAATGGCATGTGCGCGACGAAACCTATCTGTCGGCGCTGGCGGCGATCGTCGATTGCCATACCGCGCATCCGCTCGCGGCGGTCTGGGGACCGGGCGATACATCGTCGTCGGACGGGCAGTTCTTTCGTGCCGGTGGTCAGGGCGAGGCCCGCGCCGATCACAACGCCCGCTATGGCACCGAACCAGGCGTGCTGTTCTACACCCACGTCACCGACCGCTTCACGCCGTTCCACACCAAGGTCATCGCCGCCAATGCCGGCGAGGCCGCGCATGTCCTCGACGGCCTGCTCGACCATGAAAGCGAGCTGGTCATCCGCGAACATGCGACCGATACCGCCGGCGCGGTCGATCATGTCTTCGGCCTGTGCCATCTGCTCGGCTTCCGCTTCGCGCCCCGCATCCGCGACCTCAACGAGCGCCGGCTCTACAGCCTGTCGCCGCTCGACTCGTGGCCGACGCTGCGCCCGCTCGTCGCCGGTCCGGTCAAGATCCGCGCGATCGAGGAGAACTGGGACGAAACCCTGCGCCTTGCCGCCTCGATCCGCGCCGGCACGGTGAGCGCCTCGGTCATGCTCCGCAAGCTGGCGGGCTTCCCGCGTCAGAACTCGGTCGCCCGCGCGCTGCGGGAGATAGGTCGGATCGAACGCACCCTGTTCATGCTCGACTGGTTCGATGATCCCGACCAGCGTCGTCGCACCGGCAGCATTCTCAACAAGGGCGAGGCCCGCAACGCGCTCGCCCGCGCCATCTTCTTCAACCGCCTCGGCGAACTGCGCGACCGCACCTTCGAGAACCAGCGCCATCGCGCCTCCGGCCTGACCCTCGTCACCGCGGCCATGACGCTCTGGAACACCGTCTATCTCGACCGAGCTGTCCGTCATCTGCGCGGCAGCGGCGTCGACGTGCCCGACGAGCTGCTCGCCCACGTCGCCCCTCTGGGCTGGGAGCATATCGGCCTCACCGGCGACTATCTCTGGGGCGAGATCGACAAACCTCGCGAGCGGTTCAGGCCGCTGCGCCTCCACCAGCAAAGCCGGGACGCTTAGACCCCATGACTGCCGGAGCCTTGGAGGCTCGAATCTGAGATGCTGATGA
>NZ_CAKZHV010000044.1 GCF_936927845.1 uncultured Sphingomonas sp.
TCATCAGCATCTCAGATTCGAGCCTCCAAGGCTCCGGCAGTCATGGGGTCTAAGCCCGGCGATCGTCCCGATTGGGATGGTGAAACGGGAAGATCACAGCCTTCTCGAAACTCACGTGCGATCGACGTACCTGATATCAGCTTCGCGCCGTCGCGGCGGTCGGGTATCAAACCATGGTGGACAATAACGAGCCGATACCAGCCGACGACTTCGTGCGATCTGAGGGCTTACCCTTCATGGCGCATGTCCTGCGTCGCCTGTCGGACGAACTCGTTCAAGGGTGCGAGCGCTGGTATCCGCTGTTTGGGCTGACGGCACCGCCGCGCACCGCCTCGACGCTCCACCTGCTGCTACGCCGTGGCCCACAACAGGTTCTGCAGATCGCGGACGCGCTGCGCCAGTCGCACCCGCTCGTCATCACCTGGGTCCGGCAGCTCAGGGCGCTCGACATGATCGCGACCGCGGCCGATCCGGCCGACCGCCGCCGAACGATAGTCAGCCTTACCGACCGGGGACACGCGGAGGCGACCCGGATGCTCGATGCCGACGTGGTGATCGCGCGGGCATATCACGCTCTGCTGGAGGAGGCGGACGCTGCCGTATTCGAGCCGCTATGGCGGCTGGAGGCGACGCTGCGGGAGCGGAGCTTCCTCGACCGGCTCGTCGCAGCGCAGGCAGAGGATCAGGAAGCCGGCCGGTAGCCGTCCGGCGCCGATGGCAGGGCACGCCGCGGTAGCGGCTGCTCGGCGTTCGCCGCCTCGACCAGCAGGCTCGCCAGGATCACCGCCGCCTGCCGCAGGTCGGCTGCGCGCAGATGGTCCGCGCTGTCGAGCGTGGTGTGGTGGACGCGCGCGTCGTAATCGAGGTCGTCCTGGATGAACTGGAACGCCGGCAGCCCGATCGCCGACATGACCTGCTGGTCGGAACCGCCGGTCGGCCGCGCGGCGACGGTGGTCGCGCCCATGCTGGCGAACGGCGCGAGCCAGGCGCGCAAGGTCGGGATCGCCGCCAGATTGCCCTCGCCGTAGATGCCGCGCAGCTTGCCCGACCCGTTGTCGATGTTGAAGTAGCCAGTCATATCGCGGTAGCCCGGCAGCGGCGTCACCGGCCAGGTCTGCGAGAAATAGGGGCCGAACAGCCGTTTGTCGGGATCCGGATCGGGCGGCCTTCGTGCCAGATGCGCGGCGACATAGGCAGACGAGCCGAACAGGCCCTGTTCCTCGCCCGACCACAGGGCAAAGCGGATCGTCCGCCTGGTTCGCACATGCAGCTTGGACAGGATGCGTGCGGCCTCCATGACGATGGCGACGCCTGCACCGTTGTCGGTCGCGCCGTCGGCGGCGGTCCAACTATCGAGGTGCGCGCCCGCCATGACATAACCGTTCGTGCGGGAGGTGCCGGGCAGGTCAGCCAGCACGTTATAAGCCATGGGATCGCTGTCGTCGTATCGGACGGTGGAATTGAGCCGCAGCGATACCGGCCCATCGCGCAGCAGGCGCACCATGCGCCGATAATCCTCCGCCGCCATTTCGAACCCCGGCAGCGGAGGTGTGTGGCCAATGCGGAACCCGAAGCCCTCACCGCTGACCAGGCCGTTGTCGTGCGCCGACATACGAATCCAGGCGACGGCACCCTCCGCCTTTAGGAACGCCTCTGCATCGAAGGAGGCGCGCTGCGCCTTGGCGAGGCGGTCGAGGACCGCCGGGTCGGTGACGGGCTGGCGGAAGGTGTCGAGCGCCGCGAGGTCGGCGTCCGATCGCCGGGTGAACGGCGCCTGCGTCTCGTCGGCCGGCTCGCGCGGGGCGCTCAGCAGCACGATTTTCCCCACCAGCTTGCCACGCCATGCCGCATAGTCGCTCGCGCGCACGATCGGCGCCAGGATCGCCTCCGCCGTCTTCGGTCCGCCCGTGCCCGGCGTCCACGCGACCGGAATGGAACGCAGCGCGATCCGGCGCGGCGCGATCATGGTCGCGCTCGCCTCTTCCACGCTCCAGCCACGGCCAAAGTCGAACGGCTCGGCGCGAACATCGCTCAACCCCCACCCGCGAAGGCGTGCCTTCGCCCATGCCTCCGCCTGGCGCATCGCTGGCGAGTTGGTCAGCCGGCCGCCGATATGGTCGGCAAGGTAGGTCGCGGTCGCCATCACCTCGCTGTGCGCGAAACCTTCGTCGATGATGCGCGCACCGATCGGCACCTCCGGCGAGGGCGCGGCGCCGACCAGCAGGGCCGTGGTGACGGCGAGCCCGATCTGTCGCAGGCGCATCGCCCTCAGCATCCCGCCGGGGTCGCATCGAGCATGGCGGGTACGGACATGACCTCGATATCGGTCATCTGGCGTAGATACGCTTCGATGAACGCCTTGTGCGCCGCCCCCACGATTAGGAGCGCACGCCCGCCCGGCATCGGCGCGGTCACCTCGCGGATGGTGGTCGCCATACGCAGGTTCTGCGCTTCCCACGCGGCGACCCGCTGACGGCCGGAGGGGCCGAAGCCAGCGGTCTGTTCCAACGACAGCCATTGCGCCTTCGCATCGAGCTGCCCGAAGCGGGGAGAGTTCAGCGCCCGGAACATCGGCATCACCCGGTCCGGCGCGTCGAGCGCCAGCGCCTTGGAGCCATAGGGTTGCAGCTCGGGCGTCGCCTTGTTCAACCCATCCACGATGGCGGGATGGGCCTTCACCGCCGCGCCGAACACGGCGTCGTCGGGGAGCGCCGTGTCACTGAGGTGATCGCCCGCCGAGAAGATGCGCGGCAGGCCGAGTCCCACAGCCAACGGCACCGCCATCGACGTGATTTCGCCCCGCCCGGTGGCGAACCGCTCGATCGTGCGCCTCATCTTGTCCGTCACGCCGTCCGCCGCAATCCGCTCGCCAGGCGCAAGTTGCTGCCACTGCACGGCAGCCGAGAAGGGCTCGCCGGCCGCCAGGAACAGCCCGGCGAGCCGGCGTCGATCGGCCGGCGCCGGCCGGGGGCGGGCCGCCAGGGTGTTGGTCTGCGCAAGCGCGGCGGCGCCGTCGAGACCGAGCGAGGCTTGCGCGTCCTTGGCGATCGACAGCGTCGGCCCGGCCCACTTGCCGGCATCGCCGTGTACCGCCTTGTAGGCGTCGATCTGCGCGAGCTGCTCGCCGGACATGGCCTCGATCAGGATCGCGTCGGGGGCATAGGCATGCAGCCGGCACATTACCGGCGCGAGCCACGCCGGATCGAACGCCTTGGGCGCGTTGTCCAGATGGCTGATCCCCAGCACCATGACCTTGGTAGCCGGCATCGCCAGCCCTGCACGCGCGGAAGGTGGCGCAAAGACTGCGTCCTGACCGCCAGCCCGCGCGCCTCCCGAGATGGCGACCATCATCGCGATCACCACCGCCTTGATCGTCCTTGTCCGCACAAGCCACTTCCCTGAATATGTCAACGCTTACATATTAGCGCTTGGGACTGATTGATGCTAGGCCGCACGTCGACAAGCGGAATGGAAGCCAGGGGCATCAATGCCGGAAGATCGAACACCAGCGTCCAAGCGCCCGTGGCGCGACGGTCTCGCGCTGACCGTCGCGGCATTGTTAGTGTGGAACGCGATTGTGTTGTGGCTCCTCTACACGGGCGCCACGGACCACGAGATGGGCAGCGACGCGGCCGGAGCTGGCATGGCCCGTGGCTTTCGCCAGTTGTTCGCTACCACGAGCGCAGTTGGCATCGTGGTGCTTGCGTTGCCGGCCATCATCATCCGGCATCGCGGCGTTCGCTTAGCTTTCACGGGGCTGCTTGCCGTTGCGAGTTGCCTCACTCCCATGATGCTCTGAGCTGCACCAACCCAAGAAAAACAACCGCTTCTGATTTGTCCCATCCCCTACGAATGTCTTCGTTGACATACTACGAGACCGTTCGTAGGCATGCGCTATGAAGCGGTCGCTGACTTTCCCCGACAGTGACGTGCCACTGCCGACAGAGGCGGAACTCGAAATCCTGCAGGTGATCTGGCGACAAGGCCGCAGCACGGTCGGAAGCGCGCATTACGACCTGAATGAACAGCGCGAGCGTGGCTACACGACGGTTCTAAAGCTCTTGCAGATTATGCTCGCGAAGGGATTGGTTACCCGGCTCGATAATGAGCGAATGCATTTCTATCTGCCGGCCGTGAGTGAAGACCAAGCGCGCGCGGCTTACGTGCACGAAGTCGCGCGCAAGCTTTTCTCGGGCTCGCTCTTCAGCCTTGCATCCTTCGCGCTAGGGCTCTGCCCGGCTGACGAGGAGATCGACGACATTAGGGCAACACTGGCAGCGCACGACCAAGACGCCAGCCGGTAGAGCTGATCTGTATTTAGAGGGGAGTAGACCATGAGAACGCTGCTTTTTGCCGCGTTGCTGTCCGGCGCAGCTTCAGGGGCAGGTGCTGTTTCCGATAAGCCGGTACATCTGCCACTGGAGAGCTATCGTAAAGGCGTGGCAGCGCGGGTGGAGGTGGCCGGACGGCAGCGTCTCTTTCAACTCGATACGGCTGGCGGCATCACCGTGATCTCGCCTTCACTGGCGAAGGAGCTGAACTGTCAGCCTTGGGGAGCGATAACCGGCTTCCACATGACGGGCACCAAGATCACCACGCCACGCTGCGACAACGTCGAGATACACTGGCAGAACCAGACACTGCGTAGCCCTGTCGCGACCGTGCTGGCGGTTGGCTCCCCGGATAGCCCCATTGACGGCCTGCTTGCACTCGACGCGTTCGCCGGCCGCACCGTGACGATAGATTTCGCTCGACGGGAACTCACCTTGGGAACTGCCGACAGTGCCACCCGACGCAAGGTAGGAGCGATCGAGGTTCCGGCGCATCTCGCCCGCGAGATAGGCGGCTTGGCACTATCCGTGTTTGTAGAGGCCCCGACAGCGCGCGGACCAGCGCGACTCGAATTGGACAGCGGCAATGGCGGTACGCTCCTTGTGGCTCGCCCGTTACTTAAGTCGTTTAATCTGAAAGAGGTCACGGGAGAAGGACCACAGGAAGGCCGCTTCAAGGTCGCGGAGGGCGTCGAAGCTGCCGGGCTGATATTCAGTCCCGACATCGTAATCGACGGCAATCTCGGTATGCCATTCCTCAAACATTGGATTGTTACTATGGATTTAGCTAACGGACGCGTTTGGTTTAGGCGAAATCCAGTAGCTGCCCCTGACGGGATGGGTGCGCCGCCCCCGGTAGAGCCGGTAAACTAGCTTCGAGAAAGCATTGCGGCCGGAGGCGAAGCGACGCTCCTCAATCGTTTCATTGAGCATCGCCGCTGAGACCGCGGCATTCCCGATGAAAGGGGTAGCGGGAAGCTCGGACCTTTCCCGCAAAGGAACCCGTAGCGAGACAGCCGGGGAGTATGCGCTGATCGCGCAGGTCGCGACTGCCCGGTTTTCCCAAAATCTGTTCCCGAATAGGTTTTCCCGAAATGGCGCATCGAAGATGGAGAAATGGGACGCTCCGCAAACGTGCGTATGCGTGACGGAGCGCCTGTCTAGCTCGATCGGCATCGAACGGTGTCACCTAACCCGTCACGCGATCTATGCGCCCTAATCGGTCCCGGCTCGGGGCGGAATGACACGCTAACAGCGGACCCTTAGACCCCATGACTGCCGGAGCCTTGGAGGCTCGAATCTGAGATGCTGATGAT
>NZ_CAKZHV010000045.1 GCF_936927845.1 uncultured Sphingomonas sp.
AACACCTCCACTCTGGCACATCGATGCCGTCGGGGGGCGTCCACCCCATCAGATCACGACGCTCACATCAATGGGTCCTGACCCTAAAGGCGAGCAATATGTTAACTTTCCTGTTATAGACCGGCTATAACACCTTGTTATGGACAGCGCTCCCCCGTGTTGAGTGGGCTCTACCAATAGGAAGGATTTCCGGGGCAGAGCAGCCGCAATTTGACCACGATCCGCTGACCATATTTCCCCAAGTCGTCGAGGAGTGGGTGTTTGTTCAGTGATGAAGTATTGCCGATCGGTATCAGCCTACGTTTGCAGGGCGTGAGCTTGTCCCACGTTGGACTTCTTGTGCTGACAACGGTTGGCACCGTTCCACTTCGCGCCTCGGCCGAGCCACCTAGGGCCGAAAATCAGACGGTTGAAACTCGCGACAGTGACAAGTCGGTACGTGAGGGCGACGATATCATCGTGACTGGTCGACGAATCGCGGGTTCGGCCATTCGCGATGCGGCACCGGTCGCCGTTCTAGACGCCGACGCGCTCCGCTCGCTTGGCGCAACCGATCTGCAGACGGTTATTAATCGCCTCAAGGCCCTCACCGAGTCGGCGAGCGGCGGGGACCCTGTGATCCTGCTCAACGGTCGCCGCATATCGGGCTTCAGCGAATTGCGCAGCCTGCCGCCGGAGGCGTTCGAGCGGACCGAGATCCTGCCCGAGCAGGAGGCCGCGCGCTTCGGTTTTCCGCCCACCGTCAAGGTGCTGAACCTCGTCACCAAGAAGCGCTACCGCGCGACGACCGCGAGACAGCTCGTCGGCACGACGACCGAGGGCGGCGGGGAGACGAACTTCGCCGAGGCGACGCTCGCCAACATCGAGGGTGCGCGTCGAACCTCGCTCAGCGTGTCGCACCTGCGCCTCAATCCGATCCTGCAGGCGGAGCGCGACATCGCGCCCGACGCGAACGCGCGCTACGCACTTGGCGGCAACGTCGTCGGGGTAGACGGTGCGAGCCTCGATCCCGCGCTCGACGCGCTGGCAGGTCGCGCGGTCACCGCCGCGGCGGTCCCTGCCGATGCGGCCGCGCGCCGCCTGCTCTCGGGCTATCTGGCGGGCGCGAACCGGCTTGCGGTCACCGACATCGGCCGTTTCCGCACGATCAGGGACCGCAGTGACCGGATCAACGTCGACGGCACGCTCGCCGGACCGATCGCCGGCGCCGATGGCTCGATCAACCTGTCGATGGAGGCGCAGCGCTCGACGGGGCTGAACGGCTTGGCGCCCGCGCTGCTCGACGTGCCGGCGGATAGCGGCAGCCTGCCGTTCGCGAATGCGGTCCAGCTCTACCGCTATTTGCCGGGCGCGGTGCTGGGGCAGCGCAGCGACAGCCTGAATTTGCACGCGGGCACGACGCTGCAGGGCGGCATCGGGCGGTGGAGCTGGAACGTGACGGGTGGCTACGACCGGCTGCGCAGCCGCGCCGCGTTTGAGCAGGGTTACGACCTGAGCGCGCTGCAGGCGCGCGTCGACGTGGGCGGTGATCCGCTGGCGCCCGTCGACCCGGCGCGAACGCGGCGGCTGGTCGCGCGCAGCGAGACGGTGACGAACACGCTGGTCGGCGCCGTGGTGCTGAACGGGCCGCTCGTGACGCTGCCCGCGGGCGAGGCGCAACTGACCGCGAGCCTCGACCATGCACGCTCGAGCGCGACGGGACGCCAGCCCGGGGTAGAGGATGCGACGCTCGACCTGACGCGCACGACGACGTCGGCGCGCGTCAGCGTCGACCTGCCGATCACCTCGCCCGACCGCGACGTGCTGGCGTTCGCCGGGCGGCTGTCGGCGAACGGCTCGATCGGGATCTCCGACGTGTCGCGCTTCGGACGGCTGGCGAGTTCGACGCTCGGGATCAACTGGACCCCGGTCAGGCGCGTGCAAGTGACCGCATCGCGCGACGACGCGCGCACCGCGCCCGACATCGCGCTGCTGACCGGCCCGATCACGACCGCGCCCAACACGCCGTTCTTTGATTTCACCACCGGTCGCAGCGAGTTGGTCACGGTGCTGTCGGGTGGGAATCCCGATCTCGCCCCCGAACGCCGGCGCAGGACGACCGTCGCGGTGTCGGTACAGCCGGTCAGGGACAAGGAGGTGCGGCTCAACCTCGAATATGTGGACACGCGGATCAGCGACCAGACGACGACGCTCGGCGGCGTGACGCCCGATTTCCAGGCGGCGTTTCCGGGTGCGTTCCAGCGCGATCCCGCCGGGCGGCTGGCGCTGGTCGACCTGCGCGCGACCAATGTCGCGTTCGAGCGCGAGCGGCGCGTGCGCGCGACGTTAAACCTGTCGCTGCCGCTCGGGCCGAAGCCGCTGCCCGCGCCTGCTCCCGCGAAGGAGGGCCCGCCGCCCAAGCCGCCGAAGCCGCGGCCCACGATCAGCGCGACGATCGGCACGACCTACCGGATCGAGGACGTGCTGACGCTCCGCGCGGGTTTTCCCGCGCTCGACCTGCTCGACGGCGCGACGCTGACGGGCGTTGGGGGTCAACCTCGCTGGCAAGGGGACATTGACATCCGGGGAAATTACGGGCCCGCAAGCATTGGAGTATACGGAACAATGCAGGGTGCCACCCGCATCCGCAGCGACATTGCCGCGTCTGACCTACGCTTTTCCGGGCGGGTCTGGCTCGTCCCCTTCCTCAACCTCAACGTCGACAAGATCGTCGGGCGACCGTGGGCGAAACAGATGTCGCTCCAGTTCACGGTCGAGAATCTGTTGAACGACCGCATTGACGTGCGCGACCGGAATGGTCGGATACCCGATCGCTTCCAGAGCGCGTACATCGATCCCGAGGGGCGATCGGTCCGGCTGGGGGTGCGTAAGATATTCTAAGTGTTTGATCCCACGGTTTGATGGTGCGATCCTTTCGTTGGAATGGAAGGAAGCCGTATGGGACAGGTACGTCATGGGTGCGCCACGACCACGCACGCCGTCCGAGCAGCAATACAGCGATCGCAAGCTTCGCTCGCGACGCTGAGCCGTGAGCTGGGGATCAACCCGAAGACGGTGGCGAAGTGGCGTAAGAGGGCGACGGTCGAGGACTTGAAGACCGGGCCGAAGGCCCCTCATTCAACGACCTTGTCCCAAGCGGAGGAGGCAATGGTAGTGGCGTTCCGGCGGCACACGCTGCTGCCGCTCGACGACTGCCTCTATGCGTTGCAGCCATCGATCCCTCATCTGACCCGGTCAGCGCTGCATCGTTGCCTCCAGCGGCACGGCATCTCCCGCCTGCCGGATATCGAGGGCGAAAAACCGAAGCGACAACGCTTCAAGCGCTACCCAATTGGCTTCTTCCACATCGATATCGCCGAGGTGCAGACCGCCGAAGGCAAACTGTACCTGTTCGTCGGCATCGACCGCACCAGCAAGTTCGCGGTCACCCAGCTGGTCGACAAGGCCGATAGGCGAACGGCTTGGGAGTTCCTCGAGCACCTGCTGAAAGCCGTACCCTACCGCATCCACACCATTCTGACGGACAATGGCATTCAGTTCGCCGAGCAGCCCCGTAACCGAAACACCGCCTGGTCCCGCCAAATGCGCTTCGACATGATCTGCGAGGCCAACGACATCGAGCACCGGCTCACCAAACCGAACCACCCATGGACCAACGGTCAGGTCGAGCGGATGAACCGGACCATCAAGGAGGCGACGGTCAAACGTTTTCACTACCAGAGCCACGACCAGCTAAGGACGCACCTCGACGACTTCATGGCCGCCTACAATTTCGCTCGCCGGCTCAAGACCCTCAGCGGCCTCACCCCCTACGAATACATCGCCAGGATCTGGACGTCTGAGCCAGACCGGTTCATCGTCGACCCGATCCACCAGATGCCGGGACTAAACACCTAGGGCCGGGCGCGACCCGACGAGATCCGGATGAAGAAGGAGCCCGTTCGCACGCACCACTCTGGCTCGACGGATCCCGCCTCGTGCTGCGGAGGGCGGGCGGAACCTAGCGCGTCCTCGACAGCAAGGGCGGACGGACAGACGTAGCGGCGCCTCCTAACGGCGCGTCACCGACCAGGCTGGTCCGCAACGACGAGGGTAAGCTCGTCGGTCTCGTCGGCAGCGAGTTGGTCCGGCTTGATCCTGAAAGAGCCGCGTTGACGCGAGTTCGCGTCCTCGACGGGAAGGTGTCCTTCGCGATCGACGAGGATCAGGCAAAGCCTGCCAGCAGGTGTCTCGTCTCTGTGGAACGCCCTGGCGCCTCAGCGGCGCTCGCCGTGCTGAACACGACCTCGGGCGAGATCGGTTCCGAGGCGCCTGTGCGCACCGGAGAGATCGTCGACGCCCAGGCGGACACCGGCATGGTCGTCTACGAACAAACCGGGCATACCGGGTTGCGCGTCGAGCAAGTGAGCCTCGCCACTGGCGCATGCCTGCGCCTCCTCGCCCTCAATTCCCATCTCGGCAAAGTGACCTGGGGTGAGCGCCGCCTCATCAGGTACACGGACGACCGAGGAATCGAGCTGAACGCTGCCGTGCTGCTGCCACCGGGCTTCGAAGCTGGCCGTCGCTATCCGACCCTGGTCTGGGTGTACGGCGGACACTAGGTCCCGCCGGACCTCCACGACGAGTACATGATCTCTCCTTCGATGCCGGGCATCTTCAACCTAAATCTGTACGCTGCCAAGGGTTACGTCGTGCTTGTTCCGTCCATACCCCTGGACGGGCCAAATGGGCGAAGCGACGTGCTCCAACGCATTCCGGACGGCGTGCTTCCGGCCGTCGACAGACTGGTCGCCCTCGGCATCGTGGATCCGAACCGACTTGGAGTGCTTGGACAGAGTTTCGGAGGATACAGCGTCTATTCGCTCGTCGGCCAGACGGACCGCTTCAAGGCGGGGGTCGCGATCGCCGGAGACACCGATCTCGCCGCGACCTTCGAAGAGTTCGATCCTACCTCACGCGGCTATCCCGGCATCGAGCACGAGAAGTCAGACAACTGGCTGATCGCCGATCAGTTCGGACTGCCCTCTCCTCCATGGCGGGACGAGGAGCGGTATTCGCGCAATTCGCCGATCAGCTTCGTCGATCGCGTCAACACGCCGCTGCTGATGATACATGGCGACTTGGACATCCGAAGCGCGCCTTCGCAGGCCGAACGGTTCTTCTACGCGCTGTATGCACAAGGCAAGACGGCCGAGCTCGTGCGCTACGGCGGCGAGAGCCACAGCCTGGCGCAGTCTCCCGCCAACGTCAGGGACGCGTTCGAACGGATCATCGGCTGGTTCGCCCGATACATTCCGAAGTCCCGCTCGCCGGAGCTCTGACCAAGGTCGCGGCTCCAGTGGTATGAAGTCGGCGTAGCTTCTTCGATGGAGCGCTTCGTTCGTTCGAAGGTTTGGGCCGAGGCGCCGCACCTAAAGCTTTCGACGGAGAGCGGCGGAAAGGCGCAGCTCGGTACGTTCTTCCCACGAGCAGGCTGAGCTGAAGTGCGTCGGTCTCGACAGCAAACAGGAGGTGGCAGGCCGACGACCGCTCACTGTCGCGGCGAAGACGTGGGTTCGAGGCGTGCGATCGATCCGTCGTCAAAACGGATAGTAAGCGTCTTCTCCCCGATCAACCAAGTCGTCGCGTGCACCATGCCTTCCCAGAAGCGATTGCCCAGGCTCATGCTCGACCGGTCGGCGCAGCCCATAGTCGTGGTGATGGTGACCCCCGCCACGTTGCGACGGAAGGTGCCTTCACCCTCCCGCGCGTCGCCCTGCCAGAGGATCTCCTCGCCGCCCACATGGTTGCACGCCGAGGTTCCGCGAACCGTATGATCGGGAGCAAGCTGGATCGTCGCCGCCTCCGGTCGCGTCCTCGGAACTGCCCGGTCGTTGAAATCCCGCAGTGCCCAGATCCTCGTGTCCGCCCGTCCGGCTGCCGTGAGGTCGTCGTTCAACCGCATCGGGCTGCAGCCCGAAACGGCGATCAGCAGCAACGCTCTGAACGGGACATCGCTCATGAGCTCACTCCTATCACGTGCCCTCCGCGACCGCGATGGACGATCGTCCGGCCAGAAGCCCGCAGCATCCGTTCGCATCATTACACCCGCAGGAAACTGAGGTGCGAAACGCCGAGACCGCTCGTAGCTCAGGCCTGCCGTTCCGATAAGGCTTGGCTTGGAGGGGACTGCTGGTACGATCCGTCGTGTCAGCCCTGATCCACGGCCGATCAGGGTGGGCTCGTTCTCCGAAAGGTAAGCACCCGCGATGATCATGTCCGCACTGGCACTAGCCTCGGCGCTCACTCTTGCGCCAGCCACCGACGCTGGGAAGGAATGTGCCCACGACAGGTCCGCGATGCTTGCCCTCAACCTGCCGGCGTTCGACCAGGACCCAGCCGGCGGGTGGCGGTCGCTGGAGGCGCGTGGATGCGTCGTGGAGGCCGCCGACGCCATCCGCGACTGGCGCGCGGCGCATGTCAGCATGGGGCCGGCCGACACTTTGCTGGCGTGGCACGAGGGGCAGCTGAGAGCCGATGCCGGCCAGTACGCCGCTGCCGTCACGCTCCTTGAAGCGGGAAGGCATCCGGCCGCCGATGATGCGAAATGGGGATGGAACCTCTACGTGGACGGGACCGTCGCCTTCCTACGTGGCGACCGCCGCGGACTCGACGTCGCTCGCGCCAGGCTTGCCGCCCTGCCGCGTCCGCCCGAGCTCAAGGACGCGGTCGGCGCAGATGGCAGACCAAGAGCCGTCCGCTGGCCCATGAACATGGGCGTTCTCGACAATCTCCTCCGTTGCTGGGGGCGGAGCTACAAGGTGGCGTATCGCTGCCCCGCGCCGTGAGAAAAGGCGCGCGCGGCTGGCGACATTCGTCCGCGGCCCTGCCCGGCGAGCCGGAGGCGACGCATGGCCAGGCCGAACGAAGCGCTTCTCGTCCGAACGGAGACAATCGCCGCGACGAGCCTCCGAATGGACACGATGGACCGGTCTTCTGCGATCTTCACGGGAGTGCAACGATGCGACGAGCGATCACCGTCCTGGCCGCCACCCTGCTGAGCGGGAACGCGCATCCGCCCGGTGAACGTGTCGTGGATGGCGACGGGATCATCGTCGTCGGTCTCGATGGCAGGCCGATCCGTCTGCGCGTCGATCCGGCGGCACCCGGCATGCCGCTCCTTTCCGAGGATTTCGCGAAGCAACGCGGCTTCAGGACGAACAGGTCGCTAGGCATCGGCTACGGCTTCCGTATCGGCCCGACCACGGTCATGTCCCGGACGAGGGTCGCCAGCATCGACTACGGCGACAAGCCGTCGAAGCAGCGGATCGGCTGGACGCGGCGGCCGTTCGCGGTGATCGCGGACGGATCGGTTGGACCGGGCGGCCTGCCCGAATCGATTGTACGGTTCGCTCTGCGACCCCTGCAGCCTGGGGAGCGGACGATCACGATGAGGATGGAGCGTCCGGGCTTCACCAAGACGCTGTTCGGCGACGGTTGGGCGCCGTCGATCGGAGTCATCGACGTGGCCGGGACGCCGATGCGCATACGCTTCGATCCCCACCATCCACGGACGCTCGCCACCGCCGGTGCCGCGGCGCGGCTCGCCGAGGCCTATGGCGGCACGTTGTCGGGAGCGGCAACGCCCACCGAGATCTTCTTCGGCGTCGAACGCCCGGTCCGCGGCATGACGCTGGACCGGCCGCTGGCGATCGGTCCGCTGTCCATCGACCGTCTGGGCGTCCGGGTCGGCGACTTCGGAGGCACCGACGCGATCCCGGACGCGGACAGGCCGTCGCCAGCCAGCGATCCGGACGAGATCGTGGTGACCGCCAGAGGAAGGAAGCGCGACGCGCGGCACGACACCGTATCGATCGGCGCCGACCAGCTCAGCCAATGCTCATCCATCGTGTTTGACAAGACGGCGCAGGAGATACGACTAAGCTGCTCTGACACCTGGGCAACTCGCCGGTCAGCCCGGAGTCCATCGTCCGGTCATCACGGGAGGATTGTATCGTGATCCAGGTCGCGCTGTCCGTGCTGCTCATCGCATCGGCGATCCAGGACGACGGCGATGGCGCGCCCTTGGCTACACGGAATCTCGAGGTCGACGGGTGGTACTGCGACAGTGACGATTGTTCGTCGACGTCGCAGGACATCGACCGGCCGCTGCGGTTCGATCAGGCGAGATCGCATATCAAGCTGACGAAAGCAGAGTCGCTTCCAGAGGACTGGACCGTCATCATGCAGTGCAGGGTCACGCGTCGGCGCCTGTCCACATGCCGGGTCGTTTCGGACACCTCCGAGTTTTCGAAGGCGACGCCAATCGCCAGAACACTGGCGGACGCCTTACGTGTCGTCTCCGATCCCAAAGGTGAACAGGAAGGCCGGACGCAGGCCATCCTGAGCATCATGTACTCTCCGGGAGAATGCGGGTGGCGATGCATACCAATTCCAGTCCCGTCTGCAGGATCCGGCAAGTAGCAACCGCGCTCTCGACATCCCCTTCCTCCACCGTGACGTCGCGCTCCCCCAACGCGACGACGTGACCCAAAGACGGTCGTTCAGGCCACCTTTCGCGCTTCCCAATCTCAGACATTCGTTCATCGGGCCTGTTCGACCGACCGCGATGGCCGGGAAAATGGGACCATTCCGCCGTTCCCACGCAGATGCCGAGCGGCATATCTTGTTAGAAGCCGACGCTAAACGCTCGCCTGACCTGTCGCACGTTAAGGCCGAGGGGTGCGTGCGTCGTTCGTACGAAGCGCAGACGATCGATGTGGCTGAAGCATCGACCTGCCCCCCCACCGGCCTCACCCGCCGCCCTGGCCGGCAGCGGCCACATTCCACGACAGCAGCGCATCCAGCGAGTCCTCGCCGTTGCCGGAGCTAATGAACCCGTCCAGCTGGCAGGAAAAGGCGATGAGGAGAACGCGCGCCAACATCTCGGCGTCAGCCACGCCGACGCCCCCGGAAGCGGGAAGCTCGGTGTGCAGGGTCGGCCAGGTCCCGTGGAGCACGCGACTGCGCGCGGTCACGATCGACGCAGCGAACTGCTCCGGCGTCATCCCGCTGGCCAGGGGCTTCCCTCGCGGCAGGCCGAGAAGCTTC
Organism: uncultured Sphingomonas sp.; assembly: GCF_936927845.1. Classification (GTDB taxonomy): domain Bacteria; phylum Pseudomonadota; class Alphaproteobacteria; order Sphingomonadales; family Sphingomonadaceae; genus Sphingomonas. The sequence goes on from NZ_CAKZHV010000045.1 coordinate 9,091, forward strand.
TCCATCCCGTCGACGAGCCTGCGCTTGCTTCCGGCCGAACTCTCCGAACGGAATAGCACTTCGATCGCGGTCTCGAACTTGGCCAGCGCGAGCGTGTCCAGCGGTTCGGCCGCCCCTTCATGATACCAGAAGGCTGCGTTGCACCAAGCCTCGTCGAGGACGGGCGTGTTGCCGCCTCCCTGTAGGAAGCCCTCAAGCCGCCGCCCGAGAGAACGCATGACGGCCGCTTGGGAAGCGAGCGCCATCTCGAGCGCCCCCGGGCCCATGCTCCTGCCGGGCTCGTCGTTGCTGACCCCAGGCCGGACGTCGTCCCCATCGCGCGTCAGGGTGGCCCACCAGACCGGGGCGCTACGCGCCGTCGCGCGCGCCGCCCGAGCAAAGAACTTGGGAGGAGTCAGCATCTGGATGACGCCGATAGCTACATCGACGGCCAGATCAGCGGCGAGCTGTGACCTCGCCGACTCGCGTCCGCGCACCGAGACCTCCGCGATGGTCCAGGCGTTGCGCAGTTCAGCGAGGCGGAGAACGCCTTGTCCGAGCAGGACGTCCGCCCATCCGGACATGTCGCCGTCGCGTGGCCATACGTCGGCCCGTGTCAGGCCGAAGAGGTCGAGGGGCAGGTCTGCGACCGGATAGAAGCGGACCGGGCCGACCTCGAAAGAGGTCAGCGGCCAAGCGCTGATGCTGCAGGGGATATAATGGGTGCGGAGCCGCTCCTGTTTTGAGAACCAGCGACCGATCGCATTACCAAGGCCTTCGAGGTCAGCGTCGCCAATCATCTCTGGCGGGCGAGCGTGCCATAGATTGGCGGAGAGGCCGGCTATAGCGAGTGCCAAGACGCGAGCGCTTGCGACCGGCGGACCCGGCGAGCGGGCTTCGAGAATATCCGCCGCCAAGGTGACCAGCGCCGCCATGCCGTCCCGGGTGAAGCCCGCAGCCAAGCGCTCGCGCAGGAAGAAGGTCGACTGCACGACACCCGCTTTATCTAAAAGCGATTGGAGATCGGGGCTGTCCGTCCCGTTGGCCGGCGCGCGGACACACCTGAACTCCTTCAGCGCCTCGCGGGCGAACTGGGCCTGCTTAGGGGTCATGACACCGTCTTCTCGCCTTCCGACGGCGCTCCGGCGCTCCCTTTGCAGTGGTGGAGCAGTCTCGTGCAAGCTCCTCGTGCAAGTCACGGCCCCGTCCACGCTCACAGAAGCGGCAGCCAACCAGTTCCGCTCAGCTGCTCGGTAGCGGCCTACTGACGGTGCCATGCAGCCCGCTTGATATTTAATCGTCTGAAAGCAGCGTCCCACTGTCTACCAAGGACCGGGGGTGGAGGTAGCGGCAACCTTAGCAGATCAGTGTCGCCTTCCCTCAAGAAAGATAGGCCGAGACCACCGCGGCAGCGGCAGGGTCGTGACGCCCGCCGTCGCTGTCACACCGCTGGTCGCACATTTGATTCAACTCGACTCATATCGGTTGTCGCCGCCGTGCGCCGATTCACGATGGCGGAATGGAACAGCTCATCACCCACGTCTGCGGTCACGGTCAGGTCCACTATCTTTCAGGTTTCGCATCACAGCAGGAGCGAAAGGCACGCTGGCTGCGAACGACCAAGTGCAGAACCTGCTTCCTCGATGGCAAGCGACCCGAGCAGGCGGAAGCGGCCGTCTGCGCCAGCGCAGCAGTCGCACACCTGGACCTGCCGTCCTTGTCGGGCAGCGACCGCCAAATCGCCTGGGCCACGACCATACGGGCGACGCGCATAGCCGCAATCGTGACCAGAACAGGACGTGCCGATGATAATCGTGCCTTGATCCCCATGACCGAGGCCAAGTGGTGGATCGATTACCGCGATCTGGTCGACGACGATCTGATAGTTAAGGCAACGCTTGGGGCCGCGAGCACGCCACTCGACTGTTCAACCGCCGCTGGCATGTCGCAGGCTGCGTGAGCATAAATCAGCGGATTGCATCGCTGGTCGGGCACAAGGGTATGATCCGCCCTGCCCGTGTTCTTTATCACGCTCGTATGGACATTGCGCTCGTATCCTCCAGCATGCGGGCGGGCGGCCGTGTGGTCCAGGCGGCACCGCATGGTCGACACGGGAGCGACCGCACGAGTTATTCTCCCGTGAGGTAGAAATACTGAAAGCACGAGCCCGGCTCGCGTCGAAACAGTGGCTTAGCCGATCGTGCCCTGTGCAGCCTCGCCAGCGACCTCGGAAGACGGCAGGAACCGGTACACGGTACCGCGAGAGATGTTCAGCTGGCGCGCGATGTGTGCAGGCCGCACGCCCTCCGCTGCCAGCTTGCGCACCAGCTCGGGATTTATCCGCGCCTTGCCACCTTTATAGACGCCGCGCGCCTTGGCGGCCGCGATGCCCTCCATCTGGCGCTCGCGACGCAGGTTGGTCTCGAACTCAGCGAACACGCCAAGCATGTCGAGGAACGCCTTGCCCGCGGCGGTGCCGGTGTCGATTGGCTGCTCGGTGGCCTTGAGCGCCACTCCCCTGCCCTTCAGTTCGTGAACGATGTCCTGCAGGTCCTTCATCGAGCGTGCGAGCCGGTCTATGCGTGTGACGACCAGCGTGTCGCCTTCGCGCAGGAAGTCGAGCAGGATCTGTAGCTCGGTACGCGCGCTCCGTTCGGTGCCCGACTTCTTTTCGGACCGGATGGTCTGGCAACCAGCCGCCCGCAACGCCGCGACCTGAATGTCGAGGTCCTGATCCGTGGTTGATACGCGCGCATAGCCGAAAAGCGACATGGAAGCCCCGTTTTGTTCGATCAGCTTCTAGATCGTGCGCGGCAGCTGTTCAATATGGCTGCAAGCGACCCTGATCAGACGCTGGCGCTGTTTTATCGGCTATGTTCTAGCAAGGTATACCCACTGAGAACATACCGGAGTCTGGACGCGAGGACGCGTAACGAGTGCATGGAGACTGGCTGAGACGACCCAGAAGTGGACGTTCCGAGCGCCTTTCGCGCGCGGCAGCTTCAGCCATTCGTTCATGTCAACGGATCGCTCTTTCCGCTCCCCAGCTCGGTGGCCGGAAAGCCTTAATTGGGGCGGAGTAGACCCTCGCGTCTTGGCTGGGGAGCTCGCCCCAGCCTGAACGCCAAAGCGACGGCGCATTCCCCGGTCACAAGGCTCGGGTTAAGGCGCGCCAGCGATCCGATGACAAGCCACCGCGACCCTACAGCCGCGAAAATGTCCTGCTTCCCGCCGATGAGCCGGGCAGCTAAAGGGGAGGACCAAATTTTTCAGCCCGTGTAATGTGACGCCGCATTCAATCAGATATAACACCGCGCAGAACCCGCCACCGGCCGCGCCCAGCGTCGTGCACTATTTGCACAAGATGGACCATCGCGACGGAACCCCTGGAAAGGCGCAGTGGAAAATCGGGCTATCGGAAGAAAGAGGCATCTTCCAAGTGGCAATGGCTAGCCAGTGGATAGAGAGCAAATTTGCCTGGTCGCTTTACCAGTCCGCGGGTTCGGTTGCCCATCTTGGCGTCGATCGGGACCATGTGACGCAAGTCTTCGTCGCCCGCTTCGACGAGCATGCGGACGATGAGTGGCACGGCTACCCCTGTAATTACAAAAAACCGCAGCAGCGCCCGCCGACCGACGTTCTGAACGATTGGCTAAAGAAGGCGCTATTGTCCCCCGCAAAAATCCGAAAGATAGCGTCGGGGCAGCGATGCGTGATCTAAAGCTCCATCTAGAGGGTCAGTGGTGGGACTCGCTCCTCTACAAGGGGCAATTACACCTATTTGGCATGGACGGTTCGCTGTCGGTCTACGCTTGGGAGGAGCTGATATCCGATCTCGCAGAATCGCTTGGTGACGCAGGTACCGCGCTTCGATTTGCCTTTGCAGAAAGTAACGCGATTTATCGTGCGGAGCTCGATCGCTCGCGAGTGCGGCAGTGCTTTGCAGAACTGTCGAGTGACGCGTTCGAGATCGGCGGCGCTACTCTCGCCCGCTATCGCCTCAGCGAAACGGACAACGACTTTCCCTTTCCTCACGCCACTAGCGCATTCCATTACGACCGCATGATCGTGGCGAGCAGCCGTGGCGTTCACGGCGCGCATTACGACCCCAGCTCGCAGGATCGTACCGATGCTGTCCGACTGTCGCCGCTAGGAGCAAACCAGGCGTGGCCCGCCTACGGCAACGTCGCAATCGCAGGCGGAACCGAAGGGCTCTACCAAGTCGATCTCAAAATCAAGGATCGCGAGTGGCCTCCCGAACACGTTGGCGATTGCTTGTCCGAGCGGGCCTGTGATGCATGCGACTGGATGTATAGTAACATCATTGGCATGTCCTTCGATGAGGGAAGCGTTCTCGCCCGGTTCAGCCAAGCGACCCGTGCGGGCATGCCTATAACCGACCCTGACAAGGTAGCGGTGAGTGACGACGGAGAGGACGCTCCTGAAACTTCGCGCAGACCGGGCCCGGTCGACCATCTGGAAGACCTGATCCGTAACAGGTATGATGCACCAGGGCGTCGTCCACTCACGTGGGGAAGCCGGGACAAGATCTACAAAGTGGAAGGCGCTTATCTCGCCGTCTTTCGATTACTTAGCGATGGTCGGACACCCTTCATAGGCAAGGTCCCGCTGCCCACTAGCCTTGAGAGTGTTGTTTCGATCAAAACATCGCTGTTCGGGCTTGTCTTCGAGTTTGACGAGTCCATCATGGTCTTGACCAGCGATGGCCAGTCTAGAGTTATCAACGGCGAGCCGGTGAATTGGCGGGTATTCCCGCGGTCGCGACGTTACGAAAACCACCTCCACGTTCTACGCGAAGACGGTCTTGAGATCTTTTCGTTTAATCACGACGTCGAGCAGAATCAGTTTGACAAGCTGATCGGGACAAGAGTTCCGACAAACTGGACCGATTGAGATGCAACAACACCGGCACCACTAGGCCATCTAACCGGAAGATGGCAAAAACCACGGCTCAATTTGCAAAAGAAGCTTCAAAACACTGCGTTCCCGGCAATTACGCCTGTGGATTGATCGCGCACACTAGAGTAGCTTTAGCACCGACCGGAGCGCCTCTTCTTGTTTGGCTCCGTCAAGCACCGCGAACTTACCTCGACTTAGGCGGGCATAATCGGCGCAAAGCTTGTGCGCGAATTCTTGTTGGGCGGCCAGTTCCGCTACACTCCGGTTCGGCCGGCGCCGAGACGGGTCTCTCCGTCGCTCAACGATTGACGCGGGATCGTCGCGCAGGAAAAGGAAGGCAGACAGGCCGATTGGTTCAATCGCCTCGTAGGGCACAGGCACGAGTCCGGCGTCGTTGTCGATTACGCTGTGCGCATCGAGAACGATCGCATCATGCGGCCGGCACGCCGCCACCTGATTTACCATGTCTGCGAGTACATTTTGATTGCTGGTGACGGCATCCGCCGACGCGGTTCGGAGCGCCTCCCCCGTGACCCGGTGAGCATCCTTCAACAACGTACTGGCCACAAGATGCAAAACATCGGGTCGCGCGGCAGTGATGCGACGAGCCAAGTGTGATTTACCGACGCCGGATATTCCGAAGAGACCGACGCGAAGCGGCTTCCTCTCAACCATCATCATAGAAGGGCCAACTGCCGGTCGTCGCCTGCAATTCGTCCGAGGTCGTCGCCAACATACATGTAGGACTGCGGCGGGGTGAATGAGGGGATCACCGATCCCGGCTCTATCGGCGGGTCAAAGGGGCGAATTGCGCCCACCCGCATAGCGAAGCCAAAAGCCCTGCCTGCAAAGTACGCGTCAAAAAAGCTCCGCTCGACGCCCCCATACTCGTGGGTTGCATCCCACAAATCCGCAGGCGGCATACGAAGAATTTCAGCCACGTCAAATTCACCGACAAGGAGGCCAACCGGCTGTGTTGCGTATACTGCCACTGTGCTGACGGAACGATCAATGTGGATCGCACGACGGTATTCAAATCGCTTGGTGCCGGCGAATATCTTGACGACGTACTCGGGTTTAATCGACAATAAGAGCTTCATTCACCTGTCCAAGATCGACGATACGATTGAACTGCTGCCTCGTTAGCCGACGCAGGTCCCATCTTGGTTGCTCGGTAATTCCAACGTCTTCGAGCAACGCGTCTCGATTCGGCCGCTTAGGCAGCGCCACATTGTAAGTCATTCGCACCGCATAGAGACGGTCGCCAGAGGAGTGCCAGTCGCGTAACTCGTCTTCGTCGAAGACGCTATGGTCGGCCGCAAAGCGGACAAGCTCATTTGCTGACGCGAAATCCTTCTTGGCGCGCACTTCCTCAACAACGCATAGCGACGTGGCGACAGAACGGAAGCGGGCTCTGCCCGGTATGTCAGTCGTGCGGTAAACGACCACCACGTCGCCTGGGCGCATGGCCGTGAGGGCCTTCTTGGCAACGTAGACTTTGTGTATTGTGTTGGTGTGAGATACGTCTTGCAGGATATCCGCCGTCTCGGTCGTCAAAATCGAGTCGGGGAACAGATTGGAGTGATAATCGGGATATATCGCAAGCAGCCAATAGCGCCGCCCATCCATATGAATGAAGGGATAATCTAATAGGGCGTCATCTCTTGACGCGTCCATTTCGCGGACCAAAACCTTTTCAACGCCGTTTGGCGTATTCTTCGACGCCACCTCTTCGAAACCGTATCTTTCGAAGAGTGAGATGAGCTTCGCATGAGTGTCGAATACGGTGACGTAAATCTCCTCCACGTTCTCCCGTACCGCATGGTCAAAAATCTTCTTAATGACACGTTCGCCAAGCTTCGTGCCATGCGCATCGATCTTCAACGTGCCAACTTTGAGCCGCCGAGCCGCTGGACGTGGAGGCTCCACGTCGTCGAGAGCGCCTTCCTCAATTTTAAGGTAGATGAAGCCTCGTAGCCCACCGTTCGCACCGGCCCGGCGAACGACGTATACCGGCTCTGCGGAAGCGGCCTTTCGCGCAAACCAGTCGGTGAACTCACCATACTGAGCCTTGAGCGATCCAAAGAAGGGGTCTTGAATGTCGACCGCTCCAAAATCGGTGATTTCTAGCGTCGAAGCCATACGGACAGATTAGCCGACCTCGTCCGCCGCCGCAATCGAGCTGTCGCGGGCCGCCGTGATATGAGGTATGTCGTAGGGATGGACGGCACGCTGGCCCTCTGGTTCGATCCCTTGGGCGACGCAGCCGCGGACGCGCCGAGGATCGACGTCCACGTGAACCTGTGGCGCGACCTGCCGTCAGGCTTCGACTTCCTCGACGTCGGACTCCGGTTTAAGGATGTCGCTGAACTTGCCCGAGTTCTCATGTTCGTGCCGGGGCGCATCAAGCGCGACGACGTTTCCGACCTCTGGGCAGTGATGCGCTACGGCGAAGTTCTGAAAATCGTTTTCAACGAGGTCGTGCTTCCGGGACCGGGATCCGCAGACGCCTATCTTATTGAGCAGGATGGTCGGCCGTGGCTTACGATGCATCGCATCGATATCGCCCGAGACCTAAGTTTCGAGACCGTTTATTCCCCGGATGGTGATGGTACGATCATCACCTTCGAGGAGCAATTCTGCAACCGTCTCAGGGCGGCAGTGAACGGATGCGATGGCTACGCCAGGTTCCGGATTGACCTTCAAGGCGCGGCGTCGCGCATGTTCACGGTGGAGACCCATTCTCAGCACGGCCATCTTGCACCGGCGACGGACGTCACCGAGACAACTGAGTTCCGCCTTAACGTCGTTCGGAGCTACCCTGAAGTCGTAGCGCATCGAGCCCGCGTTGGGCGGTTCAGCATCGAGAAGGTGCATTACTTCTTGATCCGCGACGTCGGGCGCCGCCTAGTTGCCCAGCATGGCGGCGTGCGTAACGTGCGGCTTCTGGAGACGCGACCGTGGCGCGCCTATGTGGAAAATCGCCCCGGCGGTGATGCTGGCGACATGGATCGCTTCGTCATCTATCACTGGAAGGCCGATGGTCGCATTCAACCGTTCGAAGAGTTTGCCGCTTATGCCAGCTTCGCCGCTGACCGGCCTCATCTCGCCTGGTATGCCGTCGGCATCGTTCTGCTCGGTGCGCTTGGCAGCGCCGTAGCTAGCGAAGCCGCCGCGCTGGTTGCGCTCGCTTCTTGGAGTTCCGTAGTCACCGCATCGGTCACACTTTTTTCATGCACGCTACCAGTTGCGGTATTTTGGTGGTTCTCCAAGCGAACATCCATTGTTGCGGCGGTCGGCCGACTTACTAAGCGGCGGCGTTCGTCGTCATCGATAACTAAGACTTAGGTCACTTTGGTATCGACGATATCCACACGATGTGTGCGTCGCAATTCCGGTAGGCCGCATCGGCTTGCCTCATGACAGCGATGTCAAGGAAGCCAAAGATGCCAGATAGAGATCGATCCGGGTTCGGATATGTCTTTTAAACCGGAGGAATAAAGAAAGTTCCGACCGTGCGTAGAGCTAGCAAGGTCGTAGCTTTCCGAGCCTTTCGCTACCGGCAGTGTCTCTACAAGATATCCGGGAGGACTTCGAGAGCCGGCGTTTGACAGAAATGGCGTCAGCTTGGTGCCGATCGACGACCCGTCGCGGATATAGGCGATCATGAACGCCTCCCGGTTGCCCCATGCATATTCGCCCTCTACGAAGCGCCTTATGCCATTGTCGCAGTATAGAGACTCAGTCTTCGATGCTGCGGAGTCGATGATTTTGGCCTCCGTGATGAGAGGGAAGCTACGATTGCGGTTCGACAGGTATATGGAAAGGTCAGGGCGCTTTTCTAAGTGCGATCCATCGAAGCTCACGCTTTCCTTGCGGCGTGCGACACAGAGGACAAGCTGTCCCCAAAGCGGTTCGACCTCGATCATCGCGTTCAAACGCGCCTCTAGCAATGCCGTGACTTCGGCTTCGGTGCCCGATGCGACTGTGACAGGGGCTTGGGCGCGGATGTCGGCGAAGGCTTGAAGAAGACCTTCCGCGATAATGTTGAGATGAAGGCTCGAAATCTCGGGCAGTGGCAACCGTAGCCCTCGCGTCAACTCGGCAATCTGATCGGGCCGTGGGCGGATCGATGCCGCTCTCATGCCCGACCTTGCACCTTGAACAGGTCGAGGTGCGACCAGATGATCCGCTGAGCGAGAAGACGCGCCTGTGTCTCGCTCCAATACCGTCGTTGTGCCAGTCGACCGATGAGCAAACCTTCATCGCCATCACGAAGCACAACCTCGGATGCAGCCGCGTCGTCCGCGACCCGTAAGAGACCTTCCCAATCGCGCGGGTCAGGAGATAGACTGCCGCCGTCCGGCGCTGTCCGCACCTCGATGCCATGCCACGGAGAGATGGTCGGCTGACGAACAGGCCGAACGGCAATTTTGGTATTAAAGCGAGCACACCAAGGGGCTAGCTCGCTTTCCAGAACCTTGCAGAAGCGAGCCTGTTCATGATCCGTTGGAATGGCTTGCGCTTCCCGCTTGCTATGCGCGAACGGCAGATTAAACTCTAACGTGTCGGAAATAACTTGAAGATCGCGTGGGCCGAGGCCGTAAAGCTCTGCCACCCATCGATCAACTTCGTTCCAGGCAACGTCACCGCGCTGCAAGCCGTCGAAAAGTGTCAGCAGTTCGTCCTTCTGCGAGCGGGAGAGCACTCGGAAGTCTGGCAGGGGTATGCGGTCCAGCGTCGACTTCTCAACGACCTCTCGCTCGACCCCGAACCGACCGCTGGTCATGAGCGCGATCCACACTGCCAGTTCGCTTCCAAGAACAAGCGCGAGGTAGCGAACGAGGAGATGAGCCTCGGGAAAGCCGCTCGGACTATACCCATAGAAACTTTGATTGAAGGCGACATCCTTCTCGGAAATCGCCACGCCGATACGCCCGGTGAGCACAGGCGGCGCTTCGTGAACGACGATCAGCGGCCCCGAATAGATCGCCCGTGAGCGCAAATGATGGACGCGCTCCTGGGTGAATGGGGACAACCGATCATGGTCGATGGCGATGCTGGCGAATGTGGCGGCCGTGATCTCGGACAATCCATGCAGCGCGCGCGCATCCTCTCCCGGAAGCCCATCCCCCTGCCGCCGTATCCTGCTGCTGGGCCGCAGCTTCTGATAGCCGTTGCCGCTTCCCTTTAGTTGTCCGCCGGGCGACACGCCGATCGCGTCGCGCCAGAATGCGTCGAGAGTGGGGTGGCCGTGACTCCGCAGTCGCTCCACGATCCCGAAGTCGGCTTTGGTCCCTCGGAATAGAATTTTCAGGATTTCAGGCGTTTCGAAAAGCTGCTTTGACGCAATTACCTCCGCATTCAACGCATCTATTCGCATCGTGCCGGCGTCGTTCAGCGACGACTCCAATCTCGGGCTGATAAGGCGGAACCCAGCACTAGGGTCGGGTCGCCGGTTCGCGGCCAGCAGGATGCAGAACGGCGCGGTGATCTCAGGCCAAACCTTCGTCTGACGTAAATCCACGCCGTTAATAACCGAGGTGACGTCGAGAGCCTCGAACATAGCTTGGCGGGCCTCGGCCATGCCGTCTCCTTGCAAGAACAGAAGCCGGGCATGAAGAGCAAAGGCGATCTGCCCGCCGGGCTTGGCCCATTCCATGGCGCGCCAGACGAATGGCAAGTCGAGCCCCTCGTTCGGCAGGGGAGGTGACGCGATCGAAATCTTCCTGTCGGCAGCGATGCGAGTGACCGTCGCACGAACCAGCCTCCAGTCAGGCAATCCAGTGCCACTTGCCCAAGGAGGATTGCCGATCACCAGATCGTAGCGACCGACATGTTCGTCGCCGACGAGCGGTCCCAAGCTTCCCAGCTCGTTGCCTTCAATTTCGCCATCGGCGCGGATGCGATGAAGCACCTTGCCACGCAAATCTTCGAATCTAAGCTTGTCGACAGGACGCGGATTGGCGTCCAGTTCGATCGACATCAGATACAACCCTAGCGCCGCGAAGCGCAGCGCTGCCTCGTTGATGTCGAACCCTACGATCTGGTTGTAGAGTAGCGACCTCAACGCGCCGGTATCCGGCCGCTTCTCTTCCAAGCGCCAGCTCTCCGCTACCAGCTCGCGAAAGGCCGTCAGAAGGAAGACGCCGGCACCGGCCGCGGGATCGAGAATCTTTGCCTTGTGGCAGGCGTCCTGTCGTTCGAGCGCGCGGAAGGATGCGCGCACCATCAGGTCCGCGATCGATCGAGGCGTGTAGTAGCCACCTTCACGCCGCTGTCGTGCCGGCGCATGGCTGCGAAGATACAGTTCGTATGCCTGGCTCAGAACACCGACCGGGATGTGAGCGAAATCGAGATGATCCCACTTTTCCTGCCAGCCCAGGAAGAGTTGGCCGTCAGGCGCCCGGCGGAGCACATCGCCTAGGCTGCCAAATGCGTGATCAGGTAGCATTGCGAAGATGCCGTCCGACAACGGAAGAAGATCGCCGTTGAAGGTCGCGTCGAGCCAATTGGAGGTTTTTGCCGCAACATCCCGATTGTCGAACAGGCTTGCGCCACTATCCGTACCAGACAATGTGACCGGCAGCAGATTACGATCGGCGAGAAATCGCGTGAAAAGCGCGCGGCCGACTAGGGAGATCGCATCTTCGTCCGTGACGCCGTCGATCGCGATTAGCTTGCTGATTGACCCGGTCAGCAGGCTCAGAACGACGTTGGAGATCCAGGTGCGCTGGCTGATGGCGGCTTGAGGGCGCACATTCGCCAACCGGGCCAAAGCCGCCCGTTTGGCGTCACGATCATCGCCCCACTCGACACGAGCCTGTCTGGGAGACTTGTTGTCGAGCGCGATGCGATAGACATCCAGTCGACCTGGCCCGACGACTGCCAGATACGGCGCATCGCCTCGCATCGCCAGCAATCGCCTGATCTTATGGAGATGGACCTCATCTTCAAGCGTATCGCCGTCGACAAGAAAGAGCAGCGGTGCGCCTTGCCACTCGTAGACTGCGCTCACGCTTGCCAGCAGATCGTTTCCGCCGCGCCGCGCGGTCAGAAGCGTCGCGTACGGCAGAAGGTCAGGCCCATCGCCATTCAGCAGGCGAAGCTCTGTCGGGTCGCCCCCGAATTCGGCGATGACGCTTGCGAGATCAACCATCTGATGGTCTCGCTTCGCATAAGAGCCGGCACGCCGTAGTGTTGCCGAGGCGGGTCATATCTCAAGGTCCAGATTGTTCTGGCGATCACCGCCAAAACGGCCACGCCCCGCACCGCCGCGCGGCTTCTTGGGCGCAAGCTCTACCTTCGACATGATCCTGCGATAGTCTCCGCCGAGGTCGCTAACGCCGGCAATGAGGACAGCGATGAGCCCGAGGTGGGTGGGCAGTTCGCCAGCTCGAGCGTAATTCGAGATCGAGTTGGGGTTCATGCCGATGAGTTCGGCGAACGCGCGGACGCTTAGCCCCGCCCTTCCAATTGCGTCGAGAAAGTCCGCATACAACATCTCAAGCTTACCGCTACATACTTTAATATACCTTCACACATGATTTTATGTGAGTAAAGCGTGATCGTGCTCGGACCGGCGAGGCTAATCGGCCCAGAACAGGGTGCCCGGCCGCGGCAGTAGCGGCGTGAATCAACGGCCGGTACGAACAGCCCCTGAGCTCCAAACCGGCCATTCTGCCCTCCACCATCGACCGGCGTCGCAGGCCCCTGCCCCCGCCTGAACGAACGTCGGCTTACGGACGGTCCTAACCCGAAAGCGGACTGGCGGCTTCCCACCCGATTGGCCTTCGGGCCGCGTGCCCCGTTTTGAAGTATCAATCGTCTCCCGTGAAAAACATCGCAAGCGCCCAGCAACTCCCTCACGCTCCCGCCTCTTAAGTCAGCAGGCCCTCGATCGCCTTCAGCAACTCAGCCGACGACGCTCCAGTTTTGGGCTGCACCTTGATTGTGAGCCCCCCTCCCCTCGCCTTGCTGTAGCGCAGGATTACCTTGCCGCCGTCGCCCTTGATCTCCTTCTCGGCACCGCCCTTCGCCGTGGGCGCTATGGTTGCCTGAACGAGCCGCTTCGCGACTTCGGGGCCGCTTAGTTTGGCGGCGCCTTGGTCACGCTCTTGCGCGATCCGCTCCGCCTCATCGCGCATCTTGACGAGCGCCTTGGGGTCGCCCGCGAGCGGCTTGATATCGCGTGCCACGCGTACGGTGATGTCATGCGTGTCGGAGAATGCCGCCACCAGTGGCTCGGGCAGACGGGCCACGTCGAGCAGACGGCTTAGCCAGGACTTGGACAACTTCAGATGCTCAGCCATCTGCGACTGCGAGCCGTCGTAGAACTCAGCAAGGGCGATCGTATATTCCTTCGCCCGCTCCCAATCCGAGATGTCCTTGCGCGACCGGTTCTCGACATCGGAGACGCGAAATGCCTCCTCATCGGTGACGCTCTGGACCGTCACAAGATACTCGAACTCCGGATGATGGTGCGCGCGCAGCCAAGTCACCGTCCACCAGCGACGGACGCCCGCGACGATTTCGTAGTCGAAATCCGGATCATCCTTGAGGCGACGGACGATCGCCGGGATCCGCTGCTTCTTTGCGGAGAGGAACGAGTCGATGAGATCGCGGCAACTGTCCTCATTCAGGTGGTCGAGATCGCGGTTGTGCATGCGCCACGGACGGCACCGTGCCGGGTCCACCCATTCGGTGCGGTCGGCCACCGTCTTGCCGGTGGCGATTCGCGCGAGCGTCTGGCTGCGGCTCGCCATGATCCCGTCCGCCGGGGTCGCCCGGTCGAGGTTCTGCTCGTCGTCGAGCCCTTCTGTGAACATCGAGCCGAAGCCCTTATTGCCCTTGCTCATCGGCTCATCCCTTTCTTGTCTTCTGGGCGACCATCGGGCGACGAGCGGTCGAGTTGCCACGTGGCAACCGGCGCTCACACTGTCCCCGCTGGACGGCGGCTAGCAGCAGCTTACGCAGCAGTAGCCTCGGTCTAAGTGTTTGTTTTGGCTCGCGGTCCTCCAAGGGTTTCCACGTGGCAACACGCCATTCGGCGCGGCTTGGCCGAGCTTCGCGGGCAAAGCTCGCGGCAGAAGTGAGCCGCACGGTTGCCACGTGGCAACTCACCTAGATCTGCCCCCCTGCCCGGCTCGCCCACATGCGCAGCACATCCTGCTCGATGTCCTGGCAAACGTCGTTGAGGTGCTTCATGCAGCGATTGTACACCTCGTGCGACGTGACGGGCTTCTCGAGCTCGAAGACGGTCTTCATGCGCGAGCTGGCATTGTCGATTTCGGCGCTTGTGACCATCACCGACTGGGTCATCGAGCCGCCGAAGACCTGGCGCATCATCGACAGCACTTCACGGTGCATCGACTTGCTTTCATCGACCCGGCTGCCGACCAGACGGATGAAATTGTACGCCGGTCGGCCGCGGCCCGCGAGCTGCTCGAGTTGCTTCATCGTGGTTCGCGTCATGTCGATGAACGACACGGTCGACGCGAAATCGACCAGGCTCGGCGGCACCGGGATCACCATGGAATTCGCGGCCTGGAGCACCGCCATGGACACCATGCCGAGCGCCGGCGGCGGGTCCATGATGACGACGTCGTAATCGTCGACCACTTCGTCGATCGCCTGCGCAATCAGGTCGATGATCTCCATATTCTGGTTGCGCGCCATATGCCCCGCGATCTCATATTCGAGATTGTAGAGGCGCAGGTTCGACGGGATCAGATCCAGGTTGTGGAAGTGCGTCTTGCGGATGATCTTGCGAACGCCGAGCAGCTCCGGATTGTGGAAGTGCCCGTAGAGCGTATCCTCTTCGTCGAGGTCGACGTCGGGGCGGTAGCCGAACATCATCGTCGACGACGCCTGGCTGTCGCAATCGATGAAGAGGGTGCGGTAGCCGTTGATCGCGAAATGCTGCGCGAGGTGCAGCGCGATGGTCGACTTACCGACGCCGCCCTTGAAGTTGCAGACCGAGATGATCGCCGGCGTGTCGGTCGGCTCGCGCCAGGGCCGTGTGCCGAAGACCTCGCGCATGTGGTCGAGTTCCTCCAGCGTGTACTGGAGACGATGCCCGGAGCCGGTGCGACCGCGGGCGGGGAGGCGGCCATCGCGCTCCGCTTCGCGCACCGCCGACGCTGTCCGGCCGACCAGCGCCGCCGCCTTGGATATCGAAAAGGTCGGCCCTTTCTTCTGGCCCGTCTCCGGATCGACCGCGCTGTCGCGAATGCGCTTGAGGATCGTCAGCGACTTTCGATGCAGCACATCCAGACCACCTTCGATGAGGTCATCGGGCTGGGATAGGGCAGGGTCAGTGGCCATCGGCGTCCGCTTCTGTCAGTTTGATGCCCTGCTGTAGCCTCGTTGGCAGTTTCGATCAACGAATTGGCCATCAGACTTACAAAAGTACCGATGATCTCCGAGCCGAAAAGGCTCAGCTGGTCGTTGATACCTTCTTCGCAGACGCTGACCGATGATCTCGGAGCAGCAGGTGGCGCCTACACGCCCTGGTTGGCGCCCGGGTTGCGGTCAGCAGCTGCCTGTGAATAGATACCGATGATCTCGGTACTTTCCGATGATCTCGGTACTTTCCGATGATCTCGGTGCAGCGGGCAGATGATCTCGGTGCGACTCGACCGATGATGTCGGAGCGCATACCTATTACTAGAATCACCCTAAGAAGAACCGATTCGCAAATCGTCTGAATTTTTCAGATTTGGGCAGGAGAGGGGACGCGTCAGACCGCAAACGGCACCGACATCATCGGTCGTTTTGCAGGTTTCGCCCTCCATCCCGCCTCCAAACTGCCAATAGGGTTGATTTTGAGCGTCAAACCTGTTGAGACATGCCCCACACAACCCCCGGCAGATTCGGGGGGAAGGGCAGACCATGAATGGGGATCAGCATAGGCCGATTGGACACCAGTACGCCCTAGCCATGCTCACCGGCGGTGAGGATGGTGTCCGGCAGCTCGCCACGAGCGCTGGCAGCCAGCTCACCCTCGATGCCTTCCTTCGGGTTCAGGACGAAGAACCCGTTCCCGCATTCCTCCATTCCGCGCTCTGTGCCATGTCGCTACCGACGAAGCGGCCCAAGGACGAGACGGCACCGATCGTTCGCGAAGACGGCAAATACGCCCTGGCGATCAACCCGCGGCCAGTGCTCCAGAACGTCGACGGCAAGTCGGTGATGCGCAGCCTGGGCGTGCCCTACGGTGCCTATCCCCGCGTCGCGCTGATCTACCTGCTCTCGCAGGCGGTGATGAAACAGTCACGCGACGTGTATCTCGGTCGTAACTTCACCGAATGGATGCGCCGGCTCGGCTACCAAACGGTTTCCTATGGGCCGCGAGGCACCGCAAACCTGATGCGCGAGCAGGTGGATCGGCTGCTCGCCTGCGAATGGCAGATCCGCTGGGACGGCACGGAGGCAGGTGACAATGCCTTTGCCGTCCGCGACGTGAAGATCTCCAACGAATATGCAGGGTCGCTCGACAAGAATGGCTCGTTCGCCCGCGAAATCCGCATGTCGGAGGCGTTCTACAGCCATCTGATCGAGCATGCGGTTCCGCTCAACGAGGTCGCGATCCGTGAGCTCAAGGGAACGCCGACCGCGCTCGATCTCTATACCTATCTTGCCTACCGCTTGCCAAGGATCGCCACCGACAAGGGACAGGTGATCTCCTGGGATCAGCTCGCCAAGCATCTCGGCAACGAGGCCGATAGCAAGCGCTTCCGGCAGACCGTGCGCGAGACGATGCAGATCGTCTCTGCCGTCTATCCCAACGCCAATGTCGACCTGTCCGGCCGCAAGGTGGTGCTGCATCCTTCACCCGCTCCGCTCGAGCGCAAGCTGGTGGGCCCGCATCTCAGGCTCGTCGGGGCCGCTACGCCGGAACCGGCACCGAGATCATCGGTCAAACCGCGCCGCGAAGCGAATCCGACCGCTACCAAGGCAGGCGAGCCCCTCCTGGCGTTCCCGGCCGGGTCTCTCGCCTACGGCGCTCGCGAAGCGCAGTTCCGTCAGATCGGCCTGAGCAAGGGTCATCCCTGGTCGGTGGACGATATGGCGGCCGCGTTCCGCAAAGGCTGCCCCGATATCAACCGCTCACGCTCCGACACGGAGTGGCTGCGCGTCTGGGAAGCCTTTGTCGTTGCCTACGCCGATCGCCGCGCGAATCGGAACGACGACTAACCGATGATCTCCGAGCCGTTCGCATGAGGACGGTGCCGAGTCGGCCTCTTGCAGAGAACGTCGATCGACAAAACAGGGGGGAAGAGTTCGCCAATCGGCGGTCCACCTCTGCCGCCTTCAGCCGAAGAAACTTCAAACAGATCAAAACATCAGCGCGATTGCGGGCAATTTGAATGGCTACGCTGACCGTCGTTTGCCGCTGCGACGCTCCTGCTATTTCAGCTCCACGGCTGGCGTGAATACGTGCCCCGCTCGCCGGCCGGTCTTCTCGATAGCCGTTCGCATGATGGCTGGCGATCGGACTGCGATACCGGTATCCGAGATAAGTCGACTTCTTCAGGGAAGTTCAGGGTTGTCCTCCGCGAGGAGGGGTGACGTCCGCTCCGCATCAGGAGCCTGGGGCTGTCCTTCGCGAGAAGGGTGAAGCGTTCTCGGCGCCGGTCGGGGCCAGAGGTGCTGGCGTGCCAACGCCCCTGTCGGAGTGACACTGATGCACTTTATAACGCCTGCTAGTGCGATCGCAGACCGGGGTGGGCCCGATACAGAGCACGGCCGATCTGTCGAAGTAGCTAAGCCGCCTGTGCAAGCCTCCAAGGTTCCCATGCTGGATCGACTGATCGCACGCATGGAGGTCAGCCGCACCTACCCAATCCCGGTAGGAAGCATCCTGACCTTCTGGCCCGGGCTGATCGCGCTCACCGCCGTCGGCAAACTGACCGGAGCCGCGCCTGTGACGGCAGGACGTCTCTACGTGCTCGCATGGCTGGTGGTGATGGGTCTGGAGCTCGGTCGCGACGTCTGGGTACAGGGACACCGCTACGCGTCACCTCGCTGGCTGCAAGCCGTGGAAGCGGCAGTAGGTCGCGACGTGACCCTCCATGCACTGGCGGAACTGATCAGGCAGCATCAGCACGAGCCGGACTATGTGGTCACTCGTTCCGACCTGCGCTTCGCGATCCAGCAGGAACGAGCCCGGCGCCGGGAGGCTGCACGGCGAGCGGAAGGCTTCCAATTGGTCGAAGCGCCGACGATCGATGCGGTCCAGGTCGCGCGCGATGAGGAACGGCGCCGTCGCGCTCGGGAGCGGCGTGCCGCCAGGCAGGGGAGGGAGCCCGCGTGAACGGCTCCACTCCAGAGGTGGAAGGCGATCTGGTCGGCCTGACGATCTCAGGCGGGATCGCGCACTTTCCAGGACGGGCTGGCGAGCGGATCCGCCGCCTCGCCGATCTCGACCCGGCGCTGGTTGCGGAGCTGCTCGCTGCTGCCGACGCGATCGCCTTCTCCACCCGCCCAGATCCGGTTGTGACTGCGCCTGTCCGCCCTGACGCACGCACGTACAGCATACGTTTCCTGCATGCCGGCCGCACACGGCTGCTGACGTTGCCGGAGCCATTCGAGGCGCCGGAGCTCGCGCAGTTGGTTCAGACGGTGCGCCGCTGCCTGTAGGGCAGGGGGCAATCACCTCGCTTCGCATTTGCTCGGCGCGCCCGACGTGATAGCGTCTGATCGCCGCTCGGTCAGTCCCGGCGGTGAGGCGTAGCAACCTCAAGCCATAGCAGCCGGTCGACAACAGGTGTCGGCCGGGTGGCCGTCACGCATGTCCAGGGCTCCGCCTAAAGGTGGCGGCGCCTTGTGCTATGCAGGGTTGCTAACACCCGGCTCACGGGCCGGAGAACGCCTCCAGACGATGAGGAGGCGGTCATGGTAGGGCAGGGTGCATTTCGGGCCGTAGCGGCGCTCACAGTGGCTCTGGCGGGCATGCCGGCCATGGCGCAGCAGTCACCCGGCATTGCCGACTTCCTCAGCACCATCGGCGGCGATACCGACATGAAGACCAGCGGGTCGCTGCGCACCCGTCCGTCGCCGCAGGTCTTCCCGCTACTCGACGACGCCGACGAGATCATCGGCTACCGCTTCTTCTCCGAGAAGATCACCGCCAACGGCTCGGCGACGGCCGAGCGCGCCCGCGATGCGTTTGCGCAGGAATGTACCGGCAAGGGCGGCCGGATCGAGCCGGAGGACGGGGACGCAGCACGCACCTTCCGCGATCGCGCGCTCGGCCGCAGGCTGCCGCCCAGGGGCGAGTTCAAGCACTTCTGGTCCGGCATCTCGGCGGTGTGCTCGCGTGGGGCCGACCAGGTGCTCGGCGGCTTCGTCGCGATCACCTACGACACGACCGAGGTGGCGACCAAGGGTGACATCGGTAGTCGGCTGATAAGCCGCGTGTCGATGGTGCCGACCCGCACCGCGGTCTATGCCTATCGTCCCGACCAGATCCGTTCTGCGGCCTGGTTCCAGCGCGCTCAGGACAGCTATGTCGCCGACCGCGAAGCCGAGCAGAAGCGTCGCGAGGCGTTCCGGCGCGACCTCGCGATCGGGACCGTCACCAACTGCGGTACGGTGATCCAGATCCGTGGTCCCATGGTCGAGATCGCGGTGCCTCCGACCACGCTGACCCCCAACGGCCAGTCCACCTTCTGGTCGCGGCGCGACGCTCTCGCGCCGATCTTATCGACGCCTTGCACCTACGGCCTGTGAGCAGCCGATCTGCCCTCTTTGCCAACAAATGAGACCCTGAACGGAGACCTGCCATGACCCTCGACCTCAGCATGATCAAACCGACGCCGGCGCCCTCTCTTGAGCTCCCACCCTATGCGTCGGCTGATCCTTCGACCGACCTGCGGCTGCGCTTCGCCGGCACCAAGTGGAGCGAGCCCGGGCATGGTGGCAGCCCGACCAAAACTGAGGCGGGAGACTGAATGATCCGGATCATGGTAGACCTGCCTTACCCCATGCTTGCAAGCCTCGAAGCCAAGGCCGGGTCGCCGGACATCGCCGAGCTTATCCGGGCCGCTCTCGTGACAGCGGGACATGGCTCGAAGGCGGACATCGTGGGTGTCAGGTCCGACCGCTACGCGACCGACGAGGAGCATTGTGAACGGCTGGGGATGCCTTCGAAAACGAGGAGCGCAACGAAGAGCGAATGACCCATACCACCGAGAACAAACGAATCCGCTTCCAAGCGGTTCTGAAGCCGCTCGCGTGGGAGCAGCGGATGCGTGTCGACTACCGCGACGACGTGCTCCGGATCGTGGCCGTGCTGGCGGCTGACGGCATCGCGATCAGCGAGGATGTGGCGTTCCTGGCGTGGCACCGGTTCTCGGAAGAGGACCGCTGCGCCGGCTGGTACAGCCCCGGCACCGACGACGAGATCCGACGTAACCTGATGCCGCATCTCGAGCTCAGACCGGTCGCGGAAGGGGATGGCCCAAATGATGTCCATGGGCCCGTCGTCAATTCGGATCACGCCCCCCGATGAGCGACGTCGAACACCATGATGTCAGGACGGCACTGGCGCTGATGCGCATGGCGTTGGCGTTGCTCAACCGGGCGGGATGCACCCTTGTTGCGGCTCGCCTTCAGCATGCGATCGACACGGTTGGAAATGATCCGGGAGCCGCCGCGTTGCCGCGCCATCCTGACGCTCCCAGCGGTGCTGAACACGACCGGCATAAGGATCAGCGCTTGATCGACAACGGGGAGGGAACCGGCCCATGACGGACGTCATTACGCTTGGGATTTCGGGCTGGTTCACCCCGCATGGAACTCTCTACCATGAGGAGGGTCGCACGCTCGACGAGGTCGCGCCGGAGGACTGGGCCAACCTCCTCGCCCATGCCGACGCGATCGATTTCTTCACGCGACCCGATCCGGCCCTGCCGGCACCGGAAGCTCGCATCTTCCATCTCACGATCACCGACGGCGAGCGGTCGCGCGAGTTGTCGATCAACGATCCCTTCGAGGCGCCGGAACTGGCCTTGCTTATACGGCTGACGCGCCGTGCCATGCGAGACCGGCTGGTGCTGACGCCTGAAACGCTGAGCGACGAGGCGCTCCAAGCCTTACGGACAAGCCTGCGTGAGGCGGGGCAAGACTGAGTCAACTGGCCGGCTGACATGCCGGCCCGGGTGCCCCGCCGGAAACCGGATCGAACGCCAGGATCATCATGGCATAGGACGGAAGCGTTCGGATCATGCAAGGAAGAGGCACACACCACGCTATGGATAGCAGGGATCTAGCCCCTTGGCTTCTGCCCCGAAATCAATAACCTAGGCATCTAGACGCCGACATAGAGCAGCGTGCAAAGCTGACCCGCGGCGTCGTGGAGATGTCTAGGATCCGCCTATATGCCTAGAGAACTCAAACCGGCTTGACGGGCGATCGGCCGCGGCGCAGCCTCCGACTTCTCGCCTTGGCAGGACCAGCGGCTCGGCGCCGTGACGGCGAGCCGGGGGGAGCACAACATGATCGTCGTGACGTTGGACCAGGCAGTCACCGCCGCGCTGGGACGCGCCTGAGATGCCCCAGATCAACATCGAGTTCGACGAGGCGACCATGCGCTCGATCGACCGCCTTGCCAGCAAGCTGAGCGTCAAGCGCACCGACCTGTTCCGTCGATTGGCAGGCGAGGCGATCGCCGCTGATGCCGAGGGTCGCGAGCTGTTCGTGCCCTCGCTGAAGGAGGTCACCCCCGACCAGGTCGCGCATCTCATTCGTGAGGTCGAGACGCTGACCGGCGAACTCGATCGGGTGACCCGTCAGAACGCCAAGCTAGAAGGCGACCTGCGCAAGGCGCTCGCCGCCTACGAGCGCGATGCTGCCAAAGCGCAGGAGCGGGGCCTGCGCGAGGCGGAAGACGCGCTCGAGCGCAAGGTGGAACCGCTCAAGGCAGAGTTGGCCGAGCACCGTGCCGAGACCGTCCGGATCGTCGAAGAGCACCCGCGATTGCGCCAGCTTGAGGAGGGCCAGGCGCGCCTGATGAAGGCGCTCAAGTTCCAGCAGCCCCCTGTCCAGTTTCACTTCGGCGAGCACAAGCTGCCCGTGTGGTGGCCGCTAGGCGCCCTCACGGTGCTTGCTGTGTTCGGGTTCGGGCTAATCCTCCTACTGTCCGCGATGCTGCCCGACCGCTGGCTGGCAGTTCCCGTCGCGGACCGGATGCTGGGAGGACGCGGTTTCTGCGCTCTGGTCGAGCGGCGCATGGGCGACGGCGCGTGCGCCCGATGGGTGGATGCGGCGAAAACGGCGGACAAGCCTTTGGCCAAGGCTCGCTCCGCACGATGATCTCGGTCGCGGCAGTCGGTTCAGCGTCCGACGCCGCGGGCTATTACGCGCGCGACAACTACTACACTGCCGACGAGCAGGAGGGCGCCAGCACCTGGGTGGGGGAGGGGGCGGCCAAGCTTGGGCTGTCCGGTTCGGTCGACGCGAAGCAGTTCGAGCGCGTGCTCGCCGGCGAGCTGCCGAACGGTGTCGTGCTCGAAGCCAAGCGCGGCGAGCACCGTGCGGGTTGGGACTTGACGATGTCCGCGCCCAAGTCGCTGTCGCTGTTGGCGCTGATCGGGGGCGACCAGCGGCTGGTTGAGGCGGTCAGAGACTCTGCGGGCGCGACGCTGGGCTGGGTCGAGCGCAACCTTGTCGAGACGCGAACCTGGAACGGGCGTGTTCAGGAGACGGTCCGCACGGGCAACCTGGTCGCCGCCACGTTCGTCCACGACGTCAACCGCAAGGGAGAGCCCCAGCTCCACGCCCATGCCGTGGTCGCCAATGCGACTCGCGCGCCGGACGGCAGGTGGCATGCGCTCAAACCGGACGAGCTGTACCATCGCCAGCATGTCATGGGCGCGGTGTTCAATGCCGAACTCAGGGCGCGGGTCGAGGCGCTCGGCTATGCGACCGTCCTCAGGCCGGACGGCCGTGACGGCGCGTTCGAGATCGCCGGCGTGTCGCGCGCCGTCGTGGAGGCCTTCTCGACCCGCTCGGCCGAAATCCGGGCGCACCTCGACGCGCACGGGCGCGAGGGCACGGCGCGCGAGCGTGAGCTGGCGGCGCTCGCGACCCGCGATCCCAAGACGCCGGAGTTCGCCCCGGAGGCGCGCGCGGAAGGATGGCGGGCGCTGGCGGCGGAGAAAGGGCTGGATGCGGCGGCGCTGGTCGGGCGGGCGTTGAAGGAAGCGGGTCGAGGCGAGACGGTGTGGACGCGCGCGGTGAGGGGGTTGCGCGGGGCAGGAGAACGCGGGCTCGCGCTCGCCGGCCGCATGGGACTGACCCCGCGCGACGGCGACCCGCTCGTCCCCGAGCGGCTGGGACGACTGGAGCCACGTGCCTATGCCGCGGCGCAGGCGGTCGCCTCCGCAGTGCGCGACTTGGGTGAGCGGGAGGCAGCGTTCGACCGGCTCGACCTGATCCGCGTTGCGCTCGAGCGGGGCGGACCGGTGACCGTGGCCGACATCGAGGCGCGAATGGCGCTGCTCGAAGCCAAGGGCCTGCTCGTCGGCGAAAGTGGCCGCATGGTGACGACCTCGGGCGCGATTCGACTGGAGCAGGCGCATCTCGCCGCTGTGGACGAGGGGAGGGGGAGGTCGGCACCGCTTGTTTACGGGCCTGAAGCTGCGGCGCGCGCCCAGGAAGCTGCGCGCGAGCTCGAACTTCGGCGTCTCAATCCCGGCCAGGAAGCCGCGGCATCACTGATCCTGTCGTCGAGCGACCGTGTCGTGAACATCCAGGGCGGGCCCGGTCGCGGCAAGTCGGCCGTGCTGGCGCCTGTGGTGGCGATCGCAAAGGCGGAAGGCAGGGCGGTGATCGGGCTCGCCATCGCGGGGCGCACCGCCCGGACACTCGGCAAGGACACGGGTGCAACCTCTTCCACGGTCGCCGGCTTCCTGGCCCGGCACGCGCGCCTAGTCGACGGCACCGCGCAACTTAAACAGGTGGAGCGCGCGACGGCCGAGCTGAAAGGCTCGGTCGTGCTGCTCGACGAGGCGAGCCAGGTCGGCACCCGCGACATGGAGCGGCTGGTCAGGCTCGCCAACATGGTCGAAGTCACGCGACTGGTTCTGGTCGGTGACACGCGCCAGCTTGGCGCCGTCGACGCCGGCAAGCCATTCGAGCGCAGCCAGCAGGCAGGGCATGCGACGGCGCATCTGACCGAGAACCTGCGATCCCGGTCCGAGCAGATGAAGACGGTCACTGCTGCGCTTGAGCGGGGCGAAGTCGGCAGCGCCTTTGCCGTGCTGCGTCCCGCGACGGTGGAGGTCGCGCGGGACAAGGTACCCCTCACCGCCGCGCGGATGTGGGCGGCGCTGCCGACGGCAGAACGCGAGAGCACACTGCTGCTCGCCTCGGGTCGAGCCATGCGTTCGGCTGCCAACGTCGCCGCGCAAAGCGAGCTCAAGATGGCAGGCGAGCTTAGTGGCCCTGCCATGACCCTCACTGTGCTCGATCGCGTCACCGTCACCCGCGAAGGCGCTCGGCAGGAACGAGCCTATCAGGTGGGCAGGGTGGTCGACATCCGGACCGACCTGCCTAGCCAGCAGCTCGCACGAGGGACACGCGGCCTGGTGGTCGGCGTCGAGCGGGGTCAGGTGGTGCTGCGTATGGCGGACGGCAGCCATCGCCTGTTCCTGCCCGACCGGCTGCCGCGCAATCTCAAGCACGACGCCGTCACGGTCTACGCCCTGAAGCAGATCGAGCTGCAAACGGGTGACCGCATCCGCTGGACCGACAACGATCATGCGCGCGACATGCTGAACGCGGGGCTGGCCAGGGTCGAGGCAGTCGGGGAACGCTCACTGACGATATCGTCGCTGGTCGACGGCTCTGTCCATGAACTCGGCAAGGGTGACCGCATGCTTGAGCGGCTGGACCTCGCCTATGCCCTCAACGTCCACGCCGCGCAGGGCGTCACCACCGATCACGGGATCGTGATGATGAGCGCGGCCGAGCGCCGCCTCGCGTCGGAGAAGAGCTTCCTCGTCGCGGTCACCCGCATCGCGGATCAGGCGACGCTGGTGGTCGACAGCGGGCGCGATCTCGAGCGGGCAGTGATGCGCAACCCGGGCGAGAAGACCTCGGCGATGGACGTCGGCAGGGCCATGTCGGAGCCGGCCAGCCGGGTATCGGTGCAGGATCGGATCGCACGGGACCCGTCACTTGACCTCACTACGCTGCGTGTGCCAGTCGAGCCTAGGGGACCAGACCTGCCTTTTCCTGAGAAGGACATCGGGCTGGAGCTTTAATCGTGGTTGCAAGGGAACGATGCAGCTCAACCAGGCAGGTGGGGTGAGCACGTGATTCACTCAGTCACTCGCGTGCTGGCCGCTGATGAATAATCTGAATCACAGGTGTTTTCTGCTTTCGTTCCAGCACGAGCAGACTCAATAGCTCTTCATGCCAATCGCGCGCGAACATCGCTGGCTGTATCCAATCGATTGGCGCGAGCTGTCGAACCATGTCCGGTTCACACGGGCGAGGGGGCGCTGCGAGCATTGCCGGCGTCCCCACGGCCGCGATGTGTTCCATCTCGGCGACGGCAAGTGGTGGGACGAGGATGCGACATGCTGGCGAGATGGGCAGGGGAGGCGGGTACGCCGCCTGCTCGCGCCGATGGCGCTGCAGCGCGTGCAACCCGGACTGATCGGGATCGGCGCACCTCCGGTGCTAAGCACCACGCGCGTGGTACTGGCCAGCGCCCACCTGAACCATGACCCTGGCGACAACCGGCCGCGCAATCTCGCTGCACTCTGCCAGCGATGCCACATGCGCCATGACGCGGGTGAACATCGCCGCCGGCGATGGTTCAACGCGTTCAGACGGCAGGCGGTGGGCGACCTGTTTGCCTGATCCCGATAAAGTGGTTCGCCCATTCTAATCGCGAGCCGCGCGAGAGAGGTTGTACCCAGCCTTCGCTGCGAACTGGTCAGCCATCCAGTGATAGTGCTTCAGATCGATGCCCATAAGCTCGATGAACTGGTGCTGGAGTCTCTCATCCACCTCCGAAAAGAAGGCGAACACCGATGCATCGAACGCATCGAGGCTGTCTGGATCAACGATCTTCGCAGCCAGCTGCTGCGCGGATAGGTTCGCTCCATACGGCGCGTTCACCGTCGCCAGCACTGATGTAGCTACATCCATCATGGCTCGTCTCGTGCTCTCTTGATCCAGCTTGGGGACGGTCGTCAGCACCGCGGTCCGTCACTCGTGTCGGAGTTGGGCACCGGTTGACCGTAGTACTTGATCTTGACCGTGGAGTGCGCATTTAAGCGTCATACCCGCTGGTAGGGATTGCTTGCCAGCCCAGGAGCCGCTCGAGCGTACGCGGTCGGCGATTCCCGTCTATCATCTGAGACCAGGCAACCTTCGCGAGCACACGCAGCCGTCAATCATTGACACTCAAGGCGATGTGCATATATTGTGCATCTGTCCAGCGGAGATGCTTTATGGCGACCGCCTTCCTAGTTGACGAACAGCGCGCGACGCGGCTCGCTTCCGGCTTTGTTGCAAGCCTGCAGGAGCCGAAGACTCCTTATATCTCGCCCAAGCGCGTCGCGCATGTGCTGGGCGTTCAGCTGTCCCGACTTGCGGAGATCGCCGGCGTCCACCGCAACACGCTCGCCAACCCCGCGTCGGAGCGGCTTCAGGATCGGCTGCGGGACATGGTGCGCGTGATCGTGGCCGCGAGTGAGCTGACCGGAGACATCGAGCAAGCGGTCTATTGGTTCAGGAACGAGCCCATCGTAACGCTCAAGCGCCGAACGGCTGCCGAGCTTGTTGCTGCAGGTCACACCGACGCGGTCATGGACCATTTGTCCGAACTGGTTGACGGCGCGAACGGGTAGTCGTGCTCCACATCGCAACGGGCTCTAGGCACCTCTATCGCTATCTTACGCCCAAATGGGCCTATCTACCGCTCAGTGGTGCTGGAGCCGCAAGCGCAGGCGGCAGGTTCAATCGTCCGGGGGTCGAAGCCCTGTACCTTTCGGCCGAGCCGGAGACCGCTCTAGCCGAGTACAAGCAGGGCTCCAGCCTGCCACGCCCGGCCACCCTTGCCGCCTACGAGCTCAATCTAAGCGATGTCGTTGATTTGTCGGCCGGCTACGATCCGGATCATTGGATGCTTTCTTGGGCAGATTGGAACTGTGACTGGCGCTGGATCGCGAGGGTCGAGCACAAGGTGCCACCGTCGTGGCGGCTTGGCGATGAGGCGATCCGGTCAGGGGCTGCGGGTCTGCTGTTTCCATCGACCCATCAGCCCGGCGGCACAAACCTGGTCGTCTTCAGTGCCAACCTGACAACCGCCGATCGGCTTGCGGTGCACGACCCTGACGCTATGCTTCCGAAAGATCAGCGCTCATGGGACCCGTAGAGGCGAGAGCCTTTTCGCGATGGAGGTGAGGACGGGCGCAAGGATCACCGCGGCGCTTGGTGCGATAATATAGATTATGTAAAGTTTGACGCGGATCGGTTGTAGGGCGTAGGTCCTGACTGGCCGTCGCGGAGGTCCAACCAACCAGTCGTTAACTCATCGGCTCTATGCCTTGCCGATGGTTCGCGCTGCCGCCTACGTCGCAGGTCCACTGCGTCGACTTCTCACCCCGGCTCTGACCGGAGTCGCCTACTATCTGGCCGGCGTCGTTTCGCTTTTCCTCACCCGCGGCACCGATGGCATCGCAACGCTTTGGCCATCGAGCGGCATCTTTTTCGCAGTTCTGTTGGCAACACCGCGCCAGCGGATCGCGTGGCATGTCGTGGCTGCTGCGATTGGAAGCCTCGTCGCTAATCTCCACGCCGGCAATGCATTTACGACCTCGGTGGGCTTCACCGTCGCCAACATGGGCGAATCGGTTCTAGCCGCGTGGCTGTTGCGGACACGCAGCCGTTCCCGCGTATCTTTCGTCGATCCCGGCAGCCTGACCCACTTCTGCTTGGCTGCATTGGTCGCGACGATCGCAGCAGCGACCGTCGCGGTTATCCTGACACCCGTGCCATCGGTCAGCTTCTGGTTCTCGTGGTTCACGACTGATCTCTTGGGCATATTGATCGTAACTCCTTTGATCTTGATTTTCGATCGGATCGTCCGAGGGGGCAGTGGTCGGCCAACGGGCAAGGCCGTCCTCGACGCCACAGGTATGTTCGCGTTGGTCGCAATCGTCGCCGAGCTGACCTTCTCTCAATCCAGCTATCCCCTCCTGTTCGTGCCGATGATGGCGGTCCTGGCGGCTACCTTCCGTCTCGGCCCGTTAGGCGCAGCCGGAGGGGTGCTCATCGTGACCGGGGTCAGCACGGTCGCGATCAGTACCGGATCAGGTCCGCACGTGTTGGTCGATGCCGGGCCGCTCGCACGCAGCCTGTTTATGCAATTCTACCTTCTTGCCCTGTTTGCTTCGGCTTTGCCGGTAGCGACTCTCCTCGCCGTCCGCAGCAGGCTCACCGAGCAGGTGGCCGAGAAGATGCGGCTGCTCCAGCTCGCTGAAAGCGCCGCGCAGGTCGGGCACTGGCGGCTTGATACTGCGAGTGGGACAATCACCTGGTCGCGTGAGGTGTTTCGCATTCACGGGGTCGACGGCGACGTCCCGCCCGCCTTGGATGCCGCGATCGAGGCGTACCACGTCGATGATCGGGCACTCGTTTCGGAGCGTCTGGAAGAAGCGATCCGAGACAAGCACGGCTTCGCTTTCACGGCCCGCATCGTGCGACCGGACGGCGAGGTACGGCACGTGTTCTCAAGGGGCGAGATCGACGGCGCTGCGGACGACAGCACTCCGGCTCTGTTCGGCATCATCCAGGACATCACAGCACAGGTCGCCCATGAGGCGGCTCTGGAGGAAGCCCGTCAACGCGCGGAGGATGCCGCAGCGAAGGCGACGATCATGGCCGAAACCGACCAGTTGACCGGGATCGCCAATCGGCGCCGAACGACCTTCGCGCTCGAAGAGGCGGTGCGGGCGTCATGCGACAGCGGCCGATCGGTAGCGGTCGCGATGTTCGACATCGATCACTTCAAGCGGATCAATGACACCTATGGCCATCAGGCCGGCGACGAAGTGTTGAAGCGCGTCGCGGCCGACGCGGGCGGAGAGCTGCGCAGTGCCGATACGATCGGACGATTCGGCGGCGAGGAGTTCGTGATCGTACTGCCCGACGCCACCGCGGCGGTGGCGATGATGGTCGCAGAGCGCGTGCGAGCCGCGATCGAGGCGGGTGGCACCAACCCGCGTGTGACGATCAGCGTCGGGGTAGCAGAGTTGGCAACCGGTGAACAATGCGAAAGCCTGCTCAATCGCGCGGATCAGGCTCTTTATGTCGCAAAGCGCGAAGGGCGGAATGTTCTGAGGCTTGCCGCCTGACCGATGATCATCTCAGGTCGTGCCTGGCCTGCCGCGTTTTTGCGAGAAGTACCTCATCGATCGGGCGCTCCAGCATCGGCTCGCCTGAAAGCAACCAGGCGGAAGCTTTGACCGGATCGTCGAACGCCGCGACCCTCTCCCGGACGATCATGCGCTTCGCCTGCATCCAGGCCAGTCCAGGGCCAAGGACAAGTGCCAGCCGCTGCGCCTTGATGGCGGCGGACGAGATGAACCGGGCACAGTCCTCAACGACAAGCCGAGCGGGCAAGCGGCGAGGCGCGGGTACGCCTGCTGCTCGCGGACGTGACGCGGGCGGAGGACTGTGCCGCGGTGGTGCATGAGGCGGTCGCGCAGTTCGGCAGGCTCGATATTCTGGTCAACAATGCCGGACGCGGCACGAAATATGTGAGCGACACTTTTATGACCGAGCCGACCCGCTTCTGGAAGGTAGCCCCGACACTTGGCGCATGGTGATCGACACCAACGTCAACGGCCCCTTCCTGATGGCGTGTGCCGCGGTCCCTGCCATGCTGGAAACGGGAGGCGGCCGGATCGGCAACATTTCAATGCCCGCGAGACGATGCGGCGACGCGGCTTCTCGCCCTATGGCCCCTCCAAAGCGGCACTTGAATCGGAGACCGCGATCTGGGCGCAGGACCTTGCGGACCGCGGCATCACCGTGAACGCGCTCCTGCCAGGAGGAGGTAAGCGTCCGGTGACGGCGTCACCTCAAACGGGCCGGTAGTTCCACGGCAGC
>NZ_CAKZHV010000046.1 GCF_936927845.1 uncultured Sphingomonas sp.
GGCAAGGTCGCCTACCAGAAGAGCAGGCCGAAATAGCAAGGCGGTCTACCCGCCACGCTTACACATTTCATTCACCAGTCGAGCTTACGATTTCGCCTAAGTCATCGAGTTGTCGCTATGGTCGTAAGAACAAATTCCATTCCCCCCGCTAGCTCGCTCGCCGAAGCCGCAACGGGACCCGGATATGAGGCGTTGCGGTTCCTGTCCGAGCAGAGACTCGATCATAGTCCGGTCAATTTTGCGCTGGCGTGGCGATGCAAAACAGATCGGCACAGCGTCGCTGCGATGGCGGTCGATGCGATCCTTATGGAAGGCCGTCGCCTCCTTCAGGCGGACGTTGATTTCATCACTGCGACCCAAGCTGCCAAGCCGAACGGTGGGAATGCTGCCACTGAACCGAGCCATGACGCTCTTCGCCATCAGACTCTCAGGCTGGCGGACATCGCAGCACATGCTGCCAGCCGGTCCTCCGACTTCGGGCGCGACCTGTCCGCCGGCCTATTCCAGCTTTCCGGTGGCCCGAATTCGGTCGAGCAGATCGTGAAGGCGATGGTTCAGCGCACTCAAGATATTCAAGCTCAGTTGAATGCCGCCTCCAGCGAGATCGAGGAATTGCGCCAGCAGGTAGAGATCTCACGGGACGACGCTCATCGCGACGCGCTGACAGGCCTTCTCAATCGCCGCGGCGCCCGGAGGGAGATGTCGGCTCGCCGATCGTCACGAAACAGCAGCGTCGCGCTTTGCGATGTCGATCACTTCAAGCAGGTGAACGACACCTTCGGACACGGCGTCGGCGACCGTGTCCTGAAAGCCGTAGGGGATTGCCTGTCGCAGAGTCTCGGCTCTCACACCCTGGCACGATGGGGCGGCGAGGAATTTCTTGTGTTTTTCGACGGCGTGAGTGTCGCAAAGGCGGTTGCAATTCTCGAACGCGCTCGATCGAACCTGGAAGACCGCACATTCCGCGATCGCCAGACTGATGAGTTCATCGGCTCCGTCACCATCTCAATCGGCGTGGCGGCATTTGAGGGCACGAAGGAGGATGTGGCTATCGAGGCTGCCGACCGAATGCTCTACGAAGCCAAGCGAGGCGGCCGCAACCGCGTCGTCGCCGCCGTCTCCGAGACGCGTTAACATGCGCAATATTGAAAGCTGCTTGTTCGGCTACCGTGCAATGACGGACGGACTCAATCCAGCATCATTTAGGCGAGCGGCGCTCCGTTGCCGTCAAGACGGCATGGCGGCCCTTGTCCCGGAGTTTGGAAGTTGCTGATCCGCATAACACCGAAACAGGCGAGACTTGGAATGATTGTCGAAGGGCTGGAGGACGGCTGGCTGTCCCACCCCTTCTGGCGTGAGCGTTTTGTTATCAAATCTATGGCCGATCTCGAACGGGTAAGGAATGGCGGGACCAATCTGTTCATTGATGCGCGCAGAGGTCCGAAGCCCCTGACGAACGATCTGCCACACGAAAGCAGCACTGCAGTTCGACCGAAGACTCCGGCGGGGCGACCTGCCGCTTTGCTGCAAGTAAAAAAATCAAGCGCCCCGCGATTGCCAAGAAGACTCCCGACGCCGCCCGCCTTTGACCAGGCGGACAGGAAGCGCGCGTCCGCGGTGGTCAAGAGGTCCGCAAAGATCATCGGCGAAGTGTTCGATGATTGTCGCCGTGGCCACCCGGTGGTGATGCCCCAGATCGCCGCGGTGGTGAAGGACATTGCTGATGCGCTTGAGCATAACGGCGCCGCCTTCGCCAGCGTGACCCGCCTGAAGGAGAAGGACGGCTACACGTACACGCATTCAATCGCTGTCTGTGCGTTGATGATCACGCTTGGGCGCGCCAACAACGCAACGCCGGACGAGGTCGCCGAACTTGGTATAGCTGGAATGCTCCACGATATCGGTAAGCTCTCGATTGCTACTTCTATCCTCGGCAAGGCAGGGCCGCTCGATGAAGGCGAGCGCGCTTTGATCCGTCAGCATCCCGAGATGGGGCACCGGTTGCTAGCGTCGGATCCGCAGGTTCCGTCCGTCGCGTTGGACGTTTGTCTACATCATCACGAGCGGCTCGATGGGACGGGCTATCCCTTCGGCCTGCATGCCGACCAGATCACAACCGCCGCCCGCATCGCCGTGATCTGCGACGTATACGACGCGATGACTTCGAACCGTCCTTACAAGAAGGGCAAGTCGCCTGCCGACGCCATCGTAGAGATGGCCTCCCT
The DNA here is from genome assembly GCF_936927845.1 of uncultured Sphingomonas sp. Lineage (GTDB taxonomy): Bacteria > Pseudomonadota > Alphaproteobacteria > Sphingomonadales > Sphingomonadaceae > Sphingomonas. The sequence goes on from NZ_CAKZHV010000046.1 coordinate 2,226, forward strand.
TCCGGACATGATCGACCAAAATTTGCTGCTCAAATTCATGCGCGGCATCGGCGTATATCCGGTGGGTAGTCTTGTTCGTCTGCGTTCGAACCGACTCGCCGTTATTATGCCTACGGCGTCCGCCAACGGTCGAGGCGCGGCCCGCTCATTCTACAACATCATGGAGGATCGGACCTCGCAGTATGAGGACGTCGTTCTCGGCGATAGCTTCAAGGACGATCAGGTCGTGAAGATTGATGAAGGGGAAGAGCAGTTTGGCGACGACTGGCCCGCGATGCGCGATCGGGTCTTGGCGGGACGATCTCTACCTGGGCAGCCTGCATGACGCGGCGAGGTTTGCGGTTGCGATTAAGTGCGTTGCCCCGCCCAATGGAGGCGTCAATCTGAATCGCTAGATGAACGAACGGGCATCAACCCGTGCGGCTACTCCAAAGCAGCCATTCCGCTTCTCACTCAGAACCACACTTGCCGGTGTAAGTTCGCGTGCCGTCACGGACACAAGTGACGAGGCGGAAGGCAGCCACATTTTGCACCTTCCGCTAGCTCGTTCCTGCTAGGGTGCCGTCATGCTCCGACTACAGATGAAGCGGCTGGCTCGCCGCAACGAGGAAGCCGTGCGCCGCCTCGCCGACATCGAGCTTGCGATATCCGCTCTTAGCGACGACGACCTGCTCGACCTGGGCGACATCTTCCAAACAGAGCCGCGCGGCGCTCTGGGAGAGATCGCGTGGGTGGAAATGGAGCGACGCAACATTAGCCTGTAAAGCACAGACCTCTAGCTGCTGCTGCCGGCTACGAGCGACTCAAAGCACCTTGCGTCTCAGGCGATTTCCGGGGTTAGTGGGCGCCGCCGGCCAACGAGCCGCCGCAACAGGGATACTGGAAGATGAAGAAGACACTCGTTCTCGCGCTGGCGGCGGGCCTCGCCTCGCTGACCGCCTGCAACTCCAGCCCGCGCGAGCACGCCGCCGACAACATCGAGGCGAACGCCGAGAGCGTCGCCGACAACCTTGAGGACGCGGCGGACAACGTCAGCAACGACGCGGCCGAGGACCGGCTCGAGAACGCCGCCGACGCGGTGCGCGCGACCGGCGAGAACCAGGCCGAGGACATGCGGACGAACGACCCCGACACCAACCTGTCGAACGGCATGTAGAGGTAACGGACGGAGCTGGCTGGTCCCAAGCCCGACCTGCGCTGTAGGGGGCGCTCAGGTAAGACCTGGGCGCCCTCGTTGCGTCGGCACATCGCGGGCGCTGCTGCAATCAAGCGGCACCATCCTTCTCTACGCGCTTCCACGAGGGAGGCGGCGTAACGGACGTTGGCTTTGGAACCTAGGCGGGTCTCAGCTGGGGCGGCTTTGGATGGGAACACTACCTAACCCGAGCTATATTCCTGATTGGCGATGATGCCGTCTGGAGGGTTAGATGCCGAGAATAAAGCGTGATGAGTGGGTCAAGCTGTCGCCGACGGAGAAGGTGGTCCATCGAACCCAGCGGGTGATCGGTAAGCATGGCGGGTAGACCGCCTTGCTATTTCGGCCTGCTCTTCTGGTAGGCGACCTTGCC
>NZ_CAKZHV010000047.1 GCF_936927845.1 uncultured Sphingomonas sp.
CCTGTGGCTTGCGCATCACCTCGTCAGCAAGGCGGAGAAGACCGGACGCTTACGAGACTAGGGCATCGACGGCGCCGACCTCCGATCGCCACAGGTCAACGTGGCGGGTTGGCTGGAGCAGGCCGAGCAGGCCGTCCCCGATCATGAACACCGCGGCCATTTCGCCTGCGCGTTTCATTCCCAGGGTGACGCTGTCATCACCGGCGTTGACGGACGTGTGACCGTTCATTTGCGTGACCTCTGCTGATTGCTCCAGTTGCGGAATGCTTCGATCGCCGGATTGCGCCGCAGCACGCGTGCTTCGGGGTCGATGACGAGGTGCGCGCCGGGCGGAGTGTCAATGATCGCAGCGCCGTTGGTCATCGCCAGCCGCCGAGTCCGGCCGTTGAGGCTCACCTCGATTGGCATTGGGAAAGTGAGCCCGCCCGGAACCTTCCAACGCAATTCGGTCCGGTTGCCGGGAAGCGGCGTGGCCACGAGCTCGGGCAGTGTGGCCTGACGCAGATAAGCGTTAAAAAACCAGTCGTAGTTCTTGTCCGTCACCTGATTGACGATGCGCTGATACTCGGCAGTCGAGCCGAAGCGGGGACGGAAATTGCCGGGCTTGGGATCGTCGCGGCCGTAGACTTCAAGCCGCATCGCCTTGAAGAAGGCGGCGTCGCCGATCAGCCAGCGCAAGCTGTGGAGCATCCACGACGCCTTGTAGTAGATGTCGGTGCCGGGTCCGCCGAGCTTGGGTTCGTAGACTTCCTCCTCGGTCAGCACCTTGTCACGCACTACGGGGAAATCGTTGGCGATCTGGTTGCGCTGTGCATCGAGCATGACGTGGTAGCGCGCCTCACCCTCGCGCCAGCGGCCGTAGAGCGGCTGCATGTAGCTGCCGAAGCCTTCGTGCAGCCAGTAATCGTCCCAATTGCCGGCGGTGAGTTGGTTGCCGAACCATTCGTGGCTGAGTTCGTGGTGGAACAGCCAGTCAAACCCCTCGGGTGCCTTGGCGTAATTGTTGCCGTAGGCGTTGATCGTCTGGTGCTCCATACCCTTGTGCGGGGTTTCGACCACGCCGAGCTTCTCGTCACCGAAGGGGTAAGGACCTACCGTCGCCTCGAAGAAGTCGAGCGTCGGGGCGAATTCCGCGAACAATGCCTCGGCCTTCGCCTTTTCGCCGGGCAGATACCAATAACTCATCGGAATCGTGTTGCCGTAGCGGCTCTTGTAGGTGCCGCTGATCTCTTCGTACGGGCCGACGTTGAGCGCGATGGCGTAGGTATTGGGCTGGCGTGCGCGCCAGTTCCAGCGAGTGCGGTCGTCGGGCAATCGGTCGATGCCGAGCAGGCGTCCGTTGGAGGGGGCCTTGAGCCCTGCCGGCACCGTGATGTGGAGGTCGACCGAGGCAGGCTCGCCGGTCGGGAAGTCGAGGCATGGCCAGAACAGGTCGCAGCCGTAGCCTTCCGCGGTGGTGGCGAACCAGGTGCGGCCATCGGGCGTCTTCGACCAGACCATGCCGTCATCCCAAGGGGCGTTGACGGCGACGTGCGGGGTTCCGCCGTAGCTGATGCGCACCGTCACCTGCCTGCCCGCGGCAAGTGGGTTGGGGAGGGTGACCGTCAGTCGACCATCGGGGTTGGTCCAGGCCGCACGGGCGAGCGGTCGACCGTCGATGCTGATCGCGGAGACAGGGAGGTTGTGGTCGAGGTCGATGAGCAGCCGGGCAAGGGGTGCGCGGGCGGTGAAGGTAAGCGTGGCCACGCCGTTCAGCGCCTGACGTTCGGGCAGCACCTCGAACGACAGATCGGCGTGATCGAAGCGAAGCGCGGTTTGTTCGCGCAACAGCGGCCCGCCGGAACGCTGCGTCTGATCGGTGAGCGGCGGGCTACCTTTCGGAGGCGGGGCGAGTGCCAGCAGCGGCAGCGAGAGCAGGGTGGCGACCAAACGCGGCATGAATCCTCGGCTAATTGGACGATTGCAGAAACGACAAGTGGAGGAAGTTGAGATTGGTGGAGGTTTTCCGCGTCTGTCTCAACTTCGGTGGGTTAGCAGGCGAGAGTACGGCTAAGACGTTGAGGCTGTGCGGAGTCGTTTAATCGTGCCACGCTGTCCGAGCGAAGTTGAGACTGAACCGGACCTTTCTTCTAGTGATCGCGTGCTTGGGTGAGGTGATGTTGGAACGTGGCGCCCCGCATCCTCTAACCTTCCGTTCGGGAGGTGGGTCGTGGTGATCCGGCGGACGTTCGTGACGCCGACACGTGGCAGCTTGAGGTCGGATGGACCCCAAAACGAGCTCGGGGCGACGGTAAGGGGCGCGTGCATATCGTCAGCATGACATGCGTGCAGCCGGTAGGACAGCGTGCGGCGGAACGCGGTCGCAACGATTGATGGAAATCGTGCGCGCACCATATAGGATCACGAACGTCGCCGCTGTTCGGCGACCTCCGGAGTATCCATGACGTCCACTCTTCCCGTCCTGCCGCTTCGCGACATCGTCGTCTTCCCGCACATGATCGTTCCGCTGTTCGTCGGACGCGACAAGTCGGTGGCGGCGCTGGAAGCGGCGATGGCTGCCGACAAGGAGATCTTCCTCGTCGCGCAGCTCGACCCTGCCAACGACGATCCCGCGCGCGACGACCTTTATTCAATGGGCGTGACCGCGACCGTGTTGCAATTGCTCAAGCTGCCCGACGGCACCGTGCGCGTGCTGGTCGAGGGCAAGCAGCGCGCAACGCTGGAGGCGTTGAACGAGCGTGACGGCTATTTCGAGGCCGAGATCGCTGCGGTCGCGGACAAGCCCGTCGAGGGGCCCGATGTCGAGGCGCTGATGCGCTCGGTCGTGAAGCAATTCGAGGCTTATGCGAAGCTGCACCGCAAGCTGCCGGCGGAGACGGCGGCGCAAATGGGCGAATTGACCGAGGCGGGACTGTTGTCGGACTCGATCGCGGGCAACGTGCAGATCAAGGTCGCGGAGAAGCAGTCGCTGCTGCTCGAGACCGATCCTGTCAAGCGGCTGGAGATGGCGTTCGCGTTGATGGAAGGCGAGCTCGGCGTCCTGCAGGTCGAGAAGAAGATCAAGAGCCGCGTCAAGCGCCAGATGGAGAAGACGCAGCGCGAATATTACCTCAACGAGCAGTTGAAGGCGATCCAGCGCGAGCTGGGCAACAGCGACGACGAGGGTAACGGCGACGAGATCGCAGAGCTGACGCAGAAGATTGCAGGGCTCAAGCTCAGCAAGGAAGCGCGCGCCAAGGCGACGAGCGAGCTGAAGAAGCTGAAGACGATGGCGCCGATGAGCGCCGAGGCGACCGTCGTGCGCAACTATCTCGACGTGCTGCTGGGCCTGCCGTGGGGCAAGCGCAGCAAGATCAAGCGTGACCTGGTGGCGGCAGAGGCGGTGCTCAACGAGGACCATTACGCCCTCGACAAGGTCAAGGACCGCATTCTCGAATATCTCGCGGTTCAGGCCCGGACCAACAAGCTGAAGGGGCCGATCCTGTGCCTCGTCGGTCCGCCGGGCGTGGGCAAGACAAGTCTGGGCAAGTCGATCGCCAAGGCGACCGGGCGCGAGTTCATCCGCCAGTCGCTGGGCGGTGTGCGCGATGAGGCTGAGATCCGCGGGCACCGGCGCACCTATATCGGCTCGCTGCCGGGCAAGATCGTCACCAACCTGAAAAAGGCAGGGGCGGCGAACCCGCTGTTCCTGCTCGACGAGATCGACAAGCTGGGTCAGGATTTCCGTGGGGATCCGGCGTCGGCGCTGCTTGAGGTGCTCGATCCGGAGCAGAACGCGAAGTTCAACGATCATTACCTCGAGATCGACATCGATCTGTCCGACGTGATGTTCGTGTGCACCGCGAACTCGCTCAACCTTCCGCAGCCGTTGCTCGACCGCATGGAGATCATCCGGCTGGAGGGTTACACCGAGGACGAAAAGGTCGAGATCGCCGAGCGGCATCTGGTCGCCAAGCAGATCGAGGCGCACGGGCTGAAGGAGGGCGAGTTCACGCTCACCACCGAGGGGCTGCGTGCGCTGATCCAGCGCTATACCCGCGAGGCGGGTGTACGTACGCTGGAGCGTGAGATCGCCAAGCTGGCCCGCAAAGCGCTGCGACAGATCCTGGAAGGCAAGGCGACAAGCGTGACGATCACGCCCGAGAACCTGTCCGACTATGCGGGCGTGCAGAAATATCGCCATGGTCTGTCAGAGCAGGAGGATCAGATCGGCGCGGTGACGGGCCTCGCCTGGACCGAGGTCGGTGGCGAGCTGCTCTCGATCGAGAGCGTGACCGTACCGGGCAAGGGTCAGGCGAAGGTGACGGGTAAGCTGGGCGACGTGATGAAGGAGTCGGTGCAAGCCGCTTACAGCTTCGTCCAGGCGCGCGCGCCGTCTTTCGGGATCAAGCCGAGCCTGTTCCACCGCAAGGACATCCATATCCACTTGCCCGAGGGTGCGGTGCCGAAGGATGGTCCGTCGGCGGGCATCGGCATGGTGACCGCGATCGTCTCGACGCTGACCGGCGTGCCGGTGCGGCGTGATGTCGCGATGACGGGCGAGGTGACGCTGCGCGGGCGCGTGCTGCCGATCGGCGGGTTGAAGGAGAAGCTGCTCGCCGCGCTGCGGGGCGGGATCACGACCGTGCTGATCCCGCAGGAGAATGAGAAAGACCTGGCCGAGATCCCGGCGAACGTGAAAGCGGGGTTGAAAATCGTGCCGGTCGCCCACGTCGACGAAGTGCTGCGACTCGCGCTGACGCAACCGCTGGAGGCGATCGACTGGACCGAGGCGGACGAGCTCGCCGCGCTGCCGCCCGCGCCGATCACGCCGGTGGGCGCCGAGGTTCATCACTGAGGCGCGTGTTCGTGACGGTTGCGTGACGAACACGTCCGCTTCCGCCCGACCGTGCTAGCACCACAACAGACCGCCGCGCATCGACACGCATGCGCGGCGGTTTCGTTTGACTCGGTTAATGGGTGTCGCCTTACTGGGCGGATGCGGGTTTGCCGGCGGCGAATCCGCGCGCCATTTTTGTTGCCTATCGAAGCGTAAAACGGGGGTTCTCGGGGATGAACAAGCAGGAATTGATCGCGCAGGTCGCGACAACGGCGGGGCTGGGCAAGGCCGAGTCGGTCCGCGCGGTCGAGGCGGTGTTCGACACGATTTCGACCTGCCTGAAAAAGGGTGAAGAAGTTCGTTTGGTCGGTTTTGGGACCTTTGCGGTCAGCAAGCGTAAGGCGTCGACCGGGCGCAACCCACGCACCGGCGAGCCGATGACGATCGAGGCGAGCACACAGCCCAAGTTCAAGGCAGGCAAGGTGTTGAAGGACTCGCTCAACGTCTCGAAGTAAGAGCGCGGCAGATATCCGCCGTTTTGCGCTGGACAAGCGGGCGGTGCTTGCCTAAAGGCGCCGCTCCGACACGTTCGGGCGCGTAGCTCAGCGGTAGAGCACACCCTTCACACGGGTGGGGTCACAGGTTCAATCCCTGTCGCGCCCACCACATAGGCCCGCGGCCAGCATTGGCGGCGGGCCTTGTCGTATGTGGCGTCCGTTATCGGGGATCGCTCCTCTCGGTTGGCCGTTGGCGCTGCCAGACCATCGGAGCACGTGCCATGACCGACCAGATCGCCGACCAGCATCAGCCGCTCGTTCCCAATCGGACGGTGTGGCTCGACGATTTCGGCGACCTAGACGTGATCGCGCTATCCGAGCGGCCGGTGCCGCAGGCGGTCGATGACGAAGTACTGGTCCGCATCGCCGCGGCGAGCGTGAACCCGGTCGACTGGAAGACAGCGGCGGGCGAATATCCGCCCAAGGGCGCGGATCAATTGCCGTTTGCGCTAGGGCGCGACCTTTCGGGCCGGATCGAGGCGCTGGGAACGCGCGCGCACAACATGCTGAGCGTCGGCGACCGCGTGATGGCGTTCATCGACCAGGACCGTGGGGCGCAGGCCGATTACGTGGTCGTGAAGGCGGTCGAGCTGGTCGCAACGCCAGATGCAATCGACGACGCGACCGCCGCGGCGCTGCCGCTGGCCGCGATGACGGCGTGGCAGGGCTTGTTCGACCACGGCCGGCTGGAGGCGGGGCAGCGCGTGCTGATCCACGGCGCGGCGGGCGGTGTCGGCCATCTGGCGGTCCAGTTCGCGGTGTGGAAGGGAGCGACGGTGTTCGCGACCGCGGGAGAGCGCGATCTTGACTACATCCGTTCGCTGGGGGGCGAACGCGCGATCGATTACAAGAACGAGCGCTTCGAGGATCACGCCACCGATCTCGACCTCGTCTACGACACGCAGGGCGGCGACACACAGGCGCGATCCTTTGCCGTGTTGAAAAAGGGCGGCACGATGGTGTCGACGCTGGAGCCCGATGAGGAAAAGGGGCGCGAACTCGGCATCCGCACCGTGCCGCGCTGGCACGCGCAGCCGAATGCGGCGCAATTGGGCGAGGTGGTCGATCTGGTCGCGGCGGGTACGGTCAAGGTTGCGGTCGATCGGACGTTCGCTTTCGACAGAGTCCGGGATGCTTATGCCTACACCCGCGACGAGCATCCGCGCGGAAAAGTCGTGCTCACCATGCAGGACGAATGAGTAACCAACACTGACCTAGGTCGCGCTTTCCGCGATTGTCACGGAACCGAAACGCAAACGTCACTCCGCTGTCTTTGAACATCCATGTGCCTGTCATCCACGACGCCTAGCGCGGCGTGGAGGCCGGCACGGGGGATCGAGTCGGCCGGGCGCAAGACGACGCGCCCGTCATCCACGGTTCGGGGAGTGTTCAATGCAGAACTTCAAGCGCGCTTCGCTCATGCTCATGCTCGGTTGCGCGACCGCGGCGCTGAGCGCCTGCGGCGCCGACGACATCGCCTCGCCGGGCGAGGGCGTGATCGTGCTGCCGTCGCCGACGCCCGCAGCGTCGCCCACCCCCACGCCGACGCCGGGTTCGAGCGGCGGTCTGGTGACCGCGGCGGCGAGCTGCCCGACGATCGCGGGCCCCAACGCGCTCTCCGATCGCGGCACGATTACCGGCCCGACCGGCACGTACCGCAATTGCGCGCTACCGGCGCGTTTCACCGCCTCGACTCAGCTCGCGAAGACGACGGGTGTGATCTACTCGATGGACGGCCGCGTCGACGTCGGCACCGACCAGGGCCCGACCTCGACCGGTTACCAGGTCACGCTGGGCATCGATCCGGGCGTCGTCATCTTCGCCTCGACCGGCACCGCGTTCCTGGCGGTCAACCGCGGCAACCAGATCAACGCGGTCGGCACCCCGACGCAGCCGATCATCTTCACCAGCCGCGCGAACGTCGTCGGCACCAACGATTCGACGTCGCAGGGCCAGTGGGGCGGCGTGGTGCTGCTCGGTCGCGCGCCGATCACCGACTGTTCGGAGCCGACCGCGACGCCGGGTAGCGCGAACTGCTCGCGTGACACCGAGGGGACCTCGGGCGCGCTCTACGGCGGTGCGCAGCCGACCGACAGCTCGGGCCGGATGAGCTACACGCAGATCCGTTACTCGGGCTACGCGCTGGCGCCCGATCGCGAGCTGCAGTCGCTGACCCCATCGGGCGTCGGTTCGGGCACGCAGATCGACCACTTCCAGTCGGTCAACTCGTCGGACGACGGTATCGAAGTGTTCGGCGGCCGGCCCAACATGAACTACCTCGTCATCTCGGGCGCGGACGACGACTCGCTCGACACCGATGTCGGTTACAAGGGTTTCATCCAGTATGTGATCGCGATCCAGCGTCCGGGCGGCAGCTCGGGTGACGCGATGATCGAGCACGACTCGAACGGCAACGAGGACGCGGTGCCGCGTTCGAACGTCCGCCTCGCCAACTTCACCTTCATTCACCATTCAAAGATCGGTGCGGACGCCTCGGTCATGCTGTTCCGCGGCGGCGCCGACTATTCGTTGTTCAACGGCGTGGTGGTGACCGACTCGGGTCTGCCGTGCGTGCGCATCAACAGCGCGACGACGATCGCGGCGGCGAACAGCGCCACCGACAAGGCGGGGCCGCCCGCCTTCACCTCGGTGCTGCTGTCGGGTTGCAACCCAGCGTTCAGCGGCACGGGCGGCGTGTCGAATGACCAGGTTGCGGCAATCTTCAACGGCGGGCGCAACAACAACGCCGCCTTCACCGCGACGCTGACCAACACCTACATCAACGGTGCGAACGAGACGGCGGCGACCGCGGTCGATCCGTCGAGCACGAGCGTCGTCAACTCGGGTGGCTTCTTCCAGTCGGCCCCGTATGTCGGTGCGGTGCGCAACGCGAGCGACACCTGGTACCGCAATTGGACCTGCAACCTCGACTATGCCGACTTCGGCAGCTCGAACGGTTCGTGCCTGTCGCTGCCGACCACCTAAGACCCGCGGGTCACGTGAGGGGGCGGCAGCAATGCCGTCCCCTGATTCGCATCTTGAGGATTTGGGGGAATAATGATGTCCAAGCGGCTGCCGCTCGCGAGCGCCCTGTTGTTGACCACGTGCCTGTTCGCCAGCCCGGCCTTCGCGCAGGCATCGGGCTCGAACACGCCGACCACCGGCGCGCCGGGCGCCACGCCGTCGAGCCCGTCGGGTAACCCGACGCAGGACGAGGCGGAAACGAGTGCTGCGCCGCAGGTGTCGATCCCTGGTGGCGGCGACGACATCGTCGTCGTCGGTCGCGCGCGCGCCAATGTGGTGCAGAACGCGCCGCAGGTGATCTCGGTCCTGTCGACCGAAGATATTGCACGCACCGGCGAGGGCGACATCGCGGGCGCGCTGCAGCGTGTGACCGGTCTGTCGGTGGTCGGCAGCGGGTTCGTCTATGTTCGCGGCCTGGGCGATCGCTACAGCCTGGCGCTGCTCAACGGTTCGCCCTTACCGAGCCCCGAGCCGCTGCGCCGCGTCGTCCCGCTCGACATCTTTCCGACGGACGTGATCGCGTCGAGCCTGGTGCAAAAGAGCTATTCGGCGAACTTCCCGGGTGAATTCGGCGGCGGTGTCATTAATCTGACGACCAAGACGACCCCGAACGAGCCGTTCCTGACCGTGTCGGGTTCGGTCAGCGGCGACAGCTACACCACCGGACGGCTGGGTTACGTTTATTACGGCAGCCCGACCGACTGGACCGGGTTCGACAATGGCACGCGCGACGTGCCCGGCCCGCTCAAGGCGGCGCTGAACAGCGGGTCGCCGATCGGCGAAAACGCGACCTTCACGCGCGCCCAGTTGGGCGAGATCGCGACCAGCCTGGTCAATTCGCGCACCTCCGTGCTGCAAACGCAATATCAGATGCCGATCAATTTCGCCGGCAACCTGACCGGCGGCACCAGCTTCGACATGGGCGGGCTGCGGCTGGGCGTGCTCGCCTCCGCCGGGATCGGCAACACGTGGCGCACGCGTCAGACGTTGCAGCAGTTCGCGAACGGCGTCGGCGACGCAGGCGTGCTGCAGAACAGCTTCAACCGCGTGATCACCGACAATCGCGTGGTGGTGAACGGCCTGCTGGGGATCAACGCCGAGTTCGGCGACAATGTGATCCGCTGGACCAATCTGTATGTGCGCGACACGATCAAGCAGGCGCGGCTGGGCGTCGGTTTCGACCTCGACCGCGCGGGCCAGGACCTGCTGCTGCAGAACACCGCCTGGTACGAGCGTCAGTTGATCGACACGCAGTTGACCGGCGAGTTCAAGCCGACCGACGACCTGAAGGTCGAACTGCGCGGCAGCTATGCCAATTCGCAGCGCGAAGCGCCGTACGAGCGTGAGTTCCTGTACGTGCGCACCAACCTGCCGCTCGATCCGATCGGCAACAAGTACAGCAACAACTTGGGCACTGGCGGCAAGGGCGGCGCGAACGTCGCGTTCAGCGACCTGAACGAGGATCTGTGGTCGGGCGGCGCCGATCTCGTCTATTCGCTGACCGGCGGGATCAAGCTGGGCGTCGGGTACGCGTACAGCGACACCAAGCGTACCTCGACGCGGCGCGCGATCAGCTTTCTCGCCAACTCGCTGCCGATCTCGGTTCAGCAGTTGCGCCCGGACTATTTGCTCGCCGACCAGACGATCCAGGCGTACGGCATCTACCTGCAGGAAACGACCGCGCAGGACGGCACTGCGGCGTTCGACGCGGCGCTGCGCACCCACGCGGGCTACGGTCAGGTGATCGCGCAGCTCACCCCGGCGCTGAACTTGACCGCGGGTGTCCGCTACGAAACCGCGAAGCAGACGGTCGACGCAGTCGACATCTTCAACACCGGGCTGCCGGGGTTGGCGGGTGCGCTCAACACGCGGCTCAACAAGGATTACTGGCTGCCGTCGCTGACCGTCACCTACGAGCTGCAACCTGGCATGCAGCTGCGTGCGAGCGGATCGAAGACGATCGCGCGGCCGCAGTTCCGCGAGTTGATCAGCCAAGTCTATATCGACACCGATACCAATCGCCTGTTCCGCGGCAACAACTCACTGGTCGACAGCCAGTTGTACAATGCCGAAGCGCGGTACGAATGGTTCTTCGGGCGCGATCAGCGCTTCACGCTTGCGGGCTTCTATAAGAAGATCGACAAGCCGATCGAGACCTATTCGGCGATCGTCGGACAGGTGCAGACCAGCTTCGCGACCGCGCCCGAGGCGCAGCTGTACGGTGCCGAGGTCGAGCTACAGAAATATCTCCCGCTCGAAGGGCTGGGAGGCGAGTTCTGGGCCTCGCGCCGGTTCCTGACGATCGCCAATTACACCTACACGCATTCCAAGCTGAAGGTGAAGGACGGCGATCAGACGGTCATCAACGGCGTGTCGCGTGACGCGAACCTGTTCTTCCGCGATGGTGCGCCGCTGACCGGGCAGTCGGATCATCTGGTCAACCTGCAACTCGGGCTGGAGGATACCGACCGTCTGTCGCAGCAGACGTTCCTGATCAACTATGCCTCGAAGCGGGTGACGACGCGCGGCCCGAACGCGCAGCCCGACGTGTATGAATATCCGGGCTTCCGCCTCGATTTCGTCGCGCGCGAGGGGGTGACGATCGCCGGGGTCGAGACCGAGGTGAAGTTCGAGGCGCGCAACATCACCGCGACGCCGTACAAGGAATACCAGCAGTTCGACGGCCAGCGGATCTACTACAACCGCTACGACGTGGGCGCGTCGGTGTCGCTTGGTCTGGGCGTGAAGTTCTAAACGCTGGGTGTTGATCAGAAGCAGGCGGGCGCTGTCGTGCCCGCCTGCTTTGCTGTTTGAGCCGTGGGAGGAGCGAGGCGCGGATGCGTCACCAGCCCCAGGGTCGTTCGCGGTACCATTTGGTGATGACATATTTGGTGCCGGCGCGCACTTTCATGCCGTGGTGGATCGTCGCGGGGTTGAGCGAGCCGTCGGGACGGTGATTGTTCCAGCAGACGAGCTTGCCCGTCTCTGGCTGGATCGTCTTGTCGACCGCCTTGAACCGCGTCGCGCCGCCCGCCTCGGGTTCGTTCAGATAGACCATCACGGTCCAGGTGCGGTTGCCCGCGACCGAGCAGTAACGGTGAAAGTCGACGCCGTTCGGCTCGAAATAATCGGTGTGCGCCTTGAACTCCTGCCCGACCGCGTAGCGCTGTCCTTGCAGCGGTTCGCCGTGGAGTGGGTCGAGCCCGGTAAAGGCGGCCAGCCTTGCGTCGACCGCGGCGACGAGCGGGTCGGCGGCGGGAAGGTCGCACGTCTCGCTGGTGCGAAAGGCGGCATCGCCATTATGGTCGGAGATGGTCGAGGGGCGACGTTCGGCATCGATCATCGCGCACAGGCTCGCGCAGGTAGCGGCGTCGAGGAAGCCGCGCTGAATGAACAGTGTCAGCTTGGGGCTGGGCAGCTTCTGGATGCCAGGCTGCTGGGCGAGATGGGCGGTGATCGCGTCGGTGGCCATGCCCCGTCTTTAACGCCGCGCCGAACGGTTCCCAAGACGCAGAAATATTACACAAACGTGCCACGCGGCTGTAACATCGTCGACCTAGCGCCGGCGGGGCGGGGAGTTTACCAAAGCGCATGCGATTGAAGTTCGACGCCCGGGCACGGGCGATCCTGCGGCGGGTGCCCGTGGTGAATGTCTATTCGGCAGCCGAGATCGCGCTATTGGGCGTGCTGGCGGTGCAGTGTGCGCGGCTGGTGTGGACCGTCGTCACGCCGATTGCGCCGTTGGGGGCGTGGGCGCCGGCGGGGCCGGTGCTGCCGGGCGATCCGGCGGGCGTGTTCGCGAGCTTCGATCCGTTCTACCGCGTCAGCGGCGTGCAGACCCAGGCAGCGGCGATAACCTCGCTGCAATTGACGTTGTTCGGCACGCGGATCGATGAAGCGCAGGGGCGCGGGTCGGCGATCATCGCGGGACCTGATGGGGTGCAGAAGAGCGTGAGCGTGGGTGAGGAAGTGGCGCCGGGTGTGGTGTTGAAATCGGTGGCGTTCGATCACGTGACGCTCGACCGCGGTGGTGCCAGCGAGAATCTATTCCTGCCGCAGAGCGACGGCGGCAGTGCACCGGTGGCGGCGCCCGGCGCGGGCGCGCCGGCGGCGCCGGGAACCGCGACCCCCTCGCCGGCCGATCTGTCGGCGATCCCGCGGATCGATGGCGGGCGCGTGACCGGGCTGACGCTGCGCGGGCAAGGCAAGGGCGCGTTCCAGGCGGCAGGCTTGCAGGACGGCGACGTGGTGACCGCGATTCAGGGGCGCCCGATCGGCAGCGCGGCCGATCTGGAGCAATTGCAGAACGGCCAGGCGACCAGCGTGACGATTGAGCGCGGCGGGCAGTCGCTTCCCGTCACGCTGCCGGGAGGCGCACGATGATGCGGCGGCTCCTCTCCGCGGCGCTGCTTGCGTCGTGCGCGCTGTCGGGCGCGCCGGTTGTCGCGCAGACGACGTTGAACGTGCGCGATGCCGACATTCGCGCGTTCATCGCCGACGCCGCCAAGGTGACGGGGCGCACCTTCATCATCGACAATCGCGTGCAGGGCAAGGTGACGGTGGTGACCGACCGGCCGCTGTCGCGGTCGGAATATTTCGAGGTGTTCCTGTCCACGTTGCGCGCCAACGGGCTGGTGGCGGTGCCGACCGCCAACGGTGCGCTGCGCGTTCAACCGATTGACAATGCGGCGAGCCAGCCCGGGCGGATCGGGCTGCGCGGGGCGGCGCGCAATCAGCTGGTGACCGAGATCATCCGGCTGCGGTCGACCGATGCCACACAGGCAGTCGACACGGTGCGCCCGCTGGTGAGCGCACAGGGGTCGGTAACTGCGAACCGTGGCGGCAACAGCCTGGTGGTGGTCGATTTCGCCGACAACGTGCGCCGTGTGCGCGAGGTGGTGCGCCGGTTCGATACCGATGTCGCCTCGACGCGGATCGTCGCATTGCGCAATGCCAACGCGAAGGAAGTCGCGACCGCGCTGACGCAGTTGATCGGCGGCGGGGCAGGCGGCGGCGGCGGGCAGCCGGGGGCGACGCCCGGCGGCGCGTCGGCGGTGGCGATCGAGAGCTCGAACGCGGTCGCGCTGCGCGGCGATCCCGCAACCGTCGCACGGCTGGTGGCGGTCGCGCGCGATCTCGACACGCGTGCGCGCAATGCCAACGAGATCAAGGTCGTGTTCCTGGAGAATGCGGACGCCGCGCAACTGCTGCCGGTCCTTCAGCAGCTCGTCGGGCAGCAGCCCGATGCGGTGCAGGAAGAGGCGCTGAGCCGCGCGAACTTCGGATCGAGCAGCACGGGGCCGACGAGCGGAGGCGCAATCAGCCAGCAGTCGAATTCGTCGAGCTTCCAGCGATCGATCCAGCCGCAGAACGTGACGCCGCAGAGCGGCAGCCAGCCGCAGCAGGCGGCGATCACGGGGCAGGGTGGGCGCACCGCGGCGGTGGTGACTCGCTTCGCCGGCGCGAACGCGATCGTCATCGCGGCACCGGGCGACATCCAGCGGCAATTGACCGAGGTGATCCAGCAACTCGACACGCGCCGCGCGCAGGTGCTGGTCGAGGCGATCGTCGCGGAAGTGTCCGATTCGACCGTCAACCGGCTCGGCGCGCAGTTCATCCTGGGCAATCTGTCGGGTGGGGCGTTCGGCGCGTCGACCTTCTCCAACTCAGCGCCTAACATCCTGCAGATCGCCGGCGCGATCGGTGCGCAGCAGCTCGCGACCTCTACCACGACCACGGTCAACACCGACGGCAGCACAACCGTGGTGCGCAGCACCTCGCCGGCGGCGGACACGCTGACGCAGTCGGCGATCAACTCGATTATCCAGTCGTCGGGCGGGCTGGCGGGCTTCGGCGGCACCATCGGCAACACGCTGTTCGGCGCAATCATCCAGGCGGTGAAGAGCGACAATCAGTCGAACCTGCTCCAGGTCCCGCACATCATGACGCTGGACAATCAGGAAGCACACAGCCTGGTGGGTCAGGAGATCCCGATCACGACGGGACAGGCGCTGTCGAACAATTTCGACAATACGTTCCGCACCACGCAGCGGCAGAATGTCGGCATCGGGCTGGACGTGCGGCCGCAGGTGAACTCGTCGGGCACGATCAAGCTCAACCTGCATATCGAGGTCAGCTCGATTGCGGGGCCGGTGTCGAGCGACAATTCGGACCTGATCCTCAACAAGCGCGAGGTCGAGACGGTGCTGACCGTCGACGACGGTGCGATCGGGGTGATTGGCGGATTGCTCTCGGACGAGGAGCGGCGGACGATCGAGAAGATCCCGTTCCTGGGCGACATTCCGGTGCTGGGCAATCTGTTCAAGTCGAAGGCGAAGTCGCGCGCCAAGACCAATCTGATGATCTTCATTCGCCCGACGGTGATCCGATCGGCCGCGGACAATCGGCGCGTGACCGAGCAGCGCTACGGTTACCTGCGGTTGCAGCAGGGAGTGCAGGACCCGGCGACGGAACCGTCGATCGACGCGCTGGTGCGCGATTACATGGGAGCCGCGCCGCCGATCCCGCCCGCGGGGCAGCCCGGCAGCATCGAGGACCCGCGCGTCGGCGTGCCGGTGTACCGCAATTCGGTCGCCACGATCCCGGCGTGGCCGAAATGATCCGCACCGGCGCCGAGGTCGCGATCGATCCGACGCTGTCGAGCGGTGTCGTGCCGGTCGACGCGGGCGCGGTGCTGAACGAGGTGCCGCAGGTCGTTGCGGGCGTGACCGCGCCGGTGCAACTGCCCTACGCGTTCGCGCGCAAGTTCGGTGTGGCGCTCGACGGCGACCAAGTGGCGCTGCGCGAGGGCAGCGACCCGCGCGCGCTGATCGAGGTGCGGCGCGTGCTCAGGCGCGCGTTCGACGTTGCGGTGATCGAGCCGGCGGCGTTCGACCGGCTACTCTCCGACAATTACGCGATGGACGGGCAGGCGACCGCGGCAGCGGCGGTGGGGATGGGCGACGAGCTCGACCTGTTGGCGGAAGGGTTGCCGACCGCGGACGACCTGCTCGACACCGCCGACGATGCGCCCGCGATCCGGCTGATCAACGGTGTGATCGCGGATGCGGCGCGCAACGGCGTGTCGGACATCCATATCGAGCCTTACGAGACGGGGCTCGTCATCCGGATGCGGATCGATGGCGTGCTGCGCGAAACGTTGCGGATGCCGCCGCACGTCGCACCGGTGGTGGTCAGCCGCATCAAGGTGATGGCGCGGTTGGACATCGCCGAGCGGCGTGTGCCGCAGGACGGGCGCATGGGGCTGACGCTGGGGGGCAAGCTGCTCGACGTTCGCGTCTCGACTTTGCCCGCACGCGCGGGCGAGCGCGTGGTGCTGCGTATCCTCGACAAGGAGAATGCGGGCATCGACCTCGATGCGCTGGGGATGAGCGCGGAGATGAACGCATTGCTGCGCGAGGCGATCGCGGTGCCGAACGGGATCGTGCTGGTGACCGGGCCGACCGGCAGCGGCAAGACGACGACGTTGTACGCGGCGCTGCGCCTGCTCAACGACGGCAGTCGCAACATCCTGACGGTCGAGGACCCGGTCGAGTACGCGGTCGAGGGCGTCGGGCAGACGCAGGTCAATGCCAAGGTCGGGCTGACCTTCGCCGCGGGCTTGCGCGCGATCCTGCGGCAGGACCCCGACACAGTGATGATTGGCGAGATCCGCGATCGTGAGACGGCCGAGATCGCGGTGCAGGCGTCGCTGACGGGGCATCTGGTGCTCTCGACCGTCCACACCAACGACGCGGTCGGCGCGATCACGCGGATGCGCGACATGAAGGTCGAGCCGTTCCTGCTCGCCTCGACGCTGCGCGCGGTCATAGCGCAGCGGCTGGTTCGGCGGTTGTGCCCGACGTGCCGCCGCGCGGTTCCGGCGCGCGAGACGGTGGCGCCGCTGCTCGGCATCACCCCCGACACTGTGGTCTACGAGGCGGTCGGGTGCGAGGAGTGCAACCGGACCGGTTTCCGTGGGCGGATTGGCGTGTACGAGGCGGTGCGGGTTGATCCGACGATCCGCCGGCTGATCAACGACGGCGGCGATGAGGACGCGATCGCGCGCCATGCCTTCGCCGATCCGGCGCGCGACACGCTGGCAGGCGCGGCGCGGCGGCTGGTCGAGGAAGGGCGGACGACCGCGGAGGAGGCGGTGCGCGTCAGCCGAGCAGACGCGACCGACACGCCGCAGGAGCGGCTTGATGCGGCCGAGGCGGCGATCGCGGATGCCTGAGACGCGGCGTGGCTGACTTCGATTACGTCGCGATCGACACGCGCGGTAACGAGGCGCGGGGGCATGTCGCGGCGGCGTCGGTCGAGGCGGCGCGCGCGGTGCTCGACCGGCGGCGGTTGTTCGTCGTCAAGATCGAGGCTGGCTCTGCGCCGGCGAGCAAGGGCCGCCCGCTGTTCGGGCTCGAGCTCGGTCGCGCGAAGATGTCGGGCAAGCAGCTGACGCTGTTCACGCGGCAGTTGGCGACGTTGAACCGCGTCTCGCCGTTGGAGGAGAGCTTGCGAACCGTATCGCGCCAGACCGAGCAGGAGCGCGTGCGCGTGATCGTGCAGAACGTCCACGCGGGGGTGACCGAAGGGCGGCGGCTGGCGGACGCGATGGCGCGCGAGCCCAAGAGCTTCCCGCCGCTCTACCGCGCGATGGTGGCGGCAGGTGAGAGTTCGGGGTCGCTGCCGGAGATCATGGAGCGATTGTCGCTGCTGCTCGAACGCCAGGCGGAGATCAGGGGCAAGCTGTTCACCGCGATGGCGTACCCTGCGGTGCTGGCGACCGTCGCGATGGGTGTCGTGGTCGCGCTGATGGCGTTCGTGGTGCCGCAGGTGGTGGAGCAGTTCGACACGGTTGGGCAGGAGTTGCCGTTTCTCACGCGCATGGTGATCGCGCTGTCGGCGGCGATCACGGGTTACTGGTGGGCGATGCTGCTGGTGCTGGTGCTCGCCGGCCTGAGTGCGTGGGCGGCGCTGCGGCAGCCGCCGATCCGGCTGGCGTTCGACACCTGGTTGTTGCGCGTGCCGCTGGTCGGGCGATTGCTGCGCGACCTGCACGCGGCACGGATGGCGCGGACGCTGTCGACGATGGTGGCGAGCCGGTTGCCGCTGCTGGAGGGACTGAACCTGACCGCGGGGACGATCCATAATCGACGGCTAAAGGCGGCGTCGGACGAGATCACCGACGCGATCCGCGGCGGCGGCAGCCTGTCGGCGGCAATGCGGCGCACCGCGGTGTTCCCGCCGCTGCTGGTATATCTCGCGGCGTCGGGCGAGGCGGCGGGGCGGCTGGACGAGATGCTGGAGCGCGCGGCCGATTACATGGAGCGCGAGTTCGACCGCTTCACCGCGACCGCTTTGTCGCTGCTGGAGCCGCTGATCATCGTCATCATGGGCGGCATCGTCGCGACGATCGTGCTATCGATCCTGCTTCCGATCCTCCAGCTCAACACGCTTGCCGGACAGTGAGAAAGATTATGCGTACCGAACAGAAGAAGCGCCGGCGCAAGAACGGCTTTACGCTTGTCGAGCTGATGGTGGTGATTGTCATCATCGGTCTGCTCGCGACGATCGTGGCGCTGAACGTGCTGCCGTCGGGCGACACTGCGCGCATCCAGAAGGCGAAGGCCGATATCGCGACAATCGAGCAGGGGCTGGAAATGTACCGGCTCCAGCAGGGCAGCTATCCGACGACCTCTCAAGGATTGCAGGCGCTGGTGAGTGCGCCCGCGGGGGTCGATGCGTCGCGCTATCAGGCGGGCGGATATATCAAGCGCTTGCCCGAGGACCCGTGGAACCGTCCGTATCTGTACGCCTCGCCCGGGCAGCACGGCGCGGCGGACGTGTGGACGCTCGGCGCCGACGGCAAGGACGGCGGTGAGGGGATCAATGCCGACATCGGTAGCTGGCAGTAAGTTCGGCCGCGTCGGCGAGCCGATCTGATGCGGTGGGACGGGATGGCCGAGCGGGGCTCGGCGTTGAAGCTGCGCTCGGCTGAGCGGGGTTTCACGCTCATTGAGCTGATGGTCGTGGTGACGATCATCGGGCTCGCCTCCGCGGTCGCGGTTCTGGCGACGCCCGATCCGCGCGGGCGGTTGATGGACGAGGCGGCTCGTTTTGCAACGCGGGTGCGCGCGGCGCACGACAGCGCAGTCATCGATGCGAGGCCGGTCAGCGTGTGGGTGACGCCGAGCGGCTACGGCTTCGACCAATGGCGTGGCGGGCGATGGGCCGCGATGGTCGAGAAGCCGCTGCGGGTGGAGCGCTGGAGCGAGGGGACGGGCGCGACCAGCGTCGTACGCGAGCGGGTCACGTTCGACACGACCGGGCTTGCCGACCGGTCACTGACCGTCTCGCTCCGGCGCGACGGGACGAGCGCGAGCGTCGCGATCGCGGCGGACGGGAGCGTTCGTGTCGCGGGTTAGTGTTCGGGACAGCGGCTTCACGCTGATCGAGATCATGGTCGCGCTCGCCGTGTTCAGTCTTGCCGCGCTGGCGCTGATCCGGTTGGAGGGCGCGACGATCCGGTCGACTGCGTTGTTGCAATCGACCCTGCTCGCTCAGATTGTCGCCAAAAACGTGGCAGTGGAGGCGGTGAGCGGCGTGCAGCCGCCGACGCGCGGGCGCGTGAGCGGTGCCGAGCAGAACGGCGGACGCGCGTGGCGTTGGGTCCGCAACGTGCGCGCGATCGGTGACGGCGACGTGATGCGCGTCGACGTGGCGGTCGCCGACCAAGAGGGCGCGGTGCTGGGTCGCGCGACGATGATCCGGCCGCCCGCACAACTGGCGAGCGTGCAGCAGTGAAAGAGGTGCGCGAGGCCGGCTTCACGCTGATCGAGGTCATGATCGCGCTGATGATCTTCGGCATGATCGCCGCCGCGGGTGTCGCGCTGCTGGCATTCAGCGTTCGTGCGCAGGGCGCCGCGGGCGCGGCGCTGGACGATATCGGCGCGATCAACCGGCTGTCGTCGATCCTGACCGCCGATCTGGCGCAGGCGGTCGACCGGCCGACGCGCGATCAGAACGGCGTGCGGCTGCCCGCCTTCGCCGGCGGGTCGGGGCAGGTGCCGATGCTGCGGCTGGTGCGCGGCGGGTGGAGCAACATCGACCAGTCGCCGCGCGCGACGTTGCAGAAGGTCGAATATCAACTGACCGCGGGCGGGATCGAGCGCGTCGGCTATCCCGCGCTCGACGGCGCGGCACCGCTCCCTGCGGCGCTGATCGTCGAGGGGGTGCGGCAGGCGACGTGGCGGTTCCGCTACGCCGGCGCGTGGAGCGATCGCTGGGAGGGAACGCCCGTCGCTGCCTTGCCGCAGGCGGCCGAGCTGACGCTGGTGCGCGACAATGGTGCCGCGTACCGCATGCTGTTCCTGGTCGGCACCGGTTCGCCGCGTGCTCGCGTGAGTGGTGCGCCGGGCGCCAATCCGTTCCCAACGCCGACGCCGACGCCCAATGCGCCGCGGTGACGGTGAGCGCGGCGCGGCGCTGCTGACGGTGCTGCTGCTGGTCGCGGTGATCGCGGTGTTGGCGGCGACCGCGTTGGAGCGATTGCGCGTGTCGACGCGGCTGACCGCCAATGCGGGGGCGCTCGATGCCGCGCGCGGCTACGCTTATGCCGCCGAGACGCTGGCGACGACGCGGGTGACGAGCCTGCTTAGGCAGGCGGGCGATCGTGTCGCGCTGCTGGGCGGATGGAGCGACCGGCCGTTCGGGCTGCCGATCCCCGGCGGCGTGGCGACCCCGCGGGTGCGCGACGGGGGCAATTGCTTCAATCTGAATAGCCTGGTGGTGCGCGGCGACGACGGCACCTATGCCGCCAACAACCAGACGCTGCTGCAATTCCAGCGGCTGATCCGATTGCTGCGGGTACCGGCGGGCGACGCGATCCCGGCGGCAACCGCCGATTTCATCGATTCGGACGACGCCGCTCTGCCGGGCGGGGCGGAGGATGGCGCCTATCGCGGCTATCGCACCGCGGGGACGCTGATGGCGGACGTGAGCGAACTGCGCGCGGTGTCGGGGGTGACGGCGGAGCAATATCAGCTGCTGCGACCGTGGCTGTGCGCGCTGCCGACGGTTGAGCGCGCGACGATCAACGTCAACACGCTGTTGCCGGAACAAGCGCCGCTGTTGGCGATGCTGATCGAGACGGGCGGCGGGGTTGAGGCGGTGCGGGGCGTGCTGCTCAGGCGGCCCGAACAGGGTTACGCCACGACCGATCCGGTGTGGAACGCGCTGTCGCTCGCCGGCGCGGGCACGCCGGCGATGGATGGAAAGGGGCAGACGGGGGTGAAGACCGGCTGGTTCGCGCTGACGATCGACGTGGTCGCGAACGGCGCGGAATTGCACGAACAAGGATTGATCGACGCGCGGACCCTTCCCGCGCGGCTCGTTGCGCGGCAATGGGGAGACGTATCATGACCGCCGCGACGCTCCTTTTCGTGCCCCAGCAGGCAGACCAGCCGTGGCGCTGGTGGCGGTTCCGCGACGGTGCGGACGTGGTCGACGAGGGCGAGGGCATGCCACTGCCCGAGGCGGACGCCGACGCGAGCGCGCCCGTCGTGGCGGTCGCGCCCGCCGATGCGGTGACGCTCCACTGGGCGGCGATCCCGGCGCGATCGGCGGCGCAGGCGGCGGCGGCGGCGCGGATCGTGGTGAGCGACGCGACCGCGACGCCCACCGACCTGCACGTCGCGGTCGGCGAGACACGCGTAGTCGGCGACGGCGAAGAACGCGCGATCGCGGTGGTCGCGCCCGAGCGCATGGCGGCGTGGCTAGCCGAGATGAACGCGCGCGGCATCGATCCGATCGCGATGGTGCCCGCCCCGCTGCTGCTGCCCGAGCCCGAGGAGGGCTGGTTGCGCGGTGAGGTCGGCGGGCAGGCGGTGATGCGCGGGCGCTCCGCCGGTTTTGCCGACGAGGCACGACTGACCGAGCTGATCGTCGGGGATGCCGAGCCGGTGGCGCTGGCGCGCGACGAGGTGTGGCGTGCGGCGGCGAGCGCGGCGTCCGCGTGGCCGCTCGACCTCAGACAAGGGCCGTTCGCGCGGCGGACGCGGAGATCGATCGATTGGGCGCTGGTCAGGCGGCTGGGGCTGCTGGTCGCGATGATCCTGCTCGCGACGCTGGCGATCGATCTGGTGCGGATCGCGCGCTATTCGCTGGGCGCGGACAGCCTGGAGGCACGCGCCGCAGCGGTGGCGCGGCAAGGTTTGCCGCGCGGCAGCGGCGACGGCGATTCGGCGCGGATGTTGGGTGAGCGGCTGTCGCGGCTGCGCGGGCCGGGCAGCGGGTTCAGCCGCACCGCGGCGGCGGTGTACCAGATCGTTCAGGCCGTGCCCGACAGCGAGGTGACCGCGCTCGACTTCCAGCCGACCGGCGCGCTGCGCGTCTCGTTGTCGGTCGCGGGTGAGGGGCAGGCGAATACGGTCAAGACGCAGTTGGAGCGCGCAGGCTTCACCGTGACGAGCGGCGTGTTCCAGCAGGCAGGCGGGCGTTTGTCGGGCGACCTGACGGTGGCCCCATGACGCATCGAACGAGGCGCCCGACCAAGCGGAGAGCGGGGGCATGAACGAGTTGCGCGCCTGGTTTACCGGGCGAAGTTTGCGCGAGCGGCGGCTGATCCTGGTGATGCTGGGATTGCTGGCGGTGACGATCGTGTGGGGGCTGGTGATCCGCCCGGTCCGTAACGGGCTGTCGTCGACACGCGAGCGTTACGCCGATGCGGTGGTGCGCGTGGGGCAAGCGGAGCGCGAACTCGCCGCGGTGAAGGCGATCCAGCGGCGGCAACCGCGCCCGGTGCAACTGCCGCTCGCCGACGAGGTGCGCGCGCGCGCCGAGGCGGCGGGGTTCGCGCTGGCGACGCTTGAGCCCGAAGCGAACGACCGCGTTCGTACCTCGATCGCGACCGCCAAGGCCGGCGCGCTAATGGCGTGGATCGGCAATCTGGAGAATGACGGCGTGCTGGTCGACGGATTGAGCGTGCGCGGCAATGGCGACGGCACGGTGACCGCGCAGATGACGCTGAAGGCGCGAGCCGCGTGATGCGGATACGGTTGACGACCAACCGGCGGACGCTGTTCCTGGCGATGTTCGTGGTGGCGATGCTGGCGCTGCTGCCGCTGCGGCTGGTGCTCGGTTGGGCCGGGCTCGACGATAAGGGATTTGCGGCGCGCGAGGTGCGAGGCAGCGTCTGGTCGGGGCGGTTGAGCGAGGCACGCTTCGGCGATCTGGCGCTGGGTGATCTTGACGCGCGGGTGTCGCCGCTGGCGCTGCTGATCGGGCGTGCTCGGGTGGCGCTGGAAAGCCGCGGCGGTGGTGCGGTGCAGCCACTGTCGGGAACGGTCGAGCTGTCGCGCAACCGCGCGGGCGTGATCGGCGCGACCGGGCCGATCGAGCCGGGCAGCGCCTTCGCGCCGCTGCCGGTCACCGCACTCAACCTGGACGAGGTGAGCGTGCGCTTCGTCGACGGGGCGTGCGAGGCGGCCGAGGGGCGCGTGCGCGCGCAGATCGCGGGAACATTCCTGGGCGCGACGCTGCCGGGTGCGGTGAGCGGAACGGCGCGATGCGACGGTGGCGCGCTGCTGCTGCCGCTGGTCAGCGCGGCGGGGACCGAGGGCGCGGCGTTGCGGCTATGGGCGGACGGGCGTTACCGGGCTGAGTTGACGCTGGTGCCGAGCGATCCGGCGGTCGCGACGCGGCTCGACACCGCCGGATTCGTGGCGAACGAGGCGGCGCGGATGCTGGCGATCGAGGGACGGTTTTAAAAGCAGGCCTGAGCCGTAGCTGCTTCGTGTCGTGCCTGCCCATCCGCGGCTCCTCCCTTGTCACGGAGGGGAGTAGAGGAGGCGGAGCTTGAGGGCGCACTTTGTCGGTTGACGGATTGTTGCGCGCGTGACTAAAGCGCGGGCCTTCGCGGCGACCGTAGTTCAATTGGTTAGAGCGCCGGCTTGTGATGCCGGAAGTTGCGGGTTCAAGTCCCGTCGGTCGCCCCATCAATCTACCCGGCTGGAGCGTTATGGCGAACTGGGGCTTCCCTGATTTCGACGACCACGAGGGCGTACACCTGTTCACCGATCCCGCATCGGGGTTGAAGGCCGTGATCGCGATCCACTCGACCGCGCTCGGGCCGGCAGCGGGCGGCGCGCGCTTCTGGCATTACGCAAGCGGCGTGGGCGCGATCACCGACGCGCTGCGCTTGTCGCGCGGCATGAGCTACAAGAACGCGATGGCGGGGCTGGAGCTGGGCGGCGGCAAGGGCGTGATCCTGGCCGACAAGCCGGGCGCGGTCATCAGCGACGAACAGTTGCGCGCGTTCGGCCAGAAGGTCGAGTCGCTCGGCGGACGTTATGTCACCGCCGAAGACGTCGGCATGTCCGAAGCGCGGATGAAGGTGATCGCGGGCGAAACCAAGTACGTCTCAGGCCTGCCGGTCGCCGAGGGCGCGGCGGGTGGAGACCCGGGCCCGTACACCGCGCACGGCGTCTATCTCGGCGTCAAGGCAGCCGCCAAGCGTGGCCTCGGCAGCGACGACATGCGCGGCGTGCGCGTGGCGATCCAGGGCGTCGGCTCGGTCGGCGGCGGGCTTGCACGCCTGCTGGCGAAGGACGGCGCGGTGCTGACGCTCGCCGACGTCGACACGGCGCGCGCGGAGCGACTGGCGGCCGAGCTGGGCGCGACCACCGCGCCTGCCGACGAGATCCTGTTCGCCGACGCCGATATCGTCAGCCCGAACGCGCTGGGCGCGATCCTGACCGAGGAGTCGATCGGGCGGTTGAAGGCAAAGATCGTCGCGGGCGGCGCGAACAACCAGCTCGCCACCGCGGCGGAAGGGCAGCGGTTGCACGACGCGGGCATCACCTATGCGCCCGATTATGTCATCAACGCGGGCGGTATCATCAACGTCGGGCTAGAATATCTCGGCCACGGCGACGAGGCCGAGGTGATGGCGCGGATCGCACGCATCCCCGAGCGGCTGCACCAGGTGTGGGACGAGAGCGAGGCGACGGGCGATCCCGCGGCCGAGGTCGCCGACCGCATGGCGCGTCGCCTGATCGGACGCTGATCGCCCGCCTGATGCGACCGGCATGGGGCGTGACGCGCGTGCGCGGCTGATCTAACGGTAGCATCGTGCCCGCGCTTCATGCCTTTGCCAATCCCGCGCGTTTCCTGAAGATCGCGCGACCGCTGACGCCGGTGCTGTTTTGGGTGGGCGTCGCGTTGATCGCGTTCGGGGTCTGGGCCGGGCTGACGCGGACGCCGCCCGACTATCTGCAGGGCGAGAGCGTGCGGATCATCTACCTGCACGTCCCCGCCGCGTGGCTGGGGATGGGCGGGTGGAGCGGTATCGCGCTGTCGAGCATCGCGTTCCTCGTCTGGCGACACCCGCTGGCGGCGATCGCCGCGCGCGCGATCGCGGTGCCGGGTGCGGTGTTCGCCGCGATCTGTCTGGTGACGGGTGCGATCTGGGGGCGGCCGACCTGGGGTACCTATTGGCAGTGGGACGGGCGGCTGACCTCGATGCTGCTGCTGTTGTTCGTCTATCTCGGCTATATGGCGCTGTCGCGCGCTGACCGCGAACGCGGCGGGGCGGGCGAGATACCCGCGCTGTACGGGATCGCCGGGTCGGTGCTGCTGCCGATCATCCGTTACTCGGTGGTATGGTGGAGCACGCTGCACCAGGGGCCGAGCATCGGGTTGACGCAATCGACGATCGACCGATCGATCCTGTGGCCGCTGCCGTTCACGCTGGTCGGGTTCACCCTGCTGTTCGCTGCCATCGTGCTGATGCGGATGCGCGCGCTGCTGGCAACCGCGAAGGCCGAGGCGCGACTGCGGCGGCGGGCGGCGGCGTGAACGCCTGGCCCTTCGTGGCGGCCGCCTATGCGGTGACGCTGGGCGGCGCGGCGATTCTGTCGATCGTTAGCTATCTCGCGATGCGGCGCGCGGAAAAGTGACGGCCAAGAACCAGCGCATGGCGCTCGCGGGGGCGGGCGTGCTCGCGATCGCGCTGGCGGCGGTGCTGGCGCTGTCGGGGTTGAAGGATCAGGCGGCGTTCTTCTACGCGCCGTCCGATGTGGCAGGCGCGCTGCCCGCGCCCGACAAGGCGGTGCGACTGGGCGGCATGGTGGCGGATCACTCGATCAAACGCGCGGCGGACGGCGTGTCGATCGACTTCACCGTGACCGATGGGAAGGCGACGACGCCGGTGCGCTTCAAGGGCATCGCGCCCGACCTGTTCCGTGAAAGGTCGGGCGTGGTGGCGGAGGGGCATTTCAACCGCGATGGATCGTTCACCGCGACCAACCTGCTCGCCAAGCACGATGAAAAGTACATGCCGCCCGAGATGAAGGGGCGGATGCACGAGACGAAGACGCTGAAGCGATGAGCGGCACGGCGGAGCAGGGCGGGACGCGATGGGTTATCTGACGCTCGCGCTGCTGGGCGCGGCGGCGTTCGCTGCACTGGTCGCGTTGCGCGTGGCGCGGCCGTTGTGGTCGCTCGTCGGCGCGGCGCTGTTCCTGGGGGCGGCAGGCTATGCGTGGCAGGGCCGGCCGCTGCTGACGAGCGCGGATGCGAGCCCAAGGATCGACGCGGCGCCGATCGAACCCGAGATGATCGCGCTCCGCGCCAGCATGCTGGGCAGCTACACGCAGGATGCGGCCTATCTGATCGCATCGGATGCGATGACGCGCAGCGGCGACCCGGCGGCGGCGGCGCAGGTAATGCTGGGCGCGGTGCGCAAGCTGCCGAACAGCTTTATCGCCTGGACCTGGTTGGGGACCACGCTTGCCGGAGTGTCCGAGAGCGGTGCAGCCGGCGCGAGCGCGGCAGGGCCGGTGCAGCCGCCAGCGCTGCTCGCGTTCCGCCGCGCTGCGCAGCTCGCACCCGAGCACCCGGCTCCGCCCTTCTACGCCGGGCTGGCCTATGTGCGGGCGGGCGATTTCGCGACGGCGCGGGCATATTGGCGACGCGCGTTCGCGTTGTCACCGCAAGGAGCGTCGTATCGGCGTGAGATCGGATTGAGGCTGGCGCTACTCGAACGTCTGCTCGCCAGCGGCGCTATACGCTGACGCGGGGCGACGCGGCCCCAGATGGCGGCCGCGTCGCGTCGGGCACGTTACTGGCCGCGGCCGGTCTTCGCCTGCAATTCGTCGATCTTCTTCGACGCGTCGGCCTTGGTCAGCGAGTCGTCGAACTCCTCGTGCGCTTCTTCGCTCAGCGTCTTCAAGTAGCTTGCCTGCGCGCCGGTCATCGCCTCGCCGCCGGTCGTCCAGTCGTCCGGATCCTTTTCGGCATTGCTGAACGGTTCAGACTTGGGATTGGTGTCGCTCATCAGGTGTTCCTTTCGCCGGGCCGAACGCTTCGTGTTCGCTTCCTGTTCCGCGTTGCGAGCGCAGGGGGACAGTGCTAGGCGCGGCGTCGCAATGGGGACAATGACGGACGTGGCCGTGACCTCGGTTAGAACGGCGCTGGCGTGAACACCGAGGATCCCGCGTCGCGGACACAGCTGGGCGGCACGCACCAACCACATGCGCGCGACGGGCTGGTGAAGCTCGCGCTGGGGGCGATCGGCGTCGTGTACGGCGACATCGGAACGAGCCCGCTCTACGCGATGAAGGAGGTGTTCGTCGGACACCATCCGCTGACGGTCGATCAGCTCCACATCTTCGGCGTCGTCAGCCTGATGTTCTGGTCGCTGATCTCGATCGTGACGGTCAAATACGTGCTGATGATCCTGCGCGCCGACAACAACGGCGAGGGCGGCAGCCTGGCGCTGCTCGCGCTGATCCAGCGGCGATCGCAGTCGGGCAAGCGTTGGGGCACCAGCCTCGTCATGCTCGGCGTGCTGGCGACCGCATTGTTCTTCGGCGACTGCATGATCACGCCCGCCATTTCGGTCCTGTCGGCGGTCGAAGGACTGGCGACGGTCGAGCAGGGGTTCGACTCGTTCGTGCTGCCGATCGCGGTGACGATCATTATCGCGCTGTTTTATCTCCAGTCGATCGGCACGGCGAAGGTCGGGCGGCTGTTCGGCCCGATCATGCTGGTCTATTTCGTCGTGCTGGCGGTGCTGGGGCTGATCCACATCGCGGCGCGGCCCGACATTCTGTGGGCGCTGAACCCGATGTGGGCGGTGCGCTTCGCCGCGAACGACGGGCGGCTGGCGTTCCTGGCGCTCGGCTCGGTCGTGCTGTGCGTGACGGGGGCGGAGGCGCTCTACGCCGACATGGGGCATTTCGGTCGTCAGCCGATCTCCTGGGCGTGGCTGGTGTTCGTGTTCCCTGCGCTGATGCTCAACTATCTCGGGCAGGGCGCGCTGCTGCTGGCGACGCCGTCCGCGGCGGAGAACCCGTTCTTCCTGATGGCGCCGGAGGATTGGCGCCTGCCGCTGGTCATCCTGGCGACGATGGCGACCGTGATCGCGAGCCAGGCGGTGATCACCGGTGCATATTCGGTGGTGCAGCAGGCAGTGCAGCTCGGGCTGATGCCGCGCATCCGGATCGAACATACCAGTGCGTCGGAAGCGGGACAGATCTACATTCCGAGCGCGAACTGGGCGCTGCTGGTGATGGTGTTGCTGCTGATCTTCGGCTTTGGTGAATCGTCCAACCTTGCCGCAGCCTATGGCATCGCGGTGACGGGCACGATGTTCATCTCGACCTGCATGGTCGGCGTGCTGATCCGGCGCGTGTGGCACTGGCCGCTCTATGCCGTGATCGCGTTCGAGGCGATCTTCCTGACCATCGACGGCCTGTATTTCGCGTCCAACCTGACCAAGGTGCCCGACGGCGGCTGGTTCCCGCTGATGATCGCGAGCATCGTGTTCCTGCTGCTCACCACCTGGTCGACGGGGCGCAAGCTGATGCTCGAGCGGATGCGCGAGGCGGCGATGCCGATCAAGATCTTCATCGATTCGGCGGCGAGCTCGGCAACGCGCGTGTCGGGAACGGCGGTGTTCATGACCTCGACCCCCGAGGGGGTGCCGCCGGCACTGCTCCACAATCTGAAGCACAACCGCGTGCTGCACGACCGGGTGATCCTGCTGACGGTGCGCGTCACCAACATGCCATATTTCCCCGAGGAGGACCGCTTCCTCCACGAGGATCTGGGTCAGGGCTTCCACCGCGTGATCCTGCGCTACGGCTTCATGGAGGAGCCCGACGTGCCCGCGCATCTGAAAGGCTTCGGCGGGTGCGGCGCGGAGTTCCGGATGATGGAGACGAGCTTCTTCCTGTCGCGTCAGACGCTGCTCGCATCGGAACGGCCCGGCATGGCGGTGTGGCGCGAGAAGCTGTTCGCGTGGATGCTGCGGAACGCGGAAAGCGCGATGGAATTCTTCCGCCTGCCAACCAACCGCGTGGTCGAACTGGGAAGCCAGATCGAGATATGAGCGGCGCTGGCGAGCACGGCCAGGATCAGCCAGCGGGGCTGAACGCGCCGATCATCGTCACCGCCCTCTTCGCACATCCCGATCAGGCGTGGTTCGACCAGCAACGCCGCGCCTATTTTCCGCCCGAGCGCAACCAGCTCGACGCCCATCTGACGATGTTCCACCATCTGCCGCCGAGCGTCGCGGCCGAGGTCAAGCGGCGGCTGAGCGAGGAAACGCGGCAGGTCCGCGCGCCCGACGCGCGTGTCGGCGGGTTGATCTCGCTGGGGCGCGGGGTCGCCTACCGGATCGAGAGCCCCGACCTCGTGGCGCTGCGGGCGCGGCTGGCAGAGGCGTTCACCGGGTTGCTGACACCGCAGGACCAGGCCGGCTGGCGCCCGCACGTGACAATCCAGAACAAAGTCGAGCCCGCCGAGGCGAAAAAGACGCTCGCCGTGCTGCAGGCAGGCTTCGCGCCGCGTCGCGTGCAGGTCGCGGGGCTGGCGGCATGGTGGTATCGCGGCGGTCCGTGGGAGCAATTGTCGGTGCACAAGTTCGGCGCTTGACGCGATCTTCGCGGCTGCTATAGCCCGCGCCTCGCAGACGCTCCGGTCGCTTCATGGCGGAGTAGCTCAGCTGGTTAGAGCACGGGAATCATAATCCTGGGGTCGGGGGTTCAAGTCCCTCCTCCGCTACCACCGAGAGCGTTCGGCGAAGACCTCCTTGGGAGGGTGTTGTTGCGAGAGCGACGACACCCCCCAACGAGGATTGGACCTCGATCGTCCATGCCCCATCATTCAACGGCGTGAGCGTAACCTGTTCGATCAGGTCGCGCAGGCGCGTCATGACTTCGTGACCATTTGCCGCGGGCGAGCGAATCGACGCGGCCAGCTGCCGCACCTTGGTGCGGTAGGCGTCGATCACGCGCGGATTGAGTGCGATCACCGGACCCGCGTCAGCTTCCTCCTTCTGACGGCGTAGCGCCTCGCGCTCGGCCTTGCGGGCGATCATCGCTTCGCGGATCTCGACAAAGTCGACGCCTCCCTCGGCGATCGCCGCGACCAGGCGCGTGATCGCCTTGTCCAGCGTGGCGATTTTGCGGTCGATCGACTCGGTTCGCTTCCGCATCGATGCTTGCTCGTCGGCAATCGCAGCGTGGTACCGGTTGACCAGGTGGCTGACGGCCTCGGGTGCGAGCAAGCGTTCGCTGATGCCAGCGAGGACGCGCTCTTCCAGCTCGTGCCGATCGATGCGGGCGGCAACGTCGCAGGTACCGGCCTCGCGATGGCGCACGCAGCCGATGCGCGTGCGGTTCACGACGACCATCGATCCGCCACAGCAGCCGCACTTCACCAAGCCAGTCAGCAGGTGCTTTGGTCGCACGTGGCTGACCAGCGGGCCGGTCGAGCGTAGGTCGGCTTCGTCCTGGACCTTCTGCCAAGTCGCCTCGTCCACGATCCGCAGGTGCGGCATATCGACGTAGGTACGGTCGTTGGCAGCGTTGTTGCGAGAGAGCCGCTTTCGCGTCTCAGGATCGCGGACCATCCGCACGCGATTGTACAGAAAGCGCCCGCCATAAATCGGGTTGTGCAGCAGGCCGAGCCCGCGCGATCGCGACCCGTAGATCGAAGACGCCCGCCACTCACCGCCGCGAGGCGAGGGGATGCCATCGGCATTTAGCCCATGCGCGATCGCCTTGGGGCTGCGGCCGGCGAGATACTCCGTGTAGACCCGGCGGATGATCTTCGCCTCGACCTCGTTGATCCGGCGCTGACCGCGGTCGAGTTCGCCTTTCGCGTCCAGCGCCGCCACCACCTCGTAGCCGTAAGCCAAGCCGCCGGGAACGCGGCCGCGTGATACGGCGCCGCGTTGTCCTCGCCGGATCTTCTCAGCGAGCTTCTTCAACTCAAGGCTATCCATCGTGCCTTTCAGCCCGATGTGCAGTTCGGTCACCTCGCCGACGCTGAGCGCCCACAGGCGGACGCCGGCGAACGCCAGCCGCTTGTAGATGCCGGCTATGTCCTCGAGGTCGCGCGCGGCGCGATCGAGATCCTCAACGATCACTATGTCGAAGGAGCCGGCAGCTGCGTCAGCAAGCATCTGCGTCATTCCCGGGCGCCGGTTGTTGGCGCCCGAGATGGCGAGATCGGTATAGACGTCGACGACATCCCAGCCTTCACGCGCGGCGCGTGCACGGCAGTCGCGGACCTGGTCCTCGGCTGAGGTAGCGCTCTGCTTGTCGGTGGAAAAGCGGGCGTAGATGGCACAACGGGGCATGGACGACTCCGGCAGTCAGTGGATTGCCGAACATCCTCGGCCGCCATCTCGCGGGCAATCGCCTCGACGAGAGCTTTTATTCCCGGCGTCATGGACTGCACTCCAGCTTCGCGGTCTCATAGGCGGCGACCAGGTCATCCCAGGCACCGCGGAAGCCGGCGGTGTCAGGGTGACGCTCTTTCGCAAGACGGCGGTAGGCTGCATCGACATCGCGCCGCGTCGCGTCGCGGCTCGGCAGCTCGAGCACGATCCACCAATCGCGGACCGAGGCCGCACCCGGCGCCGGCAGCGCGGCATGCCCGGCGAATGCCTGTCGCAGCGTCGCGACACCCCAGCGCTCCTGCCCGCGCAGCGCCTCGATGTGCGCGGCGATCGCCGCGATGTTACCGGGCACCGTGTCCCAGCGATCGCAGGCGAGGACGTGCGCCCGGCCGTCGAGGTCGAAGTAGAACGCCACGCCGGTGTCGGCCGGATCGCGCTTGCTCACGTTCTGATCGCGCGTGCCCGCCGCGGTGAAGCGGATGTTGGTCGACAGGATCATGTCGGTCGTGCGCCACGGCTTGCCGGCGCGACTCATCGCGTGGAGCTGCTGACGTAAACGCCGCTTGGCGGCCGTGTACGTGATCGGGCGACCATCGTGTCGGAACGCCGCCGGCGTCGGCGCCGGTGTCCGCGGTCGACCTTCCGGCCAGCGCAACGGGTAGCCCGGCTGGATCTCTGGCGCGCTCATGCCGGCACCTTTGCGGAGGTAACGCGCAACAGATCGTCGCTGAGCGGCTGCCGCCAACCGTCCCCGTGCAGCAGCCAGAGCCCGAGTATTTTGTGGAGCATGAACGCCTGCTCGTCTTCAGCCCGCGCCTGGAGAGGACCGTCGGCGCCGTTGAATTCGCCGGCTCGCCGATATGCGTGAGCGAGTGATCCGAGCTGAAAGCACATCAGACCCAAGATGTCGCGTAACGGCTCCGACAGCGGCGAAGTGAGTGCAACCGCGGGCTCAACGGCGGCGATCAGCAGTCGGATCGCATCCTCGGCTTCGCTATATGTGCCGTCACCTTCACCACGGAGCACCGCATTGCCCGCCGCGATCGCCGCCTGTTGCGCGCTGATCTTCATCTGCTCGGCCGCACTCATTCTGCGGCCTCGGCTGCTGGGGTGGTGGCATCGTCGTTCGCTGGGTCGGTCGACGTCGCCGCGCCGGTATTCTGGCTCCAATCGTCGCGGCTGGCGTATGTCTCGGTCACGTCAGCGGCGTCGTAATTCGCGATTAGGTCGAGCCAGCTGTCGACAAAGCCTTCGCCATCGTCGGTGACGTAGCCGCCGTCTTCCTCGCGTATCCACACGTCGCCTTCGATGACGACGACCGCCGGCGGGTCCATCGCCTCGAGCTCGGCCGCGCGCGCCTCGGCGCGGCTATCGGCGTCGGCCGCGGCGGCGAGCTGCGCGACATACTCGCGCTCGGCCGCGGTCGCCTGCGCCGCGACCTCTACATCGCTGACGAAGATCGTCACCGGTACCAGCCAGCCGTCCACGCCATCCTTCCGGTCGCGCTGCTCGCGCGCTTGCCAGCGATCGGGCCAGTATGCTCGACCCTGCCAACGCGAGCCGGCGAATGGGCCGATAGCGAGGCGGCGAGCCAAGGTGTCGACCGCGGCCGCGCGCTCGCGTGCGGCTCGCTGCTCGGAGGTCTCGACCGGCCCGGCCACGTGGTGCACGGTCGGGTCGACGGCTTGCCTCTGCTCGGCGTCGACCAAGATCCAGCGGGGCCAGGCGATCAGCTCGCCCTTGGGATCGATGCCGACGACGACGCGCGCGGCGATGCGGTTGTTGCGGATGGTGTTCCACACGCGATCACTACGCCAGGTATCGACCAGGACGTAGCCGTTCGGAGCGGTCGGCTTCACGTTCGCCCCCCAGCTTTCGAAACGCAGCCCGGGCACCAGCACGTACCCTTCGATCGACGGTGACCAAGCGGAATTTTCGCGCAGCGTCGCGATCAGATCGGCCGCGCGGTGATCAGCCCATGCCTGCGCCAAGTCCTTCAGGATCGACGGCGTAAGCAGCATCTTCTTCTCGCCGACCGGCGTAAAGAGATCGTCCTCGTACTCACCGCCGCTCTTCTCGTAGCTGTCAGCGCCGACGAAGCGAAACAGCGGATCGTCGGTGTCCATCGAGCTTTTGGCGAGATCTCCGCGGATGTGCGATGGCTGGTGCGACCAGGTTGACCCCGCGCCCTTGCGGTGGCTGGTGTAGACCTTCGCCTGCCGATCCTTGTCCTGCGTGGTCGCATAGGCCATCGCCGCGTCGAGCGTGATCTCCCGATCGGCGAGTCCCTGCAGCACCGGCTCGGCCAGCTCGGCGAGGCGCAGGCGCTGCTTCACCAGCCGCTCGGTAAAGCCGAAGCGCTTGGCGAGGCTGGCGGGCGAGTGGTGGCCGGTGTCGATCAGCGCCTTGAAGGCAACAAATTCGTCGACCGGCGACATGGTGCGCTGCTGCAGGTTCTCGGCCAGCGACAGTTCGACGGCCAGCTCGGCGTCTCGGATCAGCACTGGTACCGGGAAGCGATCGTCAACGGCGCCGCGCTCGTAAAGCAGCTGGAGCGCCTGCAGGCGGCGCCCACCTCCGACCACGAATACGCGGTCGGCGTCCTCGGGCCAGTCGCTGCGGTAGCCTATCAGCGACGAGAGCAGGCCGTGCGCGGTGATGTCATCGGCGAGCGTCTCGACATCTTCGTCGACGCGCGTGTGGCGCACGTTCTCGGGCGCGCGGCGCAGAAGGCCGAGCTGGATAGGCTCCGGCGACGATGGCACGATCGTCGCGAGGGGCTTGGCGGCGGCAGATCCTTTCTTCATGACGGGTACGTCTCCGGCTTGTGGGAAGCCGCACCGGCAGGTCGAAGTGTCGGCATGGCTGGATCGGGGAAGGGAGTCGCATCCGGCCGGCTCCCCGAACCGGTCGGCTGTTGCGTGAAGAGGTCGCGTTGCGCGTGCTCGCGCTGCCAGTCGGCAAAGGCGGCCGTGTGCCTCTTGCAGAGATCCTTCCCCGCCGCCGGCGACGTGGCGCAACTGCTGCACACGTAGGCGTCGCAGGTTCCCGAGCGCTTGCCCGGTACCTTCCAGTCGCACTGCAGCGTCGCGCGCGCGCCGCATGCGCAGCGGCGCCGCGGGCGGTGCCCGCCGCACACGAAGGCGAAGCCGCCACCGTCAAGGGGGACGCGCTCGCACATTACTGCACGACCTCGTACTGCTCGATGTCGGCTGGGTGGCCTGCCTTCGACCAGGTGCAGCCGAAGCGGCCGTCCGCAGGCCACTCGTGCGGGGCGTCACCGGGGCGGTCACCGCGCAGGATCACGCGGACGCGCCTGCCGATCGCCTCGGTCGGGAGGTAGCCCGGGTTCGGCGACACTAGCGATCTCCACCGTTCGCGCGAAGCACGTCACCAGCGAGGCTGATCATGCTCTCGTCAGGCGTACAGAAGGCGCCCTCGGCCGAGTGCTCGAAGCCTACGAGGCAACCAATGTCGCCGGGCCCAAGCTTGTCTGATGCGATGACGACGATCTCGTCACCGCGCAGCTCGAGCCTGAGATCTGACGGCCGAATGTCCAACAGCCACGAACGCGAGCGCGCGATAAGCATCGCGGGTATGCCATCAAGCTCAGCTTGCGTGATCGGCGGTCGAAAGTTGTCGGGAGCCGGTAAAGTGCCGACCTCAATGTCTCGGTAGAAGAGCTTGAGCTTCCGCATCAGAACACCGCGCGCAGCAGCTGCAGCGCGTGATCGGCGGTCCAAGCGATCGACCAGCCGAGCGGCAGGCCGGCGATGATCTGCAGGCAGACCTTGTCGAGCGAGGTCAGCTGGTAGCGATCGGTGCGCCACGGCTCGCAGCAGGCGCCGCGGCAATCAATCGGGTGAATGTCAGCAGGCATCACAGGCGGGGCTCCTTGTGGAGCAGCTCGCGCAGCACGGTGAACGCGCAGGCGGCTGCGATGATGGCGAAGAAGAAGGCAATGTCGGTGCGGCCGTAGATGACGGCGCCGCCGGCCATTCCGACGAACACAGCGCCGGCGCTGAGTGCTGAGCGCGCATAGGGCGTCATGCCGCGGCTCCGATCGGCTCAGCTGGTGCCGCGAAGGTAGTGCAGACAGGGCAACGGTCAGTGCGCAACCATTTCAGGTGCGACGGAATGATGTCGCCGGGTTGCGAGCCGCAGAGCGCGCACAGCACGGGCGCTACGCTGATCGGCATCTGTCCGCGCGCGATCGCGTCGAGCAGAGCGAGAGCGTCCAGATCTAAGCTAAAGACGATCCGGAGCGCGACGATCGTCGAGAACGACGCCGGCGCGACGTCGGCCTCGATCGACTTCAGCAGGTCAATTCGGTCGACCTCGCCAAGTCGAGGATCCGTACTCAGTCGAGCGGCGACTTCATCGATGGAAAGGCCGGCTACCCAGCGGCGCGCGCGCAGGTACGCGCCGGGCGTCAGAACCTGTAGCTGCGATTGATCGTTGGACACGGCAGGCCTCAGACCGCGAAAAGCCGTTCCCGAAAGCACGAGGCGAGCGGGGCGGCGGGTAGTGGGTGGTAGTGGGACGCAGCAGAGCGGCTCAGATCACGGCGGCAGCTCTGCCTTTGCCTTCTGCGCGCGGAGCGTCGCGATCACGT
Source organism: uncultured Sphingomonas sp. (assembly GCF_936927845.1). Classification (GTDB taxonomy): domain Bacteria; phylum Pseudomonadota; class Alphaproteobacteria; order Sphingomonadales; family Sphingomonadaceae; genus Sphingomonas. The sequence goes on from NZ_CAKZHV010000047.1 coordinate 35,706, forward strand.
CGCCGAATGCGCCATAGGCTTCCTCAGTCTCGCGCAGCGCGTGATCGATCGCTTTGGGGTCGCTGCCGGCGGCGATCGCGGCCGCCATGATGGCGGCCAGCGCCTCGCCGCTTTCGCGCGCGGTGACCTGGGCGTGGCGGCCGATCGCGGCCGCGTCGGCGAAACGCTCGGCGCTGGCCTCCTTCAGCAGCAGGCCGACGGTCTCGTAGAAGGGGAAGGTCGGGTCACCGGCCTCGCGACAGGCGAGGTCGAGCAGGAGCATGTCGCGTACGGTTAGCTGCTCGCGGCGATCGTGATCGGAGAGGCCGCGCAGGTAGCCCTGCTCGCGGCCGGTCACCTCCGCGGCGCGATCGATGCCGAGGTCGCCAAGTACACGGTAGAGCGTGTTCTCGATCGACACAGGCGGGCGCTGCTTCGTCATGCCGCACGCGTCCGAAAATGCGGCGCCGATCGCTGCATACGGCCGGCGCCGGGAGTGTCACATGCTGAAGCTCGCAGACTGACACTACTCGCGGCGGCTGGCACCACGTTCCGACCGGTCTGCGAGCGGCCGAA
>NZ_CAKZHV010000048.1 GCF_936927845.1 uncultured Sphingomonas sp.
CAATAATCGCGGCATCGCTGATGCCAATCGCTGCCGGCGCGGCAGCACAGGACGTCGCCATGACGTTCGATGCGGCAAGCCGACGCCTGGAGACGACCTCGCCAGCGCTGGCGGCCGCCGACCATGCAGAAGATGCGGCGCGCGAAACGGCAGCCGCGGTAGCGACGCTCAGGCGTCCGGTCGTTACCGCGTCGGCGCAGTACATTGAATATCAGAAGACGCTGGCGGTCGATCTGACCGGACAGAAAGAGGATGCGCGCGATGCGACGCAGGATTTCCTGTCCGGCATCCCGATGACCGTCCCGCCTGCGTTTCAGCAGATTGCATCCGACATCGTGGGCAGGATCGGGCAGGCTTTGCCCGGCCTGTTTACCGCGATCCCCGACCAGCTGAGCTATCGCTACCGTGACGATGTGTTCCGTCCAACGGTGCAGGGGGTACTGCCGCTCTATTCCGGCGGAGCGATACCTGCGATCCAGCGCGGCGCCCGCGCAGCCGCTGAGATCGCCGCGGCGCGCGCGGCGCAAGGGCGCGACCTCGCGCAGCTCAACCTCATCCGCGTCTATTTCGGCGAACAGGCCGCTGCGGCGCTCGCCGCGTCGGCGCGGGAAAGCCGCGACGCACTCGACCGGCTGCTGTCGGACGTTCGCAAAATGGAGGCCGCGGGGGTCGTTGCTCACGCGCGCACGCTCGAGGCGCAGGTCGCGCGCGACAGCGCCGAGCGAACCTGGCAGCGCGCCGCGATCGCCCACGATGGCGCCCGGGACGACCTTGCCCGCCTGCTTGAGGTGGACAGGGTACGCCCCACCACCGGTCTCTTTGTCGTCAGTCATCCGCTTGCGCCCGCGGGCAGCTTCACCGGCGGCGAGGCAAGATTACCACAGACGCGGCAGGCCGACGCGGCAGGTGCGGTCGCCCGCGCCGGCGTGGATCTTGCGAGATCGCGCTACCGCCCGCAGGCGTTCGCGTTCGGCGAATACAATCTCAACCGATCGAATGCATTGCCGACCGAGCCTGACTGGGTGGCCGGAGTCGGCGTGCGCTACACATTGCTGTCCAACGTCGATCGTCGCCATGCCCTGAACGCAGCAAAGGCAAACGCCGCGGCCGCCGACGATGCCGCGCGTGAAGCGCGCAAGAGCGCGATTACCGCGACGTTGCGCGCGTGGGATCTGGTCGAATCGGCACGGCGCGCCTTTCTGCTGACCGACAGTTCGCTCGCGGCTGCACAGGAGAATTTGCGAGTGCAGGAGATTGCGTTCCGCGAGGGAGAAGCAACGATGACCGCGGTGCTGGCCGCGGAAGCCGCCCTTGCCACGGCCCGCACGCAGCGGGCGGCGATCGCCTATGAATATGACCTCGCGCTGGCGGCGCTCCTGTCGGCATCGGGCCAACTCGATACGTTCGCGGATCATATCGCCGGCGCCGACATCCATCTGCCCACGGATGCCCGCCCATGACCGATCCGGCAGTCGACGTCGATCCTGCCGCCCCCTCGCGCCGCGCGCGCTGGTTGCTGTGGATCGGCATCGCCGTCGTCGTCGTGATCGTCGGCCTCGGGCTGTGGCTGGCGAGCCGTCCCGCGCCCGAACAATGGCAAGGCGAGGTGGAGGCAGATGAGATCAATGTTGCCACCAAGGCGCTGGCTCGTGTGGAGACGCTGGCGGTGGACGAGGGCGACCGGGTCCGCCGCGGGCAGGTGATGGCGATCCTGTCGGCGCCGGAGATCGATGGTGGTCAGCAGCAGGCGCAGGCGGCGCTCGACAGCGCACGGGCGCTGCAATCGGTGGCGATCGAGGGGGCCAGGGCGGAAGACCTGACCTCGTTGCGTTCCACCTGGCTGGCCGCACAGGCGACGGCCGACCTAGCCGCGGTGTCGAGCCGCCGTGCCGACACGCTTTATGCGCAAGGTGTTATCGCCGCGCAGCGCCGCGACGAGGCTCATGCCGCGCGCGACAGCACCGGCCGTGCGGCGGAGGCGACAAAGGCCCAGTACGACAAGGCACGCGCCGGCATCAGGCCGCAAAATCGCGCGATCGCCGACGCGCAGGTCCGCGCCGCCGGAGCCGCGACCGCGACCGCTGCCGCACTGGAGCGCGAGAAGCGGCTCGTGTCTCCGATCGACGGCGAGGTGTCACGCCGGTTGCTGCGCCCCGGCGAGATCGTGAGCCCGATCCTGCCAGCGTTTCAGGTGATCGACGTCGATCACCCGCACGTTGCGTTGACCGTGCGCGAAGATGCCTATCACGGACTGACGCCCGGTCGCCTTCTCGTCGGCCACGTCCCGGCGCTCGGCCGCGACCTACGGTTCCGGATCAGCCACATTGCGCCGCAGGGCAGTTTCGCGACATGGCGCGCCACGCGCCAGTCGCGCGGCTATGACGTCCGCGCGTTCGAGGTCACGCTGAAACCCGAAGGCGGGGCGCAAGGGTTGCGGCCGGGCATGAGCGTCCTGTTCGAACCACCGGCGTGACGCCCGCGATGGTCACCGTGTATAATGCGTGCCGGGCCGAATGGGGCCGCATCATTTCGACGCCTGTCGATCTGGCGTTGCTGACCGTCATGCCGCTGATGTTGCTCGGCGCGATGGCGGCGATGCTCTCTGCCGGATCGCCGCACCATTTGCCTACTGTCATCGTAGACCGCGATGGCGGTGTATTCGCCCGGCGGATCGTGCGCGCCATCGACGCCTCCCCAGGCTTGCAGATCGTGGGCCGGGTGCCCGACGTTGCTGCCGCGGTAACGATGATGCGGCGCGAACAGGCGGTCGCCGCCGTGGTGATCCCCCGGGGCGTCGGGACCCGTAATGCCGGTCGCGCCCCGGTCGAGATATTCCATCAGGCGGCGTTCCTGTCGACGGGGGCACTCGCGGCGACGAACCTGCGCGTTGCAGTCGCCGCCACGCTGGCGCAGTACGGGGCGTCCACCCACGGCGTGGCGGGACTGGCCGCGATCGATCCGGCGTTGCTGCCCGGCGTGCAGGTGACGGTGCTCGGCAATCCATCGCTCAGCCTGGAATGGTACCTAGGACTGCTGCTGGGCCCGGGGGTGTTGCACCTGCTGATCGCGGTTGCCTGCGTGGGAAGCATCGGGGTGCTGATGAACGATGGCTCGTTCGCCGCGTTCGCCGTACGGGGTGGCGTTGCGGCAACGCTGGCCGGGCGGCTTTCTCCTCATGTGATTGCGGGAACGTTCTGGGGTGTTGCGTGGCTGCTATGGCTCACGCTCGCACAAGGCTATCGCGCAGACGGATCGCTGCTGCTGATCGTGGCGGGGCAAGCATTGCTGTTCGTCGCCACCGCGGCGGTCGCGCTATTGCTCGTCGCTGCAACGCGCAGCATTGCCACCGCCTTGTCGGGCGCTGTCATCGTTGCGGGATCGGCGCTCGCCTATTCGGGCGCTTCGCTGCCGATCGATGGCGCGGGCCTGTTCGCGCGGGTCTGGCACCAGGTGTTGCCGCTGACCCACTACATGACGCTGCAGATGGATCAGGTGCTTGGTGCCTCCGCCGGGCCGTTCCTGAAGGCAGCGGGAACGCTGCTGCTGTATCCGCTGGTCGCAGGCGGCCTGGGCATAATCCTTATCCGCCGTGACCGGGAAGGCCGATGACGTTTCGCGCGGCTCTCGAACACACGCTATTGACGATCGTCACGACGCGCGATCTCCTATCGCTCGCGATATTGTCGGTGCTGCTCTATGCCTTCTACTATCCAGCGCCCTATGCGCACCAGTCCGCCCGCGCGCTGCCCGTGGTGGTTGTGAACGGCGACGGCGGGACCGCCGCGCGCCGCCTGCTCGACGATCTTGGCGAAACGCGCAGCGTCCGCGTCGTCGGCGAGGTTCCCGACATGGTCGCAGCGCGCGGTGCCGTGCGTGACCGGAAGGCGGACGGCATCCTGCTGATCTCGCGCGATTTTACCGGCGGCGCGCTGACGGGTAGAGGTACGGCGGGCATCGCATTGTGGCTGAACGGGACGTATCTGCTGCGTGCGCAGAGCATCGGCACCGGCGTCGCCGCGACGCTGGCCGGCGCGATCGACCGCTGGCGCGCGGCGCAAGGCGGTGCCCGGCTTGCGGCGATGCCGACGATCCTTGTCCACCCGTTGTTCAACACCACGCTCGGCTACCGCGACTACATTTTCCCGGCGGTCGCCAACATCATCCTGCAGCAGACGCTACTGCTCGCCTGCGCCCGGCTGATGGCGGAACGCCAACGCCGCAGGGAACGGCGGATGTCCGTCGCAGCCGCGCTTGGCATGTGGGCGGCATGCACCCTTGTCGGCGTGCTGTCCGCCTTGCTCTATTTCGGAATGATCTATTGGATCCAGGATATCCCGCACGCTGGGGCGCTGCCAGCGCTCCTCGTCGCAGTTCCTGTCTTTGCGGCAACCGTGGCGGCGCTCGGGCTGTTGCTGGGTAAGTTGTTCAACAGCGGCGACGATGCATTGAAGATCCTGTTGCCGACATCTGTGCCGCTCGTGTTTCTAGCGGGTTTTGCCTGGCCACTCCACGCAATGCCGGGCTGGCTTTCTGCGCTCGCCTGGTTTTCCCCCGCCACCTGCGCCATGCATATTTTCGTTCCTTTAAATCAGATGGGTGCAAGCTTGGAGGACGTATTTGGTCCACTGGCCAAGCTTATGGCACTCTTGGCGCTTTATGGAGGGCTGAATATCTGGAGTAGCACCAACAGCGCGCGTTGAATTTTTCAACAGCCACGTCCGGTTGTGACACCTGTTCTCTCCGGCAGCATTCTCAACGGCTTACAGGTGTCGAAATCCTGTGTCAGAACCGAAGGACGGGGTTGGCTATGCGGAGATCCCGCAGTGACGCCGAGAATCTCGCTTCGCAGCCTAGCGCCTTTCCCGATGAACGATATAAGTCAAACCACCACGATCGGCGGGTGGGACCGGTTTGAAACTCAGCCGCCCTGCTGGGACGGAGTCGCCCTGGAGCGATGGAGTGCGGTCACGCGCTTGACGTGAGCAATGCTGCATCCGGCGAGTTCCGCAGTTTTCGCGATGCTCATGCCCGCCTCGCGCAGACCTACGATGCGGCGATGGTGAGCGAGGTCGGGCTTTCGGCCGGTGTACCGCCCTGCCCTCTTGGCGATCTCGATCCCCTCGCGCTGCCGCTCGCGCCTGGTCTCGTAGTCGTCGCGCGCCGTCTGTAGCGCTACCCGCAGCAGCATGTCCTGCATCGCCTCCAGCACGATGCGCGCCACGCCCGCGCTGTCGGCTACCAGTTTGGACAGGTCCACGATGCCCGGCACCGCCAGGCGCGCCCCCCTGCCGCGGATCGTCTCCACCAGCAGCTCGGCCTCCGCCAGCGGCAGGCGGCTGATGCGGTCGATCTTCTCGGCCACCACCACCTCGCCCGGCTGCAGGTCCGCCACCATGCGCAGGAGCTCCGGCCGGTCGGGCCGCGCGCCGGACGCCTTCTCCCGGTACACGGCCGCCACGTAGAAGCCGGCCGCCCGCGCGCCGGCGACGATGCTCTCCTGCCGCGTCAGGTCCTGCTCGTCCGTGCTCACCCGCAGGTACACCCGCGCCGCCCTCACCTCGCTGCCTGCCACGTGCTCATCACTCCCGCCCGGCGTGCTTGGGTATACCCGGATGAGCGGGTGGCCATCTATCGACGCCGGGATTAGCGTAACCGAGAACGGATCGAGACTATCTTAATCATTCTCCATGAACGGCCTAGCTGCGCGTTCAGCTTGGAGTAAAAGCTTCGGCCGGGAGCCTTTCTCGTCGTGCAGCGGCCGATCGGAGCACGCTGCCCTCCCCTCGCTTTCCCGCAAACGATCCCAATCGGGAAAGGGGACAGAGCGATTGTGTCGGACCTCTTTGGTTCAGGCAGTCACGTTGGCGCTGTCGCCCCCCGTTACGGCGAGGCTCGTACCCGACACCATCGAAGCGCCTTCCGATGCCAGGAAGACGATTGCCGGCGCCATCGCGTCGGGTTCCAGCCACGGCACGCCCAGCGGCAGTTTGGCGGCAAGCGCCTCCGCGGCCGTCTTCTCGTCCTTGGCTTCATCGCCGGTGGGTCGCTTACCGCCGCTCTCGATCGCCTGTGCGTAGCGATCCTCGTGACGCGTCAGGGCGGTATCGATGAGACCGGGCACGAGCGCGTTGACGGTGATCTTGTGTCTGCCGAGTTCGAGCGCAGCCGACTTCATCAGCCCAAGGATGCCCCACTTCGACGCCGAGTAGCTCGCGCCGTTGAGCGTCCCATGCTGGCCCTGCGTGGACGAGGTGACGATGATCCGGCCGCCGCCACGGTCGACCAGCGCGGGAGCGAAGGCGCGAACAGCATTCGCCGTGCCGTTCAGGTTGTTGTCGATCTGGTCGTGCCAGTCGGCGTCGTCCATTTCGAGCAGCGGTTTGAACGCCTGGATGCCGGCGTTGGCGAACAGGATGTCGATCCCACCGAACGCCGACACAATCTCGTCACGCGCCGCGCGCAACGCACCAAGGTCGCGTTGGTCAGCGACGATCGCGTGCCAACGATGGCCCGCCTTGGCTACCAGCAACCCGGTGTCGTCGAGGTTGCCTCTCGTTGCTGCCGGAAAGGTGTCGATCGGGCTGGCGGCGGCACACAGATCGATGCCGATCACGTCCGCTCCAGCTTCTGCGAGTGCGATGGCGGCGCAGCGGCCGATGCCACGTGCTGCGCCGGTGACGACAGCAACCTTGCCCGCCAGGGCGTCGGAGGCGAACGTCGGCATCACTTTAGCCCCTTCTTGCTGGCGATAACGACGCGGCCGAGCTTGCCGGGAAGGTTCTCGAATTGCTCGATCGAGCCGCCGAACACCGCGGCCAGAACGTCGGCGGGCATCGCTTTGAAGGACTGGACGAGACCGATGTCATCGTCCGGCTCCATCGAGGACGCATTGAACACGATAAGGACCAGCAGATCCTCAGTATCGCTCGCGTTCTCGAAATAATGAAAATGGCCTTGTGGGGCGAAAATCATGTCGCCCTTTCCCGCTTCGAATGGACCGTCCTGCGCCGAATTCGGCCCCACGAAGGTCCAGCGGACGCGACCCTGGAGGACGAAGTTCATCTCCCAGGCGTAGGGGTGCCAATGCGGCTCGCGTACGCCGCCAGGCGCGAGCCGCGCGATGTAGCACGCCCCCTGCTGTCCCTTCAGGATAGGCCAGTTGTGCTCGTGTCCGCCTTGCAGACCGCCGCCGTCGAACACATTGGCAGGTGCTTCAGCCAGATGAAATAGGTGCGGATGGTCAGCATCCACCCCGCCGGCCGGCTTGTCACCTGCAAGCTCCGGCGCTGCTCCGGGATCACTCCAAGCGGCGCTGCCCACTCCTGGACCTTCGGATGGCGACGACACGGAAGGATCGTCCTTGCCGCTGTCGTGCCCATGCGGACGGTGACGGAAGTCAGCGTCGGTATCGGGTTGCGTAGCGCCCTCGGGTGGGCTCGCGTTCGGCATGGAGTAGGTTCCTTTGCGAAGGGATCATTGCACCGCCCAAGGACAAGCTTGAGTCTTGAGGTACATAATCGCCAGCACGTCATATCGAGCCGAACAAACGTGCAATTGGCTTCAGCGACAGATGCAGGACGCCCGTGCGATGGGCATTCTGCCTTGAGCAGCCCCCACCGGGTGGTCCGGGTAGATAGTTAGTGCATTGTCGTCTCCGC
>NZ_CAKZHV010000049.1 GCF_936927845.1 uncultured Sphingomonas sp.
CACAGCACTGCTACACAATCGACCTGTCGGACTGTGTATCCGGGGCACGCAGTTCTATTACCGTCGCCGGATTCCGCATGACGCTCGCGTGCTCATGGGCCGCACCGAGATATGGCAGTCGCTTCGAACGGACAGCTTGAAGATCGCCTTGCGGCGGCTGCCCAGCGCCATGGCTCGGGTCGAAGCCGAGATCGAACATCGCCGCTGGGCCGCTGGCCTTCATTGTGATCCGACGCTGCTCACACCGTCGTCGGACGATGCCGTGCCAAGGCGTCAGACGATTCCTGATGCGGCACCGGTCGAGATTGAGCGATCGCCATCTGTTCCGGCCAGCAGCCTGACCCTTGGCGAAGCATACGAGCAATATATGACTGACCCGACGCAGGTATGGTCAGCCCGAACGCGGGAGGCATATGAGACGAGCCGCAGGCTTGCCGTGTCGATCATCGGCAAAGACGTTCCCATGCGCTCGCTCGCTCGCGCCCATTGTCGCGACTATATCGACGTGCTGCGTTTCATGCCGCGCAATGCCGCCAAGCGGTTCCCGAAGCTCACCGCCCGCCAAGCCGCTGATCGCGCTCGAACGCGCGGCGAAACCGACCTCATCAGCGCAGCCAACGCCAACACCTGTCTCGCCAACTTGTCGAGTTTCCTGAACTGGGCTGTCAATGAGGAGCTACTCGATCGGAATCCAATACGCGGCCTGCGTCTGCCCGACGACACTGCAAAGAAGGACAAGCGCTTTCCGTTCAACCCGAGCCAGCTACACGCGATCTTCAACGCTCCGCTCTATCGGGGGTGCGTCGATGGGGAGCGCGGATATGCCAAACCGGGAATCGAGCGACCTCGCAATGCACGATTCTGGGTGCCGCTGATCGGCCTACACACAGGCATGCGACTGAACGAAATCTGCCAACTCGATGTCGCCGATATCCGAACGGTCGATGGGGTGGGTTGCTTCGTGATCACCGAGGATTCTGTCGCCGGAAGCACTGACAAGAATCTCAAGACGGGCGCGAGTGAGCGTCTCATGCCGATCCACAAGAACCTGATCGACTGCGGGTTGCTGCACTTCGTGGAGAAGCAACGCCGCAACGGTCGCACGAAGCTGTTCGAGGAGATCGACCCCGGCACCAAGGGCGTGCGGTCAGTCGCGTTTTCAAAATGGTTCACGCAGTTCCTTCGAAGCTGCGGTGCCTATCAACCTCGCACCTGCTTCCATTCATTCCGTCATAACTTCCGCGACGAGTTGCGCGCCGCGCGCATAGACCATGACGTTGCAATGGCGCTCGGCGGATGGACGAACGGAACGGGGAAGCGGGGAGCATCCGAGAACTACGGCAGCGGGCATCGGGTGGCCGTGCTGGCAGAGGCGGTCAGCCAGCTTACCTTCCGCGAAGTGGATATCTCCCATCTGGCGTGGAACGCCAGA
>NZ_CAKZHV010000050.1 GCF_936927845.1 uncultured Sphingomonas sp.
GCCGGACAGATGGCAGCATCCGACTACGTGTCAGAACTTCCAGATACCGCTTGCACCCGAAGGGGCGTCCACAGATGATTCAGGCTCCGCAAGGAGACCGGAATGAGCGATCTGTTTTGGCTGACTGATGAGCAGATGGAGCGGCTGCGGCCCTTCTTTCCCAAGAGCCACAACAGGCCTCGGGTAGACGACCGGCGGGTGCTGAGCGGCATCGTCTTCATCAACCGCAATGGGCTGCGCTGGCGAGATGCGCCAAGAGCCTATGGTCCTCACAAGACACTGCACAATCGACGGACGCGCTAGGGCGAGCGAGGCGTGTTCACGCGCATGATGGAGGGGCTGGCTGCGGGCGAGGCCGAGCTGAAGACCGTCATGATCGACGCGACTTAGGGGTCGGTTCCGGCTGAGGGCGAAATGACACCCTGAACCGCCCCGGGTTTGTCGGAGGCTCCAACTCCTGAGAGGAAGGGGCTATGGCGAGCAAGACGACGAACAAGTTTTCGCTTGAGGTACGTGCGCGTGCGGTGCGGATGGTGCTGGACCATGAGGAGGATCACCCGTCGCGCTGGGCTGCGGTGGTGTCGATCGCGGCGAAGATCGGATGTGTAGGCCAGACGCTGCACGAGTTGGTGAAGAAGGCCGAGGTCGACAGTGGCGCCCGCGCCGGGGTGCCGAGCGATGTTGCCAACCGGACGAAGGCGCTGGAACGCGAGAACCGCGAGCTGCGGCAGGCGAACGAGATCCTGCGCAAGGCGTCGGCGTATTTTGCGATGGCGGAGCTCGACCGCCGAGCGAGGTGATGGTGTCGTTTATCGACGCGCATCGCAAGGTGTACGGTCGAGCCGATCTGCCGGGTTCTGCCGATCGCCCCGTCCACCTATCATGCTCATGCAGCCATAAGGATTGAGCCAACCAGACGGTCGGCTTGGACTCGGCGTGATGATGCGCTTGGACCGGAGGTGCGCCGCGTGTTCGAGGAGAACTTCCGCGTCTACGGCGTGCGAAAGGTCTGGCGGCAGCTGCGGCGCGAAGGCTTCGACGTCGCCCGTTGCACCGTTGCCCGACTGATGCGGGCGAGGGGCGGAGCAGCTCAAGGTTCCGACGATGCGTAGTATCGTTGGAATGGCTGCGGAGGGCTGGCTGGCGTGATCCGCGACAAGCCGGTGCGCACCACTGTCAGCGACAAGGCGGCACCGTGTCCGCTCGACCGGGTGGACCGACAGTTCCGCGCGCGAGCACCGAACATGCTGTGGGTGTCGGACTTCACCTACGTCGCGACCTGGGTGGGGTTCGTCTACGTGGCTTCGTCATCGACACCTACGCCCGCCGGATCGTTGGCTGGCGCGCCAGTCGGAGTGCGCATGCCGGCTTCGTTCTGGATGCGCCCGAGCAAGCGCTGCATGACCGACGACCGATGCGGGGTAGCGGCCTCGTCCACCACTCCGACCGCGGCAGCCAATATGTGTCGATCAAGTACACCGACCGCCTTGCCGAAGCCGGCATCGAACCATCGGTTGGCAGCGTCGGCGACAGCTACGACAACGCTTTGGCGGAAACCATCAACGGCCTCTACAAGGCCGAGGTGATCTACCGCCGCAGGCCGTGGCGAAGCTTCGAGGCGGTCGAGTACGCCACGCTCGAATGGGTCCACTGGTTCAATCATCGCCGGCTGCTCGAGCCTATCGGCAACATTCCGCCCGCCGAGGCCGAAGAGCAATACTATGCCGCCGAGGACATCATCGATATGGCGGCGTGACTCACATCCAACAGCCTCCGGCAAACCCGGCGCGGTTCACCTCGCGCATCACCTGGTCTTCAGCCAACCGCAGACAATCCCGCAAGTACAAGAAGCTAAGACAACCGTGATTTACTATTTTGCTGTTGATAGATGCTTAAGCATAGTACCATAGAAGGCTGGAGCGGGTGAAGGGAATCGAACCCTCGTCGTAAGCTTGGGAAGCTTCTGCTCTACCATTGAGCTACACCCGCACATCGGCTTTCAAGCCGTCGCATCTGTGAGCGGCCCGTGAACCGCTGAGCACTTGCTGCTGTGCAGCGACTTAGGCGCTCCGTCAAGCGCGTCCTTGCTGCCTTATCGTGCCTCCTCGACCGCGTTGAGGATCGCGCGGCCATAGGCGGTCTTCTTGTAGCGCTCGCCCGCGGCACGCGCCTTTTCGACACCGATCCAGCCGCGCTCGAAGGCGATCTCCTCGAGACAGGCAATCTGGATACCTTGGCGGTTCTGCAGCGTGCGAACGAACTCGGATGCTTCGAGCAGACTGTCGTGCGTGCCTGTATCGAGCCAGGCGTAACCGCGGCCCATCTGCTCGACGAAGAGGTCGCCCGCCTCAAGATAGAGACGATTGAGGTCCGTGATCTCTAACTCGCCGCGCGCGCTCGGCGCCAGGTTGCGCGCGTAGTCGACGACGCGATTGTCGTAGAAGTAGAGCCCCGTCACCGCACAATTTGACTTCGGCTGTGCAGGTTTCTCTTCCAGACTAACGACGCAGCCCGCGTCATCGAACTCGACCACGCCGTAGCGCTCCGGGTCCTCAACGCGGTAGGCGAAGATCGTTGCGCCCCGCGAGCGCGATGTGGCGCGTCCAAGTAGCTCGATTAACTTCGCACCAAAGAAGATGTTGTCGCCGAGCACCAGTGCGACGTCGTCGTCGCCGATGAAGTCCGCGCCGATCGTGAACGCCTGCGCCAGCCCATCGGGGCTCGGCTGCTCGGCGTAGCTGATCGAGATGCCGAAGGCGGAGCCGTCCTCGAACAGCCGGCGGTAGTTGTCGAGATACTCTGGCGAGGAGATGATCAGCACGTCGCGGATGCCCGCGAGCATCAGCACGCTGAGCGGGTAATAGATCATCGGCTTGTCGTAGACGGGCAGCAGTTGCTTGTTGACCGCGAGCGTTGCGGGGTGGAGCCGCGTGCCCGAGCCGCCCGCCAGGATGATGCCCTTCACTTCACGTCTCCGATCAGGTCGTTCAGAATGTCGCCGAGCGCGTCCTGCCAAGGGCGGGGCGCGATACCGTAGGCCTGCTGAATTGCCGAATGGCTGAGCAGCGAGTTGGCCGGGCGCTTTGCCGGCGTCGGATATTCGGCGGTGGTGATGCCCGCGACCTCGGCCGAGGCTCCGCCGCGCGCCGCGGACTGGCGGAAGATCTCGCGCGCGAAGCCCGCCCAGGTGATCTCGCCGGCGTTGGAGAAGTGGAACGTGCCGGTCGGCGCGTCTGCGTCCGCGATCAGCCTGAGCGTGATCACCTGCAGCGCCTGCGCCAGATCGGCCGCGCTGGTGGGTGAGCCACGCTGGTCGTCGACGACGCGCAAGGTCGGGTTGGTCGCGGCGACGCGCAGCATCGTTTTCACGAAATTGTTGCCGTGCGCCGAGACGACCCAGGCGGTGCGCACGATCGCGTGACGCGCGCCCGAGGTACGAACCGCGAGCTCGCCGCCGAGCTTCGACGCGCCATAGACGCCGAGCGGCGCGACCGCGTCGTCGACTTCCCACGCGCCCGCCTTGTCGCCGGCGAAGACGTAATCGGTCGATACCTGGACGAGCGGAATGTTACCTTGCGCACACGCCTTGCCGAACGCCGCGGGTGCCATTGCGTTGACTGCCCAGGCGGTAACGAGATCGCTCTCGGCCTTGTCGACCGCGGTATAGGCCGCGCCATTGATCACGGCCGCGAACGGTTGTCCGTCGTGCCCGGCTGCGACGTACTGCTCGATCGCACCTGCATCAGTCAGGTCGAGGTCGGCGACGTCTATCGCGACGACCCGGACGCCCGCCGGCCAGGTGAGCCGCTGGAGCTCAGTGCCAAGCTGGCCGTTGGCGCCGGTGACGAGGATTACACCTATCGCCGTGTCACTGTGTCGGTCAGTCGACGTGTCGACAGCACTCACGCCGCTACCCCACGGCGTTCGGACGCCTTGGCCGCGACCAGCGGGCGCCACCAATCCTCGTTGGCGAGGTACCATTCGACCGTCTTGCGGATGCCGCTCTCGAACGTCTCCTGCGGGTACCAGCCGAGTTCGTCGCCGATGCGGCTCGCATCAATCGCGTAGCGCTTGTCGTGGCCGGGACGGTCGGCGACCTCGCTCATCTGCTCGGCGTAGGGCCGGCCGTCGGCGCGCGGGCGCAGCTCGTCGAGGATCGCGCAGAGTGTACGTACCACCTCGATATTCTGGCGCTCGTTGTGCCCGCCGACATTGTAGGTGCGCCCGATTTGTCCACGCTCGAACACCGCCTGCAGCGCGCGGACGTGGTCCTCGACGAACAGCCAGTCGCGCACCTGGTCACCCTTGCCGTAGATCGGCAGCGGCTCGCCATCCAACGCCTTGGCGATCATCAACGGCACCAGCTTCTCGGGGAAATGGTGGGGCCCGTAATTGTTCGAGCAATTGGTGATCAGCACCGGCAGCCCGAAGGTGTGGCCCCAGGCGCTCACCAGATGATCGCTACCCGCCTTGCTGGCAGAATAGGGGGAGCGCGGGTCGTAGGGCGTTTCCTCGGTGAACAGCCCGGTGTCGCCGAGCGTGCCGTACACCTCGTCGGTCGAGATGTGGTGGAAACGGAACGCGGCGCGGGCATCCTCGTCGAGCCCCAGCCAATAGGCGCGCGCCTCAGCAAGCATCGTGTAGGTGCCGACCACGTTGGTCTGGACGAACGCGCCCGGCCCATCGATCGAGCGGTCGACGTGGCTCTCGGCGGCCAGATGCGTGATGACGTCGGGCTTGAACTCGGTGATCGCGCTACGCACCGCGTCGGCGTCGCAGATGTCGCCTTGCACGAAACGGTAGCGGTTCGAGTCCGCAATGCGCTCCACGGTCGACAGCGTGCCGGCATAGGTCAGCTTGTCGAAGTTGAGCACCTCGTGGTCGGTGTGCTCGATCAGGTGACGAACGAGTGCCGAGCCGATGAAGCCGGCCCCGCCGGTGACGAAGATACGCATGATCGATCTCAAGCAAGCGGAGTGAGCGGTCCTCCGTGGTACTCGAAAGGACTGTCGAAGTTGCTAATCGTCGCCAGTGATCGATCCTTGGCGGACAGGACGGGTGTCTGACCCGCCGGGATCGGCCACGTGATCCCGATGCTATCCCACCGGATACCACCGTCGTAGTCGGGCGCGTAGGTGTCCGAGCATTTATAAAGCACCTCGCATTCGGACTCGAGCGTCAGGAAGCCGTGCGCGAAGCCCGAAGGAACGAACAACTGGTGCCCGTCTGCAGCGCTGAGCTCGGTACTTGTCCATTGCCCATAGGTCGGCGATCCGCGGCGTACGTCGACAACGACGTCGAAGATGCGCCCTCGAATGCAGCGCACCAGCTTGTTCTGCCCGCGTGGAGGCGTCTGGAAGTGCAGCCCCCGTAACGTGAATGCCGCCGAGGAAAAGGAGTGATTGTCCTGAACGAAGCGGCAATCCAGCCCCAATGCGGCGAAGCGGAGCTCGGAATAAATCTCGCTTAACCAGCCGCGATTGTCGCGATGGCGTTCGGGTGTGATCCGCCGAACCGTGGCTATGCTCATTGAATGCCCCCCGAGCGCAACGGATGCCCTTACCTATCCCCTCGCGCAAGACTTCGCGCCGTCGCCACGCTATGATCGTGCGGATGACGGCCGCACCATCACCCGAGGCTATTTCCTACTCGAAAGCACGAACTCGCGTCGTTCCGGTGAGCAGGATGTCTCGGTGCTCCTTCGCATTCCCCCCTCAAGTTCGTGCTTTCGAGTAGGAAATATCCGGCATGACCCAAGTGCCCGCCAAGCCGTCCGCCCCCCCTGCCCGCACGCCTGCGCCCGTGCGCAAGCGCGATGGGAAGCCGCTGTCGCAGCGCGACCTGTTCCAGCTAGACAGCCCCTTGTACGGCGAGATCCGCGGCGAGCGCTCGCTGATGGCGTTTCCCTTCTTCGCGCTATCGAAGAACGCGTGGATGAAGCCGCTCAGCTACGAGCACGCGACCGTCTCGATCGAGGTGCGCCCGTCCGCTAATGGGGTCGCCACGATCTACGACAAGGAGATCGTGCTCTACATCGCCAGCCTGATGGCGGCGAAGCTTGAGGCGGGCGAGGATGTCGCGCAGGATTTTGTCTTCACCGCGCACGACCTGTTCTCGGTCACCGGCTCGAACCACTCGGCGCGCTCCTACCAGCGATTGTCCGAGGCGCTCGAGCGGCTGCAGGGTACGCAGATCAAGACCAACATCGAGGCGGGCGGCGAGGGCGAGGAAGGCTTCTTCTCGTGGTTGTCGGAAGCGCGGCTGCATTATTCCAAGACCAAGACCGGCGAGCGGCGTCTGAAGGCCGTCAAGGTGCGGCTGTGCGACTGGCTGTTCCGCGCGATCCTGCGCGATCGGCAGGTGCTCAACTATGCAGCGACCTATTTCCAGCTCGGCCCGATCGAGCGGCGCATCTACGAGGTCGCGCGCTCGACCTGCGAGGACGGGCGGATGGAGATCGATCTCGCGACCTTTCGGCTCCAGATCGGCTATCAGAACCCGCTGTCGAACTTTCGCGCCGCGATGCGCGGGATCGCGGGCACGGACGCGATCCCCGATTACGCGATCGAGCTGATCGAGGACGAGGCCCCTGCCCCAGCCGCCGACGTTGGTGAGGGCGCCCAGCGCCGCGGACGCCGCGCCGCGCCCGCGCGCGTCGTCATCAACTATCGGCCGGAGCAGGCCAGCGAGGCGACCGACGAAGACGTTAGCGGGCTGATCGACGGAGGCGCCGAATCACCGGCCACCGGCGCGCACGAATCGACGCGCGGGCTGCCCGAGTAACATCGATCAATTCTACTCGAAAGCACGAAGAGTGCGGCTATTTCCTACTCGATAGCACGAACTCTTCGCGCTTATTCTACCCGAAAGCACGAATAGACCGCGTGTATTCGGGGTTTTGTTCGCCGAATTCGGCATTTCCTACTCGAAAGCACGAACCGTAGCCGCTTTCTTTATTGGATTTTTCTTGCGACACCATGCGCAGGACCGGCGCTGATGCCGGCACGAACAGGAAAGCGGCTGTGACCACATAAAGGAAAGCCCGGCACGAAGGCCGGGCATCCCGAAAGGTTGATGGAACGACGTCGCCAAACGTCGACCCGGGGTCAGTCATATGCCCCTTCCAGATACCGTCGAAACCTCTCCGGTTCAAGGATGCGCGTCTCGCGCCACGCTCTTTTTTGACCCTGGTCCCAGCCCTCGACGGGGATGGACGATGACGGCTTATACGCTCGGTGAGGCGGGCGCGCTGGCGCTCGTGCGGATTGGACGACGCGCGGGCGCGGTGTCGCAGGATACTCGCCCCTTCACCTGTTCCGCGGGTGCGGAGCATGCGGCCCCGTTACTGCATCATCCGGTGTTGCCCGGCAGCCGCGAAGTGGGAACGTTCGAGGACGCGTTCTTTGCGATCCCGGCGAAGGGTGAAACCGACCGCGTGCTGCGTGCCGCACGCCGCGCGCTGGATGCCGCGCGGATGCTCCGGCGGATCGAGCGCCGCGGCGAGCGCGTGCTCACCGCGTCCGAGCGGCTGGTCGCGCGGCTGAGCGCGGGCGCGGTGCGGGTGCTGGAGGAATTGCTCGCGCTCGCGCGACTCAATCGCGGGCGCGTTTATCCCAGCTATGACCATCTCGCGCGCGTCACGGGTCTGGGTCGCGCGACCGTCGCGCGCGGGCTGAAGCTGCTCGAGGAGATCGGTTTCCTCCTCCGCCAGCGCCGCTTCGCGCGGCTGCGTGCCGAGGGCGCGGGACCGCGGATCACGCAGACCTCGAATGCCTATCGCCTGATGCTGCCGCAGACCGTGCTCCGCCACCTGCCGCGCTGGCTGCGCCCGGCCCCCCTGCCCGTCGACGCGGAGCAGCAGGCTGCCGAACGAGCGCGCGAGCAGGCGGCGATGCGACAAACGCTGTCGTGCCGCGAACTCGCACTGGCGACGCTCGACGGCCCGCTCGGGCGGATGCTCGCCAAGCTCGGCGCCGCGATCGACGCGCGCGAGGCGGCGAACCGCGCCAGGCCTAGTCCGACCTCGCCGAGCGCGAGTCTCACGATGGTCCGTAACCCCTTGCCCAGTTATCTACCCCCACACGCGAGCAAGACTGACGACGTCGGACGGTGATCGCGTATCACCTCCTGTTGCCGGCGGTTGGATCACGACCGATCCAATCAACCCAACACCCGGGGGCAAGGAGGTTGGTGTATGCGAGAGCCACTTTGACGCCGTCGACACCGCATCCCATTGGTGTCCGTCGATCTGCGACCAGGCACATGAAACAGACGACCAGTCGCCTCGACTTCTTGCTGCAACGCAGCTAACACAACGATGTGTAAAATCGGGAGTTTAACATGTTCAGCAAGTATTTCGCGGCGCTCGCCGCATCGGCACTCATCGCCGCTCCGGTCGCTGCCGCGCCGGCGAACCCTGCCTCGTCGCTGTCGGTCGCCAAGTCGGTGCGCGCCGCGGCTCCCTCGGCCGGCAAGAGCGATATCGCGGCGGGCGGCAGCGGGCTGATCATCGCGATCGCGGCCGCAGCCGCAGTGATCGTCGGCATCGTCATCATTGCCGACGACGACGATTCGGACAGCAACTAAGCCGATCCCCTGCCCCGCCGGCGACGGTGGGGCAGGAAGCTTCACGCGCCCGCGCACAGCACAACCCTCGCGCGGCGCCGTGGCCGGCGTGGTCGCCAGACGAAATGCGTCGCGACCCCGAAGTTGAACACCGAACTCATCAGCGCCCCCGCTACTCCTGCAAGCGGCCAGCTTCCCATCTCATTGAGCGTCAGATTGGCGACCGAGATATTAGCGAGCGCCCCCAGGCTGCACACCGCGCTGAACACCAGATAGCCGATCACGAACCGCGCGCCCCTCAGCCGCGCCGAGCGATAGGTGATCGCGTTGTTGAGCACGTAGTTGAACGCCATCGCGGAGAGCGTCGCGATCCCCTGCGCGCGCAGGAACGACGCCCCCTGCCCAATCGCTACGTCAAGCACCGCGAGATGGCACATGAGCCCCAGCCCGCCGATCGCGCAGAACAGCACGAAACGCGGCGGAATCAGCCCGCGCGTCAGCTTGTCGATCAGCAGAAACGCGTACTCGATCAGCACCACGACATCGAGCTTGCTGGTGCCGGCGTGGCGCGCGCGAAAGACGTAGCCGACCTCCGCCACCTTGAGCGGGCCGGGTGACGAGGTCAGGATATCGAGCAGGATCTTATAGCCCTGTTGCGACAGGTCGTAGATCGCCGCCTCGACCACCGATCGCCTGACCGCGAAGAACCCGCTCATCGGATCGTTCACGCGCACGCCCGCCAGTCGGTGCGCGATCCAGGTGGCGACGCGGCTCATCCGCTGGCGGCCCACGTCCCACGCGCCCATGCCGCCCCCTTCGACGTGGCGACTGCCGACGACCAGGTCGACGTCGGTGGTCCGCAGCAGGTCGAGCATCAAGGGCAGCCGCGTCTCGTCGTGCTGCAGGTCGGCGTCGATCACCGCGACGAGCGCGCTCTCCGCTGCCAGCACGCCCTCGACCACTGCGGACGCGAGCCCTCGCCGCCCGACGCGGCGGATGCAGCGCACCGGCGCGCCCTCCCCCGCCAGCGCCGCAACCTCGTGCGCGGTACCGTCGGGGCTGTCGTCGTCGACGACGATCAGTTCCCACGAGGTCTCTCCCATCGCGTTCGCGATCGCGAGGGTGAGCGGGCGGATGTTCTCGCGTTCGTTATATGCGGGGGCGACGATCGACAGCGCGGGCAGGGCACGTGAGGCCCCAAAGCGCGTAGGTTCGTCCTCGTCCTTCACCCCTATTCCTTCAACCTTGGCATTGCGATGGCGCGGCTAGTGCCGGTCGCCCTGGCTTATGGCAACAATCAAACGTGTGGACCTGTAGTGCTGTCGACAGGTATGATTTAAGGCGTTTAGCCGCCGTGAGCGCTCGTGTGCGGTGATGGTGCAGCACAATGGCAGGAACCCCGAGCGAACGCGCGTTCACGCTGAGGCAGATCTATAATCTCGCCTCAAGGATCGTCGTCCGCAACGATCGGGAATAGGCGCTTGCTACCAACATCTGGACGGCGCGAAGTTTCGCGACAAAGCGATGAATGACAGCTCTACCTGTCGAGGTGTAGACATGTCGTTTAGCCGACAATATCCGTATTCGTCCGGGACGGCGAAACCCTGAAGCGTTCTGCCGAGAGAGAACTGCCTTCGACTCACTATGCCGACGATCCCTTCCTCAATGAGGATTGTCAGAACACAAAATACTTGCATACACTCACTCCCGTCTTCATGTAGACACGTAGGGAGTTCGACATGGCGACAATCGCAATTATCAGCCAGAAAGGCGGTGCAGGAAAGACGACGCTCGCGATTCATCTCGCCGCGGCCGCGCATGAGGCGGGACGCATCGCACTGATCGTCGACACCGATCCGCAAGCAACCGCCAGCCAGTGGTCGGCGTGGCGTGGCGAGGCGGCACCCGAGGTCATCGACAGCCCGCCGCCGCGGCTCGCCGCAAAGGTTAAGGCAGCGGCAGGGCAGGGGGCGGAGCTGATCGTTATTGACACGCCACCTCACGCCGACAGCGCCGCGCGCGCTGCAGTCGAGATCGCCGACTTGGTGCTGATCCCGTGCCGCCCCAGCGCATTTGACCTGTCTGCAATTCAGACCACCGCCAAGCTGGTACAGCTACTCAGGAAACCGGCCTTCGTTGTCTTCACTGCCGGCGCGCCCAATGCGCCGCGCATCTATACTGAGGCGGGCGAGTTGGTGGAGGGCTATGGCACGCCGGCTTGCCCGGTGATCATTCCCGACCGGGCTGCCTATCGCCACGCGAGCGCCGAAGGGAAAAGCGTGCTGGAAAGCGAACCTACCAGCCGCGCCGCGTCAGATATCCGACAACTCTACGAGTGGACATGTCGACAAGTGGGCACTCAGCCGCGCTCGGTTAAGGGAAAAAGATCATGAGCCGCAAACCCAGTTTCGCCAATCTGCGCACGCAAGCCCCGGCCACTTCCACTACGCTTTCTGTTCCTTCATCGGTCGTGGTGGCGCCGACGCAGCAGGGCAGGGAAGGGGTTACGGCCGCGCGCGCTGCTAGCCGCGAAGGACGCAAGCAGATCGCCGGCTTCTTCAGTCCTGATATGTCCTTCGCAATGCACATGCTCGCGAGACGAGAGGGGCGAAGCCTCCAGGCGCTGATGGCCGAAGCGTTCAACGATGTGTTGCGAAAATACGGTGAGAGCCCCATCGGAGATTAGAAACCGCCTGGCACGCTGCACCATACAGGTAGCTTGGAGCGATCCTACCAGCCCAGTGTTCGCAAGGACCGGCGTTGCATAAAGCCGCGCCGGTCGTCGTATCTTGCCTCGTTTGTCATCAGATCGTGTCCGCCCACAAACCATTAAAGATGAAGCTGGCTTCGTGTGCGGCGACCAGATCAATCACCATGCAGAAATGCGTCGCCCATGACGGTGCAGTCCGTTGGGTACGCGACGACGCAGGCGATATCAGCGCGAAACGATCGGTCGGCGCGTCCACCGTCTGCGTTCCCACCGTTTCCAGGCGTACCGTGATCGGAAGCCGATGCTCATCCTGGCCATCGATCCGCGCCCACGCCGGAGACACGTACAAGGTACCGTTGCTGCCGGGCCGCGCAGGATCGCGCCGAACGCGAAAGCCCGACAAGACCGTGTCGCCGTCCTGTATCGGAAGCGCGATCAGGATGAACGCGGCTGCGGAGTTGCTGCCGTATGTCTTGCTGGCAACCAGGCCCTGCTCGTTCGCCACGCGCCCACGGGTAAGCTGGAGGTTGGCACCGGGCTGCGCGTGACGATCGGTAATCGGCTGCCGGGTATCGGCCGTTCGCCACACAGTGTCCTGCCATGCCTTGGCTGTGAAGTCGGGGTCGGACAAGCGTGTCCGTCCGTCATGCAGCCGCGGCGGGATGGTGCCGAGATCGTAGGATTGAGTACCGCGTACCCGAATCAGACCTACACCTTGCCCCCAGCACATCGGACGGGCAGCGCCAGAGTCGGCCGGAACGAAATTGTGCACGATCATATCGGTCAGGTGCACTGCTGAGCCCTTGGCCACATCGATGATGCTGTGCCCGGGCCATGACTTCGCCTGGTTGATCAGCCACCCTCCATCCAGGCGAACGAACCCTCCATCACCCGCGCAGCGGATCGGACGATCCTGCCACGTGTCGCTTTCATGATGGCACGACGTCGCCAGTATCGAGCCCGCTTTCACGTCGTAGAGCGTCTTGGTGTAATCGAGCGAACAGCTTTGCAGGTGGAGCGCACCGTTTCCGGCCGACATGCGAACAGCCGTGCCCGAATTGTACAAGGTGCAGCCTATCAGGGCATTACGCTCGCCGTTATCATGGGCCCCGGGATAATCGACGCAAAGGTCGCAGCCGAATACCTCGCAGTGCAGCAGCACGTTGTTGTAGGCATGGTCGCCGAAACGCAGGCCGGTCCCGCACTCAAAAATCGACAGATTCTCGATCAGCAATTGAGCTGAGGTGGCTGCGTTGGGAGAGTCGAAATCCACTCCGATGCTGCGCGTTGCCGATCCGGCACCCTTGATGCGGATCGCACCGGACATCATTCCCTTATGCCCGTAATTGTTTTCAGGCTCGCCGCGCGCACCGGTGGACGTGGCTGACACACGTAGATAGCGTCCTTCCCAGCCACTGAAATCCAGCAGCGCGACGCCCATCATCGATGTGCGCGACGCATCCAACACCAGACCAGACCCGCAGCGGTAGGCCGTTCTCGCCTGTAACAACACGATGCCGCCCTCGGGACGGGCCGCAACCGCGTCCAGCGCGCGCTGCACCGCCGGCGCATCGTCGGCCAAACCATCGCCGATCGCGCCGAATTGTTCGGGCGTCATTGTGACGGCGTTTGCCGCAACCCCGGCCGACGCCGCAGGCGCACCCAACGCTGACTGCGAACTGGACGCAAGCGAAACACTCGCCAAGACGCCTAAAACCGATCGACGCGAGGCATGTGGGATGTCGGAAATAGCTGCGGCTCCTATGTGTTCGGGCTGGATTACGTCTTGGCCCCGGTCGCGTTCCCGTGTGCGCGCTGGTTGGCCTTACGGCAAAGTGCGACTATGCCGCGCTCGCCGGTTGAGCGTTCTGGCTCGCCATTTCTACTGTTGAGTGATCATGCAAGCGAGCCAGTCGGGATTGCAGCGTCGAAGGAAATCAGGGCATCGATCGCATCGTGGATCCCCGAGATCATCATGGAATGCCGGTAAGGGCGAGTTCCTGCTGGTCGCCGCTTACCTGCTGATCGCCGGACTGTTCGGAGGCGGCCTCCTGGCGTGGACGCCCGGCAACATGGTGCTGATGGTGGCGACGATCGCGATGACGGTTGCGCTCGCGTGGCGCGACGGCTTCACTGCCTTCGCCCGTGTATCGTTGCCGGGGCAGATCGCGTTGATCGGCATTGCGGTGCTGCCGCTGCTGCAACTGATACCACTGCCGCCCACGATCTGGCATGCGCTTCCAGGACAGGATCTGCGTCGTCTGACGCTCGGCCTGGTGGGTCTGGCGGACACGTGGCAGCCGCTGACGCTCGATCCCGCGGGAACCGCCTTGTGCGCGGTGATGGCGGTCGGCTTCGTCGCGTTCACCGGTTGGCTGCTGCGGCTTTCCAACGCCGATTTTCAACGCTTGTTTTTGGTCGTCATGGGGCTGGTGCTGCTGAATATAGCGGTCGGGCTATTGCAGGTGTTCAGCGATGGACGCTGGATGGCGCTACAGGCCAACATGGGCGCTACGTTGCTCGGCTTCTTTGCCAACAAAAATCACATGGCGCTCGTGCTCGCCTGCTCAATCCTGTTGTTCGGCCTGGAGGTCAGCCGTCGGCCACGGTGGCGCGAGCGACGGCGCTTGCTGGTGGCGGGCTA
Source organism: uncultured Sphingomonas sp. (assembly GCF_936927845.1). Taxonomy (GTDB): domain Bacteria; phylum Pseudomonadota; class Alphaproteobacteria; order Sphingomonadales; family Sphingomonadaceae; genus Sphingomonas. The sequence goes on from NZ_CAKZHV010000050.1 coordinate 13,920, forward strand.
TATCGCATTCGCGCTGGTTGCGATCGTGGTTACCAACAGTCGCGCTGGATTGGCGCTGGGGGTGCTAGCGGCGGTTGTGGTGCTGCTGGACCTGGCGCGCGGCGTAGCCTTGCGCTGGCGCGTGCTGACGATCGCGCTGGTTGCGGTGCTGGCCGTGGTGGTCATGTCTTCGTCGGCGTTTGAAACGGTTGCCGGGCGAGTGGACAACGTCGACAGCGATCTGCGCTGGCGTTTCCTAGGCTGGTCATGGCCACTGGCCGAGCGATATGGATGGTTGGGCAGTGGGTTCGGATCGTTCCGCACCCTGTTCATCACGACCGAGCAGCTTGCCTGGGTAAAGCCTACCATCGTGAATGCGGTGCACAACGATTACCTTCAATTGCTGATCGAAGGCGGCGTGCCGGCGCTGATTCTGTTGGCGCTTCTGTCGATCTCGCTGGTCGGTGCCGTCTGGCGCCTGCGCGAGTTGCCGCGATCTGCGTCGACGCGGCATCAACTCCTGTTCGGTTTCCTGGCAGTGCTGCTGTTCGCGCTGCACAGCGTGGTCGATTACCCGTTACGGCGCGCGGCTGCCTGGACCTTCTTCGCCTTGGCCGTGGCAGCGGTTTACCGCAGCGTAGCGGAAGGTGGTGTCTCAAACGACGCGAACAGCGAAGCAGCTTGATGGATAACGAGCCCTGCTGCTAGTGGAAGCGCTGGAATATTGATCGGCACCGGTTTTTCTACTCACAAGGGTTTTGCGTTGCGTCTTAAATTCGCACCGGTCTTGGCGATCGCCGGCATGGTTTCGGGCTGCGGTGGCGGCTCCGGTATTCCGATGGGGGGGGAATTGCCTCCGGCCGAGCGTGGCGGCATCATCACGCCGGTCGCCAGCCAAGATTATCGTCTGGGGCCGCTCGATACCTTGTCGATCAAGGTGTTCCGCGAACCCGAATTGTCGTTCGACAGCCTACCTGTGTCGCTCAGCGGAAAGATTTCCTATCCGCTGCTGGGCGAGTTGTCGGTCGCAGGTCTCTCCACCGCGGAGGTGGCCAGCACGCTCACCAATCGGCTCAACGCGCGCTACCTGCGTAATGCCAGCGTCTCTGTCTCGCTCGATCGTGCGGCCAACTTCGTCGTTACGCTGGACGGCGAGGTAAGAAAGCCAGGTGTGTACCAGATACCGGGTGCCCGCCTGTCGCTGCTGCAATCCGTGGCACTGGGTGATGGCGTAACTGAGAACGCTAAGCTCAACGAGATCATCATCATCCGCGAAACGAACGGCAAGCGATACATCGCTCGCTTCGACCTGAACGAGATCCGTGCCGGACGCATGGCAGATCCGCAAATTCAGCAATCGGACATCGTGGTGGTCGGCTACGCGCAGTTCACATCCTTGTTCAGATTGGGGCTTGCCGCACTTCCGGGTGTCGCCGGTCTCTTCATCGCGCTTAATCAGTAAGGGCCGAGCCCATGCAGTTTCCGTTCAACGGGGCCGCTTCCGCGCCAGCCTCTACGCCGCCCGCGAGCGCTTCCGAACGCATCGAGTCCACGACGTCCAGCCACGCACTGCGTGAAATCTGGGCCGCAGCCTATCGATCACGTTACTGGATCGCGGGTATCTTCGCCGTCTGTATCGCGCTGGCGATCACCGCCGCGCTGCTGACCACGCGTCTATACCAGGCGACCGCGTCGGTAGAAGTTCGGCAGGAAGCGGCCAAGGTGCTGGGGACCGAGGCCGATCAGGAAACGTCGCCCAACGCCGATACCGAGCGGTTTCTCCAAACCCAGCTCGACATCATCCGCAGCCGCGGCGTGGCGGAAGCCGTCGCCGAGCGCGAGGCATTGTTCAACGGCGACGCGTTTCTTCGCTCGATGGGGATTGAAGACGAAGGCACAGGCGTCCCTACGGGCATGACCCCGCGCGAAGCGCATCGCGACCGCGTTCTGCAGTTATTGCGGGGCGGCATGACGGTGCGTTTCACCGGCACCACCCGCATCGCCAACATCTCGTTCACCAGCCCTGATCCACGCCTGTCGGCGCGGATCGCCAATGCTTTCGCAGATGCCTATATTCGCAGCAATCTAGCGCGAAAGGCAGGGGCGTCGGTTTATGCTCTCGATTTCCTGCGTGACCAATTGGCCGAAGCGCAGGCGCGGCTCGCCAAGTCGGAGCAGGCGGTGGTCGATTACGGCCGGCGCACCCGCATCGTCGATGCCGGTAACGCGGCCGGGTCCGGCGGTTCCTCCGACAATGCAGCGCGTCCGCAATCACTGATCACCGCGCAATTGGTTCAGTTGAACCAGGCTTATTCCACCGCCATTGCCGACCGCATCGCGGCGCAGCAGAAGTGGAATCAGATTTCGGGCTTGCCGGCGCTGAGTACGCCGGACGTGCTCAACAACAATGCGGTGCAGCTCCTGCTGGAGCGGCGCGCCGATGTTCAAGGTCAGTATCAGCAGCAACTGGCTACCCGCCGCGAGGATTATCCAACCGTAGCCGCGGCCAAGGCGCAGTTGCGCGAACTCGATCGCCAGATCGGCGCGCTGGCCGGCAACATCCGCAACGGCGTCCGCAATGCCTATCAGATCGCGCAAGCGCGCGAGCAGCAACTGGCAAGCGAGATCGACCAACTGAAGAACAGCACCCTGTCCGAGCAGAACCAGGGTATCGAGCTGTCGATCCTACGGCGCGAGGCGGACACCAACCGTCAGCAATATGAAGCACTGCTTCGCCGATACAATTCGTTGAACGCCGAGTCCGGCATTCAAACGAACAACCTGTCGATCGTTGATCGCGCGAATGTGCCGGATCGGTCGTCCTGGCCCAAGCTGTCGCTCAACCTGGCGCTGGCACTAATCCTGGGCATGCTGTTGTCGGCCTTGTTCGTCTTCCTGCGCGAACAATTGTTCAACGCAGTCCGCACACCGGATGAGGTGCGTGCCGCCACGGGCCTGTCGATCCTGGGCGTCGTGCCCTCGACCAACACGCCTGACCAGGACATCGAAGACCCCAAGTCGGCGCAGAGCGATGCTTATGGCTCGGTTCGCACCAGCCTGTCGCTGTTGTCGGCCGAAGGCGTACCGTCGACCATGATGTTCACCAGCACGCAACAGGGCGAGGGTAAGTCTTCCGCTTGTCGCGCCATGGCGCTTAGCCTCGCGCGGCTCGGCCGGCGCGTGGTGATCATCGACGCCGACCTGCGTCGTCCCAACATCCATCGCCTGTTCGGTCTGACCAACCGCAACGGTCTCAGCAACGTGCTGTCGGGTCAGATCGACGCGACGCAGGCGACCCGCAGCAGCGACAACGGTAAGATCGACTTCATCGTCGCCGGCGACATCCCGCCGAACCCGACCGAACTCATGAACAGCCCGCAGATGACGGCGCTGCTGGCTGAGCTGCGCGAACGCTACGACACCGTGCTGGTGGACTCCGCACCGGTGCTTGGTCTGGCGGACGCGGTTGTGCTGTCGAGCCTCGTTGACGCAACGGTGTACGTCATCGAGTCCGGCCGCAATCCGGTTCGTCAGTTGCAGGCATCCTTGTCCCGCTTGGCGCAGGGTGGCGGCGCGGTTGCTGGTGCCATCCTAGTGAAGTTTGATCCTGGCCGGTTCGGCTACGGTTATGGCGCGGAATATGGCTACAGCTACGATTATGCCGAGCGCAGCTAAGCCGGGCCTTCCGCGGCGCGCGATCGCCGCGGTAGTTACGGCCGCGGTACTGCTAGCAATCTTCAGCTATGCCGCGGTCGCCGCGACGGCGCTGGCGCGGGTCAGCGCGGCACGATCCGGGGCGCTGCTCGCCACACTTGATGCAGCGCCGGCGGCTCTGCTTGACCGATTGAGCGATGCGACGGTGCACAAGGCCATCACCGCGGCACCGCTCGATCAGCGCGTGATGAACGTTGCAATGGCACGCGATGCGAAACTGCATGGTGGTGCGCGGACACCGGCGTGGCTGGCGGTGGTGGCGCAACTGGGATGGCGCGACACGACGGCGTTGCAGAACCGCCTCTATGCGATCGCGTTGCGCAACGAGTTGACCGGCGTGCTCGACATCAGCGACGCGCTGCTGCGCCGTCAGCAATTGATCGATCAGGTTACGCAGATCCTGCCGCTACTTGAGATCGAACCGACGTTGCGACCCGCGCTCGTCGATCGGCTCGCAGCACAGCCGGGCTGGCGTGGCGTCTATCTCGCGACATCGATCGGCAATCTCAAAACCGCCCAGCAATTGACTGGCCGCGTGCGGGTGATCGAGGAACTGGCGCGTCGTGGCCCGATTACGAAAAGTGAGGTGGTACCCAGCATCAATGCGCTCGACCGCGCTGGTCTGCAATCACAGGCTTATGCCCTGTGGCAGCGGGTGCAACCGGGCGTGACCCGTCCCCTAGACGACGGCCAGTTCGCGCGCGCGAGCCGTAGCTACGACGCTGACCACGATCCCGTCCCTTTCCAGTGGCAGATGATGACGGGCGAAGGATTTAGCGTCGACGCGACCAAGGACGGCACGCGCACGCCGCTGATGATTGATTGGAATGGACGCGGGGTCCCGGTGTTCGCACAACAGCGCACGTCGGCGACGCTGGGGCGCTACGCGCTCGAGCTTGACGTCCCTGCCAGCGACATGCCGGATCTGCCGGCATTGTCGTTCAAGCTGATCTGCGGGGACACAACTACGTCATTTTCCGCCGTGGCGGGCAACCCTGCGCGGCTGCGTACGGCAACGGCGGTGCCATGTGCATTCCCGCTGCTGCAGATCGGCGCGGACGTGCAATCATCCGCTGCCGCGCACCAAGTGACGATCAACCGCATCACCATGCGGCGGCTAAATGCCGTGCCTGACGCGAGCTGAGATGGCGACGCAGTTCGCCGCCATTCCGCGCGCCATACCACCGGCGAAGCGCGCGTCCATCTACGACTGGGTGTCGCAAGGCTTCGTCAATGGCCTGTTCTTTCGGGCATTGCTGCTGACCGCACCGATCCAGAGTGTCTTGCTGACGCCGGTGCAGGGCAGCACCGCTGCCTTCCTGCTCGTCTTGCTCTCGCCAGCGATCCTGATCGGCAACGATTCACGTTTCTTGCGGCTGCTAGCCTTCTACGCCGCCTTTGTGCTGTTCTACACGATTTATCTGGCGTTCAGCCTGTCCGGATACTTGATTGACGTACCGGATATGAGTCAACTCTTGGTGATTAAAGAGATATATATTAGTGGTTATTTAAAGCAGACACATGTTACGCAAGGTGTATATTTGCTTGCGGCTGTATTATTCTGCTACTTGTGCTTTGAGTATTATCAAGAAGCGTTTTTGAAATACGCGTTTTTTGGCGTCCTGCTGCTCGCGTGCTATGGGTTTTACGAGTTCATCTATTATGCAATTTTCCATAGTAATGGCGACATATTGTCCAATCGCAACTTCGGCGACCTGGATACGGCTGCGGCTGGTGCCGGGTCGGGCAAATATGTGACGGGCAGCGTAGTGCAGGGATCGACGCTGTTCGGTTCGAACTTCATGCGACTGAAAAGCCTGACCGGCGAGCCGTCGATGTACGCACTGACGGTGACGCCATTCGCCGTCTACGCTTATGCGCGCCGGTGGTGGGCGCTGTTCGGCATTCTGGCGTTCTCGCTGCTGCTGTCGACCTCGACCACAGCGATCATCGGTCTGGGTGTTGGCATCAGCTACACGGAGGTTCGACATCGGCAGGACTTTGTCCTGTACATCGCCGCGGCGTTGCTCGTCGCCGTGCTGTTGTATGCGACCTTGGATCCGTTCCAGCGCGCGCTCGACACCTTGCTGTTCCAAAAGCTGGATACGGTATCCGGCAACGAGCGTATGTCGGCGTTCATGAATCATGTGCGGATCGTGACTGACGGGAATATTCTTCGATTCCTGTTCGGACTGGGTTTCGGTTCAGTCCGCTCGACTGACATGCTGTCCAACCTGCTCGCCAACGTCGGGGTGGTGGGAACCTGTCTCTACTTCGGTGTGATATTGGCGCCTTGCGTGCGGCTGCGCAAAGGAGCGGACAGTGGCGCCATCGTCGCAGCGTTGCTGGCGATCTTCTTCATGGAAGCGATCACCGTGTCCGAATATTCATATCTTCCACCATGGTTCATGGTCGCGCTCGGCTATGCCCGGGTGCGTCAGCAGCGCGTGGCCCTGCCGGCACCGGTGCCGACATCATGAGGCTGGCGCTTAACGCACGCTTTCTGAATCGACCGGTGACGGGCGTCGAACGGCTCGCGCTGGAACTCGGACGCAGTGTGCGCACCTTGCTGGCCTCGCGCGGTCAGCCCGACCTGGAGATAGTGGTACCCGCTGACACCCCCGTGGTCGACAATACGGCCGTGTTTGGGGCGCCCGCACCGCATGTCTCGGTCATCGGCCGTCTCGGCGGGCATGCGTGGGAACAGGCGGAACTCGCGCGCGCGCTACCGGACGCTTGGCTCCTCAACCTGTGCAATACCGGTCCGCTCACGCGCCGTCGCCAAGCATTGCTGATCTGCGACGCACAGGTGATACTACACCCTGAATCCTATTCGCGGGCATTCCGCTGGTGGTACCGGGTGATGATGACGCTGGCGAGCCGGCGTGCAGCCGTCGTTTTCACGATATCAGACTTCTCCAAAGCACAACTCGAGCGTTTCGGTCTGGTGCCGCGCGGCAAGGCGCAGGTGCTGCGGTTGGGTATCGACCATCTCGATAGGGTGAAAGCCGAACCCGAGGTGCTGGTACGCCATAAGCTCGATGGCCGCCCGTTCCTGCTCGCGATCGGCTCACTGGCGCGGCACAAGAACCTTGCCATGCTGATCGACGCGTTCGTGGCAGCCGATTTGCCAAATCTAGATTTGGTGGTGGCGGGCGGCGGAAACGCGAAAGTTTTCCAAGGTGCGGGGCTGCGCGAGGCGCCTAACATCCTTTTTCTCGGTCGGGTAAGCGACGGCGAACTCAAGGCACTGTACGGGGCGGCCTACGCCTTTGCCTGCCCGTCGCTGACTGAAGGATTCGGCTTCACGCCGCTGGAAGCGATGCGGATGGGCTGTCCGGTGGTCGCTACGACGGGGGGCGCGGTGCCGGAGGTGTGCGGCGATGCGGCGATCTACGCCGATCCGCATGACATGCACGCTTGGACAATGGCATTGCGCCGGATCGCGGGTGATGAAACACTGCGGGCTGATCTGGCGGATCGTGCCGGCACGCGCGCGGCATTGTTCACGTGGCAGTTGACGGCGCAGCAGCTTCTCGACGCACTGACTGCGTCAGATGACTTGGTAAACAAGGGGTAGGGTACAGAACGACCCAGGAGCGCTGGCGGCGAAACGGTCGCGGGCTGGTTGTTCAATCACCCGGTGCGATCACGTCGACTTTCGCTACGTCATGAGTTAGGCGGCGCGCATGATCGACATGGGTGAGATCACGAGCGCGCTCGACGCGGGGGTCGAGCGACGGCTTGAACAGGTGCGCGGCACGCGTGCAATTCCGCGCGTCATTCATCAAACCTATTTCAGCAAAGACCTGCCGGCACCCCTGCGCGCCAACGTTGATGCATTGCGTGCGCTAAATCCCGGCTGGGAACACCGTCTCTACGATGATGCCGATATCGAACGCTTCATCGCGGAGGAATATGGCCCGGCGATCCTGCGCCGCTACCATGCGATCGCGCCGGGCTACGGCGCGGCGCGCGCGGATCTGTTCCGCTACCTGCTGGTGTACAGGATGGGTGGGGTATATCTCGACGTGAAGAGCGGCGCCGACCAGCCGTTCGACGCGGTGCTGGGCCCGGATGACGCGTTCATCGTCGCGCAATGGCACGACAGTGTCGACAAGCCGGATACGCTGTTCCACCCCGAACTGCGCGGCATACAGGGTGGCGAGTTCCAGCAGTGGCACGTTATCGCAGCACCTGGGCATCCGTTCCTTCGCGCGGTGATCGAGCGTGTGCTGCACCTGATCGACAGCTACAATCCGTACCGCGTCGGCGTTGGACGCCACGTGCTGCGGGTTACCGGCCCGATCCCCTATACGCTGGCGATCGTGCCATTGTTGCCGCAGCATCCGCACCGCCGTATTCGGGACGAGCGCACGATCGGGCTGTGTTATTCGGTGCTGGCCGGACAAGCACATGAGGGACATTTCCGCGGTCATTATTCACGTCGCCGTACGCCGATCGTCGGCCGCGATCGTGGCCTGATCGCCAATGCCCCATTGGTGGCATTTCTGGCCGCACGCAGCCTGATCAGGCGCGTGTTGACGAAACTCGGACGGGGTTAAGCCATGCGGACGAGCGACGACATCGCGCGTGTGCTGGACCAGGTCGCTCGACGTGCGGCATCGCAAGCACACAGCGGGGGACTGGGCAGGGCGATCCCCCGTTTCATCCACCAAATCTACTTAAGCGGTGAGCCGCCCGCGCCCTTGCGCGCCAATGTCGAGGCATTGCGCGCGCTCAATCCGGACTGGGAGCACCGCCTTTACGATGCGACCGCGGCTGAGCAGTTCATCGCGGAGGAATATGGTCCGGCGATCCTGCAACGCTATCATGCGATCGCGCCGGGCTATGGTGCTGCACGCGCGGACCTGTTCCGCTACCTGCTCGTGTACCGGATGGGCGGGATATACCTCGACGTGAAGAGCGGGGCGGACCAGCCGTTCGATGCGGTGCTGAGGCCGGACGACGCCTACATCATCGCGCAGTGGGACAATGCGCCGGGTGGAACCCACTTCAACGCTGCGCTGCATCCTGAGTTGAGCGGCGTGCCGGGCGGCGAGTTTCAGCAGTGGCACGTCATGGCATCTCCCGGTCATCCGTTCCTGCGTGCCGTAATCGAGCGTGTGCTGCACCTGATCGACAGCTATAATCCCTACCGGGTCGGTGTCGGGCTCAACGTCATCCGCGTCACCGGACCAATCCCTTATACGCTGGCGATTGCGCCGTTACTGTCGCAGCATCCACATCGGCGGATCGCGACCGAGCGCGTGATCGGGCTGCATTACTCGACACTCGGTAATGACGACGCACACAAGCGTCATTTTAAAGGCCATTACTCGCGTCGACGAACCCCGATTGTCGGGCGCGATCGCGGCGCAATCGCCAATGCGCCATTGTTGTCCTTCCTGGTGGCGCGCAGCCTGATCAGACGTGCGCTGAAGGCGCTGAAACGAGGCTGACCCGCTGCATTGTTGCGCCGGAGGAAACAACCTAGAGCACAGCAACGCTGCGCCACGCTGGAAGACCCAACATGCCTGCCCCTGTTCCCTTGGAAACACCTCACGCACCCGCTCTGTCGATGGTGGTGGCGACCTTGGGGCGGACAGTAGAGCTGGAGCGCCTGTTCGAATCGCTGGAAACGCAGACGCAGCGTGATTTTGACGTGCTGGTGGTCGACCAGAACGACGATGATCGCCTCCATGCGCTGATCGCGCGCTGGTCCGAACGCGTGTCGCTACGCCATCTCCACACGCCGGGCGAGCGCGGGCTCAGCGTTGCGCGCAATCGCGGGTGGCCGACAACCACGGGCGCCATTGTACTCTTTCCCGACGACGATTGCTGGTACCCGCCACACTTCGTTGCCGATGCGTTGGCGGCGATGGGGCGGCACGATGCCGACGTGCTGGCGGGCCGCGCCGCCAAAACGACCGGCGAAAGCATTAACGGCCGTTTCGAGCCTGTCGCGTGTCGATCCACCCGGCTCAACGTGTGGACCACCGGGATCGAGTGGGTGATGCTTTTCCGCCGTTCGGTGCTGGAGGCGATCGGCGGCTATAGTGAGGATGTTGGGGTCGGTGCGGCGAGCCCGTGGCAGGCATGCGAAGGCGTCGACATCGTGTTGCGTGCCGATGCAGCTGGGTTTGGCTGCTGGTTCGATCCCGCCGTAGCGGGGCACCACGAGGAGATCGTGACCGTCGCGCCCGACCAGCGCGCACGGCGCAAGGCGCGCGCCTACGGCCGTGGCATGGGGCATGTGTTGCGCCGGTTCGATTACGGCGCTTTGGACAAGGCAAACTGGGTTGCGCGCCCCGGCGCTGGCGCGGTGGTGTCGCTTCTGCGCGGACGGAGAGCCAAAGCGGCCTATTACCTTCAGGTGGCGCTGGGGCGATTGGAAGGGGTGACCGGAAGACTGTTCGGCTGACCGTGCAACCGTTCCAGAAACAAGCTACCTCGGTGGTCGTATATATCAGCCATCAGGCAGGCCGATGACCGCTCAGTCGGATCGCATCATCCCGCGTGTCGTTCACCAACTCGCGATCGGTCAGGCCGTGCCGCCGAGCTTGGCGGCCGTACGCGCGGCACTGATCGACGCCAATCCCGGATGGGACTTTCGACTATACGACGGCGAGGCGGTCGAGCGCTTCATCGCGGCGCAATACGGCGCCGACATGCTGGCACGCTATCACCGGCTTCGCCCGGAATATGGCGCCGCACGAGCTGACCTTGCCCGCTATCTCATCGTCTACCGGCTCGGCGGATTGTACCTTGACCTCAAGAGCACGGTTGACCGTCCGCTCGAGGAGGTAGTGCGTCCGGATGACCAGTATCTTCTATCCCAGTGGCGCAATCGCCGCGGCGAGGAGCATTTTACCTGGGGGCTGCACCGCGAGCTGGTCGACGTGCCTGGGGGAGCATTGCAGCAATGGTTCGTTGCCTCGGCACCGGGGCACCCGTTCCTTCGCGCGGTGATCGACGAGGTCTGCGCTCGCATTGATCGCTACGATCCATGGCGCGACGGGGTAGGGGGAACCGGTGTGTTCCACGTCACCGGACCGATCGCCTACACGCGCGCGATCTGGCCGATACGGCACGACGCGCCGCATCGGCTGCTGGTGAATGAGCGCGAAGCCGGGCTGGTTTATTCCACCATTACGGGGCTGTCGCATCGTGCCCTGTCAACGAGCCATTATGCCCGCCGGCGCGAACCGCTGGTGGGGACGACGCCCACCGGTATAAAGGCTGCGATGCTCACCGCTCGGCAGCAACGGCGCGACCGCGGCGAGGTATGGTGGCTGCGTTGGCAGCGCCTCACCGGTCGATTGTGACTATTAATATAGAGCGCTAGCGGGCAAACGCTGCCTGCTTGGTAAGCGTCCGGTCTTCTCCACCTTGCTGACGAGGTGATGCGCAAGCCACAGGTG
>NZ_CAKZHV010000051.1 GCF_936927845.1 uncultured Sphingomonas sp.
ACGTCCTGTGCTGCCGCGCCGGCAGCGATTGGCATCAGCGATGCCGCGATTATTGTCGCGCGTGCCATCCCGAACCCTGCCCAGCCCCCGATCATCGTCAATTCTGTCATCCCGGCCATACGCGGCAATCGACGAACCACGACCGCGATGATCCTGTTCTATTGATGATCGAGACGATCCGCGACGGCAAGATCGGCCGGGGTGGGCGGCGTCTTGCGCCACGAACCAGTGCGTCCCCGCTCGACGCCATAGGCGTACAGGCGTCGCATGTAGGTCTTCTCGAACAGGCGGTCGCTGGGTGCGACGTCGTTCCCGATGAACGTCAAGTTCCAGTCGATGCCGTGGCGATGCGCGTAGACGTAGCTGGTTTCCGCCAGTGTCAGCAGCGCTGCCTGCTGGTTGAGCGCGAAGGCGCGCTTCAGGATCGGGACGAGCCGCGGCGTCACCATCTGAAAATCGCCGCCAAGCCTGCTGTTCATCAACAGGTAGACGTGCAGCCGGGCGGCGTCCCCGATCGGCGCGTCGCTGACCGCGAGCTGCGGCGGGATTGCGAGGATGCCAGCGGTCGTCCCGCCATCGGCATGAAGCTCGCGTACGGGCGCCCCGTTGCTGGACGCGTCGATCACCACCGGGGGAAACACCACAGGAATGGACGACGATGCCAGCAATACCCGCCGGAACAGCTCGACCTTGTCCGGCAACATGCTGGCGGCGATTGCCCCCATATCCCAGATCACGCTGCGTTGCGCGTCGAGATTGGCGGTGGCGACGAACAGGCGGCGCCCCTTGGCCTGCTCCTCCGCGATGCGCGCTACAAGTTCCGGTGTCACCTCACGTGCGATCAGTTTCGCAAGCGGTGCGGTGGAGGCGACACTGGTCGATCCCGGTATCGCAAGTGGGAAGCGGGGATGGAAGATGTCCCTTGCGGATACGCTGGTGTAAAACCGGGCGATCGATGCATCGCCTTCCTTGCCCAGAAAGGCAAAGGGAGCGATCAATGCCCCGGTGCTGACCCCGGTGACAACGCTGAACTCCGGACGCGTGCCGCTCTGCGTCCAGCCGTTGAGCACACCGGCGCCATAGGCACCCTCGTCAGCACCACCCGAAAGGGCCAGCATCGTTACTGGCTGCCCGGCCGGCACATCGGGTCGCATCCGCTGCGCGGCATCCGGCAGATCCGCCCAGAAACGGACCTCCGGCGCACCGGCAATAGCGGCCGCGGCACTTTGCGCCCCGGTGAACGGCACGCGCTCCACCGTGGTACATCCACTGACAAACGCCATTGCGGCTATCGTAACGGCGCGGAGGATCTGTCTGGTCATCGCATGGCTCCACTAGCCGTAGTTGCTTCAGTGTCACGAAGATAGAAATGCTGAGCAAGATCGGGACGAATACGCACAAGTTGCCTGGACCCGCGATCGATGCACACCAGCGTAGACTCAACTATGGCAACGTCTTCGCCGTTTCGCTCGAAGCGAGTTTCAAAGTGGGCACGACATCCTTGATGACCAATGACGCGCACTACGGCGACGATCAGATCGTGCAGCACGGCGGGCCTGTGATAGACCACGTCATGACGGTGCGCGATCCAGGCGAGCGTCTCTACCTGTTCTGGCGGCGCGGTCTTGCGCCAATAGGCGTTGACCGCTTCTTGCATCCACATGAGATAGATGGCGTTGTTCACATGATCGAGATCGTCGATCGCTCCCGGACCGACCCTGATCGGATGCCGATATTCAACGTAGCGGCCCGGACCATGGTCAGGCATCTCAGTTCCACGATCCTGCCGCGATCCATCGCAAAGCGGTGAGCGAAGGCATGAACATATATTCGCCGCCACGCAGCCGGTTGTACGTGGTGACACCGTCTATACGGCGACGAACCGGCTCGGCAGGCACGGTGAAGCGTCCGGGTTCCTCATGCAGGCCGACCACAGGATCACGCTCCTTCCCCAGGTCGATGAAATTACCGCGATTGATCCATTCCTGCTGCAGAAACTCGATCGTGTCGAACGCACGTGCCGAGATGAAGATGAAGAAGATGCCGCGATCGTCCTCGCCATCGTCGGCAGCAGTCAGGTCGGCCGACCATTTCGGACCGAAGGTGGAAGAGCGGCGGATGATCCGGTGGATGTTTTCGTCGGTCAGGATCGTCAGTCGCTCACCGCGCGGATTGAGGCGGCGCATGTGCGCGCCATGCGGACAGACAATTCCCGCCTTGTCGCCCGAGAAATCAAAGTCGTTGCGCCGGGCCGGATCGGCGCCCAGCTCTTCGTCGTCGCGGGTCGGCGACAGGATCAGCGGTGCCCCCGATCGCCAGCGGCCGAACATCTTGGCGGCCAGCAGCTCCTGCGCCGCCTCATCGTTTGCCTGGCCGCGCACGAAATCGTTGAATGCGCCCGGTCGACTGTCATACTTGCGCAGCACGACATAGGAACCGTTCCGCCCCAGCGCGTCAGGCTGCGGTATCTCCAGCGGCGCTCCCGTTTCGCTGTCCTCGCCCAGGATGAACTCGCCCGGCGCGATCGCGCGCTCCTGCCCCGGCTGTGGATCGACCCCGGCACCCGCGACGGTCGGCTGCGACACCGAGTCACGAAAGCCGAACGGGTTCTTGGCATCCGCATCGGCTCCGAAACGATGTGTTCCGATCAGCGTCACGCCGCTCGATGCATGATATTCGGACATTGCCCGGTCGGTGGCTTCGTCAAGCCGGGCCTGATCCGAAGCGAAGATGGTGAGCGCGATGTGGCAGCGATTGTCGCGATACGCCTCCTCCCATTGCTCGGGAGCATTCTCTCCCGCGTCACGCAGCTGCTCGGCGCGCGCCGCCATTCCCTGACGAAACGACAGAGGAAAGCTGGCGAGCGAGCCTTCGGGCACCCCAAGCGCCTTCAGACCCGCGTGACTGATCGCCACACCGGTCCATGCCGTCAGCTCTTCGGTCCAGTCTGCTGCGGCAGGGATATGCGGCGCGAGCCTTCGCAGGAGATCGCGGCCACCCGCGGCGTCGTCGACGTGAAGCATTGCGTGAATGCCGACATACGGTTCAGGCCGCGCGCGCAGGATCAACGCCTGAATGTCGTCCAGCTGCAGCGTCACGCGGTCAGGGCGGAAGCGGTCCTTGAGGTGCTGGAGGATACCCATCAGTAATCCACTCCGTGCGGCACCGACACCTGCCTGGACAGCAGGGCCAGCGCGTCCCGTGTCGCGGGGTCCACAGCGGTGTTGCCGGCCATTGTATCGAGGAAGGCATCGAGCGCCGTCTCCATCCGCTGCAGCCGCCGCACGTCCACAACCGTCACCTGCGGGTTGGCGACGAACCAACCGGCCGCGTCGATCTGGTGATCGGCGATGAAATCCTTCACGTCAGGCGAGGCAATCCCCGGCCACCCTTCGACATTGGCGAACAAGAGATCCATCAGGTCAGGGATCTTGGTCGCGAAGTCGTTGATATAGGTATCCCAGTCACCGTCGTACGCCGTAGCGAACAGGATGCGCGTGTCGTCGTCGAACAGGACGAAACGCATGTCATGCAGCGTCGAAACTTTCTGGGCGCCGTCGAAATTGCCGCCGGTCAGGTTGAAGATGCGACGCAGCCGGTCGCCGCCGCCAGGCTTGAGTTTGGCGATTGCAGTCAGTTCGGACACATTGCCCGATTGCCGGCCGGCCCGGCCCGCCGACCCGGCGGTGCCCTTGAACAGAGGGTTGTGGTTGCGGATCAAGCCTTCGATCGCGATCCTGGCCAGCGTGGGGGCATCGGCGGCGATTTCTGCGGCGAGGCGACGGAACTCTTGCAGACGGGTTTCGTCATCAAGCCTGGGATCTTTACTGTCGGCCATGAACGGCTCCTTCTGGTTCGGATCAGTCCGGAATTTCATCAAGCGAGCGTGGTTCGCGCCGAGCCACGGCATTCAGCCTGTGCCGCTGGCTGGAGGACGATTCATACGCTGCCTTGCGGATTCGCATGATGCCGCCGAGCGGCCGATGCGCCGCGACCCCGTTCCACGGGTTGAAGGCGAGATGGTCGTCGCCATGCACCTGTCTGGCCGGGGCATAGGCATCCTGGGGAGGGAAGGTCAGCGTTGCGATCGCGCGATGCGGTGAAAGGGCAGGATCCCACAGGACCGCCGCGTCCTCGACCGGCATTGTATCCGGGTCGACGCATAGCTGCGCGCGTAATTCGTAGGTGGCGCCGGCGTGCCGGAAATGGTCGACTACCGCGTCACGCATGGTCGAGAAGCCCGCCTCGACCTGCCGTCCGGTCAGTTCGGCCACCCCCCCGACCGGCGCCAGCGACAGTTTCGCAACATGATCGCCGTAGCGGATTGCCGCCTGCGTATGAAATGTCTCGCCCAGCATGTTCGCATGGTCGCGCGCCAGTCCGTCAAGCGTGGCATTAGGGCTGACGCCTAGCGCCTCCACAGCGTCCTTCACGCCACGCGCGGCAGCGGCGATCAGCCGCTGCGCCGCCTCAGGCGCGTCCGCGTTCTTTTCAAGCAGACCCAGCATGACCTTGTATTTGGCGATCGTACCAAAGGCGAGCGTTGGAAAATTGACCATCAGGAAATCCTGATTGGCCCCCCCGAGGGTGGGTGACAGGCGCTCGCCCCCAACGCCGATGACCTTGACCGCAAAGCCGCGCGGGGCCGGCACTGCATCGCTGTGAATATCACCCGGCGCCGATGACAGTCGAGCTACGATCTCATGTTCGCCAGGGTGGGCGAAGATGCCCTGCGCCAATTCGGCAGGCAGATCCTGATGGACTGTCATCCGCCCTTTCAGGATCGCATGGCTCTTCGCATGTGCGTCTCGGTGCGCATGATGATGCCGCTCTGCGTGAGCAGCCTGTGTCGCCGCCATTCGAGCCACGATCTCACGCGTCAGCGCAGCTTCCTCGGGCTGCTCGATTTCGAGATCGTCGCGATAGGCGATGGGGCGGCGGGTGGTCACGGATGACGGCTTTCATTGAAGGCGGGCGTCATTAACATATCAAGCGATATATTAGTTGCAATGCCTGTGTGGCTGTTGCCCTTGACGCCAACGGGCTGCATCTGGTGTCGGTGGATTATGAGACGACACCGACGACGCAGACGGTACCACGCCGCAGGAAGCGTCCCGAGATGCGCATGGAGACGCGGACACGACTGCTCGACGCCGCGATAGGGCTGATCGTTGCAGGAGGGGTCGCAGCCGCCTCGATTCGAGGCATCTGCGAACGCGCCGGCTTTTCGCAGGGCGCATTCTATTCGTATTTCGCCAGCAAGGACGATCTGCTCTTCACGCTGGTCGAAGAGCATATGGCGAACCTCGCAAGAAAGTTCGACATGTTGGTGGCAGACACCCGGTATCAAACGGCGGAAGCCATCCTGGATACGATCGGTGCCAGTCTGGATGCCTTGTCCGTCGACGCCAGCTATTCGGTTCTGGTGGTCGAACTTCACCTTCACGCACGTCGCAACGCTGCGTTCCGTGCTCGCTTCGAACCGGTCAAGATCGCGTACGAGTCCGCTTTCGCCGGTGTAATGTCCCATCTGCTACGACGTACCGGCCTGACGCCGGTCATACCGAGCATTCAACTGGCGCGCATCCTTCTTTCGCTGTGGTCCGGTTTGACCCTTCAGGAAAGCAGCGATCCCCCTCCCTCTATACAAATGCGACATGTGTTCGCTGCGCTCGCGCAAGATTGATCGATGCCGCCCGGCAGGATAGTCAACGTTGCCGATGCGGTTGGGGGCGGTACCGCGGAGATGGCTGCCTTAGGAAGTCGCGGTGGCGGCCAAAGTAAGTGCCAGTCGCAAAAGGCTCATGATGCTATCTCCTAGGCATATTTTTACGAACGCTCCCGAAGTGGACAGACCCTCAGTTTCCGCGATGCCAAGCAATCACTGAGGATTCTGTCGATCACTGCGCGGTAGGCCGTGGCGGCGAACGGCGCCTCAATCGAATGGCCGATCGCCGCAGGCAGTTCCCGGATTGCGTCGCACTGAAGCATTGGCTTTATGGCGGCAAGATCGCCGCGCAGCACCGCGAAATCGCCCGAGGCATGGACGATGCGAACGTTTTCGTGTGGGCCGGGTCCGATCAGAGCAGCAATGTCTCGATCCTCGCTGCCAGCGAAATAATCGAGCAATGCCCTATCG
>NZ_CAKZHV010000052.1 GCF_936927845.1 uncultured Sphingomonas sp.
TTGGGGTCCACAAGTCCGGGACCTTGCGGAAACCGAACGGCCAGCGCTTGAGCGGGCCGGCCACGCCGCTGCTCTCGCCGCGATCGGCCGCGGCGTTTACGCCGCCCAAGTGGAGACGCTGTGCGAGGAGCTGGACCGTAGCAAGCGCTCCGATACGCAACGCGCGGCACTGACCGGCATCGTCCAGCGCTGGAAGGCCCAGGCCGCTCGCCTGGACTGGCCAGCTTTTCTCGACGATATGACGGACCGGACCGAGTTGGCTCCCGTCGTCTCTGTTGCGCTTCAGGACACGCTCGCATGGGTACGCGCCGGACACACCGATCCGATGCGGTTGGAGCGCGTGTACCGTGACGCCGAAGAGGCGCGAAAGGGGCGACGAGCGCGGCTCTCACGCAGCCAGTTCGGCGTCGATCAGCGTGCGGACTGGGACAATGATCACCATCCGCTGGGTGCGCCGCTTCATTACCGCTGGGACCGGGTGCAGATGCTGCTGCAGGACCTCGTCGGCGCATGAGAAGGGCGCCGAAGGACTTCCCCGGCCAGGCCTTTCTTGAGCTCCTGCGGCCACCCAAGCTGACCACAACCCGCTTGGCCCTGTTCGCCGCCTACTCCGCCGACCCGATCGTTCTTGGGGGCGCTCTGTTGAATCTCCACGCCCGCGGCCGCGACAATGCGAGCGGCAACAAGTCCGACTTCGCCGGCGCGATCGAGGCCTTGCGCGAACGGGTGCGCTTCATTGTCCAGCGCGGGCGCATCCATCGTGGACCGAGGCTCCCGAAGATCGCGGCCGTGCTCGACCAGTTCGTGGTGGAGATGCCCTATCGGGAAAGCGCGAACAGCTGGCACCCGAAGGCTGCGTTGATCTGCTATCAAGCGGAGGGATTGCCACGGTTCTGGCGGCTTTGGGTCGGCAGCCGCAACCTGACCATGAGCCGTGACCTGGATCTCGGGCTGGTGTTGGACGGCGAAAGCCGCCGCAGGAAGGGGAGCCAGGTCGTCGATGGCATCGATGCGCTGGGTGTAACCCTCGCGCGCGCAGCCAAGCTGCCCGACGTCGATCCGGACGATCTCGCGAAGGAGCTCAGGGCCGTGCGCTGGATCGCGCCGGACGACATCGATGTGTCACGGATCGACCTCTGGACGCGCGGCTCGGAGCCGATCGCTCCGCTCGATGCGACGTCCGGAGACAAGATCGTCGTCCTGAGCCCGTTCCTCTGCGATGCTTTCGCACGATCCCTTGCCGATATGACCAAGGCAAGCGCGGACCGCACTCTGGTGACGACGCTGCCGGCGCTGCGCAAGCTTGGCAATGACGGCCGCGCGGGTCTTTCCGACTTCAAGTTGTTGGCGCTTGGGGCACCGATCCCGGACGGAGACGACGTCGCTGAGGTTGAGCTGATAGGGCGGGAGCCGGCAACGGACGAGGAAGACGAAGGTTCGGGCGGCGCTAGTCATTCGGGGCTGCACGCCAAGCTGTTCGCGGCGATCCAGGGCGAGCGGATCGAGATCGTCGCCGGCAGCGCCAATGCCACCGACCGGGCTTGGTCGGGCCGCAATGCGGAAGTCGCCGCCCGCTTCACCGGCGGCAGCGCCGAGATCGACGGCGTCCTGGCGATCGTCGGGTCAGCGACACCGGTATCCGATGCTCTCCTGCAGACGCTGACGGAAACAGAAGCTGACGCAGCCGAACTTGCTCTCGAAAGGCTGCGCTGGACGCTTGCGGACACGTCACTCAGCCTGGACCGCAACGGCAGGGAGTATCGTCTCACCTCTGGCGAAGTCGTGCCGCTGCCGCCCTCAGCTCAGTTGGAAGCAGGGCTCGCCACGATGGCGCTCCACCGCTGGCAGCCCGGCGTGACGCACATCGAGCTCGGAGAGGTTCCGTTGTCCCTGCAAACGGATCTTGTTCAGTTTCGGCTGACGATCGGGGATCTGCCGCCGGCGTCATGGCTCCTGCGCGTGCCGGTGGTCCCCTCGATCGACGCGGAGCGGGACGCTGCCGCGATCAGCCGCTTTCTGAGCGTCGACGGCCTGCAGGCGTGGCTGCGCGAGATGCTCGAGGGTGGAGCAGGGGCGGGGAGCGAGGACGACTGGGACACGGAGCCGGAAGCGGTTGCGCCCAAGCGGAGCAGCTGGAAGCATGACGGGCTCGCGCTCGAGGATATCCTGACCGCCTGGGCCAAGGACCAGACCAACAAGTCCGGTTCGTTGAAGCGTGTCGATGCCGTGATCGACCGCTATGTGGCTGCGGTCCTGGCTCATGGCGAGCACCTTACGCAGGCGGACAGAGACGATCTGACCGCCCTCCAGCAGACTTGGCGCATCGCGCGCGAGGTCCTGATCGCAAGATGAGCAGCACACCGCGCGCCTTTCAGAACGCGACGGTAGGCGCTGCCGTAGCCGCGCTGACCGGTAATGGCAGTCGCCGCTTTCTGGTGGCCGACGAGGTCGGCCTCGGCAAGACGACAGTCGCTCGGGAGGTCGTCCGGCAGCTGTCGCGTGGCGGTAGGAAGAAGTTTACGGTCTACTACGTCACCAGCAATGCCCGTGTCTCCGACCAGAACGCGGCGCGTCTGGTCGACTTTCTGGATGACAAGCGCGCCAGGCTGCGGGCCCTTTCCAAGGTCGATCGGCTGTCGATGATCCCGCTCGATCAACGGCCGAACGACAAGGAGCCGCCATCGCCGCTCCGGCTCTATTCGCTGTCTCCTCAGACCTCCTTCCCGCCCGAAGGCACACGACCGACACCTGGCGCTGCGGTCGAGCGTGCCTTTTTGAGCCTGCTGCTCGAGCGCGCCGTGCCGGGGATATTGGAGACACTCCCCGAGCGCTTCATCCAACAGCGCGCGACCGTAAGCTGGGAGGGCGCCTGCCGTACTGCGCAGCGGCTGATGGGCGGCATCGATCCGAAGCTTGTCGGCACCTTCCGCACCGCGCTCAAGTCGCGCTTCAATCCGGAGGGTAAACGTCCGGGTCTTCGCGAACGCATCGCGACAGCCGCACAGACAAAGCCCGAGGCGCGGACGCTGACGGTGTTGCGCCGCCTTCTTGCGGAGGCATGTCTCGAGGCGACCCCGCCGGACCTTATCGTCTTCGACGAATTTCAGCGCTTCCGCGAGCTGCTGGCACCTTCGAAAAGCGACCGGCTGGGGCGCGCCCTTCTTGGAATCGGCTCGAAAAAGCCTGCCATGCTGCTTTTGTCGGCCACACCCTATCGCCTGTATGGCGAGTCCTGGGACGGAAAAGACGGTCCTCAGGCTCACGAGGAGCTTTTCGACACGATCGAGTTTCTGACGCGCAGCACCGCCGTGCGGGAGGACGCCGAGCAGCTCTTTGCCAGCTTCGGCGAGATCCTGCGTGCGATCGGTGACGCAGAGGGTGACACCATCGATCCGCTTCTGAAGGAGCGTGCGGAAGCGACGCGCGACCGGATCGACCGCCTGCTGCGCCCCTGCATAGCACGTACCGAGCGCCCGCCCTCTATAGGCCTGGATCACCGCACCCGCCGCGATCCGCTGGCCCTTGCCCCCGGCGATCTTCATACCTTCCGGCACTTCGCCAGCAAGGTGTCCGACCGGAACAAGACCGCGGCCTCTGCCTACTGGCTGTCCGTCCCACTACCGGCGCAGGCGCTCGGGTCCCGTTACAAGATCGCCGACAAGGTCGAGTTCGGCCGCCAACCGGGCGTGCCGGTGCTGCGCTCTGCACGACGCACCGGCGACGGCAAGGACGGCTGGGGCAGCCCGAAGCTCCGAGCCCTTCGCGAGATCGCGCGAGCACCCGATCTCGCGCTCCCTTGGGTTGCCCCTTCCATGCAGTGGTGGCCGCTTGCAGGTCCCTGGGCGCACAGCCCGGCGCAGAAAACGCTTCTGTTCAGCCGTTTTCGCGCCACCCCGCAGAGTGTTGCATCCTTGATCAGCCTCGGTGTCGAGGACGCTTACCTCGACGCCGGACCAACCGCCCGCCGGCGACCCTGGGAAAGCAAGCGGCTGGCTCCGCAGTCCGGCCTGCCCGTGATGTCGTTGTTCCATCCATCGCCGTTTCTGATCCGGGCGACCGATCCTTTGAAGGGCAACCATTCGTCCGCCCGCTACGCGCTGCGCACGGTCATCGGACAATTACGGAAGGCGCTCAGGGATCAGAAGGTCGAGATCCGCAGCAAGCCGAAGAAGGACGCCGAACGGGCACGTCCGCTTTGGAACCTCCTTGCCGCGATCGAGCGAAAGTCCGGCGATTTCGCGGCATCCCAGGCGGCATGGAACGAGACGGCGGGGGCTGAGGCAGTGCTCGGGCGCATCGTCACCGAGCGCAACCACGTCGAGAGTATCGACTGGATCAGCGCCAAGGAGCTGCAACGCTTGGCCGAGATCGCCTTGGCCTCACCGGCGGTCGCTGTCGGCCGCGCACTGCTCCGGCACTTTCCGGCGGCCATCGAGGCAGACCACCTTTCGAAGCTCGTCTCGTTCTGCTGGCACAGGCTGCGCCCCTATCTCGACAACCGGGTGTTCTGGGGCCGGCTGGGCGACGGCAATCCCACCGAGGTGCTGATGGCGGCGGTCCGCGACGGCGGGCTCGAGAGCGTGCTCGACGAGCATTTTTGGCTAGCGCAAGGGCAGACCGACGCCCCGAACCTTCTCGATGAGCTGGCATCGGCGCTGCACGCCTCGCTCGGTTGGTTCACCTTTCGTGGGATCCCGACAACATCGAGCTCAATCCGCCTTCGTTGCCACGCTGCCGTGCCGTTCAGCGGCACCGAAAGCGGGGATGCCGAATCAGCACAACGCGCGTTGAGCGAGCCTGAAGCCGAAGCGCCGCCACGCGCTGAAAGCCTCCGGCGCGCGTTCAACACGCCATTCTGGCCCCATGTGCTCGCGACGACCTCGATCGGTCAGGAAGGGCTCGACTTCCATAGCTGGTGCCGACGCATCGTTCACTGGGATTTGCCATCTAACCCGGTCGACCTTGAACAGCGTGAAGGTCGCATATTGCGCTATGGTGGTCTCCTTGTACGACGTCCGCTCGGCGCGCTGGTGCGGAACGACGCTGTGGCCGCGGCAGGTACCGGTTGCTCGCCCTGGACGGAGGCCGCAGCGTTGGGCGAGCTCCTGTTTCAAGACGGCACCGGGCTGGCACCCTGGTGGACGTTCAAGCATGCCGATATCGATCGCCACGTGCTTGCATTGTCGAGGAGCCGTGACATCGCACGGTTCGACTACCTCCAGCGTCAGCGTTTGCTCTATCGCCTCGCGCTCGGCCAGCCGAACCAGGAGGATCTGGTCAATCATCTGGCGAGAGGCAGCGATGCGAAGATCGCCGAACTGAGCGCATTGGCTCTGGACCTGAGGCCGCGCTGAAGTCGACCGTCGGTCTCAGTCTACGGGGCCGGTGAGAGGATGGTCAAAATCGTACGCTCTCATGACTGCCATCCGAGACGCTGGCCGAGTTTACCTTGTCG
>NZ_CAKZHV010000053.1 GCF_936927845.1 uncultured Sphingomonas sp.
TGACACTACTCGCGGCGGCTGGCACCACGTTCCGACCGGTCTGCGAGCGGCCGAAAGGGAAGATCGATGCTTCGAGGGCCGGGCGTGAAGTTACACGACCCACACGGCGGCGCGACGCGGCCCGGCCCCCTGCATTCGCGCACCTGGGAGGGCGGACGCGAAACTGTTTCATGCCGCGCGTCATCGCGCGGGCTCCAAGTCGCCGAGCGAGCCAGCGCGCGGCGGCGATTGTTCGTCGCGTGCGAAGAGGTGCGCGAGATCAGGGCGAAGATCGAAGCGGGTGACACCTGTCGCATTCTCAACGGTCTCGAGAAACTCGGCTGGCAGCAGATCGCCACGCGTAAGCCAGCCGTTGATCACCGACTGACGCTTGTTGATTAGGCGCCCGAATGCCGACTGCGATCCAGCTGCGCGGACCGCGCGGGCAAGGGCCGTGTCTGACTCGTGTTCCAACGCCATGATGATAGAACTAACAGCATGCCGTTAGCTGTCAACGGCATGCGCGCGTTTATTTCTAACGGCACGTTGATAGCGTCTTCGTGCATGACGATCGGTGAACGCATCGAAGAGAGGCGGAAAGCGCTCGGTATTCCGAGCCAGTCCGAGCTCGCCCGTCGTGCAGACGTCGGACAATCCACGCTTAGCGGACTAATTCGAAAGCCTTATCGGTCGTCTCCGTATCTCCCGCAAATAGCGCGAGCGCTTCAGACCACCGTAGATTATCTGGCCGGACAGACAGATGATCCTGAACGCGCTTATGCCGATGAGCCTTCCGTTTCGTCAGCTGTATTCCTAGCGGTCACCTTGCCCTCCGAAGATGCGCTGGCCGAAGGTTTCGAGGCGCTACTTCTCGCGTCGGAGGACATGCAAAGGGCCGAACTCGCTCGTGAGCTTGCAAAGCGACTCCCGCTGCTACTTCGAGTCGCCGCAAACGCCACTGCCTCTCCACCGTCGGAGCTTCGAGCTGCTGCTGTCGAAGCAGAAGAACCTCGCGCTGCCGTTCAACGTAAACGCCAGCGAGCATAGCGCAGGTGATGGGGCAATCCTTACAACTGCGCTCGCAACCGGGCGAACGACAGATCAATCGATCAGTCACGCGTTCACACTCCCGTTCCCTTTATGTTCTAGGTTGCGGCAGTGAGTCTACCTGTAATTTCTTACGCGTCTCCGGGGGGATGAATGATGCGAAAAGTACAGCGTTGGTTGCTGGCGATCGGCATGGTGATGACAGGATCGGCTGCGTTGGCGCAAACGCCGACAGTGACCGTCTGGTTTTCGGGAGCAGCAGCTGAAGTCTCCGATAAGCTCGCGCTGACCTGCGCCGATCGCGAGGCAACGGTGATAGAGCAGGACGATCGTCACGTGCTCTGCAGCCGGCCGATGACCGGCGTGGCGGCCGCCTACGCGTTCGGCGTCGGGCGTGGGTCGTCCAGTCCGGATCTGTTCATTCGTTTCACCCTGCTGCGTGACGGCAAGGCAATCCGGGTTCAGGCTTCGCAGTGGGTCGAGAACCAATCGGCTCTTGGACAGACGCGCAGAACAGACCTGAACGGCAAGAAGCAGACGCAGTCGCTCGAGGACGTGCTGATCGCTGCTGGTGGCCATAATTACCCGCCTGATACCGAGCCCGTGACGCCAGCAGCTCCGGCGGACGCGGTAGGTGCGCCATGAAGGTTCTAGGTGGTGTCGTTGCCGGCGTTGGTGTGGTCGGTAGCCTGCTCTCGTTAGGTATGCCGACGTCGATCTCGACGACCGTTCCCAGCTCACTCGGCTACGGCCTGACGGACACGTCGGAGGTCCTCAACATCGGCTTGCTGCAGAAGCAGGCCTTCGCGTTCCACGCGGGCCTGGCGCTTGTAATAGCAGGGGTCGTGCTGTTCGCAGCAGGTGCGATCCTGGAGCGGCTCACTGGATCCCCGCACTCTGTCGAAGGAGTGGCCGGCGCGGTCAGCACAAGCGAGCCTGTAATGACTGCCCCAACGGGTACCCGGCCGCTGACGCCCGTCGAGTACGAGACGATCTCCGACGAGCAAAAGGCGAAGAACGCGCGGGCTGATCGTGCCGCGTACATCGCGGCCGCGATCGTCGCGATCGGCATCTTCATCATATGGCTGGCATCGACGGTCTGATCGCGGTTGGGGCATGCAGGTAAGCGGGTATCGCGTGGGTACCGCGCCCAATCAGCAGGCCGAAAAGCACGCTTTCCCGCGCTTTTTACGACAGCGCGGCGGATGGGTTCTCCGCCGTACATTGGTAGCCAAGGCGATCATCACCCGCCACACTGGGTGTCATGCTGAAGGGAAGAGGGGTCGACATGCGGGTTTTTGATGTCTTCACGCCTACCGGCGTTCCGACGTACACCTATGTCGATCGTAGCGCGCACAATTTAGAAGAGCAGCTTCGGAACGCCATTCGGACGCCTGGCATGATCGCCGCGCTCTCGGGGCCGTCCAAATCAGGTAAGACGGTTCTGATCCGGAAAGTGATCGATGCCGATAACCTAATAACTGTGTCAGGCGCTGCGATCACGGATCCAACGCACCTGTGGGAGCGAGTGCTTAACTGGATGGAAGCGCCCAGTTCGACTACTCACACGATCGGCAACACCTTTAGCGGCGAGCTTACCGGAAAGGCCCAGGCTGCGGCTGGCATTGTGATCGCCAAAGCTCAGGTCGAAGCCGAGGGAAAGGCTGGTTACGAGCATGAGCGGGCAAAAGAGCGTGTCTTCGAGCGAGCTGGTATCGACCAAGTCGTTCGTGAGATCGGGGGCAGCGATTTCGTCGTGTTTGTCGACGATTACCACTACATGCCAAAGGACGTTCAAGTAGCCGTTGGTCGCCAAATCAAAGAAGCGGCGGAGCGTGGAATAAACATCTGCACGGCCAGTGTACCCCATCGTAAGGATGATGTGGTCCGGGGAAACGCTGAGCTCCGTGGTAGAGTTCAAGGCATAGACTTTGAATATTGGAGCACAGCCGACATCCGCGAAATCGCCGAGCAAGGGTTCGACATTCTCGGGGTTCGCTTGCCGGAATTTGCGCTCGACCGCATGGCCGACGAGGCTTTCGGCTCGCCTCAGCTGATGCAGCAAATATGCCTGCAAGCCTGTATGCGCCTAGGGATCGACGGGCAGTCCGAACCAACCCGCGACGTTCCTGTAAGTGAGGGCGATCTCACCAAGGTTTTCGAGCAGGCCTCTACTACCACCGACTTTTCTTCACTTCTCGAGGGGCTGCACGAAGGTCCGAAACAGCGCGGCAGCACGCGCAATCAGTTCGCCTTCACGGACGGGACACAAGGAGATGTCTATCGGTGCATCTTGTTGGCGCTACGTCAAAGCCCGCCTCGGCTGAGCTTCCCGTATGCTGAGATTTATGATCGAACGCGGGCAGTTTGCGTCAAAGAAGCACCTCCAGGGTCAAGCATTGCCTCAGCGTTGGATCAGATGCCGGAAATCGCATCTGACCTCGAACCGAACGCCCCGATCATTGAGTGGGGTGACGATGTTCTAGACATCGTCGATCCGTACTTCCTCTACTATCTCCGCTGCTCGCCGCGCCTCATGTCCTTAGCGAAGTCGTGAGGTGTAGCTTCGTATAGCAGTCTTTCGTGTCGCGGACGCGCTAGCGACTCTTTCCTACAAGGGTCATTCACCCTATGTTCCTCCGACGGGGGAATGGTTGTTGGACATGGGCGTACCGGTCGACCCGGTGGCAGAAAGCGCGGTGCCTTCAGGCACGACAAAAGGCGTCGGTGAGCCAGCGCCCGCGGTGCCGTTGACCCGAAAGGTGCAGGCTTACAACTGGATCCGCGCTTACATCGAAACCACCGGGCACAGCCCATCGATGGGTGACGTTGCGCTCGCGCTCGGCGTCAGCCTTTCACGCGCGAAAGCGCTGGTTCACCAGCTAACGCGCGAGAAGAAGATTGAACGCGCGCCTGGTGCGCAGCGTGGCATCAGCATTCCCGGCCTGTTCAAGGAGCTGGTGCTGAAGGAGCTGCGCCAGCAAGGCTACGTCGTCGACCGCGACATAACTGCGCGCCCGTACCCACAAGAGCATCTGCAGCTCGTTGCCTTGCTGGAGCATATCCGACTTCTGGGCCGACACGATCGCCCGGCTGGGGAACACACGATGACCGCACCGCTCGATCTGCTGACCGGCGCACAGGACGCGATCATCAAGGTTATTCGCGACCAGCTGCCCGAAGCCGCTCGCGGCATGGTGCGGCACAGCCTCGACGAGGATTTCGAGCCACCCTTTCACCTGGTCGGCGACATCAGCCTGGAGGAAGCGGGCAGCAAGCACGAGCAGCTCGACGAGGGCGATGCGGAGATCCACACGATCTATCGCGGATCCGATCGGCGCGAGCTGCTCGCGCTGATGTACCAGCTGCGCCTCGCCACGCACGATGCCGTGATCCCGCTCGGCGAGGCGCAATACCGCATTCGCTGGCGCGGCGCGATCGTCAGCGCCGCGGCGCGCGACGGCGTCACCTACGCCGGCCTCACTCAACTCGACCTCATCGCAGAGCCGGCCTGAGCCGGAAAAGGAGAAACCATGACCACGCTTCTCGGCAACGACTATCTCGCCTGGTTCACCAGCGGCGCGGCTGGCCCGCTCGCGGTGCTGAAGGGCCAGGGCAGCTACGCGGAAACGCGCTCGCAGCCCGAGATCGACACCTCATCGAAGGACACGACCGGCTACGCGCTGAAGACGCGCGGCTGGTACCCGGGCGCGCAGATGCTCGACGGCATGTTTCTGACCGTCGGCGATCGCCTGCTCGTCGTTGCCGGCAACACCGCGATCGCCGGCGCGGACGGAAGGCTGACGATCGCGGTCGAGCCGCTGATCCCGGGCAAGCTCGTCGACGGCGCGCCGGTCGAGGCAAACCTGCCCTACGCCGTGCTGCAGATGGCCGACACCAAGGCCGGCTACACGGTCGGCGTCGGGCAAATGTACAGCGTCGCCTTCCAGGCCGAGGAAGCGTGAGCGTTCCCTTAGCACCCGACAGCGCAGGCGCGATCGCGCTGGCGGCGCGGCTCCGCCACCCGGTGACGTTCTGCTTCCTCGACATTCGCGACGAGCCGGTGCGCGTCACCAACGCGCCCTACGCCTTCACCTTCGCGAACACCGGCGACGTCGACCTGGACGGATTTACCTTCGAGGAAGTGGATCCCCGCGTCGTGTCGGTCGGCACCGTGAAGGCGCGCGACGGCGGCAGCGACACGCTCGCGCTCGAGCTGTCAGGCCTGCCCGGCGTAGACGCCGAGCTGATCGAGCAGATCGGAACGCGCGCCAATTGGCAGGGGCGCGACGCGCGTCTGTGGAAGGCGATGCTCGATCCGGAGGATCCGACGCGCATCCTCAGCCTGTGGAGCTACTACACCGGCTACATGGCGGTACCACGGATCGGTGGCGATCGCTCGAGCCAGACGATCACGCTCGAGGTCGAGACCTATCTCGCCTTCTTCGGGCAGGCGTCGAACCGCACGTACCTCGACCAGTCGAGCTTCGATCCAGGGGACCGCTCGGCCGAGCTGTCGATCGCGATCGCCAACGGCGCCAGCAAGCGGACCTGACCACATGCATCGTCTGCCCGACTGGGAGGCGCGGCTCGCCGCGTATCTCGAGCCCTTGCGGCTGCGCGCGTTCGCCTGGGGCGAGCACGACTGCTGCCTTTTCACCGCTGGCGCCGTGCTGGCGATGACCGGCGTCGACCCCATGCCCGAGTTCCGCGGCCGCTACACGACGCCGATCGGCGCCGGCCGCGCGCTGCGCCGCTACGGTGCCGGCACGCTCGACGCGACACTCGACACGAAATTCGCGCCGATCGCGCCGGCGCTGGCGCAGCGCGGTGACATCGTCATGACGGACGGGCTGCTCGGCATCGCCTGGGGTCCGTTCCTGTTCGGCGTCGGCAGCGAGGGCGAGCGCGAGGGCCTGGTGCGCGTCGATCGCGCGAGCTGGGTCGATCCGCTCGCATGGCGGGTGCCATACTGATGGCAAAGGTGCTCAAGACCGCCGCGCTGATCGCGGGCGGCGCGGCGCTGATCGCCACCGGCGTCGGTGCGGTAGCCTTCGGCAGCATCGCCGCGATCTCGGTCGCCGGTGTCAGCACCGGCACGCTGCTGCTCGCCTCGTCGGCGCTGAGCGCGGCCGCGTCTTTTCTCACGAAGGCGCCGTCGGTGCCGTCGTCGCAGCAGGATCGGCTCAGCGCGACGATCGACCCGCGCACGTTCCGCAAGGAGGTTCTCGGGTCGACCGCAATGGCGACCGACGTGCGCTACGAGGAATGGCACGGATCAAAGCAGGACTATTGTTCGTGGATCATCGTCGCGGCGAGCCATGCCTGCACGTCCATCGACCAGATCTGGTTGAACGACGAGCTGGCCTGGAGCGCGGCAGGCGGCGTCACGTCCAAGTTCGCCGGCTATTTCTCGGTGCCGCATCTCACGCTCGAAGCGGGCGCGGGCGACGGCTACACCTTCGGCAGTGGCAAGTGGAACGGCGCGCACCGGCTGACCGGCTGCTGCTGGCTAC
Organism: uncultured Sphingomonas sp.; assembly: GCF_936927845.1. Classification (GTDB taxonomy): domain Bacteria; phylum Pseudomonadota; class Alphaproteobacteria; order Sphingomonadales; family Sphingomonadaceae; genus Sphingomonas. Next base: position 6,543 of record NZ_CAKZHV010000053.1, read on the forward strand.
ACCTGCAATTCAAGGTGACCGGCAACGGCAAGAAGGCCGAGAGTCCCTTCAGTGGCGGCCCGGTCAGCCGCATCACGATCGTCGGCAAGGGCGCCAAGCTCTACGATCCGCGCCGCGATTCGACGGTGCCGGGCGGGTCAGGCCCGATGCGCTGGAATGATCAGAGCACCTGGGCGTGGTCGGTCGACGGTGTCGAGATCGGCGAGAACCTGCCGCTGCAGATCCTGCGGCGCCTGATCGGGTGGCGGATCCGCAACCCGGTCACCGGCGAGCTGAAACTCGCGACCGGCAGCGGTATTCCCGCCAAGCGGATCGACATGCCGTCCTTCATCGTCGCGGCCAATCTCGCCGACGAGCAGGTCATCCGCTCGGCCGGCGGTACCGAGGCGCGCTATCACGGCGCCGGCGTCGTGTCGGAAGGCGACGACACCAAGTCGACGTTCGACACGCTCTGCGCGGGCTGCTGCGGCCGATTCCGCGACACCGGCGGCAAACTCGCGCTCGCGATCGCGCACAACGATCTGGCGGAGGCGGCACTCGACGACGGACTGACCGACGCGGACGTGATCGGCGCTTTCACGTTCGACTGCGATCCGGCGATGGAAGCGACGCCGAACATCGTGCGTGGCCGCTACGTCGACCCGAGCGACGCGTCGCTCTATCAACTGATCGACTATCCCGAGGTGAAGGTCACCAGCGTCGACGGTATCGACCGCGTCTTCCCGCTCGATCTCGGCGTCGTCGAGAGCCCGAGCCAGGCGCAGCGGATTGCCAAGCAGGTGCTTCAGCGCAAGCAGCTCGCGCGCACGTTCAAGGCACCCTTCGACGAGCGGGCCTGGCGCTGGCCGGTTGGCAAGGTCGTGCCGTTCACGTTCGCGCCGCTCGGCTTCGACCGGCAGCTGTTCCGCGTCGTGTCGCAGGACATCTGCGACGAGGGCCCAACGCGAGGCGCGTGCATGATGGAGCTCGCCTGGGAAGCGCAGGCGATCTACGCCTGGGACGGCAGCGATCGAGCGCCTGTCCAAGCAGTCGGAGCGATAAGCTACGATCCGACCAAGTCAGCGTTTGCACAGGCGCTGGAGGGCGGCGCCCATCAGATGGTAGCGCAGACGGTCGACTACCCGGCGACTACGACCGCGACCACGATCACGATCGTGCCCTTCAGCGCCACGCTCGACGATCAGCGCATCATCGACCTTCCGGCGGGACAGATCACCGGCCTCGACGACGCCTCGAAATACCGTCTGTTCTACGCGCTCGAGGATGTGCAGCCCACATTCACCGACGCGAGTGGTCAGGCGTTCACCGGTGCCGACGGTCAGGCCTTCGCCGGCATTATCCCCGCCGGCAGCTATTATGCGGCGCCATCCGACTCGCTGATCGAGCCGGCGAACCCGGCATTTGTCATCATCAACCTGGTCACGACCGCAAACGCGGACGGCACAACCTACCCGCCAGCGGTGCCACCCCCAGGCGGTTATGGCGGCAGCGGCTATGGTGGCGGTGGCCGGTACCAGCAGCAGGTGGCGCAGGTATGACGCAGAGCGTGCCGTTCGTGCGCCGGCTCTGGGCGCTGATCAAAATGGACGCGAACGGAGTGGCGCAGCTGTGCCTCTCCGCGGCCGAGCCGAGCAGCGACGACGTCGACGCGGCCGAGGGCGTGCTGCTGCTGACCGGCATGCTGAAGGGAGACGGCATGCACCTGGTGCTGCCGATCCTCGGCGCCGTGCCGGTGATGCCGCGCTACGACCTGTTCGCCGGCGTGTCTGGTGCGGACGGTGTCGCGAAGGTCACCTTCGATCCCCCGTTCGCAGCGGCGCCAAAGGCTCTCGCCGTGGCAGTACCGAGCGCGCTGGCTGGTCCGCTCAAGGCCGAGATCATCAAGGACACTCTGACAGCGGCCGGCTGCCGCGTCCAGGTGACGACCTCGGCACTGGTGACCGGTACGGTGACAGCGCTCGCAGGCGCGACCGTGACCGTCAGCGCCGTCGGCTTCTGACCCTCTACCTTTCGGAGAACATCATCATGACGAGGATCCTCGCCGCGCTCGCCGCGGTGCTGCTGACGTGCGCGCCCGCGGCTGCGCAGCTCGACACCCGCACGATCCCGCAGGCTCAACCGCTTACCGGCACCGAGCGAATGCCCGCGGTTCAGGGCAGCGGGTGCACCGCGAAGACGACGCCGTGCGCGAGCGTGGCGGTGACGCCGGCGCTCATCTCGACGTTCCTGACGCCGGTGTTTCAGCCGCTCGACACCGATCTGACCGCAATCGCAGCGTTGACGACCACCTCGACCGGTCGCGACCTGCTGACCTCGGCGAGCGCAGCCGCGATCCGCAACAAGGCGGGGGCAGCCGCCTCGGGCGCAAACAGCGACATCACGGCGCTTTCGGGTCTCACCACCGCGCTCTCGGTCGCGCAGGGCGGCACCGGTCGCACGAGCGCCATACCGGTACTCAGCGCCTCGCGGTCGGGCTCGAGCAGCTTTCAGACGATCTCGAACGGCTTCACGACCGTGCAGGTCAACGCCGCGACGATCGACACCGCGGCGTGCTTCTCCACCACCTCCTACATCTGCACGCTGCCCGAGACCGGGCTGTACCAGCTGTCGGCGAAGCTTCGCATCTGCGACGCGGCCACCGCCGGGATCAGCTACGGCATCGGGATCGGCACCACGAACGCCGACAGTGCCGCCTTCTTCTGGGGCGTGACCGCGGGCAGCCGCATGGGGCTGGCGAACGCGCGCGTGTACGCGGGTACCGCCGGAGATCAGGTGCGTCTGTTTGCCTACGCCGATCAGGCGCTGCCGGTCTGCGCGGCCGAGCTCAACATCTACCGCATTCGCTGAGAGGCTCCCCGCATGGCTGACACTGCCGCCCGCCTGGCGCTCTACGCCCGGCGCTACGAAGTCGCGCGCTTCACCATCGCCGTTCGCGGCATCGACCTGAGAGGCGTCGCGATGGCGATGCAGGTGCGGCTGCAGCGCGGCACACCGGGTGCACCGCTGATCGCGCTCGGCACCGTGACGACCACCGCGGCCGAGGGGCTGAAGCTCGACAGCGTGACGATCGTCGACGGCTTGCCGGTGTCGATCATCAAGGGGCGCATCAATCAATCGACAATGAGCGACGGCTCGAAGGTGCCGTACGCGGGCGAGATGGGCGACGACACGGTGCTCGCCTACGCGATGCAGTGGACGCTTGCCGGCGACGTGCGGACGCGGATCGAGGGTGACCTGATCGTTCGCGACAGCGCGTTCGGCTCGGACAATGCGCCGGCCAATCGCCCAGCCGGGTACGGCAGCCAGTCAATAGCGAGCAGCGGCACCGGTACGCTGACCTTCGGCGACCAGGTCGTGCAGGTCTCGATCGCCGACGCCGAGCTCTTCGGCCCGCTGGTCGAGAAGACCGAAGCGGCAGCCGACAAGGCGACAGCCGCGGCCGTGATCGTCGGCGATGTGGTGGTGCGCCTGATCGTGCCGGGCGTGTCGGGTGGCTTCATCGACGCAGCCGGCCGCATCGGTGGCGCGGTCGACGATGACGGCCGCTTCATCTCGGACATGCCGGAGCCGCCGGTGCAGCCCGCTCGCCCGCTGCCGCCTGTCGCCGCGGGCGTGTCGACGCTGGCGATGGTGCCGGTGCTCGGCCAGTCGAACAGCTTCCAGTGGGCGACTGCATCGCTTGACCAGTCGCCACTCGATCCCGGCCGTGCGCTCGGCTTCGGCGCTGGCTACCCGCACCTGGGGGTCACTTACCCGCCGATGGCGTACCTCGCCGACAGCGACCTCGGGCAGATGACGGACCTGCGCGGCGCGCCGTTCGAGCGCGGGGGGATCGGGATGCGCCTCGCGCACCGCATGCTGGTCGATGGCCTCGCCGTGCTGGTGACTGGTCACGGTGTCGGTGGTCAGCCCTATTCCGCGCTGAAGAAGGGCACAATTCCCTTCGCCAACGCGACCCGCGCGATGATGGCGGCTCGCGATCAGGCTTTCGACGCAGGGCTCGGCTTCACCATTCCGCTGGCTGTGTGGGTACAGGGCGAGGATAACTTCGGCGACAGCAAGGCCGCGTACCTCGCGCATCTGGTCGAGCTACAGGCCGACATCGAACGTCAGGCGCGCGCGGTCACCGGCTCCACCGACATCGTGCCGCTCTACATGGCGCAGCCGTCGAGCTGGACCGGCTACGGCGCCAAGGCGGCTACCTCGGGGATGCCGCTCGCTGTGGTGCAGGCGGCGATCAACGCGCCAGACCGGTTCGTTCCGACGACGCCATTCTACCCGTTCAAGCATGTCGACGAGGCCCACCTCGACGCGGAGGGCAACTGCAGTCTCGACGACCTGATCGGCTGGTGCGCGGCGCACGGATCGGGCGGACTCTATGCCGTGTCCGCGGCGCGCGCGGGCACGACGGTGACGGTGACCTGTCACCGCCCAGTCGGCTCGACGCTCGCGATCAAGACCGACCGCGTGTCCGATCCGGGCAGCTACGGGCTGGTCTATCGCGACGCGAATGGCGCCAAGGTCGCGATCAGCAATGTCGCGGTCGCCGGCGACAAGATCACGCTGACGCTCGCCAGCGCGGTCGCGGGCACGCTCAGCTTCGCGGCCGAAGGCACACCCGGTCAGCCCGCAGGGCCGACGACCGGCCCGCGCTGCTGCATCTGCGCGGTGACCGGCGACACGCTGCCCGGTGGTGCGCCGCTCAATTTCTACATGCTCACTTGCTCGGTGGAGGTAGCCTGATGGCCGTAGGTACATTCGTGCGCGTCGCTGGCGGCAGCTTCACGAAGGACTCCGACTCGTCCGACGCGGCGAGCGCGGCAGCGACTGGTGCGCTGGAGCTTGGCGCGGTCGCATCGCTTAATCCGTTCTACGCCGTCGACGGCACGGTGCTGGACGGCATCGATGCGTCGCGATCGTGGTCGCTCGTCGGCAGCGAGGCGAACGCGCCTGCCACCTCGGCGATCAATCAGAGCCCGGCGCAGCAGTATGTGCACGGGCAGACCCGGCGCTGGCGATCAAGCTTCACGCGCCCCGCTGGGTCATGCTCGATCGTGCTGACCTATGCCGTGTCGTCCCAAGAGGTCGCGGCTTTCCCGGCGCTGCTGTTCGGCTGCGGTGCTGACGGCAACACGAACGCGGTGCTTAACGCGCGGCACCAGGATGGCGGGCTGCGTTTCTTCGCCGACAATCAGGACGCGCATGGTCGCATCGACACCGGGCTGGGCGCCGGCGGTCGCTCGATCTGCTTCAGCTTCGACGCGATCACCAACACTGGTGCGGTGCTACTGGCAAGCGGGGACCCGATGACCGCGCCGTTCTCCGCGCCGCCATCCGCGCAGCCGTGGAGTGTCGGCGGCTGGTCGGACGGCTTCGGCTTCGCGGGCAAGCTCGGCAACAGCGTGCTGATCTTCGACCGCGCGCTCCACACCGACGTGAACAGGCCCGCTGCGCAGCGGCTGCTTGCGGCCCTGAACGCTGCGCATGGGCTGGCGTCGTGATCCGCCGCCGATCGCTCGAAGTCGAAGATATCGCTGCGATCGTCGCCGCGACGAGAGCGCCGCCCGCACCAGTGCCCGTGCAGCTGCCGCCCGATGATCGCGGCCTCGCCAAGCATGCCTCGACCGTGATCGTCGCGATTATCCTCGCGCTCTGCTTGTGGGTCGGAAACAGTGTGTCGTCGCTTGGCACGACCGTGACGCGCATGTCGGCCAACGTCGACGCTTTGCAGAAAGGCATTGCCGATCTGCAGGCGAGCCAGGGCTCCGCGTCGGTCCAGCTATCCGACACCAAGGCGACCAACGCCAAGCAGGACGCTCGCGCCGACGCGATGGAAGCGGACATGAGCCGCGTGAAGGAGCGTGTCCGCATCCTGGAAGGGCAGCGACCGCTCCGCCCCGAGCTCGAGCGCGTCCCGTAGCAGCGCGCCAGCGCCACTGATCGCCGGCGGCCGATCGCCGCCACCATCACCGGAGAACATCCCCATGCTGATCCCCAACTGGAGGCGCGCCTGGCGCCTCTGGTCCGTTCGCGTGTCCGCGATCGCGGCCGCCATCTTCGCCATGCTGCTCGCCGCACCCGACCAGCTGCTCGCCATCTGGTCGGCGTTGCCGCCAGAGGTGCAGGCGCTGGTACCGGGCGCGCCGAAGCTCGGCCTCATCCTGTCGACCGCGGCGATCGTCGCGCGTCTCGTCGCGCAGAAGGGGGCGAGCGATGGCGAGTAAGGCGAAGCGCGGCGTCGGCGCCGTGATCGCCGCCATCATCGCCACCACGATCGCGCTTGAGGGCGGGTACGTGAAGGACAAGCGCGATCCCGGCGGCGAGACCAACATGGGGATCACCGCGGCCGTCGCGCGCCAGAACGGCTACGTCGGGCCTATGCGAACGCTGCCGCGCGAGGTCGCGGAGAGCATCTACTTCGACCGCTACCTGGTTGCGCCCGGCTACGCGCCGCTCGTGCCGATCGACGCCGCCGTGACCGAGGAGTTGTTCGACACAACGGTGAACATGGGGCCCGCGCGCCCCGGCCGCTTCTTCCAGCTGTCGATCAATCAGCTGTGTGGCGCGCGCCTCGCCGTCGACGGCCGCGTCGGCCCGGCGACGATCGCGGCCTACACCAGCTGCCAGCAGCGCCTGGGCGCAGCGACGCTGTGTGTGTCGATGCTCGACAGCCTTGATGCCAAGCAGCGCGCCGAATACGATCGGCTTGTGCGGGTGAACGCGCAGCTCGGCGCGTTCCACCGTGGCTGGATCGCGCACCGCATCGGCAACGTCGACCGCGCCAAGTGCCGGGTCGCGCGCTGATGCGCCGCAGCCTCGCGCGCTTGCTCGGCGCCGGTGCGGCGATGGCCAGCCTGGGCGCGTGCGCGACAATTACCGCCCCAGGCATGACGCCGCTCGACCACGCCGGCGCCGCCTACTCGCACCTGCAAGCCGCCGCCGATCGCGCGCTGCCGCTGCTGCCGGCCGACAAGGCGCGGCGCGTGCGCGTGATCCTCGCGCTGATCGGCGCGGGGCTCGACGTGGCTCGCGCCGCCTCGGGCCCGGTCGACCGCACCGCGGCGATCGCCAGTGTCGAGGCGCAGCTGGTCGCGCTGCACACCGCGCTGCGCGACTGATCTCGACGCGCGCGGGCGCGCCTGCCATATCGGTCTAGCCCTCCCGAGCTTAGCCGCAGAGGCGGGTCCGCGCGCGCGGTAGTCAGGTCAACCGGTTCGCCGGGTGGCCTGCGGAATGAAAGACCTTCGGGGAATACGCGGGGCGCAGTCGCCTGACTCTGCGCGGCTAACCACCCGGTACCAGGTGGTGACGCTCAGGACGCCTCCCTCGCGTTTCCCCGAAGCCACCACCATCCAGCGCTGAGGCGCGGATCCACCACAACCATCATTCCGGGCACGTCGATCGACACGATCGGCGGCAATCTCAGCGCGCGTAGCCGACGTGCTTCTCACCGAAGAGCTGAGCCACCATGCATCCCGTCATCGCTGCCAACCCGCCCGCCGCCTACCTGGGCGGCAAGCGCAACCTCGCCAAGCGCCTGTGCGCGCTGATCGAGACGATCCCGCATCGCGTCTACATTGAGCCGTTCGTCGGCATGGGCGGCGTGTTCCTGCGCCGCGGCCGCGCGCCGGCGGCCGAGATCATCAACGACCTGTCGGGCGACGTCGCCAACCTGTTCCGCGTCGTGCGTCGGCACTACGAGCCGTTCGTCGACGAATTCTCCTACCTGCTCGCCAGCCGGGACGAGTTCGAGCGCCAGAAGCGTGTCGACGCGACCACGCTGACCGACATCGAGCGCGCCGTGCGCTTCCTCTACCTGCAACGCCTGGCGTTCGGTGGTCGCGTAACCGGCCGGGCATTCGGCGTCCGCAAGGAACAGTCATCACGCATCAACGCGGCGACGATCCGGGCCGAGCTGAAGAAGCTGTCGCAGCGCCTGCAGGCGGTGACGATCGAGCAGCTGCCGTACCAGGACGTGATCCGGCGCTACGACAGCGCCGGCGCACTGTTCTACCTGGACCCGCCCTATGACGAGACCGAGGGCTACGGCACCGGGTTCGGCCGAGCCGACTTCGTCGCGATGGCCGAGCAGCTCGCCGGCATCGCCGGCACGTTCGTGTTGTCGATCAACGACACGCCCTTCATTCGCGAGACGTTCGCCGCCTTCGAGATCCAGGAAGTCGAGACGACCTGGACGGTGTCGACCAGGACGCGCGATCGCGCCACGAAGGTGACCGAGCTGATCATCCGCAATCGCGCGTGATCGAGCACCTGCAGGGTCGGGTATCGCACCCGACTTTGCGGGTACTTTTCAGGATCGCGCAGAGGGGCGCGGCGGATGGTCTGTCCGCCGTTAGCCGCGAAGGTGCCACTTAGGTGGAGCAGCTAGAGGCGGCAGCACTCGGATCCGCGCAGCTTCGCGCAATCGGGTAAGAACCCCGTTAATCGCTGCGAGGCATTGCTGGTGAGCGATCAGACCGTCTTGTAATTCGTCGCCGGTGAGAAGCTCGAAGGTTCTACCGTAATGGTTCTGGTAGCCGACCACGACGTGCAAGCATGCGTTGATCGCCTTCTGCTCATCATCTTCAAATATAAGCTCGGCTTCACGAAGGGCGTCGAGCACGGCGCTTAGTGCATCAGCGCCTTTCAGCGACGGGCCAAGCTGATTGCGCACGGTCCTGATGTGCTCGATTACAGCTAACCTCCTGTCGAGCAACGCCAGCCGCATTTTCTGATCTTCAAGATTGGCGGTCCGAATGACGGCCCCGCTAGTCCAAGCGTTATGACGTTGGTTCGCGACGAATACTGCGACGGCGACCGACAACGGCCCCAGCTTACCAATGGTGTCGATAAGCCACTGAACGGCGCCGCCTATCCACTGCCCGAATTCACCTATCATCATGTGTGAGGTTCTATGCTGACGAACGCCGCGGTGAAAGCCGCGCGGCCGCGCGCGGCCGGCTACAAGCTCGCCGACGCCGGCGGCCTCCACCTCTACGTCGCGCCGAACGGCCGTCGCTCGTTCCGTTTTCGATTTCGCTGGGAGGGCAAGGAGCAGCTGTTAACGTTCGGCCAGTGGCCGGAGATCTCACTCGATGTCGCGCGCCAGCGCGCCGGCCAAGCGCGAGCGCAGCTCGCCCGCGGCGAGGATCCTCGCGAGTGCGACGTCGACGAAGCGGCGAAAGTTCGTGCTTTCGAGTATGTATCCCGCGACTGGTTCGAGCAGCGCCGCGCGCGCTGGTCGGCGACGCATGCGGTTGACGTGATGGCGAGCCTCGAGCGCGACATTTTCCCGGTGATCGGCGCCATGCCGATCGAGGCGATCACGACGCCGGTCGTGCTGAGCGCGCTGCGCACGCTCGAGCAGCGCGGCCGCCTTGAGACCGCGCGACGCGTTCGGCAGCGGATTTCCGGTGTGTTCAAGCACGCGATTGCGCAGGGCTGGGCTGAGCGCGATCCAGCGGCCGTCATCACCGATGCGCTGCTGCCCCCGCCGCCGGCGCGGCCGCAGCCGGCGCTGACCGAGCTCGATGACGTGCGCGCCCTGTGTGCGGCGGTCGACCAGCTGGACGCGTCGCCGGCGACTAAAGGCGCGGCCGCGTTCCTGATGCTGACCGCGGTTCGGTTGGCGGCGGTTCGCGGGGCGCGTTGGCGCGAGATCGAGGATCTCGACGGGTCAGCGCCACTTTGGCGCGTGCCGGCCCAGCGCATGAAGCTGAAGGTCGCCGAGAAGGCCGAGGCGCGGAACGATCACCTGGTGCCGCTCAGCGCGTCCGCGGTGGCGGTGCTGCGCGCAGCGAATATGCATCGTGGCGATGCAAATATGCGTGACCGCGGCGACGAGCTGATCTTCGGCGACGTTGCCGAGGGCGCGATCGGCGCGCTGTACAAACGCGCCGGCTTTGGCGGCCGCCACGTTCCGCACGGCTGTCGTGCCAGCTTCTCGACGATCCTGAACGAGCGGATGCCGGCCGAGCGTGCCGCGATCGACCGCGCGCTCGGACACGCCCACGCCGGCGACAAGGCCGAGGTCGGCACGATCAACCGCAAGGTCGAGGGCGCGTACAACCGCGCGGCCTACCTGGGCCCGCGTCGTCGCCTGTTCGATGCCTGGGCGGCGCTGCTCGCCGGCGCGCCGATCGCGGCCGACGGCGGCGAGGGCTCGGCCGAGGCCGCCTGACCCCCGGGGGGGTCGAAAGTGGGGCGGCCTGGGTGCCGGACACCGCGCAGTGGGTCCATGCGCAACGCGACGTGTTTCGCAGTAAAAAGTTCGGCTTGGTCGAGCTGCTCAGATCGCGCGTTGCCCGGCTTCATTGCACGCTACGCGCGCGACGGTTCGGCACGGTTCCTGCTCCACCCCCTCGCCGAGCATCGGGGCGGCGTAAGCCGCCACGCTCAACAGCCGGGTCTTGGCGGTCGAGTGGGGAGGCGGGTGATGGTGCCGGGTTGGGGGTGATCAAATCTGCGCATGGCCTCGTCCAAACAAGGCCATTCCTTTTATCCTTCAACCCCTGAGCGGTGATACTGACCGCATGGTGTACTCGCGTTCTGGCCTTCAGAGCGGAAGGCGATCGTCGCTTCCATCCGGGCGAGGGCGGCTCGCATCTCGGGGCAGGATGGCTCGGCAGGAACCGGTGGTGCACCGCTGAGCGTGTTCTGCCGCGCCAGGCGTTTGCGTGCCAACAGGTCGCGGAACCGCCGTAGCAGCCGGGCAGGGAAGGCTTCGGGGGTGAAGGCGTAGCTGTTCGACACCTGCTCGCGCTGCGGGCCGAAGAGGCCGTCCTTTCCGGTGCGCTGCGTGCGCCGCACCCAGTCGAGTACCTTGATCCGCTTGAGCGTGTTCAGCGCCCGCACCACCGTCGTGCGGCTGACGTCGGCGGCCTTCGCGATCGTGTCGAGCGCGGGCTCTATGCAGCCGGTGCGGAAGTCTATGCCGACTCCGCCACGACGGCCAAGCAGGGCCTCGAGCACGCGCATGCCATGCAGACCTAGCGGGCGGGCACCGCCTTTGCGCCGCTCGGCGTCGTCCCACTCCGACACCACCTTCAGCAAGCAGTCGATCCAGCCTAGCGCGCCGGCGGTCGTACCGTCGCCGATCGGGCGCGAGATCCGCGCGCGCCGATCGTCGACGTCGTAGCTGCCTCGACGCACCTTGCGATCGGCGCCGCGTTCACCGCGGCCGCTCAGCTGGGCGGCAAACCCCTTCATGATCTGACGTGTCTGGCGTGCGGTAACTGCAGCTGCTGGCTGCTGAATAGTCGACATCGTTCCGGCCCCGGTGCGGAAGTTCGATGGGCGCACGAAAGCGTCGGCCGAATCGGGGTCGGCCGGCGCAAGTCGTGAAGGTGGCGTGATCAGAAGCGAGCGCGTCGGGGCGGGTCGCGGGCTCGCGCTGCAGGGCTAAGGCTGGGAGAGGGGCCGCAATGCGCGGCCCTCCGGATCAAACTTTTATGGTCTTCACCGAACGCTCAAAGTGGTAGCAGTCCTCCGCTACCAACTGGAGCGTCTGCGTATGCCCCCGATCGCCGTTCGCCCATGAAGGAGCTGACGCTGGCGATCGTCGGGATCGACTTTCCCAACAACGATCGCACGCGCTCGAACCGGCGGTCCGAGCTGATGCTGTTGTCACCCGGCGCGGCGATGACGCTGGTGCCCGAGCCGCGCAATCCGGTCGACCCGCATGCGGTGGCGGTATTCAGCCCGAGCGGCTTGCAGGTCGGCTATCTGAGTGCCGAGCGTGCCCCGTGGATCGGCGCGCGGATCAGGGCGGGTGACGAGGTGGCCGCCATCTATCAGGGCCTGGTGGGCAGCGTCGGATATGCGCGCGTGCGGATCGGGGGCGGTGCCCCGACGCTGCCGGTTGTGCGCGAGCAGGACGAGCAAGACGAGAGCGAGCCGGACTTCTGGCCCGATCCGGAGGGACCGGAGTTCGGGGCCTGATCCTGCCATCGTCTTCTCGGACATGACTCGGGTTCGCGCTTTTACCTTCGCGGCAGGAAGGTAGCTTGATCCCGGCTCAAGGCCGGTATGACGGGCGTATCCGACTTAGGCAGGCACGCCGTAGAGGTCGTGGTCGTCGGCGTCCTCGATCTGGACGGGCACGATGTCGCCGAGGGTCAGGTGACCGGCATCGCGCAACTGTACCTCACCGTCGATCTCGGGCGCGTCGGCGTAGGAGCGTCCGGTAGCACCACCGCTCTCCAGGTCGACCGCGTCGATGATGACGTCGAGCGTGCGGCCGATCTTGCGCTGGAGCTTGGCCGCCGAAATTGCCGCGGTCTTCTCCATCACGCGGGCGTAGCGCTCCTCCTTGACCTCCTCGGGCACGTGATCGGGCAGGAGGTTGGCGCTCGCGCCTTCGACAGGTTCGAAGCGGAACGCGCCGACGCGGTCGAGCTGCGCTTCATCCAGCCAGTCGAGCAGATATTCGAAATCGGCGTCGGTCTCGCCGGGGAAGCCGACGACGAAGGTCGAGCGGATCGCGATATCGGGGCAGATGTCGCGCCACGCGCGGATGCGGTCGAGCACCTTGGCGTCGTTTGCGGGCCGCTTCATCCGGCGCAGCACCGACGGTGCGGCGTGCTGGAACGGAATGTCTAAGTAGGGGAGCACCAGTCCCTCCGCCATCAGCGGAATGACCTGATCGACGTGCGGGTAGGGATAGACGTAGTGCAGCCGGACCCAGGGCGCGATCTGGCCGAGTTCGCGCGCGAGATCGGTCATGTGCGGCACGACTTCGCGGCCCTTCCACGTGCGCGGTTCGCGGCGGATGTCTATACCGTAGGCACTAGTGTCCTGGCTAATGACGAGCAGTTCGCGCGTGCCCGCGGCGACCAGCTTCTCCGCCTCGCGCAGGATCGCGTCGGGGCGGCGGCTGACGAGATCGCCGCGCAAGGACGGGATGATGCAGAAGGAGCAGCGGTGATTGCAGCCTTCCGAGATCTTCAAATAGCTGTAGTGGCGCGGGGTGAGCTTCAACCCGGCGTCGGGGATCAGATCGACGTAGGGGCTGATCGCGGCGGGCGCGGCGGCGTGGACTGCCTCCACCACCTGCTCATATTCGTGCGCGCCGGTGATCGCTAGGACACTGGGGAAGCGGGTGCGGATCGCCTCGGCTTCCTTGCCCATGCAGCCGGTGACGATGACGCGACCATTCTCCGCGATCGCCTCGCCGATCGCCTCCAGGCTCTCCTCCTTGGCAGAATCGAGGAAGCCGCAGGTGTTGACCAGCACGACGTCGGCGCCGGAGTAATCGGCGCTCATCTGATAACCGTCGGCGCGAAGCTGGGTCAGGATACGCTCGCTGTCGACCAAGTTCTTGGGACAGCCGAGCGACACCATGCCCACGCGGGGCGGGGAGGGAAGTTGCGTTGCCATGAGAGTGCGCGGACATAGCGATTTGCGCAGGCTTTTCCTAGAGTGCGGGAATGACGCGCTATTCGCTGACGCCGCACCCCGATCATCCTCTGCTTGGCGTCAGCGGCGTGACGGTCGATGTGCGTGTGATCGACGGCGGCGGCGTACTGCTGACCTACGCGGTGGATGGCGGGAAGGCGGTGATGTGGCCCGAACGGACCAGCGCGGTGCGTAGCGACGGATTGTGGCGGACGACCTGTTTCGAGCTGTTCCTGATGTTCGACGACGAGGAGCATTACGTCGAATTCAACTTCTCGCCCTCGGGCGCTTGGGCGGCGTATGCGTTCGATGGCTACCGCGACGGTATGGCGGACCTGCCGCGCGACGTGATCCCGCACGTCGAGCGGACGGTGGACGGCGTTGCGGTCGACTGCGATCTGGGTGGTCTGCCGCACGGCGAGCTGTTGATGTCGTTGACCGCTGTGATCGAGGAGCAGGGAGCGCGGCGCTCGTTCTGGGCGCTCCAGCACCCGCCAGGCGCACCCGACTTCCATCATCGCGATTGCTTTGCCGCGCGGCTGGCGGCACCAGCGCATCCATGAACTTCGGGATCGACCGCCTGCTCGCCGACGCGAGCCTTCGCCGCGAACTGGAGGGCAAGCGCGTTGCGCTGCTCGCGCATCCGGCGTCGGTGACCGCCGATCTGACGCACTCGCTCGACGCGTTGATGGCGGCAGGCGTGAACGTGTCGGCGGTGTTCGGGCCGCAGCACGGCGTGCGCGGCGATCTGCAGGACAATATGATGGAGTCGCCCGACTTTACCGACCCGACCTATGGCATGCCGGTGTTCAGCCTGTACGGCGAGGTGCGGCGACCGACGCGTGAGTCGATGGACACGTTCGACGTCATGCTGGTCGACCTGCAGGACGTGGGATGCCGCATCTATACGTTCGTGACGACGTTGCTCTACGTGCTGGAGGCGGCAGCGGCGCACGGCAAATCGGTGTGGGTGCTCGACCGGCCCAACCCGGCGGGGCGGCCGATCGAGGGCCTGACGCTGCGCAGCGGCTGGGAGAGTTTCGTCGGGGCAGGGCCGATGCCGATGCGGCACGGCATGACGCTGGGCGAACTCGGGCATTGGTTCGTCGCGCACTACCGATTGGACGTCGATTACCGGGTCATCGCGATGGAAGGGTGGATGCCCGAGGCGGCGCCGGGATACGGCTGGCCCGAGACGCGGGTGTGGATCAATCCCAGCCCCAATGCGGCGAACGTCAACATGGCGCGCGCTTATGCCGGGACGGTGATGCTGGAAGGTACCACGCTGTCGGAAGGGCGCGGAACGACGCGGCCGCTCGAATTGTTCGGCGCCCCCGACATGGACGCGCGCGCGATGATCGCGAAGATGCGCGCGCTCGCGCCCGAGTGGATGAGGGAATGCGCGCTGCGTGACATCTGGTTCCAGCCGACGTTCCACAAACATGCCGGTCAGCTATGCGCAGGGCTATTCATCCACGCCGAAGGGGCGGCATACGACCACGCGGCGTTCCGACCGTGGCGATTGCAGGCACTCGCGTTCAAGGCGCTGCGTGCGCTGCAGCCTGATTACGCGCTGTGGCGCGATTTCCCGTACGAATATGAGTTCGACAAGCTGGCGATCGACGTCATCAACGGTGGGCCGGCGTTACGCGAATGGGTCGACGACGCAGGTGCGGAGCCCGGCGATCTCGACGCGCTGACGCTGCCCGACGAGCGCGCCTGGGCCGAGACGCGCGCGCCGTTCCTGCTCTACTAACCCCCGACGGTTACCCCTCAACCGTCACGGTGGCGGGGTGATGCTTGTCGAGGTGGCGCAGGATGCGCTTCAGGTTCTTGGTATTCGAGCGATAGTAGATGTCGGCGGCGTCACCGACGAAGGGGATCAATCCCAGCAGCGCGTCGAAGCCCACGCGACCGGTCATGCGCAGCAGCGATGCCTTGCTCATGCCGAGATTGCGCGCTTCCCACACCAGCCAGCCGCCCAACGCGGCGGCGATGGCGTCACCCGCTACCGGAACGAGCCCGAGTATGACGTCGAGCCCGACGCGGCGGTTGATGCCCGGGATGACGAACAGCCCTTCGAGCAACTGTTCCATCGCGACCAGCCGGCGCCGGACCGAGGCAGGGTCGCGGCCGAGGGGCAGGTTGGCCGCGGCGAGGCCGGGCGGCATGGAAACGGGGCGTGGCATGACGATTATCTGGTATCGCGGCGCAAGCGGTTCAACGGATGCCATGCGCGCGCGTTCGCCTGCCACTGCGCGAGCCTGAGGGAGACAAGCGACCAGCGGAACGGTCGGGCGAGGGGGATGAAGGCGGCGTCGGCGGTGAGTGCGATGTCAGCGCGTGCGATCGTCGCCGCCCGCGCGTCGAGCGTCGGGGCGAGCCGCGCGGCCTCAATCGCCTGCTGCGCCTCGTCCGAGCAAGCGAGGCATGCCTCCGACAGGTACCAGCGCGCGCTGTCGTATGGGGCGACCAGGTCGACCAGGCGCAGGTCGGCGGCGGGCTCGTCGAGCGCAAGGCGGACCGGCCTGATCCCCATCGCGTAGAGATCGGCGGCGAGCCGCGTCCAGAGCAGCGTACCGCCGGTACCCGCAGGCAGTGCCAAGCCGAGCGTTGGAGTGCCGGCGGTCGCGCGCCACGTGGCGACGCGTGCGCGGATCGCGGCGAGACGCTGCTCGCGCGGCTCGGATGCCCAAGCGGGTTGCGTCGGCGGAGAGAGCGAGTCGAGCTGATCGGGCAGCAGTGTCTCGGCCCCGGTCCAATCGGGCGAGACGGCGGCGACGAGCGCTGCGCGGTCAAATGCGGCGGCGAGGGCGGCGCGGGTCTGCGGGTCCGCCAGCAACCCGTCGCGGCGCGTTACTGCGAGCCCGAACAACCCCGCAGCGGGATCGACGCGGATCGTCGCGGCGGTCGGGTCGGCGCGCTGGACGAGCGGCCAGTCGGCGAGGGTACCTCCTGCGACCAGATCGGCCTGACGATTGACGAAGCGCACGATCGCGCGCGCGGCACGCTCCCCGATCAGGCGGACGTTGTCCTCGGGCGTCGGCGCATCGGCGTCGGGGTCGGGGTCCTCGATCGGTCGCAGCAGCACCGCGTGCGTGCCGCTGTTCGCGACGCGGAATGGACCGGCACCGCCGCCGGCGGACGCGCGCACCAGGGCGAGTTCGGGCTGTGCGAACAATTTGAGCAAATCGGGACGCGGCCGGGCGAGTTCGATCTCGATGACCTCGGGCGTCATTTCGACCACGTCGTCGATCGCGCTGAGATAGGGCGCGAGGCTGTTGCGTGCGCCGCGCGCGAGCTGACGCTTGAGCAGCGAGACGACCTGCTGCGCGCGCACCGGCTCGCCGTTGGTCCAGCGCGCTTCACGCAGACGAAAGATGTAGCTGGTGCCGTCGTCGGTGACGGTCCAGCGCTCGGCAAGGCCGCCTTCGATCTGGCCGGCGGCATCAAAGCGGACCAGCCCCTCCGCGACCGCGTCGGTCAGCAGGCGATCCGCCGTGGCGAGCAGGCGGCGATCCGCTCCGGCGAGCGCGGGCGCTTCACCGATCACGCTGACCACCACGGGACCTGTGTCGGCGCGACGATCGCACGAGGTTGTCAGCAGCAGCGCGGGCAGACTCGCGGCTGCGATGATGGTGCGGACGGCGGGACTCGAACCCGCACGCCATGGGCAGAAGATTTTAAGTCTCCAGCGTCTACCGATTCCGCCACGTCCGCGCATCAGCTTCGCGCTTGAGCGCGCTTCGGTGTCGCGCGTCAAGCATCGAAGCGTGAAAGTCGAAGCGGTCAGACGTTCAGGCGCTGACGCATTTCCTTGCCGGGCTTGAAATAGGGCACGCGCTTCGCGGTCACGTCGACCGTCTCGCCGGTACGGGGATTGCGCCCGGTGCGCTCGTCGCGCTGGCGCGTGGAGAAGGCACCGAACCCGCGCAGCTCGACACGACCGTTGGCGGCGAGACGATCGACGATCTGGTCGAAGAAGGTGGAAACGATCGCCTCGACATCGCGCTGGGACAATTCCGGATTCTCTTCGGTGAGCCGGTTGACGAGTTCCGACCGAATCATTCGCTTCCCCACATTCGCAACACTTGGCGGGACGAGCCCTACGCAGCCCAGTTGATACAGGTAAATAGAGGCGCGGGATAGGACCGAAACGTCATTATGGCATCGAAACGAAAAGGGGCCGGCAGTGCCGACCCCTTCGCAAGTGTTCCGTTGTGAAACGGACGCTTACTTCTTCGAGTCGCGAGCCTTGAGCGCTTCGCCCAGGATGTCGCCCAGCGACGCACCCGAGTCGGACGAACCGTATTGCGCGACGGCCTGCTTCTCCTCGGAGATCTGCATCGCCTTGATCGAGAAGGTCGGCTTCTTGGAACGGTCGAAACCGGTCACCATCGCGTCGAACTTCTGGCCGACCTGGAAACGCTCCGGACGCTGCTCGTCGCGGTCGCGGCCGAGGTCGGTGCGCTTGATGAAGCCGGTCGCGCCGTCGTCACCCTGCTGCACTTCGAGACCGGCGTCGCGAACCTCGAGCACCGTGACAGTGACGATCTGGTTCTTGCCGATCCGGTCGCCCGCACCCGCGGCGACGGGGCCGCCACGCTCGAGCTGCTTCATGCCGAGCGAGATGCGCTCCTTCTCCGAGTCGATGTCGAGCACGACGGCCTGCACCGTCTCACCCTTGCGATGGAGGTTGAGCGCGTCCTCACCCGACACGCCCCAGGCGATGTCGGACATGTGGACCATGCCGTCGACGTCGTTGTCGAGGCCGATGAACAGGCCGAACTCGGTCGCGTTCTTGACTTCGCCTTCGACGGTCGAACCGACCGGATGAGCGGCGGCGAACGCCTCCCACGGATTGGCCTGCGCCTGCTTGAGGCCGAGCGAAATGCGGCGCTTCTCGGCGTCGACCTCGAGCACCACCACGTCGACTTCCTGGCTGGTCGAGACGATCTTGCCCGGGTGGACGTTCTTCTTGGTCCAGCTCATCTCCGACACGTGGACCAGACCCTCGATGCCCGGCTCGAGCTCGACGAAGGCACCGTATTCGGTGATGTTGGTGACGCGGCCCGACAGCTTCGCGCCGACCGGATACTTAAC
The DNA here is from genome assembly GCF_936927845.1 of uncultured Sphingomonas sp. GTDB lineage: Bacteria > Pseudomonadota > Alphaproteobacteria > Sphingomonadales > Sphingomonadaceae > Sphingomonas. The sequence continues at coordinate 25,041 of NZ_CAKZHV010000053.1, forward strand.
GCCCGCGCCATCCCACGGATCGCTCTCGAGCTGCTTCATGCCAAGCGAGATGCGCTGCGTGTCCTTGTTGATGCGAATGATCTGAACGCGCACGGTGTCGCCGATGTTGATCATCTCCGACGGGTGCTGGACACGCTTGTACGACAGGTCGGTGACGTGGAGCAGGCCGTCAATGCCGCCCAGATCAACGAACGCGCCGTAATCGGTGATGTTCTTGACCACGCCTTCGATGATCTGACCCTCGGCCAGGCTCTGGATCAGGCCCGAGCGCTGCTCGGCGCGGGTTTCCTCGAGCACCGCGCGACGCGACACGACGATGTTGCCGCGCTTGCGGTCCATCTTGAGGATCTGGAACGGCTGCGGAATGTCCATCAGCGGGGTGACGTCGCGCACCGGGCGGATGTCGACCTGCGAACCCGGCAGGAAGGCAACGGCGCCCGACAGGTCGACGGTGAAGCCGCCCTTGACGCGGCCGAAGATCGTGCCCTCGACGCGCGCGGTCTTCGCGAATTCGACCTCGAGCTTGTCCCAGGCGGCTTCGCGGCGCGCACGGTCGCGGCTGAGCATCGCTTCGCCGTGCATGTTCTCGACGCGATCGACGTAGACCTCGACTTCGTCGCCGACCTTCAGCTCGGCCTTCTGACCGGGCGCGGGCGCGAACTCGCGCAGCGGCACGCGACCTTCGCTCTTCAGGCCGACGTCAATGACGGCCAGGTCATTCTCGATGCCGGTAACGGTGCCGAGCACCACGCGGCCCTCGAAGCTGTCGGCGCCGCCGAACATGTCATCGAGCATTGCCGCGAAATCGTCGCGTGAGGGAGCTGCCGTAGAGGCCATAAATCCGTAAGTCCTAAACGTTGTCGTTTCCGGCCAAGCGGTTGGTTCCGCTGGTCTAGGGTTTAACCCCAGGGCCAAAACACCGCGCCGACCCCATGCCGGACGCGGTATCCGCGCAAGCCGATCGTTCAAGGGAGGACCAAGACGCCAATGCGAAAAGGGCGCGAAGGGACGAGCCCGCCGCGCCGTGCCTCCGCGAACATCGGCTCGCTGGACGGCTAGGCTATACGCGAGCGCGGGTGCGCAGGCAAGCAGCGCTTACGCGGGGTCGCGGCGCGCCTCGACCAGCGCGATCGCCTTCGCGATCGACGCGTCGATCGACAGGAAACTGGTGTCGAGCAAGGCGGCGTCGGCGGCGGGCACGAGCGGCGCGGCCGAGCGGCTGCTGTCACGTTCGTCGCGCGCGCGAATGTCGGCGAGCACCTGATCGAAGCTGACGGCGCTGCCGCGGTTCTTGAGCTCGTTGTGACGGCGCTGCGCCCGGATCGTAGGCGTCGCGCGGACGAACAGTTTGGCGCGCGCATCGGGTGCGATCACGGTGCCAATATCGCGCCCGTCGAGCACCGCGCCGCCTTCCTGGTGCGCGAACCTTTTCTGCCGCTGGAGCAGGGCTGCGCGGACCAGCGGGTGCGCGGAGACGACGGAAGCGAGTTGCCCAATATCGTCGTCGCGCAGCGCGGGGTCGGCGAGGGTGAGCTCGTCGAAGTCGCAGGCGGCGACCGCGTCGGCCTCTTTCTCGGGATCGAGTTCCATCCGGCGCACGGTAGCGGCGACCGCGCGGTAGAGCAGGCCGGTGTCGAGATGCGGCAGGTGATAATGCCGCGCGAGCGCTTTCGCGATCGTGCCCTTGCCCGAGGCGGCGGGTCCATCGACGGCGATGATCATGCGGAAGCTCCGGTCAGCTGGGCGAGTTGGTCGAAGAAGACGGGATAGCTGGTCGCGACTGGCGACACGTCGTCGATCATGACGGGCGCGCGGGCGTGGAGGCCGGCAACCGTCATGCTCATCGCGATGCGGTGGTCGAGTTGGGTTGCGACGCAGCCGCCTCCGGGGATCGCTTCGCCGCTGGTGCCGTTGATCGACAGACCGTCGTCGTGCTCGGTGACGGAAACGCCGTTCGCCTCCAGCGCGGCGCGCATCGCGGCGATACGGTCACTTTCCTTGACGCGCAGCTCGTCCGCGCCGCGCGCGACCGTACGGCCGGCGGCAAAGGCGGCGGCGACGAACAGCACGGGATATTCGTCGATCATCGCGGGCGCGAGATCGTGCGGGACGGTGATGCCCCGCAACGCGGCGTGACGGACGCGCAGATCGGCCACCGGCTCGCCGCCGACGGTGCGGGGAGCGAGTTCGTTGATGTCGGCGCCCATCATGCGCAGCGCGGTGACGAGGCCAGCCCGGGTGGGGTTGAGCCCGACATTCTCGATCACGACCTCGCTGCCGGGCACGATCGAGGCGGCGACCATCCAAAATGCGGCGGACGAGGGGTCACCGGGCACGACGATCTGTTGCGGGCGCAGCTCCGCCTCGCCAGTGATCGAGATGACGCGGCCGCGCGCGGTCTGCTCGACTCGAACGTCGGCGCCGAAGCCCGCCAGCATCCGCTCGCTGTGGTCGCGTGTCGGCACCGGCTCGATCACGCGGGTGATGCCGGGCGTGTTGAGCCCGGCGAGCAGGATGGCCGACTTCACCTGCGCCGAGGCGACGGGCAGTTCATATTCGATCGGCACCGCGGGGCAGAGCCCGCGCAGCATCAATGGCAGGCGCCCGCCGGGCGAGGCGGTGATGTCCGCGCCCATTTGCGACAAGGGCGTGATGACGCGCTCCATCGGACGGACCGACAGCGAGGCGTCGCCGGTGAAGGTCGCGGTGATCGGGTGCGAGGCGATCAGCCCCATCAGCAGCCGCGTCGAGGTGCCCGAATTCCCCATGTCGAGCGCGCCTGCGGGTTGCAGCAGCCCACCGACGCCGACACCGTTGATCGTCCATACGCCGGCTGCATCGCGCTCGATTTGCGCGCCCATGGCGCGGAGTGCGGCGGCGGTGGCGAGCACGTCCTCGCCCTCCAGCAGCCCCTCGACGCGGCTCTCGCCGACTGCGAGCGCGGACAGCATGAGCGCGCGGTGGCTGATCGACTTGTCGCCGGGAACGCGGATGCGCCCTGCGAGGCGCGCGGCGGCGGGAACGGTCAGACGGAAGGGTCGGGCATGCGGCATCCGCGCCGCTTGCCAGCCGGGTTGTGCTATGGCAAGGCGCGCCCCACTTCGCAGGGCCGACCTGCAGAACCACCCATCCGAAAGGCTTTCACGGCATGATCCAGCCGGAATGGGGCACGAAGCGTACGTGCCCGAAATGCGCGACGCGTTTCTATGACCTGACCAAGGACGACCCCGTTACCTGCATCAACTGCGGTTATGCGTGGGCGCCCGAGCCGATCCTGAAGTCGAAGCAGCCGCTGCCGTTCGAGGCGGCGAAGACCGACAAGCAGGAAGCCGACAACGACCTGGCCGGTGACGACGAGGACATGGATCTGGCGCCGAACGACGACGAGGAGCCCTCGGCGGACGACGAGGTCGATCTGGGCGGCGACGACGATCTGGGCGTGGAAGCGCCGAGCGACGACGACGAGAACTGATTTTTCGACAATGGCGGCAAGTGGCGCAAACTGCCACTTGCCAAGCCTTCGGCGCCCGGTTAGTGGGCGCTTCCCAACGGAATGGGGCCGTAGCTCAGCTGGGAGAGCGTCGCAATGGCATTGCGAAGGTCAGGGGTTCGATCCCCCTCGGCTCCACCAT
>NZ_CAKZHV010000054.1 GCF_936927845.1 uncultured Sphingomonas sp.
GCCAGATCGGTTCATCATCGACCCGATCCACCAAATGCCGGGACTGAACACCTAGATTCATAAAGAACTGTGGCGCACCTATGCATGAAAGACCGCGTTTAATGAGCGATCGTTTCAAACGGCCTATACCCCGTTCGGGCTTTGAAGAATCTCAGGCAAGCATCTAAGTTAGACAGGTCATATTATCTTACGGTATCGAGGATTTCCACGGATATAGGTCTTATCGCTCAACTGTTGGTGAAAGCCTCGTCATGATTGTACCAGTAGCCCAAACCGGTAAGTATAGCCCCTTACCCGCTGCTTGAAGACGCCCGGTCCGGGTTTGCTTCAAGTCTGCCTTGATTAACAAGGCGCCCTCCTGTTTTTCGCTGACGGCGCGGTCGATCTTGCCAATCAGGCCAACATAATCTTTCTCAAAGTTCTGGGCGAGCATGCCCGCGACCATGCTCGCGATCCCTGGCGTATTAGCCACATCGAGAATAAGGTCCCCCCCCGTCATGTCCGACGTCCCACTCACGTTGAAGTCCTCGAAGCCGACATGGCGGGAATTCGGCTGCGTGACTGGCTTGCCGGTCATCCAGACGGTACCTTGGGTGGGTTTTTCTCTCCCCTGCTGGAGCGCGGCGAACGTTAGTCCAACAGCAATTCGACCGTGTTCAGTGCCATAGATGCTCACGCGATCGAACCTTGCACGTACGGGAGGAAGGCCGGGAACGTCGAACGGCCGCTTTGACCGTTTGCGCAGCGCCTTCATCAGCACCGGCTCCAAAACACGATAGTCAGCGAAGACGGGCACGAAGACCGACACCTTACCAGGTTTGTCGGTCAATCGTTCAAGCATGGGAAGCGGCCGCACGTCAGGCGTTGGCGGCCGATAGCCGACATACGTCTCGGTCAACGCACGCATCCCTAAGCGAAGACGTAGATGTCCCTCAACGATGTTATAGCCGCCATATTGCAGCGCCTCGGGCGTGATCCGCATCCACACTTCCGGGTTATCTGCATTGAGCGAAACCGTTGTGAATGCCGCAGCCCATGCCTTGCCGATCGCCCGACGAACGCCAAGCTTACCCAATTCGCCGGGTAATTCTCGCTCGAGCTTTGCGATAACCGGTCGGAGCTTGCGATCGGCTTGGCTCGTCAAGTCAATGCGCTGACCCAGAATATCGGCATGGGGTGCGTTCGTCCAGCGATAGGCCAGATTCACCGTGCCATGCGGCGTCCAGTCGCGTGCAAACGACAGGCGAATGGTCGCGTGGGCCGTGGCATCTGCCGTCGCTGTCTCGTGGAGGCCTGCAACTCCCTCGACGCGCATTGTGGCGTGAATGGGAATCGTGGCCTTGATCGTTTCTCCGGCGCCGCCCACCACGATCCGCCCATGCGTCACAGATCCTATGATGCGGCATTTAATCACCGGCGTTTTGATTTTCGCAATGCCGAGATCTACCGCCTTGCGCTTCACGCAGGGTTGATTGGGCTTGTCGATGCGCCAGAGTTGTTGCGGCAATCGGCGCTCCATCATCGCGGACAGATCATCAAGATCGGCGCTGACGGGCACGGCTATGAACGACGGCTCTGGCTTGACGGAAATCGCATCATTTGCCCGTGGCGGCTGCCCGGCGTTGCGCGAGCATCCCGTCATCGCGATCGTGATACTCAATGCTGCGGCCAGTGAAATGGGCTTGTTACCGGCTACCAAGCCGCTCGGCCTCATCTTCAATAAGGCATTATCATCGCGTTCGCTCCGCCTTGAATGCTGACATGGCAAGATGAACCGCCACGTCATAGACCCCAACCCTCTCGATGATGCTGAACCCGCTCGCTTGCCATGGGCTTCTCGGTCGCCGATCATGACCGCGGCAGTGCATAGGCAAGCGTATAGTCGCCGTATCGGGTCCCTAACGCGCCATGGCCACCGGCCGTGATAACAACATACTGGCGCCCGTCACGGCCACGATAGGTCATTGGTGTCGCCTGTGCGCCGGCAGGCAGCCGTGCCTTCCAAACCACCTTGCCGGTCGCCAGGTCGAAGGCGCGAAGATACTGGTCGGTTGTTGCGCCGATGAAGACGAGGCCGCCGGCCGTGATGATGGAGCCGCCTAGGTTCGGGACACCCGTCTTGAGCGGAACCCCGAGATGGGACCCAAACAGGCCAGTGTCACGGGCCGTACCCAGTATCTTCTGCCACTTGATACGGCGAGTATGTAGATCGACCGCAGTCAAATGCCCCCACGGTGGCGCGACGCAGGGCGCTCCGAAGATACCAACCCATGCTTGGACGACCGCAACATAGGGGGTGTTGTATTGCGTCTGCAGTTGGGCCTGCATCGCATTCTCCCCTCCCTGCTTCTGCTTCATCAGCTTGGCGGCGCGCGGGTCATCACGTCGCATCAGCCAGAGCTTGAAGGGCATCTCCATCGTGTTGACGGTCATGATCCCGCGTACCGGGTCGACGGCAGCGCCGCCCCAATCGGTGACGCCATCGAAGGCTGGATGACCGATGATCGGTTTCAGGCCCAGCGGCTGATAGATACCAGTACCTTGTGCGCGACGGATGTCGATCCGGCAAAACAGTTGATCGATCGGCGTTGCACCCCAGGTCGCGACCTCCGTAGGCGCTGGCGGCGTGAAGCTCGGCATGCCTGTCGAGAAGGGCTGTGTCGGCGAGACCCGCACCCCAGGCGTCGCACCGTCAGTCCGCACCCTGCGCTCGGTCACGGCAGCAATCGGCGCACCGGTCAGGCGGTTAAGGAAGAACACCTGGCCCATCTTCGTCGTTTGTATCAGGGCAGGTACCGTGCGACCGTCGGGGGTGCGATAGTCGAATAGTGAGGGACCGATCGGCAGGTCCATGTCCCACATGTCGCGGTGAACGAGTTGCCGCATCCACCGCAACTTGCCCGTCGCTACGTCGAGCGCCACGATCGACGTTCCGAAGCGGTCATCGAACGGCCGGCGGAAACCGATCCAATAATCAGGCGAGGCATTGCCAGTGCCAAGGTAGACAAGCCCATTGGTCGCGTCGGCGGTAATCGCGCCCCAGACGTTGGGCGTCCCGCGCGTGTAGACCTGCCCGGCTGGCAAAGGTGCGATCGCGTCCTGTGAGCGACCCACGTCCCAAGCCCAGACCGGCGCGCCCGTCACGGGATCGTAGGCACGCACCACGCCCGAGGGAATGTCACGATTGACGTTGTCGGTGATCCGTTCGCCGACGATCAGTCGGTTATTTACGACCACCGGTGGCGTCGTTCCGATTTGATCGGACGGGTGCGAGAGGCCCATGTTCGCGCGCAGATCTATGGCACCGCCATTGGCAAAATTCGTGCACACCCGCCCGGTATCCGCATTGAGCGCTACAATACGTGCATTGAAAGTAGGCGCGAAGATACGGCGGGGACAGGGCGTTCCCGCCGGTGCCTCAAAATAGGAGACGCCGCGACAGACGAGATAATTGTTGCCTTCGATCTTCGCCTGCTCGTGCCAGCTCCACTTGGTCTTGCCCGTGGTGGCATCGATGGCCTGGACATAGGAATGCGGCGTGCAGGTATACAGGGTGTCGCCGATGTGGATCGGTGTCGACTCCGAATGATACTCGCGCTTGTGAGCCTTCGCCTCGGCGGGCATCGCAAGATCGCCGGTGCGCTGCGTCCACGCCAGTTCCAGCCTGCCGACGTTTTGGGGGGTTATGTCGGCAAGAGCCGAGTATCGTCGGCCGGATAGGGTTCCGCCATAATCCCGCCAGTCGGCATCCGCCTCACCGCTCGATACCCTCGAAAATGCCGGCAAGGCTTCGTCTTGTGCGAATACGCCTTGCCCGTGCAGCGTCAGTGCAGTGACGCTAATGACTGCCAAACCTCCCGCGACGGCGGGGATAGCCTTATGAAATGAGCGCCCCGTGCGTTTGGGGACCCGCGTCAAGAGAACGAGGAAGAGCAAGACAGTTGGCGCGATTACGCGAGGCATCAGTTGCAGGCCGTCTAAACCGACTTCCCAGATTGCCCAAATTACAGTCCCAAGCCACACTGCGCCATACAACCAGAGGCCGGACTGGCGCTCGCGTCCAATGAGCGCTCCACTGATCACCATGGCCAAGCCAACGATGACATAATAGGCCGATCCGCCGAGCGATAAGAGAACGCCTCCCGCGACGACAAAGAGGCCGCCGAGTAGCGCGACTACCCAGGCTACCAGTAGAGTGTATAGGCGCGCCATCCATGGGATCCTTCTGAGAGCGTTGGGGAGGCATTCTGACTTATCAGTGCTTATGATCGCCGCTGGCGAGCGCCAGAACGACCGAGCGTTCACCGAACTGCGCTTTGCGGAAGAGCTTCATTTGGAAAAGGCAATGCCGGTTAGCGGTTTTCCAAAACGGTGCACGACGGCAAACGTCTCGTCAGCCATTGAGAACATGCGGATCGTGCCGCCCAGATCGCTGACGAAAATCCGTTGTCCAGCATCGTCAAGCGCAAGGCCGATGCCCTCTTGGAGCCCGGTGGCAAGAACCACATGATCGGACAAGCCGGTTGCACTGACGTTCGCGCAGTTGAGCGAATTTCCTTGAGCCGATGGATCGCCCCGATCGGTCCAGTACAGCTTGCCGCGATCGAGGTCGATTTCAAGATCGATCGGCTCGGGAAGCCCATCCAGCAGCAGCTCCACGCCGTCATTGCCAGAAGACATCACGCCGCTTTCAAAATCGACGGAAACCCGGAAAATTCGCCTGCGGTTGCCGTCAGCGGGGCCCTTTTGTGTCCAGTAGATATAACCATTTTGGTCATCGAGTGCGATGCCGACACAGTGCCGCAGGATCTCGCTCGCCTGATCGGGCCATTCGCCCGTCCGCAAGATTGTCCGCAGATTTCCCCCGTCGGTCCGGCTGGACATCAACGCCATGCCCTCCCGATCACACCAATAAAGCGTGTTGGTCGGGCGATGCAGCTGCAGTTGTTTGGGGGTGACGATGGCCCCGTTGCCAATCAGGGTCGTGTGCCCGCTTCCCCCTATACCGCACCGCTCCACTGTCCCGTCGTCGGCAAGGAACTCCTCTCCACTCGCAGGCGGCTTGCCCATACTGGTCCAGAAGATTGCCTCGCTGGCGGCATCGATCTGGATACCGTCGGGAACGCCGTAGATGCCGTCTAGCACGGTCTGCACGTCTCCCGTGTCGAGATCGAGTGAAAGTATGACGGCCGGTTGGGCCTGAAGGATGTAAAGCTTTCCGAGCATCGTCTCAGTCCTTCAACCATTCAGGCTTTGCAGCACCGCGAGGTTCACGGGGAAAGCGGTAACTGCCAGGCGTCTTCGACATGCCGACCATCTCTGTGACGCCAGTGAACGTGCCCATGGGCGTTTGAGCCGTGAACTGATCGGGTTCGACATAGAGGTGCTCTTCCGCTGATTGTCAATCGGCGTCCAAAAGGGACCCCCCATCGGCGTGCAAAAGGGAACCCCTTCGTCGAGCAGCGTGACGGGTATGACGGGCGCACCGTTCGCGCTGGTTGCGGCGTAGGGCGGGCGTAGCCCGACCGGAGGCGCAACCAGCGCGAAGCGTTCTCTGCCGGTGGTCCTGGGCGTCAGCTTCGATGTTTGAAGCGCCAGCTGTCGTTGCCGGTTTCGACGATGTCGCAATGGTGGGTAATGCGGTCGAGCAGCGCGGTGGTCATCTTGGGGTCGCCAAAGACCGTCGGCCATTCACCAAAGGCGAGGTTCGTCGTGACGATGACGGAGGTCTGCTCATAGAGCTTGCTGACGAGGTGGAAGAGCAGCTGACCGCCCGAGCGGGCAAAAGGCAGGTAGCCGAGCTCATCGAGCACCACGAGGTCGAGCCGGGAGAGCTGGGCCGCCAGCGTGCCGGCCTTGCCAAGGCGCGTTTCCTCCTCGAGCCGGTTCACCAGGTCGACCGTGTTGAAGTAGCGCCCGCGGGCGCCGGCCCGCACCACGTTGGCGGTAATGGCGGTGGCAAGGTGCGTCTTGCCGGTGCCCGTTCCGCCGACCAGCACGACGTTGCGCCGACCGGAGAGGAACGAGCCGCTGTACAGTGAGCGCACCAGCCCTTCGTTGATGGGAGTGTCGCCGAAGACGAAGGCGTCGAGGTCCTTCACCGCCGGCAGCCTGGCGGCCGACATCCGGTAGCGGACGGACGCCGCATGACGGTGCGTCGCCTCGGCACGCAGCAGGTCGGTCAGGACCTCCATGGTCGTGCGCT
>NZ_CAKZHV010000055.1 GCF_936927845.1 uncultured Sphingomonas sp.
CTTTTTCGACGCCGATCACCCCGCTACCGGGGTCCCTTTTCCACGCCGATCCACAATCAGACAATGGGCTGAGCGCCTAGGCTGCGAGAGCGAGACACTGCGCTGGCACTTGGCGCAGGGTAAGACGATGGCCGAGACAATCGCCTCCATGCGCTACTTCAAGAACCGCACTATCCACTGATAACGAGAGGAGAAAACTCCCATGCAATACGAATTGAACCTTGAACTGCACCACAGTGCCATCGAGCGCTTGACCGCGCGGGTCAAACAGCTTGAGCAAACGCTTGCTGATCTAGTCGAGAGAACGAGCCGCGCAGAGTTGCAAAAGGACTCAAGCGCGCTCGTCGGAGCGATCAACGAGGCCATCGCGAAGGTCGACGCATTCACGAAGCCACCGCAATGGTGATGGCGGTCGAGATACCAATCGAAGAACAGGAGCAGATGCTACGCGACAGCATCGTGACCCTGCTCTCCCGCGATCCACTCTGCCCTGTTGCCCAGCTGCTGGGGCAAGCCATGATGGACCTCTACAAAGCCTCATAACGGCTTGACCCGTTGTCATGCCGCCATTGCTGCAAAGCCAGCGATCAAGTCCGGCGTCGGATCATCTCAAAGGCAGCCGCTTTCTCGCGCTCGATAAAGGTTCTGCAATCCGGCCCTGCTTTAACGCCGATACTCTTTGCGAAGGCCCAGATGTTTTCCGCCGCCGTGTCTGTTAGCGTCCGCGTCCCCTCAGGAACAACGAGGACGCTAAGCATTGGAAGCTCGTGATCGACGCAGTAAGCGCCAACCTTCGCCAAACCGTTAGTCACCTGCTTCTGCGAGTAGTGCCCTTTGAAGGGCTCGCCTGGCCGGAAGGTTCGCCATAGCTCTACGTATGAAACCTGGTGGTCTTCTGACCCACTTGCCAGACGTATAATCGCGTCTACCATTGCCGTGGGTTCAAAGTCGGATCGCGCTCGACGGCTCTGCTCGTGCGTAGCTTCCGCAAGCGACCATTTGCCGCCTTCGGTTTTGTTCAACCGGCGATAGTTCGCAACCAAGCTACTCAGCTGCTCGTCGCTTAGATCCGCTAGACCGTTCAAATCCGTATTCATTGAAGTTTTCTACTCTACGGCCACGCCGCTGCCAAGGATCGCCGCATCGCTCGTACAGCTCGAATCCTCTTGCCGAATCGTTCCTGTTCGAGCGCATGAATAATGACGCACTGAAACCACCGGCTGCAAAGCTAGTGGATGAAGGGCAAGACAACATCAAACATCCAGCTTTACAAAAGTGAATACTACGCTTGGCGAGACGCCCGAAACCGAACGACTAATCCCGAACATAAACGATGGAAGGACTACGGTGGTCGTGGAATCACCATGTGTCAAAGCTGGCAGCAATCTTTCGATGCTTTCTTGGCTGACATGAAGTCAAAGGGTGATCCAAGCCTTTCTCTTGATCGCGTCGACAATGAACGCGGTTATGAGCCTTCAAACTGTCGATGGGCTACTGCCGCGCAACAGGCTGAAAACAGGCGCACCCGGAAGGACGCACACCTTCTCACTATCAACGGCGAGACTAAGCCATTGGCAACGTGGGCGAAGGAAAGCGGCCTAAACGGTGGAACTATCAAGTACCGACAGACCAAATTGGGCCTGACTGGTTCAGCGCTCCTCGCACCGGCTGACCCTCGCTATCAAAACAGGTGATTATCAGCCTCTTGCCGAATCATGTTCCCGTTTTGTACCTTGGGCAGATGGAACGGCTCGACCCCTCAACGCTCGCCAGCACCATCCTCACTGCGCCCGGTTGGGTGCGAGTCGGCATAACCGCGCCGGTGCAGCGCATAAGGGAGCAAGCGGCACACGAACTGGCGCGCGCTATCTGCGAGACTGTCCACCCGGCCATAGCCGACGACCGTAGCCAGCTTCCCCTACCGCTGTGACGTGTCGGCCAATACCCGGCTGGACAGCCTACACGATCTAATCAGGCACAACGCTAATCTGCGCGTCACCTGTCGATGCGGTAAGGTCCACATCTTCGATGCACGCCGGCTCTGTCGCTATGCGATGTGCCGGGGCTGGAACACGCACCTTGAGGCGCTTGGCAGCTATCTACGTTGTGATCGGTGCCACCGGCGCGGACCCCATCTGAAAGCCGTCAACGATCCGCCGACACCGGCCGACACCTTTCCGCGCACGGAAGAACAGTGGAAGCAGCTGGTCAAGCGCATGAGGGGCTGAGATTCGCGAAAAATTGCGACAAACTAGAATTTGACTCCTATATCGCGCGGTAGGCAGCGGATCGCCATTAATCATGCTACGGTTCGCAAATGAAAATTGCTGCTTCTTACCCCGTTACTGAGACGCATCGATCATTTGAGCTATTCGAGCAGAGCGATTTTGACCGACTGATCGAATTAGCGAGAGTTTGGCTAGCCGATCTCGCTTTGCGGAAACCTGCAACGTGCGGCGCGTATGCCGACCAAGTTCTGATGACGTGCCTCGCTCAGGGAGGTGCGCGTCACTACCTAGACCGGGACCGTGGCGTTAAAGATCTAGACGTGTGGACCTTTTTCCGAGCACGGGCAGACGGGGCTTTCCCAAGCAGGACCGTCTGGAAGCGTGACTTTGGGCAGTCCCGATTCGGAAAGCATCCCGAAGATGTTGGCTACCAGGGGCGCAGAGTCGATCTAATCGGTCGTTCGATCCAGTGCGCCGACCATGAGCAGCCGGCCGTCGCCGTCTGTCGATGGCTGGAGGGATCGTCGGCTAGTGCGCTCGAGTTGAGAAAGGCACCCGTACTGGCTCTGGTCCACGGCAAGAAACCAATCGTTATTTGGAAGCCGAATACCCTGCTGGAAGCGGGAGAAACATGAGTGTTTGACTCCTACAACGCACGGGTCAGCCAGGTGTAGCCGATCGCCGCCGCCGCCGCTGCGGCACCGGCGAGCAGCGGGACTCGCCCGGTCAGCGCGAGCGCGGGCGATAGCGCGAGCGCGCGCAACGCCAACGCCATGACGATCCCCACTACCGCGGTGATGTGCAGCCCGCTGACCGAGAGCAGGTGCGCGAGGCCCGCGCGCCGCATCGCCTCGGCATCTTCGTCCGCGATTGCGCCGGTGTCGCCGGTCGCGAGCGCCGCCGCGATGCCGCCCGCGCTCCCTGGCAAGCGCGCCTCGATGTATCGGGTCAGTCTGGCGCGGATGCCCTCGCCGCCGACCGGCGCCCGCGTCAGCACCGTCACTTCCAGCGCACGACCGGTTGCGCCCAATCCCTCGAACCACGCGACGCGCGCGAAATCATAGGCACCCGGCACCGCCGGCGGTGCAGGCGGCATCAATCGTGCACGCACTCGCACGCGGCTCCCCTCCGTCCAAGCGGTCGGCACGTCATCCTCATCGACGTTAACCCGCACGTGGGTCGGCATGTCGTCGCGCGCGACCCCGTCCCATGTCTCGACCGCGATCCACATGCGTACCAGATCGCGCGCGGGCAGCGGCTGCATCCGCGTCACGCGTCCCTCGACGCTGGTGATCGCCGCGCGCGCGAGCACCGGCGCGCGTACCGCCTCGGCGCGCCACCAGATCAGCCCCAGCCCCAGCGCAAAACCGAATGCCGCCACGCCGACCACCACCGCACCGCGTCCGCCGCGTGCGGACGCGAGCGCGGCAACGCCGACGCCTAGGCTGGCGAGGAGCGCGGCGCTCCAGCTCCGTGCGTCGGGCAACACGAACCACGCGGCCACCCCTGTCCCAAGCGCCACGGGCAACCACAACACCAGCTGGTGGCGTTCCGCCTCCAGCCAACCTTCCCACGCACCACGCCACGCCGCCGCGATTTGAAGCGGGCGCTGCGCTTTGCTAGGGGCGGTCGCGGCTGAACTGGCCATCACATTCCTCGCAGCCTGGGAGCAAGCGCGCTTGAGCGCAACCACCAACTCAGACGCCCCCGCGGCGCCCGCCGACACGACCGCGAACACGCCCAAGGTCGTGACCCGCTTCGCGCCATCGCCGACCGGTTTCCTGCATCTTGGCGGCGCGCGCACGGCGCTGTTCAACCTCCTCTACGCGCGTCACCACGGCGGCACATTCCGGCTGCGGATCGAGGATACCGATCGTGCGCGCTCGACCGAGCCCGCGATCGCGGCGATCCTGAACGGCATGCGCTGGCTCGGGCTCGATTGGGACGGCGAGGAAGTCTATCAATTCGCCCGTGCCCATCGGCACGCCGCGGTCGCGCATCAGATGGTCGAACACGGCCACGCTTACCGCTGCTACATGACGCAAGACGAGATCGACGCGATGCGCGCCGAGGCGCAGGCCGCGAAGAAGCCGCTACGCATCCGATCCCCTTGGCGCGACCGCAGCGATGGTCCCGCGGACCAGCCGTTCGTCGTGCGGCTCAAGGCACCGACGGAAGGTGCGACGACGATCCACGACCAGGTGCAGGGCGCGGTGACCGTTCAGAACGCCGAGCTCGACGACATGGTCCTGCTCCGCTCCGACGGCACGCCGACCTACATGCTCGCGGTCGTCGTCGACGATCACGACATGGGTGTGACCCACGTTATTCGCGGTGACGACCACCTCAACAACGCGTTCCGCCAGTTGCCGATCTACCGAGCGATGGATGCCATTGAGGGCGGCTGGCCCGATCCGATCTATGCGCACATCCCGCTGATCCACGGATCGGACGGTGCCAAATTGTCGAAGCGGCACGGCGCGGTCGGGATCGAGGCGTACCGCGACGAACTCGGCATCCTGCCCGAGGCGCTCGACAATTACCTGCTCCGTCTCGGTTGGGGGCACGGCGACGACGAGATCATCGCGCGCGAGGATGCAATCCGCTGGTTCGACCTGTCGGGCGTCGGCAAGAGCCCGTCGCGTTTCGACCTGAAGAAGCTTGAGAACCTGAACGGCCACTACATCCGCGCCGCCGACGATGCGCGGCTCGCCAGACTCGTGGCGGACCAGCTCGGCCTAGGTCACGATGGCACAGCTTCAGCCAAACTCGAAACAGCAATGCCCGCGTTGAAGCCGCGCGCCGCCAACATCAACGAGCTGGCCGATGGCGCCGCCTTCCTGTTCGCCGAGCATCCGCTCAGCATCGACGAAGCCGCCGCGCCGCTGCTCGGCGGTGACGCACCGGCGCTGCTCGCGCGGCTCCACAGCGCGCTTGACGCAGTGCACAACTGGGATACGGAGACCACAGAGGCCGCGGTGCGGCAGGTCGCCGAGAATGCGGGCGTCAAGCTCGGACAGGTGGCCCAGCCGCTCCGCGTCGCATTAACCGGACGCAAGACGTCGCCGGGTATCTTCGACGTACTCGTTCTTCTAGGACGAGAGGAAAGCCTGGCCCGGATCGCGGACCAAACCACCGGCCAACCATCCGGCCCGCGGGCCTGACAGGAGACGATCATGACCGACACAGCCAAGTTCGAACTGGCGGGCAAGGACTTCGACTATCCCGTGCTGTCGGGTTCGGTCGGCCCCGACGTGGTCGACATCCGCAAGCTCTATGGCCAGACCGGCGCCTTCACCTACGACCCCGGCTTCACCTCGACCGCCTCATGCCGGTCCGAGATCACCTATATCGACGGTGACGAGGGCGTGCTGCTCCACCGCGGTTATCCGATCGGCGAACTGGCCGAGAAGTCGAGCTTCATGGAGGTCGCGTACCTGCTGCTGAACGGCGAGCTGCCGTCGCAGGACGAGCTCGACGGGTTCAGCCGCACGATCAGCCGCCACACGATGGTGCACGAGCAGCTCGCGACCTTCTTCCGTGGCTTCCGCCGCGACGCGCACCCGATGGCGATCATGTGCGGCGTGGTCGGCGCGCTGTCGGCCTTCTACCACGACTCGACCGACATCCACGATCCGCAGCAGCGCATGATCGCGTCGCATCGCCTGATCGCCAAGATCCCGACGATCGCGGCGATGGCGTACAAATATTCGGTTGGTCAGCCGTTCCTTTACCCCGACAATTCGCTGTCCTACACCGGCAACTTCCTGCGCATGACGTTTGGCGTGCCAGCGGAGCCCTATGAGGTGAACCCGGCGATCGAGCGCGCGATGGATCGCATCTTCATTCTCCATGCCGACCACGAGCAGAACGCGTCGACTTCAACCGTCCGTCTCGCGGGTTCGTCGGGTGCGAACCCGTTCGCGTGCATGGCGGCGGGCATTGCCTGCCTGTGGGGTCCGGCGCACGGCGGCGCGAACGAGGCAGCGCTCAACATGCTGCACGAGATCGGCACGCCCGACCGCATCCCCGAGTTCATCGCGCGCGCCAAGGACAAGAACGACCCGTTCCGCCTGATGGGGTTCGGTCACCGCGTGTACAAGAACTACGATCCGCGCGCGACCGTCATGCAGAAGACGGTGCGCGAGGTTTTCGAAACCTTGAACGTGTCGGATCCGGTGTTCGAGACCGCGCTGCGGCTGGAGGAGATCGCGCTCTCCGACGATTATTTCGTCGAGAAGAAGCTTTTCCCGAACGTTGACTTCTATTCGGGCGTCATCCTGTCGGCGATCGGTTTCCCGACCAGCATGTTCACCGTGCTGTTCGCGCTCGCGCGCACCGTCGGCTGGGTCGCGCAGTGGAACGAGATGATCACCGACCCAGATCAGAAGATCGGCCGTCCGCGCCAGCTCTACACGGGACCCACGCAGCGCAGCTACGTGCCCGTCGGCGAGCGTTGATCTGAGATGCCACGGCTCCGGCCGATCCTTATCGTCCTCGGCGTGGCGTGCACGCTCATGGGCGTGCTGTGGATCGGCCAGGGTCGCGGGCTGATCCACTGGCCCGCGTCGAGCTTCATGCTCGATCAGCGCGTCTGGACCGATTACGGTGCCGCGCTGGCGGTGGCGGGACTGTTGATGATCCTGCTGGCGCGTCGCTTGGAGCGATAGGTGCTGTCGAAGGGCCGGCGCATGGTCGCCCGCCAGCGTATGTACCCGGTCATCAACTTACCGCGCGACACCAGCTAAAAGGTGCAGGAGTAGAACGTCTGCTTTTGGCATGCAGACATCGGCCAAATCGCGCGTTTTGGTAGGAAGCAGCCCCTCTCATCAAGCAGGTGGCGCGAGGCTATTGCGCCCGCGTAGCAATCCAATTGAACAGGAAGTTGCGGTTCTCCGCCCAGGTCTGGCCTTCAGCATGATCGCCTCGGAGGCATACAGATGTATGATATGGACCGTTCCCATCGGAGGTTCGGAAACTAGCACAGGTCCGCCCGCGATCTACTTTCCAGCGACCTTTCTCAATTGTGCTTTGATAGAACAGCCCGCTTACCGTCCCGTCGGGGTTGAGCGTCAGCTGCATAGGTCTGCTATATGGCTGGTCTGGTTTAACCGACGAATCGACGGTCCAATTCCCAGACAGAGCCGGTGGGTTCGAAACCGTCGGAGCGGCTTGCGCCGCCAAAGCTAGATAGATCGCGAGCATAATCTGTTTACCTCGCCGGGGTCATGCCGCGAGCAGCATGTTGTCTATTAAGAGACGCGCTGACAAGGCGCTTGAAGGTCTGCATTGGGTGAAGCCGACCTTGGAGATGCACCCTCATCGTGATCCCGGCCGTGCTCGGAAAGTCACACAAAGGTCACACCCCCATGCGCGCGCGCGCGTGCGTCTGTTTGGCGCGATGTCAAAGAGCGATCTGGTCGTCGCAGGATGCTGGGCTGTAGGACAGCACCACCGCTGCCGAGCTAAACACGTTGCGGACGAGCAGAACAGCCGTGTTCGCGCGCTCACGAGGCCACGCACTCCGCCGGTGCAGGGTCACTCGCCAGCCGGCAGCCACAACAGGAAACGCGCGCCCATGCCGATCGCGCTGTCGACGGTCAGGTCGCCGCCCATCGCGCGCGCTAACCGCCGCGCGATGTAGAGGCCGAGGCCGCTGCCGCCTGCCTCGCTCGCGTCGACGCGTTCGAACTTCTCGAAGATACGTGCCTGATCGGCCTCCGCTATTCCCTTGCCCTGGTCGGCGACGATCACCACCGCGCGGTCGCCCTCGCGTTGTGTGCGCAACCAGATCGTCGCGCCCTCCGGCGAATAGCGCACCGCATTGCCGATGAGGTTCACGAGGATTTGGAGCGTGCGCCGGAACTCGCCGCGTGCGGGCAGCGATTGCTCCAGACCATCACGGTCGATCGTCACGCCCGCGTTCGCCGCGCGAACCTGCAACAGCCCGGCCGCGCGGCGCACCACGTCGGCCAGATCGATCGGCTCGTCCTCGACCGTGAAATCCTCGCGCTCGATCGCTTCCAGATCGACCAGATCGTCGACCAATCCGAGCAAGTGCCGCCCCGCGCTAGCGATATCGGCGGCGTAATCGGCGTAATGCGGGTCGATCGAGCCATCGACCGCGGCGTTGATGCTGTCGGCGTTGGCAACGATCCGCCCGAGCGGCCCGCGCAGGACCTGATCGAGCCGCGCGTTGAACGTCTCGACGACCGGCTCGGGCGGCGTCTCGTCGAGCAGATAGGTGCCGCCGACGAAGCCGTCAAAGCCGCCCAGCGGATCGCGCCGGACCGAGCCGGCCAGGAAGACGCGCACACCGCTCTCGCGGATCGTCGCCACTTGACGATCGAAATCAATCCGCTCGGCAACCGCATCAAGGATCATGACATTGCCATCCTCGTCGGGCTCCATCGCGAACAGCCGGGTGAGCGGGCGCGACAGCGCGGCAACTGCGTCGAAGCCGTGGCGCACGCCGGCCTGTTCGTCGATCCGCGTCACGCGAAGGTCGGCATCGACCTCCCATTGCCAATCGGCGCCGGGCGGCGGCGGCAGGGCCGCGACCGTGTTGGCGCTGGTCGGCGCGCGCCACGCCGGACGCTCGCGCAGCACGGAGACGGCAAGCGAGGTGCCGCCATCGCCCGGCGTCGCCTTGATCCAGCAATCGAGGTCGATCTCACCGTCGGCGATCGTCACGCCGCGCGCAATCAGAATGCGCAGCCGCCGCGCGAGCCGCGCCAGCGTATTGAACTGCGGCACGGCCAGCACGTGCCCGCGGCTGCCGCCCGCGCGCTCGTTGATTGCAACGAAGCCTTCGTCGGCGTCTATCAACCGGTCCTCGCGGTCGAGCCGCGCATGCAGGATCAACGGCTCGCTCACGCCGCCCCGCCCGCCGATGGGCTACCGAGCGATGCGCCGCCCAGCGACAATGCGCGGACCGCCTGGCGGAAGTCGCGGGTGAGCATCAGCGGTGCGATCACCGCACCTGCCTGCTCCGGCGCAACGCCCGACGCGGCATCGATCGCGTCGGGCAGTGCCTCGACATCACGCGTGCGGTCGGCCTCGCCCAGCGCCCAGCCGATCCGGGCAAGCACGTCGCGCTCCATCCCGAGCGCGCGCAACGCGATCCACAGCCGCTCACCGTCGGGTTCGAGCGCGAGCGCGCGCGCTTCGTCCATCTCGATGCCGAGAGCATGCGCGAGGAAAGCCGCGAACAGCGTCAACCGTCCTTCGGTCAGCGCCTCGATCAGCAATCCGGGCAACCGTTCGACATCGGCGTCGATCGCCGCGGCGAGTCGGTGCGCGGCGACGATCGTGCCTGCGGCACCGTCGAAATGCGCGATCCGCTGCATCGCGGCGTCGACCAGCGCGCGATCGGCGATGACCGACACCCCGCCCAGCCGCTCGCGCAAGGCGGCGGCGATCCACCAGACGAGCTGGTGGTGCAGTTCGGCGGGCAATTCGGCCCGGCGCTCCTCGGCGGGCGCGCGGCGGCGGCTGTCGGCAAGGAGGTAGTCGATCGCGGCGTCGCGCACCATCGGATCGTCGTGGTCGCGCAACCGTGCGAGAAGGCCGGTCGTGACGCCGGGTGCGCGATTGGCAATCAATGCCTCGTCGATCAGGTCAACACGCGCCTGCGCGACGATCTCGTCCATCAGCGCGCGGTCGCGCAGCAGCCCCGAATCGATCAGCCGCGCGAGCACGCCGGCGTTGTGCGCTGCCAGCGCCTTTGCCGCTGCCGCTTCGCCGCGGCCCGCAAGCAGGCGCGCGGCGGCGGCGGAGACATCGCGCTCAATCGCGGAAACGCTCGCTTCCACCATCGCGCCGATCAGCGCGCGGGCGCGATCGTCGAGCCTGTCCTGTTCGACGCGGAAGAAATCCTCGATCGCGGCGCCCAGCCGGCGACCGGCGCGGCGCTCGGCTGCCGCGGCGCGCAGCGCTAGCTCCGCGGCGGACACGTCGGGCAGCGAGGATGGGGAGAGCGACATGGTGTCGGCATCTATCGCGGTTTCGTTAAAGCCGCGCTAAGCGTCGGCGCGGAGCGCCTCGATGGCTGCGGCAAGCGTCGCGGTCGCGTAGAGCGCCGCTGCTGCCAGTCCCCATTGCGGCAAGCCGAGCAACGCCCCCGCGGTCACCACGCTCAGATAGGCAGGCGCCCCGCCCCACCAGCGCCGCCGCGTCGCGGCGCGCGCCGCCCGCTCGACAAGGCCGCCCGCGACGATCAACTGCACCGCGACGAGCAGCGCAACCGTGCCCGTCCCGCACCCGAGCAACAGCACCGCGAGTGCGGGCGCGACGAGCGATGCAACGCGCAGTCCGCGCTGCACCTCCGCCTCGTCGCGGAACAGGGCGAGCGACCCGGCCAGCTCGCCGACGATCGTCGCGATTAGCAAAGCGACCAGCCCCGATGCCCGCCATCCAGCGTACAACCCCACCAGTCCGGCGAGCGCGAGCACGCCCCCCGCGCTGGCCACCGCCATAGTCGCCACGCCGCGCCGCGCGACCTCGGGCACCGCCAGTCGCGCGATCGGGCGCAGGATCACGCGATCGAACCAGCTCGGCCGCGACGCCATCGAGGCTGCGAGCACCGCGCGCCCGCGCTGATCGAGCGCGCCGGCACGGTGCTCGATCCCGTGCCCTTGGCCGATTGCGTCCGCGGGCAGTTCGACCCGCTCGGCGCGCGCCTGCGCCAGAACGTGGAGCAGCGTCGATTGCAGGTCGTAGTCGGCGGGCATACCGGCGGCTTCCGAGAGGCGGCGCGCATCCATCCGCGCGAGTCCAGCCCAGGCCACGCCGCCACCGATCCGCTCGAATTCCATGCCGGCCGCCGCCTCGGGCACGACCAGCAGCGTGTCGTCCTCTTCGCTGGCGAGCGCGCTCACGACCGCTTCGCTCGTCACCAGACCGTCGGCGATCACCAGCACGCGCGCGAGCGGGTGGAGCTTGCCGAGCGCGTCGGTCGCGCTGCGCACCGCATCGACCGCAACGCCGCGTTTGCCGACCCGCGCCAGCGCACCGATCAGCTCGGGCGTCAGGCGGGAGACGATGACGACGATCTGCGACGCGCCCGCCGCGATCAGCAATCGTGCTTGATATTCGATCAGGCTCGCGGCGGCGAACGGCAGCGTTGCCGTCAGCGTGCCCGGACGATCGAGCGCCTCGCGTGTCGCAAATAAGAGGCCTGCCAGCATTTGCGGCTGTTACGGCGGCAAGCAGATGCGGGCAACCCGCCAGCCGCTTGGCGGCGCGCGCTTACAATCGTGCGATATTGCGGCGGATCAGGCGCAACGCGCGCGCGTCGCCCGCGAATACCGCCGCTGCCTGATCCGCCAGAGCGGCGAGGCGCACCGCACCGAAACTCGCTGCCAGTCCACGCAATCGCAACAACGCGTCGCGCCAGCTACCATCGTCGCCGGCCTGTTCAAGCACGCGGAGCGCGGCGTGCGCGCTGGCGATGAAGGCGGCACGCAAGTCCGCGATCAGCGCCGGATCGTCACCGATTGCGGCGGCCAATGCGTGATCGATCGCGCCCGGGTCATATGCCATGCGGCGCATGATAGCCGCGGTTGGTTAACATGGTACCTACCGAGCGGACGCGCTGCGCGACACGCTCCGTCGCGAACCGCTTTCGCGCCGCCACAAACGTGGTAAGCCGGTCGTCATGAACGGGGGGCCGTCAATCGTCGGGATACGCGTGTCCGAAGACATGCAGCAGCGTGTCGGGCTCGGGATCGAGCACGAGGCGCCATCGGAGTCGCACGCGGACGCGAGCTGGAGCCCGCCGCCCGCGCTGATTGCCGAACCGGGGATCGAGCCCGAGCCCAGCTGGCGCGTGCTGATGCCGTGGCTGCTCATCACCTTCGCGATCGCCTGGATCGTCGCGATGGTCGCGCTCGCCTGGGGGCACGTGACCGCACCTCTCGAGGTCGTGCAGATCGCCGCTGCCGCGCTGCTCGGCCCGCTGTTCGCCGGCGTCGCCTGGTTACTGGCGATGCGCACCAGCCGCGCCGAGGCGCATCGTTTCGGTGCAAGCGCGCATGCGATGCGCGAGGAAGCCGCGGCGCTCGAATCGACTGTTGGCGCACTCGGGCTCGTGATCGACCAGCAACGCGCGCAGCTGGCCGAACAGGTGCGGATGCTGGCGGCGACGGGCGACGCCGCTACCGCACGGCTGGCCGCGATCGGCCGCGGCTTGTCGGAGGAGATCGACCAAGCCGACGTCCACGCGCGCGCACTCGCCGACGCGGCCAGCCACGCGCAGTCGAGCCTGTCGACGCTGCTGAACGGCCTGCCGACCGCGCAGGCGGAGACGCGGGCGCTGACCCAATCGATCGAGCAGGCCGGGCTTGCCGCGGGCGAGCGGGCCGCTGCGCTCGACGCGCAGATCGCGGCGCTGATCGCGCGTGGACGCGAGGCCGAGACGGTCGCGGGCGGCGCGGCAGAGAAGCTCGCCGCACACATTCGCCGGATGGAGGCGACCAGCGAGACGGCGGGGGCGCGGCTCGAATCGGTCACCTCCGATGCTGCGGGCGCGGTCGACGCGCTACTCGATCGCACTGCGACCGCGATCGACCAATCGCGCAAGGGGATTGCGGCGCAGGGCGAAGCGATGCTGGCGCTGATCGGCACCAGTCAGGTCGCGCTTGATCAGGCCGCGCGCGAAAGTGCCGAAGCGCTTACGCAGCGGATCGAGCTGGTCGAGATGGTTATCGAACGGATCGCGCGTCGGCTCGACGCGCAGCGCGGCGTCGGCGAAGAATTATTCACCGCGCTGGAGGACAGTCTCGCGCGCAACGAGCGCCGGATCGAGGCGCTGCACTTGAGCGGCACCGAGCGTTCGCAGCAGCTCGCCGCCTCGATCAGTGCGCTGACCAGTTCGGCCGAGGCAATGGGCGACGCGCTTCAATTGGGCGACGCGCTTGCCACGCGCACGATCGCGACAACCGAGACGCTGCTGACCGCGCTCGACGCTGCGGCGCGCGAGATCGACGAAACGCTGCCCGAGGCGATCGACCGGCTCGATCAGCGTATCTCGGCCAGCCAGTCGGTGGTCGTCGCCGCGCGCCCCGAATTGCTGGCGCTCGTCACCGCCGCGGAGAGCACGCACGATGCGATCGAGGCGATCGCACAGGTCATTGCCGAACAACGCCGCAGCGTCGACGCGCTGACCGGCACGTTGCTCGACGCGCTCACCACCGGCCGGGCCAAGGCCGACGCAATCGGCCACACCGTCGGCGAGGCGACTGAGCGCGCGCACCGGCTCGCCGAGGAGGCTGCGCCACGATTGATCGAGGCACTACTGCGCGTTCGCGACACCGCGGCCAACGTCGCCGATCATGCGCGCGACACGCTGGCGCACGTCATTCCCGAGGCTGCCGAGGCATTGCAGGCGGCGAGCAACGACGCGCTCCACCGCGCGGTGACCAACGGCGTCGAGGCGCAGATCGCGCAGGTTTCCGCGGTCGCCGAAACGGCGGTCGAGGCCGCCGCGCGCGCGACGCAGCGGCTTGAGCAGCAGATCGCGGTGATCGACGCCGCGGCGGCGCGCGTCGACACGCGGTTGGCGGAGGAGCAGCAGCACCGCGACCGGGTCGAGCAGGACAGCTTCGCACGCCGCGCCTCTTTGCTGATCGAACAGCTCAATTCCGCGTCGATCGACCTGACCCGCACGCTCGCACCCGACGTATCGGACAGCGCATGGGCGGCGTATCTGAAGGGGGATCGCGGCGTCTTCACCCGCCGCGCTGTACGCCTGCTCGACGCCGCCGAGCAGCGCGACATCGCGCGGCTCTACGACGACGAGCTCGCCTTCCGCGAGCAGGTCAACCGCTACATCCACGATTTCGAGGCGATGCTGCGCACCATCCTTACCCAACGCGACTCGTCACCGCTGGGAGTGACGCTGCTGTCATCGGACATGGGCAAGCTCTACGTCGCGCTCGCGCAGGCGATCGAGCGGCTGCGCTGAGGCTGTCTACCGTCGCGCGGCGCGACTGAGCGTAACCGGTCGCTACGTCGCGAGAGCTTCCGGGCGAACCAAGCCGCCATCACTCGTCTGAACGAGTGTCGTTATTACCTCTGCCTTGTTCCTCGATGTCGAGAGGCAGCGGAGTTCCGGAGCAAGTCCAAGACGACGAGCGTGCGATGGCAAGGATGTGCTCAAAACGGCACAACATCGCCGTCTTGAGCCGCCTCACACCACGTTGGCAGCGTCGGCGTAGTCGAGCGTCTGCGTGTTTACCCAGCCGAACTCGTAATTCGCCATGAAGAGCGCGAACAGGATCGTCGCCACGATCGTGGTGCGCACAACGACCCGCTTAAGCGAAAATTCGTGCGGTGAACTCTCCGCAGTGCCGGGCACGTGCTCGGCCCCCGCCTCCGCCGAGGTTTTCACCCCGAAGGGGAGGACGAGAAACACCGAGAACGACCAGAACAGGACGTAGATCGCCAGCATCGAGGTCCAGCGCATCGTGCGTCAGACCTGGACGACGACCACGTCGATGACCGGCTTCTTGCCGGTCCAGCGCGTCGCAACGCGGCGCACCGCGAGGCGGACCTGCTCGCGCAGCTTCTCGCGATCGCGCGGGGCACCGCGCATCGCCTCGGCTGCGGCGGCGATGGCATCGTCGAGGAAGGCATCCCGCTCCTCCTCGACCGGGACGCCCTGGACGCGCACGTCGGGGGTGCCGCCCGCTCGGCCGTTGCGGTCGACCGCGATCCCGACCGAGAGCTGACCGTTGACGGCGATGCGGCGGCGTTCGTTGATCGTGCTGCCGTTCGACGGCAGGATCACGTCGCCGTCGAGAACGAGCCGGCCGACGGGGGCATTCCCGATCTTCTCCGGCCCGTTCGGTGCCAGCCGCACGATATCGCCGTCGGTCTGCACCAGCGCGCGGGGGATGCCGTTCGACAGGCCAAAGCGCGCCTGCTCCTTCAGGTGGCGCATCTCGCCGTGCACGGGGATCAGCGCCTTGGGACGCATCCACTCGTACATCGACTTGAGCTCGGGGCGGCCGGGGTGACCGGAGACGTGGACGTGCGCCTGCTTCTCGGTCACCATCTCGACACCCTTGGCGGCGAGCTGGTTCTGGATGCGGCCGATTGCGACCTCGTTGCCGGGAATCTGCTTCGACGAGAAGATCACGGTGTCGCCCTCGTCGAGCTTGATCGGGTGCGTGCCCTCGGCGACGCGCGCGAGCGCCGCGCGCGGCTCACCCTGCCCGCCGGTCGCGATCACCAGCACCTTGTTGCGCGGCAGCCGCATCGCGGTTTCCGCGTCGATCAGATTGGGCAGGTCCTTCAGATAACCCGTCGCCTGCGCGACGCGGATGATGCGGTCGAGCGAGCGGCCCGCGACCGCCAGCTTGCGCCCGGTCTCCTCCGCCACCTTGCCGAGCGTCGCGATACGCGCGGCATTCGACGCGAACGAGGTGACGAGGACGCGGCCCTTGGCCTTCGCCACCGTCTCGGCGATGCCGCGGCGCACGTCCGCCTCGCTGCCCGACGCCTCGGCGTTGAACACGTTGGTCGAGTCGCAGACGAGCACGTCGATGCCCTTGTCACCGATCGCGCACAGTTCCTCGGGCGTCGAGGGCTTGCCGATCAGCGGCTTGGCGTCGAGCTTCCAGTCGCCGGTGTGGAACACCCGCGCGGCCTTGGTTTCGATCACGAGGCCATTCGCCTCGGGGATCGAATGCGCGAGCGGGACCATCGTGAACTTGAACGGGCCGACGTCGAACGGCTTGTTCGCGTCGACCAGCTTGATCTTGACGCGATCCTGGATCCGCTCTTCCTCGAGCTTGCCGCGGATCAGCCCGGCGGTGAACGGCGTCGCGTAGAGCGGCACCCCCAGATCCTCGGCCAAGTACGGCAGCGCGCCGATGTGATCCTCGTGCCCGTGGGTCAGGACGAGCCCGACCAGATTGTCGATCTGTTCCTCGATGAAGCGCAGGTCGGGCAGGATCACGTCGATGCCGGGGAAGCCCGCGTCGGCGAAGGTCACGCCGCAATCGACCATCACCCATTTGCCGGCGTGGCCGTAGAGGTTGACGTTCATCCCGATCTCGCCCGATCCGCCGAGCGCGCAGAAAAGTAGTTCGTTGTTCTTCGGTGTCATTCTTGTCCTTTGCACGCCACTCCGCTGCGACGCGTGGTCGAACGGTAGCGGCGCGATGTTCGCTGTTTTCCGGGTAGCGGCCCCGGCGCCGATCTCGTCAATGGATATGGGCGCGTTGCCACATGATCGCCAGCCCCTGGATCGTCAGGTCGGGCTCGATCGCGTCGAATACGCTCGTGTGCCGCTCGAACAGCGTGGCAAGCCCGCCGGTCGCGATCACCTTGACCGGGCGGCCGACCTCGGCCTTCATCCGCGCGACCAGCCCCTCGATCATCGCGATATAGCCCCAGTAGATGCCGATGTTCATCTGATCGACGGTGTTGCGCCCGATGACGCTGTTGACCGCGGGTGCCTCGATCGCGATCCGCGGCAGCTTGGCGGCGGCGGCGACCAGCGCGTCGAGCGACAGGTTGATGCCGGGCGCGATGATCCCGCCCTTGTAGGCGCCGCCATAGTCGGAGAAGTCGAGCGTGGTCGCGGTACCGAAATCGATCACGATCAGGTCGCCGGCGTGGAGCGCGTGCGCCGCGATCGTGTTGACGGCGCGGTCCGCGCCGAGCGAGGCGGGCTCGTCGACGTCGATCGACACGCCCCATTCGAGCGGCGCGCGCCCCGCGATCAGCGCCTCACCGCCGAAATACTTGCTCGCGAGCACCTGGAGATTGTGGAGCGCGCGCGGCACGACCGTCGAGATGACCACCGCCGATACCTGTTCGCGCGCATAGCCTTCGAGCGCGAGCAACTGGCTGAGCCACACCGCATATTCGTCCGCGGTCCGGCGGGGATCAGTCGCGATCCGCCAGCGCGCCTTGATCTCGCGTGCCTCGGCCGTCACCTCGACCAGCGCGAAGACGACGTTGGTGTTGCCGGCATCGATCGCGAGCAGCATCGCTTCCCTTCCCTTTTAGACCAGGAATATGTCGCCGGCGTGGATGACACGGCTGTCGCCGTCGTCCAAGCAAAGCCGCAACGCGCCTTGCGCGTCGAGCCCGTCGAACACGCCGGCAAGCTCCCCACCTTCGGGCAGACGCACGCGCAGTGACGTGCCCGGTGGGTGGGCGCGCTCGCTCCAGCGTTCGATGATCGGCGCCAGCCCCTGCGTGCGCCAGAGCGTTAGCCAGGCGGCGGTCAGCGCGGCGAGGCGATCGGTGAATGCGGCCACGTCAACGGTCGCGCCCTCGGCATGGAGGCTGGTGGTCGCACGGTCGGGAAGGTCGGGATGGTGCGCGATGTTGACGCCGATCCCGATCACGACGTGGTCGCCGGCGCGTTCGAGCAGGATGCCCGAAACCTTGGCGCCCGCGATCAGCAGGTCGTTGGGCCATTTGATCGCCAGCTTGCGCCGCGCGGGCTCGGGCAGCACCCCCGCGATCGCTTCCTCGAGCGCGACCGCCGCGACCAGCGCAAGGCTGGGCGCGGGCGGATCGTCGGCGCGCAGCGTGACGATCGTGCTCGCGTACAGATTGCCCGCGGGCGATGCCCAGTCGCGCCCGAGCCGTCCGCGCCCGGCGAGCTGCCGGTCGCTGCGCAACCACACGCCCTCGCCCGCGCTGCCCGCCGCCGCCAGTTCGAGCAGGTCGGCGTTGGTCGAACCCGTCTCCGCGACGGCGAGGATGCGAGGGGTCAGAACAGCGCCCGTGCCGCGGCCAGCGTCCAGCCCGACAGCAGCGGGATGGCGAGGTAGCCGAGTGGCGAGACGATCACCGCCGCGACCGCGATCAACCCGCCTTCGAGCGCATCACCGCGCCCGAACTCGGCGACGGGTTCGTCAAAGTACATCGTCTTGATGACGCGTAGGTAGTAATAAGCGCCGATCACACTGAATGCGATGCCGAAGACCGCGAGTGGGAACAGCCCCGCCTGCACCGCGGCGTAAAACACCTCGAACTTCGCGTAGAAACCGAACAGCGGCGGGATGCCGGCAAGGCTGAACATGAAGATCGCGAGCGCGGCGGCGAGCCCCGGGCGCGTGCGCGACAGGCCCGACAGGCTCGCGATCGTCTCGACCGGCTGCCCCTCGTGGTCGCGCATCTGCAGCACGACGAGGAAGCTGCCCAGCGTCATCGCGATGTAGATCGCCATGTAGTTGAGCACCGAGGCGACGCCATCCGGCGTGCCCGCGGCAAGGCCGATCAGCGCAAAGCCGACGTTGTTGATCGACGAATAAGCGAGCAGTCGCTTGATGTTCTGCTGGCCGATCGCCGCGACCGCACCGAGCAGGATCGAGGCGAGTGCGGCGAAGATCACGATCTGGCGCCACTGCCCCTCGGCCGGGCCCATCGCCTCGACCGCGACGCGGACGCCGAGTGCGACCGACGCGACCTTGGGTGCAGAGGCGAAGAACGCGGTCACCGGGGTCGGTGCGCCCTCGTACACGTCGGGGGTCCACATGTGGAACGGCACCGCCGACATCTTGAACGCGAGCCCGGCGAAGACGAACACGAGCCCGAACAGCAGCCCGTACGACTTCGCATCACCCGTCAGCGGCGTCGCGGCATAGGCGCCCGCGATCTCGTTGAACATCGTCGAACCGGTGAAGCCGTAGACGAGGCTGATGCCGTAAAGGAGGATGCCCGAAGCGAGCGCGCCGAGGACGAAATACTTGAGCCCCGCCTCTGCCGAACGCGCGTCCTGCCGCATGAAGCTGGCGAGGACGTAGGCCGACAGGCTCTGCAATTCGAGCCCGACATAGAGCGTCAGCAGGTCGGCCGCCGAAACCATCATCCCCATGCCCGCGGCGGACAACAGGATTAGCACCGGATATTCAGGCCGCAGATTGTCGCCCGCGGTGCGCGCGAAGAAGTCAGGCGCCATCACGATCGCGACCGCGGCGGCGATGAAGATCAAGACCTTGGCGAAACCGGCAAAGCCGTCGGCGCGATAAAGACCGCCGAACGCCTCTCCACCCGAGGTCGCCGGGCCGACGAGCGCGATCAGCGCCCCCGCGAGCACCGCAACCGCGGCCCAGGACACCGCCTTGGTCGACGCCGGGCCACCCCAGGCGGCGACGAGCATCAGCACGATGCTGCCGACCGCGAGGATCACCTCGGGCAGCGTCATCGCGAGCTGGGAAGCATAGTCCATCAGTGCGCCTCCCCGGACGCCGGATTGTCGTGAGCAGGTTCGGCATGCGCCGACGGAATGATGCCGGTGCCGCGCGTCGGCTTGCTGTCGCCCGCCGGCTGCGCACGGTTGATGCGCGCCAGCAGCACCTGCGTGTCCTTGCGCATCGGCGCGAGAAAGCTTTCGGGATAGACGCCCATCCACAGCACTACCGCAGCGATAGGCGCGAGCAGCCACAGCTCGCGGCCCGACAGGTCGGACATCGCACGGACCTCATCCGACTTGATCTCACCGAAGACGACACGGCGGTACAGGTACAACATGTACGCCGCACCCAGGATGATGCCGGTGGTGCACAGCAGCGCGGTCCAGGTCGACACCTGATACGCGCCCATGAGGCTCAGGATCTCACCGACGAAGTTGCTGGTGCCCGGCAGGCCGATCGACGCCATCGTGAACAGCAGGAAGAACAACGCGTAGCGCGGCATGTTGATCGCGAGGCCGCCGTAGCGCGCGATCTCGCGCGTGTGAAGCCGATCGTAGATCACGCCGACGCACAGGAACAGCGCACCCGACACCAGGCCGTGGCCAAGCATCACCATCATCGCGCCCTCGATCCCCTGCGCGTTGAACGCGAACAGGCCGATCGTCACGATCGCCATGTGCGCGACCGACGAATAAGCGATCAGCTTCTTCATGTCGGCCTGCACCAGCGCGACGAGGCTGGTGTAGATCACCGCCACCGCCGACAGACCGAAGATCAACGGCGTCAGTTGCGCCGAGGCTTCGGGGAACATCGGCAGGCTGAAACGCAGGAAACCGTAGCCGCCGAGCTTCAGCAGCACGCCCGCGAGGATCACCGAACCCGCGGTCGGCGCCTGGACGTGCGCGTCGGGCAGCCAAGTGTGGACCGGCCACATCGGCATCTTGACCGCGAACGACGCGAAGAAGGCCAGCCACAGCCACGTCTGTACGTGCACCGGGAAATCGTACGCCATCAGCACGGGGATGCTGGTCGTGTTCGCGGTGATGCTCATGTACAGCATCGCGATGAACATCAGCAGCGAGCCAAGCAGCGTGTACAGGAAGAACTTGTACGACGCGTAAATGCGGTTCGCCCCACCCCAGATGCCGATGATCAGGAACATCGGGATCAGGCCGGCTTCGAAGAAGATGTAGAACAGGAATATGTCCTGCGCCGCGAAGGTGCCGATCATCAGCACTTCGGTGAACAGGAACGCCGACATATATTCGGGCACGCGCTTCTCGATCGCGTACCAGCTGGCGCCGATGCAGATCGGCATCAGGAACACGCTGAGCGCGATCAGCAACAGTGCGTAGCCGTCGATACCGAGCGCCCAGCCGAAACGCCCGAACAGCGGCGCATTCTCGACGAACTGCCACTGCGCGCCGCCGACGTCGAAGTTGAGCCACAGCACGACGCCGAGCGCCAGATTGACGAGCGTCGCGGCGAGCGCGGTCACCCGCGCGGCCTGAGCCGACAGGAACAGGCACGCGACGGCGGCGATCGCCGGCACCGCGAGCATGACTGACAGGATGGGGAAGCCGTTCATCGTGCCGCCCTCAACCCGCGATCGCCCAGGTGACCGCGGCGGTCAGCCCGATCAGCATAACAAAAGCATAGGTATAAACATATCCCGTCTGGACGCGCCCCGCCATGCGGCTGCCGACCTGCACCAGCCACGCCGATCCATTCGGACCGAAGCGGTCGATCGTCCCCTCGTCTCCCTTGTGCCAGAGCAGCCGCCCGATTGCGAACGCGGGCCGGACGAAGAGGAAGTCGTAGAGCTCGTCGATGTACCACTTGTTGAGCAGGAAGCGGTAGATCGGCTGGAACGTATCTGCGGTCTTCGCGGGCGTCTCGGGCGAGCGGATGTAGCTCAGCCACGCGATCAGCAGCCCCGTCAGCATCACGATCGTCGCCGACAACTGAACGAGCAGCGGAACCTGGTGCATCGAGTGCATCAGATGCTCGTTGAACGCGATCGCGCCCTTCCAGAACCGCTCGCCCGCGTCCGGCTCGATGAACCAGCCGTGGAAGGTAAAACCGGCCGCGACCGCGCCGACCGACAGGACGATCAGCGGGATCAGCATCGGCAACGGGCTCTCGTGCGGGTGATAGCCACCGGTGCCGACCGGAATCTCGTTGAAGCCGCGCGTCTCGACGTGCGGCGTGTGGCCGGCGTCCTCGTGCGCGACGTCGCCGTGATGATGCTCGGCCTGCTTGCCGTGCTCGTGCACCTCGTGATCGGCGGCATGCGGGTGATCGCCCACGCGATCGTGACCGTGCGCGTGCGCGTCGTGGATCGCGTGCTGGATATGCTCCGACGCGGCCCAGCGCGGCTTGCCCCAGAAGGTCAGGAACATCAGCCGCCACGAATAGAAGCTCGTCAGCAGCGCGGCGAACACGCCGACCATCGATGCGACCGGCGATCCCGCCGCCCAGCTCACCTCGATGATCGCATCCTTCGAGTGATAGCCCGCGAACCCGCCGATGCCGTAGATGCCGACGCCGGTGATCGCGAGCGTGCCGAGCAGCATTGCCCAGAACGTGACCGGGATCTCCTTTCGCAGGCCGCCGTAGTAACGCATGTCCTGCTCGTGGTGCATCGCGTGGATCACCGAGCCCGCACCCAGGAACAGCAGTGCCTTGAAGAAGGCGTGCGTGAACAGGTGGAACATCGCCGCGCCGTACGCACCGACGCCGGCTGCAAAGAACATGTAACCGAGCTGCGAGCAGGTCGAATAAGCGATCACGCGCTTGATGTCGGTCTGCGTCGTGCCGATCGTCGCTGCGAACAGGCAGGTCGCGGCACCGATGAAGGTGACAAAGCCAAGCGCGGTTGGGCTCGTCTCGAACATTGGCGAGAGACGGCACACCATGAACACGCCCGCGGTCACCATCGTCGCGGCGTGGATCAGCGCCGACACCGGGGTCGGCCCCTCCATCGCGTCGGGCAGCCAAGTGTGAAGGCCGAGCTGCGCCGACTTGCCCATCGCACCGACGAACAGCAACAGGCACAGCACCGTCATCGTGTCGGCGCGGAACCACAGGAAGCCGATCGTCGAGCCCGCCATCGACGGCGCCGCCGCCAGAATTGCCGGGATCGAGACCGTATTGAAGACGAGATAGGTGCCGAAGATGCCGAGCATGAAGCCCAGATCACCGACGCGGTTGACGACGAACGCCTTGATCGCGGCGGCATTGGCGCTCGGCTTACGGAACCAGAAACCGATCAGCAGGTAGCTGGCGAGGCCCACGCCTTCCCAGCCGAAGAACATCTGGATCAGATTGTCGGCAGTCACGAGCATCAGCATCGCAAAGGTGAACAGGCACAAATAGGCGAAGAAGCGCGGCTGATCCGGGTCCTCCGCCATGTAACCCCAGGAATAGAGGTGCACGAGCGCGGACACGCTGGTGATCACGACCAGCATGACCGCGGTCAGCGCGTCGACGCGCAGCGCCCATGACACGTCAAACGTGCCCGAGGTGATGAAGTGGAGAACGGGCGTGACGCTCGCGCTCGCGCTGCCGCTCAGGAAGCCGATGAAGATCGGCCACGACAGCAGGCACGATACGAACAGCGCGCCCGTCGTGATGACCTTCGCCGGGACCACGCCGAGCGAGCGGTTACCCAGCCCAGCAATGGCCGCCGCGACGAGCGGCAGGAATACGATGAAGAGGATCGAATGCACGGACGTCTTACCCCTTCATCCGGCTGGGATCGTCGACCGAGATCGACCCGCGACCGCGGAAGAAGATGACCAGGATGGCGAGGCCGATCGCGGCCTCACCCGCCGCCACCGTCAGCACGAACATCGCGAACACCTGACCCACGAGGTCGTGGAGCGCGGCCGAGAAGGCGACCAAATTGATGTTCACCGCCAGCAGGATCAGCTCGATCGCCATCAGGATGACGATGATATTCTTGCGGTTGAGGAAGATGCCGAGCACCCCCATCGTGAACAGCAGCGCCGCCACGACCAGATAATGGACGAGGCCGACGCCGCCCGCGATGTCACCGCTCACAATTGCACTCCCTGCCCAATCTCGGGCCGCACGTTGCGCGTCGCGTCCTGCGGACGGCGTGCATTCTGCCGCGCGATGTTCTGATAACGCGACCCCGATCGCTCGCGGTGCGTCAGCACGATCGCGCCAATCATCGCAACAAGCAGCACCAGCCCTGCGCCCTCGAAGATGAACAGGTAACGCGTGTAGAGCAGATGTCCGATCGCCTCGATGTTGGGCATCGTGTTGCTCGTCGGCGCGGCACGGCGAGCGAGGTCGATTCCGCCCGCGCTCCACGCACCAACGCCGATCAGGATTTCCGCCACCAGCGCGACCGCGAGCAGCAGCCCGAGTGCCGCGTAGCGCACGAACCCTGCCCTCAACTCCGCGAAATCGATGTCGAGCATCATGACGACGAACAGGAACAGCACCGCGACCGCGCCGACATAGACGATGACGAGCAGCATCGCGATGAACTCCGCCCCCACCAGCACCATCAGACCGGCGGCGTTGAAGAACGCGAGGATCAGCCACAGCACGGAATGGACCGGGTTGCGCGAGAGAATCGTCATGGCGCCCGAGAGCAGCACGACGAACGCGAACAGGTAAAAGGCGAGCGCCTGGATCACGATATTCTACGAGCCCCTTTGGTGCCTGTCTGATGCGGCGGCTTCGGTCTTGGCCGCGCGCTTAACGGTACGGCGCGTCGGCGGCAAGGTTCGCCGCGATCGCGCGCTCCCACCGGTCGCCGTTGTCGAGCAGCTTTGCCTTGTCGTAGATCAATTCTTCGCGCGTCTCTGTCGAGAAATCGAGGTTCGGGCCCTCGACGATCGCATCGACCGGGCATGCTTCCTGGCACAGGCCGCAGTAGATGCACTTGGTCATGTCGATGTCGTAGCGCGTCGTGCGGCGACTGCCGTCGTCGCGCGGTTCAGCCTCGATTGTGATCGCCAGCGCCGGGCACACTGCTTCGCACAGCTTGCACGCGATGCAGCGCTCCTCACCGTTCGGGTAACGGCGCAGCGCATGCTCGCCGCGGAATCGCGGGCTGAGCGGGTTCTTCTCGTACGGATAGTTGATCGTCGCTTTGGGCTTAAAGAAATACTTCAGCGTGAGGGCGTGCGCCTTCACGAACTCCCACAGCGTGAACGACTTGATCGTCTGCGCGACACTCATCTCAAACTCCCACGCGCATGAGCATCAGCACGGCCGACACCAGAAACACCCAAAACAACGACAACGGCAGGAACACTTTCCACCCCAGCCGCATCAGCTGGTCGTAGCGGTAACGCGGCACCGTTGCCTTGATCCAGGAGAACACAAAGAAGAAGAACAGGATCTTGGCGAACAGCCAGATGATGCCCGGCACCATGTACAACGGCGCCCAGTCGAACGGCGGCAGATACCCACCCCAGAACAAGGTCGCGTTCAGCGTGCACATCAGCAGCACATTGGCATACTCGCCCAGCCAGTAGAGCGCGAAGCTCATCGAGCTGTACTCGGTCTGATACCCCGCGACGAGCTCCGACTCCGCCTCGGTCAGGTCGAACGGCGCACGCTGCGTCTCCGCGAGCGACGAGATCAGGAACACGACCGACATCGGGAACAGCAGCGGGTTGAACGCGAAGCCGTTGATGAAGCCGTACAGCCCCTTCTGCGCTTCGACGATCCCGGTCAGGTTGAACGTGCCCGCCCACATCACGATCGAGATCAGCACGAAACCGATCGCGACTTCGTAGCTGACCATCTGCGCCGCGGCGCGTATCGCGGAGAAGAACGGGTATTTCGAGTTCGACGACCAGCCCGCGAGGATGATGCCGTACACACCGAGCGACGACGCGGCGAGGACGTAGAGCAGGCCGACGTTGATGTCGGCGAGCACCACGCTCGGCTGGAACGGCACCACCGCCCAGACGATCAGCGCGACCGTGAAGGTAATGATCGGCGCGAGCAGGAACAGCCCGCGATTGGCCGCGGACGGCACGATCGTTTCCTGCAGGAACACCTTCAAACCGTCGGCGAAGCTCTGCAGCAGGCCGAACGGGCCGACGACGTTGGGGCCGCGGCGCAGCGCCATCGCCGCCCAGATCTTGCGATCGGCGTAGATGATCATCGCGACCGCCAGCATCAGCGGCAGCGCGATCACGAGGATGCCGATGATCGTGGCGAGGAACCACGACCAGCCATACGACATGCCGAGCGCTGAATTGAAGAAGCCGGTCACTCCGCTGCCTCCGCGAAGCTCTCACCGTGGATCAGTTCCGCCGAACAGCGCTGCATCGTCGGGGACGCGCGGCAGATCGCGTTGGTGAGATAGAAATCCTTGATCGGGTACCCCTCGATCCGCCCCGACGCCGTGGTTGTCAGCGACGGTGGGTTCCACGCGAACGTCTTGAGCCCGAGCGTCGCGAGATCAGGGCAGTCGAGCGCCATCGCAGCGCGCAGCTCGTCGAGCGTGTCGAACGACAGCGACTTGCCGAGCTTGTCCGACAAAGCACGGAAGATCGCCCAATCCTCGCGCGCGTCGCCCGGCGGGAAGCCGGCACGCTCGCCGCGCTGAACGCGGCCCTCAAGGTTGACGAACGTGCCCGACTTCTCGGCGTAGCTCGCGCCCGGCAGGATCACGTCAGCATGGTGCGCGCCGCGATCGCCGTGGTGACCGACGAACACCTTGAACCCGGTGAACTTAGAGAAGTCACACTCGTCCGCGCCAAGGAAGAAGGTCAGCTTGGCGTCATGCAGGTCGGCGATACCGCCCTTGGACGCGTAGCCGAGCATCAGACCGCCCATCCGGCTCGCCGCCATGTGGACGACGTTGAAGCCGTTCCAGCCGTCGCGCACCAGATTGAGCGAGTTGACCAGAGCCAGCGCCGCGCCGTGCGCACCCTTCAACGCCGCACCGCCGACTATCACCATCGGACGCTCGGCCTTGCCGAACGCCTCGGTCACTGCCTCCGGCAGATTGCCGAGGATCGACAGGTCGTCGCCCAGCCACTCGACCTTGTAGGTCAGCTCGGTTTCCGGCCCGATCGCGAACACCGTGGCGCCGCGCTTGATCGCCTTGCGCACGCGCGTGTTCACCAGCGCGGCTTCCCAGCGCAGGTTGGTACCGACCAGTAGAATCGCATCCGCTTCCTCGGTACCCGCGATCGTGGTGTTGAAGTTCACCGCCGCCAAGCTGGACGTGTCATAGTCCATGCCGGTCTGGCGCCCCTCGAGCTTGGCATCGCCGAGTTGCGTGAGCAGCGCCTTGGCCGCAAACATCGTCTCGCAATCGACCAGATCACCCGCGACCGCCGCGACCGAGCCGCCGTGATTGACCGCGGCGATCGTCGCGAACGCCTCGTCCCAGCTAACGGGGTGCAGCTTGCCGTTGCGGCGCACGTACGGGCGATCGAGCCGCTTGCGCACCAGACCGTCGACCGCGTGGCGCGTCTTGTCGGTCGCCCATTCCTCGTTCACGTCGTCGTTCACGCGCGGCACCGCGCGCAACACCTGCCGCCCGCGCGCATCGAGCCGGATGTTGGTGCCGACCGCGTCCATCACGTCGATCGACAAGGTCTTGCGCAGCTCCCACGGCCGCGCTTCGAACGCATAGGGCTTGCTGGTCAGCGCACCAACCGGGCAGAGGTCGACCACGTTGCCCGACAGCTCGCTCGTCACCGCTTCCTCGAGATAGCTGGTGATCTGCATGTTCTCGCCGCGGTAGATCGCGCCGATCTCCTCGACGCCCGCGACTTCCTCCGCGAAGCGGACGCAGCGCGTGCACTGGATGCAGCGGGTCATGATCGTCTTGACGATCGGTCCCATGTACTTCTCGGTCACCGCGCGCTTGTTCTCGGCGAAACGCGAGCGGCCGCGGCCGTAGGCCATCGACTGATCCTGCAAGTCGCATTCGCCGCCCTGATCGCAGATCGGGCAATCGAGCGGGTGATTGATCAGCAGGAATTCCATGATGCCCTCGCGGGCATGTTTCACCATCGGCGTGGTGGTGAACACTTCCTGATTGTCGGCGGCGGGCAGCGCACACGACGCCTGCGGCTTGGGCGGGCCCGGCTTCACCTCGACCAGGCACATGCGGCAATTGCCCGCGATGCTCAAACGCTCGTGATAGCAGAAGCGCGGGATTTCCTTGCCCGCGGCCTCGCACGCTTGGAGGACGGTAGCGCCCTGCGGCACCTCGACCTCGATCCCGTCTACCTTCAGCTTAGGCATTCTTTGCTCCATCGCCGTACGTGACCAAACGATCAACGACAGCGGCCATTTCGTCCCGCAACGCGGGCATATCGACGTTATAGCTGCGATCAACCGGCATGCAGTTTTTCAACGCATCGCCGAATCGCATGAATTGCCGCTTCTCCCCCGGGGATCGCGATGGCGTGCGCAAAAACGCGGCGGTCCAACCGGGCTGCGACACGGCAAGACAGGTCGCGTAAGCCACGAGAAACGGACGCCCGTCTGCCACGGGCACCCGACCCATCGGGCGTGCCGTCTGACCGGCAAACGTGTCGAGCGTCGATTGCTGGGCGAGCAATCGACGCTGAGCCAAGGCTCCGCGCAAGACCGGCACCGGCATTGCGATCGACATAACCTGCCCCATGCAACTACGGTGCTTCTCTAGAAGCTTGGTGCCGCGCTCGAACTCCTCCTTCGACATCAACGAGGTCGAGAGAAAGCGATCGGTGTCCTTCGCCGCCTCTTTGTGCAGGCAGGTCGCAATCGGCTCGATTGAAAGCGACCGCAGCTCGATGTTCGACGCCATTGGAATTGCCCGGCGCAAACGCCGTGTCATCTCCCGATCGAGCGCGCGCCGATCCTGTGGCGCAACATTATGCGCCGCGGCCGCCTGAAGAATCAGGGCGACGGTCAGGATCACTCGGCCGCTTCCTGCATGGGAGCGAGGCCTCCGGTCTTTCCGGTCCGCTCGATGATGCGGCGCTCCAGCTCGGGGCGGAAATGCTTGATCAGCCCCTGGATCGGCCACGCCGCGGCGTCGCCGAGCGCGCAGATCGAGTGACCCTCGACTTGCTTGGTGACCTGCTGGAGCATGTCGATCTCGCTGATCTCGGCATCGCCGGTGCGCAGCCGCTCCATTACGCGCCACATCCAGCCGGTACCCTCACGGCACGGCGTGCACTGGCCGCAGCTCTCGTGCTTGTAGAAGTACGATATGCGGCTGATCGCGCGGACGACGTCGGTCGACTTGTCCATGACGATGACGGCGGCGGTGCCGAGGCCGGAGCCGACGCCCTTCAACCCGTCAAAGTCCATCGGACAATCGATGATATCCTTAGCCGGCACCAGCGGCACCGACGAGCCGCCCGGGATCACCGCGAGCAGATTGTCCCAGCCGCCGCGGATGCCGCCGCAATGCTTCTCGATCAGTTCGCGGAAGCTGATGCTCATCGCTTCCTCGACCACCGTCGGCTTCTCGACGTGGCCG
The DNA here is from genome assembly GCF_936927845.1 of uncultured Sphingomonas sp. GTDB lineage: Bacteria > Pseudomonadota > Alphaproteobacteria > Sphingomonadales > Sphingomonadaceae > Sphingomonas. Next base: position 28,878 of record NZ_CAKZHV010000055.1, read on the forward strand.
CTGATCTGGAAGAGCTTGGTGCCCTTGTTATTATCGTTGCCGAAGCTCGAGAACCAGGCCGCACCACGCCGCAGGATCGTCGGCGCGACCGCGATCGACTCGACGTTGTTGACCGTCGTGGGGCAGCCGTAGAGACCCGCGCCCGCCGGGAATGGCGGCTTCAAGCGCGGTTGGCCCTTCTTGCCCTCCAGGCTCTCGAGCATCGCGGTTTCCTCACCGCAGATGTACGCGCCCGCGCCGCGGTGAACGAACACGTCAAAATCGTAACCCGACCCGCACGCATTCTTGCCGACGAGGCCGCGATCATATGCTTCCGCGACCGCGGCGAACAGCACCTCGGCCTCGCGGATATACTCGCCGCGGATGTAGATGTACGCCGCGCGCGCACGCATCGCGAAACCCGCGACCAGCGCGCCCTCGATCAGCTTGTGCGGATCGTGCCGCATGATCTCGCGGTCCTTGCACGAACCGGGCTCCGACTCGTCGGCGTTGATGACGAGGAAGTTCGGCCGATCGGGCTTGGGCTCCTTGGGCATGAAGCTCCACTTGGTGCCCGTCGGGAAGCCCGCGCCGCCGCGCCCGCGCAGACCCGACGCCTTGATCACGTCAATGATCTTGTCTTGGCCGAGTGTAAGCAGGTCTTTCGTATTGTCCCAGTCACCGCGCTGCATCGCGGCGTCGACCCGCCACGACTGGAAGCCGTACAGGTTGGTGAAGATACGATCCTTGTCGGCGAGACTCATGCCTGCTGCTCCACCGCCTGAGGCTGCGCGACCTGCCCCCATTCGCCGCGGTAATCGTGGTTCTCGTTGACCATCGCGGTCAGCGTCGTCGGACCGCCATACGGCTCAACCGTGTGACGCCCCGGCTCCTGCGAACCCGACTTCGGCGTCTCACCGTTCGCCAGCGCTTCGAGGATCGCGGTGGTGCGGTCGTAGTCGAGGTCCTCGTAATTGTCGTCGTTGATCTGGACCATCGGCGCCGACGCGCAATTGCCCATGCACTCGACCTCGGTCAGCGTGAACAGGCCGTCCGGTGTCGTGCGCCCCTTGATCAGCCCCTTGTTCTTGCACGCCGCGAACACGTCGTCCGACCCGCGCAGCACGCACGGCGTGGTGCCACACACCTGGACGTGGAAACGCCCCACCGGCGCGAGATTGAACATCGTGTAGAAGGTCGCGACCTCGAACACGCGGATGTAGGGCACGCCGATCTCGCGCGCGACGAACTCGATCACCGGCACGGGCAGCCAGCCTTGCGTGTTCGTCTCTTCACCCACTTGGCGCTGCGCCAGGTCGAGCAGCGGGATCGACCCCGATTGCTCGCGGCCCTTGGGATAGCGCCCGAGGATCTCGTTGCGCTTGATCTGGTTCGCCTCGTTCCACGCGAACGCACCCCAGCGCGCGCGGGTCTCGGCCTCGTCGGGGATCTGCGGTCCGTCAGCCATCAGCGGTCACATTCACCAAAAACAATATCCATCGCGCCCAGGATCGCGGTGGTGTCCGCGAGCATGTGGCCGCGGCTCATGAAGTCCATCGCCTGCAGGTGCGAGAAGGCGGTCGGGCGGATCTTGCAGCGATACGGCTTGTTGCTGCCGTCGCTGACCAGATACACGCCGAACTCGCCCTTCGGGCTCTCAGTCGCAACGTACACTTCGCCCGCGGGGACGTGATAGCCCTCGGTGTAGAGCTTGAAGTGATGAATCAGCGCTTCCATCGACTGCTTCATCTCGGCGCGCTTGGGCGGCACAACCTTGCGGTCGAGGCTCGCGATCGGCCCCTCGGGCATTTCGTTCAGGCACTGACGCATGATGCGCGCCGACTGACGCACCTCCTCCACGCGCACCATGAAACGATCGTAGCAGTCGCCGCGCGTGCCGACCGGCACGTCGAAGTCCATCCGATCGTAGACGTCGTATGGCTGCGACTTGCGCAGGTCCCACGGGATGCCCGCGGCGCGGATCATCGGACCCGAAAAGCCCCAGGCAATCGCGTCGTCGCGGCTCACCGTGCCAATATCGACGTTGCGCTGCTTGAAGATGCGGTTGTCGGCGACGAGCGAAATCGCGTCCTCGAACAAGCGCGGCAGGCGCGTGTCGAGCCAGTCGGCGATGTCAGTCAGCAGCTTCAAGGGCACGTCCTGATGGACGCCGCCCGGCCGCATGTAATTGTGGTGCATCCGCGCACCCGAGGCACGCTCGAAAAAGCCGTAGCAATCCTCGCGAATTTCGAACAGCCACAGGTTCGGCGTCATCGCGCCGACGTCCATCACGTGCGAACCGAGGTTCAGCATATGGTTCGAAATGCGCGTCAGCTCGGCAAACAACACGCGCAGATATTGCGCGCGCAGCGGCACTTCGAGATCGAGCAGCTTCTCGATCGCGAGCACGAAGGTGTGCTCCATGCACATCGGCGAGCAGTAATCGAGCCGGTCGAAATACGGGATCGCCTGCGCGTAGGTCTTGTACTCGATCAGCTTCTCGGTGCCGCGGTGCAGCAGCCCGACGTGCGGATCGATCCGCTCGATGATCTCACCGTCCAGTTCCATGACCAGGCGAAGCACGCCGTGCGCGGCGGGATGCTGCGGGCCGAAGTTGATCGTGTAGTTCTGGATCGCGACGTCACCCTCACTCGGGTGCGAGGCGTCGGTCGCGTGAACGATCTTGTCGACTGCCGGATCGATCTCACGGTCGACCGCCATCGTCTTGTCGGGCTGGTGATCGACCGGCCCGCCGTTCGCTACCAAAGTATCGGTCATTGGTTCTGCCCTCCCTTGCCGGGCACGACATCGGGGTCGGCGGGCTTGGGCTTGGAGTCCGGATCATCCTTGCCGGCACCAGTCTGCGCGGTGCTCGGCGCATCGGTCTTGCCGTACGGCTCGCTCGACGCGGCCGGCGCCTTGGCGTCGGTCTTGGTCGCGCCCGCGTTCTGCACCTGCGTCGCGGTCACCGGCGACTGCGCGCCCTTGGCCTGCGGCAAAGCGGCATCCTTCGCCTTCTCGTCGCCCGGCAGCACATATTCCGCGCCTTCCCACGGGCTCATGAAGTCGAAGCTGCGGAAATCCTGCGCGAGCTTGACGGGCTCGTACACTACGCGCTTCTGCTCTTCCGAATAACGCATCTCGACGAAGCCAGAGAGCGGAAAATCCTTGCGGAACGGGTGGCCACGAAAGCCATAGTCGGTGAGGATGCGGCGCAGGTCCTGGTTGCCCGCGAACAGCACGCCGTACATGTCGTACACCTCGCGCTCCAGCCAGCCTGCTACCGGCCACAGCCCGGTAACGCTCGGCAGCGGCGTGTCCTCCGACGCGCGCACGTGAACGTGCAGCCGGTGGTTACGCGTCAGCGATAACAGGCAGTAGACGACCTCGAACCGCTCAGCCCCGCGATCGGGATAGTCGACGCCGGCGATCTCCATCAACTGCTGATACTCAAGCCCGGGCGTATCGCGCAGCGCGGTCAGCGCCGCGATCAGCGCGTCGCGCGTCACGTGCAACTGCACCTCACCCGCGCGCACGAAGGCGTCGACCAACCCGCTGCCAATCGCCGACTGCGCCGCCGCGATCGTCTCGTCGTTCAGGCTATAGGCGAATGCCGGTGCCGGCGCCCTCATCGCTCGATGCTCCCGCTGCGGCGGATCTTACGCTGCAACTGCATGATGCCGTACAGCAGCGCCTCCGCCGTCGGCGGGCAACCAGGCACGTAGATGTCGACGGGCACCACACGGTCGCAGCCGCGCACCACCGAGTAGCTGTAGTGATAGTAACCGCCGCCGTTGGCGCAGCTTCCCATCGAGATGACGTATTTGGGCTCCGACATCTGGTCGTAAACCTTGCGCAGCGCGGGCGCCATCTTGTTGCACAACGTGCCCGCGACGATCATCACGTCCGACTGGCGCGGCGACGCGCGCGGAGCAGCGCCGAAGCGCTCGAGATCGTAACGCGGCATGTTGACGTGGATCATCTCCACCGCGCAGCATGCGAGACCGAAAGTCATCCACCACAGCGAGCCCGTGCGCGCCCACTGAAACAGTTCCTCCGACGAGGTGACCAGAAAGCCCTTGTCGTTCAACTCGCCGTTCAAACCATCGAAGAAACCCTGATCGGGTGCGACGACCGAGCGGCCTGTTTCGGGCGCGTTGACGAGCCCCACGGGTCCGGAGTGCGCTTCTACTCCCACTCCAACGCTCCCTTCTTCCACGCGTAGACGAGCCCGAGCGCGAGCTCCCCGATAAATACCATCATGCTGATCCAGGCCGTCCATCCGAGCGAAAAAACGCTGACCGCCCAGGGATATAGGAACGCCGCTTCCAAATCGAAGATGATGAACAGAATGGCAACGAGATAAAAGCGCACGTCGAACTGGCTGCGGCTGTCCTCGAACGCAGGGAAGCCGCATTCATATTCGGACAGCTTCTCCGCGGTCGGCTTGTACGAGCCCGTGATCCGCGAGACCACCATCGGCAGGAACACGAACGCCGAGGACAGGATCAGCGCCACTCCCAGGAACATCAGGATTGGCAGATATTGCGACAGGTCGACCAATGTCAGACTCTCAATGCTACGTTCAGGCGCTCGTACTGCATGTGCGAACGATTGCCGGCCGCTTTAAGCCTCCGGGCAGGGACGGGCAAGGCGCGCGGGGCGTGAGAATGAATCGCAACACTCCGCCACGCCGCCCCGCGCTGCTGATCAGCGCAGCGATTGCGCCAGCATCTTGTGGAGTTTGGAATGCAGGCCGTCGTTCGAGGCCAGGAACTCGTTACGCTCCATGTAGCGATCGCCGCCGCGGAAGTCGGTGACGAAGCCGCCGGCTTCCTTGACCAGCAGCACGCCCGCCGAGACGTCCCACGGCTTCAGGTCGCTCTCCCAGAACCCGTCGAAGCGGCCTGCCGCAACCCAGGCAAGGTCGAGCGTTGCCGCACCCAGCCGGCGGATGCCCGCGACCTGCGGCGCGATGCCGCCGAAGATACGGGTCCATTGTACGAAGTCACCGTGACCCATGAACGGGATGCCGGTCGCGATCAGCGCCTCCGACGATTCGCGCCTCGCCGACACGCGCAGCCGCTGGTCCTGCAACCACGCGCCGCGGCCCTTCTCCGCCCAGAAGCTCTCGTCGGTCAGCGGCTGGTAGGTCAGCGCGGTTGTAATCTCGCGCTTGCCGTTCGGCAGCGGCTCCTCAACCGCGATCGAGATCGCGAAATGCGGAATACCGTGGAGGAAGTTCGACGTGCCGTCGAGCGGGTCGACGATGAAGCGCGGCTTGGTCGGGTCGCCCGCGATCTCGCCGCGCTCCTCCATCAGGAAACCCCAGTCGGGGCGCGCCTTCGACAATTCCTCGTACAGCGTCTGCTCGCAGCGCTGATCGGCCTGGGTCACGAAGTCCGCGGGCCCCTTGCGGCTGACCTGGAGCTGCTGGACCTCGTTGAAGTCGCGACGCAGCCGCGGCGCGGCCTTGCGTGCCGCACGCTCGATGATCGTGAACAGGCCGGAATGGGATGGCATGATAAGAGCCCTCGCCCCTCCGGGGAGAGGGTGTGAAAAGGGGAAGCCCCACGCGATCGCCCGCGTGAAGGAGAACGGGACCGCCCCGGTGGTCCCCTTCCCCGGCCCTTCGGTGAGGGCAATTTGTGCGGCGGCGCGCCGCAGGCCAAGCCAGCGTCGTCGGTCGTGCCACGGCGCGCCGGCCGGGCGGCAGATCGTGCGATTAGCTTACGCTGATCGTCTCAATCCGCGCGCCTGACATACGTCTGCTCGTACACATCCACCACGATCCGCGTACCCGCCGAGATGTGCGGCGGCACCATTACGCGCACGCCGTTGTCGAGGATCGCGGGCTTGTAGCTCGACGAGGCGGTCTGCCCCTTCACCACCGCGTCGGCCTCGACGATCTCGGCTTCGATCGTGTCGGGCAACTGCACGCTGATCGCTTCCTCGTCGTACAATTCCATCACGACGTCCATGCCGTCCTGCAGGAAGGCAGCAGCATCACCCAGCAGGTCGCGCGGCAGCGTCACCTGGTCGTAGGTCTGCTTGTCCATGAAGACGAGCCCGTCGTCCTCGGCGAACAGGAATTGGAAATCCTTGGTGTCGAGCCGCACGCGCTCGACCGACTCCGCCGAGCGGAAGCGGACGTTGTTCTTGCGCCCGTCGCGCAGGTTCTTCAGCTCCACCTGCATGTACGCACCGCCCTTCCCGGGCTGGGTGTGCTGAATCTTCACGGCGCGCCAGATGCCGCCTTCATACTCGATGATATTGCCGGGACGGATGTCCACGCCGCTGATCTTCATGGATCTCGCCTATGGAAAAGAGCTGGGGCTGCCGCACACGGGCGGACAGCCGGTGCGCGCCATCTAGCGTCCGGCGGGCTGGCGGGCAAGAAGCGGATACGGGTTCACGTTGTCCCCTTGCCACCAGCGGTCGCCGCCATGCATCCGCGTCAGCCCGAAATGCAGGTGGTAATTGCCCGCCCCAGCGTCTCCGGTGTCGCCGACATAGCCGAGCACCTGCCCGGCGCGCACCCGCATGCCTTCGCGCACGCCCGGCGCGTAGCTGGCGAGATGCGCGTAATAATAGGTCCAGCGCCGATCGGCCGACCGCTGGTAGAGCGTCGTCCCGCCGCGTCCGCTCTCGAACAACTTCTCGATCCAGCCATCGGCCGCCGCGATCACCGGCGTGCCCGCGCGCGCCATGATGTCGGTGCCGTGATGCCCACGCGCGCCGCCCTCGCGCGCCTCGCCCCAGCTGTCGCGCAACGCCGCGCGCGGCACACCCGCGACGGGTACGCGCAGCCCACCACTCGTGATGTTGGCGGGAGCCGGAACAGCGGCGCGAATGTCGCGGGTCACCCCCGCCTGCTTCGGCGTCACAGGCGCAGGACCGAAGGACAGCATCGACGCGAAGCCGATAACCGCCAGAATAATCACTGCGGAGATGATGGCGCCGAGCCGGGTCATGCCCGCCAGCATGGCGCACCGGTCGCGGGGGTCAAGCGCGCCGCGTCCGTCAGCCCCGGTGCGCCGCCGCCAGCGCCGCCTCGAACGCCTTCACCGCGGCAGCCTCGTCGCCGTTCCAGACCGATCCCGATGCCGCGACGAAGTCAGCGCCTGCCGCGACCAGCGGAGCGACGTTGACGGGCGTGATCCCGCCGATCGCGACGCTCGGCAGCTCGAACAAGGTCGACCACCACGACAGGATCGACGGCTCGGGGTGGTGCTTCACCTCCTTGGTCGTGGTCGGATAGAAGGCGCCAAACGCGACATAGTCCGCATTCGCCTCGCCCCCTTCCATCGCGAGATGGCGGCTGTCGTGGCAGGTAACGCCGATCTGCACGTCGGGTCCCAGCAGCGCGCGCGCGTCGCGCGGATCGTCGTCCTCCTGCCCCAGATGCACGCCGTCCGCACCCAGCCGCTTGGCGAGGCTTGCACTATCATTGACGATGAAGGCGACGCCGTGCTCGGCGCAGATCGCCTGCAGCGGCTCGGCAAGCTTGGCCGCGGCGTGCTGGTCGATGCCCTTGACGCGAAACTGGAACGCCGCGACCGGCCCGGCGCCCAATGCGCGGCGCAGTCGGTCGGGGAAGGCGCCACCGACGTCGAGCGGCGAGACGAGATACAATTGGCACGGCGGCCGCCGATCGTCGTGCTTGAAGGCGGCGGCGAAGCCGGGATCGAGCGGGCCGAGCGGGTCTTCGATGTTCATCGCGCCGCCCTAGCGCCTCGTCGTTCGCGACGAAAGCGCCAAGGCGGCCAGCGATGGCTATCACAGCCGCCCCGTCGATCGGGATGACTGCGTCAACAAACGTTTATTCCTCGTTCTTGTAAATCGCGATCAGCTTCGCCAGCATCTCCAACGCCTCGCCGCGCTCGCGCTGGAACGTGTTGCGGCCGATGATCGAGCCGTTGCCGCCGCCGTCGCGAATGTCGCGCGCGTCCTGGTAGACCGCGTCCGCTCCCTTCGACGCGCCGCCTGAGAACACCACCACGCGGCGGCCGGCGAAGCTCGACTGGACGACGTGCGCGACGCGCTTCGCCTGAGTCGAGGCGTCGAGCTTCTCGTACGCCTTCTTGGCGTCCTTTTGCTCGATGTGTGCGCTCGGCAGCTTGACCTTGATGATGTGCGCGCCGAGCAGCGCGGCCATGTGCGCGGCATAGGCACCCACGTCGAGCGCGAGTTCGCCGTCCTTCGAGATGTCGCCACCGCGCGGGTAGGACCAGATCACCGTGGCGAGGCCGGCAGCCGATGCTTCCTCGCGCAGGCTGCGGATCTGCTCCATCATCTCGAAAATGTGATCGGAGCCCGGATAGATGGTGAAGCCGATCGCCGCGCAGCCGAGCCGCAGCGCGTCCTCGACGCTGCCGGTCTGCGCCTGGTTGATGCTGGTCGCCCAGCTGTTCGATGAATTGACCTTCAAGATCGTCGGGATCTGCCCCGCGAACGTGTCGGCGCCCGCCTCCAGCATGCCGAGCGGCGCGGCATAGGCGGAGAGCCCCGCGTCGATCGCGATCTGGTAATGGTAGTGCGGATCGTAAGCGGCGGGATTGACCGAGAACGACCTCGCCGGGCCATGCTCGAACCCCTGATCGACCGGCAGGATCACCAGCTTACCGGTGCCGCCGAGCTTTCCGTGCATCAGGATACGGGCCAGATTGGCCTTCACCGCCGGGCTGGTGCCCTCGTATTTGTCGAGGATGTTCTTGACGGTCGGGGTCATGTTCAACTCCTATTCGGTTGTATTCACAAGGTAAGCCAGCGCCTGAGCGCCTGATCGACCTGCTCCATCCGGGTTGCCGAGGCATGCCCGATCACCTTGACGATCCGGTGACGGCGCACCGAGGTAATGCGATCGACCTGCACCTCGCATTCGACGCTCAGCCCGGTGTGTTCCTGCGGCGAGATCGCGACGCGGAACAGCGATTCGCCGCCGATCACGCTGGTGAGCGGGCACAGCGTGATCGTCGCATGCGTTTCGTTGAACAGATCGGCCTGGACGACCACGCACGCGCGCGCCTCGCCGGCACCCGCTCCGGCAGGCGACGCGACCATCACGATCGCGCCGTGCCTGATCTCGGGCGCGCTCATGAGGTCGGCGCCGCTGCGCCGTCGCGCTCGACCGCTTCCCAGAACTGATGATCGTCGTCGCCGTCGCGCCGGGACGCGCGTAGCGATTGGCGTCGCGCCTCGCGGCGGAACGCTTCGTCGTGGAGGTCAACGTAGCGGCGCACCGCCTCGCGCGCGATGTCGCTCTTGCTACGCCCCTGCGAGCGCGCGACCGCGGCGAGACGCTGTTCCAGCTCCTCGTCCAGTCGCACTCCCAGCATGCCGCGTCGCTCCCGCGTTTAACGTGTTAAACACCGCCTACGCTCCCGTGCCCGGCGATGCAAGCGGCGTTGACGCCGCACGCCTGCCGCCGCAGCATGGCGTTTAAGGGGGAGAGAAGATGAGACGTTGGATGACAGCCGCGCTGGCGGCATTCCTGTGTGCGGCGCCCGCGAGCGCACGGCTTCCGAAGATCGGCGATGTCGCGCCCGATTTCACCTTCACGCTGATGGACGGCAGCAAGGTGTCGCGCGACGACCTGAAGGGGAAGGTCGTGCTGCTAAACTTCTGGGCGACATGGTGCGTGCCGTGCCGCGCCGAGTTGCCGCTGATCGACCGTTATTACGACATCCAGAAGAAGCATGGCCTGCGCGCCTTCGCGGTCACGACCGAGGACTCGCTGCCGCTCTACCGCATGAAGCCGCTGTTCGCCGCGATGGCGATCCCCGCGGTCAAGCGGACGAAGGGCCCGTATTCGGAGGTGTCGGCAGTGCCGATGAACTACATCATCGATCGCAGCGGTCGCATCCGCTACGCCGAGGCAGGCGCGTTCGATCTCGACACGCTCAACAAGGTCATCGTGCCGCTGCTGCAGGAACCTGCGCCAGCCAGTTGAGCGCGCGACCGGAACGGCCGCGCGCCTGATCTCTCAACGCCTGAGCGCCGCAACGCCGGGCAATTCGCGCCCTTCCATCCATTCGAGAAACGCGCCGCCCGCGGTCGACACGAAGCTGAAGTCGTCCCCGACACCTGCCTGGTTGAGCGCAGCTACCGTATCGCCGCCGCCCGCGACCGAGACGAGGCCGCCTTCCTTTGTCAGTGCCGCAGCGGTGCGCGCGAGCGCGACGGTCGCGGCGTCGAACGGCGGCGTCTCGAACGCACCAAGCGGGCCGTTCCACACGAGTGTGCGACAGTTCTTGAGCACGTCGCCGAGCGACTCGGCCGCGGCCGGGCCGATGTCGAGGATCATCTCGTCGGCGGCGACCTCGTGGACGTTGACGGTCCGCGTCTCCGGGTTCGCCCTGAACTCGCGCGCGACCACGACATCATACGGCAGGTGGACAGTGCAGCCCGCCTTTTCGGCGGCGTCGAGGATTTCCTCAGCGGTGCCGGTCAGGTCATGCTCGCACAGGCTCTTGCCCACATCGACCCCGCGCGCGGCGAGGAAGGTGTTCGCCATGCCGCCACCGATGATGAGGTGATCGACGCGCGCGACCAGATGCTTGAGCACGTCGAGCTTGGTCGACACCTTGGCACCGCCGACGACCGCGGCGACCGGATGCTCGGGATTGCCGAGCGCTTTCTCCAGCGCGTCGAGTTCCGCCTCCATCTGCCGACCGGCATAGGCCGGCAAGCGGCGCGCAAGTCCCTCGGTCGAAGCGTGCGCGCGATGCGCGGCGGAGAAAGCGTCGTTGACGTAGAGATCGCCGAGCGCAGCAAAGCGATCAACGACTTGGGCGTCATTCTTCTCTTCGCCACCGAAGAAGCGCGTATTCTCCAGCACGCCGACGTCGCCGGGCTGCATCGTCGCAATCGCGGCCGCGGCACCCTCCCAGTCGATGTAGCGGACCGCGCGACCGAGCACCGCCTCATAGGGCTTCACGATCTGCGCCAACGACATTTCCGGCGAGGGCACGCCCTTGGGTCGGCCGAAATGCGCCAGGATCAGCACGATCGCGCCCTTGTCGGACAGTTCGGCGATCGTCGGCACAGTGGCGCGCAGGCGGGTGTCGTCGCTCACCTGCCCGTCGTGGAGCGGTACGTTCAGATCCTCGCGTACGAGGACGCGGCGGCCGTGAACGTCGCTGATGTCGTCGAGCGTTGGGAAGGACTTGTCCATGTTTCCTCGATCCTGATCCTGTCACCGACGGCGATCACGCCGCCTTGTCTCACCATCGCACACGCGCCGCCGCGCCAATCGGGGAGCAGCGCCGCCTTCAATCCGGGCGCGAGTGCTTCCATCCGCTCGCACGGGTCGGTCTCGCGCGTGATCTCCAACACCACGTCGGCCCCGATCCTGAGCAAGGTGCCGGGCACCTGCGGCAGGTCGAACTGGTCGATCAACAGGTTGGAGCGGCGCTCCTCCCAGCCGATGCTTTCGCCGATCTCGGCTAATGCCGCAGCCCAGTCGCCGCGCTCGATCAGCGTCAGCTGACGCTTGTAGGGCTTGCGCTTCATCGCGCCGCGATAATCGCCGTGGATGCCCTCCTCGCACGTCACGACCGCCTGATCGATCAGCTCCATCGGCGCCTTGGGAAAGGCGTGGCGCGCGATGCCGAGAAGCATACCCATCATCGATCCGTAGTACGGCGCCGCCGCGATCGCGTCGCGACGGCGCGGATGTGAGTTAGCCGAAGTTTGCCATCGCGGTTGCGGTGTCAACCATGCGGTTGGAGAAGCCCCATTCGTTGTCGTACCAGCTGACGACGCGCACCAGCTTGCCGTCGATCACCGCGGTTTCCAGGCTGTCGACGGTCGAAGAATAAGGCGTGTGAACGATGTCGATCGAGACGAGCGGCTCGTCGGAGAAGTGAAGCACGCCCTTCATCGGACCTTCGGCCGCGGCCTTGAGCAGCTCGTTGACCTCTTCCTTGGTCGTGTCGCGCTCGGGGGTGAAGGTCAGGTCGACCAGGCTGCCGTCGGGCACGGGCACGCGAACCGCCGAACCATCGAGCTTGCCCTTGAGCTCGGGCAGCACCTCGCCCACCGCGCGGGCCGCACCCGTGGTGGTCGGAATCATGCTCATCGCCGCCGCGCGCGCACGGCGCAGGTCCGGGTGGATCTGATCGAGGATTTTCTGATCGTTGGTGTAGGCGTGGATGGTAGTCATCAGACCGCGTTCGATGCCGATCGCGTCGTTCAGCACCTTGGCAACTGGCGCGAGGCAGTTGGTGGTGCAAGACGCGTTCGACACGATCGTGTGGCCGGCCTCGAGCTTGTCGTCATTAACGCCGTAGACGACGGTGATGTCGACACCCTTGGCAGGGGCGGAAATCAGCACCTTCTTCGCGCCCGCGTCGATGTGCTTCTGCGCGCTGGCGCGGTCGGTAAAGAAGCCGGTGCATTCAAGCACGATGTCGACGCCTAGTTCCTTGTGCGGCAGGTTGGCGGGGTCGCGCTCGGCGGTCACGCGGATGCGCTTGCCGTCGATGACGAGGTCGTTACCCTCCGCCTCGACGGTGCCGTTGAAGCGCCCGTGAACGCTGTCGCGGCTGAACAGCCAGGCGTTTGACTTGGCATCGGCGAGGTCGTTGATGGTGACGAGTTCGAGGTCGCTGTTCCGCTCGATCAGCGCGCGCGCCACCAGGCGGCCGATGCGCCCGAAACCGTTGATCGCTACCTTGGTCATCGCTTGTTCCTCACCCGCCTGTTCGCAGTTGCAGCGGCCTTTGCCGGGCAAGCAGGGGGCGCGTCAACCGCATCGGACGTATTCGGCGCGGTGTTCGACGTGCTCGCGCCGGCGGGCGCGTGAAACCCTCGTGTTCAAGCAATATCTTGCCGGGTCGCGGGCGGCTGCCTATCCGTCTGCGTCATGGATCATCCGGCCCTCGCCCGCATCGAACAAGCGATCGAACGAATCGAGGCGGCGATCGCCCGCCGCCGCATCGCCGCCGAGGCAATCGCCGAGCGTCACGCCGCGCTGAAGTCGCGCATGGCGGAGGCGGTCGCCGCGCTCGACGCGGTAATGGCACGCGAGGGAGCGGAATAATGGCGATGGTCACGCTCAAGATCGGTGACCTATCGCACGAGGTCGCGTGCCGCGACGGCGGCGAGGCAAGGCTGATGCAGGCCGGTGCGCTGATCGAGGAACGCTGGGCGTCGGCACGGCGCGCAGCGGGTTCGGGCGGAATACAGCGCACGTTCCTGCTGACCGCGCTGATGCTCGCCGACGCGCTGATCGAGGCGCGCGAGGCACCCCCGCCCGAGACGCCGGCGGATGTCGCGCTGGGTCGCATCGCCGAGCGGCTCGAAACACTCGCTGCGGCCCTTGAGGACGAGGCGGCGACGCCCTAAGTTGGGGCTGGCGGGTTCTGCCCGGTACGAGCCAGACTTATCCCTGAGGCTATTCATCATCCAAAGGGGGTTGTCCCTGCCCGGACCCTGGTCCGACGTACACGATCCCCACCTGACGTACCGTGCGTCAGTGGATACACCGGCAAACGACCACGGCGGTCCCGCCACCCGCCCCATGCCGCGATACCGACGATGATCGATCACGAGCCGCTGTGCTGGAAATGCCTCACGTTCGCGCGTTGGATGAGCCTTTGCTTTCGGGCGCATCAGCCCTCAGGTGGTCAGCTTGGGCCGCGTCGTAGCGGCCTCCATTATCCGCTCTGGCGGCGCGCATGACTGACAAGAAACAGCTTCGTGCCGGTCTGCGCCACACCCGCGATGTCTTCGTCGCGCAGGTGCGCCCTACCCTCGCGGTGCCCGCGCCGCTGCGCGCGCTGTTATCCCCTGAGCTGGTCGTTGCGGCCTATGTACCGATCGGCAGCGAGGCCGATCCCGCGCCGCTGGTCGCAGCGGCACGCAGCGCAGGATGTCGGATCACGCTGCCCTTCGTGGTCGATCGCACCACGCCGCTCGTCTTCGTGCCATGGAACGATGACGAAGCGTTGGTCGACGGCCCCTTTCGCCTGCGCCAGCCCCGGCTGGGTGAGGTGCGCCTCGCACCCGACCTCGTGCTGACGCCGCTGATCGCGTTCGATCGCGCGCTGAACCGCGTCGGACAGGGTGCGGGGCATTACGATCGCGCCTTCGCCGAATACCCGCACGCTACCCGCATCGGCGTCGCCTGGAGCGTACAAGAGGTAGCGAGGATAGAACCCGATACGTGGGACGCCCCGCTCCATGCGATCGTCACCGAACAGGAATGGATTACGCGATGACGCCCGATTGGCGCAAACCCGTTGGCATGCTGGCGATCCTGGGGCTGATCGCGATCTGGTCGATCGTCATCATGTCGCTGTCGGGCGTGGTCGGCGCATGGCACTGGACGCTCCAGTTCGCCTTCTACCTGGTCGCCGGGATCATCTGGATCACACCGCTCAAGCCGCTGCTGCGCTGGATGGAGACGGGGCGTTGGCGCGCGTGAACCGCTGTCGCTTGCACCGATGATGTGGAGGAAAACGCCTGAGAATGGCGCGAGTGACGGGGCTCGAACCCGCGACCTCCGGCGTGACAGGCCGGCGCTCTAACCAACTGAGCTACACCCGCTTGAAAAGCGTGAGGCGCGCCGATTAGGCCGGCACCCCCATTGTGTCAACACGACCATTTCAACCTTTTCCCGCGACACGAACCGCCGGGAAATGGCGCGAGTGACGGGGCTCGAACCCGCGACCTCCGGCGTGACAGGCCGGCGCTCTAACCAACTGAGCTACACCCGCTTGTAGAAGCGTGAGGCGCGGCTGCTATGCGGCGCATGGCCGGCTGTCAACCGGATCGCGTATCGCCGTCGAAGATTTTCCGATCACCCTCGCGCGAACGCACCAACGTACCGTGCTCGAACAGGAACCCGGTGATGTCGGGCCGACCCGCCGCCCCGATCACCGTTTGCACGATGATCAGGATCGGCACGGCCAGCAGCGCGCCCGCTGTCCCCCACACCCAACCCCAAAAGCTGATGGAGATGAGAATCAGCACCGGATTGATCGTCAATCGATGTCCGACGATCAGCGGCGTGACGACGTTCGCCTCGATCAAATGCGTGCCGTACATGATCGCGGGCGCGGTCAGCGCGGTCCAGATGTCGTTGAACGTCATCAATCCACCGACCGCGAGCAGCAGCGCCGCAATCACGGGCCCGAAATATGGAATGTAGTTCAGCAGAACGACGATGCCGCCCCACATCAGCGGAAACGGCATTCCGATCAGGTACAGCGCGGTCGCGATGATGGCGCCCAGCGCAATGTTGATCGCGGTGATCGTACCCAGGTACGACGACACGTCATCGACGACGTCCTGCAACACGCGCGCGGTCGCCATCGCGCCGCCGAAGCTCGCGCGCTCGGTGATCATCCGTTGCCGGAGGCGGGTCCAGCCTGACAGGAAGAAGTAGGCGACCAATATGGCGTAGAACATCTGTACGAGGAACGCGGGGGCGCTGGTGGCGGCGAGTTCGACGATCGAACTGGGGGGCGATACCGCGGCGCTGGGCGACGGGCGTACCGGGGTCGAGGCGACCTGACGCAGCGTGCGGTTCACGTAGTGTTCGAGGTTGGAATAAACGTCGAGCAGCGGTTGCAGGTTCGACTGGATGCGGTTGATGCGGCTGGGAAGCAGGCGGAAGAAGTCGGTCGCGGGCACGACGATCGCGGCGATCGCGATATTGGCGGCGACCAGGAACAGGATGACGCAGATCAGCGCCGCGATCGGCGACGGCAGCCGGCGCCGCTCGAGCCATTGCAGCAGCGGGATCAGCGCGAGCGAGACGACCAGCGCGATCGTCGTCGGCAGAAAGAATTCCGAGCCGGCCTTGAGCGCGAACGGCAGCCCGACCATCAGCCCGGCGCCCGCGGTCAGCGTCAACGACGCGAGCAGGCGGTCGCGCCGCTGCGCGATTCGCGCGTCCTCGCCAGCGGCGACCGGCAGCCCGAATACGCCCGCGGGGGCAGCGTCCGCGGTGCCGGCGCTGGGTACGGACGTGGATGGGGCGGGGTCGGGAAGGTCAGCCATGTTCCCGACGCGTACCGCCATTTACGCCCGCCGAATATCCCTCTCGCAGCGGCGGCGTGTTCAATCGTCGATATCGGCCCAGGGCCCGTCGTCGAGGTAGAGGTAATCGGCGTTGAACTCGCCGATCCGCGCGAGCTGTTTGGCATCGCTGATGCGTGCTTCGCCGCGGGCGATGTCGGCCACGCCCTCCTCCCGCAGCCGGCGCAGCGTACGATTGACGTGAACGCTGGTCAGCCCGCACGCTTCGCCGATGTCCTGCTGCGTCAAGGGGAGCGCGAACACGCCGTCCTTCACGCGACCGACCGCCTCCATCCGCGCGGCCACCTCGCACAGGAAGTGCGCCAACCGCCCCGCCGCATCGAGCCGGCCAAGCCGGAAGATCCACTCGCGGTGCATCGCCGCATCGAGCAGCGTCGATCGCCACAGCATCCGTCCCAATCGAGGGTGCCGGTCCATGATCACGTCGATCGTGTCATGCGACACCCGCGCGACGCGCGATTCGACGATGGTCGCGACATCATGGTCGAGGTGGCGCAACGTGTAGCCATGCATGTCGACAAAATCGCCGGGCAGATGAAAGGCGAGCAACTGGCGATAACCGTCGCGCGCATCGAGATAGCGGCACATCGCGCCGTCGATCAGCAGCCCGCTCTCGCGCACGCGCTCACCGCGACGCGTCACCACCGTGCGCGCGGGCAGCGTGTCGATGCGGTCAACCGCCTGTTCGAGCACCTCCACCTCTTCCGAGGTCAGGCGCCCCCGTCCGCGCCCACGCAGGAAATCGCCCGTTACCGCCAAGATTATTTTCCTTCCGACACGACCGCGCCACCCTACGCGGCGGCGCGGTCCTCGAACAGGGTCTTGAGGTCCCGCTTCAGGATCTTGCCGTTGGCGTTGCGCGGCAGCGTTTCGGGCACGAAGCGGATCGCGACGGGCACCTTGAACGCGGCGAGCCGCGCGCGCACCCACGCCTGCAACTCCGCCTCGCTCGCATGGGCGCCGGGTGCCAGATGGACGACGGCCGCGGGCTCCTCGCCCAGGATGCGGTGCGGCAGCCCGATCAGCGCGCAGTCGGTAACGGCCGGGTGGTCGTAGAGCACGTTCTCGATCTCGGTCGAATAGATGTTCTCGCCGCCGCGGATGATCATGTCCTTGGCGCGGTCGAGGATGTAGCAGAAGCCTTCCTCGTCGAGCCTTGCGAGGTCGCCGGTGCGGACCCAGCCATCGACGAAGGTCGCGGCGGTCGCCTCGGGCTTGTTCCAATAGCCTTTGACGATCATCGGCCCCCTCGCCCACAATTCGCCGACCTCGCCGACCGGCAGCTCGGTCCAGCCGTCCGCGTCCATGATCTTCAGGTCGGCGACCGCAACGGGCGGCCCGCAGCTCTCGGGCCGGTGGATGTAATCTTCCGCGCCGTGGGTGGTGACGGTGGCGGTCGTCTCGGTCATGCCCCAGCCGTTGGTCGGGATCGCCTTCATCTCGCCCGCGATCTTGCGCACCAGCTCGGGCGCGGACGGCGCGCCGCCGTAGCCGACCGCCTCCAGGCTGGAGAGGTCGTATTTGTGGCGGTCGGGATGCTCCAGCAACTGCCACGCGATCGTCGGCACGCCACCGGTCGAGTTTACCTTCTCGCGCTCGATGATCTCGAACGCGCGCAGCGCCTCGAACTTGCGCATGTAGATGCTGGTATGCCCCGCCGCCATCGCACCCATCAGCCCTGCCGACAGCGCGGTCGCGTGGAACAAGGGGATCACCGTCAGCCCGACGCGCGGCTGCGGCGCAGGGATCGGGTCGCCGCGACGCAGCAGCATCCGCGCGCCCGAGTAACCCGTCGACATGATGTTGGTCATGAAATTGCGGTGCGTGCCGAGCGCGCCCTTGGGCTTGCCGGTGGTGCCGCTGGTGTAAAGGATCGTCGCGTCGTCCTCCGGCACCAGACCCGCGTCGGGCAGCGCGCGGTCGGGCAGCGCGTGCCAGTCATTGGGGATGCCGATCGCATCCTCCAGCCGGGTCGCGGGCGGCGAGAGCGGCGCGGTCGCGCGGCTGACTAGCACGTGCGCGAGCTCGGGCACCTCGGACAGGTGTGGTGCGATGCGGTCCCAGCGCTCCCCGTCGCACACCAGCAGCGTCGCACCCGAGTCGGCCAGGCCGTAGGCGAGCTCGTCGCCGGTCCACCAGGCGTTGAGCGGCACCGCGATCGCGCCGATGACGGTCGCCGCGAAGAAGGCGACCGGCCATTCGGGCAGGTTGCGCATCGCGATGGCGACGCGGTCCCCTTTCCCGACGCCGTGCGCGCGGTACACCTCGGCGAGCGCGGCGACCGCGCGATACTGCGCCTCGTAGCTGACGCGTTCGTCCTCGTAGATCGTCGCGAGCCGCTCGCCGTGGGTGCGCGACAGCGCGACCAGCGCGGCCATGTGCGGCGGCGCGTTCTTCCACACCCGCGTCGGTACGCCGCGGATGTCGACCGTCTCCATCTCGAATCGGGCGCCCGGCGCGCAGAGCGCACGCTCCACCGCGTCCAGCGTCATCGCGGGCCATTTGCTCGTCACGGTTGATGGTTCAGTCGCCACGCTTGCTCTCCAACATGCTCGCTGCCGTCCCGAGTCTTGAACATCGGGTTCGCTTGCGCGTGAGGTTAGAGTTGATTTGCGCCATGCTCAAGGCGTAGGAAGCGTGGCATCTTCGAAGCGGGGGTACGGACGAGACGATGACGAACGCTAACCCGGCCGACCACGGGTTCGACGCTGACCGCCTCCACGCGATCGATGCCTTCGTGAAGGCGCGCTATCTCGACACCGGGCTGCTGCCGCACGCGCAACTCCTGGTCGCGCGCGACGGTGCGGTGGTGCATCTGTCGTCGCAAGGCGCGGCGCGCGAGGGTGGCGATGCCGCGATCAACGAGGCGTCGCTGTTCCGCATCGCGTCGATGACCAAGCCGGTCACCTCGGTCGCGTTCATGATGCTGGTGGAGGAAGGGCGCGTCGCGCTCGACACGCCGGTGCATCACGTGCTGCCCGAGTTCAAGAAGGTGGGGGTGTATGCGGGCGGCGGCGGGGGCGTGCCGTTCGTGACCAGGGCGACCGACGAGCCGATGCGGATGGTCGATCTGCTGCGCCACACCGCGGGGTTCACCTACGGCTTTCAGAACCGCTCCAACATCGACGCCGCGCACCGCGAGCTCAAGCTGGAGAATTGGCACGGCGGGCACGACCTCGACGGCTTCGTCGCCGAATTGGGCAAGCTGCCGCTCGAATTCTCACCCGGCACGCAGTGGAATTACTCGGTCGCGACCGACGTGCTGGGCGCGGTGGTGCAGCGCGTGTCGGGCATGCCGCTCGACCGCTTCTTCGCGGAGCGGATCTTCGCGCCGCTCGGCATGCACGATACCTTCTTCCAGGTACCCGAGGACAAGATCGACCGGCTGACCGATTGCTACACGTTCGTGCCCGGCGCCAATGGTGGAAGGGGGGGCCGCGTGATGTACGACCGCGGCGAGGCGAGTGCGTGGAGCCGGATGCCGCGGCTGGTGTCGGGCGGCGGCGGTTTGGTGTCGACCGCGCGCGATTATCATCGTTTCTGCGCCATGTGCCTGAACGGCGGCACGCTGGACGGCGCGCGTATCCTCGGGCGCAAGACGATCGAGCTGATGACGATCAACCATCTGCCGGGCAAGGCCGACCTGTCGGTCATGTCGAAATCGCTGTTCAGCGAGACGCAGAATGCGGGGACCGGTTTCGGGCTAGGTTTCGCGGTGACGATCGACGTCGCGCGTTCGATGATGCCGGGCAGCGTCGGCGAATTCTATTGGGGCGGCATGTTCTCCACCGCCTTCTTCATCGATCCGGTTGAGCGCATCCACATGGTGTTCATGACGCAGTTGAGCCCGTCGAGCGTGTATCCGATCCGGCGCGAGTTGAAGACGATGATCTATTCCGCGCTGACCTGATCCCACTCCCTTTCCACGCCGCGGCGACGCGGCCCATTCCCTTTTTCTCGGAGTATCGCCTCACATGACTACGCCCACGCAGAACCCGGTCCGCACCGAACGTCACGGCGACGTGCTCGTCATCATTTCCGACTCGCCGCCGGTCAATGCGCTGGGCGCGGCGGTGCGCAACGGGCTGGAGGCCGGGATCAAGGAAGGCGTTGGCGACGGATCGATCACCGCGATGGTGCTGCGCTGCGACGGGCGGACCTTCTTCGCGGGCGCGGACATCACCGAGTTCGGCAAGCCGATGCAGGGCGTCGGGCTGCACGAGGTCATCGACATGATGGACGCGAGCAGCAAGCCGATCGTCGCCGCGATCCACGGCACCGCACTCGGCGGCGGGTGCGAGGTGGCACTCGCGTGCCAATACCGCGTCGCGGTGCCCTCGGCAAAGATCGGACTGCCCGAGGTGAAGCTCGGCCTGCTGCCGGGTGCGGGCGGCACGCAGCGGCTGCCGCGCGTCGTCGGCGTCAAGGCGGCGCTGGAGATGATCGCGCTGGGTGATCCGGTGTCGGCCAAGAAGGCAGCGGAGATCGGGCTGGTTGACAAGGTGGTCGGCGAGGACAGTCTGGAGGCCGACGCGATCGCCTTTGCCCGCGAGATCGCGGACAAGCGCCCGATCCCGCGCGTGCGCGACCGCGACGTGGCGCCGGACCCGGAGGCGGTCGAGGCGTTCAAGAAGGCGAACGGCCGCAAGATGCGCGGCTTCGACGCGCCTGCCGCCTGCATCGCCTGCGTGGTGGCGGCGACCGAGAAGCCGTTCGACGAGGGTATGAAGTTCGAGCGCGAGCAGTTCATGAAGCTGATGACGGGCACGCAGTCCGCCGCGCAGCGCCACATCTTCTTCGCCGAGCGTCAGGCAGCGAAGATCGACGGCATCGCCTCCGACATCGCGCTGCGCCCGATCAACCGTGTCGGCGTGATCGGCGCGGGCACGATGGGCGGCGGGATCAGCATGAACTTCCTGTCGGCAGGAATCGCGGTGACGATCGTCGAGATGCAGCAGGAAGCGCTCGACCGCGGCACGGGCGTGATGCGCAAGAATTACGAGGCGTCGGCCGCCAAGGGCCGGATCAAGCCCGACGCCCCCGATCAGGCGATGGGGCTATTGAAGCCGACGCTCAACCTCGAAGACCTCGCCGACTGCGACCTCATCATCGAGGCGGTGTACGAGAACATGGAGGTCAAGAAGGAGATCTTCGGCAAGCTCGACAAGATCGCCAAGCCCGGCGCGATCCTGGCGTCGAACACCAGCTACCTCGACATCGACGAGATCGCCGCATCGACCAGCCGACCGCAAGACGTGCTCGGCATGCACTTCTTCTCGCCCGCCAATGTCATGAAGCTGCTGGAGATCGTGCGCGGCGCGAAGACCGCGGACGACGTGCTCGCGACCGCGATGGCGCTGGCGAAGAAGATCAAGAAGGTCGCGGTCGTCGCGGGCGTCACCTACGGTTTCATCGGCAACCGCATGCTGATGCCGCGGCAGGTCGAGGCGAACAAGCTGCTGATGGAAGGCGCGACGCCGGAGCAGATCGACCGGGTCCACGTCGAGTTCGGGATGCCGATGGGTCCGTTCCAGATGAGCGACCTGGCGGGCGTCGACATCGGCTGGCACCGCGATCCCAACCGGATCGAGAGCATCCGCGACGCGCTCGCCGCCGAGGGGCGCTGGGGGCAGAAGAAGCAGGCTGGCTATTACGACTACGACGAGAAGCGTAACCCGACCCCCTCGCCGCGCGTCGCCGAGATCATCGAGGATTTCCGCAGCCGCTCGAACATGCCGAAGCGCGAGATCACCGACCAGGAGATCGTCGAGCGGACACTCTACCCGATGGTGAACGAGGGCGCGCTGATCCTGGAGGAAGGCAAGGCGCAGCGCGCGTCGGACGTCGATGTGGTGTGGATCTACGGCTACGGCTGGCCGGTGTACCGCGGCGGCCCGATGTTCTGGGCGCAGACCGAAGGCTATGACAAGGTCGTCGCGGGGCTGGAGAAGCACGGCTTCAAGGTCGCCGATACGCTCAAGGCCGGTACGATCAAGTGATGGTGGGGGGCGCATCTTATCCTCTCCATTCATGGGACAGGGACCGCCACGCGAAGCGTGGTGGTGGAGGGGGTTCGCCGCTGGCGCAACGTCTGGGGCGAGCCCCCTCCACCAGCCTGCGGCTGGTCCCCCTCCCCATTCTGGGGAGGATATGATGGCTGAACGCACCGCTCTTCAGACCGCCGCCGCGGTTCGGGCAGGCGAAACCACCGCGCTCGCCGAGACGGACGCCGCGATCGCGCGGATCGAGGCGCGGGACGGTGCGCTGAACGCGGTGGTGGTGCGCGACTTCGATCGTGCGCGTGCCGCTGCCGCCGCGCTCGACCAGCAGATCACGGACGGGTTCGACGCGCCCCTTCTGGGTGTGCCGATGACGATCAAGGAAAGCTACGACGTCGCCGGGCTGCCGACGACGTTCGGGTTTGAGGAACATCGCGACTTCGTGCCCAGTGCCGACGCGGTGACGGTGGAGCGGTTGAAGGCGGCGGGCGCGATCCTGCTCGGCAAGACCAACGTGCCGCCCGCGCTGTCCGACCTGCAATCGAACAATCCGGTCTATGGCCGCACGGTAAACGCGGTGAACCCGAACCGCAGCGCTGGCGGATCGTCGGGCGGATCGGCGGTGGCACTGGCGAGCGGGATGGTGCCGCTCGAGTTCGGGTCCGATATCGGCGGATCGATCCGCGTCCCCGCCGCCTTCAACGGCGTGTGGGGGCACAAGCCGACCTGGGGCGTGCTGCCGACCGACGGGCATTTCCATCCCGGCACCGACAGCGCGCGGACGGTTCTGTCGGTGATCGGCCCGATGGCGCGCGATGCCGACGACCTCGATGTCGCGATCGACGTGGTGGCGGACCATCCGCTGAAAGCCTCCACGCTGCGCGGCGCGGGCGAGTTACGCGTCCTGCTGCTCACCAGCCACCCGCTCGCGACCGCGCAGGACGCGATCGTCCAGGCGCTGGAAGCGCTCGGCGCGGCGCTGGAACAAGCGGGCGCACGCGTCGACCGCGCGAGCGAGTTGCTGCCCGATCTCGCGCGGCAGCACGATGCGTATTGGAACATGCTCAACATCGCGATGTCGCGGCGTGGTCCGCCCGACAGCCGCCCGCCCGCCTCGGTCGACACCTGGCTGCATCTCCACGACGAACAGGCGCGTATCCAGCGGCAGTGGCGGCGTCTGTTCAAGGAGTATGACGCGGTGATCGCGCCGGCGGTCGGCATGACCGCCTTCCCGCACGACGATACGCCGCTCGCGGCGCGGCGGCTCGACATCGACGGCGCCGACACGCAATTCTTTCACCAGTTCGCCTGGCCGGGGCTCGCGACGCTGCCGATGCTGCCCGCGACCAGCGTGCCGATCGGGCACGACGCCGACGGCCTGCCGATCGGGGTCCAGGTGATCGCAGACTTATACGCCGACCATCATGCCATCGCGGTTGCGCGCATCGCGCACGACCTCGTCAGGAGCCGACCATGACCGACCTCGACACGTTCCGCACCGAAACACGCGCCTGGCTGGAGGAGAATTGTCCGCCCGAGATGCGCGAGCCGATCCGCTCGGACAAGGACACCGCCTGGGGCGGCCGCGACCAGAGCGACATGACCCCGGCGCAGAAAGCGTGGATGGACCGCATGGGCGCGCGCGGCTGGACCGTGCCCGACTGGCCCAAGGAGTACGGCGGCGGCGGGCTGTCGGCGGCCGAGACCAAGGTGCTGCGCGAGGAGCTGGCTCGCATCCGCGCGCGCAATCCGCTCTACTCGTTCGGTATCTCAATGCTCGGGCCGGCGCTGTTGAAGTACGGCACCGAGGAGCAGAAGAAGCGCTTTCTCCCTGAGATCGCGCGCGGCGAGATCCGCTGGTGTCAGGGCTATTCCGAGCCCAATGCGGGCTCCGACCTCGCCAGCCTCGCGACCAGCGCCGAGGACAAGGGCGACCATTTCCTCGTCAACGGGCAGAAGGTGTGGACCAGCTACGCCGACAAAGCCGACTGGATCTTCTGCCTGGTGCGGACCGACAAGACGACCAAGCAGGGCGGGATCAGCTTCGTCCTGTTCGACATGCGCACGCCCGGCGTTTCGACCAAGCCGATCCTGCTGATCAGCGGCTATTCGCCGTTCTGCGAGACGTTCTTCGACAATGTGAAGGTGCCGAAGGAGAATCTGGTCGGCGAGCTCAACCGCGGCTGGGACGTCGCCAAATACCTGCTGGGCCATGAGCGCGAGATGATCTCGGGTATGGGTCTGGGCGCGGGCGGCAAGAACCCGCTGATCGAGGGCGCGCTGGCGACGATCGGGCTCGACCATGACGGGCGGCTCGCCGACCCGCTGCTGCGCGCGCAGATCGCGCTGTTCGAGGTGCGCGCACGCGCCTTCACCGCGCAGAGCGAGCGCTTCATCGACGAGTTGAAGGCCGGCCGCGCGCATCCCGCGCAGCCGAGCATGATGAAATATTACGGCACCGAGCTGAACAAGAGTCGCCACGAGCTGATGATGGCGGCGGGCGGATCGGACGAGCTCGAATGGGAGAGCGAGGCGAGCCGCGGCGGGCACCATGCGCGCGCGTGGCTGCGCACCAAGGCGAACTCGATCGAGGGCGGGACGAGCGAGATCCAGCTCAACATCATCGCCAAGCGCATCCTGGAGCTGCCGGGGGCGTGACAAGCTAGCCCTCTCCCCCGTGGGGAGAGGGTTGGGTGAGGGGTTGCCTCACTCGACAACATCAAATTTGGGCTGGTGCGTGGGGCGTCCCCTCGCCCCAGCCAGCGGCGGGTTGATCGCACCCCGTGCGATCAAGGTCAGGCTGGGAGCCTGACCGACCCGCCGCTCCCCACCGGGGAGAGGGAGTCATAGAATGCCGCTTTTCTTGAACGACGAACAGACGATGCTGCGCGACACCGCGAAGGATTTCGTCGCCGAACACGCGCCCGTCAGCCACATGCGCGCGCTGCGCGACGCCGACGACCAGACCGGGTTCAGCCGCGACCTGTGGAAGCAGTTCGCCGAGATGGGATTCACCGGCATGCTGATCGGCGAGGATCAGGGCGGGCTCGGGCTCGGCCATGTCGAGGCGGGCGTGGTGCTCGAAGAGATCGGGCGCAACCTGTCGCCCTCGCCGTTCCTCACCACCGCGGTCGCGGCGGTCGAGGCGTTGAAGGGCAGCGCGCAGGCCGAACGCTGGTTCCCCGGCATCATCTCGGGCGACACGGTCGTGGGCCTCGCGATCGACGAGGGCGCGAAGCATCGCAACGCGGTGGCGATGAAGGCGGAGCGGTCTGGCAATGGCTTCAAGCTGACCGGCGCGAAGCAGTTCGTGACGCACGGCCATGTCGCCGACCTGCTGATCGTCGCGGCGCGCACCGCGGGCTCGGCCGAGGACGATGAAGGCGTGACGTTGTTCGCGGTGCCGCGCGACGCGGCCAATCTGTCCACGCGGGCGGAGCGGCTGACCGACGCGAGCCTGGCGGCGCGCATCGAGTTCGACGGGGTCGAGGTCGACGCCGACGCGGTGATCGGCGAGGTCGATGCCGGGCGCGGCCCGCTCGGCCGGCTGCTGCGCGCGGGGCGCACGGGTGCGGCGGCAGAGATGCTGGGCGTCGGCGGCGGCGCGATGGACATGACGCTCGGCTACCTGAAGGAACGCAAGCAGTTCGGGACGGTGATCGGCAGCTACCAGGCGCTGCAGCACCGCGCCGCGCACCTGTATTCGGAGATGGAAGTCGCGCGCGCCGCGGTGTTGAAGGCGCAGCAACTGCTCGATGCGGGCGACGACCGGGCCGAGGCGGCGGTGTCGGTCGCGAAGGCGATGACCGGGATCGCGACGACCCTGGCGGTGCAGGAAGGCGTGCAGATGCACGGCGGCATCGGCATGACCGACGAGTATGACATCGGTTTCTACATGAAGCGCGGGCGCGTGTTGGCCGAGATGTTCGGCGACGCGAACTTCCACGCCGACCAGCTCGCACGCGCGGCGGGCTATTGACGAGCGGCTGTCCTCCCCGGCACGGGGAGTGGGACCGAGACGCGTATCGGCTTGGTGGAGGGGGAGCACGGCAGGCGGAGCGCAGGTGGCGATCTCCCTCCACCAGCCTGCGGCTGGTCCCCCTCCCCAGCATGGGGAGGATAAGAATGACTGATCAAACCTCACCCTCCCCCGCCGATCTCGCCGCCGATCTGGTTGACCTGCTCGACGTCGAGGAGATCGACACCGATCTCTACCGCGGGCGGCGCGCGCGCGGGGGCGTCGGGCGCGTGTTCGGCGGGCAGGTGATCGCGCAGGCGTTGCAGGCGGCGCAGCGCTCGACCGATGCGCCCAAGATCGCGCATTCGCTCCACGCTTATTTCATGCGCGCGGGCGACGAGCAGCACCCGATCATCTACCGTGTGGTGCGCGATTTCGAGGGGCGCAGCTTCGCGACCCGCCGCGTGATCGCGATGCAGCGTGGTCAGGCGATCCTGAACATGGCCGCCTCGTTCCAGGTGCCCGAGGAAGGCTATCACCACCAGGCGACGATGCCCGAGGTGCCGGCACCCGAGACGCTGGAAAGCGAAGCGACGATCCGCGCGCGCGAGAGCGTCCACGTCGACGAGCGGTTCCGCGCCAATCTGACGCGCCCGCGCCCGATCGAGATTCGTCCGGTCTATCCGCGCAAATGGTTCAACCCGCAGCCGACCGACCCGGTGCAGCACAGCTGGTTCCGTATCTGCGCACCCATTGGCGACGATGCCGCGGTGCACCGCGCGGTACTCGCCTATGCGAGCGACATGGCGCTGCTCGGCACGTCGATGCTGCCGCACGGCGTCAACTGGACCTCACCGGGTCTGCAGAGCGCCAGCCTCGACCACGCCTTGTGGTTGCACGAGCCGTTCCGCGCCGACGAATGGCTGCTCTACGCCTGCGACAGCACCTGGGCGGGACACGCGCGCGGGTTCAACCGCGGGCAGATTTTCACGCAAGGTGGGCGGCTAGTGGCGAGCGTCGCGCAGGAAGGACTAATTCGGATGCGCGCGCCCAGGCCGAAGGCCGACTGACGCTTCAGTCGCGCGTGCGGACGATCTCGCACCCGACGGTCGCGTCGGGGTAGATGTCGAGCTTGGTCGAGCGCACGCGCACCTCGCGCACGCGCGCGTCGGCGAGGCACAGCGCCGCGACTGCCTCGACCAGCGTTTCCTGCAACGCGAAGCCTGGACCGGCGGCGAGGCGGTGGATGCCATCGCGCACGAAGTCGTAATCGAGCACTTCCTCGATCCGGTCAGCGCTGGGCGCGGAGGCGTAGCAAACGCGCATCCGCACCGACAGGCGCACCCGCTGCGGCGTCGCCTCGTGCGGGTGGATGCCGAGCCGCATCGCAACGTCGAGGTCGTCGAGGATCACCGTATAATCAGGCATCGCGGTCCTCGAACATCACGTCGCCGTCGCGCGCGAGGAAGCGCTGCCCGCAATCGACGAACAGGTTCTGACCCGTAACGCTGCGCGCTTCCAGCAAATAGACGACCGCCGCTGCCACCGCCTCTGCACCGACCGGGCGTTCGAGCAGATTGGCGCGCGCAACGCGGTCGAACTCGGCCGCGCTCTGGTCGCCGCTCGGCAACGTCAGGCCGGGCGACACCGCGTTGACGCGCACGCGCGGCGCGAACGCCTGCGCCAGCATCGTCGTCGCGCCCTCGAGCGCATATTTGCTCAAGCTGTAGGAAAAGAAATCGGGGTTGGGATTGGCGAGCTTCTGATCGAGCAGGTTGACGACCGCGCCCTCACCCCCCTGCGCCGCGAGCGCGGCGGTCAGCATCGCCGGCGCGACGCAATTGACCGAGTGGAGCCGCGCGGCGAGCGCCGCGTCGATCGCGACCGGCGCGTCATACTCGAACAACGAGGCGCTGTTCACCAGCCCGTCGATCGGCCTGCCCCCGCCCGCGCGCGCGAACAGATCGGGAAGCTTGTTCGTCTCGGCCAAATCGCCGGCGACTGTAGTGCCCCCCAGTTCGCGCGCCAGCGCCTCGGCCGCGTCGCGCGACGTGCCGTAATGGATCACGACCTCGTGCCCGGCCGCCGCCACCGCGCGCGCGATCGCCGCGCCCAGCCGCTTCGCGCCACCGGTGACGAGCACGCGCATCGATGCGCTCAACTGAGCCCCATCAGCGACAGCACTTCCTTGCGGCTGCGCTCATCGTCGCGGAACACGCCCATCATCCGGCTGGTCACCATCGACACGCCGGGCGTACGCACGCCGCGCGCGGTCATGCAGGCGTGGCTCGCCTCGATCACCACCGCGACGCCCTGCGGGCGCAATCCGTTCCAGATGCAGTCGGCGACCTCGGCGGTCAGCCGTTCCTGCACCTGCAAGCGTCGCGCGAAGCCGTGGAGCACGCGGGCGAGTTTCGAGATACCGACGACGTGATCCTTGGGCAGATAGGCGATGTGCGCGCGCCCGATGATCGGCGCCATGTGATGCTCGCAGTGCGACTGGAACGGGATGTCCTTCAGCAGCACGATCTCGTCGTAGCCGCCGACCTCCTCGAACACGCGCGACAGGTGAACGCCGGGATCCTCGGCATAGCCGCTGCAATATTCCTTCCACGCGCGCGCGACGCGCTTGGGCGTGTCGACCAGCCCCTCGCGCGTCGGATCGTCGCCCGCCCATTCGATCAGCGTGCGGATCGCGGCGGCGACATGGTCGGGGACCGGCAACTTGCCGTCGGCTGCCATCAGATCGCCGTCCTCCGGCTCGCCGCTCTCGATCGTCGTCATCTGGGTCAAACGTCCTTCCGGCACACGTGGTAGCAGAAAGCGTGCGCGATATCGCAACAGTCTCTTTTCGGCCACGGCTACGCAGCGCGTAATCTTCCGTAATAATTTCGTTTGACGGACGAAAATTTCTGTCGTCTCATCCATACCGGTTCATCGAAACACCGTCACATCGCCATAGAGCGGGGGCGGTTCCCAGGAGGGGATGCCATGAAGAAGTTCGACCTGCTCGCCGCGTCGGCGCTCGCGCTCGTGACCTCGGTTCCGGCGCACGCGCAAACGGGGGCCACCACCTCGTCGCAGAATACCGCACCTACAAATGGGCCGGGACAGGAGGCGCCCTCCTCCACGCCGACCGATGCGCAGCCGTCCGCCACTCAAGGCTATGCCGGCGACATCGTGGTCACCGCGCAACGCCAGTCGCAGCGGTTGCAGGACGTGCCGATCGCGGTCACCGCCTTTACCGCCGAAAACCTCGAGCGGCAGCAGATCGTCAATCCGGTGGCGCTGCAGCAGACTCTGCCCAACATCACCTTCACCAAGACCAATTTCACCTCGTCGAGCTTCACCATCCGCGGTGTCGGTGACCTGTGCGTCGGCGTGACCTGCGACAGCGCAACCGCGATCCACGTCAACGACATGCCGCTGCTCGGCACGCGTCTGTTCGAAAGCGAATTCTTCGATCTCGAACGCGTGGAGGTGCTGCGCGGGCCGCAGGGCACGTTGTTCGGGCGCAACGCGACCTCTGGCGTGGTCAATTTCATCACCGCCAAGCCCGATCTGTCGGGCGTCCATGCCGCGGGTGAGTTCGAATACGGCAATTACGATTCGAAGCGCGTCCGCGCGATGTTCAACCTGCCGTTCACCGACACGCTCGGCATCCGCGTGGCGGGCACCTATCTCAAGCGCGACGGCTACACCTTCAACGAATATACCGGCAACCGGATCGACGATCGCGACCTCTACTCGGTGCGCGGCACGTTGTCGTGGGAGCCGAATTCGGACACGCGTGTCGACCTGATCGGCTATTATTTCCGCGAAAAGGATAACCGCAGCCGCATCCAGAAGCAGCTCTGCAATCGCGACTCGACCGGCGTGCTCGGCTGCGCGCCCGATCAACTCGCGTATCAGACGACCAACGGCAATTCGACGCTTGCCGCCATCCTGACCAGCCGCGAGTTCCTCACCGCCTCGGGCGCAGGCGCGCTCGCAGGCTTCGCGCTCGGCAGTGTCTATCAGCAACAGGACAGCTTCTTCGGCGTCACCAACCCGAACAACGTGCGCCGCGTCCGCATCGACGCCGAGCCGACCTATTTCGCCGAGGAGCAGCAATATACGTTGAAGCTGTTCCACGACTTCGGCCCGCTCAGCTTCAACTTCACCGGCGGTTACATGGAGAACACCGTCGACTCCACCTCCGACTACAATCTGGCGGTGGAGAATTCGTTCGCGGGCAACGCCGGCCTCAACACGCTGAATGTAGCCGGCCGCCCCGGGGCACCGGCGGCGTTCCTCAACAACCTGCGCAACACGCTGATCCCGAACGGCCCCGGCACGCTGTGCCAGTCGCTGGCCGATCCGAACAACGTCGGCGTTTATGGCGGCAATTCGATCTGCGCCCCCACCAGCCTGGACTTTGACCGTTCGTACAACCACGTGCGGCAATATAGTGCAGAAGCCCACATCGACAGCTCGTTCGACGGACCGTTCAACTTCCTGCTCGGCGGCATCTATTTCGACAGCAAGCAGCAGAACGATTATTACGTCAACGCATTCGGGCTCGATTATGCTGCGGGTCTGCTTGGAGCAGGTGCGTCGGGGGGCACGGCCTTCCTCGCGACGCCGTTCTACCGCAACAGCTCGCCCAATTTCCGTCTCAAATCATACGGCATTTTCGGCGAAACCTATTTCGAGGCAAACGACAAGCTCAAGCTGACGCTGGGCCTGCGTTTCAATCACGACGACAAGAGCGTGCGCGCGCGCACCACGCTGGTAAACGTGCCGGTGCCTTATGGCAGCGCGAGCGCTTTCCCGCAGCTCGACAGCGGCGCGGTGGACTTCGATCCCTCGATCGCGGGCAACCAGCCCTATGCCGACGCGAGCGTCGCTTTCTCGCGTCTGACGGGCCGCGCGGTGGTCGATTACAAGATCACGCCGGACAACCTGCTCTACGCATCCTATTCACGCGGGTACAAATCGGGCGGCATCAACCCGCCGCTGTCGCCGGTCTTCACCGTGCCGACCACCTTCGCACCCGAGAAGGTCGACGCGTTCGAGATCGGATCGAAGAACACCTTCGGCGGCGGCGCCTTCCGGCTCAACCTCACCGGCTTCTACTACAAGTACAAGAACCTGCAGCTGTCGCGCATCGTTGCGCGCACTTCGGTCAACGACAACGTCAACGCCGACATCTACGGCGTCGAGGCCGAGGCGGTGGTCAGCCCGATCCCGCGCTTCGTGGTCAACATGAATGCCAGCTACCTCAAGACCAAGGTGGCGGACGACCGTTTCCTTGCCAATCCGCGTGATCCGTCGGGCGGGCGATCGGACGCGGTGATCATCAAGGACATCACCAACGCATCGAACTGCGCGGTCGTGTCGAACAGCGGCAATGCGGCGCTGACCAACGCCTTCGTCAACACGGTGAATACCTCGGCGCTCGGTCTGCGTGCCGCGACCCCGGTCCAGGGCACCAATGCGACAGGCGCCTTCTCGGTCTGCAGCGTGCTGACCCAGGTGGCGAGCGGGACGTTGCAGCCGGCGGCGGGTGGTCTCTACCTGCTCCAGCAAGGCTTGCGCGCGGCGTTCAACACGCCGACCGGCGCGCTGCCGTTCACCGTGCTCGGCTCGGGCGTGGAAACCAACGTGCGTGGCAACAAGCTGCCCAACGCGCCGACTTACAAATGGTCGGTCGGTGCGCAGTACACGATCGACTTCAATGACAGCGGCTACACGCTCGTCCCGCGCGTCGACCTGAACTACACCGGCAATTCGTGGGGCACGATCTTCAACAAGAACCCGATCGATCGCCTGCCGGGCTATGAGGTCGTTAACGCGCAGATCCAGCTGAACGCGCCCGACGATCGCTTCTACGTTCGCGGCTTCGTCTCCAACCTGACCAAGAACAACGCGCTGACCGGTATGTACGTGACCGATCAGTCGTCCGGCCTGTTCACCAACGTGTTCACGATCGAGCCGCGCCGCTACGGCGTCGCTGCCGGCTTCAAGTTCTGACTACCGTCGGCGCGGCGTGTCCCGTCACGGGACCCGCCGCGCCGCGCAACCTTTGCCGCCGCCACCGATTGATTGCCCATTGATTCATATCAACGGAAGGTGTCGGATGGCGAAGGAACTGCACAAAGGCGACGAAGTCACCTGGAAGTCGCACGGCGGCGAAGCGCACGGCACCGTCGAGAAGAAGCAGACGAGCGACACCAAGATCAAGAGCCACACGGTCAAGGCGTCGAAGGACGACCCGCAATATATCGTCAAGACCGACAGCGGCGCCAAGGCCGCGCACAAGCCGGACGCGCTCAAGAAAGCATAACTTCAGCGTCGATGAACAATTTGGGCGTGTCGTGGATGTCCATGACACGCCCGTCTTTTTGTGTCTTCGCGCAGGCGGGCCTGCCATTGCGCTTCGAGAAGGGTTTCCGGCGGCCGATGTGCGCATCGTGCGATTGATTAAGCGCCGTGCCCACGGTACGCACAACAGCACTGCCCCCGTAGCTCAGCCGGATAGAGCGACGGTTTCCTAAACCGCAGGCCGCGTGTTCGAGTCACGCCGGGGGCACCACGGTTTCCGCGCTTTTCTGCGGGTTTCTGCCCTAACACAACGCGCGAAACGCGCAGCGAACCACGGTTCGAGTCGGCACAGCCGACGGCACAATATGTACCCGTAACGTTCTCACGGTGGCGCTCCCGAGCGCCGCCGTAATCGTCGTTTCACCCACACACCGCCCAATCCACTACAAGCGCCGGCGAGCACCGTCTCAGCCGACGCTTTCGTGCGCCCATCGAACTTCCGCACCGGGGCCGGAACGATGTCGACCACTCAGCAGCACGAAGCTGCCGTTACCGCACAACAGATACGTCAGCTGAAGAAGGGCGCGATTGCTCGCCTCCTAGGGCGAAGCGAACGCGGACCGGATCACAGCGACGATCCGACCAGGCGCGTTCCTCACCGGAACAGCTACGACGTCGACGCACCCGAGGCTAACCAGTGGAGCCGGCTCGGCGACGGGTCGGTGGCACAAGGAGTGGCACACTGCGAGGCGCTCACGGCCGCCACGAAGGAGCTGTATCATCAAGGCTGGAGAGACCATCCGCTTGCGGCAACCCGCGCCCTGAAACGGCGCCGAGATGCGCTGGACGTCGAAAAGGCTGAGCTGCTCGAGCGGAGCCCGGCCGATCGGCCCCCCGGCCGCCTCGCGACGATCGAACTCGAGCTACGCGGCATAGCGCCACAGCTGAAGGCAGCCGAGCTGAGGCTGCGTCGGATTGACCTGACGGTTCTCGACGCGCTGCTGGCGTGCTTCCGGTTCGACACCGCACGCCTCTTCCCGTCCTACGAGAAGCTCGCCTCGATCGCTGGGTGCCACGTCAACGCAGCGAAGGCGTGTCAATCGGCGTCCAAAAAGGACCCCCTATCGGCGTCCAAAAGGGACCCCCTTC
>NZ_CAKZHV010000056.1 GCF_936927845.1 uncultured Sphingomonas sp.
CATCGTCGTGCTCTTCCTGCTGCTCGGCAACTTCCGTGCGGCCCTGATCGCGGCGTTGGTCATCCCGATCACCATGATGCTGACAGGCTTTGGTATGCTGCGCGCTGGGGTCTCGGCCAATCTGATGAGCCTTGGGGCTTTGGACTTCGGTCTGATCGTCGACGGCGCCGTCATCATTGTCGAAAACGCGCTGCGCCGGCTTGCCGAGCAACAGCATCATGAAGGCCGATTGCTCAGCGTCAAGGAACGGCTCGCGACCGTGGCAGCCGCTGCGCGTGAGATGATCCGTCCCTCTGTGTACGGGCAGGCAATCATCATCCTCGTCTACGTACCGCTGCTCACGCTGACCGGCGTGGAGGGTAAAACGTTCGGACCGATGGCGCTGACCGTCATCATCGCGCTCGCCTTCGCCTTCATCCTCTCTCTCACCTTCGTGCCGGCGATGATTGCGATCTGGCTGTCGAAGAAGGTCGAGGAGAAGGACGGCCGCATCATCACGTGGCTGAAGAAGCGCTACGAACCCGGTCTCGACCGGGCCATGAAGCGCCCGACGCTGACGATCGGTGCGGGTGTGGGAAGCCTTGTGGTGGCGGCGCTTGCTTTCACTACGCTCGGCTCGGTGTTCCTGCCGCAGCTCGACGAAGGCGATTTGCTGATCCAGTCGCTCCGCATTCCGGCAACGTCGGTCCAGCAGAGCCAGGCGATGCAGGTGCCGATCGAGCGGATGATGTCGAAGCAGCCGGAGGTGCAATTCGTCTATTCCAAGACGGGCACCGCCGAGCTGGCGGCCGACCCGATGCCGCCGAACGCGACCGACATGTTCGTCATCCTGAAGCCGCGCAAGGATTGGCCGGATCCTGAGCTTCCCAAGGAGGAGCTGGTCAGCCGGATCGAGGGTAATCTCGCGAAGATTCCGGGAAATGCCTACGAGATCACCCAGCCCATCCAGATGCGCTTCAACGAGCTGATCGCCGGCGTGCGCGGCGACATCGCGGTGAAGGTGTTCGGGGACGACTTCAACCAGATGAACCGGACGGCCGAGCAAATCGCGGCGGTGCTGCGCAGAACGCAAGGCGCAGCGGACGTGAAGGTGGAGCAGACGACCGGTCTTCCCATGCTCGACATTCGCGTCAACCGCGACGCGATGGCGCGGTTGGGCGTTACGGCTCAGGATGTGCAGGACACCGTGACTGCGACGATCGGCGGGCGAACATCGGGCCAGATCTTCGAGGGCGACCGTCGCTTCCCCGTGGTGATCCGCCTGTCGGAGGCGCAGCGTGCCGACATCGGCCTGCTCCAACAGGTGCAGGTGCCGGTGGCAGGCGGCGGCTATGTACCGCTGTCCAGCGTCGCCGAGATCAAGGTGGTCGATGGTCCGAACCAGATCAGCCGCGAGAACGGCAAGCGGCGCGTGGTGGTGCAAGCCAACGTGCGTGGCCGCGACGTCGGATCCGTCGTGGCGGATGCGCAGGCGGCGATCGGCAGCCAACTCCGGCTGCCTGCCGGCACCTATCTCGAATGGGGCGGCCAGTTCGAGAACCTCCAATCGGCAAGCGAACGGCTGAAGCTGGTCATTCCGGCTTGCTTCATCTTGATCCTGCTGCTCCTCTACGGGGCGTTGGGATCGGTCCGCGACGCCGCGATCGTGTTCACCGGCGTGCCTTTCGCGCTGGTGGGCGGCGTCCTGTTGCTGTTCCTGCGGGGCATGGACTTCTCGATCTCGGCGGCAGTGGGCTTCATCGCCCTCTCGGGCATCGCGGTCCTCAACGGCCTCGTCATGGTCAGCTCGATCCAAGATCTGATCCGATCAGGGATGAGCCGCGAGGAAGCCGCGCATGTTGGCGCGATGCAGCGTCTGCGACCCGTCATCATGACCGCGCTAGTCGCCAGCCTCGGCTTCGTGCCGATGGCGCTGGGCGAAGGCGCCGGCGCAGAGGTTCAAAAGCCTTTGGCGACGGTCGTCATCGGCGGTCTGATCTCGGCGACGCTTCTTACGCTGTTCGTGCTGCCGACACTCTATGCCCGGTTCGGGCAGAAAGTGATCGAGAAACCCGAGCACTACAATGAGGAGCATGAAGGGGACGACCACGGTCAGACCTTCGTGAACAACTTGGCCTGATGGATGGGCGGGGCGATCCGCGATCGCCCCGCCCATCTCTGGGAGATGGGGATATGCCTCGCACCATAACCAGCTCGATGCTTCACGGCGGGCCACTGCGCATCTGGTCGGCACTCACCGATCCGGATCATCGCCGGGCGTGGAGTCCGCTCGTATTTCTCGATGATCCGTCCCGGCTCGGCGACACAGAATGCACCTTTGCGATCCAGGGCATCACCCGGCCAATTCGGACGCCAGCACGGATTGATCGATTCGATAAACCGCACGCCTTCGCTTGGTCCTGCGGCATCCCCTATCTGTTCACGCTCGAAGAGCGGTACGAGCTGGCGGGGGACGATGGCGGCACCAGGCTAACGCATAGCTGCACGCTGCGCGGGGCGCTCTCCCTGCCGTTCGCGGCGATGATGTTGCGCCGCCTGCGATCCCTGATGGTCGAATCTGACGATCGCCTCGCAACCTATCTCCGCTGGCGGGTAGGTCAGCCTGCCCGGGCTATCAATCGTCAGCGCGTCCCCTTCCGCTACAGGAGGAAGGCGCGATGATGATGCACTGTAAGCGGGTGCTGCCCGCCGTCATCCTCGTTGTCGGGCTCGCGGCGTGCTCGGAAAGAAAGCCGCCAGCCCCGCCAACGGAGCAGCAGATCCATTCGTCCGACAGCGCCGTGGCGACCGGGGAAATGGGGCGGCATAGATATCGCTGTTCCGACGGGGAACCGCTGTTCGTCGATTACAAGGACAACGGCCTGCAGATCGATTTGCGGCGCTCCAACGGGGGACCGCCGATGATGCTGACCGCGCCAGCGCAGGGCCTGCAATATGTCGGCGAAACAGCCACCGCGACCTTCAAGGGGTCGCAGCTCACCATCGTGGAAGGCGATGGCCGTACCCGGATCTGCGAGCGGGAAGGCACGCGATGAACTGCCCTGCCTTCGAACGCCACAGGGCGCTTCGTCGGAAGAGACCGATGTCTGACACGTCGATTTCAAATGTGACAACCTTGTGCGGCCTGAATCGGGCCGGTCTGGCGATCGCGCGCCTCGGCGTCGTTCTCGTCTCCGGGGCGGTTATAGGGGCGTGTAATCCAGCGCCGACCCAGCCTACCGAGCCGGCGCATGAAAAGCATCTGACGTCGAAACTAATCGCGCAGCGCATCATGTACTGCGACGACGGCACACGCGCCGATGTCGACTTCATCGATGACGGCTTGAAAATGGCCGTCACCTGGCTGCCGAAGGGCAGGACCGAGATCCTGCGCGCGCAGCGAACCGGTGACGAGTTTCGCGGCGACCATTCGCGGGCTGTCGTGGCGGGCGGATCGATCGCGTTCACGCGACGCGGGAAGATCCGCGTCTGCCACCGAACCCCGGAGGAGT
Source organism: uncultured Sphingomonas sp. (assembly GCF_936927845.1). Classification (GTDB taxonomy): domain Bacteria; phylum Pseudomonadota; class Alphaproteobacteria; order Sphingomonadales; family Sphingomonadaceae; genus Sphingomonas. The sequence goes on from NZ_CAKZHV010000056.1 coordinate 3,492, forward strand.
CCTAGGAAATGCAGGCACTGCTCTATACGCTTGCGCCTGTGCTGGCGGTCGTGCTCGGCGCGATTGTCGCGAGCCGCACCAAGTTGAAACCTGGCCTCGTGGCGGGCCTACAGCATCTCGCTGCCGGCGTCGTGTTCGCGGCGGCAGCGACCGAAATCCTGCCGCAGGTCAAGCATGAGGCATCGCCCAGCGCGACGTTGATCGGCGGGGCGGCGGGCGTCGCGACCATGCTGGGGCTCAAGGCTCTTGAGGCCCGCTTCAAGGGGCTGATGGCGCTACTCGCCGCGATCGGCATCGACATTCTGGTCGACGGCCTGGTGCTCGGCCTCGCTTTCGTGGCGGGCGAGAAGGCAGGTCTCCTGCTGACGATCGCGCTCACTCTGGAAGTGTTATTTCTGGGACTGACGCTGACCGACGAGCTGGCGGAAACCTATCGCTCGCGCTTGCGCATCATCGTGATCGTCTCGGCATTGGCCCTGCTGCTGCCGATCGGCGCGCTCGCTGCCGTGCCGGTCGCCGCGCTGTCGCCGGTGATGATCGCCGGCTTCCTCAGCTTCGGGCTGATGGCGCTGCTCTACCTCGTCACGGAGGAGTTGCTGGTCGAGGCGCACGAGAAACCCGACACCCCGCTCATCAGCTCGATGTTTTTCGTCGGCTTCCTGGCCCTGCTGACACTTGAGGAGATGATGGGATGATCCCGGGCAACGACAACAATGGCGGGCAGGAGCGCCGCACACTGTGGATCGTCCTGCTGCTGAACGCGGCGATCGCTGCGGGCTTCTTCGTTTCCGGCTTCTTCGCGGACTCGAGCGCGCTGATCGCCAACGGCGTCGACAACCTGTCCGATACGGCTGTGTATGCGCTGAGCCTTGTGGCGCTCACCCGGGGCCAGACATGGAAGACACGCGCCGCGGTCGCTTCGGGCGTCATGCTGCTGATCTTCGCGGGCGGCATCTTGATCGATGTCGGACGGCGCTACGTGCAGGGCAGCGAGCCCATCGGACCTACCATGATGGTCATGTCCGCGATCGCCGGCGTCGTGAATTACCTCTGCCTGCGGCTGCTCCAGCGCCTCAAGGATCCGGACGTCAATCTCCGGGCCGCAACCACCTTCAGCTTCAACGACTTCATTTCCAACGGCGGCATCCTGATCGCCGGCGTGCTGGTGCTGTGGTTGGGTACCAATTGGCCGGACCTGCTGGTCGGCTTCGCCACCGCCATCATCGCCATCAAGGGCGGTGTCGAAATCCTGCGCGACGCGCGCGCCGAAACCAAGAAAAGCGAAAGGAGGTCGTCATGAACGACAAGCTCGAACTCGACATTCCAGTGTTGTTGCCGGACCTTCCTGACGCGGCCGATGCCTGCCTGGACCGTCTCGTATCAACCCTGTCAAAGCGCGAAGGTGTCGAGCGGGCGCATGTGATCTGTCTCGACGGCAACACGCCAGCGGCGCTGTGCATCCATTTCGATGCCGCCAAGCTGCCGCTGCCACGGTTGCGCGAAATGGTGCGCGCCGCAGGTGCCGAAATCACCGAGCGCTACGGCCATGCGATCTGGCAGGTGACGGGGATCAACCACGAACGTCGGGCGCGCACGGTCAGCGATGCGCTGTGCGCCTTGCCCGGCGTGGTCCAGGCAAGCGCCAGCACCAGCGGGTCTGTCCGGGTCGAATATGATCGCCGCGAAACCACCGAAGAGGAGGTGCGCGCTGCGCTTCGCAAGCTGAAGGTGAGGGTGGGCAAGCGGGTCGCTGCCGATGAACATGCCGGCCACGACCACGGCCCCGGGGGCCACGGCGCGGGCGAAGAGAAGCACGGCCCCGGCGATGGCCACGACCATAGCCACGCCGAATTTCTCGGCCCCAATACCGAGCTGATCTTCGCGCTCGCCTGTGGCGCGCTGCTGGGGATCGGCTACGCGATCGAGAGGCTGGTCGCTGGCGCGCCCGAATGGCTGCCGACCGCCTGCTATATCGCAGCCTATTTCTTCGGCGGATTCTTCACGCTGCGCGAGGCGATCGACAACCTCCGGATGAAGAAGTTCGAGATCGACACGCTGATGTTGGTCGCTGCGGCCGGCGCCGCTGCGCTGGGCGCATGGGCCGAAGGTGCGCTGCTGCTGTTCCTGTTCAGCCTCGGCCATGCGCTTGAGCATTATGCAATGGGCCGCGCCAAGAAGGCGATCGAGGCGCTGGCGAAGCTCGCGCCCGAAACCG
>NZ_CAKZHV010000057.1 GCF_936927845.1 uncultured Sphingomonas sp.
CTGCTGCCGTGGAACTACCGGCCCGTTTGAGGTGACGCCGTCACCGGACGCTTACCTAGTCTCGCCATTCGGTGGGAAGCCGACCCGACGCCGCCTCTACGGCCTCGCGCAACTAGTCGCCGGCGTCGCCCTCGCCGCCAGCCTGCGTCCGATTAGAAAATAGAAAACGGCACCTCGTCCAAGCGAGGTGCCCACCCGATCAACCGTTGGATTTCAGCGGCACCATCTGCTGGTGCTGCACCACCCGCCAATTCTCGTGCGACAACCAGCGGTAGGTCGATGTGCAATAGGCCGCATAATGCTCGTCACCGCGTGACGCTTCGACGTGATAGGCGACGACGATAAGTCCTTCCTGCGGCCGCGCCACCTGCCGTTCGCTCAGCTCGACCTTGTCCCACCGCGGCGTCTTCTTGACCGCGTCGATCGCCTGCTGCCGGCTCATCACGAACGGCGGCTCAGGCAGCACCATCAGGCACTCGTCGTCGATCGATTCCTCGTAATGCTCGGGCGTCGCCGTCCACAGGCTCTCCTCGAAACTCCACACGCGATTGTCGTCCACGAACCATGCTCCCGTTGTCCGCCAAGACAATCGCACGCGCCCTTCTTCGTTCCGCTGACCGGACGCGCACCAACGAGAAAGGGCGCCGCCGAACAAGCCGACAGCGCCCTCCTAAAGCTTCGCGGAGCAAGGAGTTAGGCGGCGCCGTCCGCCACCTTCTGCTTCTCGGCATAGACGCGGATCGGCTCCTTGCGGCCCTCCACCACGTCCTTGTCAATCATCACCTCGTCGATTGAGTTCATTCCCGGCAAGTCGAACATCGTGTCGAGCAGGATCGCCTCCAGGATAGATCGCAACCCGCGTGCACCGGTCTTGCGCTCAATCGCCTTCTTGGCGACCGTGGTCAGCGCATCGTCGGTGAACCCGAGCTTGGTGTCCTCCATCTCGAACAGCTTCTGATACTGCTTAACCAATGCGTTCTTCGGCTCGCTCAGAATCTTGACCAACGCCGGGATGTCGAGGTCCTCAAGCGTCGCGATCACCGGCAGACGGCCGACGAACTCAGGGATTAGGCCGAACTTGAGCAGATCCTCCGGCTCGGTCTGGCGCAGCATCTCGCCGGTGCGCTTCTCTTCGGGAGAGGCGACGTACGCGCCGAAGCCGATCGATTTGCCCTGCAAGCGATCGCCGATGATCTTCTCGAGGCCCGAGAACGCACCGCCGCAGATGAACAGGATGTTGGTCGTGTCGACTTGCAGGAACTCCTGCTGCGGATGCTTGCGCCCGCCCTGCGGCGGCACGCTCGCGGTGGTGCCCTCCATCAGCTTGAGCAACGCCTGCTGCACGCCCTCACCCGATACGTCGCGCGTGATCGACGGGTTCTCGGCCTTGCGGCTGATCTTGTCGATCTCGTCGATGTAGACGATGCCGCGCTGCGCACGCTCAACGTTATAGTCGGACGCCTGGAGCAGCTTCAGGATGATGTTCTCGACGTCCTCGCCGACATAACCCGCCTCGGTCAGCGTTGTCGCGTCGGCCATCGTGAACGGCACGTCGAGGATGCGCGCCAGCGTCTGCGCCAGCAGCGTCTTGCCACATCCGGTCGGACCGACCAGCAGGATGTTCGACTTGGCGAGCTCAACGTCGGCACCCTTGGCGCCGTGGTTCAACCGCTTGTAATGGTTGTGCACCGCGACCGAGAGCACACGCTTGGCCTGCTTCTGCCCGATCACATAATCGTCGAGCACGTCGCAGATTTCCTGCGGCGTCGGAACGCTGCCGTCCTTCTTGGACACGAGCGCCGACTTCGTCTCCTCACGGATGATGTCGTTACACAGTTCAACGCATTCGTCGCAGATGAAGACCGTTGGCCCGGCGATCAGCTTGCGTACCTCGTGCTGCGACTTGCCGCAGAACGAACAGTAAAGCGTGCTCTTGGAGTCGCCGCCGGAGAGCTTCGTCATTCAATCATCCTTCCCGCGCACCCGCGGTATGGTGGGACAGGCATCGTAGCCCGCCCCGCGTTCATTCGGCAATGCCGTAACAGCGCGGTGGCGCTCAGGCAGCCGCCGCCACGGCGTCGGCCGGCGCAGGCCGCTTGTCGAACACCTCGTCGATCAACCCGAAGTCCTTCGCCTCATTCGCCTCGAGGAACGTGTCGCGATCCATGCGACGCTCGATCTCCTCAATCGGCTGACCGGTGTACTGGCTATAGAGCTCGTTCATCCGCTTGCGGATGCGCAGGATTTCCTTGGCCTGGATCTCGATGTCCGATGCCATGCCCTGCGCGCCGCCCGAGGGCTGGTGAATCATGATGCGCGCGTTGGTGAGCGCGACGCGCATCCCCGGCTCGCCGGACGCCAGCAGGAAGCTGCCCATCGACGCCGCCTGACCGATGCATACCGTGCCGACGCGCGGCCGGATGTACTGCATCGTGTCGTGGATCGCCATGCCCGCCGTGACGACGCCGCCCGGCGAGTTGATGTACATGAAGATGTCCTTCTTCGGGTTCTCTGACTCAAGGAACAGCAACTGCGCGGTGATGAGCGAAGCCATGCCGTCCTCGACGCCGCCCGTCACGAACACGATGCGCTCGCGCAACAGGCGCGAGAAGATGTCGAACGAACGCTCGCCGCGGTTCGACTGCTCGATCACGATCGGAACCAGCCCGGCCTGGGTCGACTGAAGGCCGACGCCGGCGCTCGCCAACTTGCCCGCGAAATCGCCGTTGTCGAACGGATTGTGCATGGAAAAACTCTCTTGAAGGGAAGACGTGCAACATCGTCGCTGGTGCAGGCTTGTTCAAGCCCCAACGTGGGCGGTGGAGCTCGGGAGCATTGCCAGGATCAGGAAAGCAGCGGTGCCGGATGCGCGAGGTAGGCCAGCCGGCGCACTTCGCGCCGCCCGCGGACCACCGTGTCGAGGATCAACCCGGCGAAGAATGCCAAGGTCGCGATGATGACCAGACCGGTAACCAGAATGGCGGTCGGCACCCGCGGCACCAGTCCCGTCTCGGCATAGGTAATCCCGAGCGGCACGGCGAGGATTACGGCGAGCAGCGCCAGCAAGCCACCCAGCCCGCCGAAGAACCACATTGGCCGCTCGACACGATAGAGCGTGACGATCGTGCCCAGGATGCGCCAGCCGTCGCGATACGTCGACAGCTTCGACGCGGAGCCTTCGGGCCGCGCGAAATACGGCGTGGACACTTCGGCGACGGGCATCTTCAACTCCAGCGCGTGGACGCTTATCTCGGTTTCGATCTCGAACCCGACCGACAGAACCGGAAAGCTCTTCACGAAACGGCGCGAGAAAACGCGGTAGCCCGAGAGAATGTCGCTGAAGCTGCGGCCGAACAGCCGCGCCAGCATACCCGTCAGCATCGCGTTCCCGAACTGATGCCCGCGGCGATACGCCTCGACTGCTTCGTGCACGCGACTGCCGACTACCATGTCAAGCTGCTCGTCCAGCAATCGCCCGACCAATGCCGGTGCGGATGCCGCATCATAGGTCGCGTCGCCGTCCGCCATGACGTAGACATCGGCATCGACGTCGGCGAACATCCGCCGCACTACCGCCCCCTTGCCCTGAATACGTTCGGTCCGAACGATCGCCCCGGCGGCTCGCGCTACCTCGACCGTCCGGTCGCGGCTGTTGTTGTCGTAAACATAGATCGCGGCGTCGGGCAGCGCCGCACGGAACCCCGCAATCGTCTGCGCGATCGCGACTTCCTCATTATAGCAGGGAAGCAAGATAGCGATCCGGCACATTCTAACTCTCACAACGATTGAGGCTGCTTACTCGGCCGTGGCATTAATCCCATTGCGCTGACAACCACCGCTAGGGCCAGCAGCGGTGATGCTGGTGAGGCATACAAGACGTTTATCGACGGAATCGACGTGACATCCAGATAAGTAAGCAGCGCAGTTCGACTAAATACCGCGACCCAGCACGCCGAGACAAGCGCAACGAGTGCCCATTCATGGGCACTTTTGGCTCGACGCACGTACAAGGAAAAACCAACCGGGGAAGCCAAAAGCATCACTAGGAACACCCAGGCATAAATGGTTGAGATCAAGCTGACCAAACGTCCGATTGCGCGATTGCGACTTTCAGTGGCTAAACGCGACCATGTCGCCTGCTGAGCTGTTGGCTTCGCACTGCCCACGAAGTCTGCAACCCGCATAACTTTTTCTGGATCAGTGACACTCTCGCCTACGTGCTCCACGGAATAGTTTTGCGGAGCGACGTGCAACCCATCTCGCCAATACGTCTGGATGAGCACGGGAACCCGCGCGACGGAGCCGGACACGTAGTCACTACGGAACGGTGGCGCGAGCGTAGAACGCGATGCCAAGCAGTCGAGCTTCTTCGCAGCACAAGCGGTGTCGATCTCATCTGCCAATCTGGTGTAGAATGCCGCAGCAGTTCCAGCGGTCTTGTAATATCCGGCATGAGCCACGGCATCGCGCAACGCCCACTGAAACCAACCGGCTAGAATTTCCGGACAGCGCGAAAGCTTGTCTGACTCACAACCTGGTGCTCGCCACTGCTCGCCAATCACACCCTCGAAGGCAGGTCGCAGTTCTCGCGCTGCAGAACTTACATTGTAAACCGCCATCCTGACGTCCCGCGGGAAAACAACTAATCGCTGGTAATGATCGGGTTTAACTCGGTACAACGCGCCGTAGGCGCGTTCGAAGGGCCTTGACTTAACCTCTACTGTCTCAAAGCTGCCGTAAGCCTCTAGTTTTTCGCAGCAACTAACCCTACCAGTACTCCTGCGACGCCCAACGCAATCCCGAACGGCTTTACTAGCGACTTAGTTGTAGCCAGGTAACTTGTGCGATCAGCATCTCGTACTTTGATGACGCCGATTAGTAGGATAACAGCCAAGGAAGGTAGTAGCCATATGCCCTCTTCCCGAGTGAGCCAAAACCAAGCCCAAATCGAGCCGGTACAAGCGCTTGCGCCGAGCAGTGCAACGCGACTGCGCGCTTCAGCGACAATCAGAACCACTGCGGAAAGCACGGAAAGGAGTGTGAGACTGACGTAGATTCCCTCCCGTATTACTCGGGCCAGTTCATTTCCCCAAAGAACTGGGTTCAAGACTAGCGCGAGGAACAACACAGCGCCAATCAAGTGAGACCGAGACAAACGAACAACCAAGCTAGCGCCGGCGATCGAGGTCGCGATGTATAAGACCGTTTCTGCCATTTTAAGCGGAACGCCCATCGCAAACGCCAGAGCAGCAAAGATCGGGTAGCCCACTCCCTTGACCAGCGTTGTATTGTCAAATGGGCCCAACCACTGGCCGATAAGGATAAAGCGCGCCAAACGGATGAAAAGCTGATCATCGTACCGTGCACCTGCGATTATGTACGCAGGCACACCTGTGCGAATCCAAAGTGAAAGGAGACTGGCGCAGACAACTATCACGATAAAGCCAGTACGAGGCCTCACACGGCCGCGTGGATCGATAGAAACCTGCACTGATTCTTACTCTTCCGACTACAGACCTGCCGCGAAACGCAGACTTGCGCGCATTAGACCTCGCCTACTTCGGTCTTGGGCGGCTTTTTCGCGCGCGGCTTCTTGGCAGCGGGTGCAGGCTCGTCCGCCGCGGTCGTGCCTTCCGCCGCCTCTGCCGCCCCGGACGATGCTTCGAGCACCTGCGTTTCGGCTTCCACGGGCGCACCCTTTTTGGCACGCGGCTTCTTGGCCGGCGCCGCGTCGGCGTCGATCGGCTCGACGCCGGCGTTGTCGCCCTTGACCGCCGGCTTCTTGGCGGCCCTCTTCGCCGGCTCAGCCTCGGTCGCCTCGGCAGCGGCGTCGTCGCTCGCGGGCTCGGCCGCTTCCTTCTTCGCCTTCTGCTTGGGCTTGTGATTGTCGTGATCGTGCGTGTGCGTGCCGGTCGCAAAGCCGTCCTGGCTCTCGATCGCGGCCTCCAGTTCCTCACGCGTCGTCTCGCGGTCGGTGATCTCGGCCTTCTCGAACAGGAAGTCGACAACCTTGTCCTCATACAGCGGCGCGCGCAGCTGGGCGGCCGCCATCGGCTCCTGTTGGACGTACTGGACGAACTGCTGGCGCTGCTCGGCCGGGTACTGCTGCGCGGCCTGCATGATCAGCCGCTGCATTTCTTGCTGGCTGACCTCGACGCCGTTCGCCTGACCAATCTCCGACAGCAGCAGGCCCAGACGCACCCGCCGCTCGGCAATCTTGCGGTAATCGTCACGCTCGGCTTCCATCTCGGCTAGTGCCGCCTGCGGATCGGGCTCATGCGTCGCTTCGTGCTGGAGCTGCGACCAGATCTGGTTGAACTCCGCCTCGACCATCGACGGCGGCACTTCGAAGTCGTGACCCTCTGCGAGCTGATCGAGCAGCTTGCGCTTCATGTGGGTGCGCGTCAGCCCGTTGTGCTCCTGCTCGATCTGCCCCCTGAGCAGACCGCGTAGCTGCTCCAGGCTCTCGAGCCCGAGGTTGGTCGCGAGCTCGTCGTCGATCACGCTCGCGCCCGCGATCTTCACCGACTTGATCGTTAGGTCGAAGGTCGCGTCCTGCCCGGCGAGCTCCTTGGCCGGATAGTCCTCCGGAAACGTCACCTTGATCTGACGCTCCTCGCCGGCCTTCGCGCCGACGACCTGATCCTCGAACCCGGGGATCAGCCGGCCTGAGCCGATCTCGACCGCCATGTCCTCGCCGGTGCCGCCCTCGAACGCCACGCCGTCGGTCGTCTTGCCGACGAAATCGACAGTGACCAGGTCGCCCTGCTCGGCGGCCTTGTCGCCGGCATCGTCCCACTTCTTCTGCTGGTCGGCGAACTTCTGCAGGTGCGCGTCGACCGCCTCGTCGGCGACCGGCACCGTCAGCCGCTCGAGCTTCAGCGCGTCGATCGCGGGCGTCGGCACCTGCGGCAGCACTTCCAGCTCGACCTTGAGCTCGGCGTCCTTGCCTTCCTGATATCCGTCGGCGAGTTCGACCGAGGGCTGGGTCGCGGGACGCAGCTGCTTTTCGGCGATCAGCGACTGCACGCCGTCCTGGATCGAGGTGTTGAGCGCTTCCTGCATCAGCGCGGGGCCATGCATCTTGCGCACCAGATTGGCGGGCACCTTGCCGGGGCGGAAACCGGGCATGCGGATCTGCGGGGCGACGCGCTTCAGCTCGGCGTCGACCTTCTTCGCGATCTCGGCGGCGGGGATGGTGAGGGTGTAGGCGCGCTTCAGCCCCTCGTTCAACGTCTCCACAGTCTGCATGTTACGCCTTCGCTTCTAGGAATATCGTTGATGGTGGCACCCGCGAGCAAGTCGCGGGACTGGTGCGGGCGAAGGGACTCGAACCCCCACATCTTGCGATGGCAGGACCTAAACCTGCTGCGTCTACCAGTTCCGCCACGCCCGCACAGGACACCGTCGGTCGCGCGCCTCTATACCGTGGAAACCGCGGGAGCAAGCGTGGCGGCAACCGAAGCGCGCCACACCGCGTTGAGAGTTGCGAAGGAGACGAACACATGGCCACCAATCCAGGCGATCTGCCCGCCGACGTGCCACAGCCGACCCAGCCCGCGCAGCCCGACGTACCACCGCCGGAGGTGTCGCCGCCCGGGCCCGACATCGACATGCCAAGCCCGGGCGCGCCGAACGAGACGCCCGCCCCCGCGAACCCGACCATCTGAGGCCGATATGACTGATCCAAAGACAGTAGACGTGACGCCCAACCGCGACGACGAGCGCCCCGACATCCAGCAGGCCGTCGAGGCACGCAGCGACGCGGTCGAGCGTGGCGAAGGCGGCTCGGAGCCCGCGATGTTCACCGACACCGGCGAGTTCGACGGCAGTAGCGGTACCGGCGGCGAGGTGAAGAACCAGGACGACACGCAGCAGTAACCGCGCGAGGGTCGGTCGCGCTGATGGCGGCCGACCCTTGGTTCACCACCGCAAGTTAGTTTGCCAGCGCCTTCTTCAGCAGGTCGTTGACCACCTGCGGGTTGGCTTTGCCAGCCATTGCCTTCATCGTCTGACCGACGAAAAAGCCGAACAGCGTTTCCTTGCCACCGCGATATTGCTCGAGCTGCTTGGGGTTTTTCGCCAGCACGTCGGCAATCACCGCCTCGATCTCGCCCGTGTCGCTGGTCTGCTTGAGCCCGCGTTCCTCGACGATCTTGCCCGGCGCGTCGCCTGTCTCCAGCATCGCCTCGAACACCTGCTTGGCGAGACTGCCCGACAACGTGCCGTCCGCCACGAGCGCGAGCAGCTCCGCCGCCTGCCCCGGCTGCACCGGGCTTTCGCCGATCGACTTGCCAAGGCGGTTGAGCGCGCCGAATAGCTCGCTGGTCACCCAATTGGCGGCCGCGACCGGCGCCGCACCCGTGCTCAGCAGCGCATCGAACCAGCGCGCGCTCTCGACCTCGGCGGTCAGGACGTTCGCGGCATAGGCGCTGATCCCCAGCGCCTCATACCGCTTGCGCTTGGCATCGGGCAGTTCGGGCAGCGACGCGCGACATTCCTCGATGAACGCGTCGTCGAGTTCGAGCGGCAGCAGATCGGGATCGGGGAAGTAGCGATAATCGTGTGCATCTTCCTTCGAGCGCATCGACCGCGTCGTGCCCGTGTCGGGGTTGAACAGCCGCGTCTCCTGCTGGATTGCGCCGCCGTCCTCCAGCACCGCGACCTGCCGCTTCGCCTCATGCTCGATCGCCGCAATCACGAAGCGCACCGAGTTGACGTTCTTCGTTTCGGTGCGCGTGCCGAGTTCGTCGCCGGGTTTCCGCACGCTGACGTTGACATCGGCGCGCATCGATCCCTGGTCCATGTTGCCGTCGCACGACCCGACGTAACGTAGGATCGAGCGCAGCTTGGTCAGGTACGCCCCGGCTTCGGCGGGTGAGCGCATATCGGGACGGCTGACGATCTCCATCAGCGCCACGCCCGAACGGTTGAGATCGACGTAGGAGCGCGTCGGATGCTGGTCGTGCATCAGCTTGCCCGCGTCCTGCTCGACGTGGATGCGCTCGACCCCGATCGTCTTGACCGCGTCGTCATCCTCAATCTCGATCGCGCCTTCGCCCACCAGCGGATGGTAGAGCTGGCTGATTTGATAACCCTGCGGCAGATCGGCGTAGAAGTAATTCTTGCGGTCGAACCGCGACCATTTGTTGATCTGGGCGTCGATCGCCAGCCCGGTGCGCACCGCCTGGCGAATACACTCGCGGTTGGGCACCGGCAGCATCCCCGGCATCGCCGCGTCGACCAGACTGACCTGGCTGTTCGGCTCGGCCCCGAACGCAGTCGCCGCGCCCGAGAACAGCTTGGCGTTGCTCGTCACCTGCGCGTGGACCTCCAGGCCGATCACGACCTCCCAGTCCCCGGTCGCGCCCTTGATGCGATAGGTCGATTCCATTGTCGTCAATCCGCTTCCACACACGGCGCACGAGCCTTGCCCGCGCGCCTGCCTATCACCACCAGCGCTCCGGCCGCGCTACGAAGCCGGCGCGCTCTTCGATCGCGAGCGCCGCGTTCAGCACGCCCTGCTCGTCGAGCGCGCGACCGATCACCTGCAGCCCGAGTGGCAGCCCCGCCTTGTCGAGCCCGCCCGGCACGCTCATCGCCGGTAGGCCCGCGAGCGATGACGGAACGGTGAAGACGTCGTTCAGGTACATCGCCAGCGGATCGGCGCTCTTCTCGCCCAGCGCGAACGCGGCCGACGGCGCAGTCGGGGTCAGCAGCACGTCGCATTGCTCGCACGCGCGCTCAAAGTCCTGCGCGATCAGCGCACGAATCTTCGATGCTTGCGTGAAATAGGCGTCGTAGAAGCCGGCCGACAGCACATAGGTACCGATCAGAATGCGGCGCTTCACCTCGTCACCGAACCCGGCCTCGCGCGTCGCCGCGTACATGTCCTGCAGGTTGGCACCCTCGGGCAGGTCGCGCTGCCCGAATCGCACGCCGTCGTAGCGCGCCAGGTTCGACGATGCTTCGGCCGGGGCGATGATGTAATAGGCCGGCAATGCGTAGCGCGTGTGCGGCAGCGACACCTCTACGATCTCGGCACCCGCGTCGCGCAGCCAAGCGATGCCTTGGTGCCACAACGCCTCGATCTCCTCGGGCATGTTGTCGACGCGGTACTCGCGGGGGATGCCGACGCGTTTGCCGGACATGCTGGCGTTCAACGTGGCTTCCCACTTGGGCACGGGCAGGTCGAGCGAGGTCGCGTCCTTGGGATCGAACCCGCTCATCGCCTCGAGCATGATCGCGCAGTCGCGCACGTCGCGCGCCATCGGCCCTGCCTGATCGAGCGAGGAGGCAAAGGCGATCGTGCCCCAGCGCGAGCAGCGCCCGTAGGTCGGCTTGATGCCCGAGATGCCGACGAATGCCGCCGGTTGCCGGATCGAGCCGCCCGTGTCGGTGCCCGTCGCGCCCGGCGCGATCCGCCCCGCAACGACCGCCGCGCTGCCGCCAGACGATCCACCGGGCGCGAGGGCTGCATTGCCGCCGTCGTTGCGCCGCCACGGGCTGATCACGTTGCCGAAATAGCTCGTCTCGTTCGACGATCCCATCGCGAACTGGTCGAGGTTGAGCTTGCCGAGCATGCCCGCGCCAGCGTCCCACAGTTTCTGCGAAACGGTGGACTCATATTCGGGCTTGAAGCCTTCGAGAATGTGGCTCGCCGCGGTCGTCTGCACCCCGCGGGTGCAGAACAGGTCCTTCATCCCGATCGGCACACCCGCCATCGATGGCAGCGTGTCGCCCGCCGCGCGTGCCTGGTCGACCTTGTCGGCCGCGGCGAGCGCGTGGTCGGGCGTTTCGACGATGAAGGCGTTGAGCGGCTTCGCGGCAGCGACCGCGGCGTTGAACGCCTCCGCCACCTCGCGCGCGGAGAAGTCGCCGCCCGCCACGCCGTCGCGGATCTGGCGGATACCTAGGTCGGTCAGTTCGCTCACTATTCGATCACCTTGGGAACCGTGAAGAAGCCGTGCTCGGCTTGCGGCGCGTTGGCGAGCACCTGCGCGCGGATGTTGCCATCGGTGACCACGTCGTCGCGCAGCCGCAGATGGTTCGGGATCACCGCGGTCATCGGCTGCACCGACGAGGTATCGACCTCACCCAATTGCTCGATCCAGCCGAGAATGTTGCCGAGTTCGGGCGCGAGGCGGCTCGCCTCCTCGTCACGAATCGCGATCCGCGCGAGCTTGGCCACGCGTTTAACGGTTGCTGTGTCAACGGACATGCCCGCGCCGCTACCACCAGCCGCGTTCCCTGCGCAACCGCGCGATTGCGCAGGGCACGCGGCTGCGGCAGAGCGGCGCCGACCGCCGCGGCGCTTCCGTGGTGCCAGGGTGATGGACGCCGCCGTTGGTTCGCAAATTTCTCTACATCGTCGCCGGGTTGATCGTCCTCGCGCTCGCCGGGCTCATCGGCTATCGCATCTGGGGGGTCGAGCTGATGCGCGCGGCGATGGTGCCGGGCGAAGAGTTCAAGGCGGTCCGCGGCCTGACCCCGGCCGACTACCGTGACGCGAAACTATGGCTGGCGCGGCCCGATATCCGCAACAACCCCGCCTTGTGGACGCCCGCGGGTGAGCAGCCGCGTCGACAGCCCGGCGGCGCGGCGGTGTTCTTCATCCATCCGACATCCTACCTCAACCGCGCGCACTGGAACGCGCCGCTCGACGACACGGAGGCGAACGACCGCGCCGCATTGTTCCTGCGCGGGCAGGCGAGCGCGTTCAACGCCGTCGGCGAAATCTGGGCCCCGCGCTATCATCAGGCGACCTTCGGCGCGTTCCTGACCGATCAGGCCAATGCCGACCGCGCGCTCGATCAGGCCTACCGCGACGTGCTTGCCGCTTTTGACGCGTTCGTCGCGCAGGTCGGCCCCGACCGTCCGATCATCCTCGCCGGCCACAGCCAGGGTGGGTTGCACCTGACCCACCTGCTGCGCGACCGGGTCGCGGGCAAGCCGCTCGCGCGTCGCATCGTCGCGGCTTACGTGGTCGGCTGGCCGGTATCGACCGCGACCGACCTGTCCGCGCTCGGGCTGCCCGCCTGCGCGCGCGCCGACCAGCGCGGCTGCATCCTGTCGTGGCAGAGCTTCGCCGAGCCGGCCGATCCCTCGCTGATTACCGACAATTACGATCGGACGACCGGGTTCGACGGACGCCCGCGCAAGGGCACGCGGATGCTGTGCACTAATCCGATCACCGGTGTGCCCTTCACCGCTGCTCCGGCAAGCGCCAATCTTGGCACGCTTTATCCGAGCGAGGATCTCTCGACCGCGCAGCTTCGCCGCGGCACGGTCGGCGCGCGCTGCGACGCGCGCGGCCTGCTGCTGATCGGATGGCCCCCCGACGTCGGGCCCTACGTGCTGCCGGGCAACAATTACCACGTGTACGATTACAGCCTGTTCTGGGCCAACGTCCGCGCCGATGCGGCGCGCCGGATGGCAGCGCGATGATCACGACCGATGCGCGCGCATTCGCCGAGGCGCTGCCCGACGGTGGGCGGCTGCTGGGGCTCGACCTCGGTACCAAGACGATCGGCACCGCCTTGTGCGATGCGGGCTGGAGCTTCGCCAGCCCCGCGCCGCTCGTCCGCCGCACGAAGTTCACCGCTGACAAGGCCGAGCTCGCGCGGCTTATACAGGCGCAGCACGTCGTGGGCATCGTCATGGGGCTGCCGCTCAATCTCGACGGCAGCGTCAGTCCGCGCAGCCAGTCGGCGCGTGCCTTTGCGCGCAACTGCGTCGACATGAACCTGCCGATCCTGTTGTGGGACGAACGCTGGTCGACCGTCGCCGCCGAACGTGCGCTGATCGAGCAGGACATGAGCCGCGCGAAACGCGCTGAACGGATCGACTCGGCCGCAGCCGCGCACATCTTGCAGGCCGCAATCGACGCGCTGGTGAACGTCCAGCCGCATTGACGCTGCGCTTGCGGTGATGGGGTCAGGCGCTATCTGCCCCTCCATGACCCATGACATTCACGTGATCGGCGGCGGGCTCGCAGGTTCCGAGGCCGCGTGGCAGCTCGCCGAAGCAGGCTTCAAGGTACGCCTGTCGGAGATGCGCGGCAGCGGCGAGAACACGCCCGCACACCACACCGATCATCTCGCCGAGCTGGTCTGCTCCAACAGTTTTCGCTCCGACGACGCAGAGTCGAACGCGGTCGGGCTGCTGCACCAGGAAATGCGCGCATTGGGCTCGCTGATCCTGCGCACCGGCGACGCGCACCGTGTTCCCGCCGGCAGCGCGCTCGCGGTCGACCGCGACGGTTTCTCCGCCGGGGTGACTGCCGCGCTCGACGCGCACCCGAACGTCACGATCGTGCGCGAGCGCGTCGACGCGTTGCCGGACGGTCCGGCGATCATCGCCACCGGCCCGCTCACCGCGGCGTCGCTATCCGACAGCATCGCCGCGGAGACCGGTCGCGATTCGCTCGCGTTCTTCGACGCGATCGCGCCGATCGTTCACCGCGACTCGATCGACATGGACGTGGCCTGGGCGCAGTCGCGTTGGAACAAAGGTGACGGCACCGACTACATCAACTGTCCGCTCGACAAGGAGCAGTATCACACGTTCGTCCAGGCGCTGCTCGACGGCGAGAAGACCGAATACAAGGAATGGGAGAACGTCCCCTATTTCGAAGGCTGCATGCCGATCGAGGTGATGGCGGCGCGCGGTCCGGAAACGCTGCGGTTCGGGCCCATGAAGGGCGTCGGCCTCGACGTGCCCGCCACCGGACGCTGGCCCTATGCCGCGGTGCAGTTGCGGCAGGACAATGCGCAGGGCACGCTGTGGAACATCGTCGGCTTTCAGACCAAGCTGAAGCACGCCGAACAGGTCCGCATCTTTCGCACCATCCCGGGGCTCGAGCACGCCGAGTTCGCACGATTAGGCGGCCTGCACCGCAACACCTTTCTGCGCTCGCCCGAGCTGCTCGACGCGACGCTGCGATTGTCCTCGCGCCCCAACATCCGGTTCGCCGGACAGATCACAGGATGCGAAGGCTATGTGGAAAGCGCCGCGATCGGTCTGCTCGCCGGGCGCTTCGCCGCGGCGGAGCTTGCGGGACGTGCGCTCCCCTCGCCCCCGCGTGAGACGGCTCTCGGCGCATTATTGTCGCACATCACCGGCGACGCCGTGGCCGAAACCTACCAGCCGATGAACGTCAACTTCGGCCTGTTCCCCCCCATCGAGGGCAAGACCAGAAAGGCCGATCGCAAGCGGATGTATACCGATCGCGGCCGCGCCGCCTTGGCGGGCTGGCTCGCCGCTTAATCGTCGTCGCGCGTCGGTGCCGCCGGACAGGCGCACGCCGGTCGCCGTGTCTTGCGCTTCGGCTTGGTGGTGGCGAATTCCGCCGCGGTGAGCGCGCCCGACTGGTCGGCATCCGCGTCGGCGAACCGCTTAGCGGTCTTGGCGGACCATTCATCGAACGACAGCTGCCCGTCGTGGTTCAGATCGAGCTTGATGAATGCCTTTCGTCGGCTGAGCAGATATTCGTCGCGCGTGATCTTGGCATCGCGGTCCTTGTCGTAACGGTCGAAGCGCTTCTGCTCGCGCGTCCGCTCGGGAGCTTCGGGCAAGGTGACCGGAACCTGGTCGTCATCCTGGGGCACGGCCGCCGGCATGGCGGGCGTCAGCGTTGCCGCGCGCGCCGCGAACTCGCTTGGCCGATCGCCCTGCAACAGCAACCACCCCGCACCGATCAGCAGCGCCAGTGCCGCTGCACCCACCACATACCGCCACATGCCCACGCTCTCCCCCCGAAGTCGTGGACGGAGGCTAGCGAGCGTCGCGCGGCGGCGAAAGCGGTCAGCGCCCAATCATACGGAATCGCGCCACCATGGCCGCGCGTCGCGGGCCATCCGCCACGCCGCGGCCCAGCATCGCGGCACGCGCATCGAGCGCGAGCGCACCGAGCACGCGCGCGCGCGACCAGGGTCGGGCAAATACCTGCTCGGCGAGCGTCAGCGCCGCCCCGCGTGCCGTTTCGCTCAGCCCGGGACGGCTGACGTTTACCGCAAGGTCGGCGAGCGCCCATAGCGTCCCAGCCTCCTCCAGCGCAGGTTGCTCCTCGTTGAGCAACGCGCCCAGCGCGCCGAACAGCGTGCCTCCGCGCAATCGCGCGAACTGGATCAGCGACGCGGGATCGCCGCGTTCGTCGTCGAGCAGCACCTCCCACCCCTCGCTCATCGTCGCGAGCGAGCGCCCCGTCACTCCCGCGGTGATCACGTGCCGCGCCACCTCGGCGAGCAGCGGTTGCGCGGGGGCAGGCTCGGTGTCGAGCTTGGCGAGTGCTTCGTACCACCAGGTCAGCCGCATCTGCCCGATGATCGGCTGTTCGGTCGTCCGCACGATGTCGCCGAGTTGCCGATCAAGCGCGAACAGCGTCTCGACGCCGCTATCCTGGTAGCGTGCTGCGCCCCACGCGAACACGGTCGCCGGACGGCTGGGCATCTGGATCGCTGGCACGTTCGGCACATGGCGGTCGGCCGGGCTCCGGGCAAGCCTTCCTAACGGCGCGTTAACCGCGGTTTTTGAACTCATATTGTACGTTTCTGCCGCATCGGAACGTAGTGACCAGCAACGCCCCCCTGCGCTCACCGGAGCCATCGCGCGCCCAAACCGCCTTTCTCGCGCGCCTGTTGCGCGATCGCACCGCCAATGCGCTCGTCATCATGGCGGCGTCGTTGATCCCGCTCACCGCCTTTGCGGGATCCGCGGTCGACATGGGTCGCCTCTACGCGGTGAAATCGCGGTTGCAGCAGGCGTGCGACGCCGGCGTGCTCGCCGGGCGCAAGTTCATGAAGGCCGACGGCGCGACGCTTGATCCCAATGCGACGACGCAGGCGCAGAATTTCTTCAAGAACAACTTCCAGGCCGGCTGGGTCGCCACGTCCAACCCGACCTTCACCCCGGTCAAGACAAGCGACCAGCAGGTGTCGGGGACCGCATCGGTGGTCGTGCCGATGACGATCACCAAGATCATGAGCGCGAGCGACACAACCGTCACCGTCGCGTGCAAGGCGCGCTACGACATTTCCGACACCGACATCGTCTTCGTGCTCGATACGACCGGATCGATGGCGTGCCGCCCCGAGGACACCGAGGCGCAATGCAACCAGTACGTCCAGAACAATCCGGCGGTCCAGTACACGCGCCCGAACGACTCCTACGCAATGCCTGGGTACACCGCCCAGAAAGGCTATGGCGTGCCCGAGACCAACGCGGGCAACGGATCGCGCATGAAGGCCCTGCGGCAGGCGGTGAAGGACTTCTACGCCACCGTCGACAGCAGCATCGATAAGAATACCCGCGTCCGGTACGGTTTCGTCAGCTACACCTCGATCATCAACGCCGGAAAGGCGATCTACTCGGTCAATCCCGCTTATCTGATCGGTGCGAGCGCGGGCGAGAAGATGGACTATGAGACGCGCGCGGTGACGGGCGAATATGAGATCAGCCGAGTCACGACGCCGCAGGGCAACAACAAGAGCCAGCAGGGCTGCACGTCGAGCGCGGGCACCCCGACGCGCAATCCCGCAGCGACGCCGGGCAACCCATATCCCTTTCGCGTAAGTGACGGCCGCGCCACCATCACCTCACAGGAGTGGGACGCTTCGCTCGGCTGCACCGACGTCGTCAAGACGATGGGCCCGGTCTGGACTTACGGCCAGTACCAGGTCGACGTGTCGCAGTACCTCAAGGGCGGAAACGTCGATGATCCGGCGCGAGTCGACGGTGCTACTGCTGCTTGGGACGGGTGCATCGAGGAACGCCAGACGCAGTCGGGCACCACCAGCTTCAACTCCAGCTCGTACGACCTTGACCCCTCGCTGGTGCCTACGGGCGCGGTCGCGACGCGGTGGCGGCCCGCTTGGGCGGGGATCACCTGGGCGCGCTACAACTACGCATCGACGGCGGCACAGCAGAGCAATGACGAGGATTTCAGGCCCTATCCTTACGGATCGTCTTACCCTGGCGTGAACCTGGGATCCGACGCACGGCGCCAATCCGGCTATTATTCTTGCGGCAAGCCGATCCGCCGCCTCTCGGTCATGTCAGCCTCCGACGTTGCGAATTACGTCGACGCCGACGATTTCAAGCCGGTCGGCGGTACCTACCACGACTCCGGCATGATCTGGGGGGTGCGCCTGCTCGCGTCGAGCGGCATCTTCGCGGCCGACAACACGGGGCGCACCGGCCAGCCGACGCCCAAAAAGGTCATCGTCTTCCTGACCGACGGCAACATGGCGCCGAGCCCGCTGATCTACAGCCAGTACGGTCTGGAATATTACGATCGACGCGTCAGCGCCGGCGATTTCGGAACCGCTGCGGACAAATATGCTGCCCTGACCAAATACCACAACGCCCGCTTCCTCTACGAGTGCGATCAGGCTGCGAAGCTGAAGATCGACGTCTGGACGGTGGCGGTCGGCATGGGGACGACGCCCGAACTGACGCAATGCGCCAGCAACAGCGGTCAGGCACTCTACACCACCACCGGCAGCGGCCTTGCCAGCCTGTTCCAGAAGATCGCCAAGCAGGTCGCCATGCTGAGGCTCGAGCAGTGATCGCGGCGCTTGGCCGGCGGCTGGCGCGCGATCGCCGCGGCGTGACGGTGGTCGAGTTCGCGATCGTGACGCCCGTCATGTGCACGTTGCTGATGGGTTTGTGCGACCTGATGTACCAATCCTACGCGCAGTCGATCCTCGACGGCGCGATGTACAAGGCCGGGCGCGACTCCGGGCTCGAGACCAACGCGCGCTCGGCCGCCGATATCGATGCCAAGGTGATCGAGATGGTCAGCATCCTCGGCCCCAACATGAAGTTCGAGCCCGTCCGGCGCAGCTATTCCAGCTTCCTGTTGGTCAAGCCGGAGAATTTCACCGACAAGAACGGCAATGGCGTGCGCGATCCGGGGGAATGCTTCGACGACGTGAATGGCAACAAGCAGTGGGACGCCGATCCCGGCCGTCAGTCGCAGGGCGGCGCGAACGACGTGACGAAATACACGATGACCGTCACCTACCCGCGCCTGTTCCCGGTCGCGGGTCTGCTGGGCCTGCCCGACACGCAGACGATCGTCGGCGAAACCTTGTTGAAGAACCAGCCCTACAAGACGCAGGTCGTTCAGCCGCCGGAGTCGATATGCACGTGACCCTGGAAGCCCGGCGCTCGCTGCTCGACCGCGCCAGACGTCATTTCCGCCGGTTGGTGCGCGACCGTTCGGGCGTCGCGCTGATCGAATTCGCTTATTCGCTGCCGATCGTCCTCGGGCTCGGCTGCTACGCGACCGAATGCGCCAACATCGTGATCATGAACGAGCGCGTGAACCAGATCGCGCTGTCGCTCGCCGACAATGCCTCGCGCGTCGGCGACATGCAGAGCGACAATTCGTCGCAGCTACGCGAAATCGATGTCAACGATGCGCTAACCGCCGCCCGCCTCCAGGGCACGAGATGGGGCCTGACGCAATATGGCCGGATCACGCTGACCAGTTTGGAGGAGCATGACGGCAAGCAATATGTCCGCTGGCAGCGCTGTCTCGGGTTGAAGAAGGGTACGAATTACGATTCGCACTACGGCGTGGCGACGACGGACTCGGGTTTGCAGGCCTGGCCGAGCGCGCCCGGTAAGCAGGTGACCGGCATGGGCGACACCGGCGCAGTGGTCACCGCGCCGCCCGATTCCGGCGTCATGTTCGTCGAGATCAACTACGACTATCAGCCGGTCATCGGATCGAGCTGGATCCCCGACGGCTTCATGCTGCTGCACTACAACGCATCGTTCATCGTGCGCGACAAACGCGTGTTCAGCCAGATCTACAACCCGGCCCCGGCAGCGACCAGATATACCTGCGACCGCTACACGACGACGTGAGCGGCCGCAGATAGTTGTGCGTCACTTGCGATAGCAGACCTTCTTCACCGCCGCGATCACCTTGTCCGCCGACACGAGCGCCAGCTTCTCCAGATTGGCGGCGTAGGGCAGCGGCACGTCCTCGTCGGTCACGCGCATCACCGGTGCGTCGAGGTCGTCGAAGCCTTCCTCCATCGCGATCGTGCTGATTTCTGACGCGATCGAGCAGGTCGGCCAGCCTTCCTCGACCACGACCATGCGATTGGTCTTGGAGAGCGACTTCAGCACCGTCTGCTTGTCGAGCGGGCGCAGCGTGCGCAGGTCGATCACCTCCGCGTCGATGCCCTCCTCGGCCAGCTTGTCGGCGGCTTCGAGCGCGAGCCCGACGCCGATCGAGTAGCTGACGATCGTCACGTCGCGGCCCTCGCGCATGATCCGCGCCTTGCCGATCGGCAGCACCCAATCGTCGAGCTTCGGCACCTCGAACGAGCGGCCGTAGAGTAGCTCGTTCTCCAGGAACACGACCGGATCGGTGGTGCGGATCGCGGCCTTGAGCAGCCCCTTGGCGTCCGCCGCATCGTAGGGCGCGATCACGATCAGGCCCGGCACGCTCGCGTACCACGGGCCGAAGTTCTGGCTGTGCTGCGCGCCGACGCGGCTGGCCGCGCCGTTCGGACCACGGAACACGATCGGGCAGCGCATCTGACCGCCCGACATGTAGTTGGTCTTGGCGGCCGAGTTGATGATGTGGTCGATCGCCTGCAACGCGAAGTTGAAGGTCATGAACTCGACGATCGGCTTCAACCCGCCCATCGCCGCGCCCGAACCGATGCCAGCGAAGCCGTATTCGGTGATTGGCGTGTCGATCACGCGGCGCTCGCCGAACTCGTCGAGCAGGCCCTGCGTCACCTTGTACGCGCCCTGATATTGCGCGACTTCCTCGCCCATCACGAACACGCGATCGTCGGCGCGCATCTCCTCCGCCATCGCGTCGCGCAGCGCCTCGCGGACGGTGATCTTCACCATCTCGGTGCCGGCGGGGATCGCGGGGTCGCGCACCTCGGCCTTGTTCTCGGCAGCGGCGAACAACTGGCGCGCGCCGGTCTCGACCTTCTCCTGCGCCGGGTGCGCCGAATCCTCGACCGTATCGGCCTTCTTCTCGTCGGCCTTGGCGTCGGCGGCGGGATTGTCATCCTTCGTTGCCGCAGCCTGATCGGCGGGCGCCGCCTGCTCCGTCGCGGTCGAGCCGCCAGCCCCGGCATCCTCGCCGTCGAGCTGCATGATGACCTCACCGACCTTCACGTTGTCGGTACCCTCTGCGACCAGGATCTTGGAGACGACGCCCTCGTCGACCGCCTCGAACTCCATCGTCGCCTTGTCGGTCTCGATCTCGGCCATGATGTCGCCGGACTTAACCGTGTCGCCTTCCTTCACCAGCCACTTGGCCAGCGTGCCCTCTTCCATCGTGGGCGACAGCGCCGGCATCTTGATGTCGATCGCCATGTCAGTACTTCTCCACCAGAACGTCGGTGTACAATTCGGAAGGCTCCGGCTCGGGGGTGCTTTCGGCGAAGTCGGCGGACTCGTTCACCTGGCGGCGGATGTCCTGCTCGATCTTCTTGAGCTCGTCCTCGGCCACGCCCTGTTCGGACAACAGCTTCTTGACGTGTTCGATCGGGTCGGACTTGTCGCGCACCGCCTGCACTTCGTCGCGCGAGCGGTATTTGGCGGGGTCGGACATCGAGTGACCGCGGTAGCGATAGGTCTTCATCTCGAGGATGATCGGCCCCTTGCCCGCGCGCACCCAAGCGAGCGCTTCTTCCGCCGCGCCGCGTGCCGCCAGGACGTCCATGCCGTCGATCTGCAGGCCGGGAATACGGAAGCTCTCGCCGCGGCGGTACAATTGGTCCTCGGCCGAGGCGCGATTGACGCTGGTGCCCATCGCATACTGGTTGTTCTCGATCACGTAGATGATCGGCAGCTTCCACAGCTCGGCCATGTTGAAGCTCTCGTACACCTGGCCCTGGTTCGCCGCGCCATCGCCGAAATAGGCCAGCGCCACGCCGCCATCGTTCCGGTACTTGTGCGCAAAGGCGAGACCGGTGCCGAGCGACACCTGCGCGCCGACGATGCCATGCCCGCCGTAGAACTTATGCTCGACACTGAACATGTGCATCGAGCCGCCCTTGCCCTTCGAGATGCCGGCCTGACGCCCGGTCAGCTCCGCCATCACGTCCTTGGGCGGGATGCCGCACAACAGCATGTGGCCGTGGTCGCGGTAGCCGGTGATGACCGAGTCATCCCCCGACAGCGCCGACTGCAACCCGACCGCGACGGCTTCCTGACCGATGTAGAGGTGGCAGAAACCGCCGATCAGGCCGAGGCCGTAGAGCTGCCCTGCCTTTTCCTCGAACCGGCGGATGAGCAGCATCTGCTCGTAGAATTTCAGCAGCTCGTCCTTCGAGGCCGCATAGGGTTGCGGCTCATTCGGACGCACGCGATTGGACGTAGGTGGCTCGCTTGGCGCGGGTGCGCGGGCGGGGGCTTTGGCCACGGACAAAAACCTCGTACCTGGGGAAAGGGATGCGGGCCTATAGGCGCGATTGACGCGCACCTGCAACGCTTGCCGCTACGACAGCCGTGAGCCGGCGTGAGTGCCAGCCTCAGCAGTTGCCTCGCGCTGCACCCCCGCCTAAGCCGCTCGCCAGATGGAACAGACCGTGCACCCGCTGCGCATCGCCAATTTCCGCGCCTATTGGCTGTCGCGTTTTGCCGGCACCATCGCGATCAGCGCGCAGGCGATCATCATCGGCTGGCAAGTGTACGGCATCGCGCGCCAGACGATGGACGTGCAGGAGGCCGCCTTCCTGCTCGGCATGATCGGGCTGGTGCAGTTCGTGCCGTTGTTCCTGCTCACCCCGCTCGTCGGGCTGGTCGCCGACAGCGTCGACCGACGCTGGATCGTGCGCGCGACCACCGCATTGCTGTGCACCGTCGCGGCGACGCTCGGCTACCTGACCTATACCAATACGCTGACGCTGCCCGCGCTGTTCGGCGCGGCGGTGCTGGTGGGGGTCGCGCGCGCCTTCTCCGGCCCGGCCTATTCCGCGCTTGCGCCCAATCTGGTGCCCAAGGAGAGCCTGCCGACCGCGATCGCGATCAGCTCGATCGCGTGGCAGACCGGCACGATCGTGGGCCCGAGCGTCGGCGGGTTCCTGTACGGGCTCCACCCCGACATCGCTTATGGTGTGGTATCGGGAATGCTGCTCGTCGCACTCGCGCTCATGTTCATGATCGGGCGCGTACCGCAGCCGCCGGCGCAGAAGGATCGCCGCCCGATGCAGCGCATCCTCGACGGCTTTCAATATGTGCGGCAGAACCGGCTGGTGCTCGCCGCGATCACGCTTGATCTCTTCGCGGTGCTGCTGGCGGGCGCGACCGCGCTGCTGCCGATCTACGCGCGCGACATCCTGCACGTCGGTGCAACGGGGCTCGGCTTTCTCGCCGCCGGCATGGGGATCGGTGCCGCGTCCACCGCGCTGTGGTTCTCGTTCAACCCGATGAAGAAGAACGTCGGCGTCAAGATGCTGGTGGCGGTGGTCGTGTTCGGGCTCGCGATCCTGACCTTTGGCATCTCGCGCTCGTTCTGGCTCAGCCTAGCCGCGCTGATCGTCGCAGGGTGCGCCGACATGGTGTCGGTGTATGTCCGTACCTCATTGATCCAGCTCCACACGCCCGATGCGATGCGCGGACGCGTCAGCGCGGTGTCGCAGCTCACCATTTCGGCGTCGAACGAACTGGGTGAGGCGGAAAGCGGCTTGCTCGCCTCGCTGCTCGGCCCCGTCGGCGCTGTGGTCGCGGGCGGCATCGGCGCCATCGCGATCACGCTTGTCTGGGCGCGGCTTTTCCCCGAACTCAAGAACGCACGGACCTTTGACCCGCCCGAGGCGCTAGAGCCCGGACCGCAGAACGGAGGCATACAGCCATGAAGGCGAACACCATTCTCGACACGATCGGCAACACCCCGCACGTCCGCGTGCAGCGGCTGTTCCCCGACAGCGAAGTGTGGATCAAGTCGGAGCGCGGCAATCCCGGCGGCTCTGTGAAGGACCGCATCGCGCTCGCCATGATCGAGGCGGCGGAGAAGTCGGGCGAGTTGAAGCCCGGCGGCACGATCATCGAGCCGACGAGCGGCAACACGGGCATCGGCCTGGCGATGGTGGCGGCGGTGAAGGGCTACAAGCTCGTCCTCGTCATGCCCGAGAGCATGTCGCTGGAGCGTCGCCGGCTGATGCTCGCTTACGGCGCGACCTTTGATCTGACCCCGCGCGAGAAGGGGATGAAGGGCGCGATCGAGCGCGCGCTGCAGCTGGTCGAGCAGACCGACAATGCGTGGATGCCGCAGCAGTTCGAGAATCCAGCCAACGTCGACGTGCACGTCCGCACAACCGCGCAGGAAATCCTGAACGACTTTCGCGACACGCCGATCGACGTCATCATCACCGGCGTCGGCACCGGCGGGCACATCACCGGCGTCGCCGAGGTGCTGAAAAAGGAATGGCCGAACCTCAAGGTATTCGCGGTTGAGCCCGCCGCCTCGCCCGTTATCGGCGGCGGTCAGCCGGGTCCGCACCCGATTCAGGGGATCGGTGCTGGCTTCATCCCGGCGAACCTGCACACGCAATTGCTCGACGGCGTGATCGAGGTCGACGCCGCGGTCGCCAAGGACATGGCGCGGCGTTCGGCACGTGAGGAAGGCATGCTGGTCGGCATCTCGTCGGGCGCGACGCTCGCCGCGATCCTGCAGAAGCTGCCCGACCTGCCCGACAACGTCCGCGTGCTCGGGTTCAACTACGACACGGGCGAGCGTTACCTGTCGGTGCCGGACTTCCTGCCCGAACAGTGAGCGGTTCCACATCGGGCGCGCAGGTCACACCGGGCCTGCGCGCGATCCTCTCGTTCGTCGCGGTCGCGGCGGTGGCCGTGCCGGCATGGGTGGTCACGCACCCGCCGGCGATCGCCGCGCGTCCGGCAGCGCTGCGCGCGCTCGCCAAGCGCACGGTCGTGCCCGCGACCGTCCTTCCTCCGGTAGAGCCGGTCGAGTTCGTCGCGCTCAGCCCGCAGGACGCGAAGGCGTTCAACGACAGCGTACCGTTCGTCACCGGCCCGAACCCGGCGGCGCGGCCGTTCCGCATCGCCGGCGACGCCGCCAGCATCGCGCGCGCGACCGACTGCCTCGCCGCGGCGCAGATCTACGAGGCGGGCAACGATCCAGAGGGGCAGCGCGCGGTCGCGCAGGTGATCCTCAACCGGTTGCGCCACCCCGCCTTCCCGAAGACCGTTTGCGGCGTGGTGTTCGAGGGGCAGGAACGCAGCACCGGCTGCCAGTTCACCTTCACCTGCGACGGCGCGTTGACCCGCTGGATCCCGACCGAGGCGATGTGGCGCGATGCACGCGCGCTGGCGGCACAGGCGCTCTCCGGCCGGGTCTACAAACCTGTCGGCTATGCGACGCATTACCATACCGACTGGGTCGTGCCTTACTGGCAGTCGAGCCTGGACAAGATCGCGGCGGTGCACAGCCACCTGTTTTTCCGCTGGGCGGGGTGGTGGGGCACGCCGCCGGCGTTCAACCGCACCGTCGCCTCGGTCGAGCCGAGCATCGCCAAGCTTGCGACCATTTCCGACGCGCACCGCGACGGCGGGGTAGTGGACGAAACGGAGGAAGCGCTCGCGGCGGTGCTGCCGCTGTTCGCCGATCTGCCCGGCGACGCGCCGATCGCGCCCGGCGTGTTGCCGCTCGCGCAACCGACCGCGTTGAAGCCGCTGGCCGAAGCGCCAGACACGTTCCTGGTCGTCATCGACCCGCGCCAGCCCGACGCGCTGCCGGCGCTCGCGCAGCGTGCCTGCGGCGAACGGCTTCGCTGCAAGCTGATGGGCTGGAGCGATGCGCGGCTGGTACCCGCGGGGATGACGATGTCGCCGCAGCAATATACGTCGATGGGGTTCAGCTATCTGCGCGATCGCAGCAACGGGTTCGACCGCGTGCTTTGGAATTGCGGGCAGTTCAAGCGCGCTGACACGGCGCAGTGCATGCGCGGACGCGGATCGATGACCGCGGTGCCCGTCACGGGTTCCGCACCGCCGCCTGCGACGCCCGCGACTACGCGCGGACCTGCTGCACTGCACGGCGTTCGCCGCGCAGCGCCCGCGGCTGCCACGCCGACCGAGGCAAAGCCCGCTGCGAGCGGCGATCAGGCCGGTGAGGCGGGTACGACCGCCGGCGAGTGACGCGCACCCGCCGGCGGTCACGTCGGGTCACGCGGCGGCGAACATCTCGACCGGCAGCGCCATGACCGCGTCGGCGCCGCCCTCGATCTTGCGACGCAGCGCACCCGCTTCGGGCAGCACGCGCTCGGCGAAATAGCGCGCGGTCACCAGCTTGGCGTCGAGGAACGCCGCATCGCCCTCGCCCGCCGCCTTGAGGCGCGCCGCCGCGGAGGCCATGCGCAGCCACATCAGCCCGACCGCGACGATGCCGACCAGGTGCATGTACGGCACCGCGCCCGCGCCAATGTTGTTGGGGTTCTTCATGCCGTTCGCCATGAACCACATCGTCGCGCCCTGCAGCTCGCCCGCGGCCTTCTCCAGCCGGGCCGCGAAGTCGGCGGTGGCGTCGTCCTGCTTGGCCGCGGCGATCTCCTCGGTCACCATCTTGCCGAACGCCATCACCGCGCGGCCGCCGTTCTGCGCCAGCTTGCGCCCGGCCAGATCCATCGCCTGCACGCCGTTGGTGCCTTCGTAGATCTGCGCGATGCGGGCGTCGCGAACATACTGCTCCATCCCCCATTCCTGGATGTAGCCGTGCCCGCCGTAGACCTGCTGCGCGTTGGTCGCGATTTCGTAGCCCTTGTCGGTGCCGACGCCCTTGATGACGGGGGTGAGCAGACCGATCAGGTCGCCGGCGAGCTGACGCTCCTCCTCGCTCCCGGCATTGTGCTCGAGATCGACCTGGAGCGCGCCCCACAGGCAGAGCGCGCGCAGCCCCTCGATCCACGCCTTCGCATCCATCAACATGCGGCGAACATCGGGATGGACGAACAGCGTGTCGGCCTTCTCGTTCGGCTCCGCCGGGCCGGTCAGCGCACGACCCTGGCGGCGGTCCTTCGCATATTGCACCGCATTCTGGTACGCGGTTTCCGCAACGCCCAGCCCCTGCAAGCCGACGCCGAGCCGCGCCGCGTTCATCATGATGAACATCGCGGCGAGACCCTTCATCTCCTCACCGACCAGCCAGCCGGTCGCGCCGTCATAGTTCATCACGCAGGTGGCGTTGCCGTGGATGCCCATCTTGTGCTCGATCGAGCCGCACGACACCGCATTGCGCTCACCCAGCGAGCCGTCGTCGTTGACCAGCACCTTGGGCACCACGAACAGCGAGATACCCTTCGACGTGTCGGGCGCGCCCGGCGTCTTGGCGAGCACGAGGTGGATGATGTTGTCGGTCAGGTCGTGCTCACCCGCCGAGATGAAAATCTTGGTGCCGGTGATCGCGTAGCTGCCGTCCGCTTGCGGCTCGGCGCGGGTGCGGATGAGCCCGAGGTCGGTGCCGCACTGCGGCTCGGTCAGGTTCATGGTGCCGCCCCACTCGCCCGAGATCATGCGCGGCAGATACTTCTCCTGCTGCTCAGGGCTGCCCTTCACCACCAGCGCGGCGATCGCGCCGTGCGCGAGGCCGGGGTACATCGCGAACGCCATGTTGGCACTGATCATATATTCCTGAAACGCGGTCGAGACGACGTGCGGCATGCCCTGCCCGCCGAACGCCTCGGGTGCGCTGAGCGTGCCCCAGCCCGATTCAACGAACTTGTTGTACGCGTCCTTGAACCCCTTGGGCGTGGTGACCGAGCCGTCCTCGTGCCGGGTGCAGCCTTCAAGGTCGCCCGACTGGTTGAGCGGGAACAGCACCTCGGCGACGAAGCGGCCACCTTCCTCCAGCACCGCGTCGACGGTGTCGGGGGTCGCGGCGGCGAACCCGGCCACGTTGGCGTAGCGATCGAGCCCGACGACGTGTTCGAGCACGAAGCGCGTGTCGCGGACGGGGGGCGTATATTGCGGCATGTCAGGCTTCCTTGGTCGGGTTTGATGTTTCGATGACGCCGATGAATTCCTCCAGTTCGAGGATCGCGGCGTCGATGTCGGTGCGTTGTGCCTGGAGCGTCGCGATGCGTTCGCGGCAGCGCTCGATCGTGATCGCGCGTTGCGCGCGGCGGCCGTCGCCCAGATCGTAGAGGTCGATCATCTGGCGGATGTCGGCAAGGCTGAACCCGACGCGCTTGCCGCGCAGGATCCAGGCGAGCCGCGCGCGGTCGCGCTGCGAGTAGATGCGCGCGAGGCCACGACGTTCGGGGCTGATCAGCCCCTCGTCCTCGTAGAAGCGCAGCGCGCGCGGGGTGATGCCGAACTCGGTCGAGAGGTCGGAGATGCTGAAATGCTCGCGATCATCGCGCGGCGGAACGACAGCGTAGGCGACAGCGCTCATGCACCGCCGTTTACCTTACCCTTACGTGAACGTCAACCTGCGCAGAGCGGGCTACCGTCCGATCCGATAGCGCGCGTCGCCTCCGATACGCTGTCGCTCAGCCGCGCGGCCGCGAGCGCGGCGAGCGTCGCACGACCCTCGCACATCGTGTCGCACGCAGCAGGCAGCACGGCTGGAAACGCGATCGTGTCGCCGTCGAGCGAGGCGACGAACTCGCAGCCCTCCCCCATCCGCACGTCGAGCTTGTCGCGTCCGCGCGCAGTACCGCGTGCCGTGCAGCGCTGCTGTTCGCCCAGATCGATCGAGGCGCCGATGCGGTAGCGATCGCCGTCTTGCGGCACGAGGCAGACCTTGTCCTCGCCGCTGGCGTAGACGCCGGTCGGAATGATGCGGGCGGGATCGGGCACCATCCCGCTCGCCCGCGCGGTGCGCTCGAGCGCGGCTCCGGCTCCGCCCTCGTCCGGAACGGAAGACTGTTCGCCGCACGCGGCCAGAAGCAGCGCGAGTGCGAGCGTGCGCTTCATCCGACCCGCTCCAGCGTGTCGCCGTTGACGCGGCGGTAAAAGCAGCTCGTCGCGCCGGTGTGGCAGGCGGGGCCGGCGGCGTCGACGATCAGCCACAGCGCGTCCTGATCGCAGTCGACCCGCATCTCGATCACGCGCAGCACGTTGCCCGACGTCTCGCCCTTTTTCCACAAGCGAGCACGACTGCGCGACCAGAAGGTCGCCTCGCCGCTCGCCTTTGTGGCGGCGATCGCGTC
The DNA here is from genome assembly GCF_936927845.1 of uncultured Sphingomonas sp. Taxonomy (GTDB): domain Bacteria; phylum Pseudomonadota; class Alphaproteobacteria; order Sphingomonadales; family Sphingomonadaceae; genus Sphingomonas. Next base: position 28,158 of record NZ_CAKZHV010000057.1, read on the forward strand.
GGCGTTCATGTGCGCGACCATCAACAGCGCGCCGGCGCGGTCGCTGACCACGGCGGTGACGAGCCCGTTCGCGTCGAATTTGGGTTGAAAGGTGCTGCCTTGTTCGCGGTCGTCCATGCCGTGGCTGGTAGCGGAGTTCGCCGTCGCGCAACAGACCGCGCCGGTCGCCCAGGCGCACGCAGGATGACAATCGCGCGACAGTCGCTATATGCGGCCCGGCATCACGCGAGCCCCCCAACGCGAGCTTCGGCCCCATGCTGACCACCCATCCGTTCGACAACGACCATCTGCACGAGGAGTGCGGCATCTTTGGCGTGTCGCAGACCGAGGGCGCCGCGGCGCTGGTCGCGCTCGGCCTCCACGCGCTGCAGCACCGTGGACAGGAAGCAGCGGGGATCACGACGTTCGACGGCGCGATGTTCCACACGCACCGCGCGATGGGTCACGTCGCGGGCAATTTCGACCGTGACGACGTGATTCGCTCGCTGCCGGGCGAGGTCGCGTGCGGGCACGTGCGCTATTCGACGACGGGCGAGACCGCGCTGCGCAACGTCCAGCCGCTCTATGCCGAACTGTCGTCGGGCGGTTTCGCGGTCGCGCACAACGGCAATCTGTCGAATGCGATGAAGCTGCGGCGCGAGTTGGTGCGGCGCGGGTCGATCTTCCAGTCGACCTCCGACACCGAAACGATCATCCACCTGGTCGCGACATCGAGCTATCGCACGTTGCTCGACCGCTTCATCGACGCGTTAAAGCAGATCGAAGGCGCCTATGCGCTGATCGTGATGACGCCCGAGGGGATGATCGCGTGCCGCGACCCGTTGGGTATCCGACCGCTGGTGATGGGAAAGCTGGGCGACGCGGTGATCTTCGCCTCCGAATCGGTCGCGCTCGACGTGGTCGGGGCGGAGTTCGTGCGCGAGGTCGAACCCGGCGAGCTGGTGATCGTGCAAGGGGCAGAGACGCGTTCGGTGCGCCCGTTCGCGCCGCTGTCGCCGCGGCCCTGCATCTTCGAATGGGTGTATTTTTCGCGTCCCGATTCGATTGTCGACGACCAGTCGATCTACTCGGTCCGCAAGAACATCGGCGCGCAGCTCGCGATCGAGGCGCCGGTCGAGGCCGACCTCGTCATTCCGGTGCCCGATTCGGGCGTGCCGGCCGCGATCGGTTACGCGCAGCAGAGCGGCATTCCGTTCGAGCTCGGCATCATCCGCTCGCATTACGTCGGGCGCACCTTCATCCAGCCGGGCGACAAGGTCCGTCACCTGGGCGTGAAATTGAAGCACAACGCCAATCGCGCGCTGATCCAGGGCAAGCGCGTCGTGCTGATCGACGATTCGATCGTGCGCGGTACGACGAGCCTCAAGATCGTGCAGATGATGCGCGACGCGGGCGCGGCCGAGGTGCACATGCGGATCGCCAGCCCGCCGACGCGCCATTCGTGCTTCTACGGCGTCGACACGCCCGAGCGCGCCAAGCTGCTGGCGGCCAAGCACGACATCGGCGGCATGACCGAGTTCATCCACGCCGACAGCCTCGCCTTTGTGTCGATCGACGGGCTGTACAAGGCGCTGGGCGAGACGCACCGCGCCGACATCCGCCCGAAATATTGCGACGCGTGCTTCACCGGCGACTATCCGACCAGCCTGACCGACCATGACGATACGACCTCGGTCGACCAATTCGCGCTTCTGGCAGAACGAGTGAACTGATTTGACCAAGGGATTGGAAGGCAAGCTCGCGCTCGTGACGGGTGCGAGCCGGGGGATCGGTGCGGCGACCGCGATCGCGCTGGCGGCGGAAGGCGCGCATGTCGTCATCACCGCGCGGACCGCGAAGGATCTGGAGAGCGTCGAGGAGCGGATCTTCGACGCCGGTGGATCGGCGACGATCGCGCCGCTCGACCTGACGCAGACTGACTCGATTGCGCGTCTGGCGACCGCGGTGGCGGATCGGTGGGATGCGCTGGACGTACTGGTGCTGAACGCCGGGATGCTCGGTACGCTGGCGGCCGTGCCTGCGATCGACGCGAAGGAACTGGCGCAGGTTCTGACGCTCAACGTGTCGGCGCAGGTGGCGATGATCCAGGCGTTCGACCCCTTGCTGCGTCGGTCGGCGGGTGCGCGGGTGATCGGCGTCACCTCGTCGGTGGGGGCCAAGCCCCGCGCTTACTGGGGTGCGTACGGCGCGTCGAAGGCGGCGTTCGATACGCTGCTGGGCGCGTACGGCGATGAGATGGCCGAGGTGAGCCGCGTGCGGACCGCGATCCTCGATCCGGGTGCCACGCGGACCAAGATGCGCGCGCGCGCTTATCCGGGCGAGGACCCCGCCTCGGTCAAGCCGCCCGACACGGTTGCCGCGGCGATCGTGCGGCTGGCGATCGACGGCTTTCCCGCGGGGCACCGCGAGCGCGTGGAAGCGTGAGCCCTAGCATTTGACCAGCGTGACGTGCGCGACATGGATGCCGCCGCCGCGGAAGCCGCCCTCGCAGTACATCAGGTAGAAGCGCCACAGCCGCTGAAAGCGCGCGTCGAAGCGCGGTGGCAGGCGCCGCTCACTGGCGGCCGCGTCGAAGCAATCGCGCCAGCGCCGCAGCGTCTCGGCATAGTCGAGCCCGAATGCGTGCTGGTCGCGCCATTCGAGCCCGTTCGCCTCGGCGATTCGCCGGAAGCGCGACTCGGACAGCAGCAAGCCGCCGGGAAAGACGTAGCGCTGGATGAAGTCGACGCTGCCGGCGTAGGCCTCGAACACGTCGTCGGCGATCGAGATATATTGGATCGCCGCGCGACCGCCGGGTTTGAGGACGCGCGCGATCGTCTGGAGGTAGGCGGGCCAATATTCCTGGCCCACCGCCTCGACCATCTCGATGCTCGCCACCGCATCATAGGTGCCGGTCACGTCGCGATAGTCGGTCAGCGACACGGTGACGCCCGGTAACGCGCGCGCCGCGACATGGTCGCGCTGCTCGGTCGAGAGCGTCAGTGCGTGGACCTGCACGCCCGCAGCCGCGGCGGTGGCGGCGAACGAGCCCCAGCCGCAGCCGATCTCGAGCACGCGGTCGCCCGCCCGCGCACCCGTGCGTGCGAGCACCGCGTCGAGCTTGCGCTGCTGCGCGACGGCGAGCGGTTCCTCGGCATGCGCGAACAACGCCGACGAATAGGTCAGCGTCTCGTCGAGCCACTCGCGGTAGAAATCGTTGCCGAGGTCGTAATGCGCGGCGATGTTGCGGCGCGCGCCGCGGCGGTCGTTGCGGCGGAATGCGTGGACGACGCGGGCGGCGAGTTTCGCGCCGCGCTTGGCGCGCGCGGTGTCGCCGAGCGCGACGCGGTTGCGCATGAACAGATCAAAGATCGGAACGAGATCGGGGCTCGACCAGTCGCCAGCCTCCCACCCCTCGTACCAGCCGATCGAGCCGGCCGAGACGAGGCGCCACAAGGCGCGCCAGCGGTGTACGGCGACGATCGCGACGGGTCCGTCCTGCCGACCGCCGAGCAGCCGGTGCGTGCCGTCGGGCAGCGTCGCCTCGATCGCGCCTTCGACCAGCCCGGCATCGACGCGGTCGAGGATGCGGTGGAAGACGGGCGCGGTCAGCCCGGCGAAGCGGGAGGCACGACGGGGCTGGCGAGCCAGAGAGCGAACCGGAGCGTCCATAGGACGCGGCGGTTATCGCAACCGTGCCGCCGCCGCCAGCGCGCGTTCGCGTGCCTCGCGGTGCCCGATGATCTTGGACGGATAGGCGTCGGGCTTGCACCCGGCAGTCTCGGGGTCGTGGATCGCGGGGTCGGGCACGTCGGCGAGTTCGGGCACCCAGCGGCGGATATAGTCGCCGGCGTCGAACTTCTCCGACTGGGTCAGCGGCGCCATGATCCGCGAGAACATGTTGGCGTCGACCCCGGTCCCCGCGACCCACTGCCAATTGACCGAATTGTTGCCGTAATCGGCATCGACCAGACAGTCCCAGAACCAGCGCTCGCCCTCGCGCCAGTCGATCAGCAGATGCTTGATGAGGAAACTCGCGGTGATCATGCGCAGGCGATTGTGCATCCAGCCGCTGGTCCAGAGTTGGCGCATGCCTGCGTCGACGATGGGATAGCCGGTGCGACCCCGCTGCCACGCACGCAGGTCGGCCTTCGCGTCCTCGCCCGTACGCCACTGCAATTTGTCGTACTTGGGTCGACCGTTCTTGTCGCCATAGTCGGGCAGCGCGAGCGTCACCCCGCTGGTGAAGTCGCGCCAGGCGAGCTCCTTCTGGTATTTGACCGCGTCCTCGCCGGTGCCGACCTTGTGCCAGAGCGCACGCACCGAGATCTCGCCGAAGTGGAGGTGCGGGGACAACAGCGACGTACCTTCCTCGCCCGGCAGGTTACGCATCTGCTCGTAGCGGTCGACGCGCTTCGCGAACGCGTTCACCTTTTCCTGCGCGTCGGCTTCGCCGGGCTCACCATCGAAGTCGACCGCCCAGTCGGGTTTGGTCGGGAGCAGATCGAAGCTGGCGAGCGTCTCCGACTTCGGCCACTTCTTGGGTGCGGGGATGCTCTTTGGCGCGGGATGCGGCTTCTCGGGCGGAAGATGTTCCTGCAGCGCCTTCCAGAAGGACGAATAGATGCGAAACGGCGCGCCGCTGCCGGTCTTCACGTCCTCGATATGGACGAGGTGATTACCGTCGTGGAGGCAGAGATGGTCGCCCAGCGCCTGCTCGACCTTTCGCCACCATGGCTCGTAATGGTGCAACGCGTGGATGCGATCGGCTCCGCTCTTGTCCAGCACCTCGCGCAGCACCTGCTCGGACGCGCCGCGGCGCAGGATCAGGCGGCTTCCATGCGCGCGCAGACTCTGGTCAAGCGAGGCGAGGCTGCCGTGCAGCCACCAGCGCTGCGCGCCGCCGATCCGCCAGTCCCCGGGTGTCTCGTCATCGAGGATGTACAGCGGGATCACGTCGCCGTCCGCCACCGCGGCGAGCAGCGCCGGTTGATCGTGGAGGCGAAGGTCTTGGCGGAACCACAGGATGCTCGTCACCCCGCGACTACGCTGGCTCCGCTTTTCTGTTCCGCCCGCGCAACGTGACCCCGCCCCATCGCCTCGCCGAGCGTCAGAATGACGCGGACGTGACGCGCCGCGATCGCCATCACGTCGTCACCGTAGCCGCCGCCGACGGTGCAGGCGAGCGGTAGGCCGCGGTCGGTCGCCAGCCGCGCGATCAGGCGGTCGCGCGCGACCAGCCCCTCCTCGCTCAGCGCCAGCCGCCCGAGCCGGTCGCCCGCGAACGGATCGACGCCGCCCTGGTAAAGGATCAGGTCGGGCCGGTGCGCGTCGAGAAACCCGGACAACGTCGTCTCGAGGGTATCGAGATATTCCGCGTCGCCGACGCCATCGGCGAGCGCGACGTCGAGCGTCGATTGCGCCTTGCGCACCGGAAAGTTCTTCGCCGCGTGGATCGAGTAGGTCGCGATTTGTGGGTGGCCGGCGCAAAGCGCTGCAGTGCCGTCACCCTGGTGGACGTCGCAGTCGACGATCGCGACGCGCTCCGCCCTGCCCTCCTCGACCAGGCGGTGCGCGGCAATGGCAAGATCGTTGAACACGCAGTAACCGGCGCCGGTATCGGCCAATGCGTGGTGGCTGCCGCCCGCGGTGTTGGCCGCAAAACCGCGATCGAGCGCGAGCAGCGCGGCCAGATAGGTTCCGCCCGGCACCACCGCGGCGCGTCGCGCGACCAGCGGCGTGATCGGAAAGCCGGTGCGCCGTTCCTTCTCGCGCGGCACCTGCGCGGACAGCACCTGCGCGACGTAATCGGGATCGTGCACCGCCTCCAGCCACGCGCGCGGCATCGCCGATGGCTGGTGCCACGCCACGCGCGCTCCTTCCGCCAGCAGCAGATCGCGGATCGCACCGTTCTTGCCCCAGCGATACGTGCTGCGCGCGGGCGCCTCGGTGACGTAATCGGGATGGTGGACGACCGCGATCATGCAGCTAAGATAGGTTGCAAAGAACGACGCGCCACCGCGCGGCACACAGGAGAGCGTTTGTGACCGATACGACCATCGATCGTCCTGCCCCGACCAAGAGCGAACCCTTCGTCCGCCCGGACGTGCGCAACTTCCTCGATTACCTGAACAGCATTCCCGGGCCCAAGATGCACCAGCAGACGCCGACGGAAGCGCGTGCGGTGTTCTACGCGATGAAGGACATCGCCGATCCGCCGGTGGGCGTGCTGGCGACGATCAAGGATCTGACGATCCCGGTCGAGGGCGGCAGCATCGCCGCACGGTTGTTCGACCCGCGCGAGACCCGCGAGCCCGGCCCAATGGTGGTGTTCTTCCACGGCGGCGGCTTCGTGATCGGCAACATCGACACGCATGCGAGCTTCACCGCCGAGATGGCGCGGCAGCTCGACCTGCCGGTCGTCTCGGTCGATTACCGGCTCGCGCCCGAAGCGAAATGGCCCGCGGCGCCCGACGATTGCGAGGCGGCAGCGCGCTGGGTCGCCTCCAATCCCGCGGAGCTCGGGCGTACCGCGACCGCGCTGGTGTTGTCGGGTGACAGCGCGGGCGGCACGCTGACCATCACCACCGCGATCGCGCTGCGCGACGAGCCGGCCGACGTGCCGGTGATCGTGCAGGCGCCGATCTACCCCGCCGCCGACATGATGAAGGAATATCCGTCGTTCAGCGACTTCGCCGACGGGTATCTGCTGACGCGTGAAGGCATGATGTGGTTCGGCGAGCATTACGCGCCCGACCCGGACCACCGGAAGGCGTCGCCGATGGGCGGTTCGCTCGCCGGGCTGCCACCGGCGGTGATCGTGACGGCCAGCCTGGACCCGATCCGCGACCAGGGCCGCGCTTATGCCGCTGCGCTGATCCAGACGGGCGTGCCGGTCACCTTCCGCGAGGCGCGCGGCAACATCCACGGCTTCATCACGCTGCGTCAGGCCGTGCCGTCGAGCGCGGGGGACGTCGCGGCTTACCTGACGGCGGTAAAGGGCGCGATCGTCGAAGCGGAGGGTCAACGCGTCATGGCGCAGGCCGCGGGCTGACGATCAACGAAGCGATGCGCGTCAACGGTGGAGTCGGCGCGCGCCGGCTGGTAGGGAAGCGGGTATGACCGATCCCGCTTCGCTTCCGTACCGCCCCTGCGCGGGCGTCATGCTGATCAACCGCGACCATCACGTCTTCGTCGGGCAGCGGATCGATAACACGCTGGAAGCGTGGCAGATGCCGCAGGGCGGGATCGATCCCGGCGAGGACGCGCAGGCAGCGGCGATCCGGGAACTCGGGGAAGAAACCGGCGTGACGCCCGACAAGGTCACGCTGGTCGCCGAGGCCGCCGACGAGCTGTTCTACGATCTGCCACCCGAGCTGGTCGGCAAGGTGTGGAAGGGTAAGTACCGCGGCCAGCGCCAGCGCTGGTTCCTGTTCCGTTTCGAGGGCGAGGACAGCGACATCCGTATCGACACCGCACACCCGGAATTTCGCGCGTGGCGCTGGGCCGAGCCCGCCGACCTGCCGACGCTGATCGTTCCGTTCAAGCGCGCGCTGTACGAGGATGTGCTCGCCGCGTTCGCGGATCATCTGAACTGACGGGCGGATCGTCGCCGATCGCCGCCGCGTCGGCTTCTCTTTCCCGCTTTCCTCCGACAAGACCATTGTGCCGATGATCGCTGCGCTGCTCCTGTCCGCCGTCGCTGTCGACAACACGCCCGACACGATGGCGATACCGCCCACGATCCGCTCGATGCTCGACGCGGCGATGGCGTCGGGGGACGAGAACGCGGTCAACACGATCGTCAAATATGCGCGGCTCGCCGACCCTGCCTCCGGCGACGCGTCCTTGAAACTCGCCAGCGACTGGCGCGAGGCGCGTGCCAGGGAGCGCAACGAGCGGCTGCGCGAGGCGTCTCCGCTCGAATTGTGGACGGGGCGTATCGAAGCGGGTGGCTTCGCATCGACCGGCAACACGCAGGTGACCGGGATCACCGGCACCGCCAATCTTCAGCGCGAGAGTCTGAACTGGCGCCACAAGCTGCGGCTGCAGGCCGATTATCAGCGCAATGCCGGCGTCACCAGCCGCGAGCATTATCTCGCCGCCTACGAGCCGAACTGGAAGATCGACGACCGCCTGTACCTGTACGGCAGCGCGCAATTCGAAGCCGATCGCTTCTTCGGCTATCACGAACGCTATTCGGCATCGTCGGGGGCGGGCTATAATGCGCTGCGCTCACCGGCGCTGACGCTCGACATCGAGGTGGGACCGGCGTTCCGTTACACGAACTTCACCGATGGGCGCTTGCAGAGCAGCCCTGCGGCACGCGGCAGCGTCGATCTGAACTGGAAATTGTCGCCCGGCGTGACCGTGAAACAGAATGCGTCCGCTTACGCCGAACGGTTCAACAGCACCGTGAGCAGCAACACCGCGCTGGCTGCCAAGCTGATCGGCCCTCTGTCGGCGCAGCTTTCGTACATGGTGCAATATGAGAGTGCGCCCCCCGAGGGTCGCGTTTCGACCGATACGACCAGTCGGGCGTCGATCGTGTACAGCTTCTAACCGACACGAACCGTTCGATCCAAGCATCTGTTATTGCGCGAGAGTTAGTACGCACCGAGTGCTCCTACGCGACGGTCGCATTTGTAACTAGATCACGCTAGGCTGCGGGTGTGACGGAGAGACATGACGATCGAGCATTGACCGAGCGGATCGACGCAGCGGCGTTGCTCGCGCGGACGCAATCGTGGAGCGCGATCAACAGCGGAACGCGCAACCTGGCCGGTCTCGCCACGGTCGCGGCGCTGCTCGCCGATGACTTCTCGATCCTTCCTGGCTGCTTGTCGCTCGTCGAGGGTGACGAGGCTGAGAGCGTCGGCGCGGACGGAACGGTGACGCGGCTGACGCACGGGCGCCACCTGCGTCTGGTCGTGCGACCCAAGGCACCGATCCAGATGCTGTTCACCGGGCATATGGACACCGTCTATCCGGTCGATCACGCCTTTCAGGCGCTGACGTGGCGCGACGACAATGTGCTGAACGGACCCGGCGTCGCCGACATGAAGGGTGGATTGTCGGTACTGCTCGAAGCGCTGCGGGTGATCGAAGCATCGGGCATGCCTGACCTCGGCTACGAGGTGTTGATCAACGCCGACGAGGAAACGGGTTCCTTTTCATCCGCGCGGCTGATCGCCGATGCGGCGCGGGGCAAGCACGCTGCGCTGACCTATGAGCCGGCGCTGCCCGACGGCACGCTCGCCGGGGCGCGGGGTGGAACGGGCAATTTCTCGATCCTCGTGCGCGGGCGATCGGCGCACGCGGGGCGCAATCCCGAGGACGGTCGCAATGCGATCGTCGCGGCGAGCGAGATCGCGCTGCGACTGCACGATGCGCGCGGCCCGCGGCTCGCGGTGAACCCCGCCCGGATCGACGGCGGCGGGCCCAACAACGTCGTGCCGGACACCGCCGTCCTGCGCGTGAACTTCCGCCCGGGTGACACCGCCGAGATCGATCGCGCCCGAACGCTGATCGACACGGTGGCCGGTCAAGTCGCGGGCCGCCACGACGTGCAGGTCGAGGTCCACGGCGGCTTCAATCGCCCGCCCAAGCCGGTCGACGCGGGCGCGGCGCGGTTGTTCGCGCTGGTGAAGGACAGCGGATCGGCGCTCGGTCTCGACATCGCGTGGCGCGACACCGGTGGTGTGTGCGACGGCAACAACATTGCGGCGGCGGGCGTGCCGGTCGTCGACACGATGGGTGCGCGCGGCGGCGCGATCCACTCAGCCGACGAATTTCTGCTGGTCGACAGCCTGGCCGAACGCGCCGCTCTGTCCGCGCTGACCATCGCCCGCATTGCCGAGGGAGCCCTTCTTTGACGTTCGTTGTCCGCGCCGCCACCGAGGCCGATCTGCCGCACCTGTACGAGATGGCGAAGCTGACGGGCGGCGGCTTCACCAATTTGCCGCCCGATCGCAAAGCCTTGTCAGCCAAACTTGCGCGCAGCCGCGAGGCGTTCGCGCGTGAAGATGGTCCAGTCACCGACGAGCTGTTCGTTCTCATTCTGGAGAATACCGCGACGCGTGAGGTGCGCGGCACGTGCCAGATCTTCACCATGGTGGGGCAGCAGCACCCTTTCTACAGCTATCGCATCGGCATGCTGACGCAGCACAGCCGCGAGCTCGACCGGACGTTCCGTGCCGAGATGCTGACGCTGACGACCGATCTGGAAGGGTGCAGCGAGGTCGGCGGCCTGTTCCTCCACCCGAACGAGCGCGCTGGTGGGTTGGGGCTTTTGCTGGCACGCGCGCGCTACCTGTTCATCGCGATGCACCGCGCGCGCTTCGCGCCGCGCATCCTGGCGGAGCTGCGCGGGTTGATCGACGAGGCGGGCGGCTCGCCGTTCTGGGACGGCCTTGCCGGGCGCTTCTTCGGCATGAATTTCCAAGCCGCGGATGAGTTCAACGCGATCAACGGCCATCAATTCATCGCCGATCTGATGCCCAAGCACCCGATCTACACCGCCATGTTGTCCGACACCGCGCGCGCCGCGATCGGCAAGCCGCATCCGAGCGGTCGGGCGGCGATGCGGATGCTGGAAAACGAGGGCTTCGCGTTCGAGAATTACGTCGACATCTTCGATGGCGGCCCGACGATGACCGCGCGCACCGACGCGGTGCGCAGCATCCGCGATGCGCACCAGACGCGCGTGGTCGCGATCGACGGTGAACCCGGCGAGCAGGCGCTGGTGGCGAGCGGAACGCTTGCCGACTTCCGCTGCGCCTATGGCGAGGTGCGCGAATGCGGCGAGGGTGTGATCCTGGCGCGGTCCTGCGCCGATACGCTGGGCGTCGCCGAGGACGCGACGATCACGCACGTCGGTCGGCTGTGACGACCATGCGCGAGATCAACTTCGATGGCATCATCGGTCCGACGCACAATTATGCCGGACTAAGCCCCGGCAATCTCGCCGCGACCAGCAACGCCGGAGCCGTTGCGCATCCCCGTGCCGCAGCATTGCAAGGCATCGCGAAGATGCGGGCCAATCTGGCGCTCGGTCTGGTGCAAGGCGTGCTGCTGCCACACCGCCGGCCCGATCACCGCTGGCTGTCCGCGCTTCATACCGACTATGCCGCGGCCGACGCGCACCTGCAGGCGCGCGCGCTCTCGGCCTCAGCGATGTGGGCGGCGAATGCGGCAACGGTCTCGCCCGCGCCCGACTGCGCCGACGGACGCTGTCACCTGAGCGTCGCCAACCTCGTCACCATGCCGCACCGCAGCCACGAATGGCCCGACACGCTGGCGCAGCTTCGTATCGCCTTCGCGCACGACGCATTCCGCGTCCACGCGCCCGTCCCCGCCCCGTTCGGCGACGAGGGCGCGGCCAATCACATGCGGCTATGCGCCGCGCACGATGCGGCAGGCGTCGAGATCTTCGTGTATGGCGTCTCAGGCGGTCCTTTCCCGGCACGCCAGCATATGGAGGCGAGCCGCGCGATCGCGCGCGGGCACCGGCTCGACCCTGCACGGACGTTGTTCGTCGAGCAATCGAGCGCGGCGATCGCGGCTGGCGCGTTCCACAACGACGTTGTCGCGGTCGCGAACGAGCGGACGCTGTTCGCGCATGAACAAGCCTTCGCCGATCGCGACGGCTTCTTCACGCAACTGCGCGGGCTCATGCCCGAGGTCGAGATCGTCGAGGTGCCGGCCGACCAGGTGAGCCTGGCCGACGCGATCGGTTCCTACCTTTTCAACGCGCAACTGGTCACGGCGGCAAGCGGCGAGCAGGTGTTGATCGTGCCGCAGGAGGTACGCGACCATCCGCGCACGTGGCAGTGGCTGCGCGAGCATCTGGCCGGCAACGGGCCGATCCGCCGGGTCGAGGTGGTCGACGTACGCGAATCGATGGCGAACGGCGGCGGTCCCGCGTGCCTGCGGCTGCGCGTGGTGTGCGATCCGGACACGGTCGACCCGCGCTTCCTGGTCGACGATGCCAAGCTCGACCGGATCGCCGCGGTCGTGTCATCGCACTGGCCCGAGGCAATCGCACCCGAGCAGATCGGCGACCCAGCGCTGATCCAGCAGGTGGAGCAGGCACGCGCGGCACTGTTTCGCGCGCTCGATCTTGTCGGCTTAATTGACAGTTAACCAACAACGATAACGCCGAAATGGCGGGAAACCGCGGTTGGCGTGTATTTTGCGTAACGGCAGGTATGTGGAGCCGCATCGCACGCCTGTTCGTCATCAAGACCAAGTTCGAGGCGTTCCTCGTCATCTACGGCCTGGGCGCGGGGGCGGTTGAGCGCGGTATGCACTACCGCAGCTTGTACCCCGGCGTTCAAGGATGGCTGCTGTTCGGCGCCTGCACGATCGCGGTGTTCATGGCGGGCGCAAAGATCATCGAGGCGGTGGAGCGTAGCGCAAGCGATTAAGCGCCTGCGCCGCATGCTGGCTCGCGTCACGCCGCCGAACACCGTCGACACGAAAAAGCCGGGTCATTGCTGACCCGGCTTCGTCCATCCTCACGATGGTTTTTCCAGCCAGTTCTTCAAGAGAAGAATGGCGCGCCCGGAACGATTCGAACGTCCGACCCTCAGATTCGTAGTCTGATGCTCTATCCAGCTGAGCTACGGGCGCCCTGTGGAGGCGCGCTGATACGAGGGCTTTTTCGAGCGCGCAAGTGCGTTGCGCACTTTTCTGGAAGATTTTATCGCACCCGTCATGTCGCACCCACTTGCCCGTCCGCCGCTGCTGCTCTGCGCTGCCCTTGCCACGCTCTCGGGCTGCGCCGTGCCGGAGGGGCCCTATCCGTCGCTTGCCCCGCGCGCGGCGGAGAAGCTGGGGTTCGACGAACCGGCGGTGGCGCCGCCCGCGCCGGTCGCCCCCGATCCGGCGCTCGACGCGAAGCTGGCAAGCAACGCGCGCGACCGCGCGGCCGCGACGCAGGCGTTCGATGCGGGCGCGGCACGGGCGGAGCGGCTGGCGCGCGCGGCGCGTGGTGCCAAGGCCGGCAGCGATCGCTGGCTCGACGCGCAAACCGCGCTCGCCGAACTCGACGCGGCGCGGGCCCGGCATCAGGACGCAGTCGGCGTGTTGGAGGATCTGGCCGCGACGCGGGCGCAGGCGCTCGAGCCCGCCTACCCCGCGCTCGAACAGGCACTGACCACCGCGCGCGCCACGAGCAGTGCGCAGACGCGCCGCATCGACGCCATCGCCGCGAGGCTCGCCCCCGCCTGACGGATCAGAAGCGCAGCAGCGGCAGGATCGTCCCGTAATCGTCGCTCCACGCGGCGAAGCCGGGACGCGGGCGGATCGGACGCCAAGCGGCATCACGCGCGTGCACCGCGTCGAAGACGGTCGGATCGCGCGTCATCATCACCCAGGACGATAGACTCGCATCCTCCTCGAACGGATCGGGCGTGAAATCGAGGATTGCTGCCTGCCACCCGCGCGCCTTTGCCGCGGCCGCGACCACGGGTACGAGGTTGATGAAGCGGTTGGAGATATGCACCGCGAGCACGCCGCGCCGGTCGAGCACACGCCCGTACGTGTCGAACGCCTCCAGCGTCAGCAGATGCATCGGCACCGCATCGGACGAGAATGCATCGAGCGCGAGCACGTCGAGCGTATCGGTCGCCTGCCGTTCCAGGCTCAACCGCGCATCACCGAGCACGATCCGGGCATCGGGTGCGCAGCGGCGAAGAAAGGTGAAATGCCGCCCCTGCGCGATACGAACCATTGCCGGATCGATCTCGTAGAATCGCCAGCGCTGACCCGGTTGATGGTAGCAGGCAAGCGTGCCGGTCCCCAGCCCGACCACCCCGATCCGCGCGCCCGTGCCGTACAAGGCGGGCGCGAGCGTCATGACGCGGCCAATACCAGAACCAGGAACGTAGTACGTGGTCGGGGTACGCTCGCGCGCGGGGCTGCCGGCCTGTTGGATGCCGTGAACGGTGCTGCCATGCACCAGCACGTGGCGGCGCGGTGCGTCGTTCAGCGTGTACACGCCGAAGTAGCTGCGTATGCGCGCGCCCGGATCAAGCGACAGCGAGAGCGAGCGCATGCCGCCGAACAGCATCAACCCGCAGGCGAGCACCAGCAGGAACGGCCGGCGCGCGCCAACCGACAGGATGCCGAACAGCGCGACGACGGCGAACAACAGGGTGAAATGCGGATTAACCCCCGACGCGGCCTCTGGACCGCTGGTCAGCACGAACAGTGTCGCGAACACCAGCACGTATACCGCCATCGCGACCAGCCGCGATTTGGGTGTGAGCCAGACCCGCGCAATCTGTTGCGCGAGGAAGGTCTGCGGCATCAGCACACCGGTGGCGAGGATCAGGATCGGATATTCCCAGGTCCAGTCGAAGATGACCGGCGCGACCAGCCCGGCGAACACGCCGCCCAGCGCGCCGCCGGTCGACATGGCGAGATAGAAGCTCGTCAACTGCGCGGGCGGCGGTCGCAGCCGGTAGAGCCGCGTGTGCAGCGCGACTGAGGCCACGAACAGGACCATCAACGCGATGCCCACCGCCAGCAGCGCGGCATCGGTGAACCCGCCCATCAGGATGCCGCCGAACACGACCAGGGTGATCGGCGCATAACGCGTGATCGCGTCGGCGAGCGCGCGGTTGGCGGCGAAAGCGACCGAGAAACTGAGCAGGTAGAGCGCGAGCGGCAGCACCCATAACAGCGGCATCGCCAGCAGATCGGTGCTGATGAACGTGCTGGTGGCGAGCATCAGCCCCGAGGGCACCAGCCCCAGCACCATCCACGTCAACCAGCGCTTCGCACCCGGTGACGCGGCGTCACGCGGCGGGAGGGCGAGCGCGGGCTGCTCCGCGACCCGTGGCAGATAACGCGTGCAGGCGACGACCAGAACGACGAGCAGGATGTAGCCCGCGCTCCACAGCCAACGCTGCGCGGTGACCGGAAGCATCGGCTCGACCAGCAGCGGGAATGCGAGCAGTCCGACGAAACTGCCGATGTTCGACGCGGCATAGAGCGCGTACGGATCCTCGCCCGGCCGCGCCAGCGCGAACCAGCGCTGCACGAGCGGCGCCTGCGCCGACACGGCGAAGAACAGCGGACCGATCGAGATCGCGAACAGGTAGGGCACCCACAAGGCGGGCTCCGCACCGGGGGGAAGGATGCGATCGGCGAGCCCGATCGGCAGGAACGTCGCCGCGGCGACGAGCACCAACAGGTGCACCAGTCCCTGCCCGCGCGGGCTCAAGCGTCCGAGCAGGTGCGCATAAGCGTAGCCGCCGAGCAGCAGCGCCTGGTAAACCAGCATGGCGGAGTTCCACACCGCCGGCGCACCACCCAGCCGCGGCAGCGCGATCCGCGCGATCATCGGCTGGACGAGGAACAGCAGGAACGACCCCGTCAGGATCGTCGCGATGAACAGCCAGCGCGATCCGCGCGGGGGAACAGCAACCATGCGAGCCTTTCAGAGCCGAACCGCGGCCGGACGAGCGATCTACCTAGCTGCCGGATGGTTAACGCCGGTGAAACGTCGTGTCCCCCGTCGCTCCATCACGAACGCGCCAGCGTGTAGGTGACGATGTCGGCGAGCGGATCGTCGGCGGCGAACTGCGGATGGAGGAAGTCGAGCGCAGGCTGGTGCGACATACCGAGGCGCGCCATCATCGCGCGGCTCTTCGCATTGCGGCGCGCGGTGATCGCCACGATCCGCGCCGCCTGCGTAGTGGACCAGCCCCGGTCGAGCACCGCGCGCATCGCTTCGGACGCGTATCCTTGACGCCAGCACGATCGCGCGATCAGCCACCCCGCCTCCAGCTCGCCCGCGATCGGCGTATCGGGCGGACCAGGCTTCAACCCGCAAAAGCCGATCACCGCATCATCGGCACGCCGAACAACGGCGTAGAAGCCCAAATCGGGTCCGTAGCCGGCGTGACGCGCGAGTGTGGCGTCGCTGTCGGCGGCCGACTTGACGGGGCCGAGATCGGCCATCGTCACCGGATCAGCCCAGATCGCGTGGAGCGCCGGCCGGTCGGCATCGACGGGCGAGCGCAGGATCAGCCGCTCGGTATGGATCATGGCCGTGGTCAGCGGGCGAGCAGCCGGGCCGCGTGCAGCGCATGATAGGTCAGCACGCCCGAACACCCCGCGCGCTTGAACGCGAGCAGCGTTTCCAACACCATCGCGTCGCGGTCGGCAGCGCCGGCGGCGACCGCGGCCTCGATCATCGCATATTCGCCCGACACCTGATAGGCGAAGACCGGAACGGCGAACGCGTCCTTCACCTCGCGCACGATGTCGAGATACGGCAGGCCGGGCTTCACCATCACGCTGTCCGCACCCTCGGCAAGATCGAGCGCGACCTCGCGCAGCGCTTCCTCGCGGTTGGCCGGGTCCATCTGATAGGTCGTCTTGTCGCCCTTCAGCAGCCCGCGGCTGCCCACCGCGTCGCGGAACGGGCCGTAGAAGGCCGACGCATATTTGGCGGCATAGGCCATGATCTGGACGTTGACGTACCCGTCGCCTTCCAGCGCCTCGCGGATCAGCCCGACGCGGCCGTCCATCATGTCCGACGGCGCGATGATGTCGGCACCCGCCGCCGCCTGGTTGAGCGACTGGCCGATCAACACCTCGATGGTGCGGTCGTTCAGCACGTAGCCGTCGCGGTCGACGATCCCGTCGTGACCGTGCGCTGTATAGGGATCGAGCGCCACGTCGGTCAGCACGCCCACCTCGGGAACCGCCTGCTTGATCGCGCGGATCGCGCGGCACATCAGATTGTCGGGGTTGAGCGCCTCCGCGCCATCATCGCTGCGCCGCTCCCTTTGCGTATTGGGGAACAGCGCCAGACAGGTGATGCCGAGATCGCGCGCATCGCGCGCACGCGCGACGACCTGATCGACCGACCAGCGCGACACGCCGGGCAAGGTCGCGATCGGCTCCTCGACGCCCTCCCCCTCGGTCACGAACAACGGCCAGATCAGGTCGGCGGCGGTCAGCACGTTCTCGGCATGGAGCCGACGGCTCCACGCGCTGGCACGGGTACGACGCAGGCGAAGCGCAGGGTAAGGAGCATGCATGCGCGCGTTCTCGGTCATGGGCGAGACCAGTGCAAGTAGCTGATGTTGCACGAGCGTTACGGAAGCGAAATCGCTCTTGGCGCGTTGGCGCCGCATGACACACCCGCGCATCACGTCCGCCGCCCTGATCGTGAACGCCAAATCGCGGCGCGGTCAGAAATTGTTCGCGCAAGCGTGCGAGGCGATGCGCGGCTTGCCCTTCCCGGTCGACGCGCACGCGGTGGAAGATCCCGAAGATCTGGAGGGTACGGTGCACCAGGCACTGGCGAAGAAACCCGACCTGGTGATCCTGGGCGGCGGCGACGGGACGATCAGTGGCCTCGTCGACCTGCTGGTCGGCAAGGATGTAATTCTGGGTGTCCTGCCGCTCGGTACCGCCAACAGCTTCGCGCGCTCGCTCGGCCTGCCGCTCGACATCGCGGGGGCGGTGCGGGTGCTGGCGGACGGCACGCCGCGGCGGATCGATCTGGGCATGATCGACGGCGATTATTACGCCAATTGCGCTGCGATGGGGATCAGCCCGCAGATCGCGGCCACGGTGCCGCACCTGCTCAAGAAGGTGGCGGGGCGGGTCGGTTATCTCGGCTGGGCAACGCTGCAGTTCCTGCGTTTCCACTCGTTCACGCTCATCGTCGGGGAAGGCGAGGACGCGGCACGGATCAAGGCGGTCGAGGTGCGGATTTCCAACGGGCCGTTCCACGGCGGCACCGACGTGGTCGAAGGCGCCCAGGTCGATTCGGGCGAGATCGTCGTCCAAGCGGTCAAGGGCCCGTTCAAGCGGAACCTGGTCAAGAATTGGGCCGCCGCCTTCGTGGGTCACGAGGCGCGCCGCGAGCATACCACCGCGTTTACCGGCAAGAGCATGCGCATCGATACCGTGCCCACGGGCATGCCGATCTCGATCGACGGCGAAGTCCTCGCCCATACGCCAGTCACCGCGCATATCGCGGCGGGGGTGATCGAGGTGATGGTGCCGCGCTGACGCGCCCTGGCGCCCGGCGTCAGCTCGCCGGACGCATGCTGCCGCCGGGTTCGACATCGGCGTGGCTGCGCTCGTCGCAATGCTGCTCGGGCGCCAGCAACGCGCCCTTTCGCCAGCCCCCGTGGCGGTAATAAAGCGCGGCGAGCAACACCGTCGTGGCCGATCCCAAAGGAAAGCTCCACCACAAGGCGTCCGCGCCCATCGTAGGCCGCAGCGCCAGTGCGACTCCGAGCCGGACCGGGAACATCGCGATGAACAAGATCGCGAGCGGCCCCCATACGGCACCGTTCGCGCGCACGACGCCGAACAGCACCATGGTCGCGCCGAACAGCACGAAGCCCCAGGTCGAGACGAGGTTCACGTGTTCCGCAATCCCGAGCACGGCCGATCGATCGGGCACGAACAGCGAGAGCAGCAGCCGATCGAACAGCAGCGCGACGACGATGATCGCGCCGGTGATCGCCAGATTGTAGATGATGCCGCTGCGCGTGATCGCGCCGACGCGGTCCCACCGCCCGGCCCCGATGTTCTGCGCCGCCATCGCGCTGACCGCGGCGCCGATCGCCATTGCTGGCATCTGGATATAGGTCCACAATTGCTGCGTGATGCCATAGGCGGCCGTGGTATCGACGCCGTTGCGGTTGACGAGGCCGACCATGGCGAGACCCGCGCTGGAGATCACCAGCATCTGCGCGCCGATCGGCAGCCCCTTGCCGACGATCGTGCCGACGAGGTCCCGCTCGGGCAGGATGTATCGCAACTCCGCCCCGACCAGCCGCAGCGGGAGCTCGCGCGCGTAGATGTAGATCACCAGCACGAGACAGGCGACGACGTTGGCGATCAGCGTCGCCGTCGCGGAGCCCGCGATGCCGAGCTGGGGCGCGGGGCCGAGCCCGAGGATAAAGACCGGGTTCAGCCCGGCGTCGAGCACCACCGACAGTCCCATGAACCACAGCGGCGTCAGCGAATCGCCGATCCCGCGCAGACCCATGAACATCAGCACCAGCAGCATCGAAGCGGGCAGCCCGAGGAATATGACGCGAAGATAGGCGAGCGCCTCGCCATAAGCATCGCCCGGGGTCGCCAGCAGCGTCAGGATCTGCGGCGCGAAGATCCAGCCGAGCGCGCCCGTCACGACCGATCCGGCGAGCACCAGCCCGATCGCGGAGCCGAACGCGCGTTTAGCGGCATCATGGTCGCGCCGGCCCCATGCCTGACCGACGATGATCGTCGCCGCCATGCCGAACCCGAACACCATGCCGAACATCAGGAACATGATGATGTTGGCGTTGCTGGTGGCGGCAAGCGCATTTTCGCCCAGGAAGCGCCCGACCCAGATCGTGTTGATCGATCCGTTGAGCGATTGCAGCACGTTGGACCCGAGCGTCGGCAGCGCGAAGGCGAGCAGCGTCTTGCCGATCGGCCCGCGCGTAAGATCGCGCTGAGGTCCGTGCGTCTGGGGTGGGGAGGCTTCGTCCATGTCGCTGCCCTACCCCCGTCGCGTTGATCCGTTCCGCGCAACCTGCCGTGAAAGTGCGACCCCGTCCACCAGCGCACTTGGAACGGTCATCGGCGCGCGCTAGCCTAGTGGCAGAGGGGACGTGAAATGCCATTCACCGGATCGTTGTTGAGCGTGCTGTTGCTGGTTCAGGCAAGCGGCGCGGAGCCGCCGACGCCTCAGATCAGCGTGACGGGCAGCGGCAGCGTGTTCACCCCGCCCGATCTGGCGGTGGTGAGCTGGACCGTCCACGGCGAGGGCCCGACCTCCGACGTGGCGTTGACGCAGTTGAATGCCACGCGGCGCGCGATCGACGGCGGCATCCGGACGCTCACCAGCGCGACCGCAAAGGGCGGTGACGTGTCGATCCGCGCAGTTCGCAGCCGCGAGTGCACCGCCAACAGTTACGGTCCGCCGCAGCTCGACGCCGGCACGTGCGCGATCATCGGCTACGTCGCCGATCTGCCGCTCGAGCTCCGCACCGATCAGCTCGCAAAGGTAGGGACGATCACCGGCCTGATCGGTCGGCTTGGCGCGCGTGACCCGCGCGTGACCTCGTTCATGCTCGCCGATCCGCGGGGCGCGCAGCGGCGCGCGATGGCAGCGGCGCTGGCGGACGCACGCACCCGCGCCGAGGCGGTCGCGCAGGGCGCGCAGGTGAAGCTGGGCGATCTGCTCTACGCGTCTGACAGTGGTCGCGGCGATACGCCCGACGAGATCGTCTTAACCGGTGCACTGCGGGCAGCTCCTGCACCGCCGCCGCCCCCGCCACCACCGCCGCCGATCGACGTGGCAGTCGCGCCCCGACCGATCGAGACGCAGGCGACCGCGCGCGTGACCTACCGCATCCTTCCCTGATGCGATGTGCGCGGCGGGCCGACCCGCCCGCCGCGCGCGAACACCGCGTCAGCCAAGCCGGGCGAGCGCCGCCGCGAGCCGCTCAGCATCGGCCGATTTCTCGGCGTGATCGGCCTTGGCTTTCTCCACCGCCTCAGGCTTCGCGCGCTCGACGAAGCTCGGATTGCCCAGGCGGCCGGCGAGCGCATCGCGCTCCTTCTCGGCCGCGGCGAGCGACTTGGTCAGGCGTGCGCGCTCGGCGTCCAAGTCGATCACGCCGTCGAGCGCGAGTGCGAAGGTTTCCGCGCCCCACAGGATCGGCGCGCGCGCGCCGGCCGCCTCGCCCGCGGTCACGGTCACGCGCGCGAGCCGCTCGACATAGGGCACGATCTCCGCCGGGACTGCGCTCGCGCCGGTGTGAAGCGCGATCCGCGCGCCCGGCGGTACGTTCAGCTCGGCGCGTGCGGCGCGCACCGCCTCGATCAGCTCGATCAGCCCCGACACCTGCGCCCCCGCGGCGGGATCGAGCGCGCGCGCGTCCGCCATCGGCCAGTGCGCGACGATCAGCTCATGCTCGCGGGGAGCGAGCGCGTGCCACAATTCCTCGGTGATGAACGGCATGAACGGGTGGAGCAACACCAGGATCTGGTCGAGCACCCAGCCCGCGACCGCCTTGGTCTCATCGTCGATCGCGCCCTTGATGAGCTCCAGATACCAGTCGCAGAAGCGGCTCCAGGTGAATTGATAGATCGCGTTCGCCGCCGCGTCGAAGCGGTAATCGGCGAGCGCGAGGTCGACCGCCTGGACAGTGGCGATCGCCTCCGCGACGATCCACTTGTTGACCGCATTGGTTGCAACCGGCGGGTCGAGCGTGGTCGATCCGCCGATGCCGTTGCCTTGCGCGAAGCGACTGGCGTTCCACAGCTTGGTCGCGAAGTTGCGGTATCCCTCGACCCGCTTTTCCTCCATCTTGATGTCGCGGCCCTGGCTCTCCATCGCCGCCATGAAGAAGCGCAGCGCGTCGGCGCCGTAGCGGTCGATCAGCCCCAGGGGATCAACCGTGTTGCCCTTCGACTTCGACATCTTGGCGCCATCGGCCGCGCGGACGAGGCCGTGGAGGTACAGCGTGCGGAAGGGCACATCGCCCATGAAGTGCATGCCCTGCATCATCATGCGCGCATCCCAGAAGAACAGGATGTCGAAGCCCGAGATCAGCACGTCATTGGGATAACGGCCGGCGAGCGTGCGATCCTCGCCCTCGGGCCAGCCGAGCGTCGCGAACGGCCACAATGCCGAGGAGAACCACGTGTCGAGCACGTCCTCGTCCTGGCGCAACGCGACGCCCGCGCCCGCCTGTGCCTGCGCTTCCTGCTGCGTCTCGGCGACGTAGACGTTTCCATCCTCAGCGAACCACGCAGGGATGCGGTGCCCCCACCATAATTGACGCGAGACGCACCACGGCTGGATGTTCTCCATCCAGTTGAAGAACGTCTTCTCCCACGTCTTGGGGACGATCTTGATCTTGCCCGATCGCACCGCCTCGATCGCGGGCTGCGCGAGCGTCTTCGCGTCGACGTACCATTGGTCGGTCAGCCACGGCTCGATCACCACGCCCGAGCGATCGCCGTACGGCGTCTGGATCGTGCGCGGCTCGGCGTCGTGTTCCGCGCCGTCCTTGTCGACATGCGGGACCAGCACGCCCTCGGCCTTGAGCCGTGCGACCACCGCCGCCCGCGCCTCGGCCGTCGACAGCCCGAGGAAGTCGGCCGGGATGCTGCCGTCCGCAACCTGCGTCACGCACGCCCTGGCATCGAGCATGTTGAGCATGTCGCGCGCCTCGATCCTCGCGCGGCGACCGACCTCGAAGTCGTTGAAGTCGTGTCCCGGCGTGATCTTCACCGCGCCCGATCCCAGCGCCGGGTCGGCATGCTCGTCGGCGATGATCGGGATCAGCCGTCCGGTGATCGGCAGGCGCACGTTGCGTCCGATCAGCGCGGTGTAGCGCGCGTCGTCGGGATGAACCGCGACCGCCATGTCGGCGAGCATCGTCTCGGGCCGCGTCGTCGCGACTTCGATGAAGCCCGATCCGTCCTCCAGCGGATAGCGCAGGTGCCAGAACTTGCCCTGCACCTCGCGCGTCTCGACCTCCAGGTCGCTGATCGCGGTGCCGAGACCCGGGTCCCAGTTCACCAGCCGCTTGTCGCGGTAGAGCAGCCCTTCGCGGTGCAGGTCCACGAAGACCTTGAGCACGGCCTTCGAGAAGCCCTCGTCCATCGTGAAGCGTTCGTTGGCCCAGTCCATCGAGCAGCCAAGCCGGCGTAGCTGCCGCGTGATCTCGCCGCCGCTCTCCGCCTTCCAGTCCCACACGCGCGCGACGAACTGCTCCCGCGACAGATCGGTGCGCTTCTGCCCCGCGGCATTCATCTGCCGCTCGACCACCATCTGCGTCGCGATGCCGGCATGGTCGGTGCCGACGACCCACAATGCGTCCTTGCCCTTCAACCGGGCATGGCGCGCGAGGATGTCCTGGAGCGTATTGTCGAGCGCGTGGCCGATGTGGAGCGAGCCGGTCACGTTGGGCGGCGGGTTGACGATCGTCCACGGCTCGGCGTTCGGCCGATCGGGGCGGAACAGCCCCTTTTCTTCCCAATGGTTGTACCAGCGGGTCTCGATCGCGGCGGGGTCGAAGGTTTTGGCCAACGTGTTCTGGGGAAGTTCGCTCATGCGCCTGCCCTTAGCCAACCGACCCCGCCGAAGTCACGTTTCAGTTGAGATCGCTCAGCGTTGATCACCACCCTTGGTCCAGCGGTCCATCCAGCCGAGCACCTCGCCGTACCATTGCCGCGAGTTCTTGGGCTTCAACACCCAATGGTTCTCGTTCGGAAACACCAGCAGGCGAGAGGGCACGCCACGGCGCTGGAGCGCGGTGAAGGCCGCGATGCCCTGCGTGTAAGGGATGCGGAAATCCTTCTCGCCGGTGATGACGAGCTGCGGCGTCTTCCACTTGGCGACGTAATTGACCGGGTTCCAACGCTCGAACGCCTGCGGGTCCTCGTAATAGGCTTTCTGCCCGTGCTCCCACTCGTCGAACCACAATTCCTCGGTTTCGTACGCCATCGCGCGCGCGTCGAACACGCCGTCGTGCTGGACGATGCACTTGAAGCGATCGGGCCAGCGCCCCTCGATCCAGTTCATCATGTACCCGCCGTAAGATGCGCCGAGCGCGCAGGCGTTGTTCGCGTCGAGCCACGGATATTTCGCGGTCGCCGCTGCTAGCCCCTTCTGCAGGTCCTCGAGCGGCCACCCGCCCCAATTGTTGCTGATCGCGTCAGTGAAGGCCTGGCCGTATCCGGTCGAGCCGTGGAAATCGACCGCGACCAGCCCGTAGCCCGCGCCCGCGAACACCGCCGGGTTCCAGCGATAGGACCAGCTGTTGTTGCTCGACCCCTGCGGCCCGCCGTGGACCATGAACGCGATCGGCACCTTACCCGCGCTGCCGTAGGGTTTCACCGCATAACCCCAGACGGTGTCGTTGTTCGCGCCCTTGAAGCTGAAGCGGTCGACGGTCGGCATGTCGATGCCGGCGAGCTTCGCCGCGTTGACCTGCGTCAGCCGCTGCGGCTGACCGCCGGCGATGCGATAGAAATCGTCGGGCGCGGTCAGGCTGTTCATCGCCACGATCGCACCGCGCGGACCCACTGCGACCGCGGACACGTTGCCCGCCTGCGTCAATCGCGTCACCTGCCCGCTGGCGGCATCGACGCGCCATAGCGGGTTTTCCTGCGTGTCCTCGGCGGTCACGTACAGGCTGCGCGAATCGGGAGCCCAGGCGATCGACCCGACCGAGCGATCCCAGCGTTCGGTCAGCGACACGGTTTGCCCGCTCGCCAGATCGCGGATCGTCAGCACGTAGCGGTCGGCCTCGAAGCCGGGGCGACGCATTGCGAGATAGGCGAGCTTGCGCCCGTCTGGCGACACGCTCGGCTGCGTGTCGGTCGCCTTGTTCGACGCGGTCAGGTTGGTCGGCGGGGACGAGCCGTCGGCGGGCGCCGCAAAAATGTCGAGGTTGGTCGACAAGGGCTCGATCCGCCCGGCCTCGCGCAGCGCGAAATAGACGGTGCGCCCGTCCGCGCTCCAGCTCACTTCCTCGGCGCCGCCGAACGGCTTCGACGACGCGTCACCGACCAGCGCGCCCTGAATCGCCACACCGTTGCCCGGCGCCCCGGCGCTCGTCAGCGGGATGACGAACAGTTGCGAGCGCGTGCCGTCGGCCCAGGTGTCCCAGTGGCGCACGAACAGCTGATCGTAGGTGCGACCCGATCCGGCGAGCGGGTCCTTCTTCTCCATCGCGGGCTCCAGGCTCGGCGCGCCGGGTTTGCGATCCGCCCAGACGACGAGGCGATCACCGGTCGGCGCGACCTTGTAGCCGTTGAACCCACCCTTGAAGCTGGTCAGCCGGCGCGGCGTGCCGCCCGTCACCGGCACCGACCAGATCGCGTCGTCGGCGGAGAAATACACGGTCGAGCCGACGATCTGCGGGTCGTTCTCGTCGAGCTTGGCGTCGGCAGCGAGCTTCTCCGGCGCCGCACCGCTGCGCGACAGGTCGAGCCGCCACAGATCGTAGCGGCCACGATCGGCCGCGACATCGGCCTCGCGCTGCGCCCAGACGAGCCAACGCCCGTCCTTCGACATCGTCGGCGCACCGACACGCGACAAGGCGACGACATCGTTGATCGTGAGCGGCCGCGCGGCGGCAGGCGCGATGCCGAGCGACAGGGCAGCGGTGGTGGCGAACAGAGTCGCCGCGATGATCCTCTTCATCGCGTCGATTAAGCAGATCGTCGCGCGTGAAACAATCGCGCGGTCGGCGTCGTTACGGCTGCCCGGCGGTGATCTTCGCGATCTCGCGCGCGACCAGTTGCTCGACGATGCCCGGCAGATTGCGGTCGAGCCAGGCCGACACCATCGGGCGCAGCATCTCGCGCACCAGCCCCTCGAGCGTGCCGTCGCTCTCCGGCTCAGGCTTCACGAGCAGACGAGAGAGCGAGTCGAGCGCGCCGCGCGTTGCCTCAACGGTGGCGGCGGAAACGTGCCCGCCGTGTGCGTCATGGTCGTGCGCAGCGGACGTATGGATCGGTGCGGCGTGCTGCGCCGGCGCACGCGGTGCAGGACGTGGATCATGCGCGGGCGTCGCCTGCGCCGCGGGCGGCGGGGTCGGCGGTGAGATCGGGTCGCTCAGTTCGAGCACCTCGTCCTCATCCTCGTCGTCACGGCTCATCGGCAGCGGCGCGGCGCGCGCGCCGGCGCTGCGGCGGTGACGCGGCGTTCCGGCATCACCCTCTTCCGCGATGATGCGCTTGATGGAGGAAAGGATGTCCTCCATCGACGGCTCCGCGCTCATGTCGCCCATCGTAATCCCGTTGCCCCACCGTTCGGCCCCCGATCAGGGACGCCGCGTGTCCGCACCTGTGGTTAATGGCGCGCTTCTGTCAACATTGCTCTGCAACATCGGGTCGAGCGGACGCGTGACAACCGCATTCTGCGCCGGCACCGACGCGGTCGACGATGCCGCGGTCGACGTCGGAATGTCCGTGTCGAAATCCGACAGGCTGCCGCGGTAGCGCGTGTAATTCACCGTCGGATCGTAGAGCGGGCCGCCCTCAAGACCCAGGTCGCGCGCCTCCGCCTCACCCATCGCGGCGAGCAGCGCGAAGCCCGCGACGTAGGCGTCGCGCCTGGCGGTGACCAGCGTCACCTGACTGTTGAGCAATTCCTGCTCGGCGTTCAGGATGTCGAGGATCGTGCGCGTACCGACGCTGTTCTCCGCGCGCACACCCTCCAGGCTGAGCTTGTTGGCGGCAACTGCAGCCTCGGCAGAGGCGATCACCTCCTGCGAGGAGCGCCATACCGCATAGGCCGAGCGGGTCTGCGCGATCACCTGCCGCTCGGCGAGCGTCGCCTGCTCGATCGCCTGCGAACGAAGCTCCTGCGCCTGCCGGATCAGCGCGGCAGGACGACCGGCCTGGAACAGCGGCAGGTTGAGCGACAGCCCCGCCGCGGTCGAGGTGCCCGACTGCGTGCCCTGATACCCCTGGCCGGCGCCCAGCGTGCCGAGGAAATTCGAGTAATTCTGCCCGACGGTCACGCCGACCTGCGGCAGCCTGCTCGCGCGCGCGACCTTGATGTCATAGTCGGTCGCGTCGCGCGCGCGTCGCGCGGCGAGCAATTGCGGATTGTCCTGCAACGCCACCTCGACCGCGGCGTCGGGCGACGTGGGCAGGTGCGGCAACGGCGGCGGCGGCGCGAGCGTGCCGGGCGCGTCACCGACCAGGCTGACATAGCTCTCGCGGCTGGTGATCAGGTTCGCCTGCGCGGTCTGCAATTGCGCGCGTGCGAGGCTGAGCCGCGCCTCCGACTGCGCCACGTCGGTGCGCGTCAGGTCGCCGACCTCGAAACGGTCGCGGCTGGCGCGCAGGTTGGTTTCGAGCACGCGAACGTTCTGCGCATTCAGACCGACGATCGCCTCGTCACGCAGCACGTTGTTGTACGCACCCACCACCGCGGTGAAGAGCTGCGCCTCGGTCTGGCGCAGCGTCGACTGCCCCGCCTCGACGCGGATCTCCGCCGCGCGCACCGAATTGCGCACCGCGCCGCCCTGATAGACCGGCACCGTCACACCGATCGTGCCGTTGAGCGATCGCTCAGGCGAGGTGAAGCTGTTACCGCCGCGGATGAAGTTCTCGTTCAGCCCGCCCGAGGTCGCGACCGTTGGTCGCCCGGCGGCGCGCGCGAGCGGTACGTTCTGATCCGCCGCGCGCTGCCCCGCGCGCTGACCCGTCAGCGTCGGATTGGTCTGATAAGCCTTCAACAGCGCTTCCTGCAACGTCTCCCCCGACGCGGACGCGACGGAGAGGCCGGCAAGGATCGTTCCCAGCAGGAGAAAGGAAGCGCGCAAAGGGAGAAATCCTCAGAAGGTGAAGGAACGAGGTTTGGCGAAGCCGGGCAGCGGCACGCTGTCGTAATCGGCGAAGGGCAGAAGCCCGAGCACGTCGGCGTCGCGCGAACCCGCCGCCAACCGCGACACGCCGCGGTCGTTGAGCCCGGTCACCGCGCGTCCGCGCTCGACGAGTTGCGTGTAGAGTGTCGCCGGCACCTGTTCGACCGTGCCGTCGATCACCAGCACGTCATAGGGCGCAGCCGCGGCATGGCCCTGCTCCAGCGCGCCCTCGACCACGGTGACTTTGGGAAACGAAGCGAGATTGGCGCGGGCCGCCGCTGCCAGCGCGGGCGTGCTCTCCACCGCGACGACCTCGGCGACGATCTGCGCCAGCACCGCCGCGGTATAGCCCATCGCCGCGCCGATCAGCAGCACCCGGTCGCTCGGGCGCAACCGTGCTTCCACCAGCAACCGCGCGGTCGCGAGCGGGGTGTTAGCGCGGCGACCTTCGCCGAGGTTGATCGTCGAATCGCGGTAGGCGAGCTCCTCCATGCCGGCAGGCACGAAACGCTCGCGCGGGGTTTCCGCCATGGCCGCGATCACGCGCGGATCGGTGACGCCGCTGGGGCGCAACTGGCTGGCCACCATTGCAATGCGCATGGCCTCGAATTGATCGGAATGGAGCGTCGTCGCGGTCATTACGGTTCCTGTGCCATAGCTGTCATAGTAAGACAACACACTTCTGCTACGACGCTATGTACCGGACACCTCGCCGCTCGCCAACACTTGGCGCCCGATCACTCCGCCGGTGCGTCGAAGGCTTGACACCCGCGCGCGCGCTGCGCATTGGCGCGCCTCCCGACGTCGAGGCCCGATGGCGGAGTGGTGACGCAGAGGACTGCAAATCCTTGCACCCGGGTTCGATTCCCGGTCGGGCCTCCAGTTTCCCCCGACAGCGCTACACGGTCCAGGCGGACAGGTCGTCCTGTTGCGCGATCAGCGCGAGGCCGTGCGCGATCGAGGTGAGTTCGCCGCCCGAGACGATGCGATCGGCGCCGAAGCGCTGCTCGAACAAGCGACGTACCGCGGGAACCAGCGAGGTGCCACCAGTCAGGAACACGCGGTCGATCGCGGCAGGCGCGACGTTCGCGTCGGCGAGCGCGTCATCAACCGACGCGGCCATGCGCGCGACATCGTCGGCGATCCAGCGCTCGAAATCGGCGCGGGTCACGGTGTCGGCGATGTCCAATCCGCCACCGGCGAAGCGGAACTCGGCCCGGTCGGCGGAGGAGAGGTCGCGCTTCAGACGCGCAACTGCGTCGTAGAGCGGGAAGCCTAGCTCGTGCTCGATCAACGCGATCATGCGCCCGATCGCGTCCGGGTCGATCGCGCTGCGCTGCAACCGCTCGAGTTCGCCCAGCGTGCGGCGGTTGCGCATCAACGCGAGTTTCGACCAGTCGGCGAAATCGGCGAAATAGCCGCCGGGGATCTCCAGCACCTTGTCGAACGAGCGATAGCTGCCGCCCTTGCCGAGCATCGGCAGCACCAGGCGATCGACGATTCGATAGTCGAAGCGGTCGCCGGCGATCCCGACGCCCGCGTGGCCGAGCGGCAGGCAGCGCCGCGCGGCGCCCGCTTCCTCGACCCGCACGACCGAGAAGTCGCTGGTGCCGCCGCCGAAGTCCGCCACCAGCAACGTCGCGGGCTCGCTCAACCAGGTCGCGTAGCTGAACGCCGCCGCAAGCGGTTCGTAGACGTAGTGGACCTCCGCCGCGCGCCCGGCGAACATCGCGTCATAGCGTTCACGCGCGACCGCTGGATCAGGCCGCGCGCCTGCGTAGCGGACCGGCCGGCCGACGACGAGGCGTTGCGGGCGATCGAGCGCCCCGCCGGCATGTTCGGCGAGGCGATCGAGAAAGGTCTGCCCTAATTCCTCGAAGCGGAAGCGTTTGTTGAACACGGGCGCGGTGTCGAACGACGCGCTGGCGGCGACCGACTTGAACGATTGCAGGAAACGGCTGCCGTCTGGGTAGTCGAGATATTCGCGGATCGCGGCCGGACCCGCCTCCACCATCAGTCCGCCTCGCGCGTCCTCGTCCTGCCAGAAGCACAAAGCCGAGCGAAACACCGCGCCGTCGGTCGCGGGATCGAGCGTCAGCAGCCGCGGCGGGGTACGCGCGTCGTCACTGACCGCGACCACGCTGTTGGTGGTGCCGAAATCGAGCCCGACGGCCTGAGATCTGGACATGGGACGAGAGCCGCTGGTGAGAGGAGCGCCTGGCTATGACGTGCGCACGCCGCGCGAACAAGGCCGACGGTCCTGCCGCGATTGATCTACGTTTGTTGTAGCCCAGGTAACTTCGATCTAGGTCAGTGATCCATGATGTTCGTTATTCCATGAACGATCGCCTGCCGCGCGTGGCCGTCGCCCTGCCGGCGAAGAACGAGGCGGCGGACCTGCCCGCCTGCCTTTTGACGCTCGACCATGCCGCGGCGCGGTTCGGCGGCAGCGTGACGATCGTCGTCGCCGCGAACAACTGCACCGACGACACGCACGGCGTGCTCGCACGCGCGGTACTGCGCCATGCCGTGTTGCTGCCGTGCGCAGTCTCGCTGCTGCCGCCGTTCCGGCATGCCGGTTGGGCGCGCCGAATCGCGTTCGATGCAGCCGCGGCGATACTCGGCGACGACGAGGACGTGCTGCTGTCGACCGACGCGGACACGTGCGTGTCACCCGACTGGATCGTGCGTGCGGTGCATCACCTCGACGCCGGAGCCGACGCGGTCGCCGGACGCGCGCTGACCCGGCGCGAGGATCGCCGTGCACTCGGGCGGGACGCGATGCGGCGGCTCAACCTGCTCGGCCGTTACTACACCGCGCTCGACTGGCTGCGCGCGGATGGCGCACCGATCGCACACGATCCGTGGCCGCGCCATTTCTACGAAGGCGGCGCGAGCATCGCGTTGCGGCTGGCGACGTATCGCGCGATCGGCGGTGCGCCGACGCCGCCCGTGGCCGAGGATCGCGCCTTGTTCGATGCCGTCCGCACTCAGGGTGGCGTCGTCCGGCACCCGCTCGACGTACGGGTATTCACCTCGAGCCGGATCGACGGGCGCGCGCCGGGCGGGATGGCGGACGCATTCGCACGCTGGATCACGCAAGCCGCGGACGAGCCGCTGCACGAAACCTATGCCTTTCCCGCTGCGCTCGATCCCGGTCGGGCAGATGCCCGTGACCGGCTCAGCTTCGACACGCTGCCCGCAGCGGTCGTGCGCGCGGGCGCGATGATCCGCGCGCGCCGCTCAGCCGCGACGCCACAGGTCGAGCCGGTAGCGCTCGCGCCGCTCCGCCAGCATCGGACGGACATGATCGCCGAGCAGGGACTTGAGCCCATCCACGGCCTCGTCGCCTGAGAGCGGATAATCGGTGTCGCCGGTCCAATGGATCAGCAGAACGTCGCCACCCTCTCGCACATGCTCGCACAGATAGGTCGCCGCGCGCGCCAGATCGTCGCGATCCCAGTAATAGATCACCTCCGACAACAGGACGAGGTCGAAGCGTCCGTCGGGCGCATCCGCAGGCATCCGCCGCTGCTCGAACCGGACCTGCGGCTGATCGGCACAGCGCCGTCGCGCCGCGTCGAGCGCGGTCGGCGATACGTCAACGGCGAGCAGATCGGCACATCGAGGCGCCAGTCGCTGCGTCAGCACGCCGTTGGCGCAACCCACCTCCAGCGCCGCCTCGTAGCGATCGCGTGGAAGGGCGGCGAGCGTGTGATCGTACTTGGCGCGTTCGTACGCGCTTGTTTCGAAATGCCATGGATCGCCCTGATCGCGGAACAGTTGCTCGAACCAGTCGGGTGCGATCGATCGCTCACGCCGCATCGCGTTCCTCCAGCAGCAGGGTGATGCGGCGATCGGCCAGTCGGCGCATGCCACGCGGCAGCACGAAACGCTCGCGCGCGCCGGTGATCCGCCCACCCAACTGGCTGCGATGGCAGGCCAGCGCGCGCCGCGCCGTACCGGGCCGTCCGATTGACGCGAGCGCGACCGACCGCACGGTGGCGAGCCGGGCGGCGAGATCGTCGCGCGTCCAGCCCCAGACACAGTAGAAGAGCGGCACCGTCCCGATGCGCGCCGCGACCGCACGCGCGATGTCGGCGGCAGCCTGATGGTCGCAGTGCGGGTCCGCTGCCCAGGTCGTCGTGACGCGGGTGAGCCGTACACGCCGGCACAGCGCGACCAGCCGGTCAACGGTGCACGCAAACGCCGCACTGTCACGCGGGTGTGGGGCAGCGTCGCTCCAGCCGAGCAGTATCGGGGGTGTTCGAACCCCGAGAATGCGCAGCGCCGCGCGCGCCTCCCCGGCACGCAGCGCCGCCACCCGCCGCGCGCTCCAGCCCGGCGCGCCGACGTGGCTGCCCGCGCCATCGGTCAGAAACGCGACCGCCAGCCGGGCGTTGTCGCGAGTGAGGCCGGCAATCAGTCCGCCTGCGCCCAGCGCCTCGTCATCGGGGTGCGGCGCGATCACCAGCCAGCCGTCGCGTGCGGCCTCCTTGATCGACATCGGCCGCGCGCGCAGCAACGTGCGACGCCAATGGGCGTGGCCGGGTGTCACCACCACGGGTCGTCGCCCCAGCGATCCGCCTCGATCCACGCCGCCGCGGCGCGATCGCGCGCCTGATCGGGCACGGGCTGACGCAGGTAGAGGCCGAGATCGCGCGTGATGCGATCGATGCGGCTGGCGGCGAAGAACGATGCGGTCCCAACCGCGCGCGCGGCGCCTTCCATGACCAGCAGGCCCGCCTCTTCCACCACCCCGCGCGTCATCAGCACGTGCGCGATCGCGTCACGCGCGCCCTGCTCGGCGAGATGCGCCGCGCGCGTGACCCAGATCGCGGCTGAGCGGGTCGCGACGATCGCCGCACCGATGCGGGCGCGCTGGATCGCGTCTCCGGCCTTTCCGGTAGCAATCAGGTGATCGCGCCAGTGCCGCAGCAAGGCTTCGATCGCGCCCAGTTGCACGGCAGTGAAACGCCACGCGCCGGCCGAGAAGCGCGGCTCGCGCTCGTAATCGCCGACATCGCCGATCAGCGCGTCGTCGCTCACGATCATGCCGTCAAAATCAAGCGTGCCGCTCTGTGTGCCGCGCATGCCGCGCACCTGCCACGCGCCGTTGTCGACGCGCGTCGCGGCATTGGAGAGGTCGGCGAGCACCATCTGCTTGCCGCCGCTCGGTTCCACCGCCGTAATCAGCGCGGCGTCGATATGCCCCGCGCCGGTCGCGAAGCATTTCGCACCGGACAGGCGGTAGCTGCCGGCAGCGGCTGGCTCGATCCGCATGCCCGGCGCCGGCTCGGTGTTCCACACGCCGTAGACGCGTCCATCGGCGAGGTCGCGCGCGAGCGCGGCGCGTTGCGCGTCGGTACCATAGGCATGGACCAGTTGCGCGGCATTGACGTGCCCTTCGAAAATGCGGCCGAGACTCAGGTCGGCGCCACCGACGTGCCGCAACACCGCCAGCAGGTCGTCGACGGCGCGCTCGTCGTCGAGCGACGCGAATGCGGCGGTCGCGCCGAGGTCGATCAGGGTCCGCAACCGCTCGGTCGGAAAATCCTCGTGACCGTTGACGCGGTCCCACTCACGTGCGGCAGCGACGACGCGTTCCGCCACCGCATGGGTGTCGCCTTCTCCTACCTGCATCAGCAATCGCCTGCCCTCCCTTGCGCCGTTCAGCGCGCGGGCAAGGACGGCGGTTCCCGATGTGGTTCACGCCACCGCGTAGCGATGGGCGGGGCGAAGGCGGACGAGCAGCCAGTCGAGGGCGGCGATGAGCAGCAACGATGCGCCAAACAGCGGCAGCACCAATCCGCCGACCACCAGCGCAACGATCAGGCCGCGCGCGCGCGCACCCGTGATCGGCGGCGGCGCACCGACCGAGCCGTGCGGCCGGCGTTTCCACCACATCGCGACACCGCTGACCGCCAGCACCCAGATCGCCACGCACGGCAGCAGCATCAGCAACTGATTGAGCCGCCCGAAGTAATTGCCCATGTGCAACTGCACGCCGAGTTCGATCGCGCGTCCGACGATGCCGTAATCGGCGAAGCGCACCTCCGGTCCGATCTGGCGCAGGCTGTAGCGATCGACGTAGATCGTGCGCTGCCCCTGCGGGCGATCGGGATAGGTGACCGCGGTATAGACGCCGTCGGGACCGTTCGGCAGGTAGAGCCAATAGTTGCGTGACAGGCCACGCGCAGCAAGCAGCTGCACCACGCGGTCGACGCCCGCGATCGCCGCGGCATCCTGGGTCGCCGGGGGCATCTCGTGTCCGGCGTGACCGGCGTGCTCGTCGACCGCCACGGGGCTGGCCGACCGCGGCATCGGCGCTGCCTCCAGCGTCCAGGGGACCTGCCCGAGCGCTGCCTTCATCGTGACGCTGTGCGGCGCGTTATGCGTGCGAAACGACGCTGGGTAGCCGACGCCGGCTGCCGCGCTCGCGCGTTGCAGCAGATCGCCGCTGATGCCGGCCCAGGGTAGCCCGGTCACGATCAGGAAGCCGATCAGCGCCGCGCTCCACGCGCCAACAGGGCCGTGCAATGCGCGCCAGAACCGTCGCCCGCGCACGTCGAAACGCGGCCAGAACACACCCGCGGCGCGCCAGCGTGTGGCACCCTGCCCGCGCGGCCACCAGAGGATCGTGCCGGTCACGAGCAGGACCAGCGCCCAACAGGCCTCGAGCTCGACCAAGCGGTCGCCCAGCGTGCCGATCATCAGCTTGCCGTGCAGGTCGTTGGCGATGCCGACCAGCGTGCGTTCGTACACCAGACTGCCGAGCACCCGGCCGCTTCCTGGGTCGACGTGGACGCGCAGCGGCGCGCCGACATGCGGCGCGACATAGACCACCGCCGCGCGCGTGCCGGTCGCGGGCAAATCGACGCGGGAGACGGCGCCGGGGTGCGCCGCCAGCGCAGCACCGATCATGCGCGAAACCGGAACGTCGCTGGCGTGCGGCGCGACCAACCGCAGGTCGGGGTAGATCAGGTCGTTCAGCCCATCGTTGAATAGGTAGATCGCGCCCGTCACACTGAGCATCAGCAGAAACGGCGCGACGATCAGCCCGGCCCAGAAATGCCAGCGCCAGACGGTGCGGTGGAACGCGGCGATGCGCCTGTTGTGTTGCATGGCGTTCCTCACAGGCGCGACGCCAACGCGATCTCGAACGACCGCGGCGCACCGATATAGACGTTGGTGGTCGGATAACCCGAATATTCACCGTAGAAGGCGTTCAACAGGTTGCGCCCGCGCGCGGTGACCGTGACGCCGGGCGCGACCGGCAGCGACACGCTGGCATCGACCACGACATGTCCGGCGACACGGATGGTATTGGCGGTGTCGGTGTAGAAGGCGCTGGCGTGGCGCACGAACGCGCCCAGCGTCAGCCGGTCCGCGACCGTGTACAGCGCGGACGCGTTCACCGTCGCCGCGGGCACGTTGATCGGGCGATTGCCGCGGCGGCTGACCGTCTGGCCTGCCACCACTTCGTTCAACGCATCGTAGCGCGCATCGGTGTAGGATGCGCCGCCCGACAGGCGCAGCGGTTTGATCGGCGTCACCGCGGCGACGAGCTCGACGCCCTGCGACGACTGCCGCCCGCCCTGTACTGCAATCGTGGGGTTGACGGGGTCGCGCGTGATGATGTTGCGCTGTTCGATCCGATAGGCCGCCCCGGTCAGGCTGGCGCGTCCGCCCCATCCGCTCGCCTTGAAGCCGGCTTCGATGGCGCGTCCGTCGGTGAGCTTGAAGCGGCTGTTGGCGACCGAAGCGAGCAGGATCGACGACACCGGCGACACGGCGGTGGTATATTGCGCGTAGAGCGTCACGCCGGGCAGCGCATCCCACGTCGTTCCCGCGCGCCACGACACCGGATCGAAGCGGGGATCGTTGCGGTCGATTGCGCCGCTCGCATTCTGGATCGTCGCGCGGTCGAGCGCCAGATGGTCCCAGCGCACGCCGCCGACCAGCAGCCATTTAGGGGTGAGATTGAGCGCATCCTCGGCGAAGAGCGAGCCCTGCTTGAGCTTGGACACGAACGTCACGTTGCCGCTCGTGAAGATACCGGCTGCCGTCGGCCGCGCGAGTACGGCGGGCGCGCGAACGTCCACCGCCGGCAACACGCCCGCGGGTGCCTGCTGACGCAGGCTGGTGAAATCGGTGTCGTTATATTCGGCACCCAGGCTGAAGCGATTGCGCAACCCGGCGATCGGACCCTCGTGCCCCACCACGCCGCGAACGTTCCAGAATTGATGATCGTGGCGGAAATCCTGATAGCTCTGGCGAAAACTGCCGTTCGGAAATCCCGCGCCGGGCGCCACGAACGTCTGCGTGTCGGCGAGCAGAAAAGCACGTTTGGCGGTGTAGCCGGTCAGGTCGAGCGCAGCGGTCCAGCCGCTGCCGATGGCCCAGTCGATGCGCGAGCGCAGCGTCGTCTCGTTCGCGCCCGAATAGGCCCCCAGCGGATTGTAGTTGCGCCGGCGCAGCGCGCGATCAGCGACCAGCCCGGTCGTGCTTTCCACCGCGTCGCTGGGCCGCAGCGCATAACGCGCGGGGATCAGCGGCAATCCCTGATAGGTTGCGTCGTAACGATCCTCGAAATGATCAACGGCGACCAGCACCGTGACATTAGCGTCCGGCCGCCACAACGCGCTCGCGGTCAGCCCGGCGGAGAAGGTGTCGTTGTTGTCGACGTCGTACAGGCTGTCCGATCGCTGGTAGCTCGCGTCGGCGCGGATCGCCACGTCGCTCGCGATCGGCAGGTTGACGCCCGCCGCGGCGAAGACCGTGTCGAAACTGCCGACCGAGATCAGACTGTCGAGGTGCCGTTCGCCCAGCACCGGCTTGCGCGTCACCTTGTTGATGACACCGGCGAGCGCACCCTCGCCGTAGAGCACCGACGCCGGTCCCTTCAGCACCTCGACGCGGTCATAATGCCAATTGTTGCTGTCACGCTGGACGACCGTCGACGCGGACACCCGGACGCCGTCCTGCAGGATGGACACGGTATTGCCCGCGAACCCGCGCAACGACACGACCGCCGGGTTGCCCGGCACGTTGCCCGCGACCGCACCGACCACGTCGTTGAACGTCTCGCGCGCGGTGCGAAGACCGCGGACCTGGAGATCGTCCTGGGTCAGCACCTCGACGCTCGCGGGCGTTTCCCTGATCGTGAGTGGTAGTCGGCTGCTGCCCGACGCTCTTTGATCGAGCTTGAGCGGATCGCGCGTGCCCTCGACGACGATGTCGCCGTCGCGGGTCTGGGCCGCGGCGAACGCAGGCGGATACAGGCACGGCACGGCCGCACCGGCGAGAAAAAGATATCGGAACATGGAATACCTTTGACCAACG
This sequence comes from uncultured Sphingomonas sp., assembly GCF_936927845.1. Classification (GTDB taxonomy): domain Bacteria; phylum Pseudomonadota; class Alphaproteobacteria; order Sphingomonadales; family Sphingomonadaceae; genus Sphingomonas. The sequence goes on from NZ_CAKZHV010000057.1 coordinate 64,856, forward strand.
CGCGCGGCGAGAACCCTTGCGTCGGGATGCTGGACAAGCGCCACGCGAACGCGGCACGGATCAGGTCAAAGGAAGGCGGGCGGGCCTCTCAGCGGCGGGCGTGTTCGTGCCGGTTCAGAGAGACGCGGCAACACCAAACCCGTGATCGCCGTCGCGACGATGAACGCGATGAACGCGGCGAGCAGGATCGGGTCGGTGGCGGCGAGCGTCGCCGCCGAGAGCGCGGTAAACACGCACGGCATTTCCGCCTTGCCGTGGTTTCCCGTCTTGCCATGATCGCCAGGCATGCGGTGATCGTTATCGTGATGCATCGCCATGAACATACCGGCGTGCGGGATCGGAGTGGCTTCGGCTGGTGACCGCGTCGAAGGCATCGGCTCCGCCTGGGGACACAGCGTGATCGCAGGCCAGCCGGCGACGTTACTCACCATGTAACCGCCGGGCACCAGCACCTTCATCAGCAGCGCCGCGGCGCAGATCAGCACCGCGAATTGGCGTTGCGCGACGAGGCGGCGGATAGACTCCACGCGCGGCAACTAGCCGCAACCGGTTCACCTGTCAGCAAGCATGACCCACGCCTTGATACAGGTTCGGTAATTATAATCCCCCGCGGCTTCTTTCATCGACGAGCGGGTGTTCGCACATCACGCCTGCGACAGTGCGCCGGTCTTTTCTTTCCCGCGACCGCCGCATAATCAGGTAAGGACGAGAAAGGAGGACGTGATTGGCCGGCGCTGGCACCCATGACGCGACGTTGGTGCTGCTCTCGATCGCGATTGCCGTCTTTGCATCCTATTCGGCGCTCGACCTTGCCGGTCGGATGCGCGCGGCGCACGGCTGGGCGCGGGCTGCCTGGTTGTGTACCGCCGCGCTCGCGATGGGGGGCGGCATCTGGGCGATGCACTTCGTCGCCATGCTCGCCTTCAGCATGCCCGGCATGGAGGTGCATTACAGCCTGGGACTGACCTTGCTGTCGGTCGTGGTGGCGATCGGATCGACCGGCGTCGCCTTCGCGCTCGTGTCTGGTCGCGACGTGGTGTGGCGGCAATTGCTACCCGCAGGCCTGCTCATGGGGCTCGGCGTGGTCGGCATGCACTATATCGGCATGGCGGCGATGCAGATGCCGGCGACGATCAGCTATGACCGATGGTGGCTGAGCATCTCGATCTTCATCGCGATCGGCGCGGCGACGGTTGCGTTGTGGCTCGCGGGACGCAATGCCAATCGACTGCTGCGCGCGGGTGCCGCATCCGCGATGGGTGCCGCGATCGCCGGAATGCATTTCGCAGGAATGCGTGCGGCACGCTTCACCGCGCTCGACTCCGCGATGGCACCCGATCGCGCCAGCTTGGGACAGACCGCGCTGGCACTGGCGGTCGCGGGCGCGGCGTTCGTGATCCTGTTGCTGTCACTCGTCGCTGCAAACGTCGACCGACGATTGGCGGCGGCCGCGCTTCGTGAAGCCGACGCGCTGCGTGAGAGCGAGGAACGTTTTCGTGCGCTATACCTGCGCACACCGCTGCCGTTGTTCTCGCTCGATCGCGACGGACGGCTCGAGCAGGTCAGCAACAATTGGCTCGACCTGTTCGGCTTCACGCGCGACGAGGTGATCGGCCGTCCATTGCGCGATTTCCTCGCCCCCGACAGCGCACTGGAATTCACGACACGTGACTGGCCATTGCTCGTAGCCCGCGACGTGCTGGAGGAATGCGACTACCGCGCGATGACCAAGAACGGTGACGTGCGTGACGTGATCGTCTCCGCCCGCGTCGAGCGCGACTCGCGTGGCGGCTTCAGGCACGTGCTCGGCGGATTGACCGACGTTACCGCACGGCACGAGGCGGAGAAGGCGTTGCAGCAGGCGCAGAAGAGCGAATTGCTCGGCCATCTGACCGGCGGCGTCGCGCACGATTTCAACAACCTGCTCGCGGTCATCATCGGCAATCTCGATCTGCTGCGCACGCGCCCGCTCGACGCCAAGGCCGAGCGGTTCCTGAATGGCGCCACGCAGGGTGCGCAGCGCGGTGCCGCGCTGACCCAGCGGCTGCTCGCCTTCGCACGCAAGCAGGACCTGCGCCCGCGCGCGGTCGACGTGGCCGAGTTGGTCGCGGGGATGGACGATCTCCTGCGTCGCTCGCTCGGCCCGTCGATGAACATCTCCACCGACTTTCCCGACATCATGCCGCCCGCGCACGTCGATGCGCACCAACTGGAACTTGCGCTGCTCAACCTGGCGGTTAACGCGCGCGATGCGATGCCGGACGGCGGTGATCTGCGGATCGAGGGCGCGACCGAGCATCTCGCGCCCGAAAACCGGGCCGATCTGCCTGCCGGCAGCTACGTGCGCCTTACCATGATCGACCGCGGGCACGGCATGGACGCCGCGACACTCGCGCGCGCGACCGACCCCTTCTTCACGACCAAGCCCGCGGGCAAGGGCACCGGCCTCGGCCTCTCGATGGTGCACGGGCTCGCCGCGCAATCGGGCGGACGGTTGCTGATCCGCAGCCAGCCCGGCGCGGGCACGTCGATCGATCTGTTGCTGCCCGCAACCGTGCGCAGCCGCGCCGCAGGCACGTCCGGCCCAAAGTCGATCGGCGATCGATTGCCGGCGCAGCCGCGCCGCGTGCTGCTGGTCGAGGACGATCCACTGGTGAGGCAGAATATCGCCGCCATGCTCGACGAGATCGGTCACCACGTCACCATCGCCTGTTCGGGCGAGGAGGCACTCGAACAGCTCGCGCGTGACCAGTTGATCGACATGGTGGTGACCGACCAGTTGATGCCCGGCATGCTCGGCACGCAGTTGATCCGCCGCATCCACCACGGCGCGCCGACCATGCCGGTGCTGATCGTCAGCGGCTATGCCGAGTTCACCGCCGCGGAGGCCGCCATCTATCCGGTGCTGGGCAAGCCCTTTACCCGGGCCGAGCTGGCCCAGGCGGTCGATCAGGTGATGGAGCGCTCTCCGCTCGGTATCGCCGCCTCCGCCTGATCTGCCGACCGGTTCAGATCGGGCCGCCGCGCGCGATCAGCGCCTCCAGCAGTGGTTGATCGAGCGGCGGCATCGGCAAGCGGCGCAAGTTGGAAGGCTTGTCCCAGCACAAGGCAGCGGCGTCGAGCGCGGTGACGCGACCGCGCCAGTGGCAACAGGTAAACAGCAACAGGATCATGGGCCGATCAGATCGATGGTCGACCGCGAAGCTGAACGGGGTCAGGTCGGCAACATCGACCTCGATCCCTAGTTCTTCCCGCAATTCGCGTACCAACGCGCGCTCGGGCGTTTCCCCGCGCTCGACCTTGCCACCGGGAAACTCCCACAGGTCCGCATGCGCCTTGCCCGGGGGTCGACGTTGCATCAGCACATGGCCGTCATGGTCGATCAGCGCGGCCGCCACGACGACCAGCAATGATGTATGCGTACCCGCATCGAGCTTGGACAAATCGTTAACGCTCACCTGCTAGTTCCTCCCAACATGACGAGACGCCGGCGCTCCGCCCATCGGATCGCGTGCTTCGCACGCGCACTCCTCCGCTCGCAGCGGGGCAGCAGCGCCGTCGAATATGGCTTCATCCTGGCGCTGATCGTCCTTGCCAGCTTCGCCGCCCTGTCACAGCTCGCCGACGTGACCCAGACGATGTGGAGCGACATTCGTGTTCGCGTAACCAACGCCTCGCAGGGCTGATGATTATTTGCCGGGCTTAAACATTTCTCAACCGCCCAGGCCGTATCCGCTTCCTTGCTGGCTACCGAGCTTCGGAAAACCAGCCGGGTAACTGAAGTTTCGAATAGCCACTGGAGATCGACATGCAGCAGATTCGCGCATTCCTGAAGAACAGCAAGGGCGCCACCGCGATCGAGTACGGCCTGATCGCCGCGCTGATCGCCGTCGCCGCCATCACCGCGATGCAGACGCTGGGCACCCAGCTGTCGACCACGTTCAAGAAGACCTCGGACACGATGAAGACGACCGCTCCGAAATAGCGGATCACGTCTGATCGAATGGGGCGGCGAAACACGGTTTCGCCGCCTTTTTCGTCGTGGTCGATTAAGCGACGCGCCCCATCGCGAGAAACTTCGCGCGACGCGCCTGGCGCAGCGCCGCCGCATCGAGCGGTACCAGATCGCCCAGCGCCTGCTCGATCCCGTCGCCCAGATTGGCGATCGCCTTGGCCGGATCACGGTGCGCGCCGCCCAGCGGCTCGGGCACGATCGTGTCCGCGACGCCCAGCGCGTGCAGATCCTGCGCGGTCACCTTCATCGCTTCGGCCGCATCAGCCGCCTTGTCGGCGGTGCGCCACAGGATGGAGGCGCAGCCCTCGGGCGATATGACGGAATAGACCGCGTGCTCAAACATCAGCACCTTGTTGCCGCTCGCCAATGCCACGGCGCCGCCGGAGCCGCCCTCGCCCACGATCGCGGACACGAGCGGAACGCCGAGTGACAGGCACGTTTCGGTCGAGCGCGCGATCGCCTCGGCCTGGCCGCGTTCCTCGGCCTGGATGCCTGGAAACGCACCGGAGGTGTCGACCAGCGTGACCACCGGCAGCCCGAAGCGATCGGCGAGTTCCATCAGGCGGATCGCCTTGCGATAGCCCTCGGGCTTGCCCATGCCGAAATTGTGCCGCAGCCGCGTCGCGGTATCGTCGCCCTTTTCATGGCCCAGAACCATGACACGGCGCCCGCGGAAGGTGGCGAAGCCGCCGAGGATCGCCTGATCATCGCCGAACGCGCGGTCGCCGGCGAGCGGCATGAACTCGCTGAACAATCCGGCCACGTAATCCTTGAAGTGCGGCCGTTCGGGATGGCGTGCGACCTGCGTCTTCTGCCACGGCGTCAGCTTGGCGAACGTGTCCTTGAGCAGCTTGTCGGACTTGGCCTGCAGCCGCGACACCTCGGCGGCGATGTCGACCCCGCCCTCGGCACCAGTGTCGCGCAGTTCGTCGATACGCGACTGGAGTTCGGCGATCGGCTTCTCGAAATCGAGGAATTTGAGCATCGCGCGCGGTTAGGACGCGCGCGCGCCAGCGTCAACGAGTGCCTCGCGCAAGGGGTGCCGCTCGTTGACCAGCTCGACCAGCCTGCGCCGGTCGACGTGGGTATAGATCTCGGTGGTCGCGATGTCGGCGTGGCCGAGCATCGATTGAAGCGCGCGCAGGTCCGCGCCGCCTTCGAGCAAATGCGTCGCGAAGGCGTGACGCAGCACGTGCGGGCTGATGCGATCGGGCGCGATCCCCGCGTCGGCGGCGATCGATCGCACGATCTGAAACAGGCGGACGCGCGACAAATGCGTCTTGCCCGAGGGGAACAGGTATTGCTGATCGGCGGGCACGTGCGCGCGCCACGCCGCCACGGCGGCACGCGCGCGATCGGACAAGGGCACCAGCCGTTCGCGCCCGCCCTTGCCTTTCAGGATCAGGAATGGCCGGTCACCCTGCACCGCGTGGCGCGGCAGGCTGACCAGCTCGCTCGCGCGCAGACCCGAGCCGTAGAGCAGCTCGAGCAGCGCCGACAGGCGCAGGTCGGGTGAAAGCGGGGGATCGCGCTCCAGCCGCGCCGCGACCGTGGCGAACAGCCGATCGACGTCCTCGTGCGACAGCGTGCGAGGCAGACCTCGGTCGGCACCCGGCCGCGGCAGCGCCGACGAGGGATCGTCGGCACGGTCGCCCTCCTCGACCAGAAAAGCGAAGAACCGGCGCAGCGCGGCTGCCTTGCGCGCGACGGTGGCACGCGACAGCTCGACCCATGTCGCCGATAGGTGCTGCAACGCCTGCGGATCGGCGACGCTCAACGCACCGTTCAACGCTTCCGAGGCGAGCCGCAGGTCGGTTCGGTAGGCGGCGAGCGTGTTGCGCGCCGCGCCCGCCTGCGCCGCCATCATCTCGAGAAATCGCTCGATCGCGTCGCGGTCGCTCGGTTGCGGCATCGGCAGCGCCCCGGTCACCCGCGCCTCACAAACGGGTTAGCGCTTCGACCGCGATCATACGTGCTTCACCCGTCAGCCCGACCGCGCGCAGCGCGCCGATGATACGGTACAAGGCCGCCGGCGGAACGCCCGCCCAGTCGCCCGTCTGCATACCGACCGCGGCGAGCAGCAGCACCGTGCCCGACTGGCCTTCCGCCGCAGCGCGATCGAGCGCGCGGGTCCAGGCGTTCGCCGCGCCGATGCGGACGTCGAGCGACTGCGCGGCACTCTCGACGTCGCTCGCGCTCATCCGGCCGAGCCCCGCCATCCCGGCGAAGAACATCTGCTTCTTGCGCGCGGCATTCGTGCCGGTCGGCGCATAATCATCGACGCTGCCCCAACCGCTGCCGCTACGGTCGGGATCGGCGAGCTGCAGCATCGCCCAGGCATCGCTGCCCCCCGGCACATGCCCTTGCCAGCGCATCGCGGTGCGATCGAGCCCGGCGGAAAGCATCGATGCGATCAGCCGCTCGGGCCGTTCAACGCCGTCGAACACGGTCAAGCGTCCCGCCGCGCGCGCGGTCAGGATCAGCCGGGCGTAGCGTAGATCGGGGGCCGCAGCGCCGTCCCACAACGCCGCCATCGCCTTCAACCGCGTCGCGCGATCGGCGCCGACGTACGCGTCCTGTAGATCGTTGGCGGTCTGCGCGAGCGATGCCGGCGCTTCCTCCAGCTCGCGCGAGGCGGCGAAGAGGTCGACCAGTGCTGCGTTGGAGAGAATGCCCATCGCCGCGGCGCGCTCGGCCGGAACGGCACGATCACCGAGCGGGATCGCGGGGGCGAGCGCGCGCCAGCCGGTCACCTGCGGGCCGACGGTGGCATAAAGCGTATCGGGGATCGTCACGCCGGTGGCGGTAGCGAGGCCAAAGCGCCACGCGGTCAGCTGCGACACCGGATCCCATTCGATCGTGATCGCCTGGCGGCTGTCTGCCCCGGCACCGATCACCTTTTGCGCGAGTTGCAGGTCAACTCCGCTCGCGACACGACGGCGGCGCAGGCTCTGGATCAGCGGCCGCGTCGGCTCGCCAGTCAGCCCCGCACACATCGCCTGCGCAACCGTCCAGCCGCGCTCGCTGGAGGCAATGCGCGGCAATGGCGCCAGCGTGCACAGTCCCGCCGGGTCGGCATTGGCGAGTGCGGCCTGCATCCACACCTGCGCGAGCTTCGGCGTGACGTTGCGCGTATCAACCGACTGCGCGACCGCGCGCGCCGCCACCGCCTCGCCCATGCGCAGCAGCAGCCACGCGCGCTCGGCAGCGAAATCGGCGCCGTCGACCCCCGCGGGCGTATCGAGGCGTGACGCGAGCGACCGGCGGAGCGCGATCGACAGCCAGCGCGAGGGAAGCGGTGCGGACAATCGCCGCATCAGTATCTCAAGATAGCGACCGTCGGCACGCCCGAAGGCGTCGGCTGCGACACCTCCCTCACCCGCACCGATCGGACCGACCTGCGCCAGTGAGCGGCGCGCGAACGCCGGCATCTCGTACAGCGCGAGTTGCGCCGCGTCGGGCGTCGGAGAAGGTGATGGCGTCGGGCTGGGCAGCACGAGCGGCGGCAGCGCGGGGAGCGGCCCCGCGCTGGTCGATGCGCGCGGCGCTGCCGTCGTGTCGCTCGTCGCCGCGGGCGCAGGGGTCGGTGCAGGCGCGGGTGCGGGCGTTTGTCCGAACCCCGGCGGCAGCAGTGATTCGGGTCGTTCCTGCGCCAGCGCGGTGGCCGCGACCGCTGCCGCCGCGACCCCGATCAGCAGGTGCTTAATTGGCAAGGTTGCCGAGCTCGACCGGCTTCTCGATCTGCGTCAGCGGCCGCTCGGTTGCGCGCCCCGCGAAGAAGAACAAGGCGCCCACGATCAGGACGATCAGCACCACGAGCGAGACGATCAAACGCATATCGGGACCTTAGCATGAACGGATCACATCACCGAGCGCTAGGTCTGGCGCCGGCGTCGAAGTGCGCTGTATAGCCCGCCTCACCATGTTGCATAGCCCGCCCGTGACGCCCGCCTGGACGGGGCAACCGATCGTGCTGGTCGGGTTGATGGGGGTGGGCAAGTCAACAGTCGGGCGCCGGCTGGCCAACCGGCTGAAGCTGCCGTTCGTCGATGCCGACCACGAGATCGAACACGCCGCGGGGATGACGATCACCGACATCTTCGATCGGTTCGGTGAGGCATATTTTCGCGATGGCGAGCGCCGCGTCATCGCGCGATTGATCGACGGCAACCCGAAGGTGATCGCGACCGGCGGCGGCGCGTTCATCAACGACAAGACGCGCGCGCTGATCCTGTCCGACGCGCTGTCGATCTGGCTCGACGCGCCCGTTGAGGTGCTGGTCGACCGCGTGCGCCGACGCGACACGCGTCCGCTGCTGCGCGGGCGCGACGCCGGCGCGGTGCTGCGCGAGCTCGCCGCAGCGCGCACGCCGTTCTACAGCCTCGCGCACCTACGCGTGGTGAGCGCCGACGCGCCGCACGAAAACACCGTCCGCGCGATCCTGGAGGCAATTGGTCGATGAAGGTGGTTCCGGTCGCGCTCGGCGCGCGCAGCTACGAGGTGCGGATCGCGAGCGGGCTGCTGGCGCGTGCGGGGGACGAACTCGCGCCGCTGGTGGGGACGCGACCGGTCGTGATCGTCGCGGACGAGCATGTCGCCCCGCACCTGACGACGCTGCGGCAATCGTTGCGCGCCGCCGGCATCGGCGCGCGCGAGGTCGTGCTTCCCTCGGGGGAGGGCACCAAGAGCTGGGCGGTGCTGGAACGATTGTGCGACGCACTGCTCGAGTTCGGGGTCGAGCGGCAGGACCATGTGATCGCGCTCGGCGGCGGCGTGATCGGCGATCTGGTCGGGTTCGCGACCGCGATCCTGAAACGCGGGTGTCGCTTCGTGCAGGTGCCGACCACGCTCCTCGCGCAGGTCGACAGCTCGGTGGGCGGGAAAACCGGGATCAACGCGCGCGCGGGCAAGAACCTGGTCGGCGCGTTCCACCAGCCGAGCGTCGTGCTCATCGACCCCGACGTGCTCGACACATTGCCCCTGCGGCAGGTTCGCGCGGGTTATGCCGAGGTCGTCAAATACGGGCTGATCGACGACGCCGATTTCTTCGCCTGGTGCGAGAGGAACGGTGCGGCGCTGCTCGCGGGGGATGCGGAAGCGCGCGCATACGCGATCGCGCACGCGGTGGCGGCAAAGGCGCGGATCGTCGCGGAGGACGAGTTCGAGACGACGGGGCGGCGCGCGCTGCTGAATTTGGGGCATACGTTCGGCCACGCGCTGGAGGCGGAGGCGGGTTTCTCCGATCGCCTGCTTCACGGCGAGGCCGTGGCCGCAGGATGCGGGCTCGCATTCGATTTCTCGGCCACGATCGGGCTGTGCACACGCGCCGATGCCGATCGCGTCGCTGAACACTGGCGCGACAGCGGGCTGCCCGAGGGTCTGGCGGCATCTCACATCGCGGCGCCCGCATCGCGATTGGTCGAACACATGCGCCACGACAAGAAGATGGCATCGGGCACCCTGCCCTTCCTGCTGGCGCGCGGGATCGGGCAGACCTTCCTCGACAAGACCGTCTCGCTCGACCGAATCGAGCACTTCCTCGCGAGCGAGGCGCGCTGACAGGAACAGGCGTGCTTGCCCTACGTTAACCCGGCTCAACAACGGGCTGGAGCAACCCGCATGCCTTACGTGAAAACCCGTGATGGTACAGACATCTACGTCAAGGATTGGGGATCTGGCCGCCCGATCGTCCTGATCCACGGCTGGCCGCTGTCGTCGGACAGTTGGGACCCGCAGATGATGGCACTGGCGGATGCGGGCTTCCGCGTCATCGCTTATGACCGCCGCGGTTTCGGTCGATCGAGCCAGCCCTGGTCTGGCTATGACTATGATACGCTGACCGACGATCTTGCCGACGTGCTGAAGGCGGCGGGCGCGGAAAGCGACGTCAGCCTCGTCGGCTTCTCGATGGGCGGCGGCGAAGTCGCGCGCTACATGAGCCGGCACGACGGCCGCGGTGTCGTCTCCGCCGGGCTGATTTCCTCGGTCGTGCCGTACATGCTTAAGACCGACGACAATCCCGACGGTACGCCCGAGGAGAAGTTGCAGGAGATCGCGGACGGCATCAAGAAGGATCGCCCCGCCTTTTTCCAGTCCTTCTTCAAGGACTTCTTCGGTGAAGGCTATCTCACCAGCCCGGTCAGCAGCGCGACGATCGACTGGGCGTGGCGGCTGGCGATGCAGGCCGGGTTGAAACCGACACTCGCCTGCGCCGAGAGCTTTGGTCACACCGATTTCCACCCCGACCTGCCCGCCTTTCGCGTGCCGACGCTGGTGCTTCACGGCACGTCGGACAAGACGGTGCCGATCGACGCCGCCGGGCGCGCGGCGGCGGCGTCGATCGCGAACAGCCAGTTGGTCGAATATGACGGTGCGCCACACGGACTATTCGCGACCGAGGGCGATCGGTTGACGCAGGATCTGTTGACCTTCCTGCGCTGAGCTGTTCACCGGAACGGAGCCGTGCAACGCAGCTCCGTTCCGGTCATTTCATCGGAACGATGACCTCGTCGGGATGCGCGACGTTCAATTCCTTGCGCACCAGTTCGTCGACCAGATCGGGATTGGCATGCCGCGGGTCGAGCAGCGCGACCCGGTTGCGCAACATCGTCCGACGCTCGTCTAGCTGCTGATACTGTCGTTCGTGCGCCGCGATCTGTTGCTTATATTCGCCTAGCGCGAAGATGCCGTTCGATCCCGTCACCGCATAGGCACCGAAGAACGCCATCACGGATAGCGCCGCTGCCGGCACCGCGGCGCGTCGGAGGATCAGAAGCGGAGGTGTCGGCTTGCGGCGCATCGACGCGGAAAATCGCGCAGATACGCCGCCGTGGCAAGACCGTTCAGCGCGTGCGCAGCACGTCGCGGCCCGCGTAATGCGCGACCTTGTCCAGCTCCTCCTCGATGCGGATCAGCTGGTTGTACTTGGCGAGCCGGTCGGAGCGCGCGAGGCTGCCGGTCTTGATCTGCCCGCAATTGGTCGCGACCGCCAGGTCGGCGATCGTCGCATCCTCAGTCTCACCCGAGCGGTGGCTCATCACCGCGGTATAGCCCGCACGCTCGGCGACGCGGATCGCCTCCAGCGTCTCCGACAGCGTGCCGATCTGGTTGACCTTGACCAGCAACGAATTTGCCAGGCCCTGCTTGATCCCGTCGCGCAGCCGCTTCGGATTGGTGACGAACAGGTCGTCGCCGACCAGCTGCACCTTGCCGCCGACCGCGTCGGTCAGCGCCTTCCAGCCCTCGAAGTCGTCCTCGGCCATGCCGTCCTCGATCGACAGGATCGGGTAGCGCGCGACGAGGTCGGCCAGATATTCGGCCATCGCGCCGGGTTCGAGCGTCAGATTCTCACCCGAAATGACGTATTTGCCGCCCTTGAAGAACTCGGTCGCGGCGCAATCGAGCGCGAGCATCACGTCGTCGCCAGGCGTATAACCCGCCTTCTCGATGCTCGCCATGATGAAGTCGAGCGCGTCGGTCGTGCTGGCGAGGTTGGGCGCGAAGCCGCCCTCGTCGCCCACCGCGGTCGCCAGGCCCTTGTCGTGCAGGCCCTTCTTCAACGTGTGGAAGATTTCCGACCCGCAGCGCACCGCTTCGCTGAGCGACGGTGCGCCGACCGGCATGATCATGAATTCCTGAAAGTCGATCGGATTGTCGGCATGCTCGCCGCCGTTGATGATGTTCATCATCGGTACCGGCAGGACGTGCGCGGCGACGCCACCGACGTAGCGGTAGAGCGGCAGCCCGCGCGCGTCCGCGGCCGCCTTCGCGACTGCGAGGCTGACGCCGAGGATCGCGTTGGCACCCAGGCGGCCCTTGTTCTCGCTGCCGTCCAGTTCGATCATCGCGTGGTCGATTTCGAGCTGGTCCTCGGCGTCCATGCCGACGATCTCGCCCGCGATCTCCTCGTTGACCGCTTCCACGGCCTGGTCGACGCCCTTGCCACCCCATTTCGCCTTGTCGCCGTCGCGCCGCTCGACCGCCTCATGCGCGCCGGTCGAGGCGCCGGAGGGAACGGCGGCGCGGCCGAAGCTGCCGTCCTCCAGCAGCACATCGACCTCCACCGTCGGATTGCCGCGGCTGTCCACGATCTGGCGTGCGTGAATGTCGATGATTGCGGTCACGTAACGATCCCCCTAGCTGTTCGGGCAAGCATGTCGTGGGCGGCTGTAGCGAGCGGCGGTGGATGCCGCAACGCGAGGGAACCGGCTGCGACGCGCGGGGTTCACGACGAAACCATAAAGGACATGACCACGATGGCCGACCCGAACGATCGCAACGATTTGGCACCGATGACCAGCGGCGACACGGAAACGCCGCGCGGCGACTCGTCCCTCCAGCAGGCAGCCCCACTCAAGAACGGTGGACCCAGCGACAGCACGAGCAGCACCGCCGATGTCGTCTCCGACAAGGTCAGCCAGGCCGGCGACACGATCAAGCAGAGCGCCTCGGGCTTGCGCGGGCAGGCAACCGACCGCGTGCGCCTGTTCGCCGAGGACGGCAAGACGAAGGCGACCGACGCGCTGGGTCAATTGACGCAGATCCTCAACGATGCGGCCTCGCAGGTCGATGAGAAGCTTGGCAAGCAATACGGGCAATATGCACGTACTGCGGCCGATCAGGTGCAGTCGTTCGGCGCCAAGCTCGACGACACGACGGTCGACGAAATCTTCGACGAGGCGCGCGAGTTGGTGAAGAAGAGCCCGGGCGTGGCCGTCGGCATCGCAGCCGCGTTCGGCTTCGCGATCGCGCGGCTCGTCTCGGCGGGCGTCGAGCAGCGCGGCGCCTAAAGCGATGAGCGACATCAGCAACGTGACCCCGATCAGACGCGCGGCTAACGCCGTCCGCGACAAGGTGGCACCGGAGCCAGGTCTGACCGATCTGGTTTCGCGTCTGACCGGCGACGCCAAGGACGTGGCGCTGGCCGAGATCGCCTTGCAGAAAGCAAAGGTCGGTGAGGCGGTGGGTCGTTACCGGAACGCCGCCATCTTCTTCGCCGTAGCGGGCGTATTGGCGCTCGCGGGTCTGATCGCGCTGCTCGTCGGGCTGATCGAGACACTGGCGACGCTGATGGGTCCGGGTTTGTCGACACTGTTGGTGGTTGGCGGTGTATTCCTGATTGCGGGCGTGCTGGCGCTCATTGGGAAAAATCGTCTGTCGCCCAAGGTCGACGCGTGACCTCGCCCGCCGACGTTGCTGCAGCCGAAGCGCGCGCCGCCGAGGCACGGGCGCGACTGAACGGCACGGTGGAGCAGTTGCAGGAGCAACTCGCGCCGCGCAAGCTGGCGCGGACTGCGGCCGATAACGTGACCGAAGGCGCGCAGCTTGCCGCGCGCGCCTCGGTCAAGACCGCGATGCGCAATCCGTCCGCCGTGACCGGCGGCGTTGCCGCGGTGGTGCTGCTGCTGTGTCGCAAGCCGCTGATGCGGGCGCTTGGCCTGAGCAAGCGTCCGCCTTCGGCAGCGAAACCACCTCACCTCAGACGCGTTCGATAACGCACCTATCCGTTCGCGAAAGGAACGACGACATGACCGATCACAATCATGCGAACGACCACGGCACGCTGCGCGACGGCCTGGATACTGCGACGGCCGCAGTGAGCGATGCTGTTGAAACCACGCGCGAGAAGACGCGCGAACTCGCACACCAGACCGCTCACGCGGCGGAAACCAACCCACTCGCGATCGTGGCCGGCGGCCTGGCGCTCGGCGCGCTCGTTGGGGCAATCGTGCCGCGCAGCCAGAAGGAGCGCGAACTGCTTGCACCCGTCGGCAAGCGCCTCGGCGCGACCGCGCTCGCCGCCGTCGCCGCTGCGCGCGAGAGCGGCAAGAGCGAGCTGCAGAATATCGGCCTGACCAAGGGCGGCGCGAAGGAACAGGTCAAGACGCTGTTGCAGAACGTCGCCGGTGCCGCCGCGACCGCCGGCAAGGCCGCAGCGTCGGCGGGCAAGAAGGAACTGCGCCACGCCGACGATCAATCGGACACGCAAACGACTGCCGCCTGACCCTTCACGTTTCCCGCCGAGAACGCTAGAGGAGCGCGCATGAGCAAGCTTCACCTCGTTTTCGGCGGGCGCGTGAGCGATCCGCGCACGCTAGAATTCAACGATCTCAAGTCGATCGACGTCGTCGGCGTTTTTCCCGATTACGCCAGCGCCGAAAAGGCATGGCGCGGGGCGGCGCAGCGAACGGTCGACGACGCTGAGATGAAGTACGTCGTCGTGCACCTGCACCGCCTGCTCGAACCATCGCTGAGCACCGACGCCTGAAGCTTCAAGGCGCGCGTCTCTAGGGAGTGGTGTGCCACGGTTTGCTTCGGGCTCTGATGGTCCGCAACTGCCTTGATTCCGGCTTCGGACCAAGCGAGTGATCTTCTGCCTAGTGCCACGTCGCGGCGATTGATCCTCTTGCACATCGGCTCAACGCTCAGTTCAGGTAAGCGTAGCGATGTGCGCGCCGCGCATCACCGCGAGACGCGTATCCAAGTACTTCAATAAGTTGGAGCGCACGTGCGGTGATACCGATCACCTACGCCAGTTGCGCAACCTCGCGCGGCAGCAAGCACGAAACATAGTGATACGTGGGAGGAGGCTGCGCTCCCCAATCACGCTGACGACGCCGCATGCCTTCCTGCATCTGATCCGCTAGTCAGGCGTCACACCGTTCTATTCCGCCCGATCAGATAAACTCGATCTTCGACACCAGATAATAACGGTCGCCCGACGGCACCGTCACTTCGACTTCATCGTCGACGCTGCGGCCGATCAACGCGCGACCGAGCGGTGAGTTGTAGCTGATACGGCCACCCTTCGCGTCGGCTTCGGTCTGACCGACGATCTGGTAACGGATCGGCTTGTCGTCCTCGTCGAGCAACGTCACGGTCGCGCCGAACACGATCTTGTCGCCCGACAGGTCGCGCGGGTCGATGATCTGCGCGCGGCTGAGCTTGTCCTCGATGTCGGCGATCGACGCCTCGATCTGCCCCTGCCGCTCCTTGGCAGCGTGGTACTCGGCATTCTCGGACAGGTCGCCGTGCGCGCGGGCTTCCTCGATCGCATCGACGATCTGCGGGCGTTCGATCTTCAGACGCTTCAGGTCCGCATTCAGCTTCTCATAGCCTTCCTGCAGCATCGGCATCTTTTCAACGGTCGCCATGCGTCACTTCCTTCAAACGCCCCCGAGCGACCTCCCCTGCGAGGCCGCACGCACGATCAAACTATATGTCCGAGGTTCAGTTGTGCGATTGCGAATAATAGGATTGCAGCGGACGCACTTCAAGCGTGCCGCTCGCAGGTGTGATCGCACCGGCCACGGCCCTCGCAGCGATCGCCTTGGCTGCCTCGATGCTGGCCGATGCGGTAGTGAAATACGGGATGCGCCCGTTCACCGCGCTGGCACGGATCGGCTGTGAGTCCTTCAGACTCTGCCATCCTTCGGTCGTGTTGAAGATCAACGCGATGCCGCCGTCCTTGATCCGATCGACGATGTGCGGACGCCCCTGCGCCACCTTGTTCACCAATTCCATCGGCAACCCGGCGCGCGTCAGGTAATCCGCCGTGCCGCCGGTCGCGACTATCGTGAGCCCGGCGTCGACCAGCTGGCGCGCCGCCGGCACGATCAGCGGCTTGTCGCTGTCCTTCACGCTGACGAACACCGCGCCCGAGGACGGCAGAACGGTACCCGCACCTAGCTGCGCCTTGGCAAAGGCGGTGGTGAAGTCGCGATCGATCCCCATCACCTCGCCGGTCGACTTCATTTCGGGGCTGAGCACCGGGTCGATGCCGGGAAAGCGGTTGAACGGGAACACGGCTTCCTTGACCGCGACATAGTCGATGCGGCGGTCGATCGGCGGCAGATCGCGCAGCTTCTCGCCCGCCATGACGCGCGCGGCGATCTTCGCGATCGGGGCGCCGATCGCCTTGGCGACGAAGGGCACGGTGCGGCTGGCGCGCGGGTTGACCTCGATAAGGTAAACCTGACCATCCTTGACCGCGAACTGGATGTTCATCAACCCGACGACGTTCAGCCCGCGCGCGAGCGCCTCGGTCTGACGCTCGATCTCGACGATGATCTCCGCCGACAGGCTGTAGGGCGGGATCGAACAGGCGCTGTCGCCCGAGTGGACGCCGGCTTCCTCGATGTGCTGGAGCACGCCCGCGACCACCACCTGATCGCCGTCGCCGATCGCGTCGACGTCGACCTCGACCGCGTCGCGCAGATACTGGTCGATCAGGACGGGGGAGTCGCCAGACACCTGCACCGCGGTCTGGATGTAATCGTCGAGCTGCTGGTCGCTGTCGACGATCTCCATCGCGCGGCCGCCGAGCACGTAGCTCGGGCGCATCAGCACGGGATAGCCGATGCGGTGCGCGACCGCGATCGCCTCGTCGCGGCTGCGCGCGATGCCGTTGGACGGCTGCAACAGCTTGAGCTTGTTGACGAGCGCGGCGAAGCGCTCACGGTCCTCGGCGAGGTCGATCGCGTCGGGTGCGGTACCGAGGATCGGGATGCCCGCCGCCTCCAGCGCGCGCGCGAGGTTGAGCGGGGTCTGCCCGCCGAACTGCACGATCACACCGACCAGCTCACCGCGCGACTGCTCGACGTGGAGGATCTCGAGTACGTCCTCGGCGGTCAGCGGCTCGAAATAGAGCCGGTCGGACGTGTCATAGTCGGTCGACACCGTCTCCGGGTTGCAATTGACCATGATCGTCTCGAACCCCGCATCCGCCAGTGCGAAGCAGGCGTGGCAGCAGCAGTAATCGAACTCGATCCCCTGCCCGATCCGGTTGGGTCCGCCGCCCAGGATGACGATCTTGCGACGGTCGGACGGCATCGCCTCGTTCTCGGGCTCGCCGAAGCTGGGCGCTTCGTAGGTCGAGTACATGTACGGCGTTTTCGCGTCGAACTCGGCGGCGCAGGTGTCGATCCGCTTGAAGACGGGGCGGACGCCGAGCTTGACGCGGTGCGCGCGCACCTCGTCTTCGGTCACGCCTCCGGTCATCGCCTTGACCGCCTCGTGAATCAGCCCCGAGCCGCGCGCGATGCCGCGGCTCATGCCGCGCAGATTGGCCGATTGCAGCGCGAGCCAGGCGAGCCGCTTGTCGCTGAACCCCATCGATTTCAGACGGCGCATGCCAGGTGCGTCGATCGGCAGGCCGTTCTCCATCACCTCCGCCTCGGCGGCGACGATCTCGGCGATGCGCTCGAGGAACCAGGGATCGTATTTGGCGATCGCGTGGACCTCGGCGACGGTGAAGCCTTCGCGCAGCGCCTGGGCGGCGACGAGCAGCCGGTCGGGCGAGGCGATCGCGAGCGCGGCCTCGATCTCGGCCCGCGGGGCACCGATCAGGCGATCGACGTTGTTGAAGCCCGACAGGCCGGTCTCCAGCCCGCGCAGCGCCTTCTGCATCGATTCGTGGATGTTGCGACCGATCGCCATCACCTCGCCGACCGATTTCATCGCGGTCGACAGCACGGCCTCCGCGCCCTTGAACTTCTCGAACGCGAAGCGGGGGATCTTGGTGACGACGTAATCGATCGTCGGTTCGAACGACGCGGGTGTGGCGCCCGTGATGTCGTTCTCGATCTCGTCGAGCGTATAGCCGACCGCCAGCTTCGCCGCGACCTTGGCGATCGGAAAGCCGGTCGCCTTTGACGCCAACGCCGACGAACGCGACACGCGCGGGTTCATCTCGATGACGATCAGGCGGCCGTCCTTCGGGTTGACGGCGAACTGGACGTTCGAGCCGCCCGTCTCTACCCCGATCTCACGCAGCACCGCGATGCTCGCGTTGCGCATGATTTGATATTCCTTGTCGGTCAGCGTCAGCGCGGGCGCGACAGTGATCGAGTCGCCGGTGTGGACCCCCATCGGATCGACGTTCTCGATCGAGCAGATGATGATGCAATTGTCCGCGCGGTCGCGGACCACCTCCATCTCATATTCCTTCCAGCCGAGAAGCGACTCCTCGATCAGCACCTCGGTCGTCGGCGAGGCGTCGAGCCCCTTGCGGACGATATCGAGGAACTCCTCGCGGTTGTAGGCGACGCCGCCGCCGGTGCCGCCGAGCGTGAAGCTGGGGCGGATGATCGCGGGCAGCCCGACCTTCTCCAGCCCCGCGAGCGCCTCGGCTTCCGTGTGCGCGATCGCCGAGCGTGCGCTCTCCAGCCCGATCTTGTCCATCGCGTCGCGGAATTTGAGGCGATCCTCCGCCTTGTCGATCGCGTCGGCGTCGGCACCGATCATCTGCACGCCGAACTTCTCGAACGTGCCGTCGCGGAACAGCGCGAGCGCGGTGTTGAGTGCGGTCTGCCCACCCATCGTCGGCAGGACGGCGTCGGGGCGCTCCTTCTCGATGATCTTGGCGACCACCTCGGGCGTGATCGGCTCGACGTAGGTCGCACCGTCACTGCCGACCAGATCGGGATCGGTCATGATCGTCGCCGGGTTCGAGTTGACCAGGACGATGCGATAGCCCTCCTCGCGCAGCGCCTTGATCGCCTGCGTGCCCGAATAATCGAACTCGCACGCCTGACCGATGACGATCGGCCCAGCGCCGATGACGAGGATGGTGGAGATGTCGGTGCGTTTGGGCATTAGAAAATCGCCTCGGAAGGGTTCTCAGTTGTCAGAAATGGCTGCGCGCATTTCGTACACGCCGGCGGCTGCCGCCATATGTGCCTTGAATACAGCGGCGCCAACAGTTGGTCTTTAGCGTGCTTATCGTCGGCCGTTCCGTAAATTCGGTAGACCAGCCATGAACATACCGGACATCTAAGATTGAATATCCACGCGCACGGCATACTCACGAACGCCGCAATGATTGCCATCCAAAGGTTCTGCAAAAACCAAGAAAGACCGATCGTTGCCATCCCAGCATATAACATGAGCCGAGCGGTGACTTCGTATCGTTTTGCGATCAACAGCCGACACTTCGTCGCCGTTTCCAAATTCAACGAAGCGACCCTACAAACTTCTCGAACAGGTAGAGGCTATCCTGCGGCCCCGGGCTCGCTTCCGGATGGTACTGCACCGAGAAGGCCGGCCGATCAGTCAGTTCCAGCCCTGCGTTGCTGCCGTCGAACAGTGAGACGTGCGTCTCGCGCACATTCGCGGGGAGACTGTCGCGTTCGACCGCGAAGCCGTGGTTCATGCTGGTGATCTCGACCTGCTCGGTCGCACCATTCGCGCCGACGCGCTTCACCGGGTGGTTCGCGCCGCGGTGGCCCTGGAACATCTTGGTCGTGCGCGCGCCGACCGCGAGCGCGAGCAACTGGTGGCCGAGGCAGATGCCGAACAGCGGCTTTCCAGTGTCGAGCAACTGGCGGATCACCGGCACGGCGTCCTCGCCGGTCGCGGCGGGGTCGCCGGGCCCGTTCGACAGGAAGATGCCGTCGGGCGCGAGCGCCATCACCTGCTCGAACGTCGCGGTGGCGGGCAGGACGCTGACCTTTGCGCCGGCGTGGACGAGATTGCGGAAGATGTTGTGCTTGCTGCCGTAATCAATCGCGACGACGTGCGGGCGGGCGTCATCACCCTGGGTGCCGTAGCCAAAGCCGAGCCGCCACGGCCCGCCCTCGCGCGTCTGGCCCCAGGCGTAATGAGTTTCGGTCGAGACCGTCTTGGCAAGGTCCATCCCCTCCAGCCCCGGCCACGCGCGCGCCATGTCGAGCAGCGCGTCGAGGTCGAACTCGCCCGCCGCCGAGTGCGCGACGACGCCGTTGGGCGCGCCGCTCGCCCGGATGCGCCTGGTCAGCGCGCGCGTGTCGATGCCCGACAGGCCGATGCGCGCGTGGCGGCGCATCCAGCCGTCGAGATTCTCGACCGCGCGGAAGTTCGACGGTGCGGTCACGTCCTCGCGCACGATCATGCCGAGCGCGTGCGGCGCATCGGCCTCGATGTCATCGGGGTTGGCGCCGACGTTGCCGATGTGCGGAAAGGTGAAGGTGATGATCTGCCCGGCGAACGACGGATCGGTCATGATCTCCTGATAACCCGTCATCGCGGTGTGGAAGCACACCTCGCCGACCGCCTGCCCTTCCGCGCCGAAGCCGCGACCCCAGACGACCTCACCCGAGGCGAGCACGAGGACGCCGGTGGCTCCATCGGGTTTGGACGCGTGCGAAGGCTTGGCGTCGGCCATGATCGGCGGGCACTCCTGGTCAAAGTCTGCGATGTCGCTAAGCCCCGCCCGCTAAGCCCCCGGCCCCGATCCGTCAACCGCCGGGCCTCGCCTATGCGGCGAACTCGCGCTATCGCGCTTGCATGATCAGAGACGACATCAAGCAAGCCCAGATCGCCGCCATGAAGTCGGGCGACAAGGAAGCCCGCGCCGCGATCGGCCTCATCCAGGCGGCGGTGAAGAACCGCGACATCGAGGCGCGCACCGGCAATGCGCCCGAACCCGGCACCCCCGGCGACGACGCGCTGGTGGTCGAGGTGCTGCAGAAGATGGTCAAGCAACGCCGCGAGTCGATCGACATGTACCGCAAGGGCGGTCGCGAGGAGCTGGCAGCGAGTGAAGAGGCCGAGGTCGCGGTGATCGAACGCTTCCTGCCGCAGCAGATGAGCGAGGACGAGACGCGCGCGGCGATCCAGGCGATCAAGGACGAGCTGGGTGCCAGTGGCATGAAGGACATGGGCCGTGTCATGGGCGAGTTGAAGGCGCGCCACGCCGCCAACCTCGACATGAGCAAAGCGAGCGGGCTGGTGAAGGCGGCGCTGGCGGGTTGATGCAGGTTTGGGCGGGCGCGCGCGCGTCCGCTCAGTCGACCCATTCGGCGCGAGGAATGCCCTGCGCCCACAACAGCGCGGTCAGATCGTTGTGGTCAATCCGCGCAGACGCTGCCGCCGCGACGATCGGCTTGGCGTGATAGGCGACGCCCAACCCGGCGACTTCGATCATCGACAGGTCGTTGGCCCCGTCGCCGACCGCGAGCGTCGCGGGGTCGGGAAGGCCAAGCGAGGCGCGATAATCGAGCAGCGTCGCCTTTTTGGTCGCGGCCCCCACGATCGGGCGCGCGACGGTGCCGGTCAGGCGACCGTCCGCGATCTCCAGCACATTGGCGATGGCGCGATCGAAGCCGATCTCCGCCGCAACGGGCTCGGCGAAGCGGGTGAAGCCGCCCGATACCAGCACCGCCGTACCTCCACGCGCGCGCATCGTCCGCACCAGCGTGCGTGCGCCGGGCATCAGCGAAACCCGCTCGGCACGGCAACGGTCTATCGCGGTTTCGTCAAGCCCGC
The DNA here is from genome assembly GCF_936927845.1 of uncultured Sphingomonas sp. Lineage (GTDB taxonomy): Bacteria > Pseudomonadota > Alphaproteobacteria > Sphingomonadales > Sphingomonadaceae > Sphingomonas. The sequence goes on from NZ_CAKZHV010000057.1 coordinate 86,115, forward strand.
GCAGCAGCGCAACGCGCGCATCGAGCGCGGCCTCGAAATCCAGCTCGCCGCGCATCGCGCGCTCGGTGATCTCCGCGATTTGCGGCTTGATCCCGGCATAGTCGGCGAGCTCGTCGATGCACTCGACCGTGATCATGGTCGAATCCATGTCGGCCACGAGCAGTTGCTTGGCGCGACCCTCAGCCGGCTGGATGACGACATCGACGTGGTCGAACGCGTCCTCCAGCACCTCGCGTGCGGCAACGAGCGAGAGGCCGAAGCTGAGGTCGGCGGCGTCGCCCTCGTCGATCCAGGCGAGCGTCGTCGGCGCGCAGCCCGCCGCCGCCAGCCGCGCGCGCGCGTCCGCCAGCGTGTTGGGGAGCAGCCGCCCCGCTGCTATCAGCGTTGCCGTGAACATCGTGTCGCCCCCTGATCTGCGCCCAAGTCCGCACCCGAGGGTCGCGCTCATCGCAGGGCCGACCGCGAGCGGCAAGAGCGCGCTGGCGATCGCGCTGGCGGAGGCGATCGGCGGCACGGTGATCAACGCCGACGCGAGCCAGGTCTACCGCGACCTGCGCGTCCTGAGCGCGCGGCCATCGCCTGCGGAGGAGGCGCGCGTGCCGCACCGGCTGTTCGGCTACGTCGATGGGGCGGAGGCATGCTCGGCCGCACGCTGGGCCAGCGACGCTGCTGCTGCGATCAACGCGGTGCATGCGCAAGGCGGCGTCCCGGTGCTGGTCGGCGGAACGGGGCTGTACCTGCGCACGCTCCTCGACGGGATCGCGCCGGTGCCCGACATCGACGCGGACATCCGCGCCGCGGTGCGCGCGCTGTCGGTGGCGGACGCGCACGTGGCGCTCATAAGTGAGGACCCGGCCGCTGCCGCGCGGCTCGCGCCCGCGGATACGACGCGGGTGGCGCGCGCGCTGGAGGTGGTGCGCTCGACCGGCAAGCCGCTATCGCATTGGCAGGAGCAGCGCGCCGGCGGGATCGGCGACCGGATCGCGCTCTCGGCCGCGGTTCTGCTGCCCGACCGCGAGGATCTGTTCGCCCGCTGCGATCGCCGGCTGGAAGCGATGTTCGAGGAAGGAGCGGTGGAGGAAGTCGCCGCCCTGCTGGCCCGCAACGATGTGCCCGCCGACGCCCCCGTGCGGCGCGCGATCGGGGTGCCGGAGATCACGGCGTTGCTGGCTGGCACGATCAGCCGCGGCGACGCCATCGCGCGTGCGCAGCGTGCGACACGGCAGTACGCCAAGCGCCAATATACTTGGTTTCGCAACCAGCCGCCGGCATCGTGGACACGCATCGATAAAGCTGACCCGCAATTTTATTTCCTTTAGGTTGGTTGACGCGCAACTTTACATGGCTTAGCGCGCCGCCACCCAGCGGGCTTTGGCCTGCACCAACGCGGGAGTTGAGTGGTGGTTGAGCGAAGCGGAGCGGACATCCTGGTCGAGGCGCTGGTCGATCTCGGCGTGGAGGTCGTCTTCGGCTACCCCGGTGGCGCGGTGCTGCCGATCTACGATGCATTATTTCGCGCGCAGAAGATCAAGCACATCCTCGTCCGTCATGAACAGGCGGCGACGCACGCCGCCGAAGGGTACGCGCGCTCGACCGGCAAGCCCGGCGTCGTGCTCGTCACCTCCGGCCCGGGCGCGACCAACGCGATCACCGGCATCACCGACGCGATGCTCGATTCGATCCCGATGGTCGTCATTACCGGTCAGGTGCCGACGCACCTGATCGGCTCCGACGCATTCCAGGAAGCAGACACGGTCGGCATCACGCGCCACTGCACCAAGCACAATTACCTGGTGAAAGACCCCGCGATCCTGGGCGCGACGATCCACGAGGCGTTCCATATCGCCACCTCGGGCCGCCCAGGGCCGGTCGTGATCGACATCCCCAAGGACGTGCAGGTCGCGACCGCGGCGTACAGCAAGCCGGGTCCGATCCAGCACAAGACCTATCGACCCGCGCTCAAGGCCGATCGCGGCGCGATCGAGCAGGCGGTCGAAATGATTGCCGCGGCCGAGCGCCCGGTGCTCTACACCGGCGGCGGGGTGATCAATTCGGGGCCGGCCGCGGCGCAATTGCTGGTCGAGCTGGCGCGCATCACGGGGGCGCCGGTCACCTCGACGCTGATGGGGCTGGGCGCGTATCCAGCCTCGTCGCCGCAGTTTCTCGGCATGCTCGGGATGCACGGCACGTACGAGGCGAACTGGGCGATGAACCAGGCCGATCTGATCGTGAACATCGGCGCGCGCTTCGACGACCGCGTCACCGGTCGGCTCGACGCCTTCGCGCCCAACAGCCGCAAGATCCACGTCGATATCGACCGGTCGAGCATCAACAAGACGGTACGGATCGACCTTCCCATCGTCGCCGACGCCGGGCGCGCGATGGAGGACATGATCCGCGTCTGGAAATCGCGGCAATATGCCAAGCCCGATCTGTCCGCCTGGTGGGCGCGGATCGCGGAATGGCGTGCGAAGGACAGTCTGGCCTTTCCGGAGGATGAGACCGGCGGCTTGCGCGGTGAGATCATGCCGCAGCGCGCGGTGCGGGCGTTGTGGGAGGCGACGCACCAGCGCCAGCCGATCATCACCACCGAGGTCGGCCAGCACCAGATGTGGGCGGCGCAATATTTCGGGTTCGAACTGCCCAACAAATGGCTGACCAGCGGCGGGCTCGGCACGATGGGCTACGGCCTGCCCGCAGCAATCGGTGCGCAGCTCGGCAATCCCAACGCGCTCGTCATCGATATCGCGGGCGAGGCGTCGATCCAGATGAACATCCAGGAGCTCGCCACCGCGACCCAGTACCGATTGCCGGTCAAGGTCTTCATCCTCAACAACGAGTACATGGGGATGGTGCGCCAGTGGCAGGAGCTGACCTACGAGAGCCGCTACTCGGAGAGCTATTCCGATTCGCTGCCCGACTTCGTGCGGCTGGCGGAGGCCTATGGCTGGAAGGGCATCCGCATCGAGCGACCCGATCAGCTCGACAGCGGGATCGCCGACATGCTCGCGCATGACGGGCCAGTGATGGTCGACTGCCGCGTGGCGAAGCTCGCCAATTGCTTTCCGATGATTCCGTCGGGTGCGGCGCACACCGACATGATCCTGCAGGCGAACGAGGTATCGGGCACGATGGACGACGAGGCACGCGCGCTCGTCTGATCACACCCCCGACAACGATTGCCTCCGCCCTGCCCGGGCGCGCAGAAGGACCATCATGCATATTCGTGAGGAAAAGGCCGAGCGGCACACGCTGGCGGTCATCGTCGACAACGAACCCGGTATTCTGGCGCGGATCGCCGGGCTGTTCACCGCGCGCGGCTACAATATCGAGAGCCTGACCGTCAGTGAGGTGACCGCCGACAAGGCGGTCAGCCGCATCACGATCGTCACCAGCGCCAGCCCGGCGACGCTGGAGCAGATCGTCGCGCAGCTCGACCGGCTGGTGCCCGTTCACCGCGTCCACGACCTGACCGCCGAGGGCCCACACGTCGAGCGCGAGCTGGCGCTGGTCAAGGTACGCGGCACCGGCGACCACCGGATCGAGGCGCTGCGGCTCGCCGACGTGTACCGCGCGCGCGTGGTCGACGCGACCACCTCGTCGTTCGTGTTCGAGGTGACCGGGGGCATCGAGAAGATCGACAAGTTCGTCGAGCTGATGGGCGAGGTCGGCCTGATCGAGGTCGCGCGCACCGGCGTGGTCGCGATCTCGCGCGGCAAGGACGCCGCCTGACCCATATTCCACGGCGCCACGATCAGCAGGCGCCGCTTTCCACGATCAAAGGGAGCTTACCATGCGTGTCTATTATGACCAGGACGCCGACCTGAACCTCGTCACGGGCAAGAAGATCGCGATCGTCGGCTACGGCAGCCAGGGTCACGCGCACGCGCAGAACCTGCGCGATTCGGGCGTCAAGGATGTCGCGATCGCGCTGCGCGAGGGTTCGGCGACCGCGAAGAAGGCCGAGGACGCCGGCTTCACCGTGATGAGCAACAAGGAGGCGGCGGCCTGGGCCGACCTCGTCATGATCCTCGCGCCCGACGAGCACCAGGCGGGCATCTGGGAGAAGGACCTGAAGGGTAACATGCGCGCAGGCTCGGCGATCGCGTTCGCGCACGGGTTGAACGTGCATTTCGGGCTGATCGAGGCGCCCGCCGACATCGACGTCATCATGATCGCGCCGAAGGGTCCTGGCCATACCGTCCGTTCCGAATACGTCCGCGGCGGTGGCGTGCCCTGCCTGATCGCGGTCGAGCAGGACGCGAGCGGCAACGCACATGATCTCGCCCTTTCTTACGCCAGCGCGGTCGGCGGCGGGCGCTCGGGTATCATCGAGACCAACTTCAAGGAGGAATGCGAAACCGACCTGTTCGGCGAGCAGGCGGTGCTGTGCGGCGGCATTACCCATCTGATCCAGGCGGGGTTCGAGACGCTGGTCGAGGCGGGCTACGCGCCCGAGATGGCCTATTTCGAGTGCCTGCACGAAACCAAGCTGATCGTCGACCTGCTGTACGAGGGCGGGATCGCCAACATGCGCTACTCGATTTCGAACACCGCCGAGTACGGCGACATCACGACGGGTCCGCGCATCATCACCGACGAGACCAAGGCGGAGATGAAGCGGGTGCTGGCCGACATTCAGGTGGGTCGCTTCGTCAAGAACTTCGTGCTCGACAACCGCGCGGGGCAGCCCGAGCTCAAGGCCGCGCGCAAGGCGGCGGCGGCGCACCCGATCGAGAAGGTGGGTGCCGAGCTGCGTGCGATGATGCCGTGGATCGGCGCCAACAAGCTGGTCGATAAGGCCAAGAACTAGCGGCCACGAAATAGCGCCGCGGCCCCGTTGCCGCGGCGCACGTCCGAGCGTAGGGGCGGCTCGTCATGAGTGCGGCGTCGTACCGGTCATTGTCGTACGACGCCCGCGCCTCGCGCGGCGGCCGCGCGGCGTCCTGGGCAATGGCGCTCGGCATTGCGGCAGCGATCATTCTCGCGCTGCTCGGGATGGGTGGTTACCAGCGACATGAGCCGGGCGACGGGCGGCGGCTGTCCACCTTCAACGTGACCCCACTCGGATCGTCGGAGACAAGCAAGCGATCGGTGCAGCGCACGCGCGCGGCTTCACCGGCCGCTGCCACGCCGGAGCCGCGTCCGGTGACCGAGCCGCGCGAAGCGCCGATCGTGCCGCCGCCGCCCGTCACGCTCCACCTGCCCGGCGTGATCATGCTGAGTCAGTCGGACTATGCCGCTTCGAACATCGGCAAGATCAAGGGCACCGCGGGAACGGGCGACGGCACGCAGACCGCCTCTGCAGGCGAAGCGGGCGGCGATCCTAGCATCGGCACGGGTCCAGGTGGCGAGCCAATGTACGCCGCCGAATGGTATCGCAAGCCGACCCGCGCGGAGATGTCGACCTACCTGCCCGCGGGCAAGCTCGGCTGGGGCGTCATCGCGTGCCGCACGATCGCGCGCTACCACGTCGAAGACTGCCGCGAGCTGGGTGAAACGCCGGGCTCACGCATCGCGGGCGCGGTGCGTCAGGCTGCGTGGCAGTTCCTGATACGCCCGCCGCGAAAGGGAGGTCAGCCGATGCTCGGCGTCTGGGTTCGTATCCGCTACGACATCCTGCCGCAGGGCTCGAAGGAGCTCGACGACGAGTAGGGCGCGCGCGAAACCGACCGTTTCGGCTCGACCTATTCCCTTGCCTGCCGCGCTGTGGTTGGATCACTCGATCAACAGGGAGTGTTCCTCGACCATGCGCATCCGTCACCTCGCCGCCGCCACGCTGGCGCTCATGTCCGTGCCCGCGCTCGCGCAGATCGCGACCACGCCGCAGCAGCCCGGTCAGCCGATCGCCTCGCGCGTGCCTGCCGGCACCTATCAGGTCGATCCCGCGCACACGCAGGTCAGCTGGCAGGTCAACCACATGGGCTTTTCGATGCTCGAAGGGCAGTTCGGCGCGAGCGGCGGTTCGATCACGATTGATCCGAAGAAGCCGGCGGCGACCAAGGTCGACATCTCGTTCAACGTCGACGATCTGTCGGTAACTTCTGCGGGCTTTGCCAAGCATCTCAAGTCGGAGGACTTCTTCAACGCCGCGCAATACCCGACCGCGCGCTTCGTCTCGACCCGCATCGTGCCCAAGGGCGCGAACAGCGCAACGATGACCGGTAACCTGACGATCAAGGACCAGACCAAGCCGGTTACCCTCGACGTTACCTTCGTCGGCGCGGGCGACAATCCGATGAGCAAGAAGCTCAACCTCGGCTTCACCGCCAAGGGGCAGATCAAGCGCAGCGACTTCGGCGTCGGGGCCTATGCACCGGTCGTGTCGGACACGGTCAATCTGACGATCCACGCGGCGTTCACCGCCTGATCGTACGCGCGGGCGGCGCAGTGCCGCCCGTGCCCTTATGCTGCGCGACGCAGCTTGATGAAGCTGTCGAACGTCGCGCGGATGTTCGGGCCGGTGTTCGCCAGCAGCCGATCGATGCGCGCGCAGAACTGGTCGCCCTCCTCGCCGACGCGGCGCTCGGCCATCGCCCAGTCGCCGAACTCACGCGTGGCGACCTCGCGGCGGGACAGAATGACGAGCGCATTGTGTCGCGGGTCCTGCTTGATCCGCGCGTAAGCAGTTTCAACCGCGAGCGTCGGTCCCTCCAGCGCCTGAAGAAATCGTACGCCATCGGAGTAGAGCAGCCCGCTGATTCCATCGCGACGGTTGTTGATGCGCGACACCGCGAGAATGCTGGCGAGATCGGCCTTTTGTGCGACCGAAGAAATGTAGACGAGTTGCAGCATGGCGAAGGCTCCTTGCCGCCGGCCTAGGACTGAGAAGTTAGGCAAAGATGAATGCTTGCACCCAGGTTAAGAACATTGTTCGAGCGGCTACGTCATCTACGTGAACCGGACCGGGTCTGATATTCCGGGTGGACAGCGCGGCGCATGCGCGGCAGAACGACGCGCGATGATTTCGGCCATTCGCCTTCTTCGACTTACGCGCCCTTAGGCGCGACCTCGACCTGTGCGCGTCGCTCGCGCATCCCGCGCCTAAGGGCCCAGCCGACACTCCCCAAGCAGAGAGCCGAGCCATGCTGCGCGATCCATCATCCAAATACCGCCCGTTCCCGACGATCGACCTGCCCGACCGCCAATGGCCGTCGAAGACGATCACCCGCGCGCCGCGCTGGTTGTCGACCGACCTGCGCGACGGCAACCAGGCGCTGATCGATCCGATGGACGCGGAGAAGAAGACCCGCTTCTTCGACCTGCTAGTGAAGGTCGGGTTGAAGGAGATCGAGGTCGGTTTTCCGAGCGCGGGGGCGACCGAGTTCGACTTCATCTCGGGCCTGGTACGATCGGGTCGCATGCCCGATGACGTGACGTTGCAGGTGCTCACCCAGTCGCGCCGCGACCTGATCGAGACGAGCTTCCGCAGCCTGGAGGGAGCGAAGACCGCGATCGTCCACCTCTACAATGCAGTCAGTCCGGCATGGCGACGAATCGTGTTCGGCATGTCACGCGACGAGGTGCGCCAGATCGCGATTGACGGCGCAAAGATCCTGCGCGACGAGGCGGCCCGGCGGCCGGGCACCGATTGGCAGTTCGAATACAGCCCCGAGACATTCTCCACCGCCGAGCTCGACTTCTCGGTCGAGGTCTGCGCTGGTGTCATGGAGGTGCTGCGCCCGACGCCCGAGCGACCAATCATCTTCAACCTGCCCGCGACGGTCGAGTGCGCGACCCCCAACGTCTACGCCGACCAGATCGAATGGTTCGCGCGCAACATTCCCAACCGCGACGCCGTCGTGATCTCGCTCCATACGCATAATGACCGAGGCACCGGGGTAGCGGCAGCCGAGCTGGGGCTGATGGCGGGCGCCGACCGCGTTGAGGGCTGCCTGCTCGGCAATGGCGAGCGGACGGGTAATTGCGACCTCGTGACGGTTGCGCTCAACATGTACACGCAGGGCGTCGACCCGAAGCTTGACCTGTCGGATATCGATGGCGTCGTGAAGACGGTCGATTATTGTACCAACCTGCCCGTCCATCCGCGCACGCCCTATGCCGGCGACCTGGTGTTCACCGCCTTCTCGGGCTCGCACCAGGATGCGATCAAGAAGGGGTTCGCCGCGCAGGCGACGCGCAACGACGGCCTGTGGGAAGTGCCCTACCTGCCGATCGACCCGGCCGACCTCGGGCGCAGCTACGAGGCGGTGATCCGCGTCAATTCGCAGTCGGGCAAGGGCGGGGTCGCCTGGGTGATCGAGCAGGACAAGGGATTGCGGCTGCCCAAGCGACTGCAGGCGGATTTCAGCCGCCACGTCCAGACGCTGGCGGACGAGACGAGCCGCGAACTGAACGCCGCCGACATCTGGGGCCGGTTCGTTGCGACCTACCTGCCGGGAGCCGGCGATCGCTTCGTGCTGCGCGATTACGAGGAAACCGGTGCGGTCGGCGACCGGCTATTCGTCGGACGCGTCGCGGTCGATGGCGAGGAGCGCTCGATTTCGGGACGCGGCAACGGCCTGATCTCGGGCGTGATCGCGGCCTTGGCCGAGACGACTGGTCCGAACTTAGACGTGATCGACTATGCCGAGCACGCGATCGGCCACGGTGCGGGCGCGCAGGCGGCGGCGTATCTCGAGTGTCGCACCGCGGACGGACGCGTCGTCTGGGGCGTTGGCATCGACACCGACATCGCAACCGCCAGCGTGCGCGCGGTGCTGTCGGCGGCGAACCGCGCCTGACAGCGGGCGGGGGCGGCCCCGCCCTGCCCCGCTACGCCGGCTCGTGGATCGGGCAGCCGTTGGCGCGGGCGCGAAAGTCGGCGCTGTGCTTGTACACGTCCTTGCGCGAGCGATTGATGTTGCCGAGCGGCTGATGCGCGGCAAGCCCCGTCCAGACGCTGAAGCGCAGTTCCTCGTTGACGTGCTTGACGCGCGCATCGTCCCAGCTGTCCTGGGCTTTGGTGCGGATCGTCGCGACGGTGACGAAGGGCGCGTCCTCCTCCTTCCACTCGACCGTCGGATCCTCGATCGGCTGCTTGCCGGTGTCGCGCTGGAGCTGGACGCGGAACTCCCATTCGCCATTGATGTCGCGCAGCTCCTGCTGGAGCGTCTCGCGGATCGCATTGGGGCGGCCGGAGGCGTCGATGATCGCGCCGGTACGCTCCTTCAACGCCGGAGCGATGGGTACGAGCGAGAATTTGGCGACATAGTCGCCGTAGCGGAACGGTGTCGCGCTGTAATATGTCTCGCCGATCGGATCGACGTTGGGTGCGCCACCCATCGAGCGGATCGCGGCACTCTCCACGCCAACCGCGGTCAGCGCGGTGTTGACGCCGCGCAGCACTGCCGACAGCGCGATCTTCGCGCCCTCGGCCTTGTCGGTGGTGCGCGCGAGCAGTTTCAAATTGCCGAGGAACTTCTCCGCCGTCTTGGCCTGGAACACGGGCCCGTTGACCATCACGAAATCCTGCGTGCGCCCTTCCGCGCCGGCCAGCCGGGCGCCATCGACGTCGAGCACCTTGATCGCCAGCCCGCGCGGCAGCGAGATCGCGTCGCTCAGGATATCGCCGGGGTTGGTCGAGAAGCGCATGAACACCGGATGCTCGCCGGGCGTCGCGAACAGTCCCTGTGCAAGCTCAGGCGGCAGGTCGGCATGGATCGTCAGCGTCCCCTCGACGATCGCGTGCGCCTTGGCATGGACCGAGCGGACGGCGTGGCCGTAATCCTCGTGTGTCGTCTTGAGGATGATGTCGAACTGCTCGTTGAGCTGCTCGACCGTCTCACCCTCATCGGGCTGCACGTCTTCGAGGTCGGGCGAATAGCGGATCGGATCGGTCATGGGTGAAGCCCCCTTGTTCTTCACCCATGTTAACCCGCCCGCGCGCTAGCTGTTCCGGTCTCACACCGCGGTGCGGCCATATTCCTGCTTGGTGACCGGGTGGCTGGACGACAGTCCCCCGTCGACCGCGATCGCCTGTCCGTTGACGTAGCTGGCGTCGTCGCTGGCGAGGAACAGCGCGACCTTGGCGAGTTCCTCGGGCTGCGCACCGCGGCGAAGCGGGTTGAGCCGACCCAGCCGGTCGGTCTTGCCGGCGTCGCGCGCGTAGTCGAACGTCGGCTTGGTCATACCCGTCTCGGTCAGCCCGGGGCAGATCGCGTTGACGCGGACGTTCGCGCCCGACAGCTGCTGCGCCGACACCATGGCGAGGTTGATGACGCCTGCCTTCGACGCGGAGTAGGCGGGCGAGCCCGCGCCCGATCGGATGCCGGCGACGCTGGCGGTCAGGATGATCGCGCCGCTCCTGCCCGATTGCGCCGCGCGCTCCGCAATCTTCGGCGCGGCGTGCTTCACCGCCAGATATGGCCCGATCAGATTGACGCGCAGCACCTCGGTAATGAGCGACACGTCGGTGTCGAAGATGTTGGCCATGCCGCCGGAGATGCCCGCGTTGGCGAACATGACGTCGAGCCCGCCAAACCGGTCGCAGGCGAGCGCGACGGTGCGGATCACGTCCTCCTCGTTGCCGGCATCCATGCGGATCGCCTCGGCGGTGCCGCCAGCGTCGCGGATCAGCCGCGCGGTCTCCTCCGCGCCCTCGCTCACGTCCGCGACGACGACGCGCGCGCCTTCGGCGGCGAACAGGGTTGCGGCAGCGCGGCCGATGCCCGAGCCTGCGCCCGTGACGATGATCGACCTGTCGGTGAAGCGTGCCATGTCTTTCCTCTCCCCTCGCGCGGTCAGATCGTGACGCCGCCGTCGATCACCATCGTCTGCCCGGTCATGAACGCGCTCGCCGGGCTGGCGAGATAGACGACCGCGCCCGCGATCTCCTCGGGTTCGCCGATGCGGCGCAGCGGCGTCGTGGCGTTACGCTCGGCGACTGCGCTCTCGTCTTCCCACAATGCCTTGGCGAAATCGGTCTTGATCAGGCCGGGCGCGATGCAATTCACGCGGATGTTGTGGCGGCCGTATTCGTGCGCGAGGTTGCGTGCGAGCTGCATGTCGGCGGCCTTGCTGATGCAATAGGCGCCGATCACCGTGGAACCGCGAAGCCCGCCGATCGAGGACACGATCACGACCGAACCGTCGCGGCGTTCCTTCATCTCGGGCACCACCATGTTGATCAGCCAGTGATTGGAGATGATGTTGTTGTCGAGGATCTTGCGGAACTGATCGTCGGCGATGCCGGCCTGCGGCCCGTAATAGGGATTGGAGGCGGCGTTGCAGACCAGCACGTCGATGCGCCCGAACGCGCGCCGCGTCTCGTCGACCAGATGCTGCAGGCCTTCCTTGTCGGAGATGTTGGCGGCGACTGCGATCGCGGTGCCCTCACCGAAGCGCGCGTTGATCTCGGCGGCCGCGGCGTCGCATGCGTCCTGCTTGCGGCTGGAGATGACGACCTTCGCACCCTGCTCGGCGCAGGCGATCGCGGAGGCCTTGCCGATCCCGCGCGAGGAACCGGTGATCAGCACGACCTTGCCGGTCAGATCGAACAGCGACATTCTCGTCCCCTTGTTTGGTGGTCACGCACCGGCGCGAGCGGTGGTGGTGGTCAGGCTCCCGCCTTGCGGGCGAACATCAGCGCGGCGTCGGCGAGCATCGGCACGCGCGCGCTCGTCTCTTCGGCACGCGCGTTGGAGGCGGTGCCGATCAGGAACCGCTTCTTGATGCCCTGCACGATGCTGGCGAGACGAAAGAGGTTGAAGGCGAAATACCAGTCGAGCTCGGGCAAACCGTCGCGCCCCGTTCGCGCGCAGTAGCGCTCGACCATCTCCTCCAGCGTCGGAATACCCGTTTCCGGGCCGGTCAGCCCCTGCACGCCCGAGCGACCCTCGGGCTCGGTCACCCAGCTCATCAGATAATAGGTCAGGTCGGCGGTTGGGTCGCCGAGCGTGCACAATTCCCAGTCGAGCACCGCGACCACGCGCGGGTCGGTGCCGGGCGCGAACTTCATGTTGTCGACGCGGTAGTCGCCGTGGACGATCGAGGTGCGGGTCTGTTCGGGGATCGTGCGCGGCAGGAACTCGATCAGCGTTTCCATCGCCGGCATGTGCTCGGTTTCGGCACCGCGATATTGCTTGGTCCAGCGGCCGACCTGACGCTCGAAATAATTGCCAGGTCGGCCAAAGTCGCCAAGGCCAATCTTCTCGTAATCGGTGTTGTGGAGATCGGCGAGCGTGTCGATCATCGCATGGTAATGGTCGCGGCGCTGATCGGGGGTGAGGCCGGGCATGCCGCCGTCCCAGATCGTGCGCCCCTCGACCATCTCCATCACGTAGAAGGCCGAGCCGATCACCCCCGCGTCCTCGCACAGGCCGTACTGGCGCGGCACCGGAAAGCCGGTCGGGTGGAGCGCGGCCATGACGCGGTGTTCGCGATCGACCTGATGCGCACTGGGCAACAGGTCGCCCATCGGCTTGCGGCGGAGCACGTAATTCGCGCGAGGCGTCGTCAGCTTGTAGGTCGGGTTCGACTGACCACCGGCGAACTTGGCATAGCTCATCGGCCCATCGAAGCCGGGGACGTGGGCGCGCATCCACTCGGACAGGCGATCGAGGTCGAGCCGGTCGCGCTCGGCGAGCTCGGTCTGCAGCTCGCTCACTGATCGAACACGATCACGCTGCGGGTGGTGTCGCCCTTGCGCAGCTCGTCGAAGGCACGGTTGATCTGGCTGAGCGGCAGGCGATCGGCGATGATCGTGTCGAGGTCGAGCTGCCCGCGCATGTAGAAGTCGACCAAGCGCGGGATGTCGACCGGGAACCGGTTATAGCCCATGATCCCGCCCTGGAGCCGCTTGCCCGACAGCAGGTCCATCGCCGACAGACCGACCTTCTCGCTGAGCGGCATCATGCCGAGGATCGTCGCGGTACCGCCGCGGCGCAGCACGCCGACGGTCGTCGCGGCGGATTGCGGGCGCCCGACCGCCTCAATCGCGTGATGGACGCCGCCGTTCGTGATCTCGACCACCTCGGCGACCGCGGTATCGCTCATCGGATCAAGCGTGTGCGTCGCACCGAGCTTCTCGGCAACCGCGCGCTTCTCCGCCACCGGATCGAGCGCGATGATCTTTCCCGCGCCAGCGATCTTGGCGGCGTTGACCGCGGCAAGCCCGATCCCGCCGCAGCCGACCACGCAGACCGTCTCGCCCGGCGACACGTCGGTCGTGTTGAATACCGCCCCGGCGCCCGTGGTCACCGCGCAACCGATCAGGGCGGCACGGTCGAGCGGCATGTCGCGGTCGATCGATACGCAGGCATGCTCGTGCACCAGCATCATCTCGGCATAGGCGGACAGATTGAGCATCTGCTGGACCTGGCCGCCGTTCGCGAGGCGGAGCCGCGGCTCGTCCTTCGCCGAGCGTCGCGTCTCACCCGAGACGCACAGGTACATGCGCCCGGTGATGCAGAATTCGCAGTGCCCGCAGAAGGCCGACAGGCAGGTGACGACGTGGTCGCCCGGCTTCACCGTGCGGACCTCCTCGCCGACCGCCTCGACGATACCGGCGGCCTCGTGCCCCGGAATGGCGGGGAGCGGGTGCGGATAGGCGCCGTCGACGAAGTGGAGGTCGGAGCGGCAGACGCCGCACGCGAGCGTGCGGATCAGCACCTCGTGCGCGCGGGGCTTAGCGACGTCGACGTCCTCGATCCGGAGCGGCGACTTGGTTTCGAACAGAACGGCGGCTTTCATGACCCCACCCTCACCTCATGACGTGCCCCGGCATCTGGCCGGTGGCGAATAGGTGCCCCGCGCCGCTGCCGGCGCGAGGCGTTATGGTCAGCGGCTGACGCCGACGTCGCCGCTGGAAAAGGCCGGTGCCTGATCGTTCGACGGACGGTCGATCTTCCAGTCGGCATATTTGCCAAACTCGTTGCGCGCGATCGAGCGGGCGTGAACCTCGTCCGGCCCGTCCGCCAAGCGCAGGGTGCGCTGGCTCGCCCAGGCATGCGCGAGCCCGAAATCGTCCGACACGCCCGCGCCGCCGTGCGCCTGCACCGCGTCGTCGAGAATCTTGAGCGCCATGCTGGGCGCCTGCACCTTGATCATCGCGATATCGAGCTGCGCTGCCTTGTTGCCCGCCTTATCCATCGTGTCCGCGGCCTTGAGGCAGAGGAGGCGTGTCATCTCGATGTCGATCCGCGCGCGCGCGATGCGCTCCTCCCACACGCTATGATCGGCGATCCGCTTGCCGAAAGCGACGCGGCTGACGAGCCGCTTGGCCATTGCCTCGATCCCCGTCTCGGCGACGCCGATCGTGCGCATGCAATGGTGGATGCGGCCCGGCCCGAGGCGCCCCTGCGCGATTTCGAACCCGCGACCTTCACCCAGGATCACGTTCTCGACGGGCACGCGGACGTTGGTGAAGACGACCTCGCCGTGGCCGTGCGGCGCGTGGTCATAGCCGTAGACCGAGAGCATGCGCTTGATCTCGACACCGGGCGTGTCCATCGGCACGAGCACCTGGCTCTGCTGCTGATGGCGCGAGCCCTCGAAGCTCGTCTTGCCCATGAGGATGCCGATCTTGCAGCGCGGATCGCCGACGCCTGACGACCACCATTTGCGACCGTTGATGACGTAGTGATCGCCGTCGCGTTCGATCCGCGTCTCGATGTTGGTCGCATCGGACGAGGCGACCTGCGGCTCGGTCATCAGGAAGACCGAGCGGATCTCGCCGTTCATCAGCGGGCGCAGCCAGCGCTCCTTCTGCTCCAGCGTGCCGTAGCGGTGGAGCACCTCCATGTTGCCGGTGTCGGGCGCGGAGCAATTGAAACATTCGCTCGCCCAGCCGATCTTGCCCATTTCCTCGGCGCATAGCGCATATTCGAGGTTAGTGAGCTGCGTTCCCTCGAACTCGAACGTCGTGTCGACGTGCTGCTGGCCCGAGTGCGGGGGCATGAAGAAATTCCACAGGCCCGCGGCTTTCGCTTTCTGCTTCACTTCCTCGATGACGGGAATGACCTTCCAGCGGTCGCCGGTGTGCGATTGCTCGTGATATTCGTGATTGCGCGGTGCGATCTCGGCGTCGATGAACGCCTTCACGCGGTCGCGAAAATAGGTCTCGCGCTCGCTCAGGGTGAAATCCATCTCGTCCCTCCGCCTTGATCCGTTTGATGCGGGTCTAAGCCATACCGGTTATTCGGTAAAGCGCCTGATTGCGCCGCTTGCCTCTGCGACGAGTTGACGCCAGACGCTCGCACAAAGGGACTGTTTCTTCGAAAAGCTTTTGCTACACTCCGGCGATGGGGGACACCCGAGTAGACGAAACCACCAGCACGCGGCGTTTTCGCGAGAAGCGCGACGCGATCCTGGCCGCCGCCGCCGAGGCGATCAACGAGCAGAGCGCGAAGGGCATGACCTTCGCCGATGTCGCGCGCCGTGTCGGGCTCAATACGACCAGCGTGACTTATTATTTCAAGCGGAAGGAGGATCTCGCCGCCGCTGCGTTCGAGTACACGCTCGACTACCTCCTGCGCATGCTCGACGAGGCGATGGAGGCGGACACGCCGGCCGAGCGGGTCGAGGCGTACCTGCGGCTCAACATGGCGCGGCTCGCCCGCATCGAGCGTGACGAGGAGAAGCCGTTCGCTGTCCTGTCCGACCTGCGCGCGACCGAGGATCCGGTCCGCACCAAACTGATGGCCGGATGGCGCGAGGTGTTTCGCCGCACGCGACTGCTCTGGGGCCCAGCCGCCGGACGCGCGCAGACCGACCTGGCGGGTGCCCGCGCGCACGTGCTGTTGGAGAACACCTTCTGGATGCCGGTATGGCTGCCGCGCTACGACGTCGACCAGTGGCCGCGCGCGTGCGACCGGTTGATCGACATCTTCCGTCACGGCGTGGCCGGACCGAACGCGCAATGGGCACCCACACCGATCGCGCTCGGTCACGACGATCCGGTACCGGGGCGCGAAGCCTTTCTGCTCGCTGCGACCCGGCTGATCAACGAGCTCGGCTATCGCGGCGCCAGCGTACAGCGGATCGCGTCCGAGCTGAACGTCACCAAGGGCAGCTTCTACCATCACCTCGATGCGAAGGACGATCTGGTCGCCGCCTGCTATCGCCGCAGCTTCGATACGATCGCCGCGGCTCAACGCCAGGCGGACGAGCGCGGCGGGACACAGTGGCAGCGTCTCTGCGACACCGTCGCGGCGCTGCTCGACGTGCAATTCTCCGAGCATGGCCCGCTGCTGCGTACCACGGCGCTCAGCGGGCTGCCGACCGATACGCGCGCCGCGATGGTGGAACGATCGAACCGCATCGCACGCCGGTTCGCCGGCACGATCTCGGACGGCATCCCCGAGGGCACGATCCGCCCGGTCGACAGCCTGATTGCGGCGCAGGCGATGATGGCGTTCCTCAACGCCGCGTTCGACATGCGCAAATGGGCCTGGTCGATGCCACGCGAGCGCGCGACCGCGCTCTACGCCTCGACGCTGATGTTCGGCATGTTCGACAACCGCGCCTTGTAGCTACCAGGCGCACTCGTCCGGCTGCTCAAACAGGTCGTCCGAGCACCTTCTCGCGCACGCGCAGCGCGATCTGGTTGAGCGGGCCACGGCGACGATTGAAGTCGCGCACTGAGCAGCCGAGAAACAGGTGACTGTCGCGCAGGAAGTGCGAGCGGTCGTAGTAACCCGCCTCCTCCAGCACCGCCGCGCCCTGATCAGGCGCGGCAAGCATCGCGCTTAATGCACGAACGAAGCGGGTCCGACGCAGCAGCAGCTTGGGGGTGAACCCGAAACTGTAGCGCGTCATCGTCGCCAGCGAGCGCGGACTGGTGCCGAGCATGTCGGCGATGACGTCGATCCGGGTTTCACATCCCTGTTCGAGAATGGCGAACAACTGCGCGATCCGCGGGTCGGCTGCGGGACGGCGGTGCAGCCGCGCTTCGAGCCAGCGGCCGAACGCCTGATCCGGCGCTTCGTCCGTCTCCAGCGCTTCGCGCAACTGCTCCGCGCCCGAGTCGATCTGCGACAGCGGAACCACCCGGTTGGCGTGCTTGGACACATCACCACCGAATAATTGCGCCCAACCCAGCGGCTTCAACCCGACACCGACCATCGTACCGCCTTGCGTCGACAGGTAGCCGGCACAGTTGGTAGGGCCGATGAGCGCGATCTGCGGCATTGGATCGAAGGTGCGCGGCCCCATGCGCAGCGACCAGGGTGGGCTCTCATGCAGTGCGACGCGGATCGACGCCCAGCTTGGCAGGAACACGTCCTGCAAGATAAGCCCCGGCGGCAGGGCCGCGTGATAGGAGTGAAATCCTGTAACATACGGCGCCAACGTGGCGCTCGGCTGCCAATATTGTACCGGCGAAACTGCTTCGCTCATCGCTCCCGCCCCCCAGCAGTGATGAACAGGTCTGTTATCATGACCTTTGTGGAAAGGAAATAATCAATATCGGACCATTATCGTCACTTTTTGTTATCGACGTGGCGGTTCATCAGCACACCGGCGCGCCAGTAAGCAAAGATCGCCACCGGCGTCAGCAAAGCGACGCACAACATCGCCCAACGCAGCGACTGCGCGCCATAGACGGGGCGAAGATGATCGCTCAACTGTCCGACCAGAAACGGCCCCAGCCCGAGCCCGATCAGGTTGATGACCAGCAGGGTAAGCGCCGCCCACACGCTTCGTAGCTTCAAGGGCGCGAGATGTTGAATGAGCGCGAACGATGGGCCAAGATACGCGCCCGCGAACAGCGCGGCGACGAAATAGCTCGCGAGTGCAACGCGCGGTTCGTCGACGAAATAAAAGCCGACCGCGAAGGGAAACGCGACCACCTTGAACGCCGCCACGACCCAGCTTTGCGCGTGAAGTCCGAAGCGGCGGGCGGCACGGTCGGCGGCAGCGCCGCCCAAGAGCGCCGACGTCGAACCGATGATCGCCGCGGGCAGCGCGACATATTTGGACACGTCGAGCATCGACATGCCGAGCGAGCGCTGCATGTAGCTCGGCCCCCAGCCCGTCAGCGCATAGCCGACCAGCGACGTGATCGTGACTGCAGCGACCAGATGGAGGGCAGCCGGGTCGCGCCACATCGCCGCGATCCCCTCACCCAGCGACGGCATTGCGTCGGGTGCGTCCATCGCGCGCTGCGCATCCGACAGCCCACGGCGCGGCTCCGCGACGAACAGCCAGACGATCACCGCGAGGACAACGCCCGGCAGCCCGACCACCATCATGGCGACCCGCCAATTATAGGCATGCGCGACGAAGCCGCCGATCATCATCCCCAAACCACCGCCGAGCAGCACACCGAGCGAGTAGATCGCCATCGCCGAGGCGCGCTTCTCCGGCGGATACAGATCGGCGATGATCGAGTGGCTCGGCGGTCCCGCACCGGCCTCGCCGACGCCCACCCCGATCCGCGCGAGCATCAATTGCGTGAAGTTCTGCGCGACGCCCGACAAGGCGGTCATCGCGCTCCAGATCGCCAGGCTGACCGCGATGATCCGCTTGCGGCTGGTCCGGTCGGCGAGGCGCGCGATCGGGATACCGAGGGTCGCGTAGAAGATCGCGAAGACGAGCCCAGACAACAATCCCAGCTGCGTATCGGACAGCTTCAGATCGGCCTTGATCGCTTCCAGCAGAATGGCGAGGATCTGCCGGTCCATGAAGCTGAAGAAATAGGTCAGCGTCAGCAGCGCGAGCGTCCAACCCCGACGCTTGAGCGCCAGCGTGTCGGCGATTTCGGGACGGTCCAGTTTCACCGCGCTGCTCTCCTGATTCTTTCGCGGCAGGCTAGCGAGTGACCATGAACTAAGCCAGTTGCTTCAATCGCCGGACATGATCCGACACGATAATCCAGATCAATCCCAAGAGTCTGGTCCCGTAGGTGTTCTCGCAAAGCAAAACGGCGCCGCGCAACGGATGCGCGACGCCGCCTAGGGTCTTCGTGTCAGTCGGTCAGAAGCGACTGCGCAGTGTCACGCCGTAGGTCCGCGGTTCGGCGAGGAATTGCGAGAACAACTGCCGGCCGCCCGGATAGATCGGATCCTGGAAGTTGGCGGTGCCGGCGCCCTGCTGGAACGGCGAGTTGAAGGCGACCTGCGCGTAATCCTTGTTGAGCAGGTTCTGCGCCCACAATTCGAGCGACAGGCGGTTGTTGGGCGTGCGCACCCCGACGCGTGCATTGACCAGCGCGAACCCGTCCTGTTCCTTTTGCGGGAAGAGGTCGGAGCCGGTGTTATAGTCACCGCTGAGGCGCGTATCGCCATAGAACAGCATCGACCAGCCGCTGCTGCCGATGTCGGGGGTCCACGCGGCCGAGGCCGTCACGACCACCTGCGGCGCATTCGACAGATTGTCGCCAGGCAGCTTGCGCAGCGCCGGATTGAGCGGCGCGCCATTGTTGTTGCCGACCAGATTGTCGCGGTACTTGGTATCGGCATAGGTGAAGCCGGCGGTGAAGCGGAAGTCACGTGCCGGCACCAGCGTCGCTTCCAGTTCGACACCCTGCGACACGACGCCATAGCCGACGTTGTCGCGCGCGCAGGCACCGCTCGCGGCGGCATTGGCATTGTAATTGGGCACAGCCGGGAAGGTGCTCTGGTCACGGTCGGCACCGTTCAGGCTGTTCGAGCAACCGTTCACGTTCTGCACGATGAACACGGTGCCATCGAACGTGTTCAGCTGGAAGCTACTGAACTCCTGACGGAAGCCGGCGATCGACAGCGAGAACGGTCCGGTCGCGTACTTCGCACCGATCTCGTACGCGTTCACCTTCTCGGGATCGAACTGGAGGTTGCCGACCAGCGCCTGCGCTCCGCCGAGCGAGGCGAAGCTGGTGGTGATCTGCCCGTTGGCAAACTGCAGCGGAGCCTTCAGTGCCGAGCGGTCGAAGTTGAACCCGCCCGCCTTATAGCCGCGCGAGTAGCTGCCGTAGACGAGCAGGTCGTCGATCGGCTTCCACGACAGGATCGCGGTGCCGGTCAATTGATCCTCGGAGCGGCGGTCGCGAATGCTGACGCCGTTCAGTTCCGCGGTCGAATTGCCCTGACATCCCAGACCGATCAGCGCCTGCGCCAGCGCGCGCCGGGTGGCGAGCGCGGGGTTCGCCGCGATCTGCGCCGCGGTGATGTTCGCCTCGTCGGTCAGGTTCTGCTGTAACGAGACGCAGCCCGTATTGTCGTTGCCGAACGTGGCCGAGAACCGCTTGCGTTCGGTCGTGTAGCGAAGACCGAGGGTCAGATCGATGTTCGAGGTGACGTGGATGATGTTGTGCGTGAACGCCGCGAAGCTGTTCATGTTCTGGTTGTAACGATCAATCGTTGAACCGCGATCGTTGATCCCGTCGAGGGTGACGAACCCGTTCGCGACATCCGCACCGCCCACGGCGGCGAGCGTCAATGGGCCGACACCGGGAGCGACACAACCGGTGCTGTTGGGCGCATAGAGCGTGGCGAGACCACCGCCCGAGATGATGCGGCAGGTTGCGAAACGCCCATATTGCGAGCCGAAGCGCAGGTTGCTTTTACCGCGGAACTTCTCGTTGATGTAGAAGCCGCCGATCAGCCAGTCGAGCTTGTCGCCGAACAGGCTGCCGTTCAGGCGGACTTCCTGCGTGAACGTCCTGAACCCGCGGCGATTGTTGCCGTCATTGGCGTTGTAGAGGATGTCGACGGTGCCGTAATCGGTGTCGCTGCCCTGCGCGTTATAATAGTCGCGATAGGCGGTGATCGACGTGAGGTTCGTGTCGCCGAACTTCCAGTCAAGCTGACCCGAGACACCCCAATCCTGCGTCTGGCCGTCGTAGGTACGCCCACGCGACACCGACACGTTGCGGCTGTATCCCTGGTTCAGCGCGCCCAAGTTTTGGCCCAGGTCGCGCAGCACGTTGACGATGTTGTTGCCGTTGGGAAGCCCCGTGGTCAGCGGCGTCGCGGGCTCGTTCAGGTTGCCGATATACGGATTGACGGAGCGATCGACGTAGGTCGCCGCGCAGCACGCTTCGTTCCGCTTGGTATAGTCGCCGATCAGCCGCAGCGAGACGTCACTCGTCGGCTCGAACAGCAGCTGGCCGCGCAAAAAGTAGCGGTCGCGATCGTTGATGCGGGTGTCGTTGGTGCGGTCACGGTAGAAACCGTCACGCTTGACATAGACACCATCCAGCCGCGCGGCGAGCGTGTCGCCCGCGATCGGGCCGGTGACGCCGCCGGCCAGGCGAACGAAGTTGTAATTGCCGTAGGTCGCCTCTCCGTTCGCGCCGAAGGTGAAGGCAGGCTTGAGGCTGACGATGCTGATCAGGCCGGCCGAGGAGTTGCGACCGCCGAGCGTTCCCTGCGGTCCGCGCAGCACCTCGATCCGGTCAATCTCGCCGAGCTCGTTGAGGCCAATACCGGCGCGTGAGCGGTACACGCCGTCGACGAAGACGACGACCGAACTTTCGAGCCCGGGGTTGTCGCCAACCGTGCCGATACCGCGGATGCGGGGCGAGCCGTTGGCCTCCGACCCTGTCGAGGAGACGAGCAGCGACGGGGCGAGCTGGTTGAGCTGGCGGATGTCGTTCGCACCCGACAGCGCGAGACTGTCCGCGTTCACCGCGGAGATCGCGACCGGCACGTCGGCCAGAACCTGAGCGCGACCTTGGGCGGTGACGACGATGTCCGCCGGCGTGGTGTCGACGTTGTCGGTGTTCTGCACGGGCGCCGTCTCGGCAGCGCCCGCGGGGGTGGTCTGCGCGCCGGCCTGACCCGCGACGACGAAGGCGGCAGCAGCGCACGCCGACAAAAGCATCTGCTTCGTCATTAATCCCTCTCCTGTCGATCGGCGCTGTTGCGCGCCGTACCGTATCTTCGAGTAAACCGGATCGGGACTATCAGATCAAGACAGCGTGGCTGCTATATCTTCTTTTATTGCGTACCGAGTGCTTGATGGACGGTATCAATAACCGTTCAAACGCGCGAAACGATCGCGATGATGCGCGGCGTTGCCCCACATGACGTCCAACACCGCGGCACGCTTGAGGTAGAGCCCGGCGTCATATTCGTCGGTCATGCCGACGCCGCCGAACAATTGCACCATTTCGCGGCTGACGAGGCGCAGCGTTTCGCCCGCGGTCGCCTTGGCGAGGCTGACTGCCTGATCAACGTCGGAGCGGCCAGCGTCGATCGCTTCCAGCGCGCCCTCGACGGTCGACCGCATCAACTCGAGCTCGGTCAGCATCTTCGCCATGCGATGCTGGAGCGCCTGGAACGTCGACAACACCTGCCCGAACTGGACACGCTGCTTGAGATAGTCGAGCGTCTGGTGGAACGCCGAATCGGCCATCCCCAGCATCTCGGCTGCAGTGATCGCGGCGGCGCGGTCGGCGATTTGCACGGTCAGCTCGGGTCCACCGAGCTTCTCGGCTGGCGCAGCGTCGAAGCGCACCTCGGCGTGACTACGGCTGTCGGCCATCTTACGCGACGAGACGGTAATGCCGTCCCCCTTGGGCACCAGGTACAATCCATCCTGCGCCGCAACCACGAACACGTCGGCGCCATCACCTTCGGCGACGAATGCCTTGGTACCGGTCAGCTTGCCCTGCTCGAGGCTTGTCTTGACATCGAGACTGTGCGTCGGACCCTCGTCGATCGCGAGCGTGGCGATTGCTTCGCCGCTGGCAAGCTTGGGCAACCACTCCTGCTTCGCACTGTCCGAGATGCCCATCACGATCGCGCTCGCCGCGACGGCGGTCGACGACAACGGCGACACCGCCAGATTGCGCCCGAGCTGCTCGACCACGAGCCCTAGCGACAGATAACCGAATGCCGATCCGCCGAACTCCTCGGGGATCACCACGCCGGCCCAACCCATCTGCCCGATCGCACCCCATGCTTCGGAGTCGAAGCCGGTGGCCGGCGCGGCGTCGCGCAGCTTGCGGAAAGCGGTAACCGGGCTCTCGTTGTCGGCCCACTCGCGCGCCATGTCGCGCAACATCACCTGTTCGTCGTTCAAGGCGGCCATGTGTCGTCCTCTAGGCTTTCAACGCAGCGTTGCGATGTCTCGGGGGAAATGTGGTGGAAGAGCCAAGCCGGGGAGGAAGGAGCGTTCTGTCGCGCCCGCTTCCTCGACCCGGCCCTCTCCGGACGCGGCGATTCGATGCCGCCGCGCCTACCTCGTGATCATTGGTGGTCGAGCATGCCCAAGATGCGCTTCGCCACGATGTTGTTCTGGATCTCGGACGAGCCGCCGTAGATCGACACGGCCTTGCCCCACAGCCACGACCGCGTCTGTGACAGCTCCTCCTCGCTGAAACCCTCGCCTTCCCAGCCGAGCCCCTGCATGCCCATGATCTCGATGTTGAGCTCGGCGCGATCCTGCGTGATGCGCGCGCCGACGTTCTTCATGATCGAGGTCGCGGCGGACGGTCCGGCATTGCCCTTCGCTTCCAGCGCGGCACGGCGCAGAGTCAGCGCAAAGGCGCGCTGATCCATCTCGTGCTTGACGATGCGGGTGCGCAGATCGGGGTCGGCGAGACGGCCCTCGCCATCGGTGCCGCGATACTTCTTGGCGATGTCGGGCACGGTCTTGCCCGCATTCATCCGACTGGCCGACCCACTGCCGCCCGACAGCGAGTTGCGCTCATGCTGGAGCAGGCGCGTGCCGATCGTCCAACCCTGCCCCTCGCGCCCGACCAAATTCTCCTTCGGCACGCGCACGTTGGTGAAGAAGGTCTCGCAGAACGGCGATTGCCCGCTGATCAAGCGGATCGGCTTCGTCTCGACGCCTTCCGCGTCCATGTCGATCAGCAGGAAGCTGATGCCGGCATGCTTCTGCGTCTTGTCGGTACGCACCAGCGCGAAGCACTTGTCCGCCCACTGCCCACCCGACGTCCAGGTCTTCTGCCCGTTGACGAGGTAATGATCGCCCTTGTCCTCGGCAAAGGTCTGCAAGCTGGCGAGGTCCGATCCCGCACCCGGCTCGGAATAACCCTGACACCAGCGCACCTCGCCGCGGACGATGCCGGGGATATGCTGCTGCTTCTGCTCCTCGCTGCCGTATTCGAGCAGGGTGGGGCCAAACATCATCACGCCCATGCCGCCGATCGGATTGTAGGCGCCTGCGCGCGCGAGTTCTTCCTGCACGATCCGCGCCTGCGCACGGTCGAGTCCGCCACCGCCATATTCCTTCGGCCAGGTCGGAACGCCCCAGCCCTTGTCGCCCATTGCTTCGCGCCACCGGCGCTGATCGGGCGTTTCCTCGGTCGGCCCCTCGACAGCCGACATCGCATTGTCGCTGCCGCGCAACGACGCGGGAAAGTTCGCCTCGATCCAGCCACGCACTTCCTGGCGGAAGTCGTCGGCCGCGTCGGCGGGGCGGGTCTGTTCGGCGGCGGTCGCCATCGCGTCAGTCTCCACGTTCTGAATAAACGGTATGGCGGCGTTCATGCCATAGTCGTGCCGCGCTGCAAAGGGAGAAGCGACTGGTTGATCAGTTCTCCCGGCCGGGCCGCCGGCTAAGTCCGACATCGAGATGGGCACCCGCGTCGACCAGCATCACCTCGCCCGTGATCGCGCGCATGGCAGGGTCGAGCAGCAGCTCGATCGGCGCCGCGACCTCGTCGGGGCCGGTGGCGAGCGCCATCGGTGTCGCGGCGGCGATCTTCGCGTTCAGTTTGGCAAAGCCTTCCTCGCCCAGCCGCTTCTCGAACCAGCCGGTGCCGACATAGCCGGGCGCGACCGCGTTGACGCGAATGGCGGGCGCGAGGACACGCGCCAAGCTCTTGGTCATGGTGACGAGCGCACCCTTTGACGCGGCATAGGCGACCGATGAGCCAATGCCGAACACGCCAGCGACGCTCGCCACGTTGACGACCGCGCCGAAGGGGCTCGCGCGCAACGAGGGCGCAGCGGCGCGGATCATCTGAAACGCGGCAATGACGTTCAACTGGTAGATGTCGACGAAGTCGGCGGCGTCGAGCGCGTCGAGGTCCTCGTGCGCGGCGAACTTCGTCCGTCCGGCATTGTTGACGAGGAAATCCACGCGTCCGAACGCCTGAGTGGCGGTCTCTACCAGGCGACGGCAAGCGGCATCGTCGACGATGTCGGCCTGCACTGCGACGGCGCCCTGCCCGACTTGCGTGGCGAGCGCCTCGGCATCGTCGCGGCTCGACGCGTAGTTGATCACGCACGACACGCCGCGCGCTGCCAGTCGGCGGACGGTCCCGGCACCGATCCCCGTGCCGCCACCCGTCACGATCGCCACTGCACCTTGCATCATACCACCCTCCGACCTGTTTTTCGAAGATCGCGTATGGCATTCGAACGCGGCTTCGCCTAGCGATCGCGTTCATGAGCGCTGAGCCCGATATCGCCGCCCTGCTCGCCGAAGAGTTCGGCACGCTGGCCGACCTGATCCGCGTCCACGCGCAGCAGCGGCCGGACAAGCTGGCGATCGCGGACGACGAAGCGCAGGTCAGCTATGCCGAGCTCGACCAATTGATGGACCGGGTCGCCGCCGCCTTGCAGCAGGGCGGCACGCGCGCGGGACAGGCGGTCGCCTCGGTGTCGTACCCCAGCGTCGCACAGGCGGTCGTGTTCCTCGGTGCCTTGCGCGCCGGCTCGGTCGCCGCGCCGATCCAACCCTCGGCGACGCCGCAGCAGATCGCCGGGATGATCACTGACAGCGGCGCTGCGGTCGTGTTCCTGGACGCGGCGAACGCCGATGCACTGATCGGTCAGAGCTTTCCCGCCGACGTCGTCATGCTGGAGGATCTGGACGCCTGGCTCGCGCCCGAAGGTGCGATGCCCGAGCCGGTCGCGGTCGAGCCGGGCGACGGGTTCAACATCATCTATTCCTCCGGCACGACCGGCGTGCCGAAAGGCATCGTGCAGAGCCACGCGATGCGGTGGCAGCATCTATCGCGCAACACCGCCGCCGGGTTCGACACCGCGGTGACGCTGCTCGCCACCCCGCTCTACTCGAACACCACATTGGTCAGCTTCCTGCCGACGCTCGCCTGGGGCGGTAGCGTCGTGTTGATGGAGAAGTTCGACGCACACTGCTATCTCGAGCTCGCGGCGCAGCACGGCGCGACACACACGATGCTGGTTCCGGTCCAGTATCAGCGCATCATGGCACTGCCCGAGTTCGACGACTTCGACCTGTCGTCGTTCCGCTTCAAGACCTGCACCTCCGCGCCGTTCAAGCCCGAGCTGAAGCGTGATGTGGTGACGCGCTGGCCGGGGCTGCTGGTCGAATATTACGGCATGACCGAGGGTGGCGCGAGCTGCGCGCTGAACGCCACCGAGCACCGCGACAAGCTGCACACCGTCGGACGCCCGCTGCCCGGCCATGAGGTGCGCCTGATCGACGATGACGGACGCGAGGTGCCGGCAGGTGAGATGGGCGAGATCGTCGGTCGCTCGGGCGCGATGATGAACGGCTATCACGGCCGCGAGCAGGCGACCGCCGACGCCACCTGGATATCGCCGGAGGGAGAGCGCTTCATCCGCCACGGCGACGTCGGCCGCTTCGACGCCGACGGCTTCCTGATCCTGACCGACCGCAAGAAGGACATGATCATCTCGGGCGGGTTCAACATCTTTCCGTCCGACATCGAGGCGGTGCTGGCTCAGCATCCGGCGGTCGCCGACTGCACCGTGGTGGGGGTCGCATCGGACGCGTGGGGCGAGACGCCGGTCGGTTTCTACGTGCCGCGCGAGGGCGCGACCGGCGGTGCGGGGGACGTGCTGACCGAGGTCAATGCGCGGCTCGGCAAGACGCAGCGATTGTCGGCGCTCTACCAGGCCGACGAACTGCCGCGCAGCGCAATCGGCAAGGTGTTGAAGCGCGAGCTGCGCGACCGGCTCGCCGCGGGGGAGTTCGCATGACGACGTTGAAAGAGGTGCTCGACGAGCTCGAGCCGACCGGCGACCAGATGGCGTGGCGCGGAGCGATCCCCGACGATTGGCTGCAAGGGCGCACCGCCTATGGCGGATTGTCCGCCGCGATCGCGCTGCACTGCGCGATGCAGTTGGAAGACGACCTGCCACCGCTCAGATCGGCGCAGGTCAGCTTCATCGGGCCGCTGTCGGGTCCGATCATGGTCACCGCGCACAAGCTGCGTCGTGGCAAGAACGCGGCCTTCATCCAGGCCGATGTCGAGAGCGAGGCCGGGCTCGGCCTGCGCTGCACGTTCGTGTTCATGCGCGCGATCGAGAGTGAGGTCGATTATCAGACAACCGACCTGCCCGACTTCCCGCGCCCCGGCCCGAATGACACGACGTTCAAGGGCAATCCGCACGTCGCCTTCACACGCAATTTCGAGTTCCTCGATCGTCGCGAAGGGCCGGCGCTCAAACCCGCCGAGTGGCTGCGCTGGACTCGGTTGAACGAGCGCGACGGGCTCGACCCGATGGTCGAGCTGATCGCGATCGGCGATTGCCTGCCGCCCGCCGCGCTGCGCCTGCTGGGACGCAACGTGCCGATGAGTTCGATGACGTGGATCCTGAACGTGCTCGGCCCTGCGCCCAGCACCGAGGACGGCTGGTGGCTGCTGCGCTCCAACGCCGATTACGCGCGCGCTGGATCGTCGTCGCAGCAGATGGGCATCTGGAATGCGGCCGGCGAGATGGTGGCGGAGCAGATGCAATCGGTCGCGTTGTTCGCCTGAGCCCTGACGGAGTTCGTGGCGACAATTCGCGACAAATACGGAGATCCCGGACACAGTCGCGCGACGGACCGCGGCTAGATGAGCAGCACGGGCGCGGAATGGTCGGGTCCGTGTTCGAGGGATCATCGATGAACAGATTTGTGCTCGCCGCCCTGCTCGGCGCGACCGCGCTGACCGCGGGCGCGGGTTTGCCCGCCGTTGCGCAGACCACGCCGACGACGGCGGCCCGTGATACGCCGCCCGAGCCGCGCGGTGGCATGCGCGGCGGCTGGTTGATGCGCGCGGACGCCAATGATGACGGGATCATCACGCGTGAGGAGGTGATCGCCGAGGCCGACCGGCGCTTCGCCGCGCTCGACGGCAATCGCGATGGCAAGATCAGCCGCGACGAGCGACGCGCCGCACGTGAGGCGCGGCGCGAGACACGTCCCTCCGGTGCGGTCGGCACGGTTCCGCCGCCCCCGCCCGAACCGGACAGCGCGCCTCCGCCGTCGGCTGCCCGCGGTGATGATGGTCAGCATCGCGCGATGCGCCCGCAAACGCGCGAAGAGGCCCGCGAGCGCGCGCTGCGCATGTTCGATCGCGCCGACACCAACCACGACGGCCGCGTCGACCAACAGGAGATCGACGCGATGCGGCTGCTGATGCGCGCACGATTCGCCGGATCGTCCGATGGCGACCGACGCGGCCCACTGCCCGGTGACGAGCAGCGCTGAGCACGTGCCGGCGGGGCGACCCCCGCCGGCACGTCCGCCTTTCACAGAAAGCGCGAAGATGTCAGACGCTGACACCATGACCGACATTCCCCACCTGCTGCTGGTCGATGACGAGCGTTCGATCCGCGAACCACTCGCGCAATATCTCACCAAGCAGGGCTTTCGCGTCACCCAGGTTGGCGAGGCGGAGGCGGCGCGCGCGCGTCTCGCCGCTTACGCGATCGACCTCGTCATCCTCGACATCATGATGCCCGGCGAGGACGGGCTGTCGCTGTGCCGCCACATCCGCGAGACGAGCGAGACGCCCGTGATCCTGCTGACCGCGCGCAGCGAGGAGACCGACCGCATCGTCGGGCTCGAGATGGGCGCGGACGATTATGTCGTGAAGCCGTTCTCACCGCGCGAACTCGCCGCACGCATCAAGGTGGTGCTTCGCCGCACCGCAACCGGCGGCACGCGACAGCACGCACCCGATGCCGGCGCCTACGCCTTCGCCGGCTGGGTCCTGAAAACGGGCGAGCGCGCGCTCGTCGACCGCGAGGGCGTGTCGGTCGCGCTGTCGACCGGCGAGTACAACCTGCTGCTCGCGCTGGTGCAGCGCCCGCGCCAGGTGCTGACGCGCGACCAGTTGCTGGACCTCACACAGGGGCGCGAGGCAGCCGCCTTCGACCGCGCGATCGACAATCAGGTCAGCCGGCTGCGCAAGAAGATCGAGCCGGACCCGCGCAACCCCGAACTGATCAAAACGGTGTGGGGTGGCGGCTACGCCTTGTCGGCCGAGGTGACGCGGCTGTGACCCGCGCGCGCGTCGGCTGGCCGCAGAGCCTTGCCGGGCAGATGGCGCTGCTGGTCGCACTCGCCTTGTTCGTGGCGCAGGCGATCAACTTCACCCTGGTGCTGCGAGATCGTGCCAACTTCCGCCTCGCCCAGGCGACCCGGCCCGTCGCGACACGGATCGCCGACGCGCTCGAACGCGAGCAGGCCGGCCGCACGCTGAGCCCCGAACGCGGTCGCGTGCGACGCGTCGACACCAATCCGATCGCACCCGCGCTGCCCCGTCACCCCGAAGTATCGAGCGAGCTTCGCGATCAGTTGAAGGAGCTGGGCCTGCGTGTCGGGCAGATCGATACCGGGCTGCAACCTGCCCCGGTTCACCCCGACGAGCGCGACATGCGCCTCGGCCACGACGGACCCAGCCTGTTGATCGCGGTGGAGCAGCCGGGCCGCGGCTGGTTGACCGTGGTCGCGCCATGGCCCGGCGGTGGCGGCTACATCTTCTGGCGATTGTTCGCGCAGACGCTGATCCTCTATGCGATCATGCTCGCCGCCGTGCTGTGGATCGCGCGCCGCATCTCGCGACCCTTGCGCGCGCTGGCGCTCGCCGCCCACCATTTCGATCCCAGCGTTGCGCCATCTCCGATCACGGAAGACGGCCCGTCCGACGTGCGCGCGGTGACGGCGGCGTTCAACGATCTGAGACTGCGCGTCACCGCGATGCTCGATGAAAAGGATCGGATGCTGGGCGCGATCGGCCACGATCTGCGCACCCCGCTCGCCGCGCTGCGCGTGCGGATCGAGTCGGTCGAGGACGAGCAGGACCGCGCGCGCATGGCGGACACGATCGCGGAGATGAACCGCACGCTCGACGACATCCTCTCGCTCGCACGGCTCGGCCGGCCGAGCGAGCCGATAACCGAGGTCGATCTGGCCGCGCTGGTTGATGCAGTGGTCGAGGATTTTCGCGATCTAGGCGCCGACGTGACGTTCGGGGAAGCCGAGCGGCTGCGCATCCGGCTGCGCCCGTCGCTGATCCGCCGCGCAATCCGCAACCTGATCGAGAATGCGATCAAATATGCCGATGGTGCCGCGGTGACGCTGCGCCCGAGCGCGGAGGCGGTGGTGATCTCGATCGGCGATCGCGGCCCCGGCATCCCGTCCGACCGGCTCGCCGACGTGTTCGTGCCGTTCACCCGGCTGGAGACGTCGCGCAACCGGGAGACGGGCGGGATCGGGCTCGGCCTCGCGCTCGCACGCGCGATCGTCGAGGAAGCCGGCGGACAGATCGCGCTCAGCAATCGCGACGGTGGCGGGCTCTGCGCGGAGATCACGCTGCCGCGCGGGCGATGAGCGAGGGCTGAGGCGGCGGCACGCACCTGGAGGATACGACGCTAGCGGCTGATCGACTCGGCAGATTAATGCTCTGGCGACCAAGCGGGGCGTGCGTTCGGGTGCAGTGAGACCCGTCACCAGCAGCCGTCGAGCGCACATTCACCGCGCCACTCCGCCAATTATCGCCTCGTTGCACGTGACAGGTCGACGGGCAGATCGCCGGGCGCGAAGAAGCGCGCGGTCGTGACCATTGGCGAGCGGCTTACCCGCCACTTAGGAGATGCGGAGATCGATCGAGTCGCCGCTACCTTCCAAGGTTGATCGATAACCCCCAAATAAAGTAGCGCCGCGGCGCGCCCGCGAATGCACTGACGAAGCTCACGCCATGTCGCATCGACCGACACTTCGCCTCGCTTCACCCCGGCAGCATCCCCGAAGAAGCATAGGCGCCCGGTGCTGGACGGCGTAAGCAACATCGCCCGCGCCGCACACATGCTCCGCCTGCTGCCCCTTGCCTCCACCGCGCAACCACGCGACAGGGCGATCATCGAACGGGGAGCCATCATGTCCATTCAATCCGATCGCTGGATCCGCGAGCGCGCGATCGCCGACGGTATGATCGAGCCCTTCGTCGAGGCGCAACGCCGTGAGTCGTGCATCAGCTACGGCCTGTCCTCCTACGGCTATGACGCGCGGGTGGCGGACGAATTCAAGATCTTCACCAACGTCGACAATGCAATCGTCGACCCGAAGGATTTCGCGCACAACAGCTTCGTCGACCGCAAGACTGACGTCTGCATCATCCCGCCCAACAGCTTCGCGCTGGCGCGGACGGTGGAATATTTCCGCGTGCCGCGGGACGTGCTGGTGATCTGTCTCGGCAAATCGACCTACGCACGCTGTGGCATCATCGTGAACGTGACGCCGCTCGAGCCCGGCTGGGAGGGTCATGTCACGCTCGAATTCTCGAACACGACGCCGCTGCCCGCCAAGGTCTACGCCAACGAGGGCGCGTGCCAGTTCCTGTTCCTCAAGGGCAACGAGCCGTGCGAGGTCAGCTACGCCGACCGCGCGGGCAAATACATGGGACAGCGCGGGGTGACCTTGCCGCGGTTGTGAGGATCGGCGCTCACTTGTTCAGCCGCATGTGTGCGGGCGATTGCCGGCGCGGTGAGTCGCTAGCGCCGACCGCAGAACCGCGAGGCTGACGCGCGGCGTACCACCCGTCTCAGTTGTGTCACGATGGCGACGAGCTGCGGACTGGCAAACGCGCGCAGCTCGTGGCCCCGTGCCGCTCAGCGTGTCGCCACGGTCGTGTTGAGCCGGGACAATCCACGCTGCGCAATCTCGTGTGACGACACCGTTCCACCGTTGGCGAGATCGAGCGCGACCGGCTCGGACGCCAGCACGTCGTCGTAGAGCGCGCGCGCCTGCGCGGCGCGATCGGTGCGCGCATATACCGCCGCGAGGTTCAGCAGCACTTCGGGGCGTCGCGGGAAGATCGCGCGCTCGGCAGAGAGCGTCGCCTCCGCCTGCGACAAATTCCCCGCGGCGATCGCCGTATAGCCCGAACGATCCTTCGCGAGCGCGGGCGTCGCAACCACCGCGGCGATGATGAGAACTGACGAAGCGCGCATGACCATCTCCTCACGTTTCACTTTTGTGACACCGTGATGTCACTTTTGCTACACGCGCGCAAGAGCGGTTTCGCAGGGGTGATCTGGTGGCGAAATTTCGTGAGTCCGTGCGGCGCCGAGGGCGACGAAGAACATGGAAGCGGAGTGGTCGGCCGCGTTTCCGCCTCTGGCTTGACGATTGCCGAGCCGGCGCCGACGCGCGAGCTCCACGCGCATCCCACCTCTTGTGACGCTAAACGGTGTGCGGGCGAGTCCGCGACATCTACCCATTACTGGCGACTAGGTGGACCGTCCTTGCGGCAACGACGCGTCACCTCCGCTATCGAACACGCCGCAATCTTATTGGCCAAGCTGGAGGTCGCGGAATTGCTGTCGCAGCCTTCGTTAAGCGCCCGCAGGTAGATCGTGCGAGCGACGATTGAACAGTCACGCGAACCCAGGTGCCGAGCCGTTCATCGCACCAGTTGGAAACGAAAAGGGCGGGCACTCCGCATGGGAGTACCCGCCCTGTTTCTGGTCAACCGACCACGCGAGGCGCGATCAGAAGTCCTTGTAATATTGCTCATTGCCAACGAAGCCGAGCTTCGTCACCGCCGAGCGCTTGATGATCGCCAACGTGTTGTCGACGACCTCGTAGCGTGAATTCCGGTCGGGCTGGAACTGCAGTTCCGGCTCCGGGGTCATCCCCGCCGACGTATCGAGATACTGCCGCAGCGTGGTGTCGTTCACCGGTGCGCCGTTCCAGGTGATGGTACCGGCCGCGTCGATCGCGATCTTGTTCTTGATCGGATCAACCGGCGGCTTGGTCGCATTGGGATCGTTGACCGGCAGATCGACCTTCACCGCGTGGGTCGGGATCGGAAGCGTGATGATGAACATGATGAGGAGCACGAGCATGACGTCGATCAACGGCGTCGTGTTCATCTCCATCATGGGTTCGCCGTCGTCGCTCCCAGCACTCATTGCCATAAAAGCTACTCCTCTTGCCGGGTGTCAGGCGCCGGCGCCGACGCCGGGCTGCGAGATGAAGCCGACGCGTGCGAAACCCGCCTGCTGCATGTTGAAGATCGCGCCACCGATGCAATGCCACGGCGTATCCACGTCACCGCGGATGTGGGCCTCGGGCAGTTCGAGGCCAGCCGCGTTCGGACCACCCTGACGCGCGATCTCGGTCTTCAGCTTGGCCACCGCGCGGTCGAGCAGTTCGGTCTGCGTGACGGGGGTGACCCCCCAATAGACCTTGCACGCGCCCGACGGGTCCGAGGTGATCGACAGCGACACGTTTTCCGGCTTGGTGGTGGTCGGATCGAAGCGGACGTCCGGCAGCTTCACCTTGACCGTCTGGATCGCGACCGGAACCGCAATTAGGAAGATGATGAGGAGCACCAGCATGACGTCCACGAGGGGCGTCGTGTTGATGTCCGACAGAGGTTTCTCGGTGGAATCGCCACCAACGCTCATCGCCATATGTCAGGCTTTCCTATTCTCCATCCGACGAGAAACCGCTCGCCGGACCAGTGGCGGGACCACGCCTGTCGGCGCGATCCCCCACCCTTTTCTTACGCGCGGGTCTGCACGCCACCCGCCTGACCGGCGGTGGCGGTCGCACCGGCCGGCTTCACCGGCGCCTTGGTCGCGGTGTTGCCGATCGATGGACGGACCTTGCCGTTCGAAGCGAGGAAGCCGAGCACGTCGTTCGAGAAGGCCGACAGGTCCTCCGCAATCGACTTGTTGCGGCGCTGCAGCCAGTTGTAGGCAAGCACGGCCGGAACCGCGACGACCAGGCCGAGCGCGGTCATGATGAGCGCCTCACCGACGGGGCCCGCGACCTTGTCGATCGAGGGATCGCCCGACGCGCCGATCTTGATCAGCGCGCGGTAGATGCCGACCACGGTGCCGAACAGACCGATGAACGGTGCGGTCGCACCAACGGTCGCGAGGAACGCTAGACCACCGCCCAGCTTCGAGTTGATCGCTGCTTCCGAACGCGCCAGCGAACCGTGGAGCCAGTCGTGCGCTTCGACCGGATCGGTCAGCTGCGCGTGCTGGTCCTGCGCCGCCAGGCCGTCGTCGACCAGCTGCTTGTAGGCCGAGTTCTTCTCCAGCTTGGCCGAGCCCTCGCGCAGCGAGTTCGACGACCAGAAGCCTGCGCGCATGCGCTTGGCCTGGTTGATGATCTTCTGCTGCTCGAAGAGCTTGGAGAACAGGATGTAGAACGACACAACCGACATCAGCACCAGGATGGTGAAGACCGACTGCGAGATGATGCCGCCTTCGCGCAGCGCCTGCTGGAGACCGAACTGGTTCTCAGCGGCCGCGGCTCCACCCGCGGCCAGGATGTTGGTGATCATGCGGTGGTATTCCCTCTAAAAAGCTAAGCTCGAATGTCGTGTGGCAATCAATCGCGCGGCAGCACCCAGCGCACCGGCAGCGTGTAGCTGGAGGTGATCGCTGCTCCCGACGCGTCGAGTGCGGGCGAGAAACGCACGCGGCTCTTGGCAATGCGGCAGGTCGCCTGATCGAGCGCGGACGAGTTGCTCGACGTCGTAATGACACAGTCCGTCACACGACCATCGGTTCCCACCGTCAACTTCGCGACGACGCGACCTTCCTCTTCGGCGCGAATGGCCGAGGGAGGATAATTGTCCGCACCGAAATACTGGCCCGGATTACCCTTCAGACCCGCGGCCTTGCTGACCGCAGGCGGGGCCGGCGGGGCAGGAGCAGGTGCCGGCGGAGCAGGCGGCGCCGTGACCGGCGTCGGAATGTATACCGGCGGCGGCGTCGGCGTCGTGTTGATCACGACGGGGGGCGGGTTCGGGTTACGAACGATCGGCGGCGGCGAGACGACGGGCGGCGGCGACATGGGAATGTCGGGCGGCGGGGGCGGCGGCTCATCCGGCGGCGGGGGCGGCGGTTCTTCCACGTCAAACGTGTTCAGCTTTTCAACCTGCTTCTTCACGAAGTTGGTCGCAAGGCCGGTCACGAAGGCGTAGCCGAGAGCAAGGTGGACCAATGCCACGATCACCAATGCGGTGACTTTGCTCCCGCTCATCTTCTGGTCAGAATAGGCCATTCAGCAACGAAACTCCCTCATCCTGCGGCCCTGTTGGGCGGTCGGACAAACCCGACCGTCGAAAACAACCCACGACACCCCCCGGATGGGAAGGCCGTAGCGTCATGGTTTCTATCGCGGCACCGGAAGCGACGCAAACGCTTTGTCGGGCGCAACAAACGTACAAGCGCGAGATGACAGAATAATTTCTGTTTCGTTCACCTGCGCGGGCGTATTGATGGGCCATGTCTGCCCGTAAGCCGCTCACCCTGCTCGCCGTTCCGGCCATTCTAAGCCTTGTCGCGCCCGCCTGCGCGCAATCGGCTCCCCCGGTCGGTCCTGTCAGCGTTGTCGGAGTCGCGCCCCGCGCTGCCCCGTCCTACGCCGATTTCGCCGATCTGGTTGTCGCCAGCCCGCTGATCATCGACGCCACGATCCGCTCGGCCACGCGAATCAAGGGAGCGGAGGCGGCCGGGGTCGCGGCCGGCTCCGCGCGTTTCTACGTCGAGGGTGATGTCGGCACGCTGGTGCGGGGCACGGGCGCGATCCCGGCGCGCATCGGCTGGCTGGTCGACGTGCCGCTCGACCCGCGCGGGCGCGCGCCCGCGGTCAAGAAACAGCGCGTGCTCGCCTTTGCGCGACCGGTCGCGAATCGTCCCGATCAGGTGCAGCTGATCGCAAAGGACGCGCAGCGCGCGTGGTCCCCCGCCGCCGACGCGCTCGCCCGTCGGATCGCGGCCGAAGCCGCAAGCGCGGACGCGCCACCCGTCGTCACCGGTGTGAAAAGCGCCTTCTACGTCCCCGGCAGCCTGCCGGGAGAAGGCGAGACGCAGATTTTCCTGCTGACCAGGAACGATCGCCCTGCCGCATTGTCGGTGCTGCGGCGTCCGGGCGAGCAGCCGCGCTGGTCGATCGCGCTGAGCGAGGTGATCGACGAGAATGCGACCGCACCTGCGCGCGACACCCTGTTATGGTATCGCCTCGCCTGCTTCCTGCCGCGTACCTTGCCCGACAATGCGACGGCCGCGCTGGAGGAGAGCGAGGCCGCGCACGCGCGCGAGGATTACGCGTTCGTGGTCCAGCAGCTCGGCCCCTGTCGCGGCGATGCGGCGGGCCCTGTTGGCGCGGGCACGATCAGCGGCGGTGGCGTATCAGGGTGATGCCGATCGCCTCTCCCGCCTCGGCGATGGCGAGCTTGACGATCTTGACCTTGACCCGCTGCACGCGCGTGTCCTGCAGGAACAACGTGTCGCAGATATGATCGGCCACGGCCTCGATCAGCGTGAAATGCCCGGCGCTCTCCAATGCGGTCGTCGCAGCGAACTTCAGATCGAGGTAGTTCTTCGACGCGGATAACGGCGTGTCGGGCGCGAAATTCGCGGGCGCGTCGAGCAACACCGTCAGCGAGATGCGCAGCGGCTGCGGCAGGTGTGTTTCTTCGGAATAGATGCCGGTCAGCACCGGCACCTCAAGGTCGTGCACCTCGAGTTCGAGCGTATCGTTCATGCCGCGGCCGTTAGCCGCGACGCAGCGGTGACGCCAGCCACGGCGTTGACGAAGGGCCGGCACACCGCCCGATCGCACGCTGCGCTTGCGTTCGGTGGGTGCTCGGCTAAGGGCGCGGCGCCCGGCCACGTCGCGGGCGCGAAAGGAACGCGGATGATCGATCTGGTGCCGATCGAGGCGGTCGACGCCCAAGCGGTGGAGTGCTTGCTCGATCGCGCGTTCGGACCCGACCGCCACGGCCGGACTGCCTATGCGCTACGCGCGGGAACCCGCGTGCTGCCGCGGCTGAGCGTTGCTGCGGTCGAGAACGGTGCCCTGCTCGGCTCGATCCAGTGCTGGCCCGTGTGGTTCATCGCCGATCAGCCGGCGCGCGCCCGCGTGCCGATGGTGCTGGTCGGGCCGGTCGCGGTCGCTCCCGAGCGACAGCAGGACGGGATCGGCCGGCGGTTGATGCATGCGGCGCTTGCCGCCGCGGGCGAGGACGCCACGCTGATGCTGATCGGCGATCCCGAATATTACGCGCGCTTCTTCGATTTCTCGGCCGAACATACTGCCGAATGGCGGCTGCCCGGCCCCGTCGAGCGCCGTCGCCTGCTCGCGCGCGGTTGCCAGGTACCATCGGGCGCGGGCACGATCGAGCCGCGTGTCGCGGTTGACGCCTGATCACGACTTTACCGCGCGCGACCGCGACCCTACCTGCTAGCCATGCCGATGGCGCCCTCTCCCGATTTCGATACGCTGACCATCGCCGACATCGCGCGGCTCGCCGACAATGATCGCCTGCCGCCGGTCGAGCGCTGGCATCCCGCGCATTGCGGCGACAGCGAGATGCGCATCGCGCGTGACGGCACCTGGTTTCACCAGGGCTCGCCGATCGGACGATCTGCGATGGTGCGCGCGTTCAGCCGTATCCTGCGACGTGAGCCGGACGGCAGCTACGTGCTCGTCACCCCGGCCGAAAAGCTCGACATCGCGGTCGAGGACGCGCCCTTCGTCGCGGTGGAAATGAAGGTCGAGGGCGCGGGCGAGGCACAATCGCTCGCCTTCCGGCTGAACACCGGCGACGTCATCACCGCGTCGGCCGAGCATCCGATACGCTTCGAGGAGCGGGGTGACGGTCCGCACCCCTATGTGCACGTGCGCGGCGTGCTCGAAGCGCTGGTGGCGCGGGCGATCTACTACGATCTGGCCGAACTCGCACTCGCCGCCGATGCAGACGTGCCGGGCGTGTGGAGCGCGGGCACCTTTTTCCCGCTCGCGCCCGCCGCCAGCGCGGCGTGATCACCGCCCCTGCCCCGACGACGCTGGCCGAGCGGCTGGCGCACGCGCTCGTCTCGCCGCACGAGGTGGCGCTGCTTCAGGGCGATCACGACGACCTGCCCGCGCACGACACGCTGACCGCCGCCGCCGTGCTGATCGCGATCACCGATCGGACGCGCCCCGGTGTCATCCTGACCCAGCGGGTCGAGACGCTGCGCAAGCACGCGGGCCAGGTCGCCTTTCCCGGCGGTCGCGTCGACCCGGGCGAGGACGCGATCGCCGCGGCGCTGCGCGAGGCCGAGGAGGAAGTCGCACTGCCGGTGAGTGCGGTTGAGGTGATCGGCCCGACCGATCGCTACCGCACCGGCACCGGTTACTCGATCACGCCCGTGCTGGGCGTGGTGCCGCCCGACCTGCCGCTCCACCCGAACGAGGGCGAGGTGGCGAGCGTGTTCGAGGTGCCGTTCGAGTTCCTGCTCGATCCTGCGAACCACCAGCGGCGCACGGTCGATTGGCAGGGTGCGACGCGAACCTATTGGGAGATGACGTGGGACAATCGCCGGATTTGGGGTGCGACCGCAGGGATGATCGTCAATCTGGCGCAGCGGCTGCAGTGGACGGGTTGAGCGACGCGCGTCTGCCCGATGCCGCGTGGCGGCACCGTCTCGGGCTCGATCGACTGGCGGCGGTACTGGGCGGCGAGGCGAGTGAAGCGCGCTTCGTCGGCGGCGCGGTGCGCGACACGTTGCTCGGGCTCGACGCGCACGATGTCGACCTAGCGACCGTCCACGCGCCCGACGAGGTCGTGCGTCGGCTCGAAGCGGCGGGGATCAAGGCGGTGCCGACCGGCATTGCACATGGCACCGTGACCGCCGTTTCCGCCGGCACCGTCGTCGAGGTCACGACGCTGCGCCGCGACGTGTCGACCGACGGGCGGCACGCGTTCGTCGCCTATACCGACGATTGGCGCGAGGATGCGGCGCGGCGCGACTTCACGATGAACGCGCTCTACGCCGATCCGGTTAGCGGAGAGGTATTCGACTGGTTCGGCGGGCTCGCCGACCTTGCCGCCGGGCGCGTGCGCTTCATTGGCGATCCGTACCAGCGCATCGCCGAGGATCATCTGCGAATTTTGCGCTTCTTCCGCTTCCACGCGCGCTTCGGCGATGCGGTGGACGGCGATGGTCTTGCCGCCTGCGTCGCGCGCGCGAACGACCTGATGGCGCTCAGCCGCGAGCGCGTCGCAGCCGAGCTGACCAAGCTGCTGGTGGCGCGATCGGCGGTACCGGTCGTCGCGCTGATGCACGACACCGGCATCTTCCGCCCGATCATACCCGAGATCGACGCGGCCGGCATCGCGCGCCTGCGCGATCTGGCCGATCGCGAAGCTGCAAGTCATGTCGCGCCCGATGCGATCCGCCGGCTCGCGGCGCTGCTGCCGCCGGCGAGCGCGGAAGGCGTCGGCGCGCGATTGAAGTTGAGCAACGCCGACCGCAAGCGGCTGCTGCTCGCGACGCAGGGCGCGGGTGACGAGGGTCCGCGCGGGCTCGCCTATCGCCACGGTGTCGAGGTTGCGCTCGACCGGCTGCTGCTCGCGGGCGAGGACGTGTCGCCGCTCACCGTCTGGAGCGCGCCGCGCATGGTAATCGGCGGTGGTGATCTGGTCGCGCGCGGGCTGAGCAAGGGGCCGCTCGTCGCGCGCACGCTCAAACGAGTCGAGTCGCGGTGGATCGCCGAGGGCTTCCCCGATGCCGCACGGACCACCGTGATCGCCGACGAGGAGGTCGCCGCCGTCCTCGCGGATGCGGATCAGGCGTTGCGCGTCAGCAGGAACTGATAAGCGTCCTCGGCTTCGAGCGGATGCGCGAAGGCATAACCCTGCCCCGATGCGCAGCCGAGCGCGGCAAGTGTCTGAGCGACATCGTGCGTCTCGATCCCCTCGGCGACGGTCGACATGTTGAGTGCCTGCGACAGGCTCAAGATCGCACGAACGATCGCGATCTTGTCGCGATCGGCGAGCATGCCGGTGATGAAGCTGCGATCGATCTTCAGGACGTCGATCGGCAGTTTCTGGAGAGAGGCGAGGTTGGAGAAGCCGGTGCCGAAATCGTCCATCGCGATCGTCAGCCCCAGTGCCTTTAGCGCATTCAGCAGCCGCGCCATGCGTGCCGGCTCGGTGATCAGCGCACTTTCGGTCAGCTCGAGTTTGAGCCGATCACCCGACATGCCCGAGGCGGCGAGTGCGTGTTCAACCACGTCGGGTACCGAGTCGCGCTGTAGCTGGATCGGAGAAACGTTGACGCCGACCCTGATCGCGTGGCTGGCATCGCCGCGGCGGTCCCATCCCGCCAGCGTGGCGAGCGCCGAATCGATCGCCCAGCGACCGAGCGGAACGATCAGCCCCGATTCCTCCGCCACCGGGATGAAAGCGGACGGTTGGTGCTGGATGTTGTGTTCGTCGGTCCAGCGCGCCAGCGCCTCGAAACTCTCTACCCGCCCGGTCGCGAGATTGCAGATCGGCTGGTAGCGTAGCGTGAGGTCGCCGTTCTCAATTGCGCGGCGCAGCGCCGTCTCCATCGCGAATTCCGCGCGCGCCGAATCGAGCGCGCGCGTCTGATATGCCTCGGCCTTCTTGCTCGCTTTCGACTTCTTCATCGCGACCTGCGCGTGGCGGATCACGTCCTCGGGATGCTCGACGTTCGAGTCGCCGAACGCGATGCCGATCGCGGAGGTGACGCGTATCTCATATTCGCTCAGGCGGAACGGAGTGGTGAGCGCGGCCTGCAATCGCTTGGCGACGTGCTGCGCCTCGTCGTCGCGCTCGTCGATCGCGAGCAGGATGCCGAATTCGTCGCCTCCGGTACGCGCCAGCACGTCGCGCGCGCGCAACGCACCCTTGATCCGCCGCGCGACCGTGATCAGCAACTCGTCGCCCGCCATGCTGCCGAGGCACGCGTTGATGCGGCTGAACCGCTCCAGATCCACCATCAGCACCGCCCACCGCCCCGCGTGATTGGCGATCGTGGTATCGAGCGCGTCGGTGAAGCCGCCGCGATTGGGCAAACCGGTCAGCGAGTCGGTCGCCATCTCGCGGCGGAGCGTCTCCTCGGTACGCACCTCGGCGGTATGATCGACCAGCGAGACGACGCAGACCGGCTCCGCGCGGACGGTAATGCGCGACAGGCAAACGCGGAAATGGCGTCGCTCGACCTCACCGCCCGATTGCCACTCGTGCTCGGCGGAGCGCGCGCTGCCTTGCAGGAACTCGCGAATGATCGGGTCGAGGCTGGTCTTGGCGCCGATCTGCGCCCGGACGAATGCCTTGTTCGACGCTTCGTGAACCACCTCGGTCCCGCGTAGCGCGGCCATCAGCAGCGGCAGCGGCACGAGTTCAAGCGCGCGCTCGCCGGCTGACAGCCCGGGCGGCAGCACGAGCGGTGGTTCGTGATCGGCAACAGGGAACAAGCTGAGGGCCATCGCTGACAACGATAGCCAAACAACGATTAAGACCGACTTACCTCGCGGTGACGCGTGAGCGTGCCAGCCCTAAACCGGCATCATCAGCGATAGCAGGGTCGGAGTCGGGGCGGTCAGAACCGGTTGTCGCGCGGGAAGCCGGTTGGCGGCATCCGCCCCGCCGCACCGCGCGCCGTCCGCCAGGGGTTAAGGTCCGCCTCGGTCCGCGTCCGCTTCGTCTCGCCGCGCATCGTCCAGCTTAGCCCGTGCGCGAAGACGAAGGTCTTCGCGTCGGCCAGCCCACCCTCGCGGTAGCGCTGCAACTGCACCCCCTGCCCGCGCGCCAGCGCCGGCAGTTCGGCAATGGGGAACACGAGAAGCTTTCGATTGTCGCCGATCACCGCGACGTAATCGTCTTCGGCGGCAACCGGGCGCACGATCACCAGCTTGGCGCCCGTTCGCGGCGTCATCACGTTCTTGCCCTTGCGCGTTTCCGCGATCGTGTCGGCGGTGCTGACAACGAAGCCGCGCCCGTCGCTGGCCGCAACCAGCAGCCGCTCGGCGCCGCGGACCGGAAGAAAGGCGACGATCCCGACACTGCCGTCGAGGTCGATCGTCGCGCGCACGGGGTCGCCAAAACCGCGGCCGCCGGGCAGCTTGTCCGCGGCAAGCGTGTAGAAGCGCCCGTTCGCGGCAGCGAGCAGCAATTTGTCGGTGGTCTGGGCGTGAAACGCGAAGCCGGGGCCGTCGCCTTCCTTGAACTTCAGCGCTTCGGGCGCGGACAGGTCGACGTGGCCCTTCATTGCGCGAATCCAGCCGCGCTCGGACAGGATCACCGTGATCGGCTCGCGCTCGATCATCGCTTCCAGCGGAATGTCGCGCGTCGGCGCGGCTTCCTCGATCGTCGTGCGCCGCGCGCCCAGGGCCGTGTCGGGGCCGTAGCGCGCACGAACGCGGCCAAAGTCGCGCTTCAACCGCGTGCGCTGCCGCGCCTCACTGCCGAGCAGCAGCGTGAGGTCGGCCTGCTCCTTTTCCAACGCCGCCTGCTCGCGCTTGAGCTCCATTTCCTCCAGCCGCCGCAAGGACCGCAGCCGCATGTTGAGGATCGCCTCCGCCTGCCGATCAGTCAGGCTGAACTCCGCGATCATCACCGCCTTGGGCTCGTCCTCGGTGCGGATGATCTCGATCACGCGATCGAGATTGAGGAAGGCGACGATATAGCCGCCGACCAGCTCCAGCCGATCGGCGATCTTGCCCAATCGATGCTCGGTACGGCGGATCAGCACGACGAACTGATGCTCGACCCAGGCCGCCAACGCATCGCGCAGGGACATCACCCGCGGTGTGCGCTCTTTGTCGAGCACGTTCAGGTTCAGCGGAATACGCGTTTCCAGGTCGGACAGGCGAAACAGCCCGTCCATCAACGTCTGCGCGTCGACCGTGCGGCTGCGTGGCTCCAGCACCAGCCGCACCTCCGCATCGCTCTCGTCGCGCACGTCGTTCAGGATCGGCAGCTTCTTGTCGTTGATCAGGCTCGCGATCTGTTCGATCAGCTTACCCTTCTGCACGCCGTAGGGGATCTCGGAGACGACGACCTGCCAGCCGCCCCCCTTCTCGCGCTCGACGGTCCAGCGGGCACGAACGCGGAACGCGCCGCGCCCGGTAACATAGGCCTCAGTAATCGCCGCCTGCGGATCGACGACCAGCCCGCCGGTCGGAAAGTCCGGCCCCTTTACCAACGCCAGCACATCGGCGTCGCTCGCGTCGGGTCGGTCGACCAGCATGACCGCCGCATCGAGCAGCTCGGCCGCGTTATGCGGCGGGATGCTCGTCGCCATGCCGACCGCGATGCCCGCTGCGCCATTCGCAAGCAGATTGGGAAAGGCACCGGGGAACAGCTCGGGTTCCTGCTCCTCGCCATTGTAGGTCGGGCGGAACTCGACCGCATCCTCGTCGAGCCCATCCATCAGGTCGATCGCTACCTGCGTCAGTCGCGCCTCGGTGTAGCGGTAGGCAGCGGCGTTATCGCCGTCGATGTTGCCGAAATTGCCCTGCCCGTCGACCAGCGGGTAGCGCAGCGCGAAGTCCTGCGCGAGCCGCACCATCGCGTCGTAGACCGACTGGTCGCCGTGCGGGTGATATTTGCCGATCACGTCACCGACGACGCGCGCGCACTTCTTGTATCCCGCAGCAGGATCGAGCCGTAACAGCCTCATTGCCCACAACAATCGGCGGTGGACAGGCTTCAACCCGTCGCGCACGTCGGGCAGCGATCGTGCGGTGATCGTAGACAGCGCGTATACGAGGTAACGCTCGGACAGCGCGCTGTCGAACGGTGCGTCGAGCACGCCGACGGGCGGATTGTCGGGTAAGTCGGTGATCTTGGTGGGCATCGTCGCGCAACCACCTATCAGTCCGCGCGCCCGGCGTTAAGAGGCCGTGCCGCATGGGCTTGCCCGCGCTCGCGCGCTATGGCCCGCGCTCGTCAGTCGTGAGAATGATCGTGCCGCGTTCCTCCGCCTCCTCCCGCCGCGTCCGCCGCGGCGTCATCGTCACTGCCGTCATTTCCGCGATCATCTGCGCTCTGGTCGGGCTCGCCGGCTATTTCAACCGCGACCCGTACGAGCTTTATCCGGCCAAGCGAGGCGCCCTGCCGATCGCGGCGGTCAATTTCTCGGGTGATATGGGCGTGCGCTTCCTGCTTGGCGCGTCGACGATGCGCGGGTTGACCGAGCACGGCGTCACAACGATGGCGGTGGTCACGCCGGCGTTGTTCCGCCGCCATCGGACCCGCGCCGAGGTCGACGCGATCGTCGCCGACGGCATCCGCACCGCATTGGCACGTACCGGCGCGCGCCGGATCGTCGTGATGGGACAATCCTACGGCGCCGACATTGTGCAGACCGGCCTTGCCGATCTGCCCGCCGACCTCCGCACGCGCGTCGCGGCGATCGTCCTGATCCTGCCGGGCGAAACCGTGTTCTTCCGCGCCGACCCGAGCAGTCTCGAATACCGGGGCACGCCCGACAGCATGGGCATCACCACGGCGCGCACGCTCACCTGGGCACCGCTCACCTGCATCTACGGAGTGGAGGAGGAAGACAGCCTCTGCCCACACCTACGCGTCGCTGGTGCCCGGATCGTCGGCATGCCGGGCGGGCACAACATCCGCCACGACGAGGCCGGTCTGCTGCGCCACGTTCTCCATGCAATCGCGCGCGTGACGCCGTCAGCCGCGCGTGGCAGGCTAGCTGCATAAAGCCTCATCGCCTGTTCGCCACCGCGCTGATCGCCTGTGTCCTGTCCGGGAGCGTTCCGCTGATGTCCGACGCCGCCACACCTGCCAGCCCTGCGTTCAAGCCGCTGACGTGGGACGATCTGACCAAGCGCCCGCGGCCCGAACCCGACGCGACCGTCGCCTACGGCACCGACTCGATGCAGAAGGTCGACGTGTGGCTGCCGCGTGGCAAGGGGCCATTCCCGACCGTATTGATGGTGCACGGAGGCTGCTGGACGACCTCGATTGCCGAC
The DNA here is from genome assembly GCF_936927845.1 of uncultured Sphingomonas sp. Taxonomy (GTDB): domain Bacteria; phylum Pseudomonadota; class Alphaproteobacteria; order Sphingomonadales; family Sphingomonadaceae; genus Sphingomonas. Next base: position 130,992 of record NZ_CAKZHV010000057.1, read on the forward strand.
CGCACGCTGATGAACTGGGTCGCCGACGACCTGCGGCGCTCGGGAGTGGCGGTGTGGAATATCGACTATCGCGGCGTCGATCGCGCCGGCGGCGGTTATCCCGGCACCTTCAGTGATGCTGCCAAGGCTGCGGACCAACTGTCTATTTCGGCACGCAAGTTCAACCTCGACACCGGCCGGGTGGTCGCCGTTGGACATTCCGCCGGAGGACATCTTGCCTTGTGGCTGGCAGCTAGAACGCGGCTGCCCGCCGACAGCCCGCTGCGTGTGACGCACCCGCTTCGCCTCGCGCATGTCGTCAGCCTCGGCGGCTTGCCCGATCTCGAAGCAACCGCGAACAGCCCCGACAATGGCTGCGGTACCGAGGTGGTCGGCAAGCTCGTCGGCACCGATCGCGCCGACCCGTACGCTGACACGTCGGTTCCTCGGCTGCTGCCGCTCGGCGTCGACCAGGACCTCGTCAATGGGCGCCAGGATCGGATAATTCCGTACCGCATGGCGACCGACTATGTCGCGCGCGCGACCGCCGCGGGTGATCGCGCCGTGCTCCACACCGTCCCGAACACGGGTCATGTCGAGCTTGTCACGCCCGACACGGCGGCGTGGCGCGAGGCGAAGCAGCTGCTGCTGACGCAGCTTGGCGTCCGCGATCGGCAACTCGACAGCGCGCGCTGATCGCCGCATCGCAGCACAGCCTCTTTTCGGCCGGCGGGCTTTCCCGTATAGCGCCGCGCAACATCGCCCCGGTCGCGCGGCCAAGGTCCGCGTTTCCGGGGCGTCATTATTTCGCGAAAGGGCGATCAATGGCGCGCAGGCGGCAGATCTACGAGGGCAAGGCCAAGATCCTGTACGAGGGTCCCGAGCCCGGCACGCTGATCCAGTATTTCAAGGACGACGCGACCGCCTTCAACGCGCAGAAGAAGGGCACGATCAACGGCAAGGGCGTGCTCAACAACCGCATCAGCGAGCATATCTTCACGCTGCTGGGTCATATCGGCGTGCCGACGCACTTCATACGGCGTCTCAACATGCGCGAACAACTCATTCGTCAAGTGGAGATCGTGCCGGTCGAGGTGATGGTGCGCAACGTCGCCGCCGGTTCGCTGTCGAAGCGGCTGGGGATCGAGGAAGGCGTCCAGCTTCCGCGCACGATCATCGAATATGCCTACAAGTCGGACGAGCTCGGCGATCCGATGATCACCGACGAGCATATCGCGGCGTTCGGCTGGGCGAGCCAAGAGGAGATGCACGACATCGCCGACCTGGCGATCCGGGTGAACGATTTCCTCTGCGGCCTGTTCGCGGGCGTCGGCATCCGACTGGTCGACTTCAAGCTCGAGTTCGGGCGGATTTGGGACAACGATTACAGCCGCATCATCCTGGCGGACGAGATCAGCCCCGATTGCTGCCGTCTGTGGGACATGGACAGCGACGAGAAGCTCGACAAGGACCGCTTCCGGCGCGACCTGGGTGGCGAGGTCGAGGCTTATCAGGAGGTTGCACGCCGTCTCGGGCTGCTGCCCGAGGGCAGCGAGAATGCGGTGCTCGACATGGAAACGCATCGCAAGAAGCGCGGCAAGTGAGTGCGTTGACCGCGAATTAACCAGCGCCCGCTAACCCCCTCGTCGATACGGGTCCGACGAGGGGGTTTTCTTATGCGCGTTTCTTCGATTGCCTTGGCGCTGCCGCTGCTGGCGCTCGCCGCGTGCGGCGGTGCCGGGCCGGAAAGCGTGGGCAGCATCGCGCCGCCGGCCTCGGCGGGTGGCACGACGGGTGGCGGCACCGGCGTCGGCACGCCGGGCACCGGCACCGGCTCGACCAGCCCGAGCAACCTGCTCGCGGTTTCCACCGCCACCAGCTTCACCGCGATCGGTGCGCTCCACTCGTTCACCTTCAGCGACACCGGGCAGCTATATCAAGGCAATGCCAGCACCGTGAAGGTGCCGAGCGGAACGATCAGCTACGATCCACGCGACGGCGTATTCACGGTCGCGCTGACCGACGAGAAGGCGGGTTTCGCGCAGAACAATCGTTTCCAGGACCCCGCACACCGCGCCGACTACAACCCGGAGGCGACGCCGAACCTCGAAGCGCCCAACCTGGCCGGCTTCAATTATCTCGAGTCGGGCACGTCGACCGAGACGACGAGCTTCTTCTACCAACGCCCAGGTGACGGGACCTACGTGACGCTCGCGGGCTTCACGCGCAGCGTCCACGACGACAAGGGTGTCACCAACCGCCAGCACGGGGCGTTGGTGTTCGGCACACCGACCATCCAGTCGCAGATCCCAATCTCGGGCACTGGCAGCTACACCGGCGGCTTCCTCGCCTCGGCCGTGCTGAACGACGGCACGCAAGCATCGAGCTACATGCAGTGGCTCACCGGCACGAGCGCCGTGTCGGTCGACTTCGGTCGCTCAACGGTCGATGTCCGGATAGATGGCGCGGTCGGCCCGACGTTCCAGAACGGCGTTCGCGTCAGCGACGCGGCGCTCACCAATCCGACCGGCACCGCATTCCAGGCGGTCGGCTCGGCAAAGATCGACCTGCTGCGCTACGGCGGCTTCTCGGGCGCGTTCACCAGCGCGACGCTGGGCGGCAAGGCGATTGATTTCACCAGCGCCGCCAGCGGCACGAGCACGGCGGGGGCGAGTTCGATCGACGGTACCTTCTTCGGGCCCAATGCGGCGAACGTCGGCGGCAACTTCCGCATCGTCGGCGGCGTGCCGGGGCAGCGCATCGACATCCAGGGTGCGTTCACGGGCAAGAAGTAAGCGCACGCGACGCTCGGGCGGACAGACCAACCATGCTGCACCGGTTCCTCGCGGCCGTCCTGCTGCTGCTCGCGCCGTGGCCGGCGGTGGCGAGCAGCGGCGCGGCGGAACCGTCGATGGCGGCCCCCGCCCCGGTGCCCCCGCCCGCCACCTGCCCTGCGGCCGGACCGTGCCAGGTGCGGCTCACCGCATCGCAACTGCTCGCCTCGGCCGAACGGCTGGTGCACGCGGGCAAATACCCGGAGGCACGCGCGCTCATCGCCGCGCTGCGGCTGGCGCCGGGTTTCACGATGCAGACGCGTTTCCTGACCGGCTATATGGCGGCGCAGGAAGGCGACCTCGCCACCGCCGCGCGTGAATACAAGGCGATCCTGGCCGACGATCCGAACCAGACCCGCGTCCGGCTGGAACTCGGTCGCACCATGATTGCGATGGGCCAGAGTGCCGCGGCCGACCGCCAGCTCCGCCTCGCGCAGCAGAGCCGCGAGCTCGACCCCGATCTGGCGCGGCTGGTTCGCGGCGCACGCGACGTGATCCGTTCCGCCCGCGCCTTCCGCGCCGACGTGTCGCTGGCGCTGGCGCCCGACACCAACATCAACAACGCGACCGACGCGCGCACGGTCGACGTGCACCTCGGCGACTACAGCCTGCCGCTCGAACTCGACGCCGGCGCGCGGCGGCGCTCGGGCACGGGGCAAACGGCGACCGCCTCAACCGCCGCACGGCTGCCGGTCGGCGGTGACCTGTTCTTTCTCGGCAACCTCGACCTGAGCGGGCTCAATTATTCGGGCACTCGCTTCGACGATTATCTGGTGCAGGCCGCCGCCGGCGGCGAAGCGCAGCTCTCCAACGACGCCAGCGTGTCGGCGCAGGTGATCGGTGCGCAGCGCTGGTACGGCGGGCGGGTTGCCAGTCGGCAGATCGGTGTGCGTGGTGGCGGCCAATGGTCGCTCGACGCGACGCGACGCCTGGGACTCCAGCTCGACGTCCGGCGCACCGACACCGAGTTCGATCGAGCGTTCGACGGTTGGCAGGGCGGCCTTTACTTATCCTACGAGACGAGCTTTCGCCGCACCTTCGTCGCCGCCGGGCAGGCATTCGTGCGGCGTGACTGGCTCAACGCCAAGGCTTACTCGAACATCGAGGTGGGCGTCGGCGCGAACGTCGCGGGTGAGTTGCCGCGCGGGTTCAACGTCGGCTTCGGCGGCAGCGTCAGCCGCGCGCGTTTCGATGCCGCGATCCCGATCTTCTCGCTCCAGCCGCGGCGCGACTGGCGCGTCACCTCGCAGGTGACGCTCGGCAACCGCAAGCTGCGCGTGCTCGGCTTCTCGCCGCAGGTATCATGGGCGGCGACGGGCATCCTCTCCTCGCTCGACCTGTATCGTACCAGGCGCAGCCGCTTCTCGATCGGCCTCGCACGCTACTTCTGATCGGGCGGTGGACTCGCGAAAACCTTGCCCCCACGCGCGTCGCACGGCATAGGCGCGCGGCATGAAGCTCACCATCCACGTCACGCTCAAACCCGGCGTCCTCGACCCCCAGGGCAAGGCGATCGAGCACGCGCTCTCCGGCCTCGGCTTCTCCGGCGTGCATGGCGCGCGTGTCGGCAAGCTGATCGAGCTCGACGTCGACGAGGGCACCAGCGACGCCGACGTCGACGCGATGTGCCGCAAGCTGCTCGCCAACACCGTGATCGAGAATTACCGGATCGAGCGCGCATGAAGACGGCGGTTGTCGTCTTCCCCGGCTCCAATTGCGACCGCGACATCGCCGTCGCGCTGGAACAGGTGACGGGCACCAAGCCGGTGATGGTCTGGCACCGCGACACCACGCTGCCCGACGACGTGTCGCTGGTGGCCGTGCCCGGTGGTTTCTCTTACGGCGACTATCTCCGCTCCGGCGCGATCGCCGCACGTTCGCCGATCATGCGCGACGTGGTTGAGCGCGCGGATGCGGGTCTGCCGGTGCTCGGCATCTGCAACGGGTTCCAGGTGCTGACCGAGGCGGGATTGCTCCCGGGCGCGCTGATGCGCAACGCCGGGCTCGACTTCGTCTGCCGCGACGTGTCGCTGACTGTCGGCGACTCGCGATCACGCTTCACCAGTGGTTACACGGCGGGCGAGACGGTCCGCGTGCCGGTCGCGCATCATGACGGCAATTACGTCGCCGATGCCGAAACGCTCGATCGGCTGGAAGGCGAGGGACAGGTGGCGTTCCGCTATGCCGAGCCGGTCAACGGCAGTGCGCGCGACATCGCCGGGCTGGTGAATGCGCGCGGCAACGTGCTCGGCATGATGCCGCACCCCGAACGTCGCGTCGAAGCGGCCCATGGCGGCACCGACGGACGCCGTTTGTTCGAAAGCCTGCTCGACACGATCAGCTGATCGGCACTTCGTTTAATAAGCGCAGCGGCTTACGCGGAACGGTTCACACCGCGTCAGACGCGCGTACGGAAGGGCGAGAAGTTCGTCGCCTGATCGAACACGTCGATCCCCTCGGCTCGCTTGAGTCCGCCGACCACCAGATAGGTGACTGGCGTCAGCAGCGCCTCCCACGCGACCTTCAGCGCCCATTGCGTGAACAATACGGTGACGACCAGATCGCTGGTCCACCCGGCCGCGCCGAGGAACGCGAGCGGGTAGAAGATCAGGCTGTCGACGCCCTGCCCCGCGATCGTCGAACCGATCGTGCGCATCCACAGGTGCCGCCCGCCGCTCCACACCTTCATCCGCGCGAGCACGTAGGAGTTGACGAACTCGCCGGCCCAAAATGCGCACATGCTGGCAAAGACGATCCGAGGCACCTGCCCGAACACCGTCTCATACGCCGCCTGGTTGGTCCAATCGGGTGCAGGCGGCAATGCCACGACGACCCAGGCCATGAACGCCATGAACACGGTGGCGGCGAACCCCGCCCAGATCACGCGCCGCGCCCGCGCATAGCCATAGACCTCAGTCAGCACGTCGCCGATGACGTAGCTGACCGGGAAGAACAGGAGGCCCGCGCCGAACGGCCATTCGCCGACGACGGGCAAGGTCATCACCGCTACCTTGCCCGCGCCCAGCACGTTCGACAGCAGCAGGATGGCGACGAACGCCGCCATCACGAAATCGTAGAAGCGGAGCGATCGCCCGGCCAGCGCATCGGCCTCGACACGGGTGAGCGCGGCATCGGTCGGGTGCGAACTGGGCTCGTCCATGCAGCTTTTATACGCGGCAGTTTCGCAGCGCCGCAATCCGCGCTAATCCGCGTTCCGCGCGCGCCCGTAGCTCAGTTGGATAGAGCACGAGCCTTCTAAGCTTGGGGCCGCTGGTTCGAATCCAGCCGGGCGCGCCACCTCTACGCGGAGAGGTCGATGATGCGATCGCCGAGCCGCTCGGCCTCGTCGCGATCGTGGGTAACGAGCAGTGTCGGCAGCCGCGTAGCGTCGCGCAGCGTCTGTACCGCGCGCATCGCATCGGCGCGCCGGGCCGCATCGAGCGACGCGAGCGGTTCGTCGAGCAGCAGGAATGCCGGGTCGCTGAGCAGCGCGCGCCCGATCGCGACGCGCTTCGCCTCACCCCCCGACAGCGTCCGCGGCCAGCGTGCGAGCAGATGCTCGACACCCAGCAAGCGCGCAGTCTCAGTGACTTGATCGCCATCCTTCGCTCCGTAGCGCAGGTTCTCGCGCACGCGCAGGTGCGGAAACAACCGTGCATCCTGAAAGACATAGCCAGCGCGGCGCCGTTCGGGCGGCACGTTCACGCGCGTCGCTGCGTCGAACAAGGGTTCGCCGCCGACGCGAATATGGCCGCGCTCGGGCGTGACCAGGCCGGCGATCATGTCGAGGACCGTAGTCTTGCCGGCACCCGACGGGCCGAACAGGACCGTGACGCCACCGGGCACCGCGAAGCGAGCCGACACGCGCCCGCCGCGGCCGGTCACGTCGATGTCAAAGGACATGCGTCCCCTGTCCGGCACGGCGCACCAGCGCCTCCGACGCGATCAGCGCGCCGAGCGACAACGCGACCGAAATCGCGGCCAGTCGCCACACCTGCTGCTCGCCACCAGGTTGTTGAAGCGCGGCGTAGATCGCGAGCGGCAGCGTCTGCGTCTCACCCGGCACGTTGCTGACAAAGGTGACGGTCGCGCCGAACTCCCCGATCGAACGCGCGAAACCCAGGACCGCCGCGGCGAGCACGCCCGGCAGCGCGAGCGGCAGCGTGATCGTCGCATAGGCACGCCACCGCGATGCGCCGAGCGTGCGGGCGGCCTGCTCCAGTCGCTGATCAACTGCCTCGATCGACAGCCGCATCGCGCGCACCATCAGCGGCAGCGCCATCACCGCCGCCGCGATTGTCGCCCCGCTCCAGCGGAACAGCACGCTGAAACCGAACCACCGCTCCAGCCATCCACCGATCGGTCCGGCAGGTGCAAAGGCGAGCAGCAGCACCCAACCGGTCACGACCGGCGGCACGACCAGCGGCAGATGAACGATACCGTCGAGCAGGATCTTGCCCGGGAAGCGCCAGCGCGCGAGCACCCAGGCGAGCAGGAAAGCGAGCGGCAGGCAGGCAAGCGTCGCGGTTCCGCCGATCAGCAGCGTCAGGCGGACGACCGCGGACACGTCGCTCACCGCGCGCCAAAGCCTCTGCGCGCCAAAATCGCCTGCCCGGCCGAAGATAGCAGAAAGCGGCGGAAGCCCTCACCCTCCGTGCTGCGCGAACGCGCGAGACGCGCGATCGGATAAACGATCGGCGCGTGACTGGCGGCGGGGAACACGCCCGCCACCTGCACCCGCGCCGAGGCACGCGCGTCGGTTGCGTAGACGATCCCGTACGGCGCCGCGCCGCGCTCAACCAGCGCGAGCGCCGCGCGGACGTTCTCGGCGCGGACTACACGCGGGGCAACGGTGCCCCAGGCGCCCATGCGGGTCAGCGCCTGCTGTCCGTATCGCCCCGCCGGCACCGACGCAGGATCAGCCATCGCGAGCGGTCCGCGCGCGAGCAGACGCGCGAGCGCCGCGCCCCGCAACCCGTTGACCGATGCGGAACCCGGCCGCGCAACCACGACCAGCCGTCCACGCGCCAGCACCGCGCGGGTCCCGGGCGCGAGCAGACGCCGACGCGCCAGCTCGTCCATCCATTCACTGTCGGCCGAGACGAACAGGTCGGCGGGTGCGCCGGCCTCGACTTGCCGCGCGAGCGCCGAGGACGCGGCAAAGGCGAGCACCGGCCGCGGATGCCCCTGCCGGGCCCAGGCGTCTGCCGCGTCACTCACCGCCTCCTGCATGCTGGCGGCGGCGAGCACGATGGGCGCACGCTGCTGCGCTGCGATCGGCGTCGCCATCAGTGCGACAAGCGTGAACAGAACGGTGCGGCGGATCATCGCGACCGCTGTATCGCGGTGGATACCGCGGCGCCAGCCACGTCGATGCACCCGTCATCCGCCGCAGCGCAACACGCACGCGCGACGCTCGTTGACGCGGCATGGACGATGCCCGCCCCGCCACGCTCGTGATCAGCCGCGCCGTTCTGCCCGGCAAGGCGGAAGCCTTTGCGCGCTGGATCGAGGAACTGAGCGCGGCAGCGAGAGCAGCGGAGGGCTTTTCCGGCCTCGTCCGCCTGGGGCAGACCGATGCGTTGCAGCACCTGCTGCTGCGCTTCGCGGACCGCGCCGCACTCGACCGTTTCCGGGCCGATGTCGCCTATCGCGCACTCGCCGCGCACGGCGACGAGCTGACGGTCGGCACCGACCAGGTCGCGAGCGGACGCGACATCGACATCGAACTGCCGAGCGACGCGAGCGCGTCGCCGTGGAAACGCTTCATCGTCACCTAGCTATCGGTGCTGCCCGTCCTGCTGATCGTCAGCACGATCGTGCGCGCGCTGCTGCCGACGCTGCCGTCGCCGGTGCAGATCATCGTCTCGTCGCTGCTGCTCACCTCGCTGCTGCAATGGGTCATTCTGCCGCGGGTACAGCGTGCCGCCCGCGCGTGGATGCTCAAGGATGCGCGCGGTGCGTTGCGGGTCGAGGCGTAGCCGCAGGATCGCGGCTCACCCCGACACGTTGATCAGCCCTCGTCACCCATGCGGAGCGCGGCGATGAAAGCCTCCTGCGGGATCTGCACGCTGCCGTATTCGCGCATCTTGAGCTTGCCCTTCTTCTGCTTGTCGAGCAGCTTGCGTTTACGCGTCGCGTCGCCGCCGTAACATTTGGCGGTCACGTCCTTGCGCATCGCGCTGATCGTCTCGCGCGCGACCACCTTGCCGCCGATCGCCGCCTGGATCGGGATCTTGAACAGGTGACGCGGGATCAGCTCCTTCAACCGCTCGCACATGCCGCGCCCGCGCGTCTCGGCGGTGCCGCGGTGCACGATCATCGAAAGCGCGTCGACCGGCTCTTCGTTGACGAGGATCGACATCTTGACGAGGTCGCCCTCGCGATAACCGATCTGGTGATAGTCGAAGCTGGCATAGCCCTTCGACAGCGATTTGAGCCGGTCGTAGAAATCAAATACGACCTCGTTAAGCGGCAGTTCGTACGTCGCCTGTGCGCGCCCGCCGACATAGGTCAAGTTCTTCTGAATGCCGCGGCGGTCCTGGCACAGCTTCAGGATCGAGCCGAGGTATTCGTCGGGAACGTAGATCGTCGCCTCGATCCACGGCTCGCTGATCGTCGCGATCTTGTTGGGGTCGGGCATGTCGGCCGGATTGTGGAGTTCGACCCGCCCACCGTTGTGCGTCAGCTCGATTTCATACACCACGCTCGGCGCAGTGGTGATGAGATCGAGGTCATACTCGCGCATCAACCGCTCCTGGATGATCTCCAGATGGAGGAGCCCCAGGAACCCACAGCGGAAACCGAAGCCGAGCGCGGCGGAAGTCTCCATCTCGAAGCTGAACGAAGCGTCGTTCAGCCGCAGCTTGCTGATCGACTCGCGCAGCTTCTCAAAGTCGTTGGCGTCGAGCGGAAATAAGCCGCAGAACACCACCGGCTGCACTTCCTTGAAGCCTTCGAGCGGTTCGGCGGTCGGCTTCTTGCTGTCGGTCAGCGTGTCGCCGACGCGCGCCTGCGCCACGTCCTTGATCTGCGCGGTGATGAAGCCGATCTCGCCGGGGCCCAGATCGGTCAGCTGCTCGATCTTGGGGCGGAAGCATCCCACCCGGTCGACCAGATGCTGCGTGCCCGCCTGCATGAAGGTGACCTGCTGCCCCTTCTTCAACGTGCCGTCGATCACGCGGATCAGGATCACGACGCCGAGGTACGGATCGTACCACGAGTCGACCAGCATCGCCTTCAACGGTGCGTTCGCGTCGCCCTTCGGCGCCGGGATCTTGGTGACGACGGCTTCGAGGATGTCGGCGATGCCGATCCCCGACTTCGCGCTGGCGAGCACCGCGCCTGATGCGTCGAGGCCGATCACGTCCTCAATATCGGCACGGACCTTCTCGGGCTCGGCGGCGGGCAGATCGATCTTGTTGATGACAGGCACGATCTCGTGATCATGCTCGATCGACTGATAAACGTTGGCGAGCGTCTGCGCCTCGACGCCCTGCGCCGCGTCGACCACCAGCAGCGCACCCTCGCACGCCGCCAGGCTCCGCGAAACCTCGTAGGCGAAGTCGACGTGGCCGGGCGTGTCCATCAGGTTGAGCGTGTAGGTCTCACCGTCTTTGGCCTTGTAGGCGAGCCGCACGGTCTGCGCCTTGATCGTGATGCCGCGCTCGCGCTCGATGTCCATGTTGTCGAGCACCTGCTCGCTCATCTCGCGGTCGGACAGGCCGCCGGTCGCCTGAATCAGCCGGTCGGCGAGCGTCGATTTGCCGTGGTCGATGTGCGCGATGATCGAGAAATTGCGGATGTGCGAGAGCGGGGTAGCCATGATCCGCGCGCGTTAGCAGGCGCAGCGCAAAAGCCAAAGCGTCACGCATCGGTCACGTCCCGTGACGCGCGCCGCACCTAACGCGCGGGACGATCCAGCCTTGCAGCACGACCTCGCGACGTGTTGACGATCAGGGTCGCGATCGGCTGATCAGCCCTTGGCGTCGTCGCCGTAGTACAACTCGCCAATGCGGATTTCCTCACGACCCTGCGAGACACGGTGCGCGTTGCTGTCACGCAGTGAATAGACGCAGCCGCAATATTCCTGCTGGTAGAAGCGCTCGCGTTTGGAGATCTCGATCATCCGCGCGGCGCCACCGCCCTTGCGCCAGTTGAACGTCCAGTAATCGATGCCGGGATAATGCGACGCGGCGCGCTCGCCCGAGCTGTTGATCTGGTTCATGTCCTTCCAACGCGAGATGCCGAGCGAGGAGGTGATGACCGGGAAGCCATGCTCGTGCGCGTAGAGCGCGGTGCGCTCGAACCGCATGTCGAAGCACATCGTGCAGCGCGCGCCGCGTTCGGGCTCCCACTCCATCCCCTTCGCGCGCTTGAACCAGTTCACCGTGTCATAATCGGCATCGACGAAGGGAACGTCATGCTCCTTGGCGAAGCGGATGTTCTCCTCCTTGCGGAGCAGATATTCCTCTTTGGGATGGATGTTGGGGTTGTAGAAGAAGATCGTGTAGTCGATGCCGCTCGCTGTCATCGCTTCCATCACCTCGCCCGAGCACGGGGCACAGCAGGAATGAAGCAGCACTTTCTTCTCGCCATTAGGCGGCACGAGGACGGGGCGTTGTAGATCGCTCATGCGCCGCGGCATAGCGGATTTGCGGCTCCGCGAAAACAGCCGCGCCCGCGCGAACGAAACGGGTACACGACAGCGCGCGCAGCCGCTATACGACGCACGTGACCGAGGCGCCCGTCCGCAAGATCATCCACGTCGACATGGACGCCTTCTACGCGTCGGTCGAGCAGCGCGACGATCCGGCCTTGCGCGGGCGTCCGCTCGCGGTCGGCGGATCGAGCGCGCGCGGGGTGGTGGCGGCGGCGAGTTACGAGGCGCGCGTGTTCGGGGTCCGCTCGGCGATGCCCTCGTCGGTCGCGCGGCGGCGCTGTCCCGAGCTCTTGTTCGTCAAGCCGCGGTTCGAGGTCTATGCCGCGGTCAGCCGGCAGATCCACGCGATCTTCGCCGATTACACGGCCGAGATCGAGCCGCTCAGTTTGGACGAGGCGTATCTCGACGTAACGGTCGACCGGCGCGGGCTCGGCTCCGCCAAGGCGATCGCCGAGGAGATCCGCTCGCGGATCAAGGAAGTGACCGGCCTGACTGCCTCGGCGGGGGTCAGCTACAACAAGTTCATCGCCAAGCTCGCCTCCGACCAGAACAAGCCCGACGGTCTGTGCGTGATCCCGCCGGGCAAGGGCGCGGCGTTCGTCGCCAGCCTGCCGGTCAAGCGCTTCCACGGCGTCGGTCCGGTCACCGCGGCGAAGATGTCGCGGCTGGGGATCGAGACGGGCGCCGACCTGCGCGACCGGCCGGTCGAGTTCCTGCGCGCGCATTTCGGCAACTACGCCGACTATCTCCATCGCGCCGCGCGCGGCGTGGACGAGCGGCCGGTGCGATCCAGCCGCGAGAGCAAGTCGATCGGGGCGGAGCGGACGTTCGAGACCAATCTGTCCGCGCCCGACGAGATCGACGCCGCGCTGGCGCACGTCGCGTCGGCTGCCTGGGCGCGGGTCGAGCGCAAACAGGCCCGCGGGCGCACGGTGACGCTCAAGCTGCGCGACAGCCAGTTCCACACCATCACGCGCGCCCGATCGGTGAGTGATCCGGTGGCAAGCGAGGCGGATATGCTGGCGATCGGCCGCATGCTGATCGCGCCGGAGTTGCCGGTCGCGGGCGGCATCCGGCTGCTGGGGCTGACGCTGTCCGGGATCGTGCGCGGGTATGAAGAAGTGCAGCCGGGACTCCCGCTGGTCGCAACGAAATAGCCGCTGGTCGCGGCGCAATAGCCAAAGCTATTGCGCGCTCCGGCGACCAGCGCGGCCGGCGGCGCGACCGCGCCGACCGACGACGCGGGCTTGGCCCGCGGCGCTGTGCTTTCAGACGTTAGCCGATCGTCAGGTCGATATGACACGGTCAGGCGCGAGCCTTCTCAACCCTGTTCGATCGTCACCGACCGTCCGTTACGATCCACCCGCAGCGTGACGTCGCCAACGGTCATCGCGAACCCCGCGCTGCTGTCCCAGTCCGCCTGCGTCATCTCGCCGCCGTCGAGCCGGTGCCAGCGCGCGTCGTGTCGGATCGCAGGAACGGACAGCGCCGCGCATGTACGGCGCTGGCGCGAGAGGCCGGCGACATAGTCCTCCAGCTGCCGGTTGCGCGCGTGCCAGTCGAGCCACGTGATCGCATTATCCTGCGCGTAGGCGTTGTTGTTGCCTGCTTGCGAGCGGCCGAACTCGTCACCCGCGGTCAGCATGATCGTGCCGCGGCTGGCGAACAATGTGGCAAGCAGCGCGCGCTGGTCGGCGTGGCGGCGCTCGGCGACCGAGGCGTCGTCGCAGGCGCCCTCCGCGCCGTTGTTCCACGATATTTCGTGCGCGTGGCCGTCGCGATTGTGCTCGCCGTTGGCGTAGTTGTGGCGCTCGGCGTAGGCGACGGTATCGGCGAGCGTGAAGCCGTCGTGCGCGGCGACGAAGTTGACGCTGCGGGTGGCGCGGTCACCGAACACGTCGCTCGATCCAGACAGCCGGGTCGCCAGCGTGCCGCTGCTGCCATCGCCGCGCCAGAAGCGGCGCACGTCGTCGCGGTAGCGATCATTCCACTCGAGCCAGTTGGATGGGAATGCCCCGAGCTGGTAGCCGCCAGGACCGGTATCCCACGGCTCGGCGATCAGCACGCGGTCGGCGAGCAGCGGGTCGGCCGCGATCTCGGCGAAGATCGGTGCTTGCGCGTCGAAGCCGGGACCGCGCGCCATGACGGTGGCAAGATCAAAGCGGAAGCCGTCGACCCCGCAGTGTGCGACGAAGTGGCGCATGCTGGCGAGGGTCAGGTCGCGCACCGCCTGGTTGGCGAAATCGAGCGTGTTGCCGGTGCCCGCGTCGTTGATCAGGCGCCCCCCGCCGTCGCGCGCATAGGCCGCGTCGTCGAGCCCGCGGAGGGAGAGCGTGGGACCGTGCTCGTCACTTTCGCCGCTGTGGTTGAACACCAAGTCGAGAATCACGCCGATGCCCGCCTGTCGAAGCGAAGCGACGGTGTCGCGCAGTTCGGCGACGCCGCCGGGTGTTAGCCGGGGATCGAGCGCCATCGGCACGACCGGATTATAGCCCCAGGCGTTCGCGAGGCCGAGCGGCGGCAGGTGTCGCTCGTCGATCCAGGCGACCACGGGCATCAGTTCGACCGCGTCGACGCCGAGCTTCGTCAGGTTTGCGATCACCGCCGGGTGCGCGAGCGCCGCGATCGTGCCACGCTGCGCATCAGGCACGTCGGGGTGCAGCATCGTGAAGCCGCGGACGTTGAGCTCGTAGATCAGGCCACCGTGGCGGAATACGGGCGGCGCGAGTGCGACAGGTGACGGTACGCTCACCACCGCCTTGGGCACGAGCGCGGCGGTGTCGGCGCCTTGCGCGGTCAGTAGCGGGTCGTAAACAAAGGCGCGGTCGAGCGTCGTGGCGTAAGGGTCGACCAGCAGCTTGGACGCGTCGTGCGCCGGTGCGCCATCGGCGCGGTATCCGTAGCACGTGCCCTCGCCCGCGCTCGGCACGTCCACGCGCCAGATCGCGCCATCGCGGGTCATGGCGATGCGGCGCTCCGCCTCGCCGTCGAACAAACACAGCCACACCGCGTCCGCCGCCGGCGCGTGGACGGCGAAGCTGGTTCCGTCCGGCCCGACGTGCGCGCCGAGCTCAGGTGACGACATCGGGCTCGTTGCGACCGGTGTGATGGTGGATGCCGGCGAGTTCGTCCGCCGCGGCGACGATGTCGGCGAGCATCGCGCCCGTGTCCGCGTCGAGGTCGCCGTCTTTGGGTTCGTAGCGTTCGAGGTAAACGCGCACGGTCGCGCCGCTGGTGCCGGTGCCCGACAGGCGGAACACGACGCGGCTGCCGCCGTCGAATAGAATGCGCACGCCTTGGTTGGCGCTGACCGAGCCGTCGGTCGGGTCGGTGTAGGCGAAGTCGTCGGCCTGGGCGATCGTCAGCGCACCGATCGTCGTTCCCCGCAGCGTCGCGAGCTTGCCGCGCAGATCGCGCATCAGCGTGTCGGCGGCAACGCTGTCGACGCCCTCGTAATCGTGGCGGGCGTAGTAATTGCGGCCGAAGCGTGCCCAGTGATCACGCGCCAATTCATCGACGCTTTTGCCGGTCGCGGCGAGGATGTTGAGCCAGAGCAGCACCGCCCACAGCCCGTCCTTCTCGCGGACATGGTCACTGCCCGTGCCCGCGCTCTCCTCACCGCAGATCGTCGCCATGCCGGCGTCGAGGAGGTTGCCGAAGAACTTCCACCCCGTGGGCGTCTCATAGGCGGGGATGCCGAGCGCGGCCGCGACGCGGTCGGCCGCCGCGCTGGTCGGCATCGAGCGCGCGATGCCTTTCAGACCGGCGGCGTAACCCGGGGCGAGATGCGCGTTGGCGGCGAGCATGGCGAGGCTGTCCGACGGGGTCACGAAGCGACCGCGTCCGATGATGAGGTTGCGGTCGCCGTCGCCGTCCGACGCTGCGCCGAAGTCGGGTGCATCCTCCTCCATCATCGTGTCGTATAGCGCGCGCGCGTGGACGAGATTGGGGTCGGGATGATGGCCGCCGAAATCGGGCAGTGGCGTGCCGTTGCGCACCGTACCGGGCGCGAAGCCGAGGCGCCGTTCGAGGATTTCGGTCGCGTAGGGGCCGGTCACGGCGCTCATCGCGTCGAAGGCCATCGTCAGATTGGCCGAGCGGATGGCGTCGAAGTCGAACAATGCCTCCATTAGCTCGGCGTAATCGGCGACGGGGTCGACCACCTCGACCGTCATGCCGGCGACATTCACCTCGCCGAGTGCGTCTAGGTCGATGTCGGGGGTGTCTGCAGCATACCAGGTTTCGATCGCCTTAGTGCGCGCGTAGATTGCGTCGGTTACGCCCTCGGGCGCGGGGCCGCCGTTCGACACGTTGTACTTGATGCCGAAATCCTCGTCGGGGCCGCCGGGATTGTGGCTGGCCGACAGGATCAGTCCGCCGAGCGCGCCGCGCTTACGGATGAGGTTGGAGGCGGCCGGGGTGGACAAAATGCCGCCCTGCCCCACGATCACGCGCGCGAAGGTCGCGGCCGCCGCCATGCGGATCGCGATCTGGATGACCTCGCGATTGAGGAAGCGGCCGTCGCCGCCGACCACCAGCGTCGCGCCGGCACGCTCGTGCTCGATCACGTCGAACACCGACTGAATAAAGTTCTCGGCATAGTTCGGCTGCTGGAACACGCGCACCTTCTTGCGCAGCCCGGAGGTGCCGGGTTTCTGGTCGAGGTACGGGGTCGTTGGAACGGCGCGGATCATGTGTCGAGGAGCCCCCGGTAGAGTTGGGCGTAGCGAAGCCCGCTACGGTCCCAGGAAAAGTCGCTGCGCATGCTGCGCTTCTGGATCGTGGTCCAGGTCGCGCGGTCGGCGTAGAGGCGCACGGTGCGCGCAATCGCGGCGGTGAGCGCGTCACGTGACACGCCGGTGAATTGCACGCCGGTCGCGACGCCTGCCGCCAGCGCCGCCTCGTTCGCGTCGATGATCGTGTCGGCGAGCCCACCGGTCCGCGCGACGACGGGGACGCAGCCGTAGGCGAGGCCGTATAGCTGCGTCAGCCCGCATGGCTCGAAGCGCGAAGGGATCAGGATCGCGTCGGCGCCCCCCTGGAGCAGGTGCGAAACGGGTTCGTCGTAGCCGATCGTCACGCCGACGCGGCCGGGGTGGCGATCGGCGGCGAGCCGGAACGCTTCCTCCAGCGCCGGGTCGCCCGAGCCGAGCATGGCAAGCCGACCGCCCATGGCGACGAGATCGTCGACGCACTCGCCGAGCACGTCCATGCCCTTCTGCCACGTCAGCCGGCTGACCACGGTGAAGATCGGGCCGTCGCCGGGTTCGAGACCGAAGCGTGCCTCTACCGCGCGCTTGTTCGCCGCGCGCCGGCCAAGCGTCCGATCGGTGTAGCGCGCCGGCAGCGCCGTGTCGGTGGCGGGGTTCCAGATCGCGGGATCGATCCCGTTGACGATACCCGACACACGCTCGCGCCGCGCGGCGACCAGGCCCTCCAGCCCCATGCCGAACTCGGCGCTGAGGATTTCCTGCGCGTAGGACGGGCTGACGGTGGTGATCGCGTCGGCGAACTGCATCCCGCCCTTCAGGTAACCGACGCCGCCGAAGAACTCGATGCCGTCGACGGTGAACAGGTCGTCGGGCAGACCCAGCCACGGCAGGATGCCGGGGTCGAACCAGCCTTGGAACGCGATGTTGTGGATGGTGATGACCGACCGCACCACTCGCTCGCTCGCGGGTGCGTGGCGCAAGTAGACCGGCGCGAGTGCCGCTTGCCAGTCGTGCGCGTGGACGACATCGTAGCAATAGCTCTTCACCCCGCCCGAACCCAGATCGGCCGCGGCGCGCGCGAGTGCGGCGAAGCGGCGCCAATTGTCGTGCCAATCCTTGCCGCCCGGATCGGTGTAGATGTTGCCGTCGCGCGCGAACAACTCCGGCGCGTCGAGCACCAGTAGCGGACATCCCTCGATCTCACCCGCCAGCAGTCGCGCCGGCGCGCCGAGCAGTGCCGGCCAGCGGTGCACCGCGCGCGCCTTGCCGAGTGCGACGGTGACTGCGGGATAGCCTGGTATCAGCGTAGTCGTCTCCACGTCGTGTGCGGCGAGCGCGGCGGGCAGCGCACCGACCACGTCGGCGAGCCCGCCGGTCTTGACCAGCGGAAACGCCTCCGACGCAACGGAGAGGACGCGGATCGTCATTCGCGGATCAGCCCAGCCGGTCGATCATCGGTTGCGTGATGAGGCAGATACCCTTGTCGGTCCGGCGGAAACGGTGCGCGTCGGCAGCCGGGTCCTCGCCTACCACCAGCCCGTCGGGGATGTGAACACCGCGGTCAATGACGACCCGGCTCAGCCGCGCCCCGCGGCCGATGTGCGTGTAGGGCAGCACCACCGCTTCATCGAGGCACGAGTAGCTGTGCGCGCGAACGCCCGTCGACAGCAGTGAGCGGTGGATCGTCGAGCCAGAGACGATGCAGTCGCCCGCGATCAGGCTCGACACCGCCGAGCCGCGCCGCCCGTCGATGTCGTGGACGAACTTGGCTGGCGGGGTGATCTCCGAGTAGGTCCACAGCGGCCAACTGCGGTCGTACAGGTCGAGCTGCGGGACGACATCGGTCAGGTCGATGTTGGCTTCCCAATAAGCATCAACGGTGCCGACATCGCGCCAATAGGCGGCGGGTTCCTCGGCAGTGCGGACGCAACTGTCGCCGAACCGGTGCGCCTGCGCGTGACCGTGCTTGACCAAGTACGGGATCAGGTCCTTGCCGAAATCGCGGTTCGAGCCGGGCGTGTCGGCGTCGCGTCGCAGCTCGTCGATCAGCAAGCGGGTGGAGAAGACGTAGATGCCGAGGCTGGCGAGCGCCACGTCGGGCTGGCCGGGAATCGAGGGCGGATCGGCGGGTTTCTCGACAAAATCGATAATGCGATCGTCGGCGTCGACGTGCATCACGCCGAAGCCGACCGCTTCCATCCGCGGCACCTCCATGCACGCGACGGTCACGTCGGCGCCGCTGTTGCAATGCTGCTGGAGCATCACCTCATAGTCCATCTTGTAGATGTGGTCGCCCGCCAGGATGACCATGAATTCGGGCGCGTAGCTCTCGATGATGTCGATGTTCTGGTAGACCGCGTCGGCGGTGCCTTCATACCATTGAAACTCGCTGACGCGCTGCGACGCGGGGAGAATGTCGAAACTCTCGTTGCGCTCGGGCCGCAGGAAGTTCCAGCCACGCTGCAAATGCCGGATCAGGCTGTGCGCCTTATACTGCGTCGCGACGCCGATGCGGCGGATGCCTGAATTGATCGCATTCGACAGCGCGAAGTCGATGATCCGGCTCTTGCCGCCGAAATAAACCGCGGGCTTGGCGCGCGTGTCGGTCAGCTCTGCCAGCCGACTGCCGCGACCGCCCGCCAGGACATAGGCCATTGCGTCACGCGCCAGTGGATGGCTGCGTCGGTGTTCCCTCTCCGTCATTCAGCCTGTCCTTTCTTTTCGTTGCGCGGGTGAGATGCCTAACGTACGTTTGTTGTCATCACCCGCGAAGAGGTGGCGACATTAGGAGCGCATTACCCTGGAACAGGTTCATTCGGACGTCCCGTCCCTTTCCCCCATCCTGCCGACCGAGCACGCCGACCAAGTAACCTCTCCCATGTTCGGGATGGCCATCGCCACGTTGATATCGCTCGTGCTGTGGCTGCTGCTGTTCGTCGCGTGGGAGATGCTCGCCTAGCGTTGGGCCTAGATGCGGCACGCTCACGCGACATATTCCAGCATGATCGTCGCGAGCGGTGGCAGCGTCACGCTGGCGCTGCCATCCTTTGCCACCACGCCACCGAGATTGCCGAGCCCCGAACCCCAATAATCGTGCGCATCGGAGTTGAGGATTTCGCGCCAGCGCCCGTCATGCGGCAGCGGCACGGGATAGGGCATGCGCGCGACGGGGGTCATGTTGGCGATCACCGCGATCGTCGGCGCACCGGGCGCCTTGCGTAGCCAGACGAACACGGAGTTCTCCGCATCGTCGGCGACCGCCCACTCGAAGCCTTCCGCCTCACAATCGCGCGCGTGGAGTGCCGGCTTCTCGCGGTAGAGACGGTTCAGGTCGCGCACCAGCTTGCGCACACCATCGTGCGCGGATGATTTGAGCAGATGCCAGTCAAGCGCGCGCTCCTCGCTCCACTCGCGGCGCTGTGCGAACTCCTGGCCCATGAACAAGAGCTTCTTGCCGGGGTAACCCCACATCATCGCGTAATAAGCGCGCAGGTTGGCGAACTGCTGCCAATCGTCGCCCGACATCTTGGTGAGGAGCGAACCCTTGCCGTGGACGACCTCGTCGTGGCTGAGCGGGAGGACGAAATTCTCGCTGAAGGCATACATCAGCCCAAAGGTGAGCCCTTCGTGGTGGTGCTTTCGGTGCACCGGCTCGCGCGCCATGTATTGGAGCGTGTCGTGCATCCAGCCCATGTTCCACTTGAACCCGAACCCCAGGTTCTCGCGTGCGCCCTCATCATAGGCGGGCTGGCTGACGCCGGGCCATGAGGTCGATTCCTCGGCGACCGTGAAGACGCCGGGATGGTCGGCGTAAACCGCGCGGTTGACGCCGCGCAGGAAGTCGACCGCCTCCCAATTCTCGCGTCCGCCGGCCTGGTTGGGGATCCACTCGCCCGCCTTGCGGCTGTAGTCGCGGTAAAGCATCGAGGCGACCGCATCGACGCGCAAACCGTCGACGTGGTAGCGATCGGCCCAGAACAGCGCATTGTTGGTCAGGAACGACGCGACTTCACGCCGGCCGTAATTGTAGATCGCGGTGTTCCAGTCGGGGTGGAAGCCGAGCCGCGGGTCCTCGTGCTCGTAGAGTGCGGTGCCGTCAAAGCGGGCGAGCCCGTGCGCGTCGATCGGGAAATGCGCCGGTACCCAGTCGAGGATGACGCCCAATCCGGCACGATGCGCACCGTCGACGAAGCGCGCGAACCCTTCATGGTCGCCGAAGCGCGCGGACGGCGCGTAGAGCCCGGTCGCCTGATAACCCCAGCTCGGATCGTACGGATATTCGCTGATCGGCATGAACTCGATGTGGGTGAACCCCATCGAGACGACGTAAGGGATCAGCCGGTCGGCGAGCGCGTCCCAGGAGAGGAACCAGCCATGCTCGTCGCGCTCCCACGATCCGGCATGGACCTCGTAGATGCTGATCGGGACGCGGCGCGGATCGACCTTGCTCCACGCCGCGCGGTGGGCGTCGTCGCCCCAGACGTGCGCGGGGGCGGCGGTGGTGATGGACGCCGTGGCGGGGCGCAGTTCGGCGGCAAAGGCGAAGGGATCGGCCTTGAGCGGCTGCGTCAGCCCGTCGGGTCCGACGATCTCGTATTTGTAGGCGCGGCCCGCACCGAGGTCGGGCACGAAGATATCCCACACCCCCGCGTCGCCGCGGCGCCGCATCGTGTGGCGCGCGCCGTTCCAATTGTTGAAGTCGCCGACGACCGCTACGCGCTGCGCATTGGGTGCCCAGACCGCAAAGTGAATGCCGCTCGCGCCCTCGTGCTCGATCAGATGCGCGCCGAGCTTGTCGTAGAGTCGTTTGTGCGTGCCCTCGATCATTAGCAGGTCGTCGATCGGGCCCAGGACAGGACCGAAGCTGTACGGGTCGCCGACCCACCAATCGCCGCCCGCCCCGCTGGCGCGGTAGCGCAGCGGCTGCGGGTCGCCGGCGATCACGCCCTCGAACAGCCCGCGATCATCGACGCGCGCGAGCCCGCCGAGCGGCTCGCCGGCGAGCGAGTGGGCGACAACGCGGTCGGCGCCGGGGATCCAGGTGCGCGCGAACGTGCCCTCGGGGCCGGCATGGGGGCCAAGGAGGGAGAAGGGATCGTCGTGCCGCCCCTCCAGCAGCGCGGCGATCGCCTCGCTCGGCGGCGTCACATCACACCCCAGATGTCGCGGGCATATTCGGCAATGGTGCGATCGGACGAGAACCAGCCCATGTTGGCGACGTTGAGCACGGCCGAGCGTCCCCAGGCATCGCGGTCGCGCCAGCGCGCATCGACGTCGCGTTGGGCTGCGGCATAAGCGTCGAAATCGCCGGCGACCATGAACCAATCGTGGTCGTACAATCCCTGCATCAGGTCGCGGTAGCGGTGGGGATCGTCGGGCGAGAACACGCCCGAGGCAATCGCGTTGATCGCCTGCGACAGCTCACGCGAACCCTCGATCACTTGGCGCGGATCGTAGCCGCCGCTCCGCTTTGCTGCGACCTCGTCGGCGGTCATGCCGAAGATCACGATATTGTCCGCACCGACATGATCCCTGATCTCGACGTTCGCTCCGTCGAGTGTGCCGATCGTTAGCGCGCCGTTCAACGCGAACTTCATGTTGCCGGTACCCGATGCCTCCATCCCTGCGGTCGAGATCTGCTCGGACAGGTCGGCGGCGGGAACCATGCGCTCGGCCAGGCTGACGTTGTAGTTCGGCACGAACGCGACCTTGAGCAGGTCGCCGATCGCAGGGTCGGCGTTGATGCGGCGCGCGACGTCGTTCGCCAGTTTGATGACGAGCTTGGCATTGTGGTAGCTCGACGCCGCTTTTCCTGCGAACAGCTTGACGCGCGGGGTCCAGTCGCGATCGGGATGCGAGCGAATCTGGTCGTAGAGCGCGACCGTCTCGACGAGGTTGAGCAACTGGCGCTTGTATTCGTGGATGCGCTTGATCTGCACGTCGAAGATCGCGTCGGGATCGAGGCGGAGGCCCATGTCGCCGCGCAGATACTGCGCGAGCGCGGCCTTGTTGGTGCGCTTGACTGCGGCGAAACGCTCGCGGAACGCGGCGTCTTCGGCGAACGGGGCGAGATCGGACAGCGCGGTCGCGTCGTCGAGGAAGCGGTCGCCAATGGCGTCACGGATCAGCGCGGTGAGCGCGGGATTGCACTCCTGCAGCCAGCGCCGTGGAGTGATGCCGTTGGTCTTGTTGTTGATCCGCGTCGGGTAGAGCCGGTGGAGGTCGGCGAACACCGTCTGCTTCATCAGATCGGTGTGGAGCGCGGCGACGCCGTTGACGCTGTGCGAGCCGGCGAAGGCGAGATTGGCCATCCGCACCCGCCGCTCGCCGCCCTCATCGATCAGGCTGATCGCGGCGATCGCGCGGTCGTCGATGCCTTGCGTTCCGCGCGCCTCTCGCAGCAGTTTGGCGTTGATCGCGTAGACGAGCTGCATGTGACGCGGCAGCATCCGCTCGAACAGCGGTAGCGGCCAGCTCTCCAGCGCTTCGGGCAGAAGCGTATGGTTGGTGTAGCCAAAGGTGGCGCGGGTCACGTCCCACGCCTCGTCGAAGGTCAGTTCGTGATAGTCGATCAGCAGCCGCATGAGTTCCGCGACCGATACCGCGGGATGCGTGTCGTTGAGCTGGATCGCGGCCTTGTCTGGGAGCGTGCGGATGTCGCCGAAATACTGGACGTGGCGACGGACAATGTCCTGGATCGAGGCGGAGGAGAAGAAGTACTCCTGCCGGAGCCGCAGCTCCTGCCCCGCCGCGGTGCTGTCATTGGGGTAGAGGACGCGGGTCAGCGTCTCGGCGCGGAGTTGATCGGCGAGCGCAGCTTGGAAGTCGCCGGCGTTGAAGGCGTCGAGCTTGATCGGATCGAACGCGCGCGCGGTCCACAGGCGCAGCGTGTTGACGCGCCGACCGCGCCAGCCGACCATCGGCGTGTCGACCGCGACCGCCTCGACCGCCTCGGCCGGGTGCCAGTGGACCGCGCCCTGCTCGTTCCCCGTCACCTCGCCGCCGAAACCGACGAAATAGGCGCTCTCGCGGCGCTCGAACTCCCACGGATTGCCGTGGGCGAGCCAGGTTTCGGGCAGTTCCATCTGCCAGCCATTGTCGATCCGCTGCCGGAACATGCCGTTGACGTAGCGAATGCCGTATCCATAGGCAGGGAGATCGAGCGTCGCCATGCTTTCCATGAAGCAGGCGGCGAGCCGGCCGAGGCCCCCGTTGCCAAGTGCCGCGTCGGGCTCGATCTCCTCCAGCTCGGCGAGGCCAACGCCGAGTTCGGACAGCGCCGAGGCGACCTCGTCGGTCTTAAGCAAGTTCGACAGCGTGTCGCGCAGCAGCCGGCCGATCAGAAATTCGAGGCTGAGATAATAGACGCGCTTGGCGCCCGCGGCATGCGCGGCGCGGGTCGAGTCCATCCAGCGTTCGATGATGTCGTTGCGGACGGTCAGGATCGTGGCCGCCAGCCAATCGTGCGGGCGCGCGGCGTGCTCGTCCTTGCCGATACGGTGGACGAGCGTGTCGAGGATGGCGGATGCCAAGGACCCGCGCTCGGTTGTTGGCGCGGCGACGACGGTTGGAGCGTTCAAGCAGGACCCCCGAATGTTGCTTGGAACAGAATTAGGGGGATGAACGCCCTCTTGTCACGTCCAGTCGCATCAGCGGAAGGAATTCGCTCAAACGGTGAAGCTCTCGCCGCAGCCGCACGCACCCTTAGCATTGGGATTGTTGAACACGAAGCCGGCGGTGAAATCGTCCTCGACCCAGTTCATCGTCGAGCCAATGAGATAGAGGATCGAGCCGCCGTCCACGTAGAGCGTACCGCCGGGTGTCTCGATCTTCTCGTCGAACGGCTTCGCCTCGGTGACGTAATCGACCGAATAGGCAAGGCCCGAGCAGCCGCGGCGCGGGGTCGAGAGTTTGACGCCGATGGCGCCCTCAGGTGCGCGCGCCATCAGCGCGGCGATGCGTGCCTCGGCCGTCGGCGTCATGTTGAGTGCGGCAGGGCGTGCGCGGGTCTTTAGATTGGTCACCAAGTGATCCTCACAACATGCCGAGTTCGAGCTTGGCGTCGTCGGACATCTTCTGCGGGTCCCACGGCGGGTCCCAGACGAGGTTGACGTCGGCGAAGGCGATGCCGGGAACCGCCGCCACGCGCATCTCGACCTCGGCCGGCATCGACTCGGCGACCGGGCAGTGCGGCGTGGTGAGCGTCATGGTTACGATCGCCTGGCCCTCGTCGGTCACCTCGACGCCGTAGATCAGCCCAAGGTCATAGATGTTGACCGGGATTTCAGGGTCGAAGATGTCCTTGAGCGCGTCGATCACGCCCTCGTACAGCGCGCCGCCGGGTTCGCCGGGCTTGTCGCCCGCAGGCTTCTGCTGAAGGAAGCCGGTCAAATAGTCGCGCTCGCGGGGAGCATCGACCGCATCCTCGACGCGCGCGCGTGGCGGTGCGGTCACCGCCGCTACCTCCTGAACTTCGATCCGGTCGGCGTCTTCGCTCATCCGAAAATCCTCTTCACCCGTTCCATGCCGGCGACCAGCGCCTCGACGTCCCTAGGTCCATTGTAGACGCCGAAGCTGACCCGCGCGGTGGCATCGACGCCCAGGCTCGCCATCAGCGGCTGCGCGCAGTGATGCCCGGCGCGGATCGCGACCCGGCTCTCGTCCAAGATGGTGCCGATGTCGTGCGGATGCACCCCCTCCATCGCGAAGGAGACGATGCCGGCAGAGTCAGCGGGGCCGAACACGCGAACCGAATTGAGGTGCGACAGCGCGACGCGCGTGTCGGCGACCAGCGCCGCCTCGTGCGCGTGGATGCGCTCCAACCCGATCGCGGACACGTAGTCGATCGCAGCGTGCAAGCCCAGCGCGCCGACGATGTGCGGCGTGCCGGCCTCGAAGCGGGTCGGCGCAGGCGCATAGGTCGAGCGCTCGAACGAGACGCGGTCGATCATCGAGCCACCGCCCTGGTAGGGCGGCATCTGGTTCAACAAGTCGCCCCTGCCCCACAGCACGCCGATGCCGGTCGGGCCGTAGAGCTTGTGGCCGGAGAAGACGTAGAAGTCGCAGCCGATCGCGGCGACGTCGACCGCCATCCGCGGCACCGACTGGCAGCCGTCAATCAGGATCTTCGCGCCGACCGAATGAGCGATCTCTCTCGCGCGGCTTGCGTCGAGCACCGAGCCGAGCACGTTGGAGACGTGGGCGAGCGCGACGAACTTATGCGCGGGGGTGATCATCGCCGCCATCGCGTCAAGGTCGACGCGGTGATCCTCGGTCAGCGGGATCACGTCGATCGCGGCACCGACGCGCTCAGCCGCGATCTGCCACGGCACGATGTTGCTGTGGTGTTCTAGCTGCGACAGCAGGATGCGGTCGCCCGCCTTCAACTGCTGCGCGGCCCAAGAGTGCGCGACGAGGTTGATCCCCTCGGTCGCGCCGCGGACGAAAACGATCTCATCGGCACGAGCGCCAATGAACGCGGCGACGCGGTTGCGGGCGGCCTCGTAGGCGAGCGTCATGTCGGCACTGCGCTGGTATACGCCGCGGTGAACGGTGGCGTAGGTCTCGGCGTAGCCGCGGGTGATCGCGTCGATCACCGTCTGCGGCTTCTGCGACGTGGCGGCGGTGTCGAGATAGGCCCAGCCGTCAGGGATCGCAGGGAAGTCGGCGACGGTGTCGAGCGGGCGTTCCTGGGTGATCGTGGTCATGCCGGCACCTGCTGGAAAGTCGCTAAAGTCACACCCCTACGCATATACGCACGCGCGAAAACGTTCCGGCCCGGAGCCGACACCGGCGCGTAGGCGGCATGGCCGGTGTAGGACACTCGGGTCGGCGCGTGCATAGTCACAGCGCGGCGTTGAGCCAGGCGTCTGCGTCGGCCTCGAAAGCGGCGCGGACGGTTTCGTTGCCGATCCGCTCCAGCACGTCGCCGACGAAGGCGTGCGTCAGGATCGCCTGCGCACGGGCACGCGGGATGCCGCGGCTCTGCATGTAGAACAACGCGCGCGGGTCGAGCTCGCCAACGGTCGCGCCGTGCGCGCACTTGACGTCGTCGGCGAAGATTTCGAGCTCGGGCTTCAAATTCACCGTTGCGGTGCGATGGAGCAGCAGGCCGCGTAGAGACTGCTCACCGTCAGTCTTTTGCGCGTGGCGCGCGACCTCAACCGCGGCGGCGAGGCTGGCGCGGCTCTGGTCGGCGGCGACCGCGCGCCACACCTGGCGCGAGGAGCCGTTGGGCTGCGCGTGGTTGACGCGAACGGCGCATTCCTGCGCCTGGGTGTCGCTGGTGAGCAGCGCGCCACCGTACTCGGCGAAGGCGCCCTCGCCCGACATCGTCAGCTGCGCGTCGATGCGGCTGCCTTGCCCGCCCGCGCCCAGGAAGGTGGTCACGAGGCTCGCCGCCTCGCCCACGTCGGCTTCCTCGCGCAGCGACACGAAGCCGGCGGGCTGGAGCAAACGGACGCTGCGCATCAGCCGCGCGCCGCGCGCGAGCCGGGTGCGCGTGTAGCGATTGGCCCAGCCGGCGCCGACGAAGGTTTCGACCACTTCGCCGACCGCATCCTCAGCCAGTACGATCTCGGCGGCGAGGTGGTTCTCGCCCGCCGTCGCGACATGGACGATCTGCACCGGGTCGGCGGCAGCGCGTGCGTCGAGGCGGAGCGACCAGCCGGCGCGCGCGTGGCGGCCGAGCGCATGGTCGCTGCCCATGACCTCACCGAGCGTTACCGCGCCGAGCGTCGAGGCGCCCTCATCGAGCACGCCATCAACGAAGAGCAGCCGTGCACCGGGCAGGTCGAGGAAATCGTGCTCGGGACGCGCGATCGGCGCCATCGCCGCGGCAGCGGACAGCGCGCCGAGATCGGCCCAGCGCCACGCCTCGGCGCGGTTGGAGGGAAGTTCGAGCATGCTCACGCAGCGACCTCGGCCTCAATGCCCGTATAGCCTTCGCGCTCGAGCTGCTGCGCGAGCTCGGGGCCGCCGGTGCGGGTGATGCGGCCGTCGGCGAGGACGTGGACGACGTTGGGCTTCACGTAATCGAGCAGGCGCTGATAGTGCGTGATGAGCAGCACCGACTTGTCGGGCTGACGCATGATGCGGTTGATGCCGTCGCCGACGATGCGCAGCGCATCGATGTCTAGCCCTGAGTCGGTCTCGTCGAGGATCGCGAACTTCGGGCTGATGATCCCCATCTGCACCATCTCGTTGCGCTTCTTCTCGCCGCCCGAGAAGCCGACGTTGACCGGACGCTTGAGCATTTCGGCGTCCATCTCCAGCCGCGCGGCCTCCGCGCGAGCAAGCTTCAGGAACTCGGCACCCGACAGCGGCTTCTCATCGCGGCTGCTACGCTGCGCATTCAGGCTCTCACGCAGGAACTGCACGTTCGACACGCCGGGGATCTCGACCGGGTACTGGAAGCCGAGGAACACGCCCGCGGCGGCGCGCTCGTGCGGTTCCATCTCGAGCAGTTCCTGCCCGTCAAAGGTGATCGATCCCTCGGTCACCTCGTAGCCAGGACGGCCGCCCAGCACGTAGCCGAGCGTCGACTTGCCCGCGCCGTTCGGCCCCATGATCGCGTGGATCTTGCCCGCGTTCACGGTGAGCGACAGGCCCTTGAGGATCGGCTTGCCGTCGATCTCGGCATGGAGGTTTTCAATTTTGAGCATTTGCTTCTCGTTCGGAAAATGATGCTGATGTCTCGTGTGGCGTTCGTCGCCCTAACTGGCCGCGCTCAACCCACGCTTCCTTCAAGGCTGATGCCCAGCAGCTTCTGCGCCTCGACCGCGAACTCCATCGGAAGCTGTTGCAGTACTTCGCGCGCGAAGCCGTTGACGATCAGCGCGACCGCCGCCTCTTGATCGAGCCCGCGGCTCATCGCGTAGAAGAGCTGATCCTCGCTGATCTTCGAGGTAGTCGCCTCGTGCTCGATCTGCGCGCTAGGATTGCGCACCTCGATGTACGGGATCGTGTGTGCGCCGCACTGGTCACCGAGGAGCAGGCTGTCGCACTGGGTGAAGTTGCGCACGCCCTCCGCGGTCGGCGCGACGCGGACGAGCCCGCGATAGGTGTTGTCGCTGCGCCCCGCGCTGATCCCCTTCGATACGATGGTCGAGCGGCTACCCTTGCCCAGATGGATCATCTTGGTGCCGGTGTCGGCCTGCTGGCGGTTGTTGGTGACCGCGACCGAGTAGAATTCGCCGACGCTGTTCTCGCCCGCGAGCACGCAGGACGGGTATTTCCACGTGACGGCGGAGCCGGTTTCGACCTGTGTCCACGACACCTTGCTGTTCTTGCCCTGGCAAAGCGCGCGCTTGGTGACGAAATTGTAGATCCCGCCGACACCGTTCTCGTCGCCGGGGTACCAGTTCTGCACGGTCGAATATTTGATCTCGGCGTCGTCGAGGGCGACGAGTTCGACCACCGCGGCGTGAAGCTGGTTCTCGTCCCGCATCGGAGCGGTGCAGCCCTCCAGATAGGAGACGTAGCTGCCCTTGTCGGCGACGATCAGCGTGCGCTCGAACTGCCCGGTGTTCTCCGCGTTGATGCGGAAATAGGTCGACAGCTCCATCGGGCAGCGGACGCCCTCGGGAATGTAGACGAAGGTGCCGTCGGAGAAGACCGCGGAGTTCAAGGTCGCGAAATAATTGTCGTGCTGCGGCACGACCTTGCCAAGCCACTTGCGGACCAGATCGGGATACTCGCGGATCGCCTCCGAGATCGAGCGAAAGATGACGCCGGCGGCCTCCAGCTCCTTGCGGAAGGTCGTCGCGACCGAGACGCTGTCGAACACCGCGTCGACCGCGACGCGGCGCTTCGGCTGACCGTTTTCGTCGAGCTCCTCGACACCGGCGAGCATCTTCTGCTCGGCGATCGGAATGCCGAGCTTCTCGTAAACGCGCAGGATCTCGGGGTCGACCTCGTCGAGCGAGCCGAGCTTGGGCTTCGCCTTGGGCTCCGCGTAATAATAGGCGTCCTGATAATCGATCGGCGCGATGTTGAGCTTCGACCAGTCGGGCGTCTCCATCTCGAGCCAGCGCGCATACGCCTTCAGCCGCCAGTCGAGCATCCACTCGGGCTCGCCCTTCTTCGCGGAAATGTAGCGGACCGTGTCCTCGCTCAGCCCCTTGGGCGCGAAGTCCTGCTCGACGTCGGAGGAGAAGCCCCATTCGTACGTCTTGGAGACGGCCGCATAGGCTTCGGCGTTTTTGGTGGCCATTATGCCAGAACCTTTGTCGGAGTTTCAGAAGAAGCAGGCTGAACGGCGAGCTGCGCGAGCGTGATGCCCGCGAGCGCGCCGCGCACCGCTTCGTTGACCGCGTTCCAGTGCGGCTTGACGCGACACGCGCCGGAGAGATTGCAGTCGTGATCGCTCGCGTCGACGCAGGCGGTCATCAGAATCGGACCCTCGACCGCCTCGACCACGTCGGCAATCGTAATCGCCGAGGGCGGGCGCGACAGGCGAAAGCCGCCACCCGTGCCGCGCACGCTGTCGATCAGCCCCGCGGCGGACAAGCGGCTGACGAGCTTCTGCGCAGTCGGCAGCGGCACGCCGGTTTCCTCCGCCAGCATCGTCGCGTTCAACCGCGCCACGCCGCCGCAATGACGCGCGGCTGCGGTGAGCAGCACGACGGCGTAATCGGTGAGCGATGACAGGCGCATGTTGCGAATAATTCTCAAATCGGATCAGATCGTTCCGATTGGCAGATGGCGCGCGCGGCCGCGGAAATCAAGCGCGTGCTGCATTGCGGAAAGCTCGATCAGAACGATCGACGGCCCGCACACAAAAAAGGCCCGGCGGGAGTGCCGGGCCTGAGTGCAAGAGCCTCGCGGAACGAAGCCCTTCGGGTCGCAGATACGTTAGACCATGATTAATCGGCGAAGTATTGGACGGAAGAAGCGCCGGATCATACGTTCCTTACAACCGCGGCGCGAAATGCCGGTTTGATCAGGCCCGCGTGATCGGCGAAGAGGCGCGTCATGCCCGACGCCACCCGCCTGCTTCGCCTGCTCGATCCCGAACGCGCGCACGTCGCCGCGGTGCGGCTGCTGTCCGCCTGGGGCGCAGCCGGCGCGCCAATGCGACCCCGCGTGCCACGGCTGGAGACGCGCGTCGCCGGGCTGACCTTCGCCAATCCGCTCGGCCTCGCCGCCGGGGTCGACAAGGACGCGCGCGCGATTTCCGGCTGGTTCGCGCTCGGCTTCGGTGCGGTCGAGGTCGGCACGCTGACGCCGCTGCCGCAGCCGGGCAACGCGAAGCCGCGGCTGTTCCGGCTGGAGGAGGACGGAGGCGTCATCAACCGCTTCGGGTTCAACAACGGCGGACAAGCCGAGGGCATCGCGCGTGCGGCGGCAGCGACACGCGGCGGCGTGCTGGGCATCAACGTCGGCGCGAACAAGGACGCGGCGGACCGTGTGGCGGATTACGTCGCCGGCGTGACCGCGGCGGCGCGGGTCGCCGATTACGTGACGATCAATATCAGCTCGCCCAACACGCCGGGCTTGCGCGACCTGCAGGAGGGGGCGGCGCTGCGCGACCTGCTCGCCGCCGCCAGCACGGCCAAGGGCACGACGCCGCTGTTCCTTAAGGTCGCCCCTGATCTGTCCCACGCGCAGATCGACGACATCGCGCGCGCCGCGATCGATGGCGGGGTCGACGCGCTGATCATCGGGAACACCACCGTGTCGCGGCCCGCGCTCGCGTCGCGGCACAAGGGCGAGGCGGGCGGGCTGTCGGGCGCGCCGCTCAGGCCGCTGGCACGCGCGCGGCTGGTCGACTTTCGGCGGGCCACGGGAGCTGCGCTGCCGCTGGTCGCGGTCGGCGGGATCGATACCGGCGCGGAAGCTTATGCGCGCATTCGGGCGGGCGCTAGCCTGGTGCAGGTCTATTCCGCGATGGTCTACGGCGGCCCCGCCCTGCCCGCGCGGATGCTGCGCGAATTGGATACGTTACTGCGCCGCGACGGGTTCGCGTGCGTCGGGGACGCGGTCGGGGCGGATGGCTGAGCCCCTGATTCGCGGCACGGGCACCGCCTCGACCACCACCTTGCCCTCACGGCGCGGATCGTAGCCGCCGTCGTAGCGGTTGCCGCTGCGCACGATCATCGCGTGGACGCCCGAATCCTCCCCCTGCCCCGGTCTGAGCGCGACACCGCGGGCGGCGATGCCGGCGAGCACTGGGGCCGAGAACTTCGTCACCTCACCCTGGAACGCGTCACCGCGCGCAACGAGATTGGGCTGCGCAAGCGCGTCTTGCGCCGACAGGTTCCAGTCGATCGCCGCGACGAGCGATTTGGCGACATAAGCAAGAATGGCGTTGCCGCCCGCCGATCCGATCGCGCCCGCGAAACGACCCTCGCGATCGAGCAGGACGAGCGGCGTCATCGACGAACGCGGGCGCTTGCCCGGAGCCACCGCATTCACTGCGGCGCGGCCGTCAGCATTGCGGGGTGCGAACGAGAAATCAGTCATTTGATTGTTGAGAAAGAAACCGTCGACCATCCGGCCCGATCCGAAGATCGACTCGACCGTCGTGGTCATCGATACGAAGTTGCCCGCGCCGTCGCCGACGATGAAGTGCGAGGTGCCGGCGGGCTCACGCGTCGCGTCGGGACCGGTTGACGGCGCTCCGGGCGGCGTGCCCGCGACCGGCGCCGGGCCGGCGCGCGGGCCGATCAGACGCACGCGCGCGTCGAGAT
Source organism: uncultured Sphingomonas sp. (assembly GCF_936927845.1). GTDB lineage: Bacteria > Pseudomonadota > Alphaproteobacteria > Sphingomonadales > Sphingomonadaceae > Sphingomonas. Next base: position 162,871 of record NZ_CAKZHV010000057.1, read on the forward strand.
AGGCCCGATCGATCATCCCCGCGACGGGCACCCGTACGAAGGCGGGGTCGGCGACGTAGCGGTCGCGGTCGGCATACATCAGCCGGCTCGCCTCGGCGAACAGGTACCATCCCTGCGGATCGTTCGGCCCGCGCTTCGCAATGTCGGTACGCTCGAGCAGCCCGAGCAGCTCGATCAGCCCGACGCCGCTGGCGGGCGGCGGCGCGGCGCACACGCGGTAGACGCGCCACGCACCGCAAACCGGCGTGCGCGCAACAGGTGCGTAAGCGGCGAGATCGGCTTCGCTCAGGCTGCCGGCGAGCGGCGCGGCACGCACGCGCGCGACGATCCGCCGTGCCGTCTCGCCGCGATATAGGGCGGCCGACCCTTGCGCCGCCAAGCGTGAGAGGAAAGCGGCGTAGGCCGGGTTGCGCAATCGATCACCGGCCTGGAGCAACCCGCCGCCTGGCCGCGCGAAATAGCGCTGCACGTCGGGCGCGGACAATTCAGCGTAACTGCCGCCGAGCATGCGCGCGAGCCGCGGCGAGACAATGAATCCATTGCGCGCGGTCCGCTGCGCGTCGTCGAACAACGCGCTCCACGCGAGCGCGCCGTGACGGCGATGCGCCTCGGCGAGCATGGCGACGGCGCCGGGCACGCCGGTCGCGCGACCCGACAGCACGGCCTGCGCGAACGGCAGCGGCTGGCCCGTCGCGGGATCGAGGAACATGTCGGGCGTGGCCCCGGCTGGCGCGACCTCGCGGCCGTCATAGACGGTCACGTCCCGCGTCGTACCGTCGTAATAGGTCATGAACGCGCCGCCGCCGATGCCCGAGCTCTGCGGCTCGACCAGCGACAGCATCGCCTGCACCGCGATCGCCGCGTCGACCGCGCTGCCGCCGCGGCGCAGCACCGCCATCCCTGCGTCGACCGCGAGCGGGTTGGCGGCAACGACGAAGCCCGGCGCGCGGGGTGCGGCAGCGGTGTCCGGAGCAGCGCGCGGCGCGCCGGGGGGCACCTGCGCGCAGGAGCCAAGGAGGAGAGCAGCGGCGGCGAGGAGGCGGAAGCGCATCAGGCTGCGATAACGCTCGCGGGTGAGCGCGTCCATGATCGGGGCGTGAACGACCGCGGCGGCGATTTCTGACCTACGAAGCCGACAGGGTTCACCCAAATACAACGATCATTCGTCGTCTCCCGCTCGCTATCGGACGGAACAACGAAGCGGGATCCCGGATCAAGTCCAGGATGAGGCGATGATGGTCCCTCGCCCAAGTGTCGCTGCCACACACTAGCGCCTTTTCTCACCTGCCCCTAGAGCAAGGCCGAAGCGCGGCCGATCGACACCGCGCGCGGGAGGATGATCGGTGACACGCAGGCTTGAGCATTTCCCCAATCTGGTCGCGATGTTCCTCACCCGCGCAGCCGAGAAAGGCGACGCGCCGTTCCTGTGGGCAAAGCGCGACGGCGCCTGGACTGCGATCACGTGGCGCGAGGCGGCGGAGAAGGTCGCGCGCCTCTCCGCCGCGCTGACCGCGATCGGGGTGGAGCGCGGCGACCGCGTCATGCTGGTGAGCGAGAACCGGCCCGAATGGTGCCTGTCCGACCTCGCCATCATGGCGGCGGGCGCGGTGACGGTGCCGACCTACACCACCAACACCGAGCGCGACCACACCCACATCATCGAGAATTCGGGTGCGAAGGCGGTGATCGTCTCGACCGACAAGCTCGCAAAGACGCTGATGCCCGCGATCCTGCGCTCGATCCAGCCGCAGATCCTGATCGGGATCGATCCCGTGCGGCTCGGGCAGACGCCGTTCGACGTCTACGACTGGCAGACGCTGATCGACACGCACCCCGCGAGCGTCGAGGGCGCGCGCGCCAAGGCCGATTTCGCGCGCGAGGACCTCGCCTGCATCATCTACACCTCGGGCACCGGTGGGGCGCCGCGCGGGGTGATGCAACACCACGGCGCGATCCTGCACAATGTCGCGGGCTGCTCGGCCGTCGTGGCGGAGGATTTCGGCTGGGGCGACGAGGTGTTCCTGTCGTTTCTGCCGCTCAGCCACGCCTATGAGCATACTGGCGGGCAGCATTTCCCGATCGGGATGGGCGGGCAGATCTACTATGCCGAGGGGATCGAGAAGCTCGCCGCGAACATCGAGGAGGTGCGCCCGACGATCATGTTCGTCGTGCCGCGGCTGTTCGAGGTGCTGCGCACGCGGATCTCGAAGGCAATCGAGAAGCAGGGCGGGATGTCCGCGCGGCTGCTCGCGGCGGCGCTCGACATCGGTGCGAAGCGATACGCGGGCACGCTGCGCTTCGCCGACCGGCCTAAGGCGCTGCTCGTCGACGCGCTGTTCAAGCCCAAGATCGCGAAGAAATTTGGCGGTCGGATCAAGGCGATGATCTCGGGCGGCGCGCCGCTGACGCCCGAGGTCGGCGTGTTCTTCCAGTCGCTCGGGCTCACCTTCCTGCAAGGCTACGGCCAGACCGAGGCGGCGCCGGTGATCTCGTGCAACCGCCCGTCGGCCGGGGTGACGATGGACGGGGTCGGACCCGCGCTCGACAACACCGAGGTGCGGATCGCGGCGGACGGCGAAATCCTGGTCAAGGGCGAGCTCGTCATGCACGGTTACTGGCGCAACCCGGCGGAGACCGCGCGCGTGCTCCACGACGGCTGGCTCCACACCGGCGATATCGGCGAGATCGACGCAGCCGGGCGCATCCGCATCACCGACCGCAAGAAGGACCTGATCATCAACGACAAGGGCGACAATGTCGCCCCCGCCAAGGTCGAGGGCATGCTGACGCTCCAGCCCGAGATCGCGCAGGCGATGATCACTGGCGACCGCAAGCCGCACATGGTCGCGGTGCTGGTGCCCGACGCCGAGTGGACGCAGGAATGGGCGCGCGGACAGGGCCTGTCGGGCGGGTACAAGGGCTTGATCGACAATCAGGATTACCGCGCCGCGCTGCAAAAAGCGGTCGACCGTACCAACCGCGACCTGTCGGTGATCGAGCGGGTACGCCGCTGGGTGATCGCGGACGAGCCATTCACCATCGAGAACGAGCAGCTGACGCCGAGTCTCAAGATCCGGCGCCACGTGTTGCGGAAAATCTACGGCGAGCGGCTGGAGGGGTTGTACAAGGGCGCCTAGCCGCCCTGCCCGCTCCACGGATCGAAGCTGCGCTCGCGTATCCAGCGCGTCGCGAGCCATTTGGTGCCCGACGTGACCGGCAGCCCGGCATGTTCGGTGCGGCGGTCGATTTGACCGTCGTCGTCGAGGTTACGGAACACGATCGCGTCGCCAGTCCGCCCGCGTAGGGTCAGCCCGCCCTTGAACCACGTCTCCCCGCCCGTGAACGCGTCGTTCAGGTAGAGCAGGACCGTGACCGAGCGCTGATTGTCGACACCCGGCAGCGCATCGAGATGTGGCTTGTACTGCTGCCCGGCTGCGTAGCGCAGCAGGTGCAGCGGCTCGCCCTGCGTCCAGTCTGTGCCGGTAGCGGTCGCGATGCGGCGGTTGATCGTGTTCACGACCACGTCCTCCTCGACCGGCGAGACGTTGGTGCCATGCGAGTCGCGGACCGGATTGGGGATGCGCCGCCGCGTGGCGGGATCGACCACCATCGACGGTTGCACGCGCGGACCGATCGTATCGATCAGGTAGCGGCACTCCGCGGCGCTAAGCAGCCCTTCGATGACGGCAACATACGGATCGGCCTGGACCACGCGCGCCGGGCAGCCGACCGGCTGCGCTTCCATCAAGGCGATTTGGCGTGCGGCAAGCGGCGAACAATCGGCAAGGGTGCGTACGACCTCAAACGCCGCGGCAGGATTTTCCGCGACACCGGTGCCGGTCGCCAGCAACGCCGCGCGGGTCAGTGTTGCCTCGACCGATCCCGCCTCGGATGCGCGTGTCAGCGCCGCATGCCCAGCCGCCGCGTCGCGCGGGACGTAGCTACCCCACAGATGCCAGTGCGCTAGCATCTCCAGCGCAGGCACCTCGCCCGCATCAGCACGGGTACGCAGCAGGTCGATGGCGGCGACCAGCCCGGCGCGGCGTGCTGTCGCCTCCAACTCCTGCCGCAGCGCCGCCGCCGTCATCGCTGTGCCGCGCCTAATTGCTGCCGGCGGCGCCGGCCGGCGCGGCTTTCTTCGGCATGACCGCCAGCGTCCAGTCCTTGTTCGGGCGCAGGTATTTGGCCGCGGTGGCCTGGAGTAGTTCGGGCGTGATGCTCGTCATGTCGGTGACGATGCTCTGCGTCGCCTCGACCCGTTTGGGATCGTAGCTGCCGCCCTGCATCTGCATCAGCCAGAACTGGTTTCCCGACGAGGCACGCGCCATGTACTGGAGCATCGGCACGATCGTGCGCTTGAGCTCGTCGGGGCCGATCGGGGTCGACACCAGCTCGGCGGCGATCTGGCGCGAGAGCTGGAAGAACAAGGGCACGCGGTCGGGCGCGACCTGTCCCAACGCGACGAGCCGCCCGCCGCCGGGCAGTCCGGTCGGCCACTGGCTCTGCGCACTCGGTGAATAGCTCGCGCCCGCGACCGACCGTAGCCGTTCGAACAGGCGATCGGAGAAGACCGCGGCGAGCACGTCCAGGCGGCGCGCCTCGGCATGGTCGGCCGAGCCGCCGCCGGTCGGCCAGGCGATCACTGCGGCGGCCTGCGTATCGGCGCCGTCGTGCGTCAGCAGAACCGGCGTCGCGTTGTGCGCGGGGAAGCGCACGGGTGCGGCACTGGTCGGCGCGGGCGCGCGGGGCTTGAGCGCGCCGAAGCTCTTGGCGATCGCGGCGATCGCCTCGTCCGCCTTCACGTCGCCGAACACGTCGACCTCGATCGGGCCGGTCGCCAGCAGCGGTTCGAACAAGCGGCGGAAGTCGGCGGCGTTGAGCGCCTCGATCTGCTGCAGCGTCGGCGTGCCCCAGCGCGGGTCGCCGTCTCGCAACAGTCGCTCGAGGTCGCGCGACAGCACGCCGTCGGGCGAGGACGACAGCCCGGCATAGCCCGCGAGCGCGGCGGCACGCGCGCGCGCCACCGGTTGCGGGTCCCAGCCGGGCGCGGCGAGCTTCGCCGCCATCAGCGTCAGATTGTCGGCGTAATCGCCCGGCGTGGTGATCGCGCTGAAGGTGAACGCATCGTCACCGATGTCGAAATCGAGGCCCATGCGGCGGCCGACGGTGAGCTGGTCGAGATCGCCCTGGCGGAGCTTGCCAATCCCGCTCGCGACCAGCGCATTGTCGCCGGCCCAGGCGACGGTCGGCTTGTCGCCCGGCAGCGCGAGATTGCCGCGGCCGAAGCGCACGCGGACGTAGACGCGGCCCGTTTCCGATGTGTTTGGATACAGCAGCGCGCGCACGCCGTTCGAGAAGGTGACCTGCTCGATCCCCGGATCGGCGGAAACGGTGGCACGCGCGGTTACCTTCCCCGGCACGCCGAGCTTGGGCACCTTGGAGAAATCGACCGCCGCCTGCTGGCTGCGCTTGCCCGCGAGCTTCGACACGTCGGCTTTGAGCGCAGCGGCGAGCTTCGCCGCGGCGCCCGCGTCGGGGGTGCGCGTGTTGAGAAGCGCACGGGTCGCATCGCCCTTGAACAGGCGGTTGGTCGATTCGAGCATCGCCGCGGGGGTGAAGAACCCTTTCGCGCGAGCATCCTGCAGGATCTTGTACGAAGTCTCCGGTCCCGCGACCGTTTCGCGGATGTCGAGCGCGCCGACCATATCGTCGGCCTGCTTCGATCCCGCTTCGACACGCGCAGTGGCGACGTCGTTCTTCATCGCCGCGTCGAACTCGGTCAGCTCGCGATCGACCTCTGCCTGCGTTGGCGCGGTCGCCATCGCGTCGGCGATCACCGCGCGCACGTCCTTCAGCGCCGCCTCCCAATCGTCGCCCAACGGCACGATGTTGGTGAAGGTGCCGTTCGCCGAGCGCGACACGTCGTCGAGGCTGACCGATGCCTGCAGGAAGCTGCCGCCGGCGCGCGCGCGCGTTTCCAGCCGGCGGTTGATGACGCGCAACGCGACGAAATCGACCAGCCGCTTCTGATTGAAGACGATCGTGTCGTCGCGGTACTCCCACGGGCGCAGTACCGCAGTGGCAACGATCGGGGGCAGCGAGGGTTCGACCACCGTTTTCGTCGGCGCCGCCTTGGGATCAGGCTTGCCGAAATCGGGCGCGGGCACTGACGGGCCGTGACCGGTCCAGCTCGCGAAATTCTTGACGATCAGCGACGCGGCCGTGGCCGGGTCGATGTCGCCCGACAGGATCACGACCGTATTCTCGGGCCGGTACCAGCGATCGTGGAACGCCTGCACCGCTGCCGGGGTCGCAGCCTCCAGCGTCTTGATCGTGCCGATCGGCGAACGGTCGGCAAGCGGTTGCCCCGCGAAGAAGGTCTGGCGCAGCGCGTCGCCGTAACGCACCTGCGGCCCCGGCGCCTCGCGCTGCTCGGCGAGCACCGCGGGACGCTCGGCGGCGAGCCCCTGCGCGGTGATCGCGGGTTCCTGCATCATGCCGGCGAAAATCTTGAGGCTTTCGTCGAGATTCGCCTGCGTGGCCCCTGGCAGGTCGAGCTTGTAGACCGTCTGCGTCGGCGTAGTCGACGCGTTCGAGTCAGAGCCAAAGGTCGCCCCGAAGCGCTGCCACACGCGCTTGGCCTCGCCATCGGGCACGTATTTGGAACCGCGGAACGACAGATGCTCGATCAGGTGCGCGAACCCCTGCTCGTCGTCCTTCTCGTACAGCGATCCCGCGTCGATGCGGACGCGCACCGCGACCTGACCCGGCGGCACGCCGTTCTTGCGCACCGCGTAGCGCAGCCCGTTCGGTAGCCGGCCGAAATACCATGCCGGGTCGGGCGGAATGTCCGATCCCTTGAACAGCCAGGGTGCGGTGTCGACCTTGACCGAGGCGGGATCGACCGGAGTCGCGTCGGGCGTGGACGCCTTGACCGCCGGAGCCGGCTTGCCGTTCCCGACACGCTGTCCGGCAGCGGCCGGAACAAGCGCGGTGGCGAGGAGAAAGGCGACGAGCGGCTTCGACAGCGCGCGTGCGGATAGACTCATATGTAACCTGTGTAGGCCTCGCCGGGCGCGTCCGCAACGCCTGCGCGACACGGAGCCCGCCCAGGAAGGCGCGGGGAAACACATGCTTACCGGCCTGGCCGCAACTGCTCACGCTTCGCCGCATCGATGCCATCATTTCGTCGCGTTGCGTCGCTAGCACACCGCCACTGACCCCGGGCACGCGCATGGCCGGAGCGGATCGAGCGAAGCAGTGGACGTAACCATGATTGCAGAACAGGTCGTCGAACCCCGCACGTGGCAGCGCAGCACGGGCGCGAAGGCGACGACACCCGACCTGAACGTCATCTCGGGCGCGCCGAGCGCGGGCGCGGCGATGAAGGCGGAGGGCAATCGTCCGCTGATCATCCGGGTCGGCAAGCATCTGCGCGGTTTGTTCGATCGGCTGATCGCGGGATCGTCGCTGGTGCCGAACGATCCGGTGCTTGACATGCGTGATTTCGCGTGGACGCAAGGATTGCGCGATCACTGGCAGGCGATCCGCGCCGAGGCGACTGCGGTCGCGCTGGTCGGCCACGCCGCGCCCAGCCTCGCGACGATTTCGCCCGACCACCGCTCGATCGCGGAAGTGAACAAGTGGCGGTCGTTCTTCCTATGGGGCTACGGCTATCCGATCGACGACAATCTGGCGCGCTGCCCGCGCACCAAGGCGGTGATCGAGGCGATCCCGGGGCTGAACTCGGCATTCTTCTCGATCCTGGCGCCAGGCACGCACATACCGGCGCATCGCGGCGTGACCAAGGGGCTGATCACCTGTCACCTGGGATTGATCGTGCCGCGCGAGGGCGACGTGCGGATGCGCGTCGACGACCGCATCGTGCGCTGGTCGGAGGGGCAGACGCTCGTGTTCGACGACACCTACGATCACGAGGTGTGGAATGACACGCAGAGCACGCGCGTCGTGCTGCTGATCCAGTTCGAGCGCCCGCTGCGTCAGCCGGGCAAGTGGTTCGCCGACCTGTTCCTCGGCTTCGTCAAGCGCAGCGCGTTCGTGCAGGAGGCGCGCGACAACGTCGCCAAGTGGAACGCGGCGGTGAAGCAGTTGGACGTGTGAAGGCCGGGCACGCGCACTGAAACGATCGCTTTCGCAAGCGCCGCTTGATCCGGTCGCCCCACCACGCCACATCGCGGCGATGCTGATCGAGACCGAAATCACGCCGAACCCGGCGACCCTCAAGTTCCTGCCCGGCCGCGTCGTGATGGACGCGGGCACGCGCGACTTCGCGACGTTCGAGGAAGCCGAGGCCAGCCCGCTGGCGCAGGCGCTGTTTGACCTGGGCGACGTGACCGGCGTGTTCTTCGGGCGCGATTTCGTGTCGGTCACGGCAGCGCCCGGCACGTCGTGGGCGACGCTCAAGCCCGATGTGCTCGGTATCCTGATGGATCATTTCGCGGCGCAGATGCCGTTGTTCCGCCCCGCCACCGCCGGCTTTTCGGTACCGGCGGAGGAGGAAGCCTTTGCCGACGACCCCGCCGACGCCGACATCGTCGCGCAGATCAAGGATTTGATTGAAACGCGCGTGCGCCCGGCGGTGGCGAACGACGGCGGCGACATCGTCTATCGCGGGTTCGATAAGGGCAAGGTGTATCTGCGGATGCAGGGGGCGTGCGCGGGCTGCCCATCGTCGAGCGCGACGCTGAAGAACGGCATCGAGCAACTGCTGCGTTACTACGTGCCCGAAGTGAGCGAGGTGCGCGCGGTCTGATCCGCGGCACGCCCTGCCATCCCTGCCTCGACTAGCCGGAGTTTCCATGTCCCAGCCGCTCAACGACGCCGCGCTCGACCAGCTGTTCCGCACCGCGCGCAGCTACAACGGTTATACCGATCAGCCGGTCAGCGAGGACGATTGCCGCGCAATCTGGGAGCTGGCGAAAATGGGGCCGACGTCGGCCAACCAGCTGCCCGCGCGGCTGGTGTGGTGCACCTCGGACGCGGCCAAGGCGAAGCTCGCCGACTGCTGTTCGGAGGCGAACAAGCCCAAGGTGTTGAAGGCGCCGGTGACGGTCATCGTCGGCATGGACACCGACTTTCATGAGCATCTGCCCGAGCTGTTCCCGCATACCGATGCGAAGAGCTGGTTCGACGGCAATCGCGAACTGCGCGAGGCGTCGGCGTTCCGCAACTCGTCGTTGCAGGGTGCGTATCTGCTACTGGCGGCGCGCGCGCTCGGGTTCGATACCGGCGCGATGTCGGGGTTCGACGGCGGCGCGGTCGACAAGGCGTTCTTCGCCGATCAGCCGGCGGTGCGCACCAACTTTATCATGACAATCGGCCACGGCGATCCCGCCTCGATCTTTGATCGCAGCCCGCGCCCGGCGTTCGAGAAGTTCAACACGGTTGCATGAAGCCGCGCGGGCGGCGAAAGCCTGCGCGATGCATCTGATCCTCATCACCAAGCCGTTGACGTGAGCGACGCAGCCCGCCTGCTCGTCATCGACACCGCGACCGCCGCCTGCTCGGTCGCGCTGTTCGAGGGCGAGACCCTACTCGCACGCCGGCACGACGTGGTCGGGCGCGGCCATGCCGAGCGGTTGCTGCCGATGATCGCCGATCTGCCGGGCGGTGGGCGCGCGCAACACATCCTGGTCGATGTCGGGCCGGGCAGCTTCACCGGCATCCGCGTCGGGATCGCCGCGGCGCGGGCGCTGGCGCTCGGTTGGGGTGCCGAGGCGCACGGGTACAGCGCACTCGCGCTGATCGCCGCCGCGGCGTTGGCCGAGGACGATGCGGCTGAGGTTGCACCCGAACTTGCAGTGGTGACCGAAGGCGGGCACGGTGAGGTCTTCATGCAGGCGTTCGCCGCCCCTTTCCGCGCATTGGGCGAGGTGCAGTCGCTCCGCCCCGATGCCGCGCTCGCCGCGCTGGGCAAGCGCCGTTTGCTGGGTAGTGGAACGCGCTGGCTGGCGGACATCGATCCCGACGTTCCGGTCTCGGAAGCGTGGCCCGATGCCGCGAACGCATTGCTGCTGCCCGCCGAGTATCGCACGTTGCCCCCCGCGCCGCTCTACGGTCGCGCGCCCGATGCCAAGGTGCCGACGTCCAGGGCGGCGCCCAAGGTGGCGCGGTGAACACGCGGCTCCACCTGGTCGAACTGACGAGCGGCCGCGTCAGCGACGCCGACGCGGTCGACCGCGTGATGCAGGCGGCGTTCGAGCCGCGCTACGGCGAAGCGTGGACGCGTGCGCAGTGCGTCGGCATCCTGACCATGCCGGGCGTGTGGCTGACGCTGGCGCGGATCGAGGGCGATGTGGTCGGCTTCGCCCTGGTGCGCGCGATCATCGACGAGGCGGAACTGCTGCTGATCGCGGTCGATCCGGCCTGCCGCCGCCGCGGCGTCGCGGGTGCGCTGATGCGATCGATGCTGGCCGAATGCCGCGGACGCGGCGTGCGCCGTGTCCACCTGGAGGTGCGCGCCAACAACCCCGCGGTCGCGCTCTACGCCGCCCACGGCTTCGTGAAGGCGGGCGAGCGGTGCGATTATTACCGCGCCAAATCGGGCGAGAGCTTCGACGCGCATACCTATGCCCGCGACGTCTAGGCTTTTTGCGAGTCGGTAGCGCTTTTCGCAACAAGCCCGAGGCACTAAGAGCCCGTTCATGCCTCGCAACATCGATCTAGAAGCCCTGTGCCAGCAGAAGGGCCTGCGCATCACCGAGCAGCGCCGCGTCATCGCGCGCGTGCTGTCCGAAGCCGACGACCATCCCGATGTTGAAAAGGTGTATGAGCGCGCGTCGAAGATCGACTCCGGCATTTCGATCGCGACCGTCTATCGGACCGTGCGCCTGTTCGAGGAAGCCGGCATTCTCGATCGACACGATTTCGGTGACGGGCGCGCGCGCTACGAGCCGAGTCCCGAGGCGCACCACGATCATTTGATCGACGTCGAGACGGGCAAGGTGATCGAGTTCGTCGACCCCGAGTTGGAGCAGTTGCAGAAGGCTATCGCGGAGAAGCTCGGCTTCCGCCTGGTCGATCACCGGATGGAATTGTACGGCGTCAGCCTCAGCCGCAAGGATTGAGCGCGGCGCGGGACCCGCAACCGTGATCGGCGCGATGCGGACAGCGGCGCGGCTGGTGCTGCTCGTCGTCGCGCTGCTGGTCGACCTCGTGCTGCACGGTGCATGGCGGCTGGCGCGCGCGCCCTCTCCCTGGCCGCGCCGGTTTCTCGGCACCGTCGCGGGAATCGTCGGCGCGCGGGTGCAAGTGATCGGGCAGCCGCTGCACCGCGACGTGGTGGTGCTGTCCAACCACCTGAGCTGGATCGACATCCTGCTGCTCGCGGGCGCGAACGGCACCGCCTTCGTCGCGAAGGAAGAATTGCGCGGCGTGCCGCTGATCGGTTGGCTGTGCACGCTTAACCACACGATCTTCGTCGCGCGCGGCGACCGGATGAACGTCGCGGCGCAGGTGGCGCAATTGCGCACGGCGCTGGCGCAACCGTGGCCCGTCACGATCTTTCCCGAGGGCACGACCGGCGACGGCGTGACGCTGCTGCCGTTCAAGGCGGCGCTGCTCGGCGCGCTCGATCCCGCACCCGCGGGGCTGATGGTCCAGCCCGTGCGGATCGATTATGGTGCGGCGACAGCCGAGCTCGCCTGGGTTGGCGCCGAGCCCGGCATCGACCACGCGCGCCGCGTCTTGGCACGACCCGGGCGCTTCACCGCGACGCTGCACTTCCTCGAACCCTTCGCGCCCAGCGGCGACCGCAAGGCGATCGCGGCCGAGGCGCGCGCGCGGATCGCTGCCGCACAGTAGCGATCCGCAGCGCTTTGTCTTATGGGCACGCGCATGAAATCGCCCCCGAAAACCTTTCACGTCAAGTCGTTCGGCTGCCAGATGAACGTCTACGACGGCGAGCGCATGGCCGAGTTGATGGCCGCCGACGGCCTGGTCGCGACCGACGACGCCAACGTCGCCGACCTTGTCGTGCTCAACACCTGCCACATTCGCGAAAAGGCGACGGAGAAGGTCTATTCGGATATCGGCCGGATCAGGAAGCACGCCGGCAAGGACGGGCGCGCGCCGATGATTGCGGTGGCGGGCTGCGTCGCGCAGGCCGAGGGCGCAGAGATCGTGCGTCGCGCCAAGGTCGACGTGGTGGTCGGACCGCAGGCGTACCACAACCTCCCGCGCCTCGTCGCCGACGCGGCGTCGGGCAATGCCGCGCTCGACACCCACATGCCGCTCGCCTCCAAGTTCGGCGCACTGCCCGCCCGGCGGAAGGTCGGGCCGAGCGCGTTCCTGACCGTGCAGGAGGGATGCAACAAGTTCTGCACCTATTGCGTCGTCCCCTACACGCGCGGCGCGGAGGTCAGCCGGTCGTTCGCGCAGGTGCTCGACGAAGCGAAGGCGCTGGTCGACGCCGGCGCGCGCGAGATCACGTTGCTTGGGCAGAACGTCAACGCGTGGGAGGACGCGGATGGTCGGGGCCTGCACGACTTGATACGCGCGATGGACCGCATCTCGGGTCTGTCGCGCATCCGCTACACCACCAGCCATCCCAACGACATGCGACAAGGATTGATCGACGCGCACCGCGACGTGGAAAGTCTGATGCCATTCCTCCACCTGCCGGTGCAGGCGGGCGCGGATCGCGTTCTGAAGGCGATGAACCGCAGCCACACGCGCGACGGCTACCTGCGGCTGCTCGACCGCATCCGCGACGCGCGTCCCGACATCGCGCTGTCGGGCGACTTCATCGTCGGCTTTCCCGGCGAAACCGAGGCGGAGTTCGCCGAGACGCTGAGCCTGGTGGACGCGGTAGGCTACGCGCAGGCATTCTCGTTCAAGTACAGCCCCCGCCCCGGCACACCGGCGGCCGACATGACCGATCAAGTCGCGCCCGAGGTGATGGACGATCGCCTGCAACGCCTACAGGCCGCGCTCAACCGCGATCAGGCGGCGTTCAACGCGGCCACGCTCGGGCAGACGTGCAGCGTGCTGGTTGAGCGGCGCGGCAAGCTGCCGGGGCAGTGGCTCGGCAAGTCGCCGTGGCTGCAATCGGTGCATCTGATCGGCGATTACGCGATCGGCGACGTGGTGGAGGTCACCCTGACACAGGCGGGGCCGAACTCGCTGGCGGGCGAGCCACGCGTCGCGGTCGCCGCCTGAGCGCAGGGAGTGACGATTTCCTGATCTGGGCGATGCACGCGGCAGTTGCGCGCGCGCCCGCGAGTGCTCACCTTGGGGTGTGCAACGAAAGGACCGCATGAGTCGCAAGCCTGCTCCCGCCCAGACGGGGGAACGTGCCCGCGTCGAACTCCTGTTCGACAGGCCGCAACTGCTGGTGCAGTTATTCGGACAATACGATCAGCATCTGGTCGCATTGGAAAACCGGTTGGGGGTCTACATCACCGCGCGCGGCAATCGCGTCGGGCTGGAGGGAACCGCCGAGCAGGTCGCGCTCGCACGCGATGTGCTGAACGATCTTTACCAGCGGCTGCAACGCGGCGAGGAGGTCGATACCGGTCTCGTCGACGCGTCAATCGCGATGGCAGCGGAGCCGGTGCTGACCGGGATCATCCGCGCCGACGCCGGCCCCGGCGCGCCGTCGGTGATGATCCGCACGCGCAAGAAGACGATCGTGCCGCGCACCGCGGCGCAGGCGCATTACATGCGTGAGCTGACCACCCACGACATGATCTTCGCACTCGGCCCCGCGGGCACGGGCAAGACCTATATCGCGGTCGCGCAGGCGGTGGCGCAGCTGATCACCGGCAGCGTCCAGCGGCTGATCCTGTCGCGCCCGGCTGTCGAGGCGGGCGAGCGGCTCGGCTTCCTGCCCGGCGACATGAAGGAGAAGGTCGATCCCTACCTCCGCCCGCTGTACGACGCGCTGTACGATTGCCTGCCCGCCGAGCAGGTCGAGCGGCGGATCGCGAGCGGCGAGATCGAGATCGCACCGATCGCGTTCATGCGCGGGCGCACGCTCGCCGACGCGTTCGTGATCCTCGACGAAGCGCAGAACACGACGCCGGCGCAGATGAAGATGTTCCTGACCCGCTTCGGACAGAACAGCCGCATGGTGATCTGCGGCGACCCGAACCAGACCGACCTGCCCGGCGGCGTCCGCGCGAGCGGGCTCGCCGACGCGACGCAGCGGCTGGACGGGGTTGAGGGCATCTCCTTGTGCCGCTTCACCGCCGCCGACGTCGTGCGCCACCCGATCGTCGGGCGCATCGTTGAGGCGTACGAGGGGGTCGAGGCGTGATCCACGTCGAGCTGACGCGCGAGGAACCGTGGGAGGACCGCGCCGACTGGGAAGCGCTGATCCTCGCTGCCGCGCGCGCGGCGGTGTCGCATACGCCGCACGGCGAATTGCTCACCACCCCGGCGCACGTCGAGGTGAGCGTGCGGCTGACCAGCGACGACGAGGTGCACGCGCTCAACAAGCAGTATCGGGGCAAGGACAAGCCGACCAACGTGCTGTCCTTCCCGATGGTCCAGCCCGACCTGATCGATACGGTCACGCAGAACAGCGACGACGGTGAGGTGCTGCTGGGCGACATCGTGCTCGCGCACGGTGTCTGTGCGGCTGAGGCGTCAGAGCGCGGCATCTCGGTCCAGCATCACCTGTCGCACTTGGTGGTGCACGGCACGCTGCATCTGCTAGGCTATGACCACGGCACCGACGAAGAGGGGGACGCGATGGAGGAAATCGAACGCGCGGCACTCTCCGAGCTCGGCATCGCCGACCCGTATCTAATCCGAGAGGAATGACGCAGCCATCATGGCCGAGGACCGAAGTAGCGCCGCGCACGGCGGCGACCCCAATGAACAGAATATCTGGAGCGGTCTGCGCAACCTGATCTTCGGCGAACAGCGCGAGGAAACGCTGCGCGACCAGCTCGAAGAGGTGATCGACCGGCACGAGGACGATCCCTCCCCCGACGCCAAGGGTGACCTGACCCCGCTCGAGCGGCAGATGGTGCGCAACCTGCTCCATTTCGGCGAGCGTGACGCGGGCGACGTCGGCGTGCCGCGCGCGGACATCATCGCCGTGGAAGAGCGCACCACCTTCGACCATCTGGTGCAGGTGTTCGCCGAGGCCGGCGTCAGCCGCCTGCCCGTATATCGCGACAATCTCGATACGATCATCGGCATGGTCCACATCAAGGACGTGTTCAACATCCTGGCGGGCAGCGCCGCGCGGCCGGCCGACATCGCTGCCCTGATCCGCCAGCCGCTGTACGTGCCGATGTCGCGCGGCGCGCTCGACCTGCTCGCCGACATGCGCCAGACGCGCGTCCATCTGGCGGTGGTGCTCGACGAATATTCGGGCACCGAAGGGCTCGTCACGATCGAGGATCTGATCGAGGAGATCGTCGGCGAGATCGAGGACGAGCATGACGAGGCGCCTGCCCCGCTGCTGGTGCCGATCGACCGCGGCGCGTGGGAAGCCGACGCGCGCGTCGAACTGGAGGACATCGCCGAGGCGATCGATCCCCGGCTCGCCGAGGTCGAGAATGACGTCGATACGATCGGCGGGCTGACCGCGGTGCTCGCAGGCCATGTTCCGGTCGTAGGCGACTGCCTCGATCATCCGAGCGGTTGGAAGATCGAGGTAATCGATGCGGACGAGCGTCGCGTCAACCGCGTCCGCCTCCACCCTCCGGTCACGCCATCCGACAGCGACGATGATTGATCGAGCACGGCGATCAATACACGTGTGATTTCACGTTTCCCCGATCACTGGTCACGCGCTAGACATACATACCCATTATCACGAGCCGCAGCTTCCTCCGCCTATTCGCGGAGGCCAAGCGGCCGCAACGCGCCGACGAGGAGCCGATACTGATGGACGCGATTACCGAAGGCAGCCCGATCAACGATCCCAACAAGCAGCCCGCCGCGATGCGCTCGCTGCTGGGCCGCACTGCGCGCGACTGGTGGCCCGACACGCTGCCGCTCGAGATCCTGCAGACCGATGGCCAGCCTGCCAACCCGATGGGCGCCGAGTTCAACTATCGCGAAGCGTTCAAGACGCTCGACTATGCCGCGGTTAAGGAGGACCTCAAGGCGCTGATGACCGACAGCCAGCCGTGGTGGCCGGCCGATTACGGTCACTATGGCCCGTTCTTCATCCGCATGGCGTGGCACTCGGCTGGCACGTACCGCACCGGCGATGGTCGCGGCGGTTCGTCGTCGGGCGCGCAGCGTTTCGCCCCGCTCAACTCGTGGCCGGACAACGGCAACCTCGACAAGGCACGTCGCCTGTTGTGGCCGATCAAGCAGAAGTACGGCCGTGCGCTCAGCTGGGCCGACCTGTTCATCCTGACCGGCAATGTCGCGATCGAGTCGATGGGCGGACCGACCTTCGGCTTCTCGGGCGGGCGCGAGGACGTGTTCGAGCCGCTCAAGGACATCTACTGGGGCACCGAGGAAGAGTGGCTCGGCCAGACCCGCATCGACGAGGAGGCTGGTCTCGCGCTCGAGAGCCCGCTGGCCGCGATCCAGCACGGTCTGATCTACGTCAATCCCGAAGGTCCGGGCGGCAAGCCCAACCCGCTCGGCTCGGCGCGTGACATGCGCGAAACGTTCGCGCGCATGGGCATGAACGACGAGGAAACCGCCGCGCTGACCGCGGGCGGTCACACGTTCGGCAAGGCGCACGGCAACGGCGACTCGTCCAAGGTCGGGCGTGAGCCGGAAGGCTCGGACATCGCGGCACAGGGCCTGGGCTGGACCAGCACGCACGGCACCGGCATGGGCGACGATACGATCACCTCGGGCATCGAGGGCGCGTGGACGCCGACGCCGATCACCTGGGACATGACGTACTTCGACATGCTCCTGGACCACGAATATGAGCTGACCAAGAGCCCGGCGGGTGCGAACCAGTACCATCCGGTCGGCGATCCCGAGGACACGCTCGCCCCGTCGGCGCACGTCGAGGGCAAGAAGGTCCCGACGATGATGACCTCGGCCGACATGGCGCTGCGCGAGGACCCCGCCTACCGCGCGGTGATGGAGAAGTTCCGCGCCGATCCGGCGTACTTCGCCGACGCCTGGGCGCGTGCGTGGTTCAAGCTGACGCACCGCGACATGGGTCCCAAGCAGCGCTACATCGGTCCGGAAGTGCCGTCGGAGGATCTTATCTGGCAGGATCCGATTCCCAAGGCCGATTATCCACAGATCGACCAGTCGGACGTAGCCTCGCTCAAGCAGGCGATCGCCAATTCGGGGCTGGAGATCAGCGAGCTGGTCACCACCGCCTGGGCATCGGCCTCGACCTACCGCAAGTCGGACCACCGCGGCGGTGCCAATGGTGCGCGCATCCGCTTCGCGCCGCAGCGTGACTGGGACGTCAACGAGCCCGAGCAGCTCGCCCGCGTCCTCTCGGTCTACGAGGGGCTGAAGGCCGAGTTCGACGGCAAGGGTGACAAGAAGGTTTCGATCGCGGACCTGATCGTGCTCGGCGGCAACGTCGGGATCGAGGCTGCGGCGAAGGCAGCGGGCAAGGCGATCGAGGTGCCGTTCACCCCGGGCCGCACCGACGCGCTGGAGGAGCAGACCGACACGGCGAGCTTCGACGTGCTGGAGCCCAAGGCGGACGCGTTCCGCAACTACCTGCAGGTGCGCTTCACCGTGCCGACCGAGGAGCTGATGGTCGACAAGGCGCAGCTGCTCGGCCTGTCGACGCCCGAGATGACGGTGCTGATTGGTGGTTTGCGCGTGCTGGGTGCCAACCACTCGAAGGCGAAGCAGCACGGCGTGTTCACCGACCGTCCGGGTCAGCTGACCAACGACTTCTTCGTCAACCTGCTCGACATGAAGACGGCGTGGAAGCAGGTCGATGAGAAGAGCGATCAGGAATATGTCGGCACCGACCGCCTGACGCACGAGCATCGCTGGACCGCGTCACGGACCGACCTGATCTTTGGCTCCAACTCGCAGTTGCGCGCGGTAGCCGAGGTTTATGCGATGGACGACGCGGGCGACAAGTTCGTCGGCGACTTCGTGGCGGCCTGGAACAAGGTGATGAACGCGGATCGCTACGACCTGCTCGACGCGTGATGCTTGCGCTGCCGGGCACTGCCCGGTACCGAAACGAACCTGAGCTCGGCGGGGGGCGGGATGCGGTAAGCGCGCCCCGCCCCCTTCCCTTCGGACCGGCGGAACAAGCCCTTCGGGTCGCACCCGTTGGCTGAACCGCCGGGGGCCGCCGGTATGCCCCCCATGCCGGCGGTCCACCTCCGTTCTCCGCGTCACTGGCGACGGGGAACCTGCACAAGCTTGATGCATCGCACGGCGATCGCGCCTACATAGCGATCATGCTCAAGCACGTGCTCGCCGTCTTCGGCCTGATCGCCCTCGTCGCCGTTGGCATCTTTCTTTATCTCGCCTGGCCCGACAAGGCGCGGCTCGACGTCAACGCAGTCGCGGGCGGACGCCCCGACATCACCGCGCCGCGAGAGCAGGTGATCCCGACCGTCGGCACCGCCGACCCGATCGGGTGGAAGAACGGGGAGCAGCCGACCGTCGCCGCGGGCCTGACCGTTCAACCCTTCGCGACCGAACTCGCGCATCCGCGCTGGCTCTATCGCCTGCCCAATGGCGACGTGCTGGTCGCCGAAACCAACTCACCCCCGCGTGAGGGCGGCGGCATCCAGGGCTGGGTGATGAAGCACCTGCTCGGCAAGGTTGGCGCAGGGGTACCCTCGGCCAACCGCATCACGCTGCTACGCGACGCGAACGGCGACGGTGTCGCCGAGGTGAAGACGCCGTTCATGACCGGGCTTAACTCGCCGTCGGGCATGACCCTGTTCGATGGCGCGCTCTACATCGCCAACACCGACTCGCTGGTGCGCGTGCCCTACACGGCGGGCGAAACGAAGATCACCGCGAAGCCCGAGCTCGTCGTGCGTTATCCCGGCGGCGGCAATCATTGGGCGCGCAACGTCATTCCGTCCGAGGACGGGCGCACGCTCTACCTGTCTGTCGGATCGTCGTCGAATATCGCCGAGAACGGCCTCGATCAGGAGCGAAACCGCGCAGTCATCCTGCAGGTCTATCCCAAGGAGAAGACCTTCCGCATCTATGCCGCGGGCCTGCGCAACGCGAATGGCATGGCACTTAACCCCGACACGCGCGCCTTGTGGACCGTGGTCAACGAGCGCGACATGCTCGGCTCCGACCTCGCCCCCGATTATCTGACCGCGGTCGAGTTCGGCGATCACTTCGGCTGGCCATGGTATTATTGGGGCGGCTATCCTGACCCGCGGGTCGAGCCGAAGAACCAGCAATTGCAGCAATATTCCAAGCGCCCGGATTACGCGCTCGGGTCGCACGTCGCGGCACTCGGCCTGTCGTTCGCCAACGAGACTCGGCTCGGAGGGCAGTTCGCGCGCGGCGCTTTCATCGGTGAGCACGGCTCGTGGAACCGCAAGCCGCTGTCGGGCTACAAGGTCGTGTTCGTGCCGTTCACCCCGCAGGGCTGGCCGGTGAAGGGCGCCAAGCCGATCGACGTGATGACAGGCTTCGTCAACGCCGACGGCGAGGCGCACGGCCGCCCGGTCGACATCAAGCCGGACGGACGCGGCGCGCTGCTGGTGGCGGACGATGTCGGCAACACGATCTGGCGGGTCAGCGCACCGCAGCCGATCGCGACGGCGCGCTGACGATCGCATACGGCGCGCACGTTCAGCGGGTGCTGGCTCGATCGCGCCGTGTGCTTGGCGCGCTGCTGTTCATCGCGGTGAGTGTGACGCTGGCAAAGGTGGCGCAATATGCGGCGGTGGACCGGCTTGGTCCGACCATCGGCTTCGATGCGGCATCCTTTATCGGTGCCGCGCCAATCGTCGCAGCCGCGGCGATCGTGCGGGTCACGATGAGGCGACGCCTCGCCCGGCCCCATCAGGCGATCAGATAATCATCCAGCACGGCGGCGAGTTCGTGGCACGACGGGCAGCCCGGATGCGCGCACCGCGCGATCGTCGTTCGGATCGTCTCGAGCACATTCCTATGTAGCGCCAGCAACATGGCGGCATCGTCGCGTGCCGGCGTCGCCGACCCACCCACCGGCGCATCGAGCACCGGAATCATCATGTCACACATTCAACAAAGGTCCCTTCACATCCGGAAGCGACCGGCACGCGCCTTCGTTCCGCGATCCTCCAGAACGGAGGCAATTCGCTATTCGAGCAGCTTGGGCCCTTCCTTCTGCAACTTCGCGCGTAGTTGCTCGCCGAACATCGACAGGAAACCGGGTAGCTCGAACGAGGCGTGGACGTTGCTGTCGCCCACGTCGAGGCGCACCGCGACACGCTGGCCCATGCCCTCCGCGACGAAATGGAGCGTGTCGCCGGTCCACTGATGCTCGGCGACGTGACCGCCGGGGATGAAACCAGCCAGCTTGCCGAAGCCGCCCTCGATCCGCTGCTTCGCCGCGGCCTTGCCCAACCGGTGCGGCAGGTCGACTTCGATCGGCTGGGTCATGACGGCGTCTCCTCGGTCGCGAACAACATGGCGTCATCGGCGAACGCCTTGAACTCCAGCGCGTTGCCCGAAGGATCGCGGAAGAACATCGTCGCCTGTTGGCCGACCTGGCCCTTGAAGCGGACGTGCGGTTCGATGCCGAAGGTCACGCCCGCGGCGCTGACTCGGTCGGCGAGCGCCTGCCAGTCGGACATGGTCAGCACGACGCCAAAGTGCGGCACGGGCACATGGTGACCATCGATCGCATTCTCGACCATGACAGGTTTGGCCGCCGGATCAAGGTGGGCGACGATCTGATGCCCCATCAGGTCGAAATCGATCCACTGCGCGCTCGATCGCCCCTCGCCGCAGCCGAGCACGCCGGCGTAGAAGGCACGCGCCGCGGCAAGATCGTGAACGGGAAAGGCAAGGTGGAATGGCCTGAGTGTCATGCCCATATGCTACAGCGTAGATGCGGGCGCGTCACTCGCTTGTTGCAAGCCGGAACGAGGTGCTTGTGCGGGGCGAGCCGCTCGCCCAAACAGCCGCGACGTGCCGCCTGCCGCCACTCGGTCGGGCGGTGATCCGAGGAACTCCGATTGTTCGCATTGCTTACCCGTCGCCCTGCTCTTTCTGCCCTGTTGCTGGGCGCAGCGGCCGCGTGCGGGTTCGCGCCGCTGCAACTCTGGATGCTGACGCTCGCCTGCTTCGCAGGCTGGATGTGGCTGGTGCACGCGGCGCCGACGTGGAAGGCGGCGCTGTGGCGCGGCTGGGTGTTCGGGGTCGGCCATTTCACGATCAACGACAATTGGTTTCAGCATTCGTTCGATTTTCAGGACAAGATGCCGCCGGTGCTCGGCTATGTCGCGCCGCTCGCGCTCGCCTTGTACCTGGCCGTATATCCGATGATCGCGGCGGGGATCGCGTGGCGCTTTCGCCAGCAACGCATCGACTACGCCTGGGTGCTGCTGTTCGCTGCGGCGTGGATCGCCACCGAGTGGGTGCGAAGCTGGATGTTCACCGGCTATGCCTGGGATCCGCTCGGCGTCATCTGGGTGCCGGTGCAGCCCGCCGCGGCGCTGGCACGGTGGGTCGGCACCTATGGTCTGTCGGGGTTGACGATCGCGCTGGCGGGTGCGGCGCTGGTGCTGTCGCGGCGATCGGCGCTGGTGGCCGCCGGCGGCGTCGTGGCGGCGCTGCTGATCGCGCAAGCGTTCAGCTATCGCAGCGCTGCACCTCGCCTCGGCCCGACGACCCCGCGCATCGTCGTCGTCCAGCCCAACGTCGCGCAGGACCAGCGCGGCGAGAGCGATGGCGAAATGATGCTGCGGCGCTTGTCCGCGCTTTCCGGTCGTCCCGGCGCTGCGCCGCGGCTGGTGCTATGGCCTGAGGGTGTGGTGCGCGACTTCGTCGAGGACGGTTACCCCTACTGGGTGTACGGCGATCGCAGCCCCGCCGTCATTCGCGAGCGCATGGCCGCGCTGCTCGGCCCGCGTGACCTGCTGCTGACGGGCGGCACCGCGCTGACCTTTGATCGCTCGGGCGACATCGCCGCTGGCTATAATTCGGTGTTCGCGATCTCGCCCGACGCGCGCATCACCGCGCGCTACGACAAGGCGCATCTCGTCCCCTACGGCGAATATCTGCCGATGCCATGGCTGTTGAAGCCGCTCGGCCTCGCGCGACTGGTGCCGGGCGACGTCGACTTCCTGCCCGGGCCCGGGCCGCGGACGCTCCACACCGCCGGCTTCGGCGCGATCGGCGTCCAGATCTGCTACGAGATCATCTTCTCGGGCCGGGTGATCGATCCCGCGCATCGCCCGCGGCTGTTGTTCAATCCGTCGAACGATGCATGGTTCGGCCGCTGGGGGCCACCGCAGCATCTGGCGCAGGCACGGATGCGCGCGATCGAGGAAGGATTGCCGATCGTGCGCGCGACGCCCAATGGCATCTCCGCGGTGATCGCCGCGGACGGCGCGCTGCTCGCCACCGTGCCGCACATGCAGGCGGGCGCGATCGAGGCCGCGCTGCCGCCCGCGTCCGCGCCGACGTTGTTCTCCCGCCTGGGTAATCTCGCGGCGGGCGCGACCGCGCTCCTGCTCGTCCTCGCTGCCCTTGTCCTACGCCGCCGGGCGCGATAGGGGTCACTTAAAGCTATCTTTATATCGTTATCTGCTGCGGAGCTTTCATGCGCCAGTCGTTCCTGTTCACCTCCGAATCCGTGTCCGAGGGCCATCCCGACAAGGTCGCCGACCAGATTTCCGACGCGATCGTCGACCTGTTCCTGTCGAAGGACCCGCAGGCGCGCGTTGCGTGCGAGACGCTGACCACCACCAACAAGGTCGTGCTGGCGGGCGAGATCCGCGGCAAGGGCGTGTACGAGAACGGTGCATGGGCACCGGGTATCGAGGAAGAGATCGAGCGGACGGTGCGCGAGACGGTCAAGCGCATCGGTTACGAGCAGGACGGCTTTCACTGGCAGACGTTCGATTTCTCGAACAACCTGCATGGTCAGTCGGCCGAGATCGCGATGGGCGTCGACGAGGCGGGTAACAAGGACGAGGGCGCGGGCGACCAGGGCATCATGTTCGGTTACGCGACCGACGAGACGCCGGGCCTGATGCCCGCGACGCTCTACTACAGCCACCAGATCCTCGAGCGCATGGCGGCCGACCGGCACTCGGGCGCCGCACCGTTCCTGGAGCCCGACGCCAAGAGCCAGGTGACGCTGCATTATGAGAACGGCACGCCGACCAAGGCCACCGCGCTGGTCGTCTCGACCCAGCACAAGAAGGGTTTCTGCGAGAAGGGCGACAATGCCGACGCCGCCAAGTACGCGCAGCTGAAGGATTACGTCACCGGCGTGCTGCGCGACGTACTGCCCGACGGCTTCGTGGGTGACGACACCGCGATCTACATCAATCCGACCGGCGCGTTCGAGATCGGCGGTCCCGACGGCGACGCCGGCCTCACCGGCCGCAAGATCATCGTCGATACCTACGGCGGTGCCGCCCCGCACGGCGGTGGCGCGTTCAGCGGCAAGGACCCGACCAAGGTCGACCGCTCGGCCGCGTACGTCGCACGCTATCTCGCCAAGAACGTCGTCGCGGCGGGGCTCGCCAAGCGCTGCACCATCCAGCTCTCCTACGCCATCGGCATCGCCGAACCGCTAAGCGTCTACGTCGACCTGCACGGCACCGGAAAGGTGGACGAGGCAATTCTGGAGGAAGCGCTGCCGAAGCTCGTCCGCCTGACGCCCAAGGGCATCCGCGAGCATCTGTCGCTCAACGCGCCGATCTATTCCAAGACCGCCGCTTACGGTCACTTCGGCCGCGAGCCGGAAGGTGACACGTTCACGTGGGAGCGGACCGACCTCGTCGATCAGCTCAAGGCCGCGGTCGCCGGCTGAGCCAGTCTCTGGCGGGATAATGAAAGCCCTTCGCTATCGGCATGATGGCGGAGGGCTTTCGTGTTTAGCGTTGGCGTTCGGCGATGACGCGCGCGACGCGGTCCACCATCTGCCCGGCAATGCGCTCCGACAGCCATCCGACTGCCGCCCCGCTCAGCACGTCGGTGAGGTAATGCGCGCCGCGCGGCACCTGCGTCGCGCCCGCCACCCCGGCGATCACGCGCGAAGGCACGGCATAGCGGGGAGCTTCGTGCGCCACCGCCTGTGCGACCGCGACCGCGCCGGCGGTATGGCCCGATGGAAACGCATTTTCCGCCTTGTCGTCGGTGCCGCTGCCGGGGCTGATCGCGGGCTGGTCCTCGACCGCGTTCGGGCGCAGACGATCGACGCTGCCTTTCAGCACCGTCTTGGCGGCATTCGCGACCAGATGCGCGGCAAGCATCCGCGCACCAGTGCGAGCCAACGCCGGTCGTCGGAACAGGATGCCAGCGGCCACGGTCGCCCCGCTGATGATCATGAGCGGCATCTCGTCGGCCAGCTTGCACAACGGCGTCAGCGCGCCGACGATCGCGCTGTTCTTCCATCCGAGCACGGGTTCGAGCAACCGGTGCTCGGTCACCGCCGCCTGCTCGATCGCGCGCCCGACGCTCATCGGTCCGATCCTCCGTCGGGCATCTCGGGCCGCACCTGCCCGTGCGCCAACACCGCGAACAGCCCTGCTCCGCCGACCAGATTGCCGATCACCGCCGGTGCGATCTGCACCAGCAACGCCCGTGCGAGATCGATGTGGCCGCTCCACAAAAGGGTGAATGCCTCCGCCGATCCGACCACCGAATGGCTCAACCCCGTGATACCCACGGCATAAGTGACGGCGAAGATGACGAGAAACGACTGCTCGCGCGCGTTGGGGAGCATCCAGGCGATGGAGGCGATCATGAAACCGGCCGGGATCGCGGTCCAGAAGGTCGACCCCGCGTCGTGGCGCAGGATCACCTCCGACACGCTCACCATCCCATCTCGCAACGACGGATCGAGCATCGGCAGGTGCGTCAGCGCCAGCGTCGTCAGCGCCGTGCCGGCGAGATTGGCGAGAATGACCAGCGCCCATAGCCGTAGCGTGCGCTTCAACGTCCACATCGACGGGCGCGTAACGAGCGGCAGCATCGCGGTGATCGTCGACTCGGTGAAGAATTGCATGCGGCCGAGGATCACGATCACGAAGCCGATCGGGTAGCCGAGCGAGACGACCAGGGTCCGCCAAGGGGTGTCGCCGATGCTGGCGTGCAAGGCCGCTTCGGCGAGCAGCGACGCGTTGATCGCGAACCCCGCGGCCAGCCCCGACCACAACAGCGATGCGGCGGGGCGATTGACCTCCTCCTCGCCCTCCTCGCGCACGGCACGGTGCACCTCCTTGGCGTCGGCGGCCTTGAGTTCTTCGATCTCTTGGCGTTCGTCGTTGGGCTCGGAAGGGTCAGGCTTTGACATTGCTCCTGAACAAGCGACGGGGTTCAGGGTTGCAGTGCTGCCGTATCGAGGCCGAGCGGGTTGGCCAGCAGTGCGCAACCATCGACGACGCAGGCTGCTTTGCTCCTCCTGGTTCGAGCCGCCCTCGTTTTGGCCCGTTCCGTTTTTCCAGCACAGCGGTTAGGCGCGCGCAGATGAACGATCCCACCACGATCCGCCGGCTATACGGACGCCGGCAAGGCCATGTGTTGCGCGCGGGACAGGCCGCGCTTGTCGACGAGATGCTGCCGCGCGTTGCGGTACCCGATGACGGCCCCCTCACTGCCGAACGGTTGTTCGGCGATGCGCGCGCGATGCAGGTGGAGATCGGCTTCGGCGCGGGCGAGCATCTGGCCGAACAGGCGAAGGCTGCGCCGGGCACCGGCTTCATCGGCTGCGAGCCGTTCCTGAACGGTGTGGTCGGCGCACTGGGGCACATCCGCGATGGCACGCTTGGCAATGTCCGCGTCCACATGGGCGACGCGCTCGACGTGATCGAGCGTCTGCCCGACGAGAGCCTGGAGCGTGTCTACCTGCTCCATCCTGATCCCTGGCCCAAGGCGCGCCATGCCAAGCGGCGGATGATCAACCACGGACCGCTCGACCTGGTCGCCGCCAAGCTGAAGCCGGGGGCGGAGTTCCGACTCGGCACCGACGATGAGATTTACTGTCGCTGGGCGATGATGATCATGAACCAGCGCCGCGACTTCGTGTGGGCCGCACAGAGCCCGCGCGACTTTCTGGAGCGACCCCATGACTGGCCCGAGACGCGCTACGAGCGCAAGGCGCGCCGCTACGGGCACGAAGTCTGGTATTTCCGCTATCTGCGTGTCTGAACCCGGGGGAGGCTTTCCGGGTGAGCGGCCATCGCGCCGCTCACCCCCCTTGCAACGCCGGTCCGACCGGCGACATCCTCCTGCGCGCATTATTATGGCTTGCGGCTAAGATGGTCGCCTAGACGAGCGCGAGACCAAAAAAAAGGCCGGGAAGACCCGGCCTGTGAAAGTTTTTAGGAGAGGATGCCTGAAAGGCCCGATCCTTGTGCATCGCAGCAGCAATCGACGCAAGTGCAATGTCATCGCTGTCAGGATGCAAATTCTGCAACCGCAGCCTTTCTGTTGCTAACGTCTCGCAGAACCAGCGTCGCGACGGCAGCGGTCGGAACAGTAAAGGACATTGTCCCAGTCGCGCTCCCACTTCTTGCGCCACGCAAATGGCCGTTCGCATACCGGGCAGGTTTTGGTGGGGAGGTTTAGCTTCTTGTGCGCCATCGCTCCGCCCAACGCGCGAAGGTCAGTCGAGGTTCGGGCGCAGCAAGCGGGTGGCGCGCTCGCGGTCGACGCCGAGACGATGCGCATAATCCTCCAACTGGTCCTCACCGATCCGCGCGACACCGAAATATTCCGCCTGCGCGTGCCCGAAGTAGAACCCGCTCACCGCCGCGGTCGGCAGCATCGCAAAACTCTCGGTCAACTCCAGCCCCGCGTTCGCATCGGCGTTCAACAGGTCGAACAACGTACGCTTGAGCGAATGCTCGGGACACGCCGGATAGCCGGGCGCAGGGCGGATGCCGCGATATTGTTCGCGCACCAGCGCCTCGTTGGTCAGTTGCTCATCGGGAGCGTACCCCCACAACTCGGTGCGGACGTGCTGGTGCAGCCGTTCGGCGAACGCCTCGGCCAGGCGGTCGGCCAGCGCCTTGAGCAGGATGTCGTTATAATCGTCGTGCGCCGCCTTGTACGCTGCCAGATGCGGTTCGATACCGTGGATGCCGACCGCAAAGCCGCCGATCCAGTCGCCCGCGGGATCTATGAAGTCGGCCAGGCACATGTTGGCGCGGCCCTCTCGCTTGGCGATCTGCTGGCGCAGGAACGGCAGCCGGGTCGAATGTTCGTCGCGGCGGTCGAGATTGGGGACGCTGAACCCTGCCGGGATGGCCGCGCCATCGGGGCTGCGGTGCGCCTCGGCGTGGCGATCGTGCACCCAGACGTCGTCGTCGTGACGGTGGCACGGCCACAGCCCGGCAACGCCGCGCGCGGTCAGCCACTTTTCGGACACGATGCGGTCGAGCATCGCGCGCGCGTCCTCGTACAAACCCGTGGCGCTTTCCCCGACGATCTCGTCCGACAGGATAGCCGGGTAGGTGCCGGCGAGTTCCCAGGCGCGGAAGAAGGGCGTCCAATCGATGTAGCCGACCAGATCGGCGAGGCCCCAATCGTCGAACACGTGGACGCCCGGTTGGCGCACCGCCGGTGCCTTCATCGCCATGTCGGCCTTGAACCCGCGGCGGCGGGCCTCGGCGAGCGGTAGCAGCGCATTCTGCCCCTTGCCCTCGCGCGCGTCGCGCACTGCCTGATAATCGGCCGCGACCTGCGCCACGTACGGGTCGCGCTGCGTATTCGACACCAATGTCGTCGCGACGCCGACCGCGCGGCTGGCGTCGAGCACGTGGACAACCGGGCCTTGATATGCGGGTGAAATGCGCAGCGCGGTGTGGACCTTGCTGGTGGTTGCGCCGCCGATCAGCAGTGGCATCGACATGCCGCTGCGTTGCATCTCCTCGGCGACCGTCACCATCTCGTCGAGGCTTGGCGTGATGAGGCCCGACAGACCGATCATGTCGGCGTCATTCTCGTTCGCCGCTTCCAGGATCTTCGACCACGGCACCATCACGCCCAGGTCGACGACCTCGAAGCCGTTGCACTGGAGCACGACGCCGACGATGTTCTTGCCGATGTCATGCACGTCGCCCTTGACGGTCGCCATGATGATCCGGCCCTTGCCCTTGGCCCCCGGTTCCTTCGCCGCCTCGATGAAGGGCAGCAGGTGCGCGACCGCCTTTTTCATCACGCGCGCGGACTTGACCACCTGCGGCAGGAACATCTTGCCAGATCCGAACAGGTCGCCGACGACGTTCATCCCGTCCATCAGCGGCCCCTCGATCACCTCGATCGGGCGCGCGAACGCCTGCCGGCACTCCTCGGTGTCGTCGACGACATGCGCGTCGATGCCCTTGACCAGCGCATATTCGAGCCGCTTGGTGACAGGCAGCCCACGCCACTCCGCTGCCTGCTTCTCCGCCACCGCATCGGTGCCGCGGTAGCGTTCTGCCAGCGCGACGAGCCGATCGCCTGCTTCGGAATCGCGGTTGAGCACCACGTCCTCGCACGCGGTGCGCAGCTCGGGGTCGATCGTGTCGTAGACGTCGAGCTGCCCCGCGTTGACGATCGCCATGTCCATGCCCGCGGGGATCGCGTGGTACAGGAACACCGAATGCATCGCGCGGCGCACCGGCTCATTGCCGCGGAAACTGAAGCTCAGGTTCGACAGCCCGCCCGAGATATGGACGTGCGGGCAGCGCGCCTTGATCTCTCGGCAAGCCTCGATGAAGTCGACACCGTAATTATTGTGCTCCTCGATGCCGGTCGCGACCGCGAACACATTGGGGTCGAAGATGATGTCCTCGGGCGGGAAGCCGATGCCGGTCAGGAGCTTATAGGCGCGCTCGCAGATCTCGATCTTGCGATCCTTGGTGTCCGCCTGCCCCGTCTCGTCGAACGCCATCACGACCGCAGCGGCGCCGTAGTTCATGCACAGTCGCGCGTGATGGAGGAATGCGTCCTCGCCTTCCTTCATGCTGATCGAATTGACGATCGGCTTGCCCGACACGCATTTCAGCCCGGCCTCGATCACCTCCCATTTCGACGAATCGATCATGATCGGCACGCGCGCGATATCGGGTTCGGCCGCGATCAGTTTCAGGAACGTGGTCATCGCCTCGACCGCGTCGAGCAGGCCCTCGTCCATGTTGACGTCGACCACCTGCGCGCCGTTCTCGACCTGGCTGCGCGCGACCTCGACCGCGCGGGTATAGTCGCCGGCCATGATCATCTTCTTGAACGCCGCCGACCCGGTGACGTTGGTGCGCTCGCCGACGTTGACGAAATTGGCGGAAGTGTTGGTCATCGTGCCTTCTCTATCCTCCCCGGCACGGGGAGGGGGACCGTGCGAAGCATGGTGGAGGGGGGTCGCCGTGAGGAGAGCGTTCGCGGCGCTCCCCCTCCACCAGCCTGCGGCTGGTCCCCCTCCCCGTTTCGGGGAGGATAAATCACGCCGCCATGAAGAACGGCTCCAGCCCGGCGAGCCGCGTGCGGACCGCCGGCACCGGCACGGCGCGCGGTGCGAGCCCGCGCACGCCTTGCGCGATCGCCGCGATATGCGCGGGCGTCGAGCCGCAGCAGCCGCCCAGCACATTGACCTGCCCCGCCTCGGCCCACTGCCCGACCAGCCCCGCGGTCGTCGCGGGTGCCTCGTCGTACGCGCCTAGTTCGTTGGGCAGCCCGGCGTTGGGATAGACCATGATCAACGTGTCGCAGATCTCGCTCAGCGTCTTGACGTGCGGGCGGAGCTGCTCGGCACCGAACGAGCAGTTAAGCCCGATCGTCAGCGGTCGCGCGTGACGCACCGCGTGCCAGAATGCCTCTACCGTATGCCCCGACAGGTTGCGCCCCGACAGGTCGGTCAGCGTCATCGACAGCATGATCGGCAGGTCGCGCCCGAGCGCTGCGCCTGCCTCGATCGCCGCCATCACGCCCGCCTTGGCGTTCAGCGTGTCGAACACCGTCTCGATCAGCACGAAGTCCGCCCCGCCCTCGACCAAAGCATCGATCTGCTCGCGGTACACGTCCTTCAGGTAATCGAAGTCGATCTCGCGATAACCGGGATCATTGACGTCGGGTGACAGCGACAGCGTCTTGTTGGTCGGCCCGACCGCGCCCGCGACGAAGCGCGGGCGTCCGTCGCTGGCGGTGAACTCGTCCGCGATGGTCCGCGCCAGCCGCGCGCTCTCGACGTTGATCTCGCGCACCAGCGCTTCGGCGCCGTAATCGGCCTGGCTGATGCGGTTGGCGGAGAAGGTGTTGGTCTCGGCGATGTCCGCCCCCGCCTCGAAATAGGCGCGGTGGATCGCGGCGGGGACCTCGGGCTTGGTCAGCGCGAGGATGTCGTTGTTGCCCTTCTGATCGTGGCCGAGCGACAGCGTGCCGGCATAATCGGCCTCCGACAGTTTCCAGTTCTGGATCTCGGTTCCGAACGCGCCGTCGGTGATGAGGATGCGCTTGGCGGCTTCCGCGTTGAAGATGTCGCGCACGCTCGCGTCGCCCAACCCGCTCATGCCGCCGCCCTCGCTTGCGCAGCACCGCCCGCGCGGACGCCCAGCAGGTGGCAGATCGCGAAGCTCAGCTCGGCCTTGTTCATCGTGTAGAAGTGGAATTGCTTCACCCCGCCCGCGTACAGCTTGCGGCAAAGCTCGGCGGCGACGGTCGCGGCGACGAGCTGGCGCGCGGCGGGACGATCGTCCAACCCGTCGAACAGCCGCGTCAGCCACGCGGGCACGTCGGTCTGGCACATCGCCGCCATCCGCATCACGCCCGCGACGCTCGCGATCGGCATGATGCCGGGAACGATCTCGGCACTGATCCCCGCCGCAGCGGCCGCATCGCGGTAGCGAAAGAAGGTGTCGGGTTCGAAGAAAAATTGCGTGATCGCGCGGTTCGCGCCGGCGTCGATCTTGCGCTTGAGATTGTCGAGGTCGGCCGCGGCATCGCTCGAATCCGGGTGGCACTCGGGATAGGCCGCGACCGAAATCTCGAACGGGTGCAGCCGGCGCAAGCCCGCCACCAGCGCCGCCGCATTCTCATACCCGCCCGGATGCGGCGCGTAGCCGTCCGCCCCCGCGGGCGCGTCGCCCCGCAGCGCGACGATGTGACGCACCCCCGCCGCCCAATATTCCTGCGCGATGGCGTCCAGTTCCTCGCGCGTCGCCTCAACGCAGGTGAGGTGCGCGGCCGCGGGCACGTCGGTCTCGCGCGCGATCCGCGCCACGGTCGCATGGGTGCGGTCGCGCGTCGATCCGCCCGCGCCGTAAGTCACCGACAGGAAACGGGGTGCGAGCGGCTGCAGCGTCGCGATCGACTGCCACAAGGTTTCCTCCGCCTTGTCGGTCTTGGGCGGCGAGAATTCGAAGCTCACGTCGATATCGCCGCCGACATCGGCGTAGAGCGGACCGTCGTGCGCCAGCACCGCTTCGTTCACCTGCTTGGTCATGCCGCCTTCACCTCGCCTGCGCGCCCCGCCTGACGCGCGAGCCACAATTTCACCGTCAGTTCGCCAC
The DNA here is from genome assembly GCF_936927845.1 of uncultured Sphingomonas sp. Lineage (GTDB taxonomy): Bacteria > Pseudomonadota > Alphaproteobacteria > Sphingomonadales > Sphingomonadaceae > Sphingomonas. Next base: position 194,439 of record NZ_CAKZHV010000057.1, read on the forward strand.
CCTCCAGCGTTTCGATCCGCGCGGGCATCAACCCGGCAGCGGCGAACCAGCCCTCGATCTGCGCGTCGGAGAAGCCCAGACGCGTGTGCGCGTCCTGCGTGCGCAATTCCTCACGGTCGTGCGGCGCGAAATCCGCAATCAGCAGCCGCCCGCCCGGCGACAACACCCGCGCCGCCTCCGCGATCGCCGCCCCCGGCTGCTGCGCGAAATGGAGCACGTGGTGCAGGATCGCGACGTCCGCGCCCCCGTCGGCGAGCGGCAAAGCGTAGAGATCGGCCTGGCGCAGCTCGGCATTGCCGAGCCCCTGCTCGCCGAGCTTCGCGCGCGCGAGCCGCAGCATTTCCGAACTGCGATCGATGCCGAGCGCGGTGGTGGCCGAACGCGCGAACAGCTCGATCATGCGGCCGGTGCCGGTGCCGATGTCGATCAACCGCCCGATCGGCTCGCCCGCCAGCACGCGAACCATCGCGGCCTCGACCTGCTCCTCCGCAACGTGGAGCGAGCGGATCGCATCCCACTCGCGCGCGTGGCTCTCGAACCAGCCCGCCGCCGCCGCCGCGCGATCGGCGCGCACCGCCGCCAGCCGCGCCGCATCGGCGCTCGTCTGCCGGTCGGACGTGCCCGCCTCCCACGCGTCGAGCGCGGCGAGCACCGGCGCGACGCGCGCTTCCTCGCCCAGCGCGACGAACACCCAGCTACCTTCCTTGCGCCGCTCGGCAAGACCCGCGTCGGTCAGGATCTTGACGTGCCGGCTGACGCGCGGCTGGCTCTGCCCCAGCACCTGCGCGAGCTCGCCGACCGACAGTTCCATCGTGCGCAACAGGCAGACGATCCGAAGCCGCGAATGATCGGCGAGGGCACGAAAGATGTCGAGCGCGGCGTCCATGATCTCAAGATATAAAGATATCTTTATATGCGGTCAACGCGGCAGCACGATATGAGAGCGCGGGAGCCTGCGCGATGTTGCGGCGTTGGCGCGGCACGATCAACGAAGGGGAAACATCATGAAGCTCGTCATCGCACTCGCTGCCGCCGCACTGTCGCTCGCCGCGTGCAGCCAGAAGGCGCAGAATGAGAGCGCCGAGGCGGCGAATGCAGTCGCGGCCGACACCAGCGCGACCACCGCCAATGCGGTGAACGACGTGCAGGCGGCGAGCGACGCCGCGCTCGATCGCGCCGCCAGCTCGATCGACCGCGCGGGCAATGCCGCCGCCAACACGGCCGATGCGGCAACGGACGCGACGGGCAACGCCCTGACCGACACCGGCAACGCGATGCGACGCTGATGCGGTGGATCGCGGCGGCAACGCTAGCGGCGCTCGGTGCCTGCTCGTCGCCCGACCAGCCGGGGCAACTGACCGCCGATCAGGACGCCCGCCTCAATCGCTCTGCCGAGATGCTCGACGCCAACAGCGTCGCGCTGGAAGACGAGCCCGACCAAATCGCCGTGGAGAACGAACAATGACCGACCTTCGCCGCCTGGGCGCTTCCGACCTCAAGATCGCACCGCTGGTGCTCGGCGGCAACGTGTTCGGCTGGACGGCCGACCGCGACGCCAGCTTCGCGGTGCTCGACGCGTTCGTCGACGGCGGCGGCACGATGATCGATACCGCGGACGTTTATTCCGCCTGGGTGCCCGGCCACCGCGGCGGCGAGTCGGAGACGATGATCGGCGAGTGGCTGCGGACCAGCGGCAAGCGCGACCGCGTGCAGATCGCGACCAAGGTCGGGATGCTGCCGGGCGACGGCGGCGAGAAACTGTCGCCGGCCCGCATCGCTGCCGCGTGCGACGCCTCGCTCCAGCGGCTCGGCACCGACCATATCGACCTGTATTTCGCGCATCAGGACGATGACGCGACCCCGCAGGACGTGGTGGCAGAAGCGTTCGCCCGGCTGGTCGAGGCGGGAAAGGTGCGTGTACTCGGCGCGTCCAACTTCCACGCCGCACGGTTGAAGTCGGCGATCGAAGGCGCGCGCGCCGCGGGGCTACCGCACTATCAGGTGCTCCAGCCCGAATATAATCTCGTCAGCCGGACCAAGTTCGAGGGCGAGCTGCAGGATTATTGCGTCGAGTTCAACATCGGCGTTGTGCCCTATTACGGGCTCGCCTCGGGCTTTCTGACCGGCAAATATCGCTCCGCCGAGGACTTGAACAAGAGCGTGCGCGGCGGGCGGATGGCGGAACTGCTCGAGGGCAAGGGGCAGGCGATGCTCGCCGCGATGGACGGCGTGGCGGAGGAAACCGGCGCCACCCACGCGCAGATCGCGCTGGCGTGGCTGATCGCGCAGCCCGGCGTCACCGCACCGATCGCGAGCGCGACCTCGGCGGAGCAGATCGCCGACCTGCTGCCCGCGATGGAACTGCGCCTGAGCGACGATCAACTCGCCCGCCTGACCGACGCAGGCGTTTGATCGCGCGACCGGCGGCAGTCCGCGGCGGGCTGCTGTTCGCTGCGTTCGCCGCGACGCCCGTGTCCGCGGGCGGCGTCCAGGTATGGTCGCAACTCCAGCTCACCGGCCGGGTCGCGGATGGCTGGTTGCTCGCCAGCGACATCTCGGGCCGGAGCGCGACCGACAATCGCGCACGGCAATTACTCGTGCGCCTGCAAGCCGGCCGCGCGCTGTCGGACGAGGTGACGATCTGGCTCGGCTACGTTCGTGCCGAAACGTTCAACCACGATCGCCGCCATGGCCTCGAACAGCGCGCCACGGGACAGCTCGACTGGAGGGCCGGCGCGCTCGGTCCATTCGACCTCACGCTGCGCAGCCGTGCGGAAGCGCGGTTCTTTCGCAACAGCGGCAACATGGCGTGGCGACTGCGCCAGCAGGTCCGCCTGACGCTGCCGATCAGCGACATGGTCGAGATCTCCGGCGCAGCCGAGCCGTTCGTGACGATCAACCGCAACAGCGACGCGCCGCGCACGCTCGACCAGCTACGGCTAACCGCGACCGTGTCGACCAAGCTGACCGACCAGGCGACACTCAATGTCGCTTATTACAACGAGCACGTGTTTCGCTCCGAACGAACGTACGTCAACCACATCATTCCCGTGACGCTCGCCTGGCGGTTCTGACTTTCAGCGCGCCGCCGTCACCTGCGCCGCCGCGGCATCGTCGACGATCGGCAGCAGCACCGAACTCGCCTGCGCACCACCCCAGGTCACGCGTTGCGTCGCAGCCTTATAGTCGCCGGGTTTCGCGTTGAAGATGTTAGGTACGAACGTCTGCGGATTGCGGTCGTAGAGCGGGAACAGGCTCGACTGCACCTGCACCATGATGCGGTGGCCCGGCAGGAAGACGTGGTCGACGTTGGGCAGCGCGAACCGGTAGTTCTCGATCTTGCCCGGAGTCAGCTTGGCGGGTGTCGCACGCCCGTGGACGTAGCGCCCGCGGTAGATCTCGATCCCGATCGGCAGTTGATAGCCGGTCATCGCGGGCTTCGACCCCTGGCTCGCCGGCTCGGGCAGGGTGTCGGGATAGACGTCGATCACCTTCACGACCCAGTCGCTGTCGCTGCCGCTGGTGGCGGCGAACAGATTGACCTCAGGCGCGCCCATGATGTGGACCGGCTTGTCGAGCGCGCCCGTCTGCCACTCGACCACGTCAGGGCGCCCGGCGACGAAGCGCTGGTCGCGCACCAGCCACGTCTTCCACTGGTCGCCGTCGCCGATGTCGATCGGACGCGGCAGGAACGGCACCGGGCTGGCGGGATCGGACACGTAGCTGGTGCTCCCCGCGCCCGCCGGCTTCGCGAACGAAGCGGTGCCGTTCGCGCCGAGGTAGAGCGGCGTCGGCGTCCCCATCGGCCACTTCGGCGACACCTGCCACCGGTTCGCGCCCGTCGCATAGGTCAGTACCGGCGGGATCGCGGCGGGGGTGCCGCGCAGGTAATGGTCGAAGAACGGCTTCATGTAGCGCTGGCGGAATTGCAGCGCGGTATCGCCGTCGAACGTCAGCGCGCCGAGCTCATATCCGTAATGGTTGACGCCCGAATGCCGCCACGGCCCGATCACCAGCGACACCATGTTGTTGGCGCTGTCCTTCGGCTCCAGCGCCTCGTACACCGCGGGGGCGCCGTAGCTGTCCTCCTGGTCCCATTGCCCGACCACCAGCATCGTCGGCACGGTCAGCGGGCGCGCCGCCATCCATTTGTCGACCGCCTGCAATGACCAGAAATCGGTGTAGGCCGGGTTCTCCATCACCTTGCGCACGGTGGGATAGTGCTCGATTCCCCAAGCCCGCGCGTAATCGCCGATCGATCCTGCGTTCAGGTAGGTCGTGTAATCGTCCCCTGCCCCGCGCGCGATCTTCGCGCCCGCGTCGCCGTGGCCGGTGCTCATCTCGACCGCATAATCGAGCGTGCCGACGCGGAACGCGCCATTGTGGAAATCGTCGTCGCCGATCCAGGTATCGACCATCGGGCTCTGCGGCATCGCGGCCTTGAGCGCGGGATGCGGATTGATCTCGGCCATCAAGGTGGTGAAACCCAGGTAGCTGCTGCCGATCACGCCGACCTTGCCGTTTCCTTCCGGCACGTTCTTCACCAGCCAGTCGATCGTGTCGTAGGCGTCGGTCGACTCGTCGATGCCCGTGTTGTTGAGCGGCCCCGACAGCGGCCGCGTCATGACGAACTGCCCTTCGGAATGGTGCATCCCGCGAATGTCCTGATAAACGCGGACATAGCCGTCGTCGACGAACTCGGCGTCCATCACCGGCAGGATGTCGACCAGCCGCTGGCTCGCGGTCCGCGCGGTCGATCCCGCCGCGTCATAGGGCGTTCGCGACAACAGGATCGGGCCGTTCCGCGTGCCCTTCTTCATCAGGATGACAGTGTACAATTTGGTGCCGTCGCGCATCGGCACCATCACCACGCGCTTGATGTAATCTGCCTGCGCGCGGACCTGATCGTAGGAGGCGACGACGTCGGGGGTCATCGGGGTTACGCGCTCTTGCGCGTGAGCTGCGGTTGCGGTGGACAGCGCGAGCGCGGCGAGCGTGAGGCGTGGCGTCATGACGCAGGCGTATCGCGTCGCCCTCGCCCCCGCAACGCGGCGATGAACGACTTGGCGACACATTTGTTTACACGCCCGAACTGAACCGGGAACCCGCACGCTGTCCGACCTTACCGCCCGTATCCGCGACAACATCGTCCTGTTCGGCGCGCTCGCCGCCAACCTCGGCATCGCAGTGGCGAAATTCGTTGCCGCCGGCATCACCGGATCGTCGTCGATGCTGACCGAGGGGGTCCATTCGGTCGTGGACAGCGGCAACCAGGTGCTGCTGCTCTACGGGCAGAAACGCGCCAAGCGCCCGGCGGACGCGGCGCATCCGTTCGGCTACGGACGCGAGCTGTATTTCTGGGCGTTCGTGGTCGCGATCCTGATCTTCGCGATCGGCGCCGGCGTCTCGGTCTACGAGGGTTATCTCCACATCATCGAGCCCGAGGAGCTGACCAACCCGACGATCAACTATGTCGTGATCGCGATCTCCTTCGCGCTGGAGGGATCGTCGTGGTGGATCGCGCGGCGCGAGTTCAAGCAATCAAAGGGCGATCTCGGCTGGTGGGAGGCGATCCACCAGTCGAAGGACCCGCCCGGCTTCATCGTGTTGTTCGAGGATTCGGCGGCGCTCGCCGGGCTCGTCCTCGCCGCGGTCGGCGTCTGGGCAAGTCACGCGTTCGGCGACCCGCGGATCGACGGCTACGCCTCGGTCGCGATCGGCGGCGTGCTTGGCATCGTCGCGGTGCTGCTCGCGCGCGAGGCGAAGGGCCTGTTGATCGGCGAGCGTGCCGACCCGCAGGTGGTCGCGCGCGTTCGCGAAGCAGTTGCGGCACATCCGGCGATCACCGCGGTCAACCACGTCCGCACGATCCACACCGCGCCCGACAGCATCTTCGTTGCGATCAGCGCCGATTTCGACGACAATCTCACGATGGGACAGGGCGAGACGATGATCGAGGAGATCGAACAAACGCTGAAGAAGGCGGAGCCGCGCTTGTCCTCGATCTACATTCGCCCTGAAAAGACGAGCGACGCGGTGTCGGACGGAGCCGCTGCGTGATGACGCTGTTCAACCGGCTCGCCAGCTCGCTTGGCGCCATGCTGCTGCTCGCCACCGCGCTGCCGGCGCAGGCGGCGGTCACGATCACCTTCTGGAACCGCGACTTCGGCAACTACTTTCCGCACGCCTTCTTCATGCTGCGCGGCGCACCCGATCGCGGCGGGCCGGCGGTCGACGCCAGCTACGGCTTCACCGCGCAGTCGGTCACCCCGGCGCTGCTGTTTGGCAACGTCAAGGGGCGCGTCGAGACGCCCAAGCTCAACTACATGAACGGCAGTCACGTGCGCTTCGCGGTCACGCTGACCGACGCGCAATATGACGCGGTGCTGCGGCTGATCGCGGGCTGGAGCGAAAAGACGGGCGACAGCACCTACAATCTGGGCAAGCGCAACTGCGTCCACTTCGTGCGCGAGGCGGCGCGGGCGAGCGGGCTGACCGGGCTCGATCACCCTAAGCTGATGAAGAAGCCGAGCAGCTTCCTGCTCGCGGTGGAGAACGCCAACGCCGGCCATGTCAGCGTGATCGAGAAGGCCGGAAAGGACTATCTTGCCACGCTGCCCGCAATCGACGGCGTGCGCCCGATCGACGCGCCCGTCTCCGACCCCGGCACGATGAAGGGCAAGCCAGACACCCAATAGTCCCGGCACCTCACGCGGGCACCAACTCCAGCACGTCAAGGGTCGACTCGAACGCCGGATAGGGTTGCGCGACGCGCCAGCGCGCCGGCGCGATCCGCTCGACCCAGCCCGCGACATCGCGGGTCGCGTCGCGCCCGTACCGCATCGCGCTCCGCTCGTCGCCGAGGGCGATCGTGCCCAGGAACACCGCGCGCGTCGTGTCGTGCGGATAGATGGTCCCGATCACGCGCTGCGATCCCGTAAGCTTGGCGAGCGTCACCTCGCCTCCTTCGGCGGCGACGCGACAGCGAAAGAACGGGTAAGCAACATAGTCGAGCCCGCCAGGCGTCTTGGCGCCGAGCTTCACCGTGCGACAGCGGTAATCGCCCGCGGGCGGCAGCGGATCGGGTAGCGCCGTGTCATAGGCGTAGAGCGGCGGATCGGCGTCGATCTTGGCCCCCGCACCGCTGCCGCGCGCCTTGCCCAGCGCCGCGATCCAGGCGGTACGCCATCCGCGCAGCCGCTGCCGGTCTGACCCGGTCGCGATCGTTCGCCAGCCACGCGCGTCACCCGCCGAGCGCCCGGCCGGCTCGTCCACGGCCGACCGCACACCCATGTCAGCACTCCCTCCACCGCATCCACCGAGCACCGCCAGCACCAGCCCGGCGCAGGCGAGCCGCTTGGCGCTCACGCCGCGGTCCAGCCGCCGTCCGCGGACAGGTTCGCACCCGTGATCGCCTTTGCCTCCTCGCGGCACAGGAACAGCGCGAAGGCGGCGACCTGCTCGGGCGTCACGAACTCCTTGGTCGGTTGCGCGGCGAGCAGCACGTCGTTCATCACCTGCTCGCGCGTCATGCCCCGCGCCTTCATCGTGTCGGGAATTTGGCTCTCGACCAGCGGGGTCCAGACATAGCCGGGCGAGATGCAGTTGACGGTGATGCCGTGCGTCGCATTCTCAAGCGCCACGGCCTTGGTCAATCCGGCGACGCCGTGCTTGGCCGCGACATAGGCCGATTTGTTCGGGCTGGCGACGAGGCTGTGCGCGCTCGCCGTGGTGATGATCCGACCCCAGCCCTTTTCGCGCATCAACGGCACCGCCGCGCGCATCGCGTGAAACGCACTCGACAGGTTGATCGCCAGGATCGCGTCCCATTTCTCGACCGGAAAGTCGTGAACCGGGGCGACATATTGGATGCCGGCATTGTTGACTAGCACGTCGGGCCCGCCGAGCTCCGCGTGGGCCCGCGCCACCATCGCCGCGATCTCGTCGGGCTTGGTCATGTCGGCCGCGTCGTGGAGCGCGCGCGCGCCGCTCGTCGCCTCGATCTCCGCGCGTGCCTGCTCGATCGTGTCGGCCTCGCCGAAGCCGTTCAGCATCACGCTCGCGCCCTCCGCCGCCAGCGCACGCGCGATCGCGAGGCCGATGCCCGAGGTCGATCCGGTAACGATCGCGCTCTTACCCTTCAGGAACATGGCCTTCTCCTCTCCGCTCTGCATCAACCACTAGCCGACGCGTTGCAACCCGGAGCCCGCCAAAGGGGTTCATGCCGCAACAGCAACGATTGCACCGGGGGGCAGGCCATGCGGCTCGACGATTACGAGAATGACATCGACGTCGGCGATGCCACATCGCGCGGCGGCTTCGGCGGCGGCGGCGGCGGGCTGCTGTTCGGGTTGCTGCCGCTGATCGGCAGCCGGTTCGGCTGCGGCGGGATCGTCGTCGTGCTGATCCTGATGGCGGTATTCGGTGGCGGCCTCGGCGGGCTGGGCGGCATCCTCGGCGGCGGCGGAGGCAGCGCCCCCTCGACGCAGGTCGGCCAGCAGTCGGGCGGCGGCAGCGTGCAGCAGATCTGCGACGCCAGCCCCGAACGACGCGCGACCTGCAACGCGTTCAGCAATGCCGAGAATACTTGGGAACAGATCTTCGCCGCCTCGGGCCAGCCTTTCCGCGCACCCGGTCTGCGCTTCTTCAGCGGCCAGGGTCAGTCCGGCTGCGGCGCGGCGCAGAGCGCGATGGGGCCGTTCTACTGTCCGACGGACAGCGACATCTATCTCGACACCAGCTTCTTCAACGAGCTGACCAACCGCTTCAAGGCGCCGGGCGACTTCGCGCAATATTACGTCGTCGCGCACGAATTCGGCCACCACATCCAGAACCTGCTCGGCACATCGGCGCAGGTGCAGCAGGTCCAGCGCAGCAGCAGCGAGACGGAGGGCAACGCCGCCTCGGTCCGGCTCGAGCTGCAGGCCGATTGCTACGCCGGCGTCTGGGCGGCGAAGAATCGCGATCGGTTAGAGCCGGGCGACGTCGAGGAAGGCATGCGCGCCGCGCAGGCGATCGGCGACGACACGCTCCAGCGCGAGGCGCAGGGCCGCGTCGTACCCGACAGCTTCACCCACGGCACCTCGGCGCAGCGCCAGTTCTGGTTGCGCCGCGGGATGGAAAGCGGTGACCCCGCGGCGTGCGACACCTTCTCGGGCGCGATCTGAACGAGGAACGGGCGAGCTGCTCCAGCATCTCGCCCGTTCATGTTTCCATTGATGGTCAGCCCGGCGCGTCAGGTCCGCCGGGCTCATGCGCAATCAGATACGGTGGCCACCCACGTAAGCGAACAGCAGGTCGGCATCGTTCGACGCGTGCAGCTTCTCCGTACCCGTCACGGTGACGCACTCGCCCGCCTTCCACGCGACGCCTGCGACGACGCCCTCACCCTTGATCGGCACCAGCCAGCCGGTCTTTCCCTCGGGCAAGTCAATCTCCCGGTCGCCGCCGGTCCAGCGCTCCAGCACGAACTTCGGCCCTTCGACCAGGATCGTGCGACCCGGCTCGACCTCGCCCGGCGCGCTCGGCGGCGTCCACGGCGTCAGCTCCGCGACCGCGATCCCGTCGTCCAGGTGCAGTTCGCGCGGGCGGCCGTAATCGTACAGGCGGTAGGTCGTGTCCGAATTCTGCTGCACCTCGATCAACGTCAGCCCGGCGCCGATCGCGTGGATCACGCCTGAGTGCGAGTAGAAGAAGTCGCCCTTCTTCACCGGCTTCCAATCGAGCTTGTGCTCGATCGACCCGTCGAGCGCGCTTTCCCGCAGTTCATCCGCGGTCATCGGCGCCAGCGGACCGATCGCGATCGTCGAATCGGGCTCGGCATCCAGGATCGTCCAGCATTCGTCCTTGCCGCGCGGCAGGCCACGCTTCTGCGCTTCCTCGTCCGACGGGTGATCCTGCACCGACAATTTCTCGCTGGTGAACAGATATTTGATCAGCAATTCCGACTGTTCCGGACGCGGTGACTGGAACCACACCTCGCCGATCGGCTCGCCTTCGGGCGACGGATCGGGAAAGCCGGGATAAAGCGTGTGCCGGCCCCACGGCTTCTCGACGCGCTTGGTGGCAAGCAGGGTGGCGGGCATGGGAACTCCTGTTGGTCGTAAGAGGCGGAACAACGCCCGCGGTAACACGTCCGTTGCGCAACGCGAGTGCAAACAGCTGATCGGTGAGCGTAACGCAAAAGCCGTTGTTCCGACGCGTTCGCATGCGCTAAGGCCTGCGCCGATGCGTACCCTTCCCGTTCGTGGCCTTTCGGCTCGTGGTCTGCCAATCGCGCTGATCGCCGCGCTCGCGCTCCCCATTGCTGGTTGTGCGCGCAGCCGCGCTGGCAGCGACCTGCCCTATGTCGCGCGCGACGTCGGCACCTTGTACACCTCGGCCAAGACGCGGCTGGATCAGGGGCGCTACAAGGAAGCGGCCGCGCTGTTCGACGAGGTCGAGCGCCAGCATCCTTATTCGGTCTGGGCGCGCCGCGCGCAGTTGATGGGTGCCTTCAGCTATTATCTCGCGCGCGATTACACCAACGCGATCCAGGGTGCGCAGCGCTTCCTGTCGGTCCACCCGGGCAATCGCGACGCGCCTTACGCTTATTACCTCGTCGCGATGAGCTATTACGAGCAGATCAGCGACGTGACGCGCGATCAGAAGATCACCACGCAGGCGCAGGAATCGCTCGGCGAGCTCGTCCGGCGCTACCCCAACACGCGCTACGCCGCCGATGCGCGGCTGAAGCTCGACCTCGTGCGCGATCACCTCGCGGGCAAGGAGATGGAGGTCGGCCGCTTCTACGAACGCCGCCGGCAGTGGCTGTCCGCGACGCTGCGCTTCCGCAAGGTGATCGACGAATATCAGACAACGACGCACGCGCCCGAGGCGCTGATGCGACTGACCGAGACCTATCTCGCGCTCGGCGTCCGCAACGAAGCGGAAAAGGCCGCCGCCGTGCTCGGCGCCAATTACCCGGGCTCCGACTGGTATCAGCGCGCCTACAAGCTGATGCGCGAATATCCCTCGACCGCGATCGCGCCGCTCGCGCCGGGCGCGCAGGTGGTGCCGCCGGGCACGCGCACCACGACGGTGGCGGGCGAAGCGACCACCAGCGTGCCGGCCAAGGCCGATGCGCCGAACGCGGTCACGCCGGCGACCACCGGCGGCGATCCCGCGGGCACCTTGCCGCCCGATACGACCTCGCCCGCGAACACCCCCAATCCGACGTCGAGCACGCCGACCCCGTAAGGGGCGCGACGTGCGTGTTCGCGGAACAAAAAGGGTAACTTCGCGTCCGATCTGCGCTAAAGGCGTTGGCGACCTATGCTGACCGCCCTTTCCATTCGCGACGTGGTGTTGATCGAAGCGCTCGACCTTGAGTTCGGCGACGGGCTCGGTGTGCTGACCGGCGAAACGGGTGCGGGTAAGTCGATTCTGCTCGACTCGCTCGGCCTCGCGCTCGGGCGGCGCGGCGACAGCGGGCTGGTGCGTCACGGTGCCGCGCAGGCGAGCGTCACCGCGACGTTTGACGCACCCGCGGGCGTCGACGCGGTGCTGGAGGAAAATGGCATCGACGCCGAACCGGGCGAGCCGCTGATTGTCCGCCGCATCGTCAAGGCGGACGGCGGCAGTCGCGCCTTCGTCAACAACCAGCCCGCCTCCGCCGCGCTGCTGCGCGAGATCGGGCAGATGCTGGTCGAGATCCACGGACAGCACGACGACCGCGGCATGCTCGCCCCCGCCGGCCACCGCGCGCTGCTCGATGCGTTTGCGCGCGCCGACGTGGCGAAAGTGTCCGCCGCCCATGCCGCCTGGCGCGCCGCCGCGTCCGCGCTGGAGGACGCGCAGGCCGAGATCGCGACCGCGCAGCGCGACCGCGAATGGCTCGAACACGCGGTCGCCGAACTCGACAAGCTCGCGCCCGAACCCGGTGAGGAGGAAGCGCTCGCCGAACGCCGCCGCGGCATGCAGCGCGCGGAGAAGATCGCCGACGATCTGAACGACGTGACCGGACACGTTGACGGCCGCGACGGCGCGATGACGCAGCTGCGCCAGGCCGCGCGCGTGCTCGAGCGCATCGCGGAGGATCACCCCGCGCTCGCCGAAGCGCTCGCCGCGATCGACCGCGCGGTGATCGAGGGGGCGGTCGCGGAGGAAAAGCTGCGCGATGCTGCCGCCGCGCTGATGCACGATCCACGTCAGCTGGAGGAGGATGAGGCACGGTTGTTCGAGCTGCGCGCGATGGCGCGCAAGCACCGCGTCCAGCCCGACGACCTCGCCGCGCTCGCCGATCGACAGCGCGCGCAGCTCGAACGTTTGAACGCGGGCGAGGAAGGTCTCGCCGGGCTGGAGGCGCGGGTCGACAAGGCGCGCGCCGCCTATGTCGCGGCCGCCGACGCCCTCACGAAGCAGCGCGCCGCCGCGGCGAAACGGCTCGATGCTGCAGTCGCGGGCGAGCTCGCGCCACTCAAGCTCGACGCCGCGCGGTTCCGCACGATCGTTGCCCCGCTTAGCGAGGGTGAGTGGTCGCCCGCCGGATGTGACCGCGTCGAGTTCGAGATTTCGACCAACCCCGGCGCGCCCTTCGCACCATTGGCCAAGATTGCGAGCGGCGGCGAGCTGTCGCGCTTCATTCTCGCGCTCAAGGTCGCGCTGGCGCAGCAGGGCGGTGCCGCGACGATGATCTTCGACGAGATCGACCGCGGCGTCGGCGGCGCGGTGGCGAGCGCGATCGGCGACCGGCTCGCGCGGCTGGCGACGCGCGCGCAACTGCTCGTCGTCACGCACTCGCCGCAGGTCGCGGCACGTGGCGCTGCGCACCTGCTGATCGCCAAGAGCAACGACGGCAAGGTCACACGCACCGGTGTCCGCCCGCTGTCAGCCGCCGAGCGGCGCGAGGAGATCGCGCGGATGTTGTCGGGCGCGACCGTCACCGACGAGGCGCGCGCGCAGGCCGAGCGTCTGCTCGAACCCGCCTGAGCGCCGCGCGCGCTTTCGCTTACCGCTCGCTCAGATAGTAGCGATCGGTCGCGTTCAGGTCCGCGTCGAGTTCGTAGACGATCGGCTGGCCGGTCGGGATCTCCAGCCCGGTGATCTCGTCGTCTGGAATGTCGCTTAGATGCTTGACCAACGCGCGCAACGAATTGCCGTGCGCGGAGATCAGCACGCGCTGCCCGTCCTTCAGCGCAGGGGCGATCCGCTCGTCCCAGTACGGCAGCACGCGCGCGATCGTGTCCTTCAGGCTCTCGGTCGCGGGCACGTCGATGCCCGCGTAGCGACGATCGCCCGACAGGTCGTACTCGCTCCCCGCCTCCATCACTGGGGGCGGCACATCGAAGCTGCGGCGCCAGATATGCACCTGCTCGTCGCCGTGGCGGGCCGCGGTCTCCGCCTTGTCGAGCCCGGTCAGCCCACCGTAGTGCCGCTCGTTCAGCCGCCAATGCTTCTCGACCGGCAGCCACAACCGCCCCATCGCCTCCAGCGCGAGGTTGAGCGTCTTGATCGCGCGCGTCTGCAGGCTGGTGAACGTTTGGTCAAAGTCGAGGCCTTTCGCCGCCATCAGTTCGCCCGCCGCACGCGCCTCGGCCGCGCCTTTCTCGGTCACGTCGACGTCCCACCATCCGGTGAAGCGATTCTCCAGGTTCCACGACGACTGGCCGTGGCGGATGAGGACAAGTGTGGGCATGGATGGAACCTCTGTGCGGGGCCGCACGGCGGCGGCGGTTTACCCCTCGCTAGGGGAAAGCGGCGGGCGCGGGCAAGCCGCGATGGCTACAGGTGCAGCACGAAGAAACGATTGTGCGGGCTGGGCCGATAATCGGCAAACGCATCGCAGGGGACGAAGCCGGCGCGCTTGTAGAGCCGGATCGCGGCGTCGTACGCCGGCGTCGTGCCCGTCTCCAGATAAAGGCGCGTCAAACCGCGCCGACGCGCCTCCCCAATAATCGCCGACAGGATCGCATGGCCCGCGCCGCGCCCGCGCGCGGCGGCCGTGCTGCGCATCGACTTCACCTCCCCGCCCCCGTCACCCAGTTGCTTGAGCGCGCCCATGCCGGCGACGACGCCATCGTTCCATGCGATGAAGAACGCGATCTCGGGCGCCGACAGCGCCCGCCCGTCGAGCGCGAAGGAGAAGCCCTCGGGCACCGCGCCGCGCTGTTCGGCGACATGCGCGGCGAGCAGCGCTGCGATCGCTGGGTTGGTGGGATCGTCGCGACGTACCTGCACTTGCGCGCTCCGCTGCCAAGGTGTTGTGTAGCGGTGTATCGCGCCGCGGCCGGCGGGCAAGCACGGAGGATCGCACATGGCAGTTGAGCGCAGGACGTTGATCCATGACGGCCCGGGTGGCCGGTTCGAGGGCGTGTTCGCCTGGGACAGCGCACACCCAGGCCCCCGCCCCGGCGTCCTGGTGATCCCCAACATCCTCGGCCAGAAGGAGGAGGACAACGCCAAGGCAGAGGCGCTCGCCGCGCTCGGCTACGCCTCCTTCGCGGGCGACGTCTATGGTCAGGGCAAGCGGACGCAGCGCGGACCCGAGGCATCGCGCTACATGGACGAGATGAACGCAGACCGCGCGCTGCTGCGCGACCGGTTGGACGCCAGCCTGTCGGCACTGAAGGCCCAGCCCGAGGTCGACGCGGCGAAGACTGCCGCGATCGGTTTCTGCTTCGGCGGCAAGTGCGTACTCGACATGGCGCGCAGCGGCCTCGACATCCTGGGCGGTGTCAGCTTCCACGGTGTCTACGATCGCCCCGATTACGACAATGTCTCACCGATCAGGACCAAGCTGCTGATCTGCCACGGCTGGGACGATCCGCTCGGCAAGCCAGAGACGGTGGTCGCGCTGGGACAGGAGCTGACGCAGAGCGGCGCCGACTGGCAGATCCACGCTTACGGCAACGCCGGCCACGCCTTCACCGACGCGAGCATGAGGGGATCGACCATCCCCGGCGTCGCTTACGAGGAGCGGGCCGACCGTCGGAGCTGGCAGGCGATGCAGAATTTCCTGAGCGAGGTCTTCGCATGAAGACGCGCGTGACCGAGATGCTCGGCATCGAGAAGCCGATCATCCAGGCGGCGATGGGCTGGATCGCGCGCGCGCCCTTGTCGAGCGCGGTGTCGAACGCGGGCGGCATGGGGATCATCGAAACCTCGTCGGCCGAACTCGACGTCATCCGCGGCGAGATCGTCAGGATGCGCGACCTCACCACCAAACCGTTCGGGGTCAACGTCGCGCAGGCGTTCGTGCGCGACCCCTGCATCATCCAGTTCGTGATCGATCAGGGCGTCCGCTTCGTCACCACCTCGGCGGGTGATCCGATGAAATACACCGCGACCCTGAAAGCGGCCGGGCTGACCGTCTTTCACGTCGTGCCCAATCTCGCCGGTGCCTTGCGCGCGGTCGAGGCCGGCGTCGACGGGCTGATCGTCGAGGGCGGCGAAGGCGGCGGGTTCAAGAACGCCAAGGACGTGTCGACGATGGTGCTGGTGCCGCAGGTGGTCGCGGCGGTCGACGTGCCCGTGGTCGCCGCCGGCGGCATCGTCGACGGACGCTCGATGGCGGCCGCCTTCGCGCTCGGCGCGGAGGGCGTGTTGATGGGCACGCGCATCCTCTCGGCCAGCGAATGTCCGGTGCACGACAATTGGAAACAGGCGATCATCGACGCCGACGCGACCGACACGGTGTTCCTGAACCGCAGCGGCCCGGGCCCGGCGCTGCGCGCGCTGCGGACGAAACGCACGACGCGGATCGAGGCGGACGGAAGCCCCAGCATCTTCGCCGAATTCGCCGACACGCAGGCGGTGTATTTTGGCGGCGACCTGGAAGCAGGTATCGCGCTGACCGGGCAGGTCGCGGGGCGGATCGACGCAGTGAAACCGGTGGCGCAGATCTTCGCCGAAACGATGGCGGAATATGACGAGGTGGTCGCCGCGCTACCGCGATAGTCGCCCGCGCTCGCGGTCAGTTCACCGTCCGCAGAATGTCCTCGAACTCCACGCGGATGTCGTCGGGCGCGCTGCGCAGCAGCACCTGCAACCGCTCGCGGATCGCGTCGGTCTGGCGACTGTCCGACATGCTCGCCATGGTCCAGCCGCTGAAGATGCGGCGCGAGTCGAGTTCGTCGTGCAGCGTCTTCACCTCGGCGTGGCGCGGGTCGGCACTGATCCGCGCGAACACATGCTCGATCGCCTCGGGCGTGCCCTCCAGCACCTGGAGAAAGCGCCGCCCGTCCGACAGCAGGATGCCCGAAATACCATTCAGCCCGTTGTTGGCGCGCGACTGGCGCAGGATGTCGATCTGCGTATCGTCGTCGGTCGGGGCGGTCGCCGTGCTGGAGTAGACGATGCGTCGAAACCGCGCATCTTGCTGGTCAGTCATCCTGGCGCATTAGCTAATCCATGTTACCAAGTCGAGACGATCATGACCTCGCGGCAGCACGGTGGTGACGGATCACCTCGTCGATGATGAATCGCAGGAATTTTTCGGAGAATTCGGGGTCGAGCTCGGCATCGAGCGCGAGTTGAC
Organism: uncultured Sphingomonas sp.; assembly: GCF_936927845.1. Lineage (GTDB taxonomy): Bacteria > Pseudomonadota > Alphaproteobacteria > Sphingomonadales > Sphingomonadaceae > Sphingomonas. The sequence continues at coordinate 210,955 of NZ_CAKZHV010000057.1, forward strand.
GCAGCCGCGCGATCTGCTGTTCCTCGCGGCCCGGATCGGCGGCAGGCAGACCGCTCGCCGCCTTGTGCCGCCCGACCGCCTGCGTCACCTTGAACCGCTCGGCCAGCAGGCAGACGAGCGCGGCATCGATATTGTCGATACTCTTGCGGTAACCCTTCAGCACGTCGTCGGTCATGCGGCCCTCCGCGGCCCATGTTGCGCAGACACGCCCGGCTCGCAAGGACGATCGCGACTTGCCTTGCCCCGGCGTCCGCTCGTACACGCGCGGGGAGATGAGTGCATCGATCCACCGGCTCTCGGGCCGCACCCCTTCGCTCGATCCGATGGTCGATCTGGTCGCCGCCGACATGAATGCGGTCAACACCGTGATCCTCGACCGGATGCAGTCGCAGATCCCGCTGATCCCCAAACTCGCCGGGCATCTGATCGCGGGCGGCGGCAAGCGGATGCGGCCTATGCTGACGCTCGCGAGCGCGAAGCTGATCGGCTACACCGGCACGCGCCACCACCGCCTCGCCGCCGCGGTCGAGTTCATCCACACCGCGACGCTGCTGCACGACGACGTCGTCGACGGCTCCGACCTGCGCCGCGGCAAGCGCACCGCCAACATCATCTGGGGCAATCCGGCGAGCGTGCTGGTCGGCGACTTCCTGTTCAGCCGCAGCTTCGAGCTGATGGTCGAGGCCGACAGTCTGAAATCGCTCAAGATCCTCAGCCACGCGTCCGCCGTGATCGCGGAAGGCGAGGTCAACCAACTGACCGCGGTGCGCCGCGTCGACCTGGGCGAGGACCGCTACCTCGACATCATCGGCGCGAAGACCGCCGCGCTGTTCGCCGCCGCCTGCCGTATCTCGGCCGTGGTCGCCGAACGGCCCGACGCCGAGGAGGAAGCGCTCGACGCCTATGGCCGCTACCTCGGCATCGCCTTCCAGCTGGTCGACGACGCGATCGACTATACCTCGGACGCGGGCACGATGGGCAAGGATGCGGGCGACGACTTCCGCGAGGGCAAGGTCACCCTGCCCGTCATCCTCGCGTATGCGCGCGGCTCGGCGGAGGACCGCACCTTCTGGAAGGACGCGATCGAGGGCCGCCGCTCGAGCGACTCCGATTTCGCGCACGCGATCGAGCTCGTCCGCGCCACCCGTTCGGTTGACGACACGTTGGCGCGGGCGCGCCACTATGGTCAGCGCGCGATCGACGCACTCGGGCCGTTCGCGGGGGGTGCCGCCAAGGATGCGATGGTCGAGGCGGTCGAGTTCGCGGTGGCGCGCGCGTATTGACCTAGTTGGTCGAGGGATCCGCGGGTCAGACCCGTCGTTCGTCCGCCAGCTCACAACCGTGCACGCCGGTCTCGACCTGGATGGTCGCGTGGCCGATGCCGAACCGATCGTGCAGCATGGTCTGAATGCCGTGGAGGAACGCGTCGCCGGGATGGCCCGCGGGCACGCATAGGTGCGCGGTCAGCCCCGGCTCGGTGGTCGACATCGGCCAGATGTGCAGATCGTGCACCTCGGTGACGCCGGGCAAGTCGACGAGCGCGCCGCGCACCCCGTCATAATCGATGCCACGCGGCACCGCGGCGAGCGACATCTCGACCGTTTCGCGCAGCAAGCCCCAGGTCTGCCAGAAGATCACGCCCGCGATCACTAGGCTGACGAGCGGGTCGATCCAGCCCGCCCCGGTCGCCCAGATGACGATCCCTGCGACGACCACGCCCGCCGACACCAAGGCGTCGGACAGCATGTGGAGGAACGCGCCGCGAATGTTGACGTCACCTTTCCGCCCGCGCGCGAACAGCCAGGCGGTGATCGCATTGACCACGATCCCGCCCGCCGCCACTGCCGCGACCGACAGGCCCGGGACGTGCGGCGGCTCGGCGAAGCGCTGCACCGCTTCGGCCGCGATCGCGCCGAGCGCGACCAGCAGCAGCAACGCATTGGCGAGCGCGGCGAGAATGGTTGAGCCTTTCAGTCCGTAGGTGAAGCGCTTGGACGGTGGTGTCCGCGCCAGCGCCGCCCCGCCCCAGGCGATCGCGAGCCCCAGCACGTCGGACAGATTGTGCCCCGCATCCGCCAGCAGCGCGACCGAGCCGTAGAGCCAGCCCGCGACCGCCTCGACGATCAGATAGGCCAGGTTGAGCCCGATCCCGATCGCGAAGGCGCGATCCCAGCGCTCGGGCGGCGCTGCGTGGGCATGGCCGTGGCCGTGCGCGTGACCATGCGAATGGCCATGGCCGTGCGAGTGTCCGTGGTGGTGATGACCGTGCGCCATGCCGCGCCGTTAGAACAGACGCCGCGCGATATACTAGGACCCGGCCGGCGAAACGCGCGTGACCAGATGTGCGCGCTTCCCGCCGGTCGGCGTCGCAGCAGAAGCCGAGTCTAGGCGTCGACCGGCGCAGCCGCCGGCAGCCGCAACCGCACCAGCAGTCCGCCCAGATCCTCGCTTTCCTCGAGACTGACCGTGCCGTCGTAGATCTCGGCCACGTCGCGGACGATCGCGAGGCCAAGGCCCGTCCCGGGCTTGCCCGAATCGAGCCGAACGCCGCGATCGAAGATGCGCACGCGGTCGGCCTCGGGGATGCCGACGCCGTCGTCCTCGACCTGGATTTCCACGAAACCCGAATGCGCGCCGACGGTCACGAATACGCTGCCGCCGCCGTATTTGGCGGCATTCTCGACCAGATTGCCCATGATCTCGTCCAAATCCTGCCGTTCGATGTGCGCGACCAGATCCTTGGGTCCGTCCATGTCGACGCGGACGTGCGGGTAGAGCCGGCGCACCGCGCGCTCGACCGATTCGACGCTTGGCCACACTTCGGCGCGGCTGTGCGCGGAGCCGCGCCGCCCGACCGCGCGCGCGCGCGCCAGATGATGGTCGACCTGCCGCCGCATCGTGCGCGCTTCGCGGATCACGGTGTCGGCGAGATCGTCCGAGTTGGCGGTGGCGGCATTCATGATGACGGTCAGCGGCGTCTTGAGCGCGTGCGCCAGATTGCCGGCGTGCCGCCGTGCTTCCTCGGCCTGCCGCTCGTTATGTTCGACCAGCGCGTTCAGCTCGTCGATCATCGGCAGCACCTCGACGGGCATGTCGCCTTCGACCCGGTTCGCCTTGCCCGCCCGCATCCGCGCGATCGCCAGACGCACCCGCCGCAATGGCAGCAAGCCGTAGAAGGTCTGCAACGCGGCAAGCGCGACCAGCCCGATGCCCAGCAGCAGAAAACTGCGGATCAGCGTGCGGCGCAAAATGGTGATCTGCGCATCGAGCGCCTCGCGGCTTGAGGCGACCTGGAAGCGCCAGCGCACGGGCGATCCGGGCAGCTTCACGTCCTGCTCGACGACGCGCAGCTTCTCGTCCTTGAACTGGCGGCTGTCGTAGCTGTGGACGCTGCGGTCGTTGTGCGGCTGGCCGTAGGCGAGCTGACGATCCCACAACGAACGCGACGGCCAGGTCTCGTGCCCCGGCGCCGACACCTGCCAGTAGAGCCCCGAATAGGGTTCGAGGAAGCGCTGGTCGGCGGGTTCGCGGTTGAACGTCACCTCTCCCGCTGTGTCGATCTCCGCCGAGACGAGCAGCGAGCGCAGCACGTAGCCGAGCTGATCGTCGGCGTTGCGCGTGACCGCGGCGACCAGCACGCGGTCGAGCGCGAAGCCGCCGCCCGCCAGCAGGATCGATATCCACGCCGCCGCGATCAGGATCATCCGCCGCGACAGCGAGCCCTGCGTTCGTCGCCGCCTGCTCATCTCGTCGCGTTCCGGAACCATGTCGTCGCACGCCGGTTCAGCGACAAACAGGAGGAAAGACCATGCGGAGAGGTAGAAACATACCCGCCATGATCGTTGCAGTCCTGGGTGGAACCCTGGTGTCGATGCTGTCCGGTATGCTGCTCGCGTCCTACGCGGTCGCGGGTGTCACCCCCAATTACCTGCCGCCCCCCCCGCTTCGCACCGCGCGCGTGATCCCGGCCGAGCAGGACGGGTTCGCCGACCTGACCACGGTGCAGCAGATCGCCGCCCGCGTCGAAGCGGCGCACGCCAGCGGTCAGGAGCTGTAACGAAGCCGCCACGCCTCAGCCGTCCGGGTCCTCCAGGCTGTAGCCCAGCCCGCGGATCGTGGTAATGACGTCCTGCCCCAGCTTCTTGCGGATACGCGTCACGAACACCTCGATCGTGTTCGAATCGCGGTCGAAATCCTGATCGTAGATATGCTCGATCAACTCGGTTCGGCTCACCACCTTGCCCTTGTGGTGCAGCAGGTAGCTGAGCAGTTTATATTCCTGCGCGGTCAGCTTCACCGGCTCACCCGCCCGCGTCACCTTGCCGCTGCGCGTATCGAGCCGCACGTCGCCGGCGGTCAGTTCCGACGAGGCATTGCCCGAGGCGCGACGGATCAGCGCGCGCAGCCGCGCGATCAGCTCCTCGGTCTGGAACGGTTTCGCGACATAATCGTCCGCGCCCGCGTCCAGCCCCGCCACCTTGTCCGACCAGCTGTCGCGCGCGGTCAGCACCAGCACCGGGGTCACCTTCCCCTCCTTGCGCCAGCGATCGAGCACCGTCAGCCCATCGATCTCGGGCAAACCCAGATCAAGCACGATCGCGTCGTAATTCTCGGTCGAGCCGAGGAAATGCCCCTCCTCGCCATCGGTCGCGAGGTCGATCGCATAACCCGCCCCTTCCAGCGTCGACTTTAACTGCTGGCCGAGGTTCGGCTCGTCCTCGACGATCAGAACACGCATTATTGTCTCCCTGCGGCACGTCGGCACCCGCTTATCGGCGAGCGCCGGGCCAGATCAATGGTTAGCGGCCGGTCTGCCCCAGCACCTGCCCCGATCGCCCGTCCACGTCGACCCAGATCACCTCGCCGTCGTGGAGGAACTTGAGCGTGTAGACCGCCGACTGCGGATCGAGGTTGAAGCCGATATATTGCGCGCCCTTCATCGTCGGGATCACGCGCCGCTCGATCTCCTTGATCGGCAGCAGCTTGCCCGATCGCGTCGCGCGCCACGCGAACGCGCGCTCGCTCTCCTGCTCGCCGGGCGCGGCGATTGCGGCGGAGGGTGCCAGGGACAGCAGCAGAAGGAACGCGATCATCTTCACGAGGAGTTGCATAGCCACAACGGATTGAACACCCTGTGAATAACGCGGTCAGCGGTCGGTAACTTGCCCGGTCGCGGTCGGTTCCCTAGGTGCGCTGGCATGGCAGCTCCGATCCTAGCGTATGAAGACCTCGGCCTGGTGCAGGGTGCGGGATGGCTGTTCCGCCACCTCGACGTATACATCGGTCAGCGCGATCGGCTGGCGCTGATCGGGCGCAACGGCGCGGGCAAGTCGACGCTGCTCAAGCTCATCGCGGGCGCGATCGATAGCGACGAAGGCCGGCGCACGATTGTGCCGGGCACCAATGTCGTAATGCTGGAACAGGAACCGAACCTCGCCGGGTTCGAGACGCTGGCCGATTACGTCCTGTCGGGCGATCGCGCGCCCGAGCCGTACGAGGCGGAGGCGATCGCGGGGCAGCTCGGCATCGACCTCACCCGTGTCTGCGCGTCGGCGGCGGGCGGCGAGCGGCGGCGGGCGGCGATCGTGCGAGCGCTGGCGCTCAACCCCGACGTGCTGCTGCTCGACGAGCCGACCAACCACCTCGACCTCGGCGCGATCGAGTGGCTGGAGGAATGGCTCAACCGCTACACCGGCGCGTTCGTCGTCATCAGCCATGACCGTACCTTCCTGACGCGGCTGACGCGCCAGACCTTGTGGCTGGAGCGCGGGTCGCTGCGCCGCAACGAGGTCGGCTTCGGCGGGTTCGACGCCTGGACCGAAGCCGTCTACGCCGAAGAGGAGCGCGCCGCGCAGAAGCTCGACGCCAAGCTGAAACTCGAGGAACATTGGCTCCAGCGCGGCGTCACCGGCCGCCGCCGCCGCAACCAGGGCCGGCTGACCAAGCTGAAGGAGATGCGCGCCGAACGCGCCGCGATGATTGGGCCGCAGGGCGCCGCCGCGCTCTCGGTCGGCAGCGACGATGTGAAGACCAAGGTCGTGATCGACGCCGAACATGTATCGAAATCGTTCGGCGACCGCACGATCATCCGCGACCTCTCGTTGCGGGTCACGCGCGGCGACCGCATCGGCATCGTCGGCAGCAACGGCGCGGGCAAGTCGACCCTGCTCAAGCTGCTGACCGGCGAGCTCCAGCCCGACGCTGGCACCGTCAAGCTTGCCAAGACGCTCGACGGGATCGTCATCGACCAGCAACGCAGCCTGATGGCGCCCGAGAAGAAGGTGCGCGACGTGCTGGCGGACGGCGGCGAGTGGATCGACGTGCTCGGCACGCGCAAGCACATCCACGGATACCTGAAAGAGTTCCTGTTCGATCCCAACATGGTCGACGCGCGCGTCGGCACGCTGTCGGGCGGCGAGCGCTCGCGGCTGCTGCTCGCGCGCGAGTTCGCGCGCTCGTCCAACCTGCTGGTCATGGACGAGCCCACCAATGACCTCGACCTCGAAACGCTTGACCTGTTGCAGGAAGTGATCGCCGATTACGACGGCACCGTGCTGATCGTCAGCCACGATCGCGACTTCCTCGATCGCACCGTGACGGTGACGCTCGGGCTCGATGGCAGCGGTCACGTCGACGTGGTGGCAGGCGGGTACGAGGATTGGGTCGCCAAGCGCCGCCCGCGCGTCGAGGCGAAGCGGTCGGCGGCAAAGGCGAGCGCCACGCCGCCCGCGCCTCCACCCCCGACGCGCGTCAAGCTCAGCTACAAGGACCAGCGCGACTTCGAGCTGCTGCCGCGCCGGATCGAGGAGATCGACAATCAGATCGCGGCGAAGGAGGATCTGCTCGCCGACACCGGCCTCTACGCGCGTGATCCCGCCGCGTTCGACCGGCTGATGCGCGAAATCGCCGCGCTGCGCGATGAAAAGGACAGCGCCGAGCTGCGCTGGCTCGACCTCGCCGAGCAGGTCGAGGCACTCGGCTAGTTCGGGAGCGCGCGACCCTCGCGCCCGGCGAGGTCGACGACATACTGCCACGCGACGCGACCCGACCGGCTGCCGCGCCGTGTCGCCCATTGCACCGCGTCGGACGCGTCGAACGGCAGCGCATGCGCCTCGGTATAGCCACGCACGATGCCGAGATATTGTTCCTGATCGACGACGTGAAAGCCCAGGCTCAGCCCGAAACGATCGGCGAGCGCGAGCTGGTCGTCGGCGACGTCGCGCGCATTCACCGCGCGTTCCTGCGCGCCCATGTCGCGCGGCACGAGGTGGCGCTGGTTCGAGGTCACCACCAGCCGCGCGTTCGCCGGCCGCGCCTCCGCCCCGCCTTCCAGCAGCGAGCGCAACGCGCGCGCGTCGCCGACCGCGTCGAAACCGAGATCATCGAGGAACAGCACGAACGCGCGCGGCACGCCCGCGATCGCGTCGAACAGCCGCGGCAGCGTACCGAGCCAATCCGCCGCCACCTCCACCAGTGCCAGCGCACCGCCTGCCGCCTGCACCGAGCCGACGCTCGCCTTCACCAGCGCCGACTTGCCGGTGCCGCGCGCGCCCCACAACAGCACGTCCTGCGCCGCGTGCCCCGCCGCCAATCGTTCGAGATTGCCGAGCAACGCCCCTTTCTGCGCATCGACACCGTGCAGCAGATCGAGCCGGAGCGGGCGAAAGTCGCGCGCCGCGATCAGCACGCCATCGCGCCACACATAGGCCGGCTGCGCGATCGGATCGGCCGGCGCGGGCGGTGGCGGGCTCAACCGCTCCAGTGCGGCGGCGATGCGGATCAGGGCGTCGTCCATCAGGCGGCTATACGCCGGGTCAGCGCTCACTCAACCGAGTGTGCTCAATTGGGCGCGTCAGCGCGGCAGCGCCGCCAGCAGCCGTGTCGCCGCCACGCGCTGGGTGAACGTTCCATCCTTGAGCGCGAGCGCGATTGACTGCCGCGCCTCGCCGACCCGACCCGCATCGGCCAGCGCCTGCGCATAATGCCAGCGGATGTCGGCCGCCGCGGGCGCCAATCGCACCGCTTTGGTCAGCAGCTGCAGCGCGCCGCGCGTATCGCCCAGGCCGAATAGCGCGGCACCATAAGCGTCGCTCGTGCCCGCGCTCATCGGCGACAGTCGATAGGCCGCGCGGGCGAACGGCAGCGCCGCCTTCGGATCGCCCGCCTCGGTATAGGCTTGCGCAAGTTGCATCAGCACCAACGCGTCGCCGTCACCGATCTGGCGGCGCAATTGCTCCAGCGTCCTGACCGCGTTGGCGCTGTCGCCGGAGGCGAGCTGAAGATTGGCCAGCAGCCGCCTCGCGACCACCGATGCCGGGTTCTGCGCCAGGTACAGCGCGATCGCACGCGCGGCACCCGCCCGATCGCCCGTCTGCACCCATGCCTCCACCAGCCGCAGCAGCACCGGCTGATCGAAACGCAGATCCGCCGCGCGTGCGTAGGCGTTGGCCGCGGGCACGGACCGGCCGGCGGCGGTCAGCGCGTCGCCCAGCAATTGTTGCGCCGGCGGTGCGCCCGGAGAGGCGCGCGCCATCTCCTCGCTCCGCCGCACCGCCTCGGCGAACTGCCCGCGCTCGATCAGGCCGCGGATCGCGTCCACCGCCGCGGCGGGATCGCTCGGCGCTTCGGCAACGGCCTCGGCGAGCACACCCGCGTCGTCGTCCTGCCCGAACGGCGCCGCGCGCGTGATGGGCGCGCGGGCGGCACGATCAAGGAAGCGCGCCGCCCAGTCGCGCAGCCCCTGCGCCTCGAACGCGCGCCCGACCAGCGTCAGCGTGTAGCGGTCGGCGTCCTCGCGCAGCGCGATGGGACGTAGCACGTCGAGTGCCCCCTTGCTGTCACCCGACCGCAGCAGCGCGGCACCGAGCAGCCGCCGGGCAACGAGGTTCATCGGCTGTGCCCCCAACAGAGCCTGCCACTTGACCGCTGCCTGCTGATAGCGCGCATTGGCGTAATCGATCGCGCCCGACAGCAGCAGCCCGCCGGGCAGGCCGTCGAGCCCGCCGCTACTCCGATCGAGCAGGTCGCTCGCGAGCGACAGATCGCCCGCGCGTGCCGCAATCACCGCCAGCAGGTACAATGCCTGCGGGTCACCGGGCCGCGCGGCGAGCGCACGGCGCGCGGTCGCGACACTATCGGCGCTACGGCCTATATCTCCCAGTGTTCCGGCATATTCGATCAGCGCGCGGTGATAGTAAGCGTCGCGGGCGAGCGCGGCCTCGAACCACGGCAGCGCCGCGATCAGCCCATATTGGCCGCGCACCAGTTCGCCGCGCAGCACCAGCGCGGCAAGATCGTTCGGCTCGAGCGAGAGTGCGCGCTGTGCCGCCACGTTCGCGCCGCCGATATCGCCGATGTCGAGCCGGATGCGCGCGAGATCGCGCCACGCGCCCGCATCGCGCGGGTCACGCGCGATCAATCGTTCGAGCAACGCTGCACCCGCGGCGCGATCGCCCCGCGCGGCGAGCGCGCGTGCCTTTGCGCGCTGGGCGAATGCGGTATCTCCGCCGGTCGCCTGATCGGCTTCGACGATTGCGCCGTCCTCGTCACCTTGCAGCAGCAATGCCGCGGCGCGCAGGTGGTGGAGCCGGGCCGCCGACGCCCCTGCGCTGCGCGCACGGTCGATCGCGCCGCCGGCGGCGACGCCGTCCTCCAGCAGCAGATAGGTTCGTGCGAGCGCGATCTGCGCGGCCGCGTTGCCCGGCTCGGCGCGGGTTGCTTCGATGAAGTCGTTGCGCGCCGCTGAATAATTGGCGCGTGCGAGCGCGGCCTGCCCGCGCGCGATCGACTCGCTGGCGGCCGGAACGTCGGCGCGCCGCGCGAGGAGCGCGATGCCGAACGCGATTACCGCAGCGGCCGTTATGATCCCGGCACGCTGCACGACACGCGTGCGTATCAGAGCGTTCAATCGCTGCAGCCACCAGCCCCGCCGCCGCTTGCGCCGACCGCGCAGCAGCGGATAGGTCGCCGGGCCTTCACGCATGCAGATCGTAGCTTTTCAGCAGATCGTAGAGCGTCGGCCGGCTGATACCGAGCAGTCGCGCGGTGCCCGAGATATTGCCGTCGGCCTGCGCCAGCGCGCGCGTGATCGCGCTGCGGTCCGCCCGCTCGCGCGCGGCACGCAGGTTGATCGGTCGCGCGTCCGGCGTGCCCGGCAGGTCCAGGTCGGCAGCGGTGACGTATTTGCCTTCCGCCATGATCACCGCGCGCTTTACGCGGTTCTCCAGTTCGCGCACGTTGCCGGGCCAGCCCCACGCATCGATCGCGGCGGCGGCGTCGGGGCTCAACCCCTGCACCGCCGGATTGAGCGTACGCTTGTGCTGCTGCACGAAATGCCGCGCGAGCAGCGCCGCGTCGCCGCTCCGCTCGGCGAGCGCCGGGATGCGCACCACGATCTCGGCCAGACGGTAATAAAGGTCCTCGCGGAAACGCCCGTCCGCGACCATCGCGTCGATGTTCTGGTGCGTCGCGCAGACGATCCGCACGTCGACTGGGATCGCCCGTCGCCCACCGACACGCTCGATCACGCGTTCCTGCAGGAACCGCAGCAGCTTGACCTGCAACGCCAGCGGCACGTCGCCGATCTCGTCGAGGAACAAGGTGCCGCCGTCCGCGGCCTCGATCTTGCCCGCCGTTGTCTTAACCGCGCCGGTGAACGCGCCTTTTTCGTGCCCGAACAGCTCGCTTTCCAGCAACGTCTCGGGAATGGCGGCACAGTTGATCGCGACGAACGGCCCATCGCGGCGCGGGCTGGCGTCGTGCAGCCCGCGCGCGAGCAATTCCTTGCCGGTGCCGCTCGCGCCCAGCAGCATGACCGACACGTCAGCAGGGGCGACGCGCTCGATCGTGCGGGTAACGTGCAACATCTCAGGCGCTGCAGTGATGAGCCCGCCCAGCCCCGCGCCCGTCTGCGCGCGAGCGGCGAGCCGCCGGTTCTCGGCCTCAAGCGCGTGGACGTGGAACGCACGCGCGACGATCAGGCCGAGCGCGTCGATCTCGATAGGCTTGCTGTAGAAGTCCCACGCCCCGCCCGCAATCGCCGCCAACGCCGCGTCGCGCGCGCCATTCCCCGAGGCAACGATCACCTTGGTGTCGGGCTTGATCGCCAGTATTTCAGCCAGCGCGCGCAGTCCTTCGGACGCGCCGTCGGGATCAGGAGGCAGGCCAAGGTCGAGCGTTACCACCTGCGGCTCGGACGCGCGCACCGCGTCGATGGCGCTCGCGCGGTCGCTGGCGACGACAACCTCGTAATCCTCGTACGACCAGCGTAACTGGCGTTGCAGCCCAAGATCGTCCTCGACGATCAGCAGCGTCTTGGGTGCACTCATGCCGCCTGCTCCAGCGCGGGGGCGAGCGGCAGCGTAACGCGAAAGCTGCTGCCCTCGCCCACACGCGTCGTGACGGTGATGCTGCCACCCATCTTCTCAATCATCTGACGCGCCTCGAACGCACCCAATCCGAAGCCACCCGCCTTACCCGAGACGAAGGGACGGAACAGCTGATCGCGCACGAACGCCGGGGTCATGCCACAGCCGTGATCGACAACGGTGACCACGGCCTCTCCGGCCGCCGCCCCGCCCGCGATCGTCTCCACGTGCAGTTCGACCGGGGCGTCGCTCTGTGTCGCCTCGATCGCATTCTGCACCAGGTGGCTGAGCAGTGTCTCTAGCGCCGCGGCGTCGGCCAACGCGATCGCCTCGCCCCCGCTCACGCGCACCACATGCTGCGTGCGCCGCGCCTCGGCCAGGCGTTTGACAAGCCTGAGCAGCTCAACCGGCTGCACCGCATCACCAGCCGTCAGCTGGTGGTGCGACAATCGCGCGAGCAGTCCCGTCATCCGCTGCGACGTATCGCGCAATGTGGCGATCATGTCGGCGCGGAATGCAGGGTTGTCGGCGTGCCGCTCCGCATTGCGCGCGACCAATGCGGTCTGGCTGACGAGATTCTTCAGATCGTGCATAATGAAGGCGAAGCGGCGATTGAACTCGTCAAAGCGCTGCGCGTCAGCCAGTGCGGCATGCGCGCGCTCTTCCGCGAGATAGCTTGCCGCCTGCCGTCCGGCAGCGCCGAGCAGATCGAAATCTTCCCAATCGAGCGCGCGCGTGAGCGGCGGTCGCGCGAGCACGATGGCGCCGATCAGCGTATCGGCACGTAACAGCGGCACGACCGCCCAAGCCTCCGGGCGCGCGACCAGCCACTCGGGCAGTGCCGCGATCTCCGCGGCCGGTGCCTCGCCTACGCGGCAGGAATCGAGATCGATGATGCGTGCGGTGCGCGCCAGATAGTCGGTCAGAGCCGTGGTCGCCGCGATCGCGGGGGCTTCGTCCCAGCGCCACGCCGGACCGGCGACCATGCCGTCACGCTCGGCGAGCAGCAACAGGCCCGCCGGCGATGCCGTCAGATCCGCCACCGCCTGCACGACGCGGTTCGGCAAGGCCGAGACATCGTCGCCCGAGATGCCGAGCGTGTCGGTGAAACGCATCCACTCGGCGCGGTAATCGTAGCGGTGGCTGAACAGGTGCTTCGCGACCATCACCTTGGCCCAGGCGCGCAGCCACGGCGTCGTAAGGAACGTCAGCAACGCCGCGCCGCTTCCGAACACGAAGGCCGTCTGGATCACGCGCGCGTGCGCGCCCCCCACTTGGCCGAGCGCCCCCGTCACGCCGATCGCCGCCGCGACGTACAGCATTGCACCGAGCAGCAGAATCGCCTGTGCGGTTGCGGTCCGCGACACGCTCAGCGACCGATCACCCTCGCGTTGCAGCGCGATCGTGACCGCGAGTGCCACAACCACGGTCACGACGCCGCGCAGCGCAGTCAACCACTCCGACCAGCTACCCGCCGCATAGGCGAACACCAGCACGAGCAGGTCGGTCGACCACATCATCCCGATTGCCGCCACCAGCATTGTCTCACCGCCGCTGCGTCGCTTCGTAGAAGCGCTCGCGTGATGGTGAAGCAGGACCAAAGCGGTGATGGTCGAGAGCAGGCGCAATACCAGCCACGTCATCTCCGCTGCTGCGCGCGCGGCATTCGCCTGCAGGTTCGCAAGCGTGATCGCGACCACGCCCGCGAGCGCGGCGCAACCCGCCGCGGCAACAAACGCGCCCTGCCGCCCGCGCACATGCCGCAGCGTGCGGCGAGACAGAGCGAACAGCACCGCGAGCCAAGCGAGGTTGCGTAACGTCAAGGCGACACGCACCGGCATCTCGCCGTCGCCGATCCCCGCGACACCCAGCGCCCACAATGCGGTGATCCCAAGCGCCGCGAGCAGCAAGTGATGCCCAACGAAGCGCGACGGTCGCTGCGCTTCGACGATCGCCGCGCCGCAGAACAAGAGCGCCGACAATCCGTGCAGCCAGATGATGAACGCGCCGCCGGTCACCTCAGCGTGCGCCTTCGGGCCACAACACGACGCGCAGCGTCTGAAGCAGGATCAGCAGGTCGAGAAAGGGCGTGTAGTTTTTGGCGTAATACAGGTCGTATTCGAGCTTGTGACGCGCATCCTCGGTTGAGGCGCCGTAGGGATAGTTGATCTGCGCCCAGCCGGTGATCCCCGGCTTCACCATATGCCGCTCGGCATAATATGGCAGTTCGCGCTCCAGATCGGCGACGAACTGCGGCCGCTCGGGACGCGGTCCGACGAAGCTCATTTCGCCCTTCAGCACGCTCCAGCATTGTGGCAGCTCGTCGATGCGGACCTTGCGAATCCACTTGCCGATCCGCGTGATGCGGGGATCATCCTCCGCGGCCCATACCGCTGTTCCCGCGATCTCCGCATCCTGCCGCATCGAGCGCAGCTTCAGGATGTCGAACGGCTGGTTCAACAGCCCGACGCGGCGCTGGCGGTAGAAGGCAGGCCCCGCGCTCTCAAGCTTGATCGCGATCGCGGTAACGAGGATGACCGGCAACGCGAAGGCGAGCAGCAGCAGGCTCACCGCGACGTCGAACGCGCGCTTGGAGATGCTCGACAGCATCCGCCCCGACGAGAAACCATCGGAGAAGATCAGCCACGACGGGTTGACGCTGTCGAGATCGATCCGACCCGTCTCGCGCTCGAGAAAGGTCGAGTAATCCATGACACCGACGCCGGTCGTCTTGACACGCAGCAGGTCGCGCAGCGGAAGCGAGTTGCGCCGCTCCTCGATCGCAAGCACGACCTCGGTCACGTCGAGGTCAACGACGTGGTCCGACAGGTTCTCGATCGCATCGCGGCCGATTGCGCCGGGGATCAGCGTCGTCGGCTCGCCCATCGCGACATTGCCGACGATCTTGAAACTGGCGCGGGGACGCGCAGCGAGTTCCGCCAGCTTCGCCGCGCGACGCCCGGCACCCAGCACCAGCACCCGCCGCCGCAACGCGTCGCCGCGGATGAAGCTGCCGATCGCAAGACGGATCGCGACCAGACCCGCGACCGCGAAGATCATGCCGAGGAACAGGTTGGAACGCCAGAATGTGATCGACGGTAGCAGGAAGAACAGCACAGACAGAAAGATGACGCCGAGCGACACCGCCACGAGCAGCCGCGCAGTCGCGAACCGCCATGATTCAAACGCGTGAACTCCGTAAGCTCCGACCGCCACCATCGCGATCTCAAGCGGAAGTGCGAACGATAATAATTGCGGGATGCGGGTGCCGATCGCCCCAGCGCTCATCCCGATCTGCGACGCACGCACCTGCCAGCCCGCCTCCGCCGCCAGCAGCAGCAGGATGAAATCGAGCAGCCCGAGCAGCAACACCGCATTGGGCACGTAATGTTTGAACACCCGTGTCATGAAGGCGTCGACCTTGCGTTGTAAGCCTTTCCGACATCCTCTCGCCGAAATTGGCAAAGATTCCCTGAACGCCGGAGCTTTGTAGCATCACGGTCGTTACGCACGCGTTGCCGTCCTGAGCGGCAGCGGGGGCTCAAGGAGAATAGTCAGTGTCAGCAATCGTGCCGGTAATCCTGTCCGGCGGATCGGGAACGCGTCTGTGGCCGATGTCCAGGCCTGAGCGACCCAAGCAGTTCCTGGCGCTGACAGCGGCCGAGACGATGCTGCAACTGACAGCCGCGCGCGCGCATGGCGACGCGTTTGCCGCACCCATCGTGGTGGCCAATGCCGCACACGCCGATCAGGTGGAGACGCAACTAACCGAGATCGCCGCATCACCGCAGGCGATTATCCTGGAGCCTGCGGGCCGCAATACCGCACCTGCAATCGCGCTCGCCGCGCTGGAGGCCGACGGCAAGGCGCCCCTGCTCGTCATGCCGTCGGACCATGTCATTCTGGATCGCGACGCATTCCATGCCGCGATTCATGCCGCGCTGCCGCTGGTCGAGGAGGGCTGGCTAGTCACCTTCGGGATCACGCCCGACGCGCCGGAGACCGGCTACGGCTACATCAAAGTGGGCGAAGAGGTCGCGCGAGGCGTTAACCGCGTCGCACGCTTCGTTGAAAAGCCGGCGCGCGACGCGGCCGAGGCAATGATCGCGAGCGGCGACCATGCGTGGAATGGCGGCATCTTCCTGTTCTGCGCCGACGCCTATCTGCAAGCGCTTGAGCAGTTCCGGCCCGACATCCTGGCAGCGGCGAAAGCGTCACTCGAGGGCGCGCAGCGTGACGGCGTGCGCATCCATCCCGCCAAGGACGCGTTCGAGGCATCGCCATCCGACTCGATCGACTATGCCGTCATGGAGAAGGCCGACCGTGTCGCGGTGGTGCCGGTGGCAATGGGGTGGAGCGACGTCGGAAGCTGGGACGCGCTGCATGCAATCGCCGACACCGACGACCACGGCAACGCCATCAACGGCGACGCGATCGTGCTCGACAGCCGCAACTGCCTGATCCGCAGTGACGGGGCACGGGTTACGATGGTCGGCGTCGAGGACTTGATCGTGGTGGCGAGCGGCAGCGATATCCTGATCCTGCCGCGCGGACGCAGCCAGGACGTCAAGCTATTGCAGGATGAGATGAAGCGCCGCTGATGGGCAAGTGGCTGGTGATCAATGCATCAGCCACGCCCAACAGGCAGCGAGCCCGGCACTGCCGAGCAGGAACTGCGGTCCACGCAAGGCAGCGAAATAGGCCGGCGCGTTCCCGCGGCGTCCGGCCCGCCGGTCGAGCAATGCGACAAAGGCGTAACCGGCGGCGAGCAGCGCCAACGCGATCGACGCGAACGGCACGATCAGCGCCAAACCCGCGATCGAGAAATAAGACAGCGCTGCGGCGATCTCGATCGGCTTGGAGGCGGCGGGATTGCCGAACCCATACCCCCGCCTAACCCCGGCGACGAAGGCGAGAATCAGTGCGCCCCATACGATCGCGCAGTTGAGTGCGATCACTTTCCACTCACCCGGCAACGTCCATACACCGATGCCCGCCGCAACGAGCGGGAGCATGGGACCATAACCGAGGATCTTGCCGTCGAGGGGGATGCGTGAGCTCATGCGCCGCGGAACGCACGAGCACGCATTCAGTCGCGCGCGAAAATCTCGTCGTGCGGGATCGACAGCTCGAGTGCGGGCAGATCGATGTCGTGCGGTTGCGCGAACAGGTCATCGCGCCACGACGTGGGGCCGAGCCGCTGGACGACTCGGCTGAGTTCGTGCTCGGGATCGACGAAGACGATCGTGTCGACGGAGGCGATGGAGCGGTACTGCTCGAGCTTCTCGGCGCGGTCGACGCTTGCGGTCGATGGCGAAGATACTTCGAACAGGACCACCGGGTCGGAATAGATGCGCTCGGCCTGCTCGCGCTCGCGACTGGCGGGATTGCCGCAATAGACACTGACGTCGGGGTAGCGACAGTTCACGTCGTCGACGCGCAGCCCCATGTCACCGTTGTAGGCGCGGCAGCCGGTACCGCGCAGATGGCGATGCAGGAACGCGAGAATGTTGACCGACACGCGCGAATGCGCAGGGGTGCCGCCGGTCGTCATCTGGATGACGCCGTCGATCAGCTCGTACTTGCGATCGGTGCTGAAATCGATGTCGAGGAACTGCTCGACCGTGATCGGCTGATAGGCAGCATGGCTCCGCATGAGGCCAAAATAACGCGGATGATCCAACAAAAGAAGGGCCGGCGGATTGCTCCGCTCGGCCCTCTTTTCGGCAGGAGGCAGCGGCGGAGCCGCTACTGGACGTCGTACGGGTTCGGCCTCGGGCCGACCCGCCGGACGATCCGGTGCGTGTCTCCGGCCAGCGACGCTGGCCGGAGCCGCAGCCGGATCAGAAGTCCATGCCGCC
The DNA here is from genome assembly GCF_936927845.1 of uncultured Sphingomonas sp. Lineage (GTDB taxonomy): Bacteria > Pseudomonadota > Alphaproteobacteria > Sphingomonadales > Sphingomonadaceae > Sphingomonas. The sequence goes on from NZ_CAKZHV010000057.1 coordinate 228,182, forward strand.
CATGCCGCCCATGCCGCCGCCCGGCATCGCCGGCGCTGCCTTGTCCTCGGGCACCTCGGAGACGGTCGCCTCGGTGGTGATGAGGAGGCCGGCGACCGAGGCTGCGTTCTGCAGCGCGGTGCGCACGACCTTGGTCGGGTCGATCACGCCGGCCGAAACCAGGTTCTCGTAGGTGTCGGTCGCGGCGTTGAAGCCGAGCGACGTGTCGTTGCCGTCGAGCAGCTTGCCCGAGACCACCGCACCGTCGTGGCCGGCGTTCTGCGCGATCTGACGCACCAGCGCGGTCAGCGAGCGGCGAACGATGTCGATGCCGCGCGTCTGGTCCTCGTTCGCGCCCGTCAGGCCGTCGAGCGCCTTCGACGCGTACAGCAGCGCCGTGCCGCCACCGGGGACGATGCCCTCTTCGACCGCGGCGCGAGTCGCGTGCAGCGCGTCGTCGACTCGGTCCTTGCGCTCCTTCACCTCGACCTCGGTCGCACCGCCGACCTTGATCACCGCCACGCCGCCGGCGAGCTTCGCCAGACGCTCCTGGAGCTTCTCGCGGTCGTAGTCGCTGGTCGTGTTCTCGATCTGCTGACGGATCGCCTCGGTACGGCCCTTGATCGCGTCGGCTTCACCCGCACCGTCGACGATGGTGGTGTTGTCCTTGTCGATCGAGACGCGCTTGGCGGTGCCGAGCATGCCGAGCGTGACGCTCTCGAGCTTGATGCCGAGATCCTCCGAGATCACCTCGCCCTTGGTCAGGATTGCGATGTCCTCGAGCATCGCCTTGCGACGATCGCCGAAGCCCGGTGCCTTGACCGCTGCGACCTTCAGGCCGCCGCGCAGCTTGTTGACGACGAGCGTGGCGAGCGCCTCGCCCTCGATGTCCTCGGCGATGATCAGGAGCGGACGGCCCGACTGCACGACCGCTTCCAGGATCGGAAGCATCGCCTGCAGGTTCGACAGCTTCTTCTCGTGGATCAGGATGTACGGGTCGTTGAGTTCGACCGTCATCTTGTCCGGGTTGGTGATGAAATAGGGCGACAGGTAGCCGCGGTCGAACTGCATGCCCTCGACGACGTCGAGCTCGAAGTCGAGACCCTTGGCCTCCTCGACGGTGATGACGCCTTCCTTGCCGACCTTCTCCATCGCCTCCGCGATCTTCTCGCCGACTTCGCGGTCGCCGTTCGCCGAGATGATGCCGACCTGCGCGACTTCCTGGCTGCCTGAGACGGGCTTGGAGCGGCCCTTCACGTCCTCCACCACCTTGGCGACGGCGATGTCGATGCCGCGCTTCAGGTCCATCGGGTTCATGCCGGCTGCGACCGACTTCATGCCCTCGCGCACGATCGCCTGGGCGAGCACGGTCGCGGTGGTGGTGCCGTCACCGGCGGTGTCGTTGGTCTTCGAGGCCACTTCGCGCACCATCTGCGCGCCCATGTTCTCGAACTTGTCCTTGAGCTCGATTTCCTTGGCGACCGTCACACCGTCCTTGGTGATGCGGGGCGCACCGAAGCTCTTGTCGATCACGACGTTGCGGCCCTTCGGCCCCAAGGTCACCTTGACCGCATCGGCGAGGATGTCGACGCCGCGCAGGATGCGCTCACGCGCGTCGCGGCCGAATTTCACGTCCTTGGCTGCCATGTTGGCTACCCTTTCAGTTGGATTGGAAAGTCACGAAAGTCACACCCCTACGCATGTGCGCGAGGGTGCGACGAACCAATGAATCAGCCGACGATCCCGAGGATGTCCGATTCCTTCATGATCAACAGGTCTTCGCCGTTCACCTTGACCTCGGTGCCCGACCACTTGCCGAACAGGATCTTGTCGCCGGCCTTGACGTCGAGCGGGGTGATCGTGCCGTTCTCGGCGCGCGCCCCGGTGCCGGCGGCGACGACCTCGCCCTCCTGCGGCTTCTCCTTGGCGGTGTCGGGGATGATGATCCCACCGGCCGTCTTCTCCTCTGCCTCAACGCGACGAACGAGAACGCGGTCGTGCAACGGACGAAAGTTCATTGCTGTAACCCTTTTCGATTGATGACACTTTTTTGGCACTCGACGGGAGCGAGTGCCAGCGGAACGGCATATGTGTGGCGCCCTCCGGACCGTCAATGGGGGCCGAAGCCGTTTTCGGAACCTTTTTTCAGGCCGGGCGTGGCACGAGCAGGCCGAGCCGCTCGCGCGCCGACCAGCGCCACAGCAGCAGCACCGACACCGCCAGCAATCCCGCGGCGAGCCCGATCCAGATACCCGTACCGGCGAGCGTCGTCGCGAACCCGAGCACCGCTGCCGTCCCGAAGCCGATCACCCAGTAACCGAACAACGCCACCAGCATCGGCACGCGCGTGTCCTGCACCCCGCGCAGCACGCCGGCCGCCACCGCCTGCGCGCCGTCCACCAACTGGAACACCGCCGCGACGGCGAGATATTGCAGCGCGAGCGGCACCACCGCCGCATTCTGTGGAGCATCGACGTCGATATAGGCGGAAATGAACAACCGCGGCGCGAGCCACATCGCGACCGCGCTCACCCCCATGAAGCCGATGCCGAGCGCGAGCGCGGTGCGTCCCGCCCGCCCCACCCAGGCGTGGTCGCCCGCCCCGAACGCCAGCCCGACGCGGATCGTTGCTGCCTGCGCGACGCCGAACGGCACCTGAAACGCGACCGCGGCGACGTTGAGCGCGACCGCGTGCGCGGCAACCTCGGTCACGCCGATCAGCCCCATCAGGATCGCCGCACCCCCGAACAGCGCGCCCTCGAACAGCCAGGTGAGCATGATCGGTACGCCCAGCCGCACGATCTCGCGCGCGCGCGACCATTCCGGCCGCCACCAGCGGCCGAACAGGCGGTAGCGACGCAGCCGGTGGTCGGCGAAGAAGATGAAGATATAGGCGAGCACCATGCCGGTCGTGCTGACTACGCTCGCGATCGCAGATCCTTCGAGCCCAAGGCGCGGGAAACCCGCGTTGCCGAACACGAGCAGCCAGTTGACCAGGATGCTGAGCGCGAGGGCCAGCGCGGTCACGACCAACCCCCAGCCCGGGCGGCCAAGCGCCGCCGCCACCGTGCGCAGCACGCCCGCGAGCACGCCGGGCAGCACCGCCCACAAAAGGATGTCGAGGAAGTGCCCCGCGCGCTCGGCGACGCGCGGGTCCTGATCGGCGAGCAGCAGCAAGCGCTCGCCGCTCGCGAGCACCACCATGACCAAGAGCGAGGCGGCAACGCCGACCCACAAGGCCATGCGCGCGCTGCGCCGCACTTCGCGCACCGCGTGCGCGCGCTGACCCAGTTCGGCCGCGATCAGCGGTGCCGCGGCGCTGGTCAGGCCGATGACGCCGTAGAGCGGCAGCGTGAACAGGAACACGCCCATCGTCGCGGCGGCGAGTTCGAGCGTGCCGAGCCGCCCGACGAAGATCACGTCGACCGCCGCCACCGCCATCTGCAACAAATTGGCCGCGACCAGCGGACCCGCGAGCCGGGTGAGCGCCACCAGCTCGTCGCGCCAGCCGGCGGGGCGCGGCTCATCGAGCGGCGCAGGGGTAATCGGACCGGCGTGCATGCCGTCGGCGTTAGGCGGTTCGATACGTGTTGACCATAGAAGCGGCCACGATCGGTGGACTCGGGCCAGTAGAAGCGTATTGCTCAAGCCATACACGGCAGGCTAAACCGGCGAACAACGGGCGCTTCGCCCGCGAGGATCACGACAATGAAGCTGGTGCGCGCATGAGATTGGTAAAGGGCGCCTGGAAACTGCTGGTCGGCATCAAGGACGCGCTGGTGCTCGTCGCGATGCTGCTGTTCTTCGGCGCGCTGTTCGCCGCGCTGAACGCGCGCAGCCGCGCGCCGGCGATCAAGGACGGCGCGCTGGTGCTCGACCTCGACGGCCCGATCGTCGAGCAGCCCGAAGAGGTCACGTTCACGCAATTGCTGAGCGGGCAGCAGGCCGGGCGCGAGTACCGCCTGCGCGACATCGTCCGCGCGCTCGACGCCGCCAAGAGCGACGACCGCGTCAAGGCGGTGGTGATCGACCTCGAACGCTTCGGCGGTGCCTATCCGGCGGCGCTGGGCGAAGTGGCGGCGAAGCTCGCCGAGGTGAAGCGCGCGGGCAAGCCCGTGCTCGCCTGGGGCATCGCCTACACCGACGGCGGTTACCGGTTGGCGGCGTCGGCGAGCGAGATCTGGATGGACCCGCAGGGCGGCACCTTGTTCTCCGGGCCCGGCGGCACGCAGATGTATTACAAGGGGCTGATCGACAAATTGGGCGTCAACGCACACGTCTACCGCGTCGGCAAGTTCAAGTCGGCGGTCGAGCCGTACATCCGCGCCGACCAGAGCCCGGAAGCGCGCGCCGCGTCCGAGGCACTGTACGGCGGCCTCTTCGAGCAGTGGCGCAGCGCGGTGCAGCAGGCGCGGCCAAAGGCGCAGGTCGCCGCCCTCCTCGCCAATCCCGCGCAAACGGTGCAGGCGGCGGGCGGCGACGTCGCGCAAGCGAACCTGCGCGGCGGGATCGTCGATCACCTGGGCGACAAGGTCGCGTTCGGCCGGCGTGTCGCGCAGATCGTCGGCGGCGACGACAAGAAGGCGGCGGGCTATTTCAACAAGATCGACTATGACGCCTTCGTCGATGCCAAGCCGCTGCCGAAGGTCGGCAAGATCGGCATCGTCACCGTTGCGGGCACCATCGTCGACGGCAAGGCGAGCGGCGGCAGCGCGGGCGGCGACACCGTGTCCGACGCGATCTACAAGGGTCTGGCGAAGAACGACCTGAAGGCGATCGTGCTGCGCGTCGACTCGCCCGGTGGCTCGGTGCTGGCGTCGGAGAAGATCCGGCTCGCGCTGGTCGAGGCGAAGCGGCGCGGATTGCCGATCGTCGTGTCGATGGGCGGGCTCGCCGCGTCGGGCGGATACTGGATCTCGACGCCCGGCGACGTGATCTTCGCCGAACCCGACACGATCACCGGCTCGATCGGCATCTTCGGCGTGATCCCGACGTTCGAGAACACGCTGGCGAAGGTCGGCATCACCAGCGACGGCGTGCGCACCACGCCGCTGTCGGGCCAACCCGACGTGTTTGCGGGCACCAACCCGGTGATCGACAGCGTTATCCAGTCGACAATCGAACACGGCTACATGCAGTTCCTGACCCGCGTGTCGCAGTCGCGGCATCTGCCGGTCGCGCGCGTGAACGAGATCGGCCAGGGTCGAGTGTGGCTGGGCGGCACTGCGCGCCAGCTCGGGCTGGTCGACCGGTTCGGCTCGCTCTCTGACGCGGTGGCAGAGGCCGCCAAGCGCGCGAAGGTCGAGTCGACCGACATCGTGTATCTTGAAAAGCAGCCGGGTTTCGCCGCCACGATCGCCAAGCAGTGGAACCGCGACGGGGATGACGACGCCAGCGCCGGCCTAGACGTCATGTCGCGCATGGCGTGGCAGCAGCGGCAGGCGGCAGCGCTCGCGATCGGCGATGCGCGCCGGCTGCTGTCGGGCGCGGCGGTGCGCGCCGAATGCCTGGAGTGTGCCGGGTCCGGGCCGATGGTCGCGCGCGCCGGCGACTTGCGCCTGCTCGACCTACTGCTCGCCAAATTGGGCTTGTGAGCCGGGCGGCTCCGCGAGGCCGACGGGTCGCGCGGAGCCGAACCGGTCAGCCCGCGTTCAATCGGCCTCTGCTACGAGGATTGAATGCGCAGGATTTTACCCCTTACCGCGATCGCTGCAGCCGTCGTGCTCGCCCTTCCCTCGGCTGCGTCGGCACGGCTCACACCGGATGCGGAACTCGACAAGCTGCTCGCCGGACGCGTCGCAGGCAAGCCGGTGGAGTGCCTGTCGCTCCCCAACGTCACCGGCAACACGATCGTCGAAGGGCGTGCGATCGTCTACCGCGTCGGCACGCGCTTATACGTCAACGTACCGCCTGACGGTGCGCGACAGCTCCACCGCGACGACATTATCGTGACACGCACGTTCGGCACCAACCTGTGCCGACGCGACGTGATCCGCCTGCTCGACCGCACCTCGACGATCCCGCACGGCTTCGTCTCGCTGGGGCGAGTCGTGCCCTACACCAAGCCGAAGACGAACTGACCGCCTTAGCGTCGACCGCGATAGGCAGGCAGCGCCAGATGCCAGCGGATGGCGGCCGCGCGCAGGCTGAAGCCCATCGCCGCGGCGAGCACCGCGGCGACGCGCGGATCGACACCCACCACGCGCAACACGACAAAGAGTCCCGAAGCCAGCGCCGCCGCGGTGACGTACAATTCCGGACGCATCAGGATCGACGGCTCGCCTGCCAGCACATCGCGGATGATGCCGCCAACGCATCCCGTCACCACCCCCATCAACGCGGCGGGAAGCGGCGGTACGCCGTAGCCGATCGCCTTTGCCGCGCCGTAAACGGCATAGGCGGCGAGCCCGACCGCGTCGAACCAGTCGAGTGCCGCTCCGGTCCACCAGCGCTCCGGCGTCACCCACACCAGCACCGCGACACCCAGGCACACCGCCGACACGCGCGCATCATGAACCCAGAACACCGGCGCGCCGATCAGCAGGTCGCGCACCGTACCGCCACCGACCCCGGTGATCAGCGCGAAAAAAGCGAGCGTGACGAAGGTCTGCCCCCGCTGCGCCGCGGCGAGCGCGCCCGAGGCGGCGAACAGCGCCAGCCCGGCGATGTCGAACCACGGCGCGAAAACGGGCAGGAGAACCTCTGGCGGCATGGTGCGCGCGTAGCGGATGGATGCGGCGGCGCAAGCGTCGCGGCGCGCGTCAGGCCCGATCATGCTATTCGTGAAATTTCACGGAGCGCGCTGTCGCTCGTGTCACATCGCTGTGCCATAGCGCGCGGTATGATAGCGTTTTCCTCTCCGCCATCCCTAGCTTACCCGATGGAGCATCGGCGATGACCGCGATCGGCATCTACGGCAGCAACGGTCGCATGGGTCGCGCTATCGCGACGATCATCGGCGACGAGGGTGCGAGCGTCGCGGGCGGCGTCGATGCGGGCGGCGACCCGCTTCCCCTCGCCGCCGACGCCGACGTGCTGGTCGATTTTTCCACCCCCGCGGCGCTTGAGCCGCATCTCGCCGCCGCAGTCGCGGCCGGCACCCCGATCGTGATCGGCACCACCGGGCTGTCGAACGCACATCACGCGATGATCGACGAGGCCGCGCGCCGGATCGCGGTGCTGCAAACCGGCAATACCTCGCTCGGCGTCACCCTGCTCGGCATTCTGGTGCGCGAAGCCGCGGCGCGGCTCGGGCCCGACTGGGACATCGAGATTGTCGAAATGCACCACCGCCACAAGGTCGATGCGCCGTCGGGCACCGCGATCCTGCTGGGTGAGGCAGCGGCCCAGGCTCGCGGCACCACCTTGTCCGAGGTTCGCGTCGACGGGCGCGCTGGCCTCGTCGGCGCACGGACCGAGGAGACGATCGGCTTCTCGTCGCTACGCGGCGGCAGCGTCGTCGGCGACCATCAGGTGATCTTCGCGGGCGAAGGCGAGCGTATCGAGCTCGGTCACCGCGGCGAGGATCGCACGATCTTCGCGCGCGGGGCGGTGAAGGCAGCGCTGTGGCTCGCCGGCCGCGCCCCCGGCCGCTATCAGATGGCCGAGGTGCTCGGGCTGTAATTCATGAAGAAAGCGGATATTGTCGAATTCTACGCGCGGCTGGCGGAGGCGAACCCGCATCCCGAAACCGAACTGGAGTTCGTCAACGCTTATACGCTCCTCGTCGCGGTGGCGTTGTCGGCTCAGTCGACCGACGCGGGCGTCAACAAAGCGACACGCGCGCTGTTCCGCATCGCCGACACGCCCGAGAAGATGGTCGCGCTCGGGCTCGACGGTTTGAACGAGCACATTAAGACGATCGGGCTCTACAACACCAAGGCGAAGAACGTCATTGCGCTAAGCCAGATGCTGATCGAGCATCACGGCGGCGAAGTACCCGCCGACCGCGATGCGCTGGAAACCCTGCCCGGTGTCGGGCGGAAGACCGCCAACGTCGTGATGAACTCGGCATTCGGCGCCGAAACTTTCGCGGTCGATACGCATATTTTCCGCGTTTGCAATCGCACCGGCCTCGCGCGCGACAAAACCCCGCTCGCGGTGGAACTCAAACTCGATCGCGCGACACCGCAGCCCTTCCGGCTCCACGCACATCACTGGCTGATCCTGCACGGGCGGTACACGTGCAAGGCGCGCAAACCCGAGTGCTGGCGATGCATCGTATCTGATTTGTGCGCGTTCAAACCCAAGACGCCGCCTCCCGCCGTCAAGAAGACAGCACAAGAAGGCGAGACGTCGGGAGAGTGATCATGCGCCATGCCGTTCTCGCTATTTGCTGCGCCGCCGCTTGCGCTGCGCCGAGCGTCGCGCGTGATCGCAACGCCGTGCCCGCCGCGACGCCGATCGGCCCCGCTCGCAATTGCGTGCCGATCACGCAATTGCGCGAGAGTTTGGTACGTAACGACCGGGTGATCGATTTTCGGACTACGGGCGGCCGCGACCGCTACTACCGCGTCGAACTACCGCAATCCTGCCCCGGGCTCGGGTTCGAGCGTCGCTTCTCCTACGGGACCTCGCTTAGTCAATTGTGCGCGCAGGACATCATTACCGTGCTCTATCAAACCGGCCCGATGCGCGGCGCGAGTTGCGGCCTCGCGCCATTCCAGCCGGTGACGATCCCGCGTAAGCGCTGACAGAGCGGAATTGGGGTAGCGTACGCCTCAAGGCTGCGCTAACCGAAGTCGACCGGCACCCGTAGCTCAGCTGGATAGAGCGCTGCCCTCCGAAGGCAGAGGCCACAGGTTCGAATCCTGTCGGGTGCGCCAGCTTCACATACTTCAGCATCGGCGACGCTGGTACAGCGAGCGAGCCGCCTAGAACTTCGATCTGCACTGACGACCGCTTGCGCTACCGGACTCTGCCGTGAGGGTGGGGCGATCTGGTGCTGTGCGTAAGCTGGTTGGTGCCGGCTTCGTGCTGGCGTCGCGGGTAGAGCGTCTAGGCCATGTAGCTGATGTGGCTTGTGCTAAGCGCGACAATTCCCGCGCAGTTTTGCCACCTGCGGGCTTTGTGTTTTTTGTTGGTTGCGGGGGCTGGATTTGAACCAGCGACCTTCAGGTTATGAGCCTGAC
>NZ_CAKZHV010000058.1 GCF_936927845.1 uncultured Sphingomonas sp.
CCCATCTAGGGGACCACCACGATACCGTCAAACGGTTTTTGCAGAAAAGTTGCAGAGAACGCGAAAAAAGCCCCCACGACACCTCCAGAGCGCCCCAGCGAGGCATCTCACGTTTACCCAAACGTAGCCCCGCATCAGGCAGATGCGACACATGACCTTCGCCTCGCCTGCCTCAACACATAGCCGCACGCCGCTGGTGCGGCAGATTCGCAACGCGGTCGTGTGGCGCTCGGGCAGCCAGATTCTGTCGCAGCTGGTGCAGTGGACCGCGACCTTTCTGGTCATCCGTATCCTGTCGCCGAGCGACTACGGCCTGTTCGCGATGAGCGCGGTCGTGCTCGCCTTCACCAACATGCTCGACGGCTATGGCTTGGCGAGTGCGCTGATCCGTCAGCCTGAGGTGACGCAGCGCGACATCCGGCAATTGTTCGGGCTGCTGCTGCTGCTCAACGGGACGCTGGCAATGGTGCAGGTGATCGTCGCGCCGCTGCTCGCGGCCTATTACCGTCAGCCGATCGTCGCCGACATGCTCCGCGTGCAATCGCTGCTGTACCTGACCACGCCGTTCATCGCGCTGCCCTCCGCGCTGCTCAGCCGCCAGCTCGATTTCAGTCGTCAGGCGAAGGTCAACATCGCCGCCTCGCTGATGTCGGCGTCGACCGCGCTGATCGGCGCATTGTCGGGCTGGGGCGTGTGGACGTTGGTCGCCGCACCCGGGGCGCTGTACCTGACCCGCGCGGTGGGACTGACCTGGGCCGCGCGCGCTTTGGTCCGTCCGTTGTTCAGATTCGGCGGCGCAGGCCAGTTGATGCGGTTTGGCGGGCTGATGGCGCTTGGGCAGCTCTTCTGGTTCCTGCAAAGCCAGAGCGACGTGTTCATCGCCGGGCGCGCGCTGTCGCCGCACCTGCTCGGTATCTACACCACCAGCCTGTTCCTGGCTCAGATCTTCGTGTCGAAGTTCGTGCCGCCGCTCAACGAGGTCGCGTTCAGCGCTTATGCCCGCATCCAGCACGACCGCGCGGCGCGCGCCACCGCGTTCCTGAAGGCGGTGCAATTGGTGATGTTGGCCGCACTCCCCTTCTACGTCGGGCTCGCCACCACGGCCGAGCCGCTGGTTCATGCCGTGTTGGGCGAGAAATGGGGCGAGGTCGTGCCCGCCGTCCGCCTGCTCGCCTTCGCGATGCCGGTGATGACGCTGCAGGTCCTCTATTCGCCGGCGTGCGACGCGGTCGGGCGTCCCGATGTTGGCGTGGTCAACGGGGCGATCGGCGCCGGCTTGCTGACGCTCGCCTTCCTGATCGGGGTTCGCGGCGGGGTAACGGGACTCGCGACCGCGTGGGTCGTCGCCTATCCGCTCTACCTCGCGCTCGGAAGCCGTAGCGCGCTGCCGGTCATCGGCGTGACATGGGGCTCGGTCGCCCGCGCCATCGCACCCGCAGCCTTATGCGCCGGCGCGATGGCGCTGGTGGTGCTCGGGCTCGATCGCCTGCTGCCCCCGCTCTCCGCCGTGCCGCACCTCGTGTTCCTGGTGGCGGCGGGCGCGGTCAGTTATGCCGGGCTGTTGCTCGGTCTGGCCCGCGGCACCGTGCGCGAGGTGATGGCGCTGATCCGCGCCTGAGCGCCGTCACGCATCGCGCCCGTCACGCCTGCTGGATATAGTCGCGCATCGCGCGCGCTTCCGCCTCGATCCGGTCGATGCGGTATTTGACCAGATCGCCGATCGAGACGATCCCGACCACCGCGCCCGCCTCGACCACCGGCAGGTGGCGGATGCGCCGCCTGGTCATCAGCGACAGCGCGCCGAGCACCGAATCCTCGCGGCCAACGGTGACCGCAGGCGTCGTCATCTCCGCCGAGACTGGATGATCCAGCGCCGCCGCGCCGTGTTCGCGCAAGCAGCGGATGACGTCGCGCTCGGAGAAGACCCCCGCGACCATGCCGCTGTTGTCGAGCACCGGCACCGCGCCGATCCGCCGCTCGGCGAGCAGCGCGACCGCGTCGGCGACGGTTCGATCGGGGGAGATGGACACAAGGTCGGCGCCCTTGTCGCCGAGGATCGTCGCGATGGTCATCGCCTTCTCTCCTGTATGGTCTCGCGCCTATAGGCTGGCGGCAGACATCATTTCACGTTCGCGCGCCTGTTGCAAAGCGTTGCCGCGCCGCGCTTGATCGAGGAAAGGAAGCATTGTGCAAGGCTTGGACGATCCCGCGCAGGCGCGACACGCGTGGCGGCGTTTTCGTCGTATTCTGGGCGTGATGACCGCGATCGGCATCGTTGCCGCGTTCGTTGCGGTGTGGCTGGTCGGGCGAGCCTATGGCGCGCTCGGCTGGATTGCGACGCTGGCGACGTTCGGGGGCGTGGTCGGGTCGATCGCGATGGCGGGGGCGCTGATGGGCCTCGCGTTCATGAGTTCGGGCACTGGCCACGACGAGGCCGCCGACGCGGCCGGGCTGGATACGAGAACGGGCCGAGCGCCCCTCAAGGACGTCGGCCCGTGATCATCGCAGCCCGAGCGGCGCAGGAGAACCGCGCGCCCGGCTAGTCCCGCTTACTCGGCAGGCGTCGCTTCACCGCTGGCGGCGCGCACGATACGGCGGCGACGCGGCTTGGGCGCCTCGGCAGCGGCGTCGTCGCCAGCAGGCGCCGGGACGTCTTCGTCGTCGCGCGCGGCCACGTCCTGCCGCGAAGGCACGAGGCCGAGCGCGGGCGGCAACCGGTCGGCACCGAGCGCCTCGGCAGGCGCAGCCGTATCCCCCGCATCCTCGCGCGGCTTGCGCGTCCGGGTCCGGCGGCGCGGTGCCTCCTCCGCCTGAACATCGCTCACTGGCGGCAGATCCTGCGCAGGTGCGGCGTTCGGCGCGGGCGCCTCGGACGGCGGCGTGTCGACGTCGTTGGCGACGGGAGCCTGCGTCGGGCGCTGGAAGCGACGCTCGTCATCGCGCGCTTCGACCGGACGACGGTCGCGATCGAACCGGGGACGCTCCTCGCGCGGCTGACGCTGCTGACGATCCTCACGACCCTCGCGCTGGCGCTCGTCGCGGCTGTCGCGCTGCCGGTCGTCGCGCTGGCGATCATCTCGGTCGCTGCGCGGGCGGTCGTCGCGGGCGGATCGCTCGCCGTACTGGCGGTCGCCATATTGACGATCGTTCTGCGGTCGATCGTTCTGCTGGCGGTCGGACTGCTGACGCTCGCCCCCCTGACGATCGCCCTCCTGTGCGCGCTGCATCTCGTCGGCGCGGACGGGCTCGCCCTCGTCACCGAAATCGTCGAACGGATCGAACTGGTCGAAATCGTCGCGCTGCTGGCGGCGCTGCTGCCCCTGATCCTCGTTGCGGCCGCGCTGGTCGGCGAGCACGCGGAAATAATGGTCGGCGAACTGCAGGTAATATTCGGTGTTGACCCGGTCGCCCGACATCTGCGCGTCGCGCGCCATGTTCTTGTACTTCTCGAGCAACTGCGCGGCGTTGCCGCGTGCGCGGCTGTCGATCCGGTTGCCGCTGTCGCGCTGCCCCTGGCCACCGCCACCGGGACGCTGCGGTCCATTGCCACGACCGCGACGGCGGCCTTGCTGACGATTGTTGATCAAAAGTGTGTCCTCGTCCTCGAACCTAAAACGGCACTGCTCCCGAACGGCACCGACCTCGGTGCACGGGCGATCATTCCCAAGGACGGCTGCGCACGGGCGAACCGGACCTGCCATGGCCACCGGACTGCAGCGGCTGATGACGAAGGGAGGGCTCAACGCCCCATAACAACGACGCGGTAAACAGCGCTGTCTGTGCGGGCCCCTACGGGCGCTCTAGCGGCTCGCCGCTCGTTCTCAAAGCGAAATATGAGGGCGCGGTCACCCAGGTTCAAGGCGTGACAACGAGGCAACGATCGAGCCCGGCGAGGTCGCGGCGTATTGCGACACGGAGCCCGACCGCGCGGAACAGTGCCGCGGCGCGCGCACCCTGCTCCGATCCGATCTCGATACAGGCAACGCCGCCGGGGGCGATCTGCGATGGCAGCGCGGGGGCGAGCCGGCGATAATCGTCGAGCCCGTCGGCGCCCGCGAACAGCGCCGACGCGGGCTCCCAGTCGCGCACCTCCGCGGGCAGGCTTGCGTCCGCCTCGATATAAGGCGGGTTGCACAGCACAAGGTCGAACGCCGCGCCGGTGCCCTGCCAGTCGCCCGCGATTATCTGGGCGCGGTCCGCCATGCCGAGCCGTTCGGCATTGCCGCGCGCAATCGTGAGTGCCGCCGCCGAGGCGTCGATGCCGACCCCTGTCGCGTGGGGCCATTCGTCGAGTGCGGCGAGCAGCAGCGCGCCCGAGCCGGTGCCGAGGTCGAGCACGCGGCGCGGTCCTGACGAGCCGGCGAAATGCGCGACTGCCGCCTCGATCAGCGTCTCGCTGTCGGCGCGCGGGACGAGCACACCCGGCGCGACATGCAGGTCGATCGTCCAGAAGGCGCGCGTGCCGGTAAGATACGCGACGGGTTCGTGCGCGGCGCGGCGCTCGACGAGCGCGTCGAACGCCGCCGGCACCGACCAGTCATCGAGCGTTAGCAGCAGGCGCTCGCGCGTGATGCCGAGCGCGTGGGCCAGCAGCAGCTCGGCGTCGAGCCGCGGGGTGGCGGAGAAGGCGAAGCGCTGCGCAGCGGCGGCGAGTGCGGCGCGGGGGGCCGAGGGGGGCATCACGATGCGGACCGGGTCACGCCGCGGCGAAGCCGCGCCGTCGAACAGGAGCGGCGCTCCTGCCGGCCGTGCTTGGTCGAGTCCTGCTGCGGCACGCAGCAGGACGACCTACGCATCCAGCGTCGCCAACCGCTCCGCCTCATCCTCCGCGATCAGCGCGCCGACCAGTTCGCCCAATTCACCCTGGAGAATCTCGGGCAGGCGGTGGAGCGTCAGGTTGATGCGGTGGTCGGTCACGCGGCCCTGCGGGAAATTGTAGGTGCGGATGCGCTCCGACCGATCGCCCGATCCGACCATCGCACGACGGGTGCCCGATCGCTCGGCCGCCAGCCGCTCGCGCTCGGCCTCGTACAGGCGGGTGCGTAGGACCTTGAGCGCTTTCGCCTTGTTCTTGTGCTGCGACTTCTCGTCCTGCTGGATCACGACCAGTCCGGTTGGCAAATGCGTGATGCGCACCGCGGAATCGGTCGTGTTGACCGACTGCCCGCCCGGACCCGAGGAACGATAGACGTCGATCCGCAGATCCTTCGCCTCGTCGATCTGGACGTCGACCTCCTCCGCCTCGGGCAGCACCGCGACCGTTGCCGCGGACGTGTGGATGCGCCCGCCGCTCTCGGTCACGGGCACGCGCTGGACACGGTGGACGCCGCTCTCGAACTTCAATTTCGCGAACACCCCCGATCCGGTGATCGAGGCGACCACTTCCTTGAACCCGCCCGCGTCGCTGTCCGACGCCGAGATCAGCTCGACGCGCCAGCCCTGCTCCTCGGCGAAGCGCTGGTACATGCGGAACAGGTCGCCCGCGAACAGCGCCGCCTCGTCGCCGCCGGTCCCAGCGCGCACCTCGAGCATCGCCGAGCGCTGATCGGCGGCATCGCGCGGCAAGAGCGCGAGCGCGAGGCGACGGTCGGCCTCGGCGAGTGCGGCCTTGTTCTCGCGCAGCTCCTCTTCGGCCATCGCGCGCAGCTCGGCGTCGGCGTCGTCGGTCATGTACTGGAGGCTCTCCGCCTCGGCGCGCAGCCGGCGCACCTCGCCCGCGGCCGCTGCTACGGGTTCGAGCTCGGCATATTCCTTCGACACCGCGACGAAGCGATCGCCGTCGAGATTGCCCGTCGCCATCAACGCGGACAGCTCGTCGCGCCGCGCCTCGATCTGGCGGATGCGATCAGGGGAGATGGTGGTCATGCGCGCGCGCCGTTCAACCGAGCACCGCCTGCGCGCGACCCGCCCCGCGCAGCACGCGTACCGCGTGCCCGTCGGCACGGAATGTCACCGTCTCCGCCGGATCGAGCTTCAACGCCTTGTCGTAGCGCTTGCGCGGTGAGCCAGTGGCGACGAGTTCGGCCGAGACACCGGCGCGCCGCAACTTGGCGAGCGCCGCCGTGGCCTCTGCCTGCGCGGCCTCATCTTCGATCACCACCACCACGTCGGGTCCGCTGAACGCCGGCTTCTCCAGCAGCATCGCCAGCCGCTCAATTCCCGCGGCCCAGCCGACTCCCGCGGTAGCCGGCCCGCCCAGGCTCTCGACCAAACCATCATAGCGCCCGCCCGCGAGCACGGTGCCCTGCGCGCCGAGCCGGTCGGTGACGAACTCGAACGCGGTGTGGCGGTAGTAATCGAGCCCGCGCACCAGCCGCGCGTTGCGCGTCCACGCGACTCCGGCGGCGTCGAGCCCGGCGGTCACCGCGTCGAAGAACGCGCGCGCCTCCGACGTCAGATAGGCGTCGATGTCGGGCGCGCTGTCGGCGATCGGACGATCGCGGGGGTCCTTTGAATCGAGAATACGCAGCGGGTTCTTGTCGAGCCGTGCGAGGCTGTCCTCCGACAGCTCGGTCCGGTGCGCTTCGAAATGCGCCACCAGCGCGGCACGCCAGGCGTCGCGCGTCTCCGCGTCGCCCAGCGTGTTCAGTTGCAGCGTCACGCCGTCAGCGATGCCGAGTTCGTGGAGTAGTTGGTCGGCGAGGCACAAGAGTTCGACATCCGCCGCCGGCTCGGGCGCGCCCAGGATCTCGGCGTCGATCTGGTGAAACTGGCGGTAGCGGCCCTTCTGCGGCCGCTCGTAGCGGAACACCGCGCCGCTGGTGACGAGCTTCAGCGGCGCGTACTGCTGCCATCCGCCGGTGATGTAGGCGCGCGCGATCCCCGCGGTGAACTCGGGGCGCAGCGTCAGGCTGTCGTTGCCGCGATCGGGGAAGGTGTACATTTCCTTCGACACGACATCGGTCGTCTCGCCGATCGAGCGTGCGAACACCTGCGTGTCCTCGAACACCGGCACCTCGACGCGCTCGAAACAATAGAGCCGGCGCACACGGTCGAAGGTCGATTGCACGTGCGCGAAGCGGCGTTCGTCATCGCGAAAGATGTCCTGCGTGCCACGCACGCGATTGGGGGTCTGGATACGGGCCATAAACGCGCGCGTATCTAGGCGAGCCGCCGCGCTCGCGCTAGCGCTTGCTCGATGAACGATACAGCGGGCCAGTGGACCGGGATCAAGCGGATGCTGGGGCAACGCGTAGCGCCGCCGCGCTTCGTGCTGTTCGTGGTCGTGTGCCTCGCTGGCGCTGGCCTGTTGTGGCCGGTCGCGGGCAAGGGCCGCGCGGTGATGGGCGGGTTCGATCTCGGCGCGCTGGCGTTCCTGCTGTCGCTCGCCTCCCTGTTCCGCAAATCCTCGGCCGCGGCGATGCGGCAGGCGACGCGCGCCAACGACGCCAATCGCGCGCTGCTGCTGGCGATCACCGCGGGCACCACCTTCGTCATTCTGGTCGCGGTCAACGGCGAGTTGAAGGGCAAGAACGACGCGTTCGCCATCGCGCTCGTGATCGTGACGCTCGCGCTCGCGTGGCTGTTCTCGAACATGGTCTATGCGCTCCACTACGCGCATCTGTTCTATGGTGCGGACGACGATGGCGCGGGGGACGCGGGCGGGCTCGACTTTCCGGGCACGAAGGAGCCCGATTACTGGGACTTCCTGTATTTCAGCTACACGCTCGGTATGACGTTCCAGACCTCGGACGTGACGCTGTCGAGCGGGCGGATGCGGCGGGTGGCCCTTGGGCAGTGTTTGGCGGCGTTCGTGTTCAACCTCGGCATCCTCGCCTTCACCATCAACACGATCGGCGGTGCGGGAGGCTAGACGCGGGCGGTCTGTGAACGGTAAGCCGTTCTGACATACACCAGAATATCACTCAGGGGACCGCGCCGCGCATGATCCGTTCTTTCCTGACCGCCACGTTGCTCGCCACGACCGCCCTGCCCGCCGCCGCGCAGGTGCCCGCGGGCAATTCCGCGCCGCAGCCGGTGCCGATCGTCGACACGATCCCCGAGGCGAAGGACGTGCGCTTCCCCGGCACGCTCCAGGTCAACGTCGACGCGACCGACACGACGCGCGGCATCTTCCGCGTGACCGAGACGATCCCGGTTCCGGCCGCCGGGCACATGGTGCTGCTGTTTCCGAAATGGTTGCCGGGCGCGCACAGCCCGCGCGGTGAGATCGAGAAGCTCGCCGGTCTGGTGTTCAAGGCGAACGGTCAGGTGATCCCGTGGACGCGCGACACCGTCGACGTGTTCGCGTTCCACCTGGACGTGCCCGCGGGCGTGACCGCGCTGGAGGCGTCGTTCCAGTTCATCTCCGCGACCAAGGGCGATCAGGGCCGGATCGTCGCGACGCCGACGATGATCAGCATGGAGCCGAACTCGGTCAGCCTCTACCCGGCGGGCTATTTCACCCGGCAGATCCCGGTGCAGATGACGGTCAGATACCCTGACGGCTGGACCGCGGCCGGCGCGCTCAAGGCGCAGGTGACCGGATCGACCTACGCGTACGAGCCGACCAATTACGAGATCCTGGTCGATTCGCCGATGCTGGCGGGCAAGTACGGCCGCGTCGTGCCGCTGTCGTCGCGCGTGAACCTGAACCTCTTCGCCGACGATCCCGCCGAGCTCGCCGCGACGCCGGCGCAGATCGACGCGCACAAGCGACTGGTCGAGCAGGCGGTGAAGACCTTTGGCGCGCAGCATTACGACCATTACGAGTTCCTGCTGTCGATCACCGATCAATTGGGCGGCATCGGGCTGGAGCATCACCGGTCGAGCGAGAACGGCGTGACGCCGGGTTATTTCACCAAGTGGGACGATGGCCCCGGCCGCCGCAACCTCTTGCCGCACGAGTTCACCCATTCGTGGGACGGCAAGTTCCGCCGCGGCGCGGACCTGTGGACACCCGACTTCCGCATGCCGATGCGCGACTCGCTGCTGTGGGTGTACGAAGGGCAGACGCAATTCTGGGGCTATATCCTCCAGGCGCGCTCGGGCCTCGTCAGCAAGCAGGACACGCTCGACCAGCTCGCGGCGATCGCGGCGAGCTACGATTCGCAGCGCGCGCGCGACTGGCGCGATCTGCTCGACACCACCAACGATCCGATCATCTCGGCGCGCAGGCCAAAGGGTTGGACGAGCTGGCAGCGCTCGGAGGATTATTACAACGAGGGGCTGCTCGTCTGGATGGAGGTCGATTCGCGGCTGCGCGAGCTGTCGCGCGGCAAGAAATCGATCGACGATTTCGCGCGCGCATTCTTCGGGGTACGCGACGGCGACTGGGGTGAGCTGACCTATACGTTCGAGGACGTGGCGGCGACGCTCAACAAGATTCAGCCTTACGACTGGGCGACGCTGCTGCGCCAGCGACTGACCGAGCATGCGCCCGGCGCGCCGATCTCGGGGTTCGAGCGCAACGGCTATCGCCTGACCTATGCCGATACGCCCACGCCGTCGTTCAAGAGCGGTGAGTCGTCACGCAAGATCACCGACCTGACCTATTCGGGCGGGCTGGTCGTCAGCGAGGGCGAGAGCAAGGGCGGGGTCACCGGCGTCAGTTGGGGCAGCCCCGCCTTCAACGCCGGGCTGACGGTCGGCGCGACGATCGTGTCGATCAACGGGCAGCCTTACTCGGCGGATGCGCTGAAGAAGGCGATCCGGGCCGCACAGACCGCCAACGGCCAGGCGGGCAACGGTCAGGCGGGCGGCGTGCCGATCCAGCTGATCGTCCGTCAACAGGACGCGTATCGCACGGTGACCCTCGACTGGCACGGGGGCTTGCGCTACCCGCGCCTCGAAAAAATCGGCAAGGGTGATTCCGGGCTCGACCGCCTGCTCGAACCGCGCTGAGCCACGGGGCGTGATCTCAACAAGGGAATTCAATGCGTATTGATCTTATCCCGGTCGGCAAGAGTCCGCCCGACGACCTGAACGTCATCATCGAAGTGCCGACCGGCGGCGAGCCGGTGAAGTACGAGTTCGACAAGGCATCGGGCGCGCTGTTCGTCGATCGCATCCTGCACACGCCGATGCGTTACCCGGCGAACTACGGCTTCGTGCCGCACACGCTGTCGCCCGACGGCGATCCGCTCGACGCGCTGGTCGTGTCGCGTTCGCCATTCATTCCAGGCTGCGTGGTGCGCGCGCGCCCGATCGCGGTGCTGAACCTGGAAGACGAGGCCGGCGGCGACGAGAAACTGGTCTGCGTGCCGGTCGACTCGACCTTTCCCTACTACACCAAGGTCGATGGCCGTGAGGATCTGCCCGAGATCGTGTTCGAGCAGATCGAGCATTTCTTCACCCACTACAAGGACCTGGAGAAGAAGAAGTGGGTGCGGATCGGCACCTGGGGCGACCGCGACGAGGCGCGCCGGATCACGCTGGAAGCGATCGAACGCTATGACGCGGCCAAGGCGCAGGGCGAGGAGCCGCACGACCACGACGTTCCGGGTCGCGAATAAGCCTCTATCCTGACGACGGGTGGCGGCGTTCGCGTCGCACGCTCATCAGTGACGCCGGGGAGCACGCAACGGGCGAGCTCCCCGGCGTTGTCGTACGTGGATCTCAGACGATTACAGCGTTGCGGCAGAGGCGCCTGCTCCGCTCACGCGACTGCCCCGGCGGTCAGCTTCAAGCCGGCGATGCAGGCGACGACGCCCGCGATCAGCAGCAGGCGGACCGCGCTGGCGGGTTCGCCGAACCAGACGATCCCGACGATCACGGTGCCGAGCGCGCCGATCCCGCCCCACACTGCATAAGCGGTTCCCATCGCGATGCTGCGCGAGGCGACCTCCAGCAAGGTCATCGAACATCCCACACTGGCAAGGAAGCCGAGCGTCCAGGGTATGTTGCGGAAGTTGTCGACGTGGCGCAGGCAGGTAGTGAAGCCGATCTCGAACAAGCCACCGACGATCAGCAGCACCCACGCCATCAGCCACGCCCCGCCAGTGCGACGAGCGCGTCGCCCGTCACGCGCTGGATCGTCCATTCCTCCATCGGCACCGCGCCGATCTTGCGATAAAAATCGATCGCCGGGGTGTTCCAGTCGAGCACCGACCATTCGAAGCGTCCGCAGCCGCGGTCGAGCGCCAGGCGTGCGAGATGGGCGAGCAAGGCACGCCCCGCCCCCCGCCCGCGCGCGTCCGGCGTGACGTACAAATCCTCGAGGTAGAGCCCGCGCCGCCCGGTCCATGTCGAGAAATTGTGAAAGAACAATGCGAAGCCGATCGCTTCGCCAGCCTCCTCGGCGATCACGGCCTCGGCGGCGGGATGTTCGCCGAACAGCGCGAGCGCGAGGCTCGCGTCGGTCGCCTCGACCGCATCGGGTTCGCGTTCATAGGCGGCGAGTTCACGGATGAAGCGCAGGATCGTCGCAACGTCGGCGTGGGTAGCAGGTCGAATATCGGTCATACCGCCTGCTCTATCGCAGATTGCGCGATATCGCGACGACGCGCGGCGTACAGGCATGCGCCGACGATGATCGCGGCGCCGGCGAGCGTGGTCGGCTGCACGCGCTCGCCGAAGACAAGCCAGCCGAGTGCGGCGGCGTAGACGAAAGAGGTATATTCGGTGGTGGCGAGATAGCCCGTCTCACCGTGCGCATAAGCCCAGGCGAGCAGGAACAAGGACGAGGTGCCGAGCGCGGCGGCAACCGCGATCTTCCACCACTCGCTTAAGGGAGGCAGCACCGCCAGCCACGGCGCGGCGCCGGCAAGGATTGCGGTGACGAGCGCGGATTGCAGAAAGGCGATCTCGGCGGGCCGCGCGGCCTGGCTTTGCAGGCGCGCGACGACCAAGTTGACGGCATAGAGTACGGCCGAGGCGAGGATCGCGACCGCGCCCTCGAACGCCTGCGGTCCCATGACGGCGCTTCGCTGTCCCGCCAGGATTACGCCGACGCCCGCGACCGCGACGAACGAGGCGGTGACGACGCGGCGTCCCACCCGCTCGTGCAGGAACAACGCACCGAGCAGCAGCGCGAGCAGCGGGGCGATGTAGGCGAGCGAGATCGCCTGCGCCATCGGCACGCGCGCCAGGCCCCAGAAGAACAGCAACGCCATCGCCGCGGTGATGCCGCCGCGCAAGCCGTGGAGGCGCAGCGCGCGGGCAGTCGGGCGCGGACGACCGCTCGCCAGCCATGCGGTGCCGCCGAACAGCGTCGACAGCCCGGTGCGCCAGACCAGCGCATTGTAGACGCCCAGGCCGAGCACCAGCGATTTCATGAACGCGTCCATGATCGAGAACAGCCCGATGCCCGCGGCAGCGACCGTAAAGGCTAGTGCGGGCGATAGCTGACGCGCGGTCATCGCCGTGCCCGGTCGATGCCCGAAATTGAGGCAAAGTTGAGAAAGTTGAGGTTCACGCGCACGCGGCGCGCGCGGCTCGACATCATGTCGAGAACGGCGCTGGCTTGGGGCGGGATCATCGAAGCGGGCACGTGCCGCCTATGGCCGATCACGGGCGGATAGGACAGGGAAGGAACGACCGGGCGATCGGCGATCCGGGTTGCAAACGATCCTCTGCATGTTCGGCATAAGTCGGTTGTCCGATGGCGGGAGAACGATCGTTGCGGCCGATGGAGCCGGTGAGGAATGGCGGTGGCCACCCCGAACGGCGCTACGTCGATAGCCGCGCGAGGCGTGACGACGTAGGGCGCGGCGTCTACGCTGCGAGCGACCATCACCGCAGGAGGACGCCCTTGGCCCAGATCGATTCCGTGGCTCGGATCAATTACGTCGAGCTTCCCGCCCGCGATCTCGGTGCGGCGCGGACGTTCTACGCGACGGTGTTCGGGTGGGATCTGACCGATTTCGGCCCGAGCTATTCGTCGACCACGACGGGTACCGTCGACCTCGGACTCCAGGGCGACATGAGCGAGGCCACCAGCATGCCGCTCGCGGTGGTGCTGGTCGAGGACATCGATGCGGCACAACGCAGTGTCATCGCTGCGGGAGGAACGATCAGCCGCGCGGTTTTCGCCTTCCCCGGCGGGCGCCGCTTCCACTTCCGCGATCCCAATGGTTTTGAGCTCGCGATCATGCAGGCGGAATAACCTGACCGATCAGCGCCCCCGCCGCGTCCGCGAATCCCTCGAAGCGAACAGGCGGTCAGCTGAGCCGGGCTCCGGCCGCGCGACGCTATTCCGCTGCGAGTTTGGCGGCGGCCGCGTGTGCCTCGATCTCGGCGGCCTTGGCCTCGACCAGGCGAACGATGTGGTCGATCATGCCCGCGTCCTGGACATGGTGGTCGGTGACGCCCGACAGATACACCATGTGCTTGCCGTTGCCGCCGCCAGTGATCCCGATATCGGTCTCGCGCGCCTCGCCCGGGCCATTGACGACGCAGCCGAGCACGGAGAGCGACATCGGCGTGCGGATGTGCTGCAACCGCTCCTCCAGCGCCTGCACCGTGCGGATCACGTCGAAACCCTGGCGCGCGCAGCTGGGGCACGAGACGACACGGACGCCGCGGTTGCGGATGCCGAGCGCCTTCAGGATCTCGAAACCGACGCGCACCTCGTCCTCGGGCTCGGCCGACAAGGACACGCGGATCGTGTCGCCGATGCCGAACCACAGCAGCGAGCCGATACCAATCGAGGATTTGACGGTGCCGCCGACGAAGCCGCCCGCCTCCGTTATCCCTAAGTGCAGCGGGCAATCGACCACGCCCGCGAGCTGTTGATAGGCCGCGACCGCGAGGAAAAAGTCCGACGCCTTCACCGCGACCTTGTATTCGTGAAAGTCGTGGTCCTGGAGCAGCTTGATGTGGTCGAGTGCGGATTCGACCAACGCGTCTGGGCACGGCTCGCCGTATTTCTCGAGCAGATGCTTTTCCAAGCTGCCGCCATTGACGCCGATGCGGATCGCGCAACCGTTTGCCTTGGCGGCGCGCACGACCTCGGCAACGCGGGCGGGCGAGCCGATGTTGCCCGGGTTGATGCGCAGGCAGGCCGCACCCGCGTCGGCGGCTTCCAGCGCGCGCTTGTAGTGGAAATGGATGTCGGCGATGATCGGCACGTTCGCGGCACGCACAATCTGCGGCAGCGCGGCGGTTGATTCGACGTCGGGGCACGAGACGCGGATCAGGTCGACGCCGACATCCTCGCAGCGGCGGATCTGGTCGATCGTCGCGCCGACATTGTCGGTGGGCGTGTTGGTCATCGTCTGCACGGTGACGGGCGCGCCGCCGCCGACGGGAACGTTGCCGACCATGATCTGGCGGCTCTCTCGGCGGACGATGTCACGCCACGGACGAATGGACATGCCGCCCATATACGCGCGCGCAGGCCCGGCCGAAAGCCCGGCTTGCCGACCCGAGATTCAGACCGGATCGGCTGTATCAGCAATGTTTCGTTGAGAGAAGGCAAGCTATGCCCGCACGATGCGTCCCGCTCCCCCTGTCCGGCATTTGTCCGGTCGGCACTATGGCCTCGACTGGCTGCGGATCGGCGCGTTCGCGCTGCTGATCCTGTACCACGCGACCTTGGTGTTCGCGCCCGGCCACTGGGTGATCAAATGGCCGCAAACCAATTCCGATCTGGTGGTGCCGCTCGCGTTCCTGACGCCGTGGCGGCTGCCGCTGCTGTTCGCGGTATCGGGGTTCGCGACGCGGCGGCTGCTGATGCGCTCACCCTCGCTCGCGGACTTCGCGCGCGGGCGCAGCAAGCGGTTGCTGATTCCGCTCGCCTTCGGGTTGCTGGTGCTGCTGCCGCCCGAATTGTGGGTGCGCGCCCGGCTGGCGGGCGATCCGCTACCCTTGGGCGGTTACTGGCTGCACGAATATTGGCTGCCGGCGCCCCGCTACGGACTGGGGTTCCCGGCGTGGGAGCATCTGTGGTTCGTACTGTATCTGTGGACCTACACCATGCTGCTGGTGCTGCTGGTCCGGGCGCGCGGGTCCGAGTGGGTGCAAGCGCAAATCGAGGTGTTGACCGCGAACAACCGCATCCTGTGGGCACCGATCGCGTTACTGGCGACGGCGCGGCTGTCGCTGATGTTCGTTGTGCCCGAACAGCACGGGTTGTTCACCGACTGGAGCGGGCACGTGCAATATCTCTCGTTCCTGTTGTTCGGCTTCGCGCTCGGCGGGTCGAGCGTGTTGTGGCAGCGGATCGCCGCGCACGCGGACGCCGCCCTGCCGGTGGCGCTTCTGTGCGGCTGCCTGTCCGCCTGGGTGGAGCATCGTTATCCCGGCAGCGAGATGCCGCCGCACCTGCTCGCCGCCGCCGAGCGTGCCGCGCAGGTGGCGATGGCGTGGTCGATGCTGCTGATCCTGCTGCACGTCGCCGATCGCTGGTTGAACCGCGACGCACCATGGCGTGCGCGGCTGGCGGAGGGGGTGTTCCCTGCGTACCTGATCCACCATCCGGTGATCGTGGTGACCGCCTGGGCAATCGTGCCGCTGGGTCTGTCCGCCGCCGCCGGGTTCGCGATCGTGCTGGCGACCACGACGGCGGCGTGTGTCGGCTTCTACCTGCTGGCGCGCGCGGTGCCGCCGCTGCGTGCGTTGGCAGGGCTGGGCGCGCTGCCGCCGACGCCGACGCCGCGCGCGGGCCTGGTCGCGGCGGAATGAGCCTCTGGTGGATGGCCCGGTAACGGGCGCGTGATTGGCGTGGGCGCGGCGAAGCTGCTAGGCGCACGCCCATGCAACGCCATTACGGGCTCGACTGGCTCCGCATCGGCGCCTTCGCGCTGCTGATCCTCTACCATGTCGGCATGGTTTTCGTGCCGTGGGACTATCACGTGAAACTCGCCGGTCCGCGCTGGGCGACGGTGCCGATGATGGCGACCAACCCATGGCGGCTGTCGCTGCTGTTCATCGTCTCCGGCTACGCCAGCCGCGCGCTGTTGAAGCGCCATTCGAGCCGCTGGCGCTTCGCACGCAACCGCACGGCGCGGCTGCTGGTCCCGCTCATCTTCGGGATGGCGGTGATCGTGCCGCCGCAGGCATGGGTCGAGCTGGTGGCGAAACGCGGCTATCCGCATAATTACGCGTGGTTCTGGTGGCACGATTATTTCCGCTTCGATGCGGCGATGGGCGTGCCGCTGCCGACGTGGAACCACCTGTGGTTCGTGGCTTACCTGTGGCTTTACACGCTGGCGATCACGCTGGCGGTAGCGGTGACGCCCAAGCGGTTGCGCGAGCGCGCGCAGCGCGGGTTCGAGGCACTGTTTCGCGGGCCGGTATTGATGCTGCTGCCGCTCATCTGGATGGTGCTGGTCAATCTGGTGCTGTTTCCGGGCGGGCGCGAGACGCATGCGGTGCTGGGCGACTGGGTGGCGCACGCGACCTATTTCCCCGCTTTCCTGTTCGGGTTCGCGTTGGCACGCGCCGACGGCACACTGGCGAGTTTCGTGCGCTGGTGGAAGCTGGCCGCGGGCGTGGCGCTCGCGTCCTACGCACTCGTCGCCGGGATCGAGCTGACCTGGCCGGGCGTGGCGGGCGCGCCGCACGGGGTGGGCGAGCTGTTCTCGGTCGCGCGCGCGGTGGAGGGCTGGTTCGCGATCGCCGCGCTGATCGGGTTCGCCGACAGCCACTGGAACCGCGACCATCGCTGGCGCCCGATGCTGACCGAGGCGGTGTTCCCGTTCTACATCATCCACCAGACCGTGATCGTGGTGGTGGGCTGGTGGCTGACGCGCGCGGGATTGCCGGTGCTGGCCGATTTCCTGATCCTGGTCGCGGCGACCGTGGCGGGATGCTGGGCGTTCTACCTCGTCGGGCGCAGGATACCGCTGGTCCGGCCGTTGATCGGGCTGAGGCGTCACGCGTCGAAGCGCACCCACGTCGATCCGCGCCCTGCGATCGCCTGAACATCACATGGAGCAATCGATGACGACCGAGCATCCGCCGCGCTCGACGCTTACGCATCCGCCGCGCTGGACGCTGGTGATCCACGGCGGCGCGGGGATCATCACGCGCGGCGTGCTGACGCCCGAGCAGGACGGGGGCGCGCGCGCCGGCCTCACCCGCGCGCTGGAGGCCGGGGGTGCAGTGCTGGCACGCGGCGGTGCGGCGGTCGACGCGGTCGAGGCGGCGGTGCGCGTGCTGGAGGATGACGCGCATTTCAATTCCGCGCGCGGGGCGGTGCTGACGTTCGAGGGGCGGGTCGAGCTCGACGCCGCGATCATGGACGGGCGCGACCGATCGGCGGGCGCGGTCGCCGGCGTAACGGGCGCGCGCAACCCGGTCAGCCTCGCGCGTGCGGTGAAGGACCACAGCCCGCACGTGCTGCTGACCGGCGCGGGCGCGGACACGTTCGCGCGCGAGCAGGGCGTCGAGCAGGCGGGCGAGGACTGGTTCGTGATCCCCGAACGTCGCGCGCAACTCGCCGCGATGAAGGAAAGCGAGGACTGGTTCGACGTCGACATGAAGTACGGCACGGTCGGCGCGGTGGCGTGCGACAAGGACGGCCATGTCGCCGCCGCCACCTCGACCGGGGGCGTGACCGGCAAGCGCTGGGGCAGGGTCGGCGATTCGCCGCTGATCGGCGCGGGCACCTGGGCCGACGATCGCGCCTGCGCGGTGTCGGCGACCGGATCGGGCGAATTCTTCATCCGCGAGAGCGTCGGACACGAGATCGGCGCGCGCGTGCGGATGCTGGGCGAGCCGCTGCAGGTCGCGGCCGACGCGGTGATGGCCGGCGTAAAGACACTGGGCGGCAGCGGGGGCGTGATCGTGACCGGGCCGGACGGACAGCCGGTATGGAGCTTCACCACGCAGGGCATGTACCGCGGGCAGGTATCGGCAGACATCGAGGCAAAGGTCGCGATCTACGCCGACGAGGGGTGAAGATCGGGGGTGAATGAACACTCACGCCCATTGAGCGGACGCGCGGCGCAAGCTACGGCGAGACGCATGGCTGTTTATTTCCACGAGGAAGACCTTCCCGGCGACGTGTTCGCGCCCGGCGCCGCGATCGCGGTGGATACCGAGACGATGGGGCTGATCACGCCGCGCGACCGCTTGTGCGTGGTGCAATTGTCCGACGGGCAGGGTGACGAGCATCTGGTGCGGTTCATGCCCGGCAGCGATTATGCCGCGCCGAACCTGAAGCGCGTGCTGGCCGATCCTGCGCGGTTGAAGCTGTATCATTTCGGCCGCTTCGACATTGCGGCGCTGCGCTTCTACCTGGGCGTGGTGGCCGCGCCGGTTTATTGCACCAAGATCGCGTCGCGGCTGGTGCGCACCTACACCGATCGGCACGGGTTGAAGGAGCTGGTCAAGGAACTGCTCGGCCAGGATATCTCCAAGCAGCAGCAATCGTCCGACTGGGGTGGGCCGGAGCTGTCCGACGCGCAGCGCGATTATGCCGCCTCCGACGTGCGTTACCTGCACCGGATGAAGGAGGAACTGGACAAGCGGCTGGTGCGCGAAGGGCGGATGGCGCTGGCGCAGGCGTGTTTCGACTTCCTGCCGGCGCGGGCCGAACTCGACATTGCGGGCTGGCCCGAGGTCGACATCTTCGCGCACGCTTGAGCCATCGGAGGAGCTGATGAGCGAGCTTGCCCGCCGGACCCTGTCGGATCGCCAGCAATGGGCACGTCCGGGTGGTCGGCACGACCGTCTGATCCGCACGTCCAACTGGGTCATCCCCGCCTCGATCGGCGTGCTGACCGCGTTTCTGGTGATGGCGCCGCTGACGATGGCGGGCGACGTGTCGTTCGTGCTCGACAAGAACAAGGTCGATGTCGCGAAGGAGCGCTTGAAGCTGCAATCGGCGACCTATCGCGGGACCGACAGCAAGGGGCAGCCGTTCGAGCTCGAGGCGGGCTCGGCGGTGCAGAAGAGCTCGGCCGAGGCGGTGGTGCGGATCCAGCAGATGGCGGCGGCGATCCAGTTGCAGGACGGCCCCGCACGGCTGACGGCGCCCCGCGCACGCTATGACATGGATACCGAGAAGGTACGAGTCGACGGACCGATCGCAGTGCGCGCGCCCAACAATTACGCGCTCAACACCTCCAGCGCCGACGTCGATCTGAAGACGCGGCAACTGACCTCGACCGCGCCGGTGACGGGCACGGTCCGGCAGGGTAATTTCAGCGCGAACAGCATGTCGGCCGATCTGGAATCGCGCACGGTCAGGCTGAACGGCAACGCACGCTTGCGCATCGTGCCCGGACAAACGAAATGAGCGCCATGCGCCGCCAGTTCCCGCTCCTGTCGCTGCTCGTGCTGGCTGCCCCCGTGGCCGCGCAGAGCAAGCACAACACCAACGCACCGATCGATTTCGGCGCCGACCAGATCGAGTTGCAGGACAAGGCGAACCGCGCGGTGCTGACCGGCAACGTCGCGGTGAAACAGGCCGAGATGACGCTGAACGCGGCGCGGATGAACGTCGCCTACACCGGACAGGTGATCGACGGGAACCCGCAGGTGTCGAGGCTCGACGCGTCGGGCGGGGTCACGGTGCGTCGCCCAGACCAGACCGCGCGCGGGCAATATGCGATCTACGACCTCAATCGCCGCGTCATCACGATGCTGGGCGCGGTCAGGCTGACGCAGGGGCCGAATACGGTCAATGGCGCGCGGCTGACGATCAACCTCGACACCGGGCGCGCGGTGATCGACGGATCGGCGGTGCGCGGCGGCAGCGGCAGCGGTGCGGCGGGCAACGTGCAGCAAGCGCCGACCGGCCGTGTGACGGGGACGTTCTCGGTTCCGAAACGAAGCTGAAGACGACTACGTCGTTCCTTACGCGACCAAGGGCTACTGAATAGGTCGATGGGGTACGGCAACGCGCCGCCTTTGACGGCTCTACCCACCCCCAGCCCCTCCCTTGCAGGAGGGGAGCTTGTTGTGCGTCAGCGGACCGGGGCCACCAACAGGCGGGCGAGTTTCGCCTTCAACCCGCGCAGCGTGTCGCCCGACACGGTCTGCACGCTCGACAGCGAGATCGAGCGCGGATTGACGGCCACGCCGTTGCGCCACACTTCCCAGTGCAGGTGCGGACCCGTCGACATGCCGGTCGACCCGACATAGCCGATCACCTGACCGCGCGCGACGCGGGTGCCGGGCGACACCGCGATCCGGCTCATATGGCCGTAACCCGAGGCATAGCCGCCGGCATGCGCGAGCTTGACGAAATTGCCGTAGCCGCCGCTGCGTCCCGCGAACGAGACGACGCCGTCGATCGCGGCGTAGATCGGGCTGCCGTAGGGAGCGCCGATGTCCAGCCCCTTGTGCATCCGCATGAAGCCGAGCAGCGGGTGCATGCGGTAGCCGAAGGTCGAGGTGACGCGCCCCGCGACGGGCATCCCCATGAAGCCGCGCCGCTCGACCTGACCCGCCGGGTCCATGAAGCTGCCGCCTTCACCCTGTTGGTCGCCCCAGCGGACGAGTTGCAGACGGCGGTGGCCGGCGGCGTCGGCGAGCCCGGCGTATTGCAGTTGCCCGACCTCGACCTCGCCGGTGGCGGCGCGCGCCTGATCCGCCACGATGTCGAACGTGTCGGCGGCACCGACGTCGCCGATCGGCATGCGCGCGGCGACCGCCTTGATATACGCTTCGACCACGCGCGCCGGTACGCCCGCGGCGCGCATCGAGCGGTAGAGACTGTCACCCACCAGCCCGCGGACGCGCAGCGGCGCCCGGTCGATGCTGATCGGTTGGCGGTCGAGCAGCAGGTCGTCGCCCGCGCGGTTGACCGCGAGGTTCAGGTCGAATCCGGCGCGAAACGACAGCTTCTCGACCGGGCGGGGTTGCAGCCGCGACGGTCGGCGCCCCATCGTCAGCGACAGGATCGTGCCGGGCTTGAGCTGGTCGAGCGATACTGCGCCGGCGACCAGCGTCGCGACGCGCGCCGCCTCGTTCATCCCGACACCGGCGCGTTGCAGCGCGTGGCCGAGCGTATCGCCGTCGCCCAGCGTGACGGTCAGGTCGATCTGCGGCCGCTCGGGCGTTTCGGCCAGATGGCGGACGAGGCCCGAGGCGGCCATGCGACGTCCGGTGGTGGCGCCGAGCCCCAAGGGCGCGATCGCTTGCGTGCGGGTTTCCTCCAGCGCCGCGCCGGTGACGACCGGGGCGGCGTAGCCGAGCACGGGCGGGATGCCGGGGCGCGTCATCCACGCCGCGGCGATCAGAGCGGCGCAGGTCGCGGCACCGCGCCACCAGGTGCGGCTGCCGATGTTCTGGCCGAGATCGGGCACCCAGTCGGTCCGGTAAGCGGCGTCGCGCAGACGATCGAGCAGCGGCGCTTCGCCGAGCGGTATCGTCGGAGCGGCAGCGGGCACGAGCGCGCGCATCCGCGCCGATCCCGCGGCACCCGCCAGTTCCAGCCCTTGCTGTTCACGCAGAAACAAAACGGCGTCCCCGCCCCGATTGACACCCGACACGATTGACAGGCGTGCGCCGCATCCCCCCGGCACCTGGGTCGCCGCGTTGTGGACGCGAGACCCTAAAGTCAAATTAACCGCGCGGCGCCGGCGTATTCTTCGCGACCGGACGCCCGCCGCGCGCGACGAAGCCGCGCGACCCGAAGGAAGTGATTGCATCCCCCCGCGCGCGACCCGATGTAGGGCGGGCAATGAGTGCGCGTGACAACGCCCGAGTGACGGCAGTGTTGGGCCCGACCAACACCGGCAAGACCCATCTCGCGATCGAGCGGATGTGCGCGCATTCGAGCGGCTGCATCGGCTTTCCGCTGCGGCTGCTGGCGCGCGAGGTGTACGACCGCGTCGTCGCGATCAAGGGCAAGGACCGTGTCGCGCTGGTGACGGGCGAGGAACGGATCGTTCCCAAGGACGCGCGCTGGTTCCTGTGCACCGTGGAGAGCATGCCACTGCCGCGGTCGGGCCAGAGCAGCCGCTCGACCGATCAGCTTGACCGCGATTTCGCGTTCGTTGCGATCGACGAGGCGCAACTGGGAGCCGGTCCCGAGCGCGGGCACGTCTTTACCGACCGGCTGCTGCGCGCACGCGGGCGCGAAGAGACGATGATCCTGGGCTCGGAGGCGCTGCGCCCGGTGCTGCGCAACCTGATCCCCGGCATCGAGATTGTCGAGCGGCCGCGCTTCTCGACGCTCTCCTATGGTGCTGCAAAGAAATTGTCGCGCCTGCCTAGGCGGTCGGCGGTGGTCGCCTTCTCCGCCGAGGAAGTGTACGCAACCGCGGAGATGCTTCGGCGCCTGCGCGGCGGCGCGGCGGTGGTGATGGGCGCGCTGTCCCCGCGCACGCGCAACGCGCAGGTGCAGATGTTCCAGGCGGGCGAGGTCGATTACCTGGTCGCGACCGACGCGATCGGCATGGGGTTGAACCTCGACGTCGGTCACGTCGCCTTCGCGGGGCTGCACAAGTTCGACGGACGCAGGCGGCGGCGGCTGACCGTCGCGGAAATGGCGCAGATCGCGGGGCGCGCGGGGCGGCACCAGCGCGACGGCACGTTCGGCGCGCTGACCGAGGAAGGCGACGAGGCGTTCCTGCCCGAAGAGATACAGGCGATCGAGGGGCATCGCTTCCCCAGACTTGATTGGTTGTACTGGCGCGAGGGCGAGCCCGACCTGCGCAGCATCGACGCGCTGATCGCCAGCCTGTCAAGGAAGCCCGAGATGCCGGGTGGCACCGTGACGATGCTGCGCCCCGCGCCCGAGGCGCTGGACCTCAAGGTATTGAAGCGGCTGGCCGACGATCCGGCGGTGCGCGTTGCGGCCGACGGGCGTTCGGGTGAAGGTCGGGGCCGCGGCAATGTCGCGCGACTGTGGGCGGCGTGCGGTATACCCGATTTCGCCAAGCTGGGGCTCGACCCGCACGCGCGCTTCGTCGGTCGCGTGTTCAACTATCTGGCGCAAGGGCACATCCCGCACCAATGGTTCGCCGACGAGGTCGCGCGGCTCGACCGCACCGACGGCGATGTCGAGACGATCGCGGGGCGGATCGCGGCGATCCGCAGCTGGACCTACATCGCGCAGCGCCCCGACTGGCTCGCCGACCCGCAAACCTGGGCGGCGCGCGCGCTGGAGGTCGAGGAACGATTGTCCGACGCGCTCCACGCGAGCCTGACCCAGCGGTTCGTCGACAAGCGCACCACCGCTTTGATGCGCAAGATCGGTAGCGGTGCGGGCGAATTGCCGGTCGAGATCGGTGCGGAGGGCGAGGTGACGATCGACGCGCACGCGATCGGGCGATTGGACGGCTTCCGCTTTACGGTCGCGCCCGAAGCGCGCGCCGCCGACAAGCGCCTGCTGCTCGCCACCGCCGAGAAAAGGCTCGGCACCGAGCGACGCCGGCGTGCCGAAGCGCTGATCGCCGGCGACGACGACGCGTTCGCGCTGGGCGAGGATGGCGCGATCACCGCGAACGGCGTCGAGCTGGCGCGGCTGGCGCGTGGGCCTTCGCTGGCGCGGCCGACGGTGGTGCTCGACCCCGCGCTCGCCTGCCTCGACGCCGGCTTACGCGAGCGGGTCGCGGCCAGGGTGCGCGACTGGGTGACCGCGAGCATCGCCCGTCGGCTGCCCGCACTCGCCAAGCTGTCGGAGGCGACGCGCGCGGCGGAGGCCGGGCCGGCGCTCCGCAGCATCGCGGGGGCGTTGGAGGCGGGCGCGGGCGTTACGCCGCGCGCGCCGCTCGCCGCCTCGCTCGACGCGCTCGATGGTGGTGCGCGCCACTGGCTCAGGCGCGCAGGCGTCACGATCGGCGCGCTCGACCTGTTCGATCCGCGGCTGCTCAAGCCGAATGCGCGACCGTGGCGGCAGGCGCTGATCGCGGCGGCGCATGGCGCGGCCCCCCCTGCCCCGCCCGCGGGCGCGACCGTGCTGCCGCGCGGCACGCCCGGCGCGATGCTGGGCATGGGGTATCGGCCGCTGGGCGCGCAGGCGGTGCGGATCGACCTGGTCGAGCGGATCGCGCGTGCGGCGCACGACGCGCGCGGGGCGAGCGAGGGCGGCGCGCGCGGGGCGTTCGCGCCCGACCCGGCGCTCGCGACCTCAATGGGGTTGGAGCCCGAGACGCTGGCGCGGTTGATGGCGGAACTGGGCTTTCGCGCCGCCGGTCCGCGCGGCGCGGCGGCGGAGGATGGTCCCCCGCGTTACGTCTGGCGCGGGCGACCGCGCCCGAAACCCACGCCCAGCGTGGTGCCCGCGCGGCCCGGCAATGCCTTTGCCGGCCTCGGCGACCTGATGCGCGTGCATTGATGCCGGGTGTCGTTGCCGCGGGCAGCACGACGATGCGGCTCGATCGATTCCTGTGGTTCACGCGGCTGACCAAGACGCGCAGCGTCGCGGCGGCGCTCGCCTCGGCGGGACGGCTGCGGATCGACGGACGGCTGATCGACCGCGCGCACGCCGCGGTGCGCGTCGGCAACATCCTGACCTTCGCGCATCACGATCGCGTGCTGGTGGTGCGGGTGGAGGCATTGCCGCACCGGCGCGGACCGGCACCGGAGGCGCGCGCGTGCTATCAGGAACTGACCGCAGGCGCGTCGGTTGATGGCGTCGGGTCGGTTGATGGTTCGGGCGCGCCCGGTGCGAACAACTCGCAGGAAAGCCTGGATGATTGACGCTTCCGTGCGCCCGGCATAGCAGCGGCCCAAATCGCGAACACCGACACGTACACGGCCGAGTTACCGAGGAACGCTTACATGACCTACGTCGTCACCGACGCCTGCATCCGCTGCAAGTACATGGACTGCGTCGAGGTGTGCCCGGTGGATTGTTTCTACGAGGGCGAGAACATGCTCGTCATCAATCCCAGCGAGTGCATCGACTGCGGCGTGTGCGAGCCCGAGTGCCCGGCCGAGGCGATCCTGCCCGATACCGAGAACGGGCTGGAACAGTGGCTGGAGCTGAACACCACCTTCTCCGCGCAATGGCCCAACGTCACGCGCAAGCTCGACCAGACCCCGCCCGACGCCGACGAGCACAAGGGTGAAGAGGGCAAGTACGACAAATATTTTTCGGCCGAGCCCGGCAAGGGCGACTGAGCGACTGTTCGTCACCCCGGACCTAATCCGGGGACCCGCTCCGATCCACGCGGGACAAGAAGCGGGATCCCGGGTCGAGCCCGGGATGACGTAGCAGGTAATACCAGAACGTTCACGGGCTCCCAGCTCCGCGTCGACGGCCGATGCCGCACGTCAGCAGCACTGACGTAAGCAGGCTGGAAACAAACAAATAATCGTGCTATATACTGCCGGGACGGGCGCTTTCCTGCCGCGCCCGACGGAGATCAACCTACCCCCGCCCCATGCCAATCGACCGACGCAGGTGTTTCCGCACCGGACCGGCGAGGCGTGGGTAGCAGGCGGGGCCTAGAATTGGAAAGATCGTCAATGGCTGCCAAGGCTCTGCACTTCGATGTCGGCGATTACGTCGTTTACCCCAAGCATGGCGTGGGTCGCGTGATCGAGCTGCAGAAATCGGAGATCGCGGGCATCGCGCTCGAACTCTACGTGCTGCGGTTCGAGAAGGAGCGCATGACGCTGCGCGTGCCGACCAACAAGGCCGAGAGCGTCGGCATGCGCAAGCTGTCGAGCGACAAGACGATGCGCGAGGCGATGGAAACGCTGAAGGGCAAGCCCAAGGTCAAGCGCACGATGTGGTCGCGTCGCGCGCAGGAATATGAGGCGAAGATCAACTCGGGCGACTTGGCCTCGATTGCCGAGGTGGTGCGCGACCTGTTCCGCGCCGAGGACCAGCCCGAGCAGAGCTATTCCGAGCGGCAAATCTTCGAGGGCGCGTGCAGCCGCCTCGCGCGCGAGCTCGCCGCGATGGAGCAGATCGACGAGCCGGCGGCGCAGGAGAAGATTCTCGACATCCTGCGCAAGGCCGCAGCGATCTACAACAAGGACAAGCAGCCCGCCTGAGCTGTTCAGCTACATCTGTAAACATTGCCTGTTTACAGATGTAATCAAAAGAGCGTATCGCCGGCTCCGGTTCAACGGAGTTACCTGCGATGCGCTCTTTGTCGTTTCTAGCCTTGCCCGTTCTCGCCGCGCTCACCCTGACGCTTCCGGCCGAACGCGCCGGGGCGGCTGCCGGTGGCTTCGCGGTCGATTACGCAATCCGCGACTTCTCGCGTCTGGCGCTCGGTACGGGTGCGCAGATGCAGGTGCGCGTCGGCCCGAGCTGGTCGATCCACGCTGACGGCCCCGCCGCAGTGCTGGCCACGATGCGCGTCGAGCGCGAGGGCGACACGCTCAAGATCGCGCGGCGCGATCCGCGCGCCAAGGGCGACCCTGCGCTGGAACGGCAGGTGCGCTTCACCGTGACGATGCCCAGCCTGTCCGCCGCGACGCTCGGCGGCAGCGGCGCGATCACCATCGACCGCGTGTCGGGGCCGCATTTCAGCGCGGCGGTCGGCGGCCAGGGCGCGATCACGATCGATGCGCTCGCCACCGATGCGGCCGAGGTATCGATCGGCGGCACCGGCCGCGTCGCCGCGGGCGGGCGCGTGCGCGATCTGAAGGTCTCGATCGGTGGTGCGGGTACCTTGCGCGCGCCGGCGCTTCATGCCGCGCACGCCGAGGTATCGGTGGCAGGTTCGGGCAGCGTGCTCGCCAGCGTCGAGGGCGACGCGCGGGTGTCGAGCGTCGGCCGCGGCACGATCGACCTCGGTCCTCGCGCACGCTGCGACGTGTCGAAGATGGGCAGCGCGCTGATCCGCTGCGGCGCTTGATCTCACCTCTGCCGTGTATCAATACGGCAACACAGTTGGAGGATGTGTCATGCGCTATTTCGCTCTCGCCTTGCTGATCCCGGTTGCCGCCTGCGGCATGGCCGCCACTTATGCCTCGGGCAATCAGGAGGGCATCGCGCCCGAGGGGACGGGGGCGAGCCGCAGCTACGCCGCGCGCGACTTCACCCGCGTGTCGCTCGCCGGGCCGGACAATGTCGAGGTGCGCGTCGGACCCTATTCGGTCCGGGCCGAGGGTGATCCGGCGCTGCTCGACCGGTTGGTGATCCAGCGCGACGGCAACAGCCTGCGCGTCGGGCGCCGCAACAGAATGAGCTGGAGCAAGGGCAGCGTGCGCGTGATCGTCACTATGCCGCGGATCGAGGAAGCCGCGATCGCCGGGTCGGGCGACCTGCGCGTTGCGCGCGCCGAGGGTGCGCGCTTCCGCGGTGCGATCAGCGGATCGGGCAATCTGGCGGTCGACGACATGCGCGCGGGTGAGGTCGAGTTCGGCATCTCGGGCTCGGGAGACGTGACCGCTGCCGGGCAGGCGCAAGCGCTGACGGTGCGGATCGCAGGGTCGGGCGACGTACAGGCACGCGGGCTGAGCGCGACGCGCGCGACCGTCTCGGTTGCAGGGTCGGGCGACGTCAGCGCGACCGTGCGCGGACCCGCCGACGTGCGGCTGGCGGGATCGGGCGACATCGATCTTGGCCCGGACGCGCGCTGCACCACGCGTAAGAGCGGATCGGGCACGGTGCGCTGCCACGCTTGAGGCGGCTTGCCCGCGCGGCGACGGGGTGCAAGGCTGGTGCAATGATCACCCAGCGCGCGCTCCTCGCCCCCCTGCTCCTGCTTGCGACGCTGACACCGGCCCAGGCGGCCGAGCGGGTGTGGAACATCGGCAGCTTCGACCGGGTGCGCGTCGACGGGCCGTTCGAGGTGCGCATCGCGACGGGTGCGAGCCCGCGCGCGACGGCGAGCGCGCCCGACCCCGCGCTGCTCGAGCGATTGCGGCTGATCAACGAGGGCGGCACGCTGTCGCTCAGGCTCGATCGCGGCACCGGCGACCGCGCCAACCGCGGCGCGGAGGCGGTGCCGGTCTTCACGCTGTCGACAACCGCGCTGCGCAGTGTCGCCTTGCTGTCGGGCGCGAAGGTGTCGGTGACGCGCGTGAAGGGCGACCGCGTCGACCTGAGCGTGACCGGTACGGGCTCGCTGTCGGTCGACGAGGTCGCGGCGGAACAGGTCAACGCGAGCGTGATCGGCAGCGGCGCGATCCGGCTGGCAGGCCGTGCGAGCAAGGCGCGGTTGCTGACCAACGGGCCCGGAACGATCGACGCCGCCGGGCTGTCGGCGGGTGACCTGTTCGTATCGCTGGACGGCGCGGGTGAGACGCGTGCGGCGGCGCGCTACTCGGCGGCGATCACCTCAACCGGCATGGGTCGCGTCAGCGTCAGCGGCAATCCCAAATGCGTGGTGCGCGCGGCGGCCGGTGGCCCGGTGACGTGCGGCGCCCCGGCGGCGCGCTGAGTCTCAGTCCTCGCTGGGACCCAGTTCGGGATCGAGATCGCGCGGGCGGATGAAGCGGGTGAGCGTACCCGTCCCTTCCGAAACCTGCGCCCAGGTATCGACCGTGAAGGTCAGCTCGGCGAGCGTGGCGGTCGGGTATTTCTCCTCGACATCGTCGCGCAAGGTACCGGGCTCGTCGGGGGCGAGCATCAGGACCAGATCCTCCAGCCCCGGATTATGCCCGATCAGCAGCAGGTGCGCGTAATCGTCGCTCGTTTCGCGCACCACGTCGAGCAGCGAGCCCGCCGAAGCAAGATAGACCCGGCGATCGTAGGCGGGCGACAGCCCGCGGCCATAGCCCGATTCCACGCCGTCGATCGTCTGCTCGACGCGCACCGCGGGCGAGGCAACGACGTGATCGAAGCGGAGGCCCAGCCGGCGCAGCTCGCGCCCGACGGTCTGCGCGGCGCGGCGGCCCTTGGGATTGAGCGGACGGTCGAAATCGCGCGCGACCGGATCGTCCCAGCCCGACTTGGCGTGGCGCAGCAGCGTCAGCGTCTTCACCGGACTA
Source organism: uncultured Sphingomonas sp. (assembly GCF_936927845.1). Lineage (GTDB taxonomy): Bacteria > Pseudomonadota > Alphaproteobacteria > Sphingomonadales > Sphingomonadaceae > Sphingomonas. The sequence continues at coordinate 28,681 of NZ_CAKZHV010000058.1, forward strand.
ATCTCCATCAGGCGGGCAGGTGCGCTCCATGCCCGATTTGCGCCCGCGTGGATAGCCGCTCGGCAACGCGCGCCGCCGCTTCGTCGAGCGTGACGCGGCGGATCGGCACGCCGGGCGGAAAGGCGTCGAGCAGGCGCGACGGCATCGCGGCGGACAGGAGCACGAACGCGCCCGCGTCATCCTGCCGCCGGATCAGCCGCCCGAACGCCTGCGCCAACCGCGCGCGCACGATGCGGTCGTCGTACGCGCTGCCGCCGCCGGCGAGCCGACGCGCGGCGTGCAGCACGGTCGGCTTGGGCCAGGGCACGCCTTCCATTACCACTAGGCGGAGCGAGTCGCCGGGCACGTCGACGCCGTCGCGCAGCGCATCGGTGCCGAGCAGCGAGGCGTGCGGATCGTCGCGGAAGATGTCGACCAAGGTGCCGGTGTCGATCGGATCGACGTGCTGCGCGTGGAGCGGCAGCCCTTCGCGCGCCAGGCGGTCGGCGACGCGCGCGTGGACCGCGCGCAGCCGGCGGATCGCGGTGAACAGCCCCAGCGTGCCGCCGCCCGCCGCCTCGATCAGCCGCGCATAGGCACCCGCGAGTTGCGGCACGTCGCCGCGCTTCACGTCGGTGACGATCAGCACCTCGGCGTGCGACGCATAGTCGAACGGGCTCGCGACCTCGAACCGGTCGGCGGGGCGCGTCAGGTGGGTCGCGCCGACGCGTGCCTCCGCGGTCGTCCAGTCGCCGCCCGCGGTCAGCGTCGCCGAGGTAACGAGCGCACCGTGGGCGGGCTTGAGCACCGTTTCGGCGAACGGCTTGGTCGGGTCGAGCCAGCGGCGATGGAGCCCGATGTCGTACTCGCGCCCCTCGGCGCGGTCGACCGCGAGCCAGTCGACGAAGGCGGGGTCGGCCGGGCCGCCGATGCGCGACAAGAGCGCGAGCCACGCCGCAACCGTCTCGGCGCGCCAGCCGAGCGAGGCGATCGCGCCCTCGATCCGCGCGCGCGCCGGCGCGTCCATCCAGTCGGGCGCGTCCGCGAGCACCGTCTCGAGCCGCTTGCCAAGCGCGACCATCGGGCGAACGAGCGCGTCGAGCGCGGCGGCCGCGGGCGCCGCGGCCTCGATCAGTTCGGGGCTAGGCTCGGCAAGTTCGGTTTCGAGCGCGTAGCCCGCGTCGCCGGGCTGTTCGGCGCGGGCGTAGGTGAGGCCACGCACCGCGGCGAGCAGCTTCTCGATCGGACCGAACGGCGCGCCTTCCCCCAGGCGGCCGAGCCAGCCGTCGGCAGCGAGCGCACCCGCCGCGGCGAAGATGTCGGCGACCGCGGCGCCACCCTGCTCGTCGTAGCTGGCAAGGTCGGACAAGCGCGCCTGCAACCCGCGGCGGCGGCCCCGGCTGGTGCCCTCGGGTCCGACGATCCAGCGGCGCAGCTCGATTGTCTCCGCACCGGTCAGCGCGACGCCGAACATCGCGTCGGCGGCGTCGAACAGATGGTGCCCCTCGTCGAACACGTAGCGGGTCGGGCGCGTCGTGGTTTCACGCCCGCGCGCGGCGTTGACCATGACGAGCGCGTGGTTGGCGATCACCAGGTCGGCCTCGGCCGAGGCGCGCGCGGCGCGCTCGATGAAGCATTTGCGATAATGCGGACAGCCGGCATAGACGCACTCGCCGCGGCGATCGGTCAGCGCGGTCGAACCGTTGCGGCGGAACAAGGTCGGCAGCCAGCCAGGGAGGTCGCCGCCGACCATGTCGCCGTCGGCGCTGTACGCCGCCCAGCGCGCAACGAGTTGCGCCAGCACCGCGGCGCGCCCGGCGAACCCGCCTTGCAGTGCGTCCTCCAGGTTGAGGAGGCAGAGATAATTCTCGCGTCCCTTGCGCGTCACCACCCGGTCGCGCCGGACCGCCTCATCGGGATAGACGCGGCGTGTCTCCGCGCCGAGCTGCCGCTGCAGCGCCTTGGTATAGGTCGAGATCCATACCGCGCCGCCCGCGGCCTCCGCCCAGAGACTCGCGGGGGCGAGATAGCCGAGCGTCTTGCCGATGCCGGTACCCGCCTCCGCCAGCATCAGGTTGGGCGAGTCGCGCAGCGTGCGGGGCGCGAAAGCGGCGCTCGCGGCGGCGGCGAAGCGCTGTTGTCCCGCGCGCGGCTCGGCGCCGTCGCCGGTCAGCTCGTCCAGACGGTCGAGCACCGCACCTTCGGGCATCGTCACCGTGCGTGGGGCAGCACGCGGCGGCGCCTCGCTCCATTCGGGCAGGCGGGTGAACAGCCAGCGCTCCTGCGACGATGGCTTGGCGATGCGGGGGGCGAGCGGCGGCGCCCAGGCCCAGCGCAGCCGGGTGAGCGACTGGAGCGCGGTCCATGCGCCTTCGCGCTCGCGCCAGTCGCCCGCGGGCACATCCAGCAACCGCTCGGCGGCGGCGAGCAGGAAGGGCGCTACCTGCGCGTCGTCGGCGGGCATGTCGAGCCCGGTTACCGCGGCGAGCCCCTTGGGCGTCGGCACCATGAAGCGCGCCGGATGGAGAAAGGCGAACAACTCGAGCAGGTCGAGCCCCGACAGGTCGGCGTAGCCGAGCCGCTGCCCGACCAGCGCGGCGTTCATCAGGATTACGGGCGTGTCGGCGGCGAGCCGGATCGCCTCCCCGCGCGACACCTCCCGCGTGACGCCGCGTTCCGACACCCAGATGCCCGAGTGGCTGGCGTGCAGGGCGGGGTAATGGAGCGCGCTCACCACCGTGCAGGTGCGCATTGGCGAACAGAATGGCAACCCGCTTTACGAGGGCGGCCTTTGAACGCTGCTGCGTCGCCCTCGCTCAATCGGCAAAAACCAGGCGGTGCAATCGGTTCGCAATAGCATCAGCGCACAAGAACCTGCCGCGCGGGGTGGATTCTCCCGCCCTGCTGTGCTTAGGAGCAGCGCAAAGCGTTCCCACCCGCCACCATCTGGAGAGGCGTCCCATGAACATCCACGAATATCAGGCCAAGGAATTGCTCGCGAAATACGGCGTCGCCGTGCCGCAGGGCTTCGCTGCGATGAGCGTGGAGGAAGCGGTTGAGGCATCGAAGAAGCTACCCGGGCCACTCTACGTCGTGAAGGCGCAGATCCACGCCGGCGGCCGCGGCAAGGGCAAGTTCAAGGAGCTCGGCCCGGACGCGAAGGGCGGCGTCCGCCTTGCCAAGACCGAGGACGAGGTGCGCCACGCCGCGACCGAGATGCTGGGCAACACGCTGGTGACGATCCAGACCGGGGACGCCGGCAAGCAGGTCAACCGCCTGTACGTGACCGACGGCGTCGACATCGCCAAGGAATTCTACCTTGCGCTGGTCGTCGACCGCGCCACGGGGCGCATCGGCTACGTCGTGTCGACCGAGGGCGGCATGGATATCGAAACGGTCGCGCACGACACGCCCGAAAAGATTCACAGCTTTTCCGTCGATCCGGCGTCGGGGTTCCAGCCGCACCACGGCCGCGCGGTTGCCAACGCGCTGGGTCTGACCGGCGATCTCGCCAAGCAGGCCCAGACCATCGCCGCGAAACTGTACGACGCGTTTATCGGCACCGATGCCGAGCAGATCGAGATCAACCCGCTGGCGGTGACGGACGACGGCAAGCTGATGGTGCTCGACGCCAAGGTCGGCTTCGACGGGAACGCCATGTTCCGCCACAAGGATCTGATGGAGCTGCGCGACGAGACCGAAGAGGACCCTGCCGAGCTGGAAGCCTCCAAGTACGACCTCGCCTACATCAAGCTCGACGGCGACATCGGCTGCATGGTGAACGGCGCCGGTCTGGCGATGGCGACGATGGACATCATCAAGCTGAACGGCATGTTCCCCGCCAACTTCCTCGACGTCGGCGGCGGCGCGAGCAAGGAAAAGGTGACCGCGGCGTTCAAGATCATCCTCGCCGATCCGGCAGTGAAGGGCATCCTGGTCAACATCTTCGGCGGCATCATGAAGTGCGACATCATCGCCGAGGGTATCGTCGCGGCCGCCAAGGAAGTTAACCTGTCGGTGCCGCTGGTCGTCCGTCTGGAAGGCACCAACGTCGACAAGGGCAAGGAAATCCTCAGCCAGTCGGGTCTGGCGATCGTGCCCGCGAACGATCTGGGCGATGCGGCCAAGAAGATCGTCGCCGAGGTGCAGAAGGCCGCGTGATACGGCTTCACCATTGATCGAGTCGGAAGGGGTCGGGCGGAAACGTCCGGCCCCTTCTTCGTTGAAGGGTGAGATGCCGCTACGGCACGGCGTGATTGCGGGCTGGTCACCATACCGCACTTGCGAAAACGACCGAAAATCGCCAATTGGATCGCCGACACAGGCGCGCAAAGTATGGAAGAGGAGCTCCGATGAAGGTGCTGGTGCCGGTCAAGCGCGTGCTTGACTATAACGTGAAGCCCCGCGTGAAGGCGGACGGGTCGGGCGTCGATCTGGCCAACGTCAAGATGAGCATGAACCCGTTCGACGAGATCGCGGTCGAGGAAGCCATCCGCCTGAAGGAAAAGGGCGTGGTGACGGAGATCGTCGCGGTGTCGATCGGCGAGCAGAAGGCGCAGGAAACGCTGCGTACCGCGCTGGCGATGGGCGCGGACCGCGCGGTGCTGGTCGTTGCCGAGGGCAAAGTCGAACCGCTGGGCGTCGCCAAGTTGCTGGCCAAGATCGTCGAGGAAGAGCAACCGCAACTCGTCATCCTCGGCAAGCAGGCGATCGACGACGACAACAACCAGACGGGTCAGATGCTCGCAGGGCTGCTCGGCTGGGGTCAGGCAACCGCGGCGTCGAAGGTCGAATTGTCGGCCGACAGCGCGACCGTGACGCGCGAGGTCGACGGTGGTCTGGAGACCGATACATACAAGCTGCCCGCGATCGTCACCACCGACCTGCGGCTGAACGAGCCGCGCTACGCGAGCCTGCCCAACATCATGAAGGCCAAGTCGAAGCCGATGGCGCAGAAGACGCCGGCCGATTACGGCGTCGATGTCGCCCCGCGCATCACCACGCTGAAGGTGGTCGAGCCCGCGAAACGCCAGGCCGGGATCAAGGTCGCCGACGTCGACGAACTCGTCGGCAAGCTCAAGTCGATGGGCATCGCCAACTAAGCGCTGCCCGTTCACGATTTATCCGAGAGGATTGTTTCCATGAAGACTCTGGTTTGGGTCGAGCACGACGGGCAGACCGTCAAGGATGCGACGCTGTCGGCGGTGACCGCGGCGTCGAAACTGGGCGAGGTCCACCTCCTCGTCGCCGGCCAAGGTGTCGACGGCGCCGCGCAGGCGGCAGCGAAGATCGCGGGCGTCGGCAAGGTCCACGTCGCCGATGACGCGGCCTACGCGCACGCGCTGGCCGAGAATGTCGCGCCGCTCGTCGTCGAGCTGATGGGGCACCACGACGCGTTCGTCGTGCCGGCGACCTCGAGCGGCAAGGCAATCGCGCCGCGTGTCGCAGCCCTGCTCGACGTGATGCAGATCAGCGACATCCTGTCGGTCGAGGGCGAGGACACGTTCACGCGGCCGATCTACGCCGGCAACGCGATCGCGACCGTGCAGACCACCGACGCGAAGAAGGTCATCACCGTGCGCGGCACCGCGTTCGACAAGGCCGCGACCGAGGGTGGCTCGGGCGAGATCGAGACGGTGGCCTCGACCGGCGACAAGGGGCTGGCGACGTTCGGCAGCCAGGAGCTCGCCAAGTCCGAGCGCCCGGAGCTGACCAGCGCGAAGATCATCGTCTCGGGCGGGCGCGCGCTCGGCTCGGGCGAGAAGTTCCACGAGCTGATCGAGCCGCTGGCAGACAAGCTGCACGCCGGCGTCGGCGCGAGCCGCGCGGCGGTGGACGCAGGCTTCGTGCCCAACGATTATCAGGTCGGGCAGACCGGCAAGATCGTCGCGCCGGAAGTGTACGTCGCGGTCGGCATCTCGGGGGCGATCCAGCATCTCGCCGGCATGAAGGACTCCAAGACGATCATCGCGATCAACAAGGACGAGGACGCGCCGATCTTCCAGGTCGCGGACATCGGCCTGGTCGGCGACCTGTTCAAGGTCGTGCCGGAGCTGACCGAGAAGCTGTAAAGGATGGAAGGCGGGGCCACGGCCCCGCCGGTGCGCGCGAGCGAAGCGTCGCGCGCATCCGCCCGGCCGGCGCGGCCACAGCCGCGACCGACGACGCGGGACTTGCTCCCGCGTCGCCGCGATCAGGCGGCCCCGCGATCGACCAACACAACCGCTGCTCAATCGCAGATGCTGTTATCATGACGCCGGCGGAACCGGGCCGGTTCCAGACGCTACAACCGTCGCCAGCGTCAGAGATGATTCCAACCCTGCCAACCGCTTGCTACATGCGTAGCAACGCGCCACGTTGCCGCATTGATGGCACAACCCTCTACCACGCTAGCGGTCGACGGCTTCGCCCTACATGCCGCCAAGGCATTGCCCTTGCTTTCCGACCTGCACACGCTCGCCGACGATTTGCCGCAACGTGGCGGGGCACTCGTCTGCACGGTCAGCCAAGACTCACTCATCTGACTCACCACAGCGCGGTCGCTGCTCGCTATCTCGGCGGGGGTGCCCGGCCTGTCCGGGCGATCCTGTTCGACAAGACGCCCCAGGCCAATTGGTCGCTCGGCCGGCATCAGGATCGCACGATCGCCGTCTGCGAACGGCGCGCCGCTGCTGGTCGCGCCGGGTTCGCATCGGCTCGGTCTCGTCGCGGAGGGCGACATTGCCGCCGCCGTGGCGCGATGCGGGACACAGACGTGCCTGGCGGCTGTGGGAGACATATGGGCCTATGCGACCCCGATCCTTCATGCCTCGGCCGCGAGCGTCGGGCAGCGGCACCGCCGTGTGCTGCAGATCGACTATCAGTCGGGGCACTACCGGGCGGACTCGACTGGCTCGGCATTTGAGCCCACCGCCCGAATCATCACGGACGCGTCATGCCTCATCACCCATCGGCGTCGAGCGCCTCGCGCAGATAGTCGCGGATCAGGCGGATGGCGTCGAGCGTGTCGGGCAGGACGGTCGCGATCGGCGCTGCCGGCGGCGGCGCGCTATGGGCAGGTGACGCGGGCGTCGGCGCTGGCGACGTGCGCTCGCCCGCCAACAATTGCTGCACGCCGCGGACGGTATAGCCTTCGTGATTGAGCAGCTTGTCGATGCGTTGCACCAGCGCGACGTCGGCGGGTCGGTAGTAGCGGCGGTTGCCGGCGCGCGTGACGGGCTTGAGCTGGGGAAAGCGCCCTTCCCAATAGCGCAGGATGTGCGGTGCGATGCCGGTCAGCTGCGTGACCTCGCCGATGGTGCGGAACGCGGTGTCGGCCTTGGCCAAGGCCGCGCTCTCGCCGCCGCTCGTGCCGCGCTCGCCCGCCGTGGTCACCGGCGCCTCATCGGGCGGCCGCGGATCAGTCCGCCGACATGATGCGCTCACGCATCATCTGGCTGGCGCGGAAGGTGAGCACGCGGCGCGGCGCGATCGGCACCTCGACACCGGTCTTGGGGTTGCGACCGATCCGCTCCCCCTTGTCGCGCAGCACGAAGGTACCGAACCCCGAAATCTTGACGTTCTCGCCGTGCGACAGCGCTTCGCACATCTTGGCGAGGATCTGCTCGACCACGCGGGCAGAGTCGGCGCGCGAGAGGCCGATCTGCTTGTGCAGCGCCTCGGCCAAGTCGGCCCGTGTCAGCGTGCCCGCGTCCGTCATGCTCGTCGGTCCCCCAATTAAACCTTCGTTTCCGGTGGTATAAAGCCCAAACGGCTTTGTCGACTAGACAGACGTACCCATTACGGCAAGAACCGTCAGTAGCGCAGCACCGCCGCACCCCAGGTGAAGCCGCCGCCCATCGCCTCCAGCACGACGAGATGACCGGGTTGGATGCGGCCGTCGCGCACCGCGGTGTCGAGCGCGAGCGGGACCGAGGCGGCGGAGGTGTTGGCGTGCTGATCGACCGTCACCACCACGCGCTCGGCCGGCAGCGACAGCTTGCGCGCGGTCGCATCGAGGATGCGCGCATTCGCCTGGTGCGGGACGACCCAGTCGATGTCGTCGGGCGTGAGATCGATGTCTTTCAGCGCCTCGGCCATCACCGCCGCCAGATTGGTGACGGCGTGGCGGAACACCTCGCGCCCCTTCATCCTGAGCTTGCCGACCGTGCCGGTGGTCGAGGGACCGCCGTCGACGTAGAGCAGCTCGTTGTGGCGCCCGTCGGCGTGGAGCTTCGCCGCGAGGATGCCGCGCGCATCGGGACTGGCGACATCGTCGGCGCTGTCCTGCGCCTCGAGCACGATCGCGCCCGCGCCGTCGCCGAACAGCACGCAGGTGGTGCGGTCCTCCCAGTCGAGGATGCGGCTGAACGTCTCGGCGCCGATCACGAGCGCGCGGCGGTGCGCGCCGGCGCGGATCATGCTGTCGGCGACCTGCACCGCGTAGAGGAAGCCCGAGCAGACCGCAGCGACGTCGAAGGAGACGCAATCGTCGATGCCGAGCAGCGCCTGCACCTTGGTCGCGGTCGACGGAAACGTCTGATCGGGGGTGGCGGTGGCGAGGACGATCAGGTCGACGTCCTGCGCCGCCAGCCCCGCGGCCGCGAGTGCCGCCTTGGCCGCGTCATAGGCGAGCGTGCCGGTGGTCTCGTCGGGGCCGGCCAGGTGACGGAAGCGGATACCGGTGCGCTCGACGATCCACTCGTCGCTGGTGTCGACCTGTTGCGCGAGTTCGGCGTTGGAGACGCGGCGCGCGGGCAGCGCCGAACCGGTGCCGAGGAGAACCGAGCGGATCATGCGGCAGCCTTCGCGTCGATGTTGCTCAGATCCTCGGCAATCCGGCGTGCCAGGTCCGAGCGGACCATCTTGGCGGCGTTGCCGATCGCGGTCGCGACGCCGATCTCGTTCGCGCTGCCGTGGCTTTTCAGGACCAGGCCGTTCAGCCCGAGGAAGACCGCGCCATTGTGGTTGTTGGGATCGAGGTGGTTGCGCAGCAGGTCGGTCGCCGGGCGCGAGATTAGGAAGCCGATCTTCGAGCGCGCCGAGCTGGAAAAGGCGCGGCGCAGCAGGTCGGCGACGAAGCGCGCGGTACCTTCCGCGGTCTTCAAGGCGATGTTGCCCGAGAAGCCGTCGGTCACGATCACGTCATGCTCGCCGCGCGACAGGCGGTCGCCCTCGACGAATCCGGTGAAATCCATCGGCAGGTGGGTGGCGGCGCGCAGCATCTGCGCCGCGTCCTTGATCTCGCCGGTGCCCTTCTGATCCTCGCTGCCGATGTTGAGCAGCGCGACGCGCGGGCGGTCGAGTTCGAGCACGATGCGAGCGTAGGCCGCGCCCATCACCGCGAACTGCGTCAGGTTGCGCGCATCGCACTCGGTGTTGGCACCGAGATCAAGCATCACGACGTCGTTGTCGCCGAGCGTCGGCAGCAACGCGGCGAGCGCGGGGCGATCGATGCCGGGCATGGTGCGCAAGCTCAGCTTCGCCATCGCCATCAGCGCGCCGGTGTTGCCCGACGACACCGCGGCACCGGCGCGACCTTGCTTCACGCAGTTGATCGCGACGCCCATCGACGAGGTCTTGGCACGGCGCAGCGCCTGGCTCGGCTTTTCCTCGCCCGCGATCACGTCGGCGGCATGGATCACTTCCGACGCGTGCGACAGATTCGGGTGACGCGCCAGCCCGGCGCGAATCGCGGCTTCGTCGCCGACCAGCAGGAAGCGCAGGCCGTCGTGGACGCGACGCGCACGCGCAACGCCCGCCAACATGACCTCCAGCCCCTTGTCACCGCCCATCGCATCGATGGCGATCACGGAACTGTCGGACATGGGACGGGGCACTCCAATCAAACGCGCCAATCAAACGCGGGCGCGGACAACAAAGGTCCGCGCGGGGCGGTTCAGCCCTCGACCGAGACGATCTCGCGACCGTTATAGTGACCGCAGGCGGTGCACAGATTGTGCGGACGCTTCAGCTCGCCGCAATTCGGGCATTCCTGAAACGCCGAGATCGTCAGCGCGTCGTGCGCGCGGCGCATGCCGCGGCGTGAGGGAGAAGTCTTTCGCTTAGGGACGGCCATTTCGGCACCTTGATCCAAGTGTTACGTGTTTGAACGAAATGTGCCGAGCAGGTCACCCGAACGGCCGGCACGAGGGCGACCGCGGCAGGCAGCCGCACATCGGCACGCATCGCGAAGTGACGCGCCTATAGCCAATTCTGCCCGCGTTGCAACCCGATGAGCGGAATGTCACGCTGGCGCGCGACCATGAAGGGGAGAATCGATGCTGTTGCCGATGACGCTGACGATCGCGGCGGCTTGTGCCGCGATCAACATCTGGCTGGCGCTGCGCGTGTCGCAGCGGCGGATCAAGGGCAAGGTGATGATCGGCGACGGCGGTGACGCGCCGCTGCTGGCGGCGGTGCGCGCGCACGCCAATTTCGTCGAATATGCCCCGTTCGTGCTGATCCTGCTCGCCGGGATCGAACTGGCGGGCGGATCGACGACGTGGCTGTGGGTCGCGGGCGCGGTGTTCGTCGTCGCGCGGGTCGCGCACGGGCTGGGAATGGACCGCCCTGCCCCCAATCCGCTGCGCGCCGGCGGCATCGCCGCGACGTGGATCGTGATGGCGGGGCTGGCGATCTGGGCGCTGGTGCTGGTCTACGGCGGTGACACGCGCGCGGACGGCACGATCACCACCGTGCCGATCGACGCCTCGCGCGGCTAGGTACGGCTCGCGCACGAACTGGGGAGCGACTCGGGCCTGCGACTCGGGTCGGCGGGTCGCGCCGGCGGTCAGGCCGCGAGCGCGGCGTCGCTGACGAACATGTTGTGGCGGCGTTCGTGCGCAAAGGTGCTGGGCTTGCCGTGGCCGGGGATGAAGTGCGTGTCGCCGAGCGGCCACAATTTGGTGACGATCGAGTCGATCAACTGCTTGTGGTTGCCCTGCGGCAGATCGGTGCGCCCGACCGATCCCTGGAACAACACGTCGCCGACCTGCGCGAAGCGCGACGGTGCGTGGTGGAAGATGACGTGGCCGGCGGTGTGGCCCGGCGTGTGATAAACGTCGAGCGTCAGGTCGCCGACCGTAACCGTGTCGCCGTCGACCAGCCAGCGGTCCGATTCGGTGTTGACGCCGCGGATGCCCCATTGCCGCCCGTCGTCCTCCAGCCGCGCGAGCCAGAAACGGTCGTCCTCGTGCGGCCCCTCGATCTTCACCCCCAGTTCGTCGGCGAGCGGGCGCGCCTCGCCCGCGTGGTCGATATGGCCGTGGGTGAGGAGCACCTTCTCGACCGTGACGCCCGCCTGCTCGATCGCGGCCTTGATCCGCGGCAGATCGCCGCCCGGATCGATCACAGCGGCGCGCATCGTCCTGGTGCACCAGATCAGCGTGCAATTCTGCTCGATTGCGGTGACGGGAATGATGGCGGCGCGTAGCGGGGGCGTGTCGGTGCTCATGGTCGTGTCTCGCATCGGTTCAAGCGGCGTTGTGCCAGAGATGGGCGCGCGCGAACACGGCCACAATCGCGGTTAATCGCCCTCGGGGCACGCGAAACACGCGCGGCTGCGCTTGCCGGGTGCGAAAGGGGCGGGCATCACGCGAGTCGGATGCGGATCACGGCCCCCTACGTCCTCTTGGACGACGCGCGCGACGGCGGCGCGGCGGCGCGGCTGTACCGCAACCCGCGTGGCGTGGTTGACGCGCGCGGCGTGGCCGACGTCGCGCCGATGCTGGCGGCGGTGCGCGCGCACACCACCGAACAGCGCGGTGAGGCGGCGGGGTTCCTGTTCTACGAAGCGGCGAGCGCGTTCGAGCCGGCGGTCGCGGACGCACGAACGCCCGACGGGCCGCTCGGCTGGTTCGGGTTGTTCGACAGCTATGAGACGGTCGACGTGCCCGCGCTGCTGCCCGATCCGGCGGGTGCGTGGGTCGGCGCGCTCGAGCCGCGGGTGTCGCGCGCCGATTACGACGCGATGTTCGCGCGCGTGCAGGCGTTGATCGCCGCGGGTGACCTGTACCAGGCCAATCTGACGTTTCGCGCCGACGTGCGCGTCCTGGGCGATCCGCTCGCGCTCTATGCGCGGTTGCGCGCGGCGACGCGGGGTGGATGGGGTGCGATCGTCGACACGGGCGAGACGACATACCTGTCCTTCTCGCCCGAACTCTTCTTCGCGCTTGAGGGCAACCGGCTCACCTGTCGCCCAATGAAGGGCACCGCGCCGCGTCAGGTCGACGCGCGCGCCGACGCGGACGCTGCCGCCGCGCTGGCGCAGGATCCGAAACAGCGCGCCGAAAATCTGATGATCGTCGACCTGATGCGCAACGATTTGTCGCGCGTCGCGGTGGCGGGCAGCGTCGCGGTACCCGAATTGTTCGCGTTGGAGCGTTATCCAACGGTCCACCAGATGACCTCCACCATCACCGCGACGCGTGCACCCGGCGTCGACGCGGTCGACGTGCTCGGCGCCCTATTTCCGTGCGGGTCGATCACCGGCGCGCCCAAGGTACGCGCGATTCAAGCGCTGAACGAGATCGAGCGTGATGCGCGCGGGCTCTACACCGGCGCGATCGGGCGCCTCGACGCGAGCGGCGACGCCATGTTCAACGTCGCGATCCGCACGCTGGCGCTGCCCGCGGGCGCGAACCAGGCGACGATCGGACTGGGCGGCGGCATCGTCGCCGATTCGACCGCGGCGGCGGAATGGGACGAGGCGCTGGCCAAGGGCGCGTTCCTCGGCCGCGATGTCTGCACCGTCGACCTGATCGAGACGATGGCGTTCGACCCGATGGAAGGGATCGCGCTGATCGAGCGGCATCTGGAGCGGATGAAGAACAGCGCCGCCGCACTCGGCTTCGCGTTCGACCGCCACGACGCGCGCAACGAATTGCAGGCGGCGACCTTCCGGTTGCGCAAGGCATCGCGCATCCGGATGATGCTGGCGAACAGCGGCGCGGTCGCGATCCAAGTGTCGCCGCTGGCGCCAAGGCGCGACACACCGCTGTCGGTCGCGTTGGTGCCGCTGCCGGTCGCGCCCGCCGACTGGCGCCTGCGCCACAAGACCAGCGATCGCGCCTTCTACGACGACGCCCGGCGCGAGAGCGGCTGCGACGAGGTGGTGTTCGTGGCGCCGGACGGATCGTTGACCGAGGGGAGCTACACCTCGCTGTTCGTCGAGCGCGACGGCATGTTGCTGACGCCGCCGGCGGGCGCGCTGCTGCCGGGTGTGCTGCGTGCCGAGTTGCTGGAAACGGGTCGCGCGCGCGAGGCGGTGCTCTGGCCCGAAGACCTCGCCGGCGGGCTCCTGCTCGGCAATGCGTTGCGTGGATTGATGCCGGCGACGCTCGCGCCCGACCATCGCGTGGTTGCGTAACAAGCGTGCGCGTTCCATAGGCGCACGCGCATTTTCCGAACCCGAAGGGTGAAGCCCGTGAAGACCTCCGCCGCGCTCGACCGCATCTCGCCCTCGCCGACGCTCGCGATCACGAGCCGGGTGATGGAGCTGAAGCGCGCCAGGGTCAACGTGATCGGCCTGGGTGCGGGCGAGCCCGATTTCGACACGCCCGAGTTCGTCAAGGAAGCCGCTATCCAGGCGATCCGTGACGGCAAGACCAAGTACACCAACGTCGACGGCACGCCCGAGTTGAAGGACGCGATCGTCACCAAGTTCCGCCGCGACAACAACCTGACCTATACGCCGCAGCAGATCAGCGTGAACGTCGGCGGCAAGCACACCTTGTTCAACGCACTGGTCGCGACCGTCGAAGCGGGCGACGAGGTCATCGTGCCCGCGCCTTACTGGGTCAGCTACCCCGACGTCGTTCAATTCGCGGGCGGCACCCCGGTGATCGTCCCCGCGGGCGCCGAATATGGCTACAAGCTGACGCCCGAGATGCTGGAAGGCGCGATCACGCCGCGGACCAAGTGGGTGATCCTCAACTCGCCATCGAACCCGACGGGCGCGGCCTATACGGTCGACGAGTTGAAGGCGCTGGGCGAGGTGCTCGAGCGGCATCCGCACGTCTGGGTGTTCGCCGACGACATGTACGAGCACATCGTCTACGACGATTTCCGCTTCGCAACGATCGCCGAGGTATGCCCCTCGCTCTACGAGCGGACGCTGACGGTGAACGGTTGTTCCAAGGCCTATGCGATGACCGGCTGGCGGATCGGCTTCGCGGGCGGTGCGCCGTGGTTGATCAAGGCGATGGCGAAGTTGCAATCGCAATCGACCAGCAACCCGTGCTCGATCGCGCAGGCCGCCGCGGTCGCCGCGTTGACCGGCGACCAGTCGTTCCTGCGCGAGCGCGCGCGCGCGTTCCAAGCGCGACGCGACCTGGTGGTCGGCATGCTCAATCAGGCCGAGGGCATCACCTGCCCGACGCCCGAGGGCGCGTTCTACGTTTATCCAAGCGTCGCCGGCGTGATCGGCAAGACCACGCCGAAGGGCATGCGGATCGAGAGCGACAGCGACTTCGTCGGCTATCTGCTCGACGATGCGCGTGTGGCGGCGGTGCAAGGTGTCGCATTCGGGCTCTCGCCCGCGATGCGGATCAGCTACGCGACCTCGGAGGCGCTGCTGACCGAGGCATGTTCGCGCATCCAGCAGGCCTGCGCCGCATTACGCTGAGGCTACCAACTATATCGCCGCAGAAACGATCTCTTTCGATCGTTGAAATATGCTCGTGCGATTGGGTGCCGTATATCGCTGGGAGATGAACGGATGAACCAGCCTCGGTTCATCCTCGCTCACCTAAGTGATGTGACGGAAACCATTTCCGCATCGCGCGTTCGGCACGGACGGGCGGGCGGATCGCAGCAGGATACACGACCAATGCTTCGCCTGTTCAAGACCAGCTTCTTCTGGCAATTTGCCGGCGGCTTCGCGATCGGGGCGGTTGGTCTGTTCGCGCTGCAGCCGGCGGCGCAGGCCGATCCGACGCATCCCACCGCGGTGTACGCGCAGCGCTGACCTCTGGAAGCGCGCAAGTCACTGACCTATATCAGTTTCATGACCCTCCGCCCTCTCCTCGCCGCCGCGCTGATGCTGAGCGCCTGTGGAACCGCCCAGGCCGAGCGTGCCGTGCCGATCCCGGCCGCCGCGATCGACGTGCCCGCGACCAAGGGCCTGCAGACCGCGGTGCTCGCGGGCGGCTGCTTCTGGGGCATGGAAGCGGTATTCGAGCACGTGCGCGGGGTGAAGTCGGTCACCGCGGGCTATGCTGGCGGAACGCGCGCGACCGCCAATTACGACGCGGTCAGCAGCGAGACGACGCGCCACGCCGAGGCAATCCGCATCAGCTACGATCCGCGTCAGGTCAGCTACGCGACGCTGCTGCGCGTGTATTTCTCGATCGCGCACGATCCGACGCAGGTGAACCGGCAGGGACCGGACAGCGGCACCAGTTATCGCTCGGCGATCTTTCCGCAAACGCCCGATCAGGCCCGCGTCGCCTCGGCGTACATCCGCCAGCTCGGCAACGCGCATGTCTTCCCCCGCGCGATCGCGACCAGGATCGAGCGCGGCGCGTTCTTCCCGGCCGAGGCGTATCACCAGAACTTCTTCGACCGGAACCCGACGCACCCGTATATCGTGACCTGGGACAAGCCCAAGTTAGCAGCCTTCCGCGCCGGGTTCCCGAAGCTCGCGGTCTGAGCCGCGCCTATCGTCAAACCGGATCAAGTCCGGGGCGACGAGATGATCAAAGCCGCCGCGCTTCCTCGACCAGCATGACCGGCACGCCGTCGCGGATCGGATAGGCGAGCCCAGCCGCTTCCGATACCAGCTCATCTGCTTGCGGGTCGTAACGCAGCGGCGTGCGCGTCAACGGACAGACGAGGCGTTCGAGCAGCCATGGGTCGAGTGCGGGCGTTTCGCGCTCGGTCGCTTCGTTCACTGAAGCGTCACCCGCTCGTCGCCGTCGTGGCGGCCGAAGAACTGCATCAACTGCACCAGCAATTCGCAGCGCGCCGAGATGCCCTTGCTCTCCAGCAGCGCCTGTTTCGCCGCAACGTCGAACGGCGCGATCTGCGCCACGCCGTTGACGAGTGCGGCGTCGTCCAGTCGCGACACCGAGTCCCAGTCAACCGCGTAGCCCAGCGCCTCTGCGAAGCGTTTCGATTCGAGTTCGAGCGATGAGCGTTCGCCGAGCGCGAGTGTCTGGTCGGTTTCGACCGGCAGCAACTCGGCTTCGACCTGGCGAAACGCGGTCGAAACGTCGAGCTCGTTCACCACGCGGAACAGCGCGACGCCTTCGAGGATCAGGTTATAACGCCCGTCCTCCATCGCCTCGAACTCGGCGATCCGTCCGACGCAGCCGATGTCGAACAATTCGGGGTCGTCCGGATCGCCGTCGGGGCGCGGCTGGATCATCCCGATGCGGCGGTCGCGCGCCATCGCGTCCGACATCATCGCGCGGTAGCGCGGCTCGAAGATGTGGAGCGGCAGGTGCATGCCGGGGAACAGCAGCGCACCCGGCAGCGGGAAGATCGAGAGCCGCGTGCGCGTCATCCGAACAGGATCGCCGACAGCCGACGGCGCTGCGCCGATACCCACGGATCCTCGAGCCCGACGACCTCGAACAGCTTGAGCAATTGCGCCCTCGCCGCGCCTTCGTTCCACGCCCGATCGGCGGCGGTGATGTGGAGGAAGCCATCGGCGGCCGCGTCGCGGTTGCCCGCCGCCATCTGCGCGTTGGCGAGGTCGAAGCGCGCCTGGTGATCGTCAGGGTTGGCGGCGACCGCGGCCTCAAGCGGGGCGAGATCATCGACCGCGGGGGCGGAGCGCGCGAGCGCGAGCGCGGCGCGCGCGCGCTCGATGTCGGGCAGCCTGGCAAGATCGTCGGGCAGGGCGGCGATCATCGCCTCGGCCTCGTCGGTCGCGCCGAGTGCGACGAGCGCGCGGACGCGGCCGGAAACGACGGCGTGCTGCTCGGGCGCCATCTCGGCGAGCTGGTCAAAGATCGACAGCGCGCGCTCGGCGTCGCCACTCGCGAGCACGTCCTCGCCCATCTGGACCAGCGGTTCGAGCTCGGCTTCCTGCGACTGCGCCTCGCCCTGGATCGGCAATTGGCGCAACAACTGGTCAAGCATCGTGCGCAGTTGCGATTCGGTCCGCGCGGGCGTCAGGTCGGCGACGAGCTGCCCCTGGAACATCGCGTAAACGGTCGGGATCGACTTGATCTGGAATTGGGCGGCGATGAACTGGTTCTTGTCGGTGTCGACCTTGGCGAGCACCACGCCCTTGTCGGCATAGGCAGCAGCGACCTTTTCCAGCACCGGGGTCAGCGCCTTGCACGGCCCGCACCATTCGGCCCAGAAATCGATGATCACCAGCTTGGTCATCGACGGCTCGACGACCTCGCTGCGGAAGGTCTGGATGGCCTCTTTCTCGGCCGGTGACATGCCTAACGTCGCCAAGGGCTGCTCCTGATTGCGTGCGCGCCCTTATGTGGGAACGGGGACGGGGATACAAACCCCCTGCCTCAGAGGGAATATTCCTGCCCCCGCTCTCGGCCTCAGAACGCGGCGGTCAGCGAGAAGACGACCTGCGATCCCGCGATGTTGCCGGTACCGTCCTGCCCCTTGCTGAAACTCGGGCGCAGATAGGCCGCCTCGCTGTTGGAGATGTCGGTGTCGGTATACGCGACCCCCAGCGTCAGCGGCGTGCCCGGCACCGCGTAATCGACGCCCGCCATCCAGTCGATATATTCGCCCGTCGGTGCGACGCTGGTGGCGAACGGCCCCAGGCCCTTGTTCCCCTTGGAAAAGCCGACGTGACCCTTAGCGGTCAGCCCGGTGTTGGGCACGCCGACGCTGGCGTCGGTCCACAGGTACAGATTGTCGTTCTTGTCGCCCGGATTGTCGTACACACCAGCCGCCGCCGAGGCACCGTTACGGTACCATGAGCCGAGCGCTTCCTGCTTGGGCGCGTAGGCGATGCCCGCCAGCACGCTGGCAGGGCCGATCGTGCCCGACACCTTGGCATAAGGCTCGATAAAGTCGGTATTGTCGAACCCGCCGGGGTACATGTACCAGGTCGCACCGACGTCGAGCGCGACGCCCTCGGTCAGCGTGGTCTTGTAGCCCGCGATCAGATCGAGCTCCATGTTGGCGCCGCCGAACGTGCCCCAGCCGGCAAGGTTCGATCCCCAGGTACCGATATAGACCCCGCTCTCGTGCGCGATCGTCAGCCCGCCCTGGATCGCGAGCTGCTCGTCCGACTGCGAGACGCCGCGGAAACGATAGTCGGAGACGAGCCCGACGCTGCCGGACACCGTGATCGGCTTTGGCGGAGCGGTTTCTTCCTGCGCCAGCGCAGGGGTTGCCACGCCCATCAGGGCGAGCGCGGATAACAGAACGTACTTCATGGGAACCTCCTTGTTGTAGAGGCTCCTCCTGCTTGCCCGTACGCACCGCTCTCACCGTCGGGTTATCACCCATCAGGCGGGCGGTGCTGCACCTGCGAGATGGAACGCTATCGGGCGTTCCGTCTCACTTCAAGCGGCAACATGCGTTCAGTGCGCCGCCGCCGCGGTCAGTGTGGCGATCCGGCCACGCGCGCCGGTCACGTCGACGCTGCCGCCCGCCTGACGCCGCCGCTGCAGCCAGTCGCGCAGCATTTCCGCGCTGGTGTGGTCGGCGGCGTGGAGCCCCGACACGTCGAGCGCGACCGGCGTGCCGACGGGCGCGCGGTCGAGCGTGTCGGACAGCTTGGGCAGGGTCAGGAAGGTGGCGGTGCCGTTCAGCGCGATCGCGTGCCGATCAGCGTCGCCGCCCTCCACCACGCGTAAGCGCAGCCGGCTGAGATGCGGCACAAGTTCAAGCGTGGTCAGCGCGATGCCGACCAGCACGCCGGTCAGCAGGTCGGTAGTGACGACGGTGACCAGCGTCGCCGCCCAGATCAGCACCGGCAGCAGCCCGTGGTCGCGCGCCAGATGCCGCGCATGGTCGAGGCTGACGAGGCGGAAGCCGGTGACGACCAGGATCGCGCCCAGCGCCGCCATCGGGATCTCGCGCAGCAGCCACGGCAGCCCGGCGACGAAGCCGAGGATCCACGCACCGTGCATGATCGCCGAGGCGCGCGTCATCGCCCCCGCCTGCACGTTGGCGGACGAACGCACGATCACCCCGGTCATCGGCAGCGAGCCCGCGAAGCCGCACAGCATGTTGCCGACGCCCTGCGCGCGCAATTCCTTGTTGTAGTCGGTGCGCACGCCGTCGTGCATCTTGTCGACCGCAGCGGCCGACAGAAGCGTCTCGGCCGAGGCGATGAACGCGATCGCGAGCGCGGCGGTCAGGATCGACGGGTTCAGCCACTGTGCCCAGAAGCCCGCGGCGGGCGGTGCCAGCGCGGCGGTGATCGACGCGGGCACCTGTACGCGCGCGACGTCCAGCCCGAGCCCGACCGCGAGCAGGGTGCCCGTCAGCACGCCGACCAGCGCGCCCGGCAACAGCCTGAGCGAAGCGGGGCGGAACTTCTCCCACGCCAGCATCGCCGCGATCGTGGCAAGGCCGATGCCGAACGCGATCTCGGTCGCCTGGAGGTTGAACGGCGACAGGCCGAACAACCGCGCGGGTGCCGCCGACAGGTTCTGCAGCCCGCTCGGCAACGGCTTGGCATCGAACAGCACGTGGAACTGCCCGGCGACGATCAGCACACCGATCCCGGCGAGCATCCCATGCACCACCGCGGGCGAGATCGCACGGAACCAGCCGCCCAGGCGGAAGATACCCGCGGCCAACTGGATCGCGCCGGCGAGCAGCAGGATCGGCCCGAGCGCGCTCAGCCCCTGATCGCGAACCAGTTCGTAGACGATGACGGCGAGGCCGGCGGCGGGGCCGCTGACCTGGAGCGGCGAGCCCGCGAGCAGCCCGACGACGATGCCGCCGATGATGCCGGTGATCAGCCCCTTTTCCGGCGACACGCCCGAGGCGACCGCGATCCCCATGCACAGGGGCATCGCAACCAGAAAGACGACGATCGACGCGGTCAGGTCACGCGCGAAGAACTGGCGGGAGGGCACCGATACGCCGGGGCGGGCAATAACCCCGTGTTTCATCGCCCGATGTTCCAGCGGACGACATCCGCGATGCGAGCACGACCACAAGCCACGAGCGACTCTCCTCATCCTGACGAATGTGAACGAGTATCAACCGGGCGTTGCCCGCGATCGGCGGCCGTGTGTTATTGTGTGTCGCTGTGTCGTTGTGTGTCCGGCAGCAGGATGCATGCTTCGAGCCCACCCTCATCCCGGTTCGACAGCGTCAGCGTGCCGCCTTCGTCCGCCACCGCCTTGGCGACGATCGACAATCCCAGCCCGAACCCGACCGTGTCGCGGCCGCGGGCGGGATCGAGCCGGACGAACGGTTCGAGCACCTCGCGCAATTTGTCCTCGGGGATGCCGGGACCGTTGTCGCACACGCGGATCACCACATCTGCGCCACCGTGCCGCTCCTCGCGCGCGAGCGTCAGCGTGACGCTGCTGCCGTAATGGAGCGCATTCTCGACCAGGTTGGTCATCGCACGCTTGATCGCCAGTCGCCGCACGCGAAGCTCGAGGTGATCGGGTCCCTCGTAACGCGCATCGGCGCCGCGGTCGGCGGCGTCGTCGATCACCGTTTCGCACAGCACGGCCAGGTCGACCATCGACGGCGCTTCCGGGTCGGCGCCGCCCAGGAAAGCGAGCAGCGAGGTGATCATCGCCTCCATCTCGGCGACGTCGTGCAGGATCGCCTCGCGCGTTTCGTCACGCGGCAGGCTCTCGGTACGCAGGTGGAGCCGGGCGAGCGGGGTGCGCAGGTCGTGGCCGACCGCGGCGAGCGCCTGCGTGCGCCCCGCGATCAGCGCGCGGATACGCTCCTGCATGTCGTTGAACGCGCTGATCACGCGGCGCACCTCACCGGGTCCGTCGACCTCGACCGGCTCGACCGCGCCGTGCCCGACGCGGTCGGCCGCGGCGGCGAGCATCCGTAGGGGGCGGAAACTGCGCCTGAGCGCGACACCCGCCAGCACCATCAGCGCGATCGCGGGAATCAGCGCCAGCGCGATGCGTTCGGCAGCGAAGCTGATCCCCGACAAGGGTGCGAGCGTGCGGAAATAAACCCAGCTGCCGTCCTGCAGCTGCATCCCGCCGGTCACCAGCGACTGCCGCCCGGGCGAAACCAGCCGCAATTGCAGGTGCGCGTCCCTGAGGCTCGGCTCCCATTCGAGCACCTGGCGCTGCATCTCGTCGAGCCGGGGCGCGATCCGCGGCGTCGGATGCGGCGTCGGCGACCAGTTGAGCGCGTAGCGGTCGGTGGTGAGTTCGGCCGCCATCGCGGTGCGTCCCTGCGCCGGACGCTCGGTCAGGAGACGCCGGCTGATGACCAGATGCTCGGCGAGGCGATTGGCCTCGTCGTCGCGCACCGCGAAGCCGCTGGCGCGCTCGTACAGGATCGTGCTCGCGCCGAACTCGATCAGCAGCGTGATGAGCAGGATCGCGACGACCTGCCCGAGCAGCCCGAAGGCCGGGCGCCGAAGCAGCCGCAAGCGCTTACTGGCGCTCGACCGCGACGTTCAGCATGTAGCCGACGCCGCGCACGGTGACGATCGGCGCCGGGGTCCCTGCGCTGCCGAGCTTGCGGCGCAAGCGGCTGACCAGCACGTCGATCGAACGGTCGGAACTGTCGCCCAGCCGCGTGCGTGACAATTCGATCAGGCGTTCGCGCGCGATCACGCGCTGCGCATGGTCGGCGAGCACGACGAGCAGGTCGAACTCCGCGCCGGTCAGGTCGACGATCGCGCCCGTGGGGCTGGTCAGCTCGCGCCGGGGCAGGTTGATCGTCCAGCCGTCGAACGTCAGCACACCCTGCTCGGCGCTGCCCGCCAGCCGGTCCATCGGCGGACGGCGCAGCACCGCGCGGACGCGCGCGACGAGCTCGCGCGTACCGAACGGCTTGGCAATGTAATCATCCGCGCCCAGCTCCAGCCCGACGACGCGGTCGGTCTCGCTCGCGCGCGCCGACATGAAGATGATCGGCACGTCGCTTTTCTGGCGCAGCGTGCGGCACAGGTCGATGCCGCTGGTGCCCGGCAGCATGATGTCGAGCAGCACGAGATCGACGGGGCCGTTTTCCAGCGCGAGCCACATCTCGGGCGCGGCGGAGGCGGGGCGGACGAGGAAGCCGTTCTCCTGCAACGCACGCGCGGTCAGCATGCGAAGCGACGGATCGTCCTCGACGAGCAGGATGGTCGGGGCGGTCATGGCTATAGGCGGGTATCCGCCACGTTGATCGCGGTCAATCGACGTGGACGAGAGATTTGCCCGACATGGCCCTTTCGCCGCGCAAAAAGTTGGACGCGTGCAAATTTGGCTATTGCCGACCCTCAGGGGCGATGCTAGTGGCGCCGCTCCCCGATCGGAACGGCTTCTCGCCACTCCGATCCGAAGACGCCAGAGCGGGCGTAGCTCAGGGGTAGAGCACAACCTTGCCAAGGTTGGGGTCGAGGGTTCGAATCCCTTCGCCCGCTCCAGCGTGTTGCCGCGAAATAGCGGCACGCTATTTCAGGATCAGCAACACGCCCGGCCAGCGACGCACCGCGTCGACTGACGACGCGGCTTTGCCGCGGCGGGTTCCTATCTCTTCCCTTATTTACACCCGTTGGGCCTTACCGCTGGTAAAAGGATGCCGTCCACACTGCTGAACAACGGACGCACGTAACGTACTAGAAGTAAATGGGGGAGCGAAGCGGGGGAAGATAGATTCTATTGCATGACTGCGAAAGTAAGATACTCTGTTGCTGTACATGCCGATTCACTCCCTCGCGATAGAGCGGGGATCGACCCGTACTGGAAGGAATGGGTGAGCGTGTACATGCGACTCCCCCGCCCAGGCGGGGATGGCTGTGGCTGACCACAATGGTCTGACTGTAGCCCAAACGAAATTAGGGCCGCTGCTTCTAGCAGCGACCCTAATCGGAGGAGGCAGGTGCCCACCCCCTCGAGTGCTTGGTAGGCACTCAGGATTTAGTGGACCTCCGCTTTTGGATCAACCGTCGCAGGCACCTGCGCGCGGATCGTTGGAGTGTGAACATGACCCAAACGGCGCAGATCACGTGCATCAACAAGACGAACCGCTACAGCGCGCACGAACGCATTTCCCACGTCGGCGGAAGATCACCAACACCGTGGTCGCTCACGCAACAGCAGGCAATCGACGCAATCGAGCGCGGTACCTGGCGTTTCTACGTCTACACAGGCGGGCAGAGCGTGTGGGTGATCGTCGCGCGCAGCGCCGCCGGTAACAAGTACCTCAAGACTCAGAACGACGGCGAGCAGCCGAACAATCTGCTCAGCCTGCCCGAGTGCCCGTGATCACATGAGACAGCGGCCCCGCGCATCCGCGCGGGGCCGTTCGCCCATCACTACGCCGGCAGGTAAACCTCGCCGCCCTTCTCGCGGAAGCGTTCGCTCATCTCGGCCATGCCGGCCTCGGCGTCGCCCGCTGCGACGAACGTCTCCACCGGCGCGTTCTGCTTCGCCGCAAAGTCTCGCACTTCCTGCGTAATCTTCATCGAGCAGAATTTCGGGCCGCACATCGAGCAGAAGTGCGCGGTCTTCGCGCCTTCGGCCGGCAGTGTCTGGTCGTGGTAGGATTCGGCCGTGTCGGGGTCGAGGCTGAGGTTGAACTGGTCGCGCCAGCGGAACTCGAAGCGTGCGCGTGACAGCGCGTCGTCGCGCATCTTGGCGGCCGGGTGCCCCTTGGCCAGATCGGCGGCGTGGGCGGCGAGCTTGTAGGTCACCACGCCCGTCTTCACGTCATCGCGGTCGGGCAGGCCCAGATGCTCCTTGGGGGTGACGTAGCAGAGCATTGCGGTGCCGTACCAACCGATCATCGCCGCACCGATGCCGCTGGTGATGTGGTCATAACCGGGCGCGATATCGGTGGTGAGCGGCCCAAGCGTATAGAACGGCGCCTCGCCGCACGCCTCGAGCTGCTTGTCCATGTTCTGCTTGATCTTGTGCATCGGCACGTGGCCGGGGCCCTCGATCATCACCTGCACGTCCTGTTCCCAGGCGCGTTTGGTGAGTTCGCCGAGTGTGTACAACTCCGCGAACTGCGCCTCATCGTTGGCGTCGGCGATCGAGCCGGGGCGGAGGCCGTCGCCGAGCGAGTAGGCGATGTCATACGCCTTCATGATCTCGGTGATCTCGTCGAAGCGCTCGTAGAGGAAGCTCTCCTTGTGGTGGCTGAGGCACCATTTTGCCATGATCGAGCCGCCGCGGCTGACGATGCCCGTCACGCGCTTCGCGGTGAGCGGGACATACGGGAGGCGGACGCCCGCATGAATCGTGAAGTAATCAACGCCCTGCTCGGCCTGCTCGATCAGCGTGTCGCGGAAGATCTCCCACGTCAGCTCCTCGGCGATGCCACCGACCTTTTCCAGCGCCTGGTAGATGGGGACGGTGCCGATCGGCACGGGCGAGTTGCGGATGATCCACTCGCGCGTGTCGTGGATGTTGCGGCCCGTCGACAGGTCCATCACCGTGTCCGCGCCCCAGCGGATCGACCAGACGAGCTTATCGACCTCACTCGCGACGTTGGAGGCGACCGCGGAATTGCCGATGTTGGCGTTGATCTTGACCAAGAAATTGCGGCCGATCGCCATCGGCTCGGTTTCGGGATGGTTGACGTTGTTGGGGATGATCGCGCGGCCGCGCGCGACCTCGTCGCGGACGAACTCGGGCGTGACGTAGTCGGGGATCGATGCGCCGAAATCCTCGCCGTCGCGGACGTACTCGCGCAGCATCTCGCGGCCGAGATTCTCGCGGCAAGCGACATATTCCATCTCGGGCGTGATGATGCCGCGGCGGGCATAGTGCATCTGGCTGACGTTGGCGCCGGCCTTGGCACGCAGCGGGCGGCGGTTGACATTGGGGAACGGCTGCACCCCGCCCGAACGGTCGGGGCCGAGCTGGCCGTTGTCCTCGGGGCGCACCGCGCGAGCGTCATATTCCTCGACGTCGCCGCGCGCGATGATCCAGTCGCGGCGCAGGGCCGGCAGGCCGGCCATGATGTCGATCCGGGCGTTCGGATCGGTGTAGGGACCGGACGTGTCGTAGACGTTGAGTGGCGGCTCTCCGCACGAGGGATCGAGGTCGATCGCCCGCATCGCAACGCCGAGAGGGCCGACGTGGATCTTGCGGGAGCCGCGGATCGCGCCGGTGGTGACGCCAATTTCGCTGCGGGCCTGGATATCTGCCATGCGCTTCACTCTCCTTGAACGGGAGGAGAGCGTGGCCGGATGGTCGCCGCTCCACTCCCTACGCCGGTGTCAGCCGGATCAGGTTCAGCGGGTCGGGGGCTCATGCGCCCCCCTCTCAACCGCTTCAGCGGTCCCCCGGGGATGAGGCGCAGTATAGGCGCGGGGAATGCGCGAGGGAAAGGGTGATTTCGTCAGCCTCGGCTGGTGCGATCGCGGCCGCAGGCAGCGGGGCGAGGCGCCTTCATGCCGCAGGCGATCGGTGACCCCCCGCGGCGCTGCCTCAATTGCTCTTGGCGCTGGTCGTCAGATTGCCGTTGACGCCCGCGGGGAAGAAGCCGCCGGCCTTCACCGCGTCATTGTTGAGAAACGCGATGTTGAGCACTTGGCCGACGGTGCGGCTGAAGGCGATGCCATTGGCATCGGCGGGCACGATGTTCGATGCGGATGACGTGCCGGTGATACCCTGGTCGAGATCGCGGCTGTCGACCCCGGTCGGCAGGCCCGTCGCGGTCGAGGTCGGTGTCGGTGAAGGTGTCGGCGTCGGTGTCGCCGTCGAGGTCGCCTGCACCCCGTCGAGCACGTCGCGCGCGTTCGAGATCGCGTCGGCGCTCGTCCGCAGCGTCGGCGTCGCCAATCCCTTCTGGTACAGCGTCGTGCGGATCAGCCCCGCGTGATAGGCCTCGGCCGCGAGCAGCCCGGCGGTCACCTCCTGATAGCCCGCGGTGTAGATCAGCGTCGCCGATGCGCCCTTGTACGCGGTGACGCCGACATCCTCGAAGATGAACGCGCCGAGCAGGAAGTTCTCGTCATTGGCATAAGGATCGAATGATCCGCCCGCGTTGATCAGACCGGCGGCGCGCGCCGCGGTGCTGAACGCGCCGCTCGCACTGCCATCGATGTTGATTGCGGGCATCGCCACCGCCGCGCTACCGAGCACCGAGCGCAGGAAGGTGACGTGCGCGACTTCGTCCGCCGCGATCTCGCGCGCGTAGGCGGCGACGACCGGATCGGTGAAGGCGACGCGCCGACCGCCGGCCACCGCGCCCTGTGTGCCGGTGCCCGACAGCAGGTTGGCGGGCAGCCCCGCACCGGTCGCGGCATAAGCGTAGAATTGCGCTTCGAGATATTCGAGCTGGAGCGCGAAGTTCAACACGTCGACCTCGGCCGCGATGCTGCTGGCCGACGGCGTCGGGGTCGGTGTGGGGGTCGGCGACGGCGCGGGATTGCTGTCCCCGCCCCCGCAGGCGGCAAGCAACGACAGCCCGCCCGCGACCGCGACGCCGCCGCTCGCCAGCTTGATGAAGCGGCGGCGCTCGGCGCGGCGATCGGCCGCGGCGGACAGGATCGTCTGGGCGAGTTCGGGATCGGTCATGAGGTCGGTCATGGGATCAGGGCACTTTATGCGAGAAGGATCGGGCAGGGGCGAGCCGCGCGTCGCGGCGCACGCGTCAGGTCGCGGCGGCGCTGGTCTTGATCGCGCCGTTGACGCCCGCGGGGAAGAACCCGCCCGAGGTCACCGCTGCCCGATTGAGGTACAGGATGTTGAGCACGCGGTCGCTCGTCCGGCTGTAGGCGAGCCCGTTGCTGTTGAGCGGCACGATGTTGGACACAGTCTCGCCCGCCGCGTTGGTCGTCGGCGTGATCCCCTGATCGTCGTCGGGCGCGTAGCCGAGCGTCAGATTCTCGGTCACCGTCCCGTCGAGCAGGTCGCGCGCATCCGAAATCTTCTGCGCCGCCTCGATCAACCCGAGCGACGGCGTCTCGATCCCCTTGCGGTACAAGGTCGCCCGGATCATCGCGGCGTGATACGCCTCCACCGCCAGGATGCCCTGCGCCGCTTCGCGCAGCGTCGAGGTGAGGAGCGCGGTGGTCGACTTGTAGGCGGTGACGCCGACGTCCTCGAACAGGAAGGAGGCGAGCAGGAAGTTCTCGTCGCTGGCGTACGGGTCAAAGGTCGCGGTCGAACCCACCAGCCCGGCGGCGCGCGCCGCGGCGGTGAAGGCACCCGCGGGGCTCAGGTCGATCGCGGGCTGCGCGACCGTGAGCGACCCGATGCTGGTCCGCAGGAAGGTGACATGGGCGAGTTCGTCCGCCGCGATCTCGCGCGCATATTGCGCGACGACGGGATCGGTGAAGTTGACCGCGCGTCCGCCGGTCGCCGCACCCTGCGCACCCGCGGTGGTGATCCCACCCGCGAGTGTCGACGCGATCGCCGACCCGGTGGTCGCGAAAGCGTAGAAGTTCGCCTCGAGATATTCGAGGTTGAGCGCGAAGTTGAGATAATCGGACGTGCCGAATGCGGTTGTCGCGGTGGCGGTCGGCGACGGCGTGGGAGTCGGCGTCGCGGACTGCGCAGCGGCACGGCCCGCCGTCATCATCGCGCCGCCGAGTGCGGCCGCGCCCAGCGCTTGTCCAAAGAACGCGCGCCGCTTCACGCGCCGCTTCACCCGTGCGTCGAGCGCCTCGATCAGTTCGCCTTCGCCCATCGCCTGCATCCTTCCACTCGACCCGACACGTCTCTGGCGCAGCGAAGCTTTCGCGCAGATGACTCGCGCGCAGCGATAGGCGCAGGCGGACGCGGGTGCAAACGCGGCGTGGACGGGCTGGGACGATTTGGCGCCGCTCGTGCGGCCCGGTCGCGCGACCGGCTCGGGGGGCGAGCCGGTCAGATCGCGATCAGAAAGTGTAGCCGATGCCGACCGCGCCGAGCCATTGGTTGCGCGACCCCGCGATGCTGACGATCGGCGTGTCGCCGAAATCGTTCAACATCCGCTTGTAGGTACCGCCCGCGATTACCTTGAACCCGTGCAGCAGGTCGCCGGTCAGTGCGTAGGTGCCCGCGAATCCGACGACGTAGTTCTTCCACCCGCCGCGCGTGCGGAACGCGGGGAGGCCGCTCGCAGCGACATCCTGCGGCCGCACGTCGAAATAGGTGCGCCCGTACGCCCGCTCGACCTTCTCGGCCGAGGCGAAGATGCCGACCGCGGACTTGAGGTTGAGCGGGGTGTAATAGCTGACTGACGGCTGGAGCACGCCGCTGTCGTGAATACCAGTCACGTCGTAGCGGTAGCTGACCGCGACCGCGAGCTTGTCGTAATCGCTGGTGATGATGCCGGTCTTGCCGATGCCAAGGTATCCGCCGAGCTCAAGCGCGGTCGACGTGGTCGGCAGTGCCTTTACGCGGGGATCGTCGATGCCCTTGCGGCTGGTGCGATTGAAGTTGACAAGGCCGACCGGCCCGGCCTGGAAATCCCAGCGCGAGGTCGGCGCGTCGGCGATCAGGTCAACCGAGGCACGGTTGCCGAGCACCTGGAACGAGATGCCGCCGATCGTGCCGATCGCGGCCGGGCCGGGGGTCAGCGAATAATCGTTCGAGCCTTCGTAATCGGGCAGCAACGCCCCCGCGACCGCGACCGTTACGGTGTCACCGGTGACGAGCGGCGTCGGCGGGCCGTTCGGATCGACCGGATTGGTCTGCGCGAGCGCAGGTACGGCGGCGAGCGACGAGGCTGCGGCGATCGTCAACGCGATGCGGCGGACCGGGTTGGCGGACGAAGGACGGGCGGCAGGACGGGCAGCGAACACGATATTTCCCCTTTGATCTGTCCGCATGAACGAGCGTTTACGGCTTTGTGTCCGCTGCGCCTGCACTACAGCATGTAGCGCATGCCGATCTGTTGCCGTTGTGCATCACCCGCGACCGCGAAGCGCGCGGCGGAAAAGCGCGGCGCGCCGAACCGGATCGGGGGGTTGCGTGAGAAGCCGAAGCCTTCGCGCGGAATGCCCGCGAACGTGTCGAGCCTGGCATTGCCGTTCTCGTCGTGGATCACCGCTACGGCGTAATTGCCGTACGGCAGCCCGGTGAAGCGCAGCGCGTGCGTGGTGGCGGACACGTTGCGCGTCACCGCGTCCTTGTCGTCCACGCAGGAGGGGAAATTCTCCGGATCGGCGGTCAGGCAGACGCGCAGCAGCCCCTTGGCCGAGCGGACGTGATCGATCCCGACGTCAAGCGACGCGACCGGCGCTGCCCCCATCAGCAACAGCGTGGCCCCCGCCAGCGCCGCGATGCGCGCGCGCGCTTGCTTTCGCGTGCGCGCGGGTGAAATCCCCGACACCGTCGTCGGTGCCGCACACCCGGTCCCAGAACCGGAAATAAAGCCCATAATTGCACCCATAACGCTCGTGGTGACGCTGATGATGGCTGGCCGTGATCAGCCAGCGCCCCACTACCCCCCGCCACATGAACCGGGGGAATATCTCCCACCCCATATGGTTGGTCACACCCATAACGGTCATGATCGTCAGCACCAAGCCGAGGGCTGCGACGTGGATCGGAATCAACAGCACCAGTAGCGGAATTACCACAGCGCCGGTCAACGCCTCGATCGGGTGAAACGCCATCGCCGCCCAGGCGGTCGGCGGGCGGCTGGCATGGTGGACCGCGTGCGCGAGCTTGAACGGCTCGGGCCGGTGCATCCAGCGGTGCGTCCAGTAGAACCAGGTGTCGTGCAGGAACAGGTAGGCGAGCACCGACACGGGCAGATACCACAAGGGCAAATCGTGCACGTCGCGGTAGACGCGGGTCCAGCCGTGCCGCTCCCACCCCCAGGCGAGCACGCCTGCGGGAACACCATAGATCGCGGCGGAGACGAGGCTCCACCAGATCTCGCGCCTGATCTGCGGGTCGAGCCCGGTGTAGAGCCCGGGGTGTTTGAGCCTGGTCGCCAGCGCGAACCCTGCCGAGGTGACGAGATAGCGCACGCCGACGATCACCGTCATCGCGACGGCGGAGAGCGTGACGGCAACGATGATCGACAGCGCGGACATGGCAAGGCGTGTAGCCGATCGCGGATCGTCCGCCCATCCCGCTCGTTCACCACATGAATACAAGGAGATGGCGATGACCGACCCGAACTCAGCCCGCGAGAACATCGGCAGCGATGCCCGCGACGACGCGACCGCGGCCAACGTGCTGCGCGACACCGGCGGCATCGCAGGCAGCGACGCCGGTGGAGGCGGTGGCATGGGCGGGCAGGATGCCGCCGATGCAGCGGCCGCCTCGTCAGCCACGAGCGCGCGTGGCGCCAACGCGGCCAATCCGATCGATACCGGGCTCGACACCGGCGCCGCCGATGCCGCCACCGAGGCGCGTGCGCGGGCGGTACAGGAAAGCGAGTCCACCGCGCG
Source organism: uncultured Sphingomonas sp. (assembly GCF_936927845.1). GTDB lineage: Bacteria > Pseudomonadota > Alphaproteobacteria > Sphingomonadales > Sphingomonadaceae > Sphingomonas. Next base: position 59,069 of record NZ_CAKZHV010000058.1, read on the forward strand.
GTAACGCGCGCGTTGCATTGTTACCTGCCCTCTCGTCGCTCCGAACCTTATCCGGGATCGCGCAAGACCAGCGTGATCGCGGATCAAGCCCAGGATGACGAGCAGATGCAGCCGAGTCGCAACATAGCCGCGATAGCAGCACAACGAAAAAGGCGCCGGTGGATCGCTCCACCGACGCCCTTGATCGTTCAGCGAGAACGCCCGTTCAGGCGGCCTGCTGCTGCTCCGGCAGTGCGGCCTTCGCTTGCGCGATGATCGCGGAGAAAGCCTCGCCCTCGTGCATCGCGATATCGGCCAGGACCTTGCGGTCCAGTTCGATCCCGGCGAGCTTCAGCCCGTGCATGAACTGGCTGTAGCTCAGCCCCTCGGCGCGGACGCCGGCGTTGATGCGCTGGATCCACAGGCCGCGGAAGGTGCGCTTCTTCACCTTGCGGTCGCGATACGCGTACTGGCCGGCCTTTTCGACCGCCTGCCGCGCGACGCGGATCGTGTTCTTGCGACGGCCGCGGTAACCCTTGGCCTGTTCCAGAATGTTCTTGTGCTTGGCGCGAGTGGTTACGCCCCGCTTGACGCGTGCCATATGCTAGTCCTTCTCGCTCAGTTCAGGCCGTAGGGAGCCCAGGCCTTCACGGTCGCCGTGTCGGCCTTCGACAGCACGGTGGTGCCGCGGTTCTGACGGATGTACTTGGCGTTGTGGCTGATCAGGCGGTGACGCTTGCCAGCGACGCCGTGCTTGATCTTGCCGGTCGCGGTGAGCTTGAAGCGCTTCTTCACGCCGCTCTTGGTCTTGAGCTTGGGCATTTTGGTCCTTTCGGTTGGAACGTGACCAGACAGCCGCGGCAGCCCCAGTTGGCCGGGCGGTCCATAGCGTCACGCTCTCGTGAAGCCGCGCCCCTTAGCCGGGCCGTCGGCGGAATGCAACGCCGTCGCGCACGCGGTTCGCCATGCAACCAAGCACTTGGGCAAGCGGTTGCGCTTCCGTTATGACGCAGGCGGCACCCGCAGGTGAGGAAAAGCCGATCGGTGACGCACCGGTTGAGGGGCTGCACGCGCAGCCGCGCCGCCACCGCCATGTGGTACGTCGCGTGCTGATCGGCATGGTCGTCGCGGTGTTCGCGGTGTGGCTGGTGCTGTTCATCACCAAGGGGCGCTTCCTCAAGCACCCGTTCGAGCGGATCGTCGGCGGCTTGGTCCACCGCCAGGTGAGCGTCGGCGGCGACTTCCAGCTCTATTTCGCGCCCTTCCAGATCAAGTTCTACGCCGAGCGGCTGCGCGTCTCCAATCCCGACTGGGCGACCAAGCCCGACCTGTTCGCGGCCGACCGGATCGACACGCGCATCGCGCCCTTGTCGCTGCTGTTCGGGCGGCGGCGGCTCTACTGGCTCGACCTGACGAACGGCGCGCTCGACCTCGAATGGAATGCCGCGCACGACCGCAACACCTGGACGTTCAGCGAGAAAAAGGGCGGCAAGCCGTTCGAGCTGCCGCGGATCGATCGCGCAACGATTGCGGGCACGGTGGTGCGCTATCGCGATCCGCGGATGCGCTTGCTCGCCGACCTCGACGTCGACACGATCCGATCGGTCGAGGCGCGGATCGGGCAGGCGGTCGGCGTACGCGGCGGTGGCACGATCCAGTCGACGCCGTTCACGGTCGCCGCGCGGCTGCTGTCGCCCGATGCCACGGTCAACCGCGGCCGAAACGAGCTGATCGCGACGATGCGCGCGGCGGACAACACGCTTGACCTGTCGGGCACCCTGCCCAGCCTCGCCGATATCGAGGGCGTACCGCTGGCGGTGCGCGCGCGCGGACGCGATCTGTCGACGTTGCTGGGCATCATCGACGTCGCCATCCCGCACACCCGCACCTATCGCCTGCGCGCCGGACTGGTGAAATCGGGCGATGAATATCGCTTCACGCGGATCACGGGCGTCGCGGGGCTACCGACCTCGCCGGGCGACTGACGATCACCAATGGCGCGCGGCTTCACCTCGATTCGCAACTCGCGACGCGCAGTCTCGACATCGTCGATGCCGCTCCCTTTATCGGGTTCAACCCCGATACGGTGGCGGACAAGGGCGTCACCGCCGCCGCCGCCGAAACGGGGGCGGCGCCCGCCCGCCTGCTGCCCGACGCGGCGCTGCCGATCGAAACGATGCGGCGCTTCGACGCCGATCTGATCTGGACGATTGCAGCGGTGAAGTCGCGCCGCGTGCCGATCAGCGACGTCGACCTGAGGCTCGACCTGACGAACGGCAAGCTGACACTGTCGCCGCTGACCTTCGCGATGGCGCGCGGCAACGTCGCCGCCGACTCGGTGTTCGACACGCGGGCGCGACCCAGCGACGTACGCTACGACATCCGCCTCGCACCCACCCCGCTCGGTCGCCTGCTCGCCGGCTGGGGCGTGGCGGAAGCCGGAACCAGCGGCACGGTGCGTGGGCGCATCCAGCTCGCCGGGCGCGGCGACACCATCCACGACTCGCTCAGCACCGCGCGCGGGCGGATCGCGTTCGTGCTGCCGGCGGGTACGCTGTGGACGCGCAACGCGGAGCTTGCCGAGCTCGACATCGGCACCTTCTTGCAGAAGATGTTTTCGGGCGCGTTGAAGGAGCCGGTGAAGATCAATTGCGGGCTGATCGGCTTCACGGTGCGCGGCGGTGTCGCGGCGGCCGATCCGATCCTGATCGACACCAGCAAGAACGTCGTGCTCGGCCGTGGTGGGTTCAGCTTCCGCACCGAGGCGGTCGACCTCGCGTTCCGCGCCGATTCGAAGAAGTTCAGCCTGTTCTCGGGCCAGTCGCCGGTCGGCATCCGCGGTACCTTTGCCACACCCGGATTGCAGGTGATCACGCCGCAACTGGTCACGCGCGCGGGCGCCGGACTCGGCCTCGCCGTGCTGGCGACGCCGGTTGCCGGGCTGCTCGCCTTCATTGATCCGGGCGATGCCAAGGCAGCGGCGTGCGGCCCGGTGCTAGCGGGCAAGACCGCGGCGGCACAGCGCACCACCAAGGGCGAACCGCGCGACGATGTCGGCGACGGACAGGCGGCGCCGAAGAAGCGCAAGAAGTTCCTCGGCATCTTCTGACCGACCTCACAGTGAAGGAGCGGGTATGAAACAGATGATCGTGCTCGGGGTGATCGGGATAGCAGCCGCGTGCAGCCCGGCGGCGGACGGGCCCGCGAACGATAGGCCGCAGATCGCGGCCAGTCAGACCGGCGCCGGAACAGACACGCCCGTCCCCGCCCCACCCGCTCCCGCGCCCGCAAACACGCCTACCCCTGCGCCGACGCTTGCCGGGAGTGCTGTGCTGAACACGGATCAGACAAGGCCGCCGCAGCCAGCAGCCGCGGCGACACTAGTTGCGCAGAGCGACAACAGTGCCGATCCCGCGCGGTCGGCGACGCGTGATTGTTACCTGAGGGTCGACGGTCGTGTGCTGGTATCGGGTCGTTGTCGCGTGTTCCCGATGGGTCGCGACCAGTACACGCTCAACACCTGGGACGGCGGCAAGCCCGCGCAACCGCACTTCGCGGTCGTGACCAAGAACAGCGATACCGACACGACCGCGACCGCGACGTGGAACGCCGATCCGGCCGACGACCGCGCGATGGACCCGCTCGGCACCGTCGCGCGTGACGGCGACTGCTGGGTGAACAAGCGCGCGCGCATCTGCGTGCGCTGAGCATCACGCGCCCGACAGCGTCAGACGCCCAGATCATGCTCGATCACGTGGTCGGCGATCGCCCCCGCGGTCGTCCACCAGATACGCGGGTCATCCATGGCGCGCAGCCGCTCGAGCATGCGCGCGAGCGGCGGCACGCGATGCGCCTGCCCCATCAGGTACGGGTGGAGTGCGATGCCGAGCACCAGCGGCCGGCGATCGCATTCTGTCAGCAATTGCGTCACCGCGTCCTCGATCATCTGCGCGAACGCCATCGCCTCGCCATTGCGCGCGACGATCGCGGGTATGTCGTTGATCTCCTGCGAATAAGGGACCGACAGGATGCGCCCGCTCTCGGTCGTCAGCCACGTCGGCTGGTCGTCGTGCGCCCAGTCGAGCACGTAGCCGTAACCCGCCTGATGCAGCAGATCGGGGGTGTCGTGGCTTTCCGAAATCCACGGACCCAGCCAGCCGGTCGGCCGCTTTCCCAGCCCTGCCAACGCATCGGTGGTGCGCGCGATCAGCGCGAACTCGTCCTCGCGCGACAATTGCCCCTGCGCGGCGGCGTTGCTTTCCCCGTGCGCCGCGATCTCATACCCGCGCTCGACGCAAGCTTCGGCAAGGCCGGGGCAGGTCTCGATCACATCGGCATTGACCAGCGCGGTGGCAGGCAGCGCCAGCCGGTCGAACAGGTCGAACAATCGCCACGCCCCGACGCGATTGCCATAATCGCGCCAGGCGTAATTCATCACGTCGGGCTGGTTCTTTGCCGGCGCGAGCTCCGCGCCCATGCCGCCGCCAAAGTCGAACACCTCGTAATTGATGCCGAACCAGATCGCGAGCCGCTTGCCGCCGGGCCAGTCATAGTCGGGGCGGTCGGTAATCGCGCGGTAGCGGTAGCGAGGCGAGGTCGGGACGGTCATGCGCGACACAACGCGGCGCACGCGCGAACGCCTCACCCCACGTCAGTGGTCATGCGCATGATCATGATCGTGCGCGGCGTTGTGCAGCGCTTCCAGCACATCGTCGGTGCGTGCAGGGTCGCCGATCGCGAGCACGTGGCCCGCGCTTCCCGCGGTCAGCGGATCGCCGTTCCAGTCGCACATCCGCCCGCCCGCACCCTCGACCACCGGCACCAGCGCGGCGAAATCGTAGAGCTGCAGCCCGGATTCGCACACCAGATCAAGGTGGCCCGAGGCGAGCAGGCCGTAGTTATAGCAATCGCCGCCATAAACGGGTCCCTGCCGCGCCGCGCCACCGCTCACCGCCGCGACAAGCGACAGGTAATGCGGCACGTCTCCGTCGGCGAACAGGTGCGGGCTGGTCGTCGCGATCGTCGCTCCTCCCAGCGCAGCGCGTGCGCGGGTGCGTGCCGGCGTGCCGTTCAGCTCGGTCGTGCGGCCGGCTACCCCGATCCAGCGCTCGCGCTGAATCGGCTGGTCGATGATGCCGAGCACGGGCCAGCCGTCCTCCACCAGCGCGATCAGCGTGCCGAAGATCGCGCGACCGGCGGTGAAGCTGCGCGTGCCGTCGATCGGATCGAGCACCCACTGCCGCCCGGTGACCCCCGGCTTCTCGCCATATTCTTCCCCGACGATGCCGTCGCCCGACCGTTCGGCATCGAGGATGCGGCGCATCGCCGCTTCCGCCTCGGTATCGGCGAGCGTGACGGGCGACTTGTCCTCCTTCAGCCGCACGCCGGCGGGGGTGCGGAAATACGGGCGGATCACCGCGCCTGCAGCATCGGCGAGGCGGTGGGCGAGCTGGATGTCGGCGGGGCGTACGGGCATGCGGTGGTGCCTATCGCGGTGCGCGCGCGAACGCTAGAATGGCCGGGAACAGGAGATTTCATCCATGCGCATCCTTGCCACCATGCTCGCCGCTGTTGCCGCCATTGCCGCGCTTCCCGCCGCCGCCACGCTGGCGACGGGGGCAAAGGCGCCGACCTTCACCACGCGCGGCGCGATGGCGGGCAAGGTGATCTCGGTTGATCTGGCAAAGGAACTGCGCCGCGGGCCCGTGGTGCTGTATTTCTTCCCCGCCGCCTTCACCGGCGGCTGCAACGCGGAAGCGCGCGCCTTTGCCGAAGCCGTGCCGCAGTTCGAGGCGGCCGGCGCGCGCGTGATCGGCATGTCGGCGGACGACGTCGCGACCCTGCAGAAATTCTCGTCGAGCGAATGCGCGGGCAAGTTCGCGGTGGCGAGCGCGGGCCCGCGCGTGATCGCGGGCTATGACGTGGCGCTTGGCCAGGCGGTCAAGGGACGAAACGTCACCAGCCGCACCAGCTACGTCATCGGCCGCGACGGCCGCATCGCCTTCGTCCATTCGGACATGAACCCGGCCGAGCACGTCCAGATGACGCTCGCCGCGGTGAAGCGGCTCGGTACGCGCTGAGTCGTTCAAAGCGTCGTTCACGAAACATTCGTAAGGAAAGACGCATCCGCGGACACCGGATGTTAGCCCTTCTGTCCTAATTGGCCGGTCGGGACATGATGCGGCTCGGGGGTGACGTGGCGACAAGGTTCAGGAACGTGCGCGCGGCGGAGGAGCCGAAGGGCTTGTTCGCAGCTGTGGGCGCATTCCTGGCCGACCACGCGCTCAGCCCCGAGCCCGCCAATTACGCCTTCGCCTATGACGTGATCTGCAACCCGCAAGGCGCGCGCGCGGTCGAGGTACGCGAACTGACCAGCGACGGCGTGCGGCTTTCAGGCGCGGACGTGGCGCGGCTGGGTGGCGTGCCGAGCGGCGCTCCGCTGATGCCGCGACCTGCTGCGTCCGTGTCTCGCCCCGTGCCGGCCGAACCGAGCCGCGACGACGTGCTGGTCACGCGCACGCTGGAACAGATCGCGGGGTTCAGCGACACGCTCCAGTCGATCCACGACGACACCAATCATTTCGGCCGCGACCTCGCCGAAACCGCCGCAGCGATCCGCAGCGGGGGTTCAGACGCGAGCGTGGAACGCATCTCGCACCTGACTGCGGCGATGATCGAGCGCGTCCACCAGGCCGAGACGCGGCTGGAGCAGGCAAAGAGCGAAACGGCGGAATTGCGTGCCGCACTGGAAGAAGCGCGCACCAGCGCGCAAACCGATCCGTTGACCGAATTGCTCAATCGTCGTGCCTTCGACGAGCATTTCGCGGCGCTTTCATCCGACAAGGCGGTCGCGCTGGCGATCTGCGACATCGATCATTTCAAGCGCGTCAACGATGGCTTCGGCCACGTCGTCGGCGACCGCGTGCTCAAGCTGGTGGCGCAATTGCTCGAACGCGAGGTCGCCTGCACCGTCGCGCGCTACGGCGGCGAGGAGTTCGCGCTGCTGTTCGAGGGCGACGACGAGGCCGCGGTACTGGAACGGATCGAGGCGGCGCGCGACGCCATCACCGCGCGCCGCCTGCGCGACCGCGACACCGATCGACCGATCGGCACGATCAACTTCTCCGCCGGCGTGGCGCGCGGCTTCGCGGGCGAGACGCTGACCGCGCTGATGGAGCGTGCCGACCGCGCGCTCTACGCCGCGAAGCAGGCCGGACGCGGGCACACGGTCGTCGCGCCATAATCTGGCGCATTTCACTGCACGATTTCGGGACGCTGCGCCAACCGGCACAGCGGCAACCCGCTAAAGCCTGAGAAACGCTACATTCTTCGGTTTGGCACGCGGGATGCAAACCTCCGGACATCGATCGGATCGGCCGATCGACCAGCAGGAGTTACCACCATGATCCGCACCTTCGACGCACTCGGTCGCCAGGCATTCGCGCTCGTCGCCGCTTTCTCGGTCGCCGCGCTGATGATCGGTGCCGCCGTTCCCGTCTCGCCGATCGCGTGAGGTGCACGATGTTCCGCTTACCCCGTGCCGCGCACCCGATTGCCCTCGGCCTCGCCGGCTTCGCCACCACCGCGCTGCTGCTGTGGATCGACGCAGGTGCCGCGATCGCCTGATCGCGGCACCCGGCGGGTCGCAACCGCGTTGAGTCCGCGATGCCCGATGTCCTTGACCGCTTCGTCGCCGCGCAGGCCGACAGCTACGACACCGCCCTTGCCGAGCTGACCGCCGGCAACAAGCGCAGCCACTGGATGTGGTTTATCTTTCCGCAGATCGCCGGACTGGGCCGCAGCCCCACCGCGATCTTCTATGCCATCGCCGATCTCGACCAAGCGCGCACCTATCTGGCGCATCCGCTGCTCGGGCCGCGCTACGTCGCATGTACCGCCGCGCTGCTGCCCCACACCGAGCGCAGCGCCGAATCGATCATGGGCGGGGTCGACGCGCTCAAGCTACGCTCGTCGCTGACCTTGTTCGACGCCGCCGGCGCGCCCACGATCGTCGCGCAGGCGCTCTCCAGCTTCTTTCCCGCGCCCGATCCGGCGACGCTGCGGCTGATCGGGCGCTGAGCGCGTCAGCGCTGCGTCGTAACCGGCGTTACCAGCGCGACCGCATTGTCGCGCAGCACGACCGTATATTGTTGCCGCTTGTCGCAGGTGACGAGCCACGCGGGCTTGTTGTCGAGCGACTGGGTCGCGGTCGCGGCGGTGATCTCCTGACAAGCCTCGTTGCCGTCGCGGATGGCGCGGAACAGCACGGCATTACGCTGCGCATCGTTCAACGACGCGATCGCATCCGCGGTGTTGCCGGCGCTCTCGCCGCTGTTTGCGACCGCAGGATCGGTCGCATTGACGGTGCTCGGCGTCGTCTGGTTGCAGGCGGCGAGCAGGGCGGCGGCCACGAAGGCGAATCGGCGGATCGTCATGGGCGGGATTATACGCGCGCCACCCGCCAGCGACGAGCCGGAACGGCCCTGATCAACTGATCCATGTAAGCCCGTGGTGCGCAAACTTCGGGAATGACGGCATCTTTTTCCCGCGCTACACCCGTGAAATAATTTGAGAGGTGGAGCGTGGCGATGCGGTGCGGGCGTTTTTCCGGTTTGCTGGCGGGCGCGGCGATGCTCGCGTCGTGCGGCGGTGGTGATGGCGGCGGCACGGGGGCGGGCGGTAGCACCAGCGCAAGCCCGACGCCGACCCCCACCACCGCCGCAGCGGGCTGTTCGCTGCGTGAGCGGCAGAACTGGGCCTTCGCGCAGTTGAACGATTGGTATCTGTTCCCCGAAACGCTGCCCGCCTCGCTCGACCCGTCGGGTTATTCCACCGTCGACGATTATATCGACGCGCTGACCGCGACCGCGCGCGCGCAGCGCAAGGACCGCTATTTCACCTATCTCACCTCGATCTCGAGCGAGAATGCCTATTACAACTCGGGCACGACCAGCGGCGGGTTCGGCATCCGGTTGGGCTATGACACCACCAACCGCCGCGTCGGCATCATCGAAGCGTTCGAGGGTGCGCCCGCGCTCAACGCCGGGCTCGACCGCGGGACCGAGATCGTCGCGATCGGGACGAGCGCGGACAATCTGCGCACCGTCAGCGACATCATCGCCGCGTCGGGATCGCAGGGCGTGGTCAATGCGCTCGGCCCCGACACTGCGGGCACGACGCGCGTGCTGCGCGTCAACGACGCGTCGGGCACCCGCAACGTCACGCTGACCAAGGCGGATTATACGCTGACGCCGGTGTCGTCGCGTTATGGGGCGAAGATCATCACCGACAACGGCGTTCGCGTCGGCTACGTCAACCTGCGTACCTTTATCAACACCGCCGACCCAGGCCTGCGCAGCGCGTTTCAGCAGTTCCGCGACGCCGGGGTCACCAACGTCATCGTCGATCTGCGCTACAACGGCGGCGGGCTGATCTCGATCGCCGAATTGTTCACCAACCTGCTCGGCGGCGGACGCTCGACGAGCGACGTGCAGAGCTTTACCACGTTTCGCGCGTCGAAATCGTCGAACAACGAAACGACCTTCTTCGCGCAACAGCCGCAGACGATCACCCCGACCAAGATCGCCTTCATCGGCACGGGCGGCACCGCCTCGGCGAGCGAATATGTCATCAATGCGATGATCCCCTACCTCCACGCCAATGTCGCGCTGGTCGGCAGCAACACCTACGGCAAGCCAGTGGGGCAGATCGCGCTCGACAAGTCGCAGTGCGACGACCGGCTGCGCGTGATCGCCTTCGCGTTGCAGAATGCCGCGCGACAGGGCGACTATTACGACGGGCTCGCGACCAAGGTGGAGGCGTCGTGCCAGGCGGTGGACGATTCGACTTATCCGCTCGGCGACCCGCGCGAGGCATCGACGCGTGCCGCGCTCGACTTCATCGAAGGACGCGGCTGCACGCGGATCGGCGCCACCGCCTCGCTGGAGCGCACCGCGACGCCGTTCGCGCAATCGCGCCAGTTGCTCAGCCCCGAACGCCCCTCCACCGCGCAGCGTGAAACGCCGGGGCTGTTCTGACGCCTCGCGGACCGGCGGACGCCTACTGTTCGTGACCGCGCGCCTGGGCTAGTCGCAGGGGCGAACGGCGCGCGACGAGGAGGCGAGCGATGGCATTCTGTACCCAATGCGGCGCGCGCCTGCCCGACGCCGCGCGCTTCTGCCCGCGCTGCGGCGCGCCCGTCGTCGCACACGATCTGCCTGCCGACGCCGTTGTGCCTGCTGATCCCGAATACGCGCGCGACGACCGCCGTCAGACGAGCGAGCCTCCGGCGCCGCGTGTCCCCGCGCACGATCACGAACTGCCGGCAGAGGGGCTGCATTTCGGTCCCGATCCGCGGCCCGCGTTCCGCGCGACCGCGGACGATCGCCGCCTCGACGATCGCCGCGCCGCGAGCGCTGACGAAGATGAGGAGGACGAGGAGGAGCATGGCAGCACCGGCACGCGCCTGCTCGTGATCCTGGCGCTGATCGCGGTCGCCGTGCTCGCAATTGTGTTCTGGCAGCAGCGCGAGGGCGCACGCCCGGTCGCCGAGGTGGGCGCGAACACGAGCGCACCCGCCGACGAGCCCAGCGCCGAGCCGACCGAGGTTGCGGCTGCGCCGACGCCCGAGCCGACGCCGACCCCGTCCGATACGCCCACGCCCGAACTGGCGCAGACCGGCGACGAGATCGGCTCGCCCGCGTCGCTCGATCCGAATGGCGAGGCGGCGATCCCGGCAGCGGCGATCGACGCCGCCTTCGCCGACGATCCCGAGCGCGCGTTCGCCGAATTTCCCGGCCCCGTGACTGTGCGCGGCACCGTGATCGGGCTTCTCTCCAATTCGCCACCCGCGCTCAGCCTGGAGGGATATCAGCGCGGCGGGATCGTCGTTGCCGATCTGTCGCGGGGACAAGGCGACGCGATCGACCTGTTGGGGCGCGGATCCGTCGTGCGGCTGCGCTGCGCGGCCGTGCGGCGTCAGGCCGCGACCACGATCCTGGTCGGTTGCCGCATCTGACGCGGTTGAGCGCGTGGCTGCGCTCGCCTAGGGCGGCGCGATGACCGCTCACCCGCCCGTCGTCACCCGTTTCGCCCCCTCGCCGACCGGCCTGCTCCACGTCGGCAACGTGCGCGCGGCGCTGCACAATTGGATGTGGGCGAAGAAGCATGGCGGGCACTTCATCCTGCGCATCGACGACACCGATGCCGCGCGCAGCGAAGAACGGTTCGTCGACGCGATCCGCGCCGACCTCGCCTGGCTCGGGCTCCACCCCGACCGCGAGGAGCGGCAGTCGGCGCGCTTTGATCGCTACTTGGCGGTGTTCGAGGAACTGCGCAGCGCCGGGCGCATCTATCCGGCGTACGAAAGCGCGCAGGAGCTCGATCTCAAGCGCAAGATCGCGCGGGGGCGGGGCTTGCCGCCGGTGTACGACCGCGCCGCGCTGGCGCTGACGGCCGAGGATCACGCGCGCTTCGAAGCGGAGGGCACGCGCCCGCACTGGCGCTTCCGGCTCGATCATGCCGCGCCGATCACCTGGGACGACCTCATCCGCGGGCCGCAGTCGTTCGACCCCGCTCAGTTGAGCGACCCCGTAATCCGTCGCGCCGACGGGTCGTGGCTCTACCTGCTGCCGAGCGCAATCGACGACGTGGACATGGGCGTGACCCATGTCGTGCGCGGCGAGGACCATGTGTCGAACACCGCGCTGCAGCTCCAGATGTTCGACGCCATGGGGGCGGCGCACCCGCGCTTCGCGCACGAGGCGCTGCTGACCGGCAGCGAGGGCAAATTGTCCAAGCGATTGGGCGCGCTCGGCATGGACGAGCTGCGCGAGAGCGGGATCGAGCCCGCCGCGATCGTCTCGCTGCTCGCGCGGCTAGGCACCAGCGATCCGGTCGAGCCGATGGTCGACCCCGCGCCGCTGGTCGCCGCGTTCGACTTCGCGCATTTCGGCCGCGCACCGGCGCGCTTCGACGAGGCGGAGCTCGCGCAGGTCAACGCGCGCGTCGTCCATCAGCTCGATTACGACGCGGTCGCGGGTCGCCTGCCCGCGGGCATGGACAAGGGCGGCTGGGAGGCGGTGCGCCCCAACCTCCACACCGTCGCCGAGGCCGCCGACTGGTGGCACGTCGTCGAGGGGCCGATCCCGCCGGTGCCGGCGGGCGAAGACGCCGATTACCTCGCACAGGCCGCCGCCGCGGCGCGTGCGATCGACTGGGCGGGTGACCCTTGGCACGCGTTGACCAATGCGTTGAAGGCGCAGACCGGGCGCAAGGGCAAGGCGCTGTTCCTGCCGCTGCGCCGTGCGCTGACCGGGCGCGACCACGGCCCCGACATGGCGGCGCTGCTGCCGCTGATCGGGCAAGCGCGCAGTGTCGAGCGGCTGGAGGCGGCGGCAGCAGGCTGAGTGGGCGCGGGTGAGGCGGGACTCGCACGCGTCATGCCCGCATCCTATATCGGTTCCATGCAATTTTTCAGCCGCATGTCTCCGGTGCGCGCCTACCGCGACCTTCGCTTCTTTCTCGCGCAGCGGCAGCCGTATGAATTGTGGTTTCTGGTGCTCGCGGTGACGATCACCAGCGTGCTGGTCTGGGCATTCGCGCACGATTCGTACTTCGAGAAGGAGTACAGGCCGAACATCATCTACGTGCAGCAATATCGCCTCGACCGCACCGACGCGGAGATCATCGCGCAACAGAAGCTCGACCAGCCGGCTATCGACGCCGCCAAGGCCAAGCAGGCCGCGCGCGAGGAGAAGATGCGGCAATCGTTCAAGAAGGTCGACGACGCGATGAATCGCCTCGGCATCTGACCGACACGTGATCCGCCCGTCCGCCGACGACGCGCGCCGGATGGGCGTAGCACTCGCGCTCGCCGAACGGACGCGTGGGATGACCGCGCCCAATCCCAATGTCGGTTGCGTGATCGTCGCCGACGGCATGGTGGTTGGGCGTGGCTGGACTCAGCCGGGCGGGCGTCCGCACGCGGAGGCGATGGCGCTGGAGCAGGCGGGCGCGCGTGCTGCGGGCGCGACCGCTTACGTGACGCTGGAGCCGTGCGCGCATGTGTCGCCGCGTGGACCCGCGTGCAGCGATCTGCTGATCGCCGCCGGCGTCGCGCGCGTTGTTATCGCGCACTGCGACCCCGATCCGCGCACTGACGGCCAGGGAATCGCGCGGCTGCGTGCCGCCGGGATCACGGTCGAGGTCGGCATACGCGAGACCGAGGCGGCGCGTGTTATGGCGGGGTTCCTCACCCGTCGCGCCCGTTCGCGCCCGTTCGTGACACTCAAGCTCGCGCTGTCGCTCGACGGTGCCGCCGCGATGGCGGACGGGCGCAGCCAGTGGATCACCGGCGCGCAGGCACGCGTGCACGCCCACGTGGAGCGCGCGCGGCACGAGGCGATCCTGGTAGGGCGCGGCACGTGGGAGGCGGACCGCCCGCGGCTCGACGTGCGCCTCTCCGGCCTCGAACACCGTGCGCCCGAGCGGGTCGTGCTGTCGTCACAGCCGATCCCCGGCGTGCGGACGATCGCGCGTCCCGCCGAGATCGCCGGCCTCGCGGGCGATCACCTGCTGGTCGAGGGTGGCGCGCGCACCGCCGCCGCCTTTGTCGCTGACGATCTGGTCGACCGGCTGCTGATCTACCGCGCGCCGATCATCGTCGGCGGGGGGCGGACTCTGCCTGACATCGGTCTCGCCGACCTCAGCGACGCGCACGGACGCTGGCGGCTTCACGACGCGCGCGCGCTTGGCAGCGACCGCGTCGAGGTCTACGAGCGCGGCTGAGAGGGCATATGTTCACCGGGATCATCTCCGACATCGGCACGGTCGAGCGCGTGGAGCGCGCCGGCGACACGCGCCTCCACATCGCGACCGCCTTTGACACCGACACCGTCGACCTGGGCGCGTCGATCGCCTGCTCGGGGGTGTGCCTGACCGTGGTCGACAAGGGCCAGCACGACGGCCGTCACTGGTTCGCGGTCGATGTCTCGGGTGAGACAATCAGCCGCACTGCCGAAGGACAGTGGCAGGAAGGCGCCGCGCTCAACCTCGAACGCGCGATGAAGCTGGGCGACGAGCTGGGCGGGCATATCGTGACCGGCCACGTCGACAGTATCGCCGAGGTGACCGAGGTCACGCCCGACGGTGACTCGCGCCGCATCAGCATCCGCGTGCCCGCCGAGCTCGCGCCGTTCCTCGCGCCCAAGGGGTCGGTGACGGTCGATGGCGTGTCGCTGACGGTCAACACGGTCGAGGACGCGGACAACGGCTCCACCTTCACGATCAACCTTATCCCGCACACGCAGGCGGTGACGACGCTCGGCCGCCTCGCGCCCGGGCAATCGGTCAACATCGAGATCGACGTCCTCGCCCGCTATCTCCAACGGATGGAGCATTACCGTGGCCGCTAATCCCGAACTCGCCCGTCTGCGGCACGGTTATCTCTCCTCGCCCGAAGAGATCATCGACGAAGCGCGCAACGGGCGCATGTTCATCCTGGTGGACGACGAGGACCGCGAGAACGAGGGCGACCTCGTCATCCCGGCGCAGATGGCGACGCCCGAGAAGATCAACTTCATGGCGCGCCACGGCCGCGGGCTGATCTGCCTGGCGATGACCAAGGCACGCGTCGAGACGCTCGGGCTCGAATTGATGAGCCGCAACAATGGCACGCGGCACGAAACCGCCTTCACCGTCTCGATCGAGGCGCGCGAGGGCGTGACGACCGGCATCTCGGCCGCGGACCGCGCGCGCACCGTCGCGGTCGCGATCGACGCGACCAAGGACAAGACCGACATCGTGACGCCCGGCCACGTCTTCCCGCTGGTCGCGCGCGACGGCGGCGTGCTGGTGCGCGCAGGGCATACCGAGGCGGCGGTCGACGTGTCGCGACTGGCTGGCCTCAACCCCTCGGGCGTGATCTGCGAGATCATGAACGAGGATGGGACGATGGCGCGGATGGACGACCTCGTGTCGTTCGCGCAGCTCCACAACCTCAAGATCGGCACGATCCGCGACCTGATCGCCTATCGCCGCCGCCATGACCACTTGGTCGAGCTGGCGTCGGAGGCACCGTTCAAGAGCCGCTGGGGCGGCGACTGGACCGTCCGCGCGTATCGCAACAAGGCGACGGGGACCGAGCAGATTGCGCTGGTGAAAGGCCGCGTCGACCCGGCCAAGCCGACGCTGGTCCGCATGCACGCGCTCTCACCCTTCGCCGACATGTTCGGCGAGGACAGCGACCGCTCGCGCCTCCTGTCGCGCTCGATGGAGCTGATCGCCGAGGAAGGTGCAGGTGTCATCATCGTCATCAACCGTCACCGCGCCGACGCCTTCACCACCGCGGTCAAGATGAAGGTCGGCGAGCCGGTCGAGGTCGAGATGGAGGAATTGCGCGATTACGGCGTCGGCGCGATGATCCTCGCCGAACTCGGCGTCCACGACATGGTGCTCCTCACCAACACGCACCACACGCTGGTCGGCTTGGACGGCTACGGCCTGTCGATCGTCGGCGAGCGCAAGATCGACTGATCCTCCCGGAGTTTACCAGCATGGCGCATTTCCTCATCGTCGAGGCGCGGTTCTACGATCACCTGAACGATATGCTGGTCGCGGGCGCCGAGGCCGCGCTCAAGGCAGCAGGCCATAGCTGCGAGGTCGTGACCGTGCCCGGCGCGCTCGAGGTGCCCGGCGCGATCGCGCTGGCAGCGGAGACGGGGCGCTACGACGGGTTCGTAGGCTTGGGTGTCGTGATCCGCGGCGAGACCTATCATTTCGAGATCGTCTCGAACGAGAGCGCGCGCGGGATCATGGCACTGACGATGGATGGTATTCCGATCGGCAACGGCATCCTCACCACCGAAAACGAGCAGCAGGCGATCGTCCGCGCCGACCCGGCGCAGCTCGACAAGGGCGGTGCTGCCGCCAAGGCGGCACTCGCCATGTTCGACCTCAAGTCGCGGCTCGGCTGACCGCCACATGGACATGCCGCCCACCCGCTTCCGCGTCGTGGAGCGTGGGCGGCGGCTGGAGGTGATCGACAGCGCGACGGGGCGGGCGGTCGGTGAGGGATCGCGCGCGACCCCGGCTGCCTCAGCCGGGCGCGTGCGCCGCGACGAGCGGCCGCTCCTGCTCGATCGGATCGTCGACGGCTGCACACCCATCGCGAGAAAGCCCGGCGGATTGCCTCGCGCGACGCGCTTCGACGGCACGGTCAGCTTCACGACCCGCGCTTTCTACGACGATCGCGCACCGCGTACGGTCACGCTCGACCCGGCGCGCGCGACGATGCTGCGCTGGACGGCGTTCGCGATACTGCTCGTGCTGATCGTAACGCCCGCGCTGCTGCTGATGCTAGCCTGGTCGAGCTTCCCGCTGCTGTTCGGGCTCGCCGCGGTCGCGTTCAATCCCAAGGTGCGCGTGCGGCTGCGCGCCGCCGTCACGTCGCTGATCGATCGCTACGCCGATCCGGCGTGAAGTGCCCCGCCGCGCATGTGCGGCGGGGCGGCATGGTTACGCGTCCGCGCGCTCCAATGCGGGATAGTCGACGTATCCTTCGGGTCCCGACGTGTAGAAGGTCTTCGGATTGGGCTTGTTGAAGCCGGCCCCGCTGCGGAAACGCTCGACCAGATCGGGGTTGGCGATCCACAACCGGCCCCAGGCGATCGCGTCGGCGACGCCCGAATCCAGATCGGCCTGCCCGGCTTCCTGCGTGTAATCCTGGTTGAGCACCAGCGGCCCGGTGAAGACCTCGCGGATCTTCGGGCTGAGCTTGGGCACGTCGGTGGTGCCGAACGTCCCCTCGGCGCCGACCTCGCGCAATTCGAGGAAGCCGATGCCCAGATCGTTCAGCGCCTTGGCCGCGGGAACGAACACCGCCTCAGGGTTGCTGTCGTCCGCGCCCTGCGTCTCGCCGTTGGGTGACAGGCGGATCGAGGTACGGCCGGCGCCGACCTCGGCGATCACGCGCTCGGTCACTTCGCGCATCAGGCGGATGCGGTTCTCAGGGCTGCCGCCGTATTCGTCGGTGCGGTCGTTGGTGTTGTCGCGCAGAAATTGGTCGATCAGATAGCCGTTGGCGCCGTGGATCTGCACGCCGTCGAATCCGGCGGCGATCGCGTTGCGCGCGGCGGTGCCGTAATCGTCGATGGTGGTGCGGATCTCATCCACCGACAGTGCGCGCGGCGTGTCGTACGGGTTCTTCGCGGGATCGGGATCGTGATAAGGCGCGCGCTTGGTCGAGGACGACACCGACTGGATGCCGGTCACGTCGGGACGCGCGAGCCGACCCATGTGCCAGAGCTGCGCAACGATGCGCCCGCCCGCCTCGTGCACCGCCGCGGTCACCGGCTTCCACGCCTCGACCTGCTCGTTGCGCCACAGCCCCGGCGTGCTCGGCCAGCCGAGCCCCTGCCGGCTGATCCCCGTCGCTTCCGAGATGATGAGGCCGGCGGACGCGCGCTGGCGGTAATATTCGATCATCAGATCGGTCGGCACATGGTCCTTGGTCGCGCGCGAGCGGGTCAGCGGCGCCATGAGGATGCGATTGGGCGCGTCGATCGCGCCGAGTGTGATGGGGTCGAACAGGCTGGGCATTCGATGGCCTTTCCGTTTCATTCAGCTACCTGACGCCGCACACATAGGACGCTAAGGGGCGCCATGCACCAGAGCGCGCACCCAAGAAATGCTTCGCCGCCGCCAAGCGCGCTCGTCGGGAACGAGGTTCCACCCGCGGGTGCCGAGCCGAATGCGGTGGCGATCCCCATTCCCGGTCCGATGCCGCTGGGTAACGGCAAGAGCGGCCACGCGGGCGAGGGCGCGCCCGCGCTGCCGCTGCTCGCGGTCGTGGTCGCCAACGTCGCGCTCGCGTTCGGGCCGTGGTTCGTGCGGCTGGCCGATACCGGCCCGGTCGCCGCCGCCTTCTGGCGCATGGCGCTCGCGCTGCCGCTGATCGTCATGCTCGCGATCGCGAGCGGCACCCGCGTTGCAGCACTGCGGCTGCCGGGCAAGATGTGGGTGTTGCTCGCACTCGCCGGCGTCGCCTTCGCGATGGACCTGGGTAGCTGGCACGTCGGCATCCTGCAGACGACGCTCGCCAACGCGACGCTGTTCGGCAATTCGGCGACCTTCATTTTTCCGATCTACGGCTTCGTCGTTGCGCGCAATTGGCCGACGCGGACGCAAGGATTGGCGCTGCTGCTCGCTGCACTCGGCGCCGGATTGCTGATGGGGCGGTCGTACCAGCTCGATCCGCGTCACTTGGTCGGCGATCTGCTGTGCGTGCTCGCGGGCGTGCTCTACGCGGTGTATTTCGTGCTGATGTCGGGGGTGCGTCGCACGATGGCGCCGTGGCCCGCACTCGCGCTCTCTTCACTCGCCGCGCTCGTGCCGCTGCTCGCCATCGCGCTCGCGCTGGGCGAGCGCGTGGTGCCGGGCGACTGGTGGCCGCTGGTTGGGCTCGCGCTCGTCAGCCAGGTGGTGGGGCAGGGCTGCATGATCTACGCGCTCGGCAAATTGAGCCCGCTCGTGATCGGGCTCGCGCTGCTGCTCCAGCCGGTGGTCGCGGCGACGATCGGCTGGGTCGTTTACGGCGAGTCGCTCGGCGCGCCCGACCTGTTCGGTGCCGCGATGGTGGCGGTAGCGCTGGTGCTGGTGCGTCGCAGTCCCCAAGTGATAAAGACCGCGGCCGAGCCGCGAGCGGCAGACGAGGTGCGGTAATGACCGATACGATCGCGAACACGACCGGCAGCACGGCAGCGGCGCACGACCCTGCCGACCTGACACTCGACGAAATCCGCCAGCAGCTCGCCCCCGCGATCGCCAGCAACGCCGCGTTCGACGGCTGGGGCGACGAGGCACGCGACTATGCCGCCGAGGGCGCGGGCATTGACCGCGACGTCGCCAGACTGGCGTTCGAGGGCGGTGCGCCGGCGATGATCGATGCCTGGTTCGACCATGTCGACGCCGAGATGGCGGTGCGCCTCCCTGCCGAGACGCTCGCCGGCATGAAGATTCGTCAGCGTATCACCGCGCTGATCGAGACGCGGCTCGACATCCTGTCACCCGATCGCGAGTCGCTGCGCCGCGCGATCGCGATTCTGGCACTTCCCACCAACGTGGCGCGTGCCGCGCGGCTCGGCTGGCGCAGCGCCGACCGGATGTGGCGGCTCGCGGGCGACACCGCGACCGACTACAACCATTATACCAAGCGCGCAATGCTGCTCGCCACCTACGCCGCGACGATCACCGTCTTCCTCGACGACGACAGCGAGGGTCATGCCGAGACGCGCGCGTTCCTCGCGCGGCGGATCGACGACATCATGGCGATCGAGAAGGCGAAAGCGAGCGCCACTGCGCGCACGCGCTACCGCCCCAGCCTGTCGCGCTTCGTCGGGCGGCTGCGTTATCCGGTCGCATGACGCGCTGTCATGCGATGTGCTGCGCGAGTTATTGATAATCAATCGCAGACCGCTTATAACGCAGGTGTGACCGCGAACCTCAACCTCGAAACCCTCCCGCGCCACCAGGCCGCGACCGTCGATTCGATCGAGTGGACGCGGCTCGCGACGCCCGAGGCGCGGCGGCTGCGCGAGCTGGGGTTCGACGCGGGCGTCTCGATCGAGGTGCTGCACCGCGCGCGCTTCGGTGGCGGGCCGATCGCCTGCCGCATCGGGCGCATGACGGTGGCGCTGCGCCGCGCGGTCGCGGGTGCGGTGCGCGTCTCGCTCGACCCGCTGCCCGCCGAGTGACCGCGCGCGTTTCGAGAAACGCCGGCTGACATGCATGCCTCGCCGCTGGTCGCGATGGTCGGCAACCCCAATGCCGGCAAGAGCGCGCTGTTCAACGCGCTGACCGGCGCGCGGCAGAAGGTCGGCAATTACCCCGGCGTCACCGTCGAGCGCCACTCCGGCCGCTTGTCACTGGACGACGGGCGCCCGGTCGAGCTGGTCGACCTGCCCGGCACCTACAGCCTCGATCCCGTGTCCGCCGACGAGCGCGTGACGGTTGACGTAGTGACGGGGCGCGGCGGGTTCGAGCGGCGGCCCGACGCGATGATCGTCGTGGTCGACGCCTCCAACCTCGACAACCATCTCCGCTTCGCGCTCCAGCTGATCGCCTTGAAGCTGCCGGTCGTGGTCGCGCTCAACATGGTCGATCTGGCCGAGCGTGACGGGCTGACGCTCGACCCGGACGTGCTCGCGCGCGAGCTGGGGGTGCCCGTCGTGCCGACCGTCGCGGTGCGCCGACGCGGGATCGACGTGCTCAAGGCGCAGCTCGGCGCGCTGCTCGGCCAGCGCGTGCCCGCGCGCGCTTCCGTCGATGCCGTGCCCGACGAGATCGGCGTGTTGCAACGCCGCGCGCGCGCGATCGCCAACGCCGCGACCGTGAGCGAGACGCCGACCAGGCGCTGGAACCACGCGCTCGACGCGGTCGCGCTCCATCCGGTCGTCGGCCCGGTACTGCTCGTGGCCTTGCTGTTCGTCATGTTCCAGGCGGTGTTCACCTGGTCGGAGGCACCGATCGCGTGGATCGAGGGCGCGTTCGCCGCGGCAGACGGCGCGATCAAGGGCGTGCTGCCCGACGGCTTCCTTCGCTCGCTCTTGACCGACGGCGTGATCGCGGGCGTCGGCGCGGTGGTCGTCTTCCTGCCGCAGATCCTGATCCTGTTCGCGTTCATCCTCGTGCTCGAAGCGTCGGGCTATATGGTCCGCGCGGCCTTTCTTATGGACCGGATGATGAGCCGCGTCGGCTTGTCCGGGCGCGCTTTCATCCCGCTCCTCTCCTCGTTCGCCTGCGCGGTGCCCGGCATCATGGCGACGCGCACGATCGACGATGAAAAGGATCGGCTGACCACGATCCTGATTGCGCCGCTGATGACCTGTTCGGCACGGCTGCCGGTCTACACGATCATCATCGGCGCATTCATTCCCAACACGCGGCTGGGCGGGTTCGTGGGGCTACAGGGGCTGGTGCTGCTGGTGCTCTACCTGCTCGGCATCCTGGGCGCGTTCATCGCTGCTTTGGTGCTGCGCCGCACGGTCACGCAGGGCGCGTCGTCGGGCTTCATGATGGAAATGCCCAAATACCAGATGCCGCGCTTCCGCGACGTCGCGATCGGGCTGTGGCAGCGCGCCTATATCTTCCTGAAACGCGCAGGGACCACCATCGCGCTCACCACCGTGATCCTGTGGGCGCTCCTGTCGTTCCCCAAGGCACCCGAGGGACAGAGCCAGGTCAATTACTCGGTTGCGGGGCGGATCGCGAACGGGATCGAGGTTGCGGTGCGCCCGATCGGGTTCAACCGCGACATCGCGCTCGCGCTGATCCCCGCGATGGCGGCGCGCGAGGTCGCGGTGGCGGCGATCGGCACCGTCTACGCGGTTGACGATCCCGAGGATGCGCGCGGCGAGCGCACCATCGTCGACAATCTGCGCCACCGCTGGACCCTCCCCACCGCGCTCGCGTTCCTGATGTGGTTCGTGTTCGCGCCGCAGTGCATCTCGACCATCGCGGTGACGAGACGCGAGACGAATGGGTGGAAGTGGCCGCTGTTCATGATTGGCTATCTGTTCGCCGCGGCCTACATCATGGCCGGATTAACCTACTGGCTGGCGGTCGCCGTCGGCCTTTGAAGAGGCAGGAATGGCAGGCAGCGTCAACAAGGTCATCATCGTCGGCAATCTGGGGCGCGACCCCGAATCACGCTCGTTCCAGAACGGCGGCAAGGTGGTGAACCTGCGCATCGCCACTTCCGAATCGTGGAAGGACCGCAATTCGGGCGAGAAGAAGGAACGTACCGAGTGGCACTCGGTCGCAATCTTCTCCGAAGGCCTCGCGGGCGTGGCCGAACGCTACCTGCGCAAGGGCTCGAAGGTGTACATCGAGGGCCAGCTCCAGACGCGCAAATGGCAGGACCAGCAGGGTCAGGATCGCTACTCGACCGAGATCGTGCTCCAGGGCCCGGGCGCGGTCATGACGATGCTCGATGGTCCGGGCGGGAACGGTGGTGGCGGCGGCGGTCGCGACGATTTCGGCGGCGGTGACGACTTCGGCGGCGGCAGCCGCGGCGGGTCGCGTGGCGGCGGCGGCTTCGGTGGCGGTTCGCGCGGTGGTTCGTCCGGCGGCAGCTCGTCGGATGCCGGCAATTTCGGCGGCGGTTACGCGGACGATCTCGACGACGACGTTCCGTTCTAAGTGACCGATCAGACGCAGTCCGACGGGCGCCCCGCGGCCCAACTCCCGAGCGCGCCCGAACCGCCGAGCGTGCCCGCGGCATCGGGTTGGCGCGTCGACGAGGCGCGCCGCACCGCGGCGCTGGAAGCGTACGAACTCGATCTGCTGCGCAACTCGCCGGCGCTGAAGCAGATCACCGACTTTGCCGCGCGATTGTGCGACGCGCCGGTGGCGCTGGTCAGCCTGGTCGAAGAAACGCGCCAGTCGTTCCTCTCGGCAACCGGCACCGACCTGTGCGGCACGCCGCGCGACCAGTCGTTCTGCGCCCATGCGATGTGGGGCAGCGACGTCATGGTCGTGCCCGACCTGACGCTCGATCCGCGCTTCGCGCACAATCCGCTGCTCGTTGATCCGGGCGTGCGCTTCTACGCCGGTGCGCCGCTCGTCAGCGATGACGGCATCCCGCTCGGCGCCTTGTGCGTGCTCGACATGGCGCCGCGGCCCGGCGGGCTGACCACGCTCCAGCACGAGGGTCTCGTCGTGCTCGCCGCCAATGTGCTCGCACGGCTGCGCGACTCGCGCGACGGTGCGGCGTGGCGCGCGGCCGAGAATGATGCGCGCCGCGCCGCGCTCGACAGTGAAACGCGCTTTCGCACGCTTGCCGACACCATGCCGCAGATGGTGTGGTCGACGCTGCCCGATGGTTATCATGATTATTACAATGCACGCTGGTACGAGTTCACCGGCATGCCCGAAGGCTCGACCGATGGCGCGGAATGGAACGGCATGTTCCACCCCGACGATCAGGAGCGCGCGTGGGACGTCTGGCGTTATTCGCTGACGACCGGCGAGCCGTATCAGATCGAGTATCGGCTGCGGCATACCAGCGGCAATTACCGCTGGGTGCTCGGCCGCGCGCTGCCGATCCGCGACGCGAACGGCCAGATCACCCGCTGGTTCGGCACCTGCACCGACATTCACGAGCAGAAGCTCGCGCTTGAGCAGCGCGAGATCATCAGCCAGGAATTGTCGCACCGGATCAAGAACATCTTCTCGGTCATCTCCGGGCTGATCCAGTTCGCCGCGCGCAGCCATCCCGGCTTCGCCCCCGTGGCGAGCGACCTGCGCGAGCGGATCACTGCGCTCGGCCGCGCGCACGACTTCGTGCGGCCGCACAGCCCGCAGTCGCGCCCGCTCGCGGCGCAGGACAGCCTGCACGGGCTGCTCGAACAATTGTTCGCGCCCTATCAGTCGCGCGTCGGCGACCGCGCGCGGATCACGGTGACGGGTACCGACCTGGTCGTCGACGATCGCGCCGCCACCCCGCTCGCCTTGCTGTTCCACGAACTCGCCACCAACGCGACCAAGTACGGCGCCTTGTCGCTGAGCGGCGGCACGGTGACGCTCGACGTCGGAACGCGCGACGCCGAGGTGACGATGACGTGGCGCGAACAGGGCGGCCCGGCGCTCACCGGCGCGAGCGAGCATGTCGGGTTCGGCACGCAGCTAATCGAATTGTCGGCGGTGCGTCAGCTCGGCGGGACGATCGAGCGCGACTGGCAGCCGGGTGGGCTCACCGTCACCCTACACGCGCCGCGATCGGCGTTCAGCCGCGCTGATCGAGCCTGACGAAATCGTCGTCGGCGGCGGCAGCCTGGCTCCCCGCCGCGGCGATCGCCGCCGCCGCCAGGATCGCCTGATCGCTGAACGGCTTGCGCACGTAGCCGAGCGCGTCGGGTACCGAGCCGATCTGCCCGGGGTTGGCGGTGACGAACACGACCTTCACGCCGTAATCGCGTGCGATCCGCTCGGCAACGATCGGACCGGTTGGCCCGTCGCGCAGGTTCACGTCGACGAAGGCGAACGAGCATGCCGGCGCGGCGGCGAGCGCCTGCGCGCTGTCGGCCGCGATCGCACCCACTGTATAGCCTGCGTCGACCAGGATACGCTCCAGATCGAGCGCGACGAAGATCTCGTCTTCAACGATGAGCGCGGTTTTGGGCATCGGTCTCGGAAAGGTTGCTATCAAATTCAGCTAACCTTGAGCAACGTTCTTGGTTCCTCGCAAGCAGAAATACGGCGTGTTCGGCCATAAAGTTGGCCGCCGCACTGCCGATCTCCTGGTCGCCCGACAGGAACCACGCGCGCTCAACGGCGACGCCGCGCGCGCGCAGGAAAGCGCGGAAATCGTCGATCGTCAGGTGGTGGATGTTGGGGGTGTCGTACCATTCCTCCGGCAACAGCCGCGTCACCGGCATCCGCCCGCCCCACAGCAGCGAAAGCCGCACGCGCCAGTGCGCGAAATTCGGAAAACTGACGAACGCGCGCTCTCCAATGCGCAGCAGATGGTCGAGCACCAGATGCGGCGCGCGCGCGGTCTGCAGCGTCTGGCTGAGGATCGCATAGTCGAAGCTCGCGTCCGGATAGCCCGCCAGATCGACGTCGGCGTCACCCTGGATGACGCTCAACCCGCGCGCGACCGCATCGGCGACCTTGACCGCATCGATCTCCAGCCCGCGCGCGTCGACTCCAGCCTCATCGCGCAGCGCCGCCATCAGGTCACCCGTCCCGCAGCCGACGTCGAGCACGCGGCTGCCCCGCGCCACATTGGCGGCAATGATCGCGAGGTCGGGACGCAACGTCACGCGCCCAGGAAGCCCGCGACGATGCGGTCGAGTTCGGGCGAGTCGAGCAGGAACGCGTCGTGGCCGTACGGACTCGACAATTCGACGAAGCTCGCCGGCGCACCGGCGGCGTTCAGCGCCTGCACGATCGCGCGCGACTCGGCGGTCGGGTAGAGCCAGTCGGTGTCGAAGCTGACGAGGCAGAAGCGCGTCGCCGGCGCGAACGCGTTCGCCAGCCGCCCGCCATGCTCCTCCGCCAGATCGTAATAATCCATCGCGCGCGTGATATAGAGGTAGGAATTGGCGTCGAACCGATCGGTGAAGGTCAGTCCCTGATGACGCAGGTAGCTCTCGACCTGGAAATCGGCGTCGAAGCCAAAGCTTTTCGCCTCCCGTGCCTGCAGCCGGCGACCGAACTTCTCGGTGAGGCCTGCCTCCGACAGATAGGTGATATGCGCCGCCATGCGGGCCACCGCCAGACCCCGCGTGGGCGCCTCGCCGTCGTAGTAATCGCCCCCGCGCCAGTTGGGATCGGCCATCACCGCCTGCCGCCCGACCTCGTGAAAGGCGATGTTCTGCGCGGTGTGGCGCGCGGTCGAGGCGATCACCACTGCCGCCGCGACGCGCTGAGGGTAAGTCGCCGCCCAACTGAGCGCCTGCATTCCCCCCATCGATCCGCCGACCACCGCCGCCAGTCGCGCGATGCCGAGATGGTCGAGCAGCAGCGCTTGCGCGCGCACCATGTCGCGGATCGTGATGACGGGAAACGCCATGCCCCAGGCGCGCCCGGTCGCGGGGTTGATCGAGGCGGGGCCGGACGAGCCCATGCAACTACCCAGCACGTTGGCGCACACGATGAAGAAGCGGTTCGTGTCGATCGGCTTGCCCGGCCCCACCATCCGCTGCCACCAGCCGGGCTTGCCCGTGCGCGGGTGCGGGCTGGCTAGGTGATGGTCGCCGGTCAGCGCGTGGCAGACGAGGATCGCATTGCCCGCTTCGCTGTCGAGCGTGCCGTAGGTCTCGTACGCGATCTCAATCGGCGACAACGACGCGCCGCCGTCGAGCCGGAGCGGTCCCGGCAGTATCGCGCGGCGCGACAGGCCGAAACGCTGGTCGTCGGATGGGGAAGCGAGCGACATCGAGCCGCCGCGATAATCCGCGCCCCGTCATCCCGCAAGCAACCGCATCCCGTCATCCCGGGCTTGACCCGGGATCCCGCTTCTTCTCTCGCCGCCCGACAAAAGCCAGACCCCGGATCAAGCTAGGGGTGACGAGAGGACTAGTGCGTTCGCAGCGCCTCGACGTGAACGACACGCTTCCCCCCGCCCGCCCGCTTCACTAAGCCTCCGCGCCATGACCGACACCGCTCGCCAGACCCACACCGGCCCTTCCGCCCCCGCCCCCAAGCAGTGGGTGATGGACATCGCGCCCTATATCCCCGGTCGCTCGACCACCGACGACGGGCGAAAGGTCGCGAAACTCTCGTCGAACGAGAATCCGCTCGGCACCTCGCCTGCCGCGCGCGCGGCCTACACCTCCGCCGCCGACACGCTCGAGCGCTATCCCGACGCGAGCGCCGCGCCGGTGCGCGAGGCGATCGCCGCGGCGTTCGACCTCGACCCTGCCCGCATCATCTACGGCAACGGCTCGGACGAGATCCTCCACCTCGCCGCCGGCGCGTTCGCGGGTCCGGGCGACGAGGTGATCTTCGTGCGCTACGGCTTCGCGGTGTACGAGATCGCGGCGCGACGCGTCGGCGCGACGCCGGTGATCGCGCCCGACCGCGACTACGCGACCGACGTCGACGCGGTGCTCGCCGCCGTCACCGATCGCACCCGCGTCGTCTACATCGCCAACCCCAACAACCCGACCGGCACCTTCGCGCCGAAGGACGAGATCGCGCGCCTCCACGCCGCCCTTCCGCCGCACGTGCTGCTGGTGCTCGATCAGGCCTATGCCGAATATCTCGACGCCGCCGACGACGACGGCGGGCTCGACCTCGCGCGCACCGCGTCCAACGTGCTCGTCACGCGCACCTTCTCCAAGATCCACGGTCTCGCCTCCGAACGGATCGGCTGGGGCTACGCGCACGCCGACATCATCCAGGCGCTGCACCGCATCCGCCTGCCGTTCAACGTGACGATCGGCGGGCAGCGCGCGGCGGTGGCAGCGATCGAGGACCGCGCATTCGTCGAATCAACGCGGGTACACAATGCCGAGTGGCGCGCGTGGTTCAACCAGGAGGTCGCCAGCCTCGGCAACGCGGGCCTGCGCGCGATCCCCAGCCAGGCGAACTTCGTGCTCGTCGTGTTCGAGGGCGAGCTGACCGCGGAAACCGCCTACAAGGGGCTGATGGACGCAGGCTTCATCGTCCGCTGGTTGCCCGGACAGGGCCTCGCGCAAGGATTGCGCATCACCATCGGCACCGAAGACGAAACGCGCGGCGTCGCCGCTGCCTTGCGCGCGCTGGTCGAGCAACACGCCTCCCCTGCGCACGCTACTCCCGCCGATCAGGGTATCGAGCGCGGCTGATGCTCCCCTTCGCACGCGTGACCGTCATCGGGCTGGGCCTGATCGGCTCTTCGATCGCGCGCGCGGTGCGGGAATATATGCCGAGCGTTCGCGTGACCGGGCATGACGCGAGCCCGGCGGTGCGCGAGTCGGTGCGTGCGCTGCGCCTCGCCGACGACGTGACCGATACCGCGGGCGCGGCGGTGACTGACGCCGATCTCGTCATCCTGTGCGTGCCGGTCGGGGCGATGGCGGCGGTCGCGGCGGAAATCGCCGACGAGCTGCCCGCTGACGCGATCGTCAGCGATGTCGGCAGTTGCAAGGCATCGGTCGCCGCCGCGCTCACCGCGCATCTGCCGCCGGCGCAGGTGATCCCCGCGCACCCGGTCGCGGGCACCGAGCAGAGCGGGCCGGACGCGGGCTTCGCGACGCTGTTCCGCGGCCGCTGGTGCATCGTAACGCCACTCGCCGACAGCGATCCGACCGGCGTCGAGCGCGTCGCCGAATTCTGGCGCCGGCTGGGCGCACAAGTCGAGCGGATGGCGCCTGGCCACCACGACCTCGTCCTCGCGGTCACCAGCCACCTGCCGCACCTTATCGCCTATACGATCGTCGGCACCGCCGACGACCTCGAACAGGTGACGCAGAGCGAGGTGATCAAATTCTCCGCCGGAGGCTTCCGCGATTTCACGCGGATCGCCGCGTCCGATCCCGTCATGTGGCGCGACGTGTTCCTGTCGAACAAGGACGCGGTGCTCGACATGCTACAACGCTTCTCCGAGGACCTGTCGCAATTGCAACGCGCGATCCGCTGGGGCGACGGCGACGCGCTCTATGATCGTTTCGCGCGCACCCGCGCGATCCGCCGCTCGATCGTCGACCAGGGCCAGGATGACGCCGCCGCCGATTTCGGCCGCAAACACGACTAGGGGCTGTCCTACACGCCATCACCGCGCCTATCGCGGCGGCGCTGTTTGACATCATGCTCCGGGCGCGCGCGATAAGTTCGACCTTAGCGACTTTCCGCGGTCAGTCGTTGAGCGCGTTGATCGCGGCGTGCACGCGCTCCTCGGCCTCGCGCCGCGGCAGCCCGGGCGGGATCGCCTCGCCGATCAGGACGCGGACCGGCCCCGAATGCGCGTGCCCCTTGCGCGGCCAGCGCTTCCCGCTGTCGAGCGCGATCGGCACCACCGGGTATCCGAGCGCGCGGTACAGCCCCGCGAATCCTGAACGGAGCGGCGGACGCTCGCCGTGCGGCATCCGGGTGCCTTCGGGGAACACGATCACCGACCGCCCCGCGGCCTTGAACACCGCCGCATCGGCCATCAACTGCCGCAGCGCCTTCGCGGACGCCTCACGGTCGACCGGCAGCGCTCCGTAGATGCGCGCCGCCCAGCCCCACAGCGGTATCTGCGCCAGCTCGCGCTTGATGACCACCGCGGGCCCCCCCAATCGATAGGGCAGTTCGAGCGTCTCGAACATCGCCTCGTGCTTGGCGGCGTAGAGCACCGGCCCCGACGGGATCGGCGCGCCTTCGATCCGGGTGCGCACCCCCATGATCCACCGCGCGATCAGCGTGTGATACCGTGCCCAACCGTGCGAGTAGGCGATCATCACGCGCTGCCCGAACAACGCCACGAACGGGATCACCAGCACCACGATCAGCGACCCGACCGCGAAGAACAAGCGGAACACCCAGGTCCGCACCACGTCACCCACGCCAGCTCTCCCACCACAACACCGCGCGGCGCAGCAGCAACTTGTGATATTCGTTCAACAATTGCGTCAGGCTCGGCTGGCTCGGCACACCGTCGATCACCACCGCAACCGCGGGGTCAAGCGACTGCGCCAGTTCCATGGCCGCGCGCCGCGCATGCCAGTTGGAGGTGACCAGCCGCACCGACCGGTAGCGATGCTGCTTCACCCAGCCCGCGATCTCCTCCGCGTTGGAACGCGTGTCGACCGCCTCCTCGCCCAGATCGACGCAGCACGCGAAGACGGCGGCGTAGCCGTAGGTTCGCACCAGATCGCGCTGCTGCACGCCCGGCGCCGTTCCCGTCACCAGCATTCGCCGCGCATGGCCCGCCTCCAGCAGTTCGAGTCCGCGATCGATCCGGCCTGCGGCGCCCGTCGGCACAACGATGCCGTCGGTCTGCGCGTCGCTCGCGGGTTGCGGCAGCGTCACCGCGAACAGCGCGAAGCCGAGCGCCCAGACGATCAGCGCGAGCCCCGCGAGCCGCCGGATCACAGCATCTGCCCCAGGCTGCGCACGACGGCACGGCGGGCGACGGTGGCGGCGAGCGCCACGAAGCCGAACGGTAGGACGATCAGCGCCGCCCAGCCGACCGTGCCGAGCGTCACCGCGCCCAGCAGTTCGGACCCGAGCGTGCTCGCCTGCATGCCCAGCAGCACGACCGCCACCAACCCGGCGACCCCACCCACCGCTGCCCCCAGCGCCGCGTCGAGCGACAAGCGTCGCTGGAACAGCCGCGCGACCTGCACGTCGGTCGCGCCCAGCATGTGCATGACCTCGATCGTGCCGCGGTGCGCCTCCAGTCCGGCGCGCGCCGCCAGCACGACGACGAACGCGGTCGCGCCCAGCATCATCGCCACTAGCAGCGTCGCCAGCGCACTCATCGTGCGAAGAAACGCGCGCACCGGCGCCAGCGCCTGGCTGTGCAGGTCGAGCCGCGCGCCGGGTACCGCCGCCAGTGCCTGGCGAACGCGCTGCGCCGCACCCGCGTCCGCCAGGGTCACGTCGACCAGCACCGGGATCGGTAGGTCGACGTCATCGGCGTCGCCACCCAGCCACGGGCTCAGCAATTGCGCGATCTCGGCCCGCGGCACGACGCGCACGCCGCTGACCCCCGCCACCCCGGCGAGCAGCGACGCCGCCTCGCCCGCCGTCGCCTCGCGCCGCCCCGGGTCTGCCGCGGCGATCTGCACGGTTGCGCGCCCGCCCAGTTGCACACCGATTTGGCCGGTCGCACGCGCGGTGCCGATCCCGGCGGCGGTCGCAAGCACGGTCAGGAACAGCATGAGCGCGATGACCCACACCATACCGCGCCCGGTCCGCGCGGTGTCGAGGACGCGTGTGCTCGCTGCGCTCACGCGTGCCGTCCCGGCGGATGGCGCAGCATTCCCGTCGGATCGAGCAGCCGCCCGCCGTCGATCCGCATCATCTGCGCCGATCGCACGCGCGAGATGAGCTGAAGATCGTGCGTCGCGATCACGAGCGTGGTGCCCAGACCGTTCAGCGACGCGAACAACTGCAACAGCCGATCGGCCATCGCCTCGTCGACGTTGCCGGTGGGCTCGTCCGCGATCAGGATTTCGGGCCGGCCGATCACCGCGCGCGCGATCGCGACGCGCTGCTGCTCGCCGCCCGACAGCGTCGGCGGGCGCGCTTCCGCACGGTTGGTCAGCCCGACCCAGGCGAGCATCTCCGACACCGCCTCGCCGACCTCGTCCTCCAGCACGCCCGCGATCCGCAACGGAAGCGCGATGTTATCCGCCGCCGACAGGTGCGGAACCAGCCGGAAATCCTGGAACACGACGCCGATGCGGCGGCGAAACCCCGGGATGCGCGCGCGCGGCAGCGTGACGACGTCGGTGCCGAACAGGTTGATCGCACCGCGCGTCGGCCGCTGCGCCAGGTACAGCATCTTGAGCAGCGAGGTCTTTCCCGCCCCGCTCGCACCCGTCACGAAATAGAATTCGCCCGCGGTCAGCGAGAAACTGAGGTCGGACAAAACCTCGTCCCCCTGCCCGTAGCGCAGCCCCACATTCTCGAACTGCACGATCGTGGCCACCGGCCGGCGATATCCCTTCTTGAGCACGCCCGCCATCGCACAGCGCGCGCCCCTTCATCAAGTCACAGGCGCGCCGCTCCGCTGTCCGGGAGTGGGATCGGCGAGGCCGTTTCGCAGGCGATACTTGCCAGCGTGCCACGTGAGGTGTTTACGTCGCTAACGATAACCGTAAGCGTGGCGTCATGATCCTCGAGTGTCCCGAATGCCGCACCCGCTACCTCGTGCCCGACTCCGCGGTCGGCGTGACCGGGCGCACGGTGCGCTGCGCGAATTGCCGGCATAGCTGGTTCCAGGAAGGCGCGGCGTTGCCGGCGGCGTCGGCGCTCGCCGATCTGCCGCCCGTCGCGGCCGCGCCGGTGGCAGCAGACTTCGCGCCGGCGGGCTATGCGCCCTCGCCGGTCACGGATCCGACGCCCGCCACCTCGCCTGGCGGGTTCGACGCCTTCGCGCACCAGCCGCCGTTCCGCCCGCGGCGCAACATGGCGCGGGTGCGCACCATCGCGTCAATCGCGGCGGGGCTGATCATGCTGGCGCTCGTCGGCGTGATCCTGTGGACCACCGCGCCCGGCCTCGCGCAGCAAGCGGGGTTCAATATCGGCCCGGCGCAGTCGCCGCTGCGCATCGTCGACAACCCGATCGAGCGGCGACAGATGACCAACGGGTCGGAACTGTTCGCGGTCAGCGGGCGGATCACCAACCCGTCGAGCGCGGCGCAGCGCGTACCCGACCTGCGCGCCGACCTGCGCGACGAGAAAGGCCGCGTCGTGTTCAGCTGGACGATCACCCCGCAGCAGCGCACGCTGCCGGCGAACGGCGCGATCGATTTCAACTCGGCGCAGGTCGACGTACCCGCTTCGTCGAAGCGGCTCGACCTCAGCTTCGTGGGCGAGGCGAGCTGACGCGAAAGGTGATCGTGCCCGCACAATCGCCGTTGCCACGCGCGAACGGCTTTGCTAGAGGCCCGCTCCTACCAGTCGCCGGGTCCGCCCGGTGAACATCGTGTGCGGTCGTGGCGGAACTGGTAGACGCGCAACGTTGAGGTCGTTGTGGCCGAAAGGCCGTGGAAGTTCGAGTCTTCTCGACCGCACCATTTCCCGCTCCGTGGAGAGCGGGATTGATAACCGCCCGGCAGCGTCGGGTGTGATTTCATCATCACCGCACTGCTCGTCGCTCCTCCTGGCGCGGTGTCGCGCCGGTGCGTGGGCCCGAACGAAGCCGGTGCGCGTTCGAACGTTATGGCATCGGCCGACTTTGTGACATCCTATATCAACGCGATCGGCACGGCTGTTCCGTCCCACGACATCCACGCGGCCTTTATCGGCTGGGCGCGCGAGCGTTTGCCGATCGCGCAGCGCAAGCTGTTCGACCGCATGGCCGCGCGTGCAGCGATCGGTCATCGCTGGTCGGTGCTGCCGAAAGACGCCGGCTCACCGGTCGGGGATACTGGTTTCTACGCCAACACGCCGCACCCCGGTACTGCCGCGCGAATGTCGCTCTACGCACAGGCCGCGCCCGAACTGGCGCTGACTGCGATCGAGCGGCTGCGCAATCAGGTCGCGATCGACGATGCGACTCACCTGGTGGTCGCCAGTTGCACCGGCTTCGTCGCGCCCGGCATCGACCAGATCATCGCGCGACGGCTCGGCCTCTCGCCCGCGATCGAGCGCACGCTGATCGGCTTCATGGGCTGCTACGCCGCAGTCGCGGCGCTGCGCACCGCGCGCCATCTCGTGCGATCGGAGCCCACCGCGCGCGTGCTGGTGGTCACGGTCGAGCTCTCCACGCTGCACCTGCAAGCCGTGGACGAAATCGAGCCATTGCTGGCGATGCTGCAATTCGGCGACGGTGCGGCCGCAGCGATGGTGTCTGCCGAGCGCCGCGGCCTCGCGATCGGTCAACCGTTCGCGACGACGCTCGCCGAGTCGGACCGATTGATCCGCTGGAACATCACCGACGCCGGCTTCGCGATGCATCTGTCGGGCGAGGTGCCCGGCCGGATCGCCGCTGCGCTCGCCGACCAGGTGCTGGTCGACGCGATCACCGCGGGACAGGACGCCACCGCCATCGATGCCTGGGCGGTGCACGCCGGCGGGCGCTCAATCCTCGACGCGGTCGAGCATGGGCTGTCGCTCGGCGCCGCCGCCCTCGACGATTCGCGCGCGGTGCTAGTGGACAACGGCAACATGTCATCGGCGACGCTGATGTTCGTGCTCGCGCGCGTACTGGCGCGGTCCGACGTGTGCCGCGGCGTTGCACTCGCCTTCGGTCCCGGTCTCGCCGCCGAGGGTTTCGCGTTCGGTCCGTCGGCATGACCGCGCTCGCCGAACGCGCCCAGGGCAAGGAGTTGATGGACGCCGACGATCTGCCGGCGGACACCTATGCCGCGGTGGTGCGCGACCTTGCCCGTGTCAACGCGGTGACGCTCGCCGCACGACCGACGCTCGCGTTTCTGCGCGCCCATACACGCCCTGGTGGTCTCTATCGCCTGCTCGATGTCGGGTTTGGCGACGGCGACATGCTGCGGCGGATCGCGCGTTGGGGTGCACGGCGCGACGTCGCCTTTGATCTCGTCGGTATTGATCTCAATCCACGCAGCGAACTGGCCGCGCGCGCCGACACCCCGGCCGCGCTCGCCATCGATTATCGCACCGGCGACTATGCCGACCTGGTGGACGAGCCATGGGACTTCATCGTCTCCAGCCTGGTCGCGCATCATATGACGACCGCGCAGCTCGTCGCGTTTCTGCGCTTCATGCATGACCATGCGCGCGTCGGGTGGCTCGTCAACGACCTCCATCGCCACCGCTTCGCGCATGCCGGTTGGCCGCTACTCGCGCGGCTGTTCCGCTGGCACCCGATCGTCCGGCACGACGGCCATCTCTCGATTGCGCGCAGCTATCGTCCAGCCGAGTGGCAGCCGCTGCTCGATCAGGCGGGTGTCGCCGGGCGCGTGTTCACCGCTTTTCCGTTCCGGCTGTGCGTCGCGCGGCCCTGATCGTCGGCGGCGGTCCCGCAGGCAGCGCCGCGGCGATCACGCTCGCGCGCGGCGGGCACGCGCCGCTGCTAGTAGAGCGCACGCGCGAAACCGCCGACGCGCTGTGTGGTGGTTTCATCAGTTGGCGCACGATTGATTCGTTGGAACGGCTCGGCATCGACCCCGACGCGCTCACCTCGACGCGGATCACCCGCGCGCGCATCTTTGCGGCAGGCCGCTGTGGCGAAGCGCGGCTGCCGCGACCCGCGCTCGCCGTGTCGCGGCGCCGGCTCGACACAATGCTGCTCGCTCATGCCGAGACGCTGGGCGTCGCGGTCGAGCGCGGCGTGACGGTGCGCACGGTCGCTGAGCACGCGGTCAGCACCGCCGACGGCGCGACGCTCGCCGCCGACGCCTTGTTCCTCGCCAGCGGCAAGCATGACATTCGCGGCGGCGCACGCCCCGCGGAGGCGCGGGGCAGCGATCCCACGCTCGGGCTGCGTGTGCGGCTGGCTCCCTCGCCCGCGTTGGCGCGACTGGTCGGCGACGCGATCGAGCTGCACCTGTTTGAACGCGGTTACTGTGGCGTCGTGTTGCAGGAAGATGGCAGCGCCAACGCCTGCATGGCGGTGCACCGCTCGCGCTTACGAGAAGTGGGCAGCCCAGAAGCGCTGCTACGCGACCTGATGCATGAGGCGCCGCGCCTGGGCGAACGGCTCGCCGGCGGATGGAGCGCGATCGATGCGATCGCCAACGTCCCTTACGGTTGGCGGACCGAACGCACGACGCTTGGTGTGTTTCGGCTCGGCGATCAGGCAGCGGTAATCCCGTCGCTCGCCGGCGAGGGCATGGGGATTGCGCTCGCCAGCGGCCGATCGGCGGCGCAAGCGATGGTCGCGCATGGCGCAGCGGGCGCGGCGGCGTGGCAGCAGCGGTTCGCGCGCGCGGTCGCCGCGCCGTTGCGCAACGCTGGCGCGGTCTGGGCGCTGTCGGACCGGTGTGCGTCGGCCGCATGGCTGCCGTTCGCCGCCCGTGTACCGGGCGCGCTGGCGATAGTGGCGGCCAGCACGCGGGTACCTGCGCTCGATTAGCTGCCGATCCGCACCGATCGGCCACGCCGGGCATGACTTGTTAAGCATCGCTCAAGCCTCTATCCGCCAGGCCCGACGCTATGGCCCGCGCCCGTCCCTCCTCATCCCGCAAGCGCTCCAAGACCCGCTCTCCGTGGCGGCGGCGCTGGTCGATCGCGTGGAAGTCGCTGGTCGTGCTCGCCTTGGTCGCGCTCGGCGCGCTCGTTACCGCCGTCTACGTCGCGCGCGCGCAATTGCCGAGTTTCGAGGATCTGAAATCGTCGCCCAACGGGCAGATGATCCGCGTTCACGCCGCCGACGGATCAGTGATCGTGTCGCTCGGGCCGAGCTACGGCGAATGGTTGCCAATCGATCGCATCCCCGCTGTCATGCAGCGCGCGATGATCTCGGTCGAGGACCGGCGCTTCTACAGTCACCTAGGGGTAGACCCGATCGGCGTCGCGCGCTCGGTCGACGTGCGCGTGCGGCGCGGACGTTGGACGCAGGGCGGCTCGACGATCACGCAACAGCTCGCGCGCAACATCTTTCTCACCTCCGCCAAGAAGTTCGGGCGCAAGTTCCGCGAGGCGATCCTCGCTTTCGCGATCGAGCGGAAATTCTCCAAGGACCAGATTCTCGAGCTCTACCTCAACAAGGTCTATTTCGGCGGCGGTGCCTACGGCATCGATGCGGCGTCCCGGCGCTTCTTCGGGCATGGCGCCAACCACCTGAGCCTGTCCGAGGCCGCGATCATCGCCGGACTGGTCAAGGCGCCGTCCAACTATTCGCCGACGGCCGATGCCGAGGCCGCGGTTGGCCGCGCGGGTGTAGTGATCGAGACGATGCGCGAAACGGGCGCGATCACCCCGGCGCAGGCGGCCGCCGCCGATCCGCAAGCAGTGAAGCTCGCCCCCGCGCCGCGCCAGAACAGCGTGCGCTATTTTACCGACTGGGCATTGCCGCAGCTCGAGTTGCTGATCGACGAAACCGTCAAGCCGCTGGAGGTGTGGACCACGCTCGACGTCGGCATGCAGCGCGACGCCGATGCCGCGGTCCAGCAGAACGTGCCCAAGGGCGCGCAAGGCGCGCTCGTCGCGCTCGACCGCGACGGGGCGGTGCGCGCGATGGTCGGCGGTACCGATTACGTCAGCTCGATCTACAATCGCGCGACGCAGGCGGTGCGCCAGCCCGGCTCGGCGTTCAAGCTGTTCGTGTATCTCGCCGCGATCGAAGCGGGGAAGACGCCCGACGACAAGGAAGTCGACGCGTCGGTCACGATCGACGGCTGGAGCCCGCGCAACGACTCGCGCCGCAACTCGGGCGAGGTCACGCTCAGGACCGCCTTCGCCTATTCGCTCAATACGGTGGCGGCGAAATTGGGGCAGGCGGTCGGATTTCAGACCGTCGCCGACATGGCGCGCCGGTTCGGCATCACCACGCGCGTCAACACGCATCCCTCCATGGTGCTCGGCACCTCCGAGGTCCGCCTGATCGACATGACGCGCGCCTTCGCCAGCGTCGCCAACAAGGGCGTGGCGGTCACCCCGTACGCCATCACCAAGGTGACGAGCGACGGCGAGACGATCTACACGCATGAGGTCGACCGCAACCACGTGCTGGTCGCCCCCGACGTCGCGGCGCGGATGACCGACCTGCTCCAGACCGCGGTCAACACCGGCACGGGACGCGCGGCGCAGATCGGGCGACCGGTCGCGGGCAAGACGGGCACCACGTCGTCGGGCAAGGACGGCTGGTTCCTTGGCTTCTCCTCGGGGCTGACGACGGGTGTGTGGATGGGACGCGATGACGCGCGGCCGGTCGCCGGGCTTCACGGCGGTACCGCCCCCGCCAAGGCGTTCGCCGCCTTCATGAGCCGTGCGGTCGCGAAGCGCCCGATCGAGGAGTTCGACACCAAGGTGACGTTACCTGACTGGCAACTCGAACCCGATGAAGAGGCCTATTACGGCTCGCCCGACAACGGATCGTTCGTCGATGGCGACGGCAGTCCGCTACCCGGCGGCGGCGACGAGGTGATCGACACGCGCCGCGTGCCTGATTCGGAAGTACCCGCGGCGGAGGGCGACGAGCAGCGACTCGATCAGGACTGGATCGATCGCGTAACCAATCGTCGCCGCGATCCCGTTCCGCGTGATCAAGGCCGGCCGGTGCCCGCACAGCTTCCGTCCACCGCACCCCGCAGTGACGCACCGCCACCGCGCCAGT
The DNA here is from genome assembly GCF_936927845.1 of uncultured Sphingomonas sp. GTDB lineage: Bacteria > Pseudomonadota > Alphaproteobacteria > Sphingomonadales > Sphingomonadaceae > Sphingomonas. The sequence goes on from NZ_CAKZHV010000058.1 coordinate 96,438, forward strand.
TCCGCAGCGACGATCAACCGGTCGAGCGCCGTTACCCGGCGCGCGGACCCGATCCGTCGCGCGACGAACGTCCATACCAGTGAAGAGACGCGCCGTGCTGGCGTAACCATTGCCGCTCGGGCGTCGGATCGCGCCCGAACAATGTCTCCACCAGCGCGTGAAACGCGGCGCTGTGATTCATGTGGACACGGTGCGCGACCTCGTGCGCGGCGGTCGCGCGGCGCACGGCTCGCGGTGCGAGCGCGAGCCGCCAATTGTACCGGATCGCGCCGTGCGACGCACAACTGCCCCAGCGACCACGCGGGTCGCCGACGCTGACCTGCGTCACCGCAACCTCGGCCAGCGTGGCATAATGATGCGTGTCTGCGGTCAGTAGCGCGAGCGCCTGCTGCTTGACCCACGCCGCGACGCGCGCTTCGACACGCTCGCCCGGTCCGCCCACGATCAACCGGTCACCGTACCGCTCGACCCGGCGAGGAGCGTCCGCGCGCCACTCGATCACCAGGGTCGCACCATTGAGCGGCAGCGTGGCGCCGGGCACGAAGGGGCGCGGTTGCGGCAGCGCGTCGCGTTGTTCGGCGATCCACGCGCTATGCGCGCGCGCCCATGCCATCAGGGGGGCAAGCGCCGCGCGCTTGGGAATCGTCAACCGCGCGCGTCCGGTCGTGGGATCGAACGACAGCTTCGCGCGGCGCGCGCGGGCGTGCCGCACGACATCGATCGCCTCGTTCATCCCGCGTGCGTCATGCGAAACGCTTCACAGCCGGCGATCGACCATGTGGTTCTCCAGATCGCCGGCGTCATCCTCGCTGACGGTCCAGCCGCGCACTGATTCACCCGCGCGGTGCACCGCCTCCCGGTCGCCGCTGACGAGGTAGTGCCATTTTGGCAGCGGCTCGTCGTTCGCGCGCAGACGGTAGGCGCAGGTCGAGGGCAGCCAGTCGATCTGGTCGACGTTGCCGTTGGTCAGCCGGACGCATTCGCTGACATAGGCACGGCGGTTGCGGTAGTTGGAGCATTGCCCGCTACGCCGATCGAGCAGACGGCACGCGACGTTGGTGGCGTACAGCTCGCCCGTCTCGTCATCCTCCAATTTGTGCAGGCAGCATTTGCCGCAGCCGTCGCACAATGCCTCCCATTGCCCTCGGTCGAGCTTGGAGAGCGGCGTGTCTTCCCAGAAGCGCATGCTCATTTCGCCCACTTCCTGATCTCGTCCGCGATCGCCTGCGGCGGCGTCTCGGGCAGCAACGCCAGCGGTTTGCCCGCCGGGTCCATCAGGTAGATCTGGCGGCTGTGCTCCATCAGATAGCCGTCCTGGTTCCCCTTACCGCGCGCGAAGAAGATGCCGTATTCCTTGGCGACGCGCGCGATCTCCGCAGGGCTTCCGGTCAGCCCGACCAGCCGTGGATGGAAGGCGGAGACGAATTGCTTGAGCACCCCGGGCGTGTCACGCGCGGGGTCGACGCTGACGAAGACCGGCACGATGCGCTGCGCAAGCGCGGGGTCCGTCTTTTCCAGCACGCGCATCGCCGCGCCGATGTTCTGCACGTCGGTGGGGCAGACATCGGGACAGAAGGTGTAACCGAAATACATGATCCGATAGCGGCCTGCGAAGTCGCGATCACTCAAGGTGCGGCCGTTCTGGTCGACCAGGGTGAACGGCCCGCCGATCCGCGCGCCGGCGAGCGGCGGCGCGGCCGCCCGCTGATCGGGCGCGGACGAGCAGGACGAGAGCGCCGCCGCGAGCAGCGCGGCCGGGGCGAGCATCAGTCGGGGCATGTACATGGTGCGTCCAGCATTGATCGGTTATACGATGGGGAGCAAGGGCATGTTCGCCAAGGCGTTCGTCGCCATGCACGCACCACGACTACCCTCAAGGAGCCGCATGTTCCGTTTCGCCCCCATCGCCGCCGCCGCGATCCTTGTCGCCGCTCCGGCCACCGCGCAGCAGCAGTCGGCGAGCTACAAGTTCCTTCAGGCCGTGCGCAATGGCGACGGCAACACGGTGACGCAGCTGGTCGAGCAACCCGGGCAGCGGATCGTCAACACGCGCGACGTGACCTCAGGGGAAACCGCGCTCCATATCGTCGTAAAGCGCGGTGACGCGACTTATCTGCGCTACCTGCTGGCGAAGGGCGCCGATCCGAACATTCGCGACAATGCCGGCAACACGCCGATGATGCTGGCAGTTCAGGAAGGCGAACCGGCGCTGATCGACGTACTGGCGCTGGTGAAGGCCAATCCGAACCTCGGCAATTCGGGTGGCGAGACGCCGCTGATCCGCGCGGTGCAGCGTCGCGACCTGGCGCTCGTACGTTCGCTGCTCGCCGCCGGGGCTAACCCCGATCAGACCGACAATGTCGCCGGCATGTCGGCGCGCGATTATGCCAAGGCCGATCCGCGTGCTGCGCCGATCCTGAAGGTTCTGTCGGACACGCCCGCGCCCAAGCCGCGCGTGGTGTCGGGCCCGACCCTACGCTAGCTCAGCCGCCGAGCTGCATCGCCTCGGGATCGCCGTGCGCGATCAGCCGGCGCGCCGCGCGCCTGGCAAAGGCGAGGGTGCAGCGTTTGCGCACGTGCGCGGGTAACGGATCGGTTCGCGCTTCGCGCACGATCTCGGCATCGTACCGATCGGCGATGATCACCCCGGTCCGCTCGGGCAGGAAGGCGGGCCCGTCGATCGGCGAGGCGTCGAACCCCGCCGGCACCGCCCAGTAGAAGCGGTCGCAATGCGGCAGATAGTCCTGCCATTTGGCGTCGCCGAGCAAATCGGCGCGCGACACCTTGATCTCGACGATGACGAGCTGCCCGCGCGCATCCACCGCCATCAGATCGGCGCGGCGTCCCCCTTCCAACGGTACTTCGTGGATGGTGACCAAGTCGTGGCGCAGGAACATGCGCGTCACCCCGCGCGCGACATCGGCGGCGCACAAGGTGTCGGTGGCGGCGTCCTGGCAGGTGGCGGGCGGCTGCAACATGACCGAATGCTTAGAACATTCGGTGAACGCAGGCTAGTCGCCCGCGCGCAGATCAACGGTAGAAGGTGTGATTGCCGATCGCGGCGACGCGGACGAGACCGCGGTTGGGCGAACGCCCGGCGTTGAAGTAAAGCGCCTTGGCGGCGTCGCTGTCCCACGCGTCCTTCATCGCCACCCGCGCGACGGCGACCGCGGTGCGCCAGCGCGCATTTTCGGCCACGTCGGGGATGCGTCCGCCACGAACGAACGAGAACTGACCCGGCTGGGTGACCACGCCGCACGCGCTCTTGGCGAAACGGCCCGAGTTGGCGCGGTTCAGGATCACTTCGGCAACCGCGAGCTGGCCGCTCAGCGGTTCGCCCCGCGCTTCGAAATAGATCGCGCCGGCAAGGCAGCGGAGCTGCTCGTCATCGGCTTCGTCGTCCTGCGCGGCGACGGCCGCGGCGAGCGTCGGATAGGCAACGGTGTCGTCCTCGTCAGCTTCCGGCGCGAACGCGGGATCCTGCGCCACCGCGGGCTGGGTGGGAAGCTGTTGAACGAAATAGGAAACTGCGGGAACCGAAACGGGGGTGACCGGTTTGGAAGTCTGATCCTTCGCGACGAGAGCCGGAGCCTCCGCAGCGAAACTGGCGGTGCTGTGGAACGCGAGACCGGCCAGGGAGATCAGGGTCGCTGCAACCGTTGCAGCGCGCTTCCGAAACAACATTCATCGTCTACATCATGCGGTGGGTACACGAACGATGCGTGCGAACGCCGAGCGAACACACCACCGCCGGGATCCCCCCGACTGCGTAACCGTCCGGCATCGCACACCGGCGCAGCACAACGCGTTTAGTTGATGTCCCGCTCTTTCCCCGCGAACGTCAGCGGGTCAACAAACCAGGATCGTTTCAGCGGCGAACCGTTCGGCTTGCGCGATCATCAGTTCAATCACCCATAGATCGGGGTCGGATGTGCGGCGTTTCTTCCAATAATCGTCCATCGCCGCGCCGTCCGCCTCTGCCGGTCCAGCCGGCACCAGGGACTCGCGATGGTCGAGGTCGCGAAATCGCTCCAGACCGCGGACGACGCGTCCTTCGTCGATCAGCAGCAGGATCGCACCCGTCTGCGCCTCGCCCCGCGCGCGCACCACCGCGAACCCGCCTGCATCGTTGACCCGGCGGACCAGTGCGCCAACCGCGAGATGAGTGGGCAGCCGATCGGTCACGCGGCGATCCCGTAACCCGGCAGCCCGGCGAGCGCGATGCGCGAGCGCATGAACGTGCCGGTGCCACGCGCCACCTCCTCGCCATCGGCGGCGATCAGCCGTGCCTCTGCGATGAAGACGCGCCGCTGTCCGCTGATCCAGCGTCCCTCGGCCACGACCGGCCCCTCACCCAGCGGACGGGTGAGGTTGAGGCTGAACTGTGTGGTGAGCAGGAAACGATCGGTGACCAGACTGTTGGCGGCGTAGAAGGCCGCATCGTCGAGCATCTTGAAATAAGCCGTGCCGTGCGCCGCACCCGCGGCATGAAAGTGGCGGCGATCAACGGCGAAATGGATGCGCGACACGCCCGCCTCGGGCACTTCGAGCCGCGACTCGAACATGTGGTTGACCGGCGCTGCCGCGTAGAGCGATTCAAGCGCGCGGAAATGCGCCGCCGCGCCTTCAGGCAGCGTCACGCGTCTCGTCCGAGGTCAGCAGCGCCCAGATCGCGTCGCGCGACCCTGCCCCGCGCAGCTTCGCAATCAGCCCACGGTCGCGCAGCAGCCGCGCAACCCGCGCCAGCGCTTTCAGATGATCGGCGCCCGCGTTGGGCGGGGAGAAGAGGACCAGCATCAGATCGACCGGCACGTCGTCGACCGCGCTGAAATCAACCGGCTGCGCGAGCCTGATCGCGCCCGCGACGATGCGGTCGAGGCCGGCCAGCCGCGCGTGCGGGATCGCCACGCCGCCGCCGAACGCGGTCGAGCCGAGCTTCTCGCGCGCGGCAAGCGCGTCCGCCACCATGCGCGCCTCGATCCCCAGTGCCGGCGCGGCGAGCACGCCGATCTGGGTGAAGGCGGCCTTGCGAGTGACGGCGGACACATCCACCGCCACCAGCTCGGGCAGCAACAAGTCGCTGAGATCCATGGGATGAAGGTCGGATCAGCCGCCGCGCTGCGGCTCGACCCAGCCGATCGTGCCGTCGCCGCGGCGATAGACCATGTTATAGGCACCGGTGCCGGCGTTCTTGAACAGCAGCGCCTGCGTGTTGCGCAGGTCGAGCATCATCACCGCGTCCGACACGCTCGCGTCGGGCACGTCGACGCGCGTCTCGGCGATGATCAGCGGCGCTTCCTCGACCTCGTCTTCGCTGATCGTCTCGGCGAACAGCGTGTATCCGGCATTGTCGTAGCCCGAACGGTCCTGCTCGGCCTCGGCACCGACATGCGCGGCGTGGCGATCCTTCAGGCGGCGCATGTAGCGGCGCAGCTGCTTCTCGATCTTCTCGGCCGCGCCGTCGAAGGCATTGTGCGCGTCATGCGCCTCGTGCGCGCCCTTCAGCACCAGCCCGCGCATCACGTGCGACACGATGTCGCAGCGGAAACCGACGTCGTGCGGGCCCTTGCCGAAGGTCACTTCGGCCGAAATGGCGCGCGCGAAATATTTGTCGGCGATACCCTGGAGGCGGTCCTCGACATGGCTCTTCAGCGCGTCGCCGATCGAAACCTGGTGACCATTGGTCCGGATATCCATTGTCTTCTCCTGCTCGACACGGGGCCAGGACGACCCCGCCATCCGCGCCAACCGGGCGCGACGGCCCCCTTCACGAAGAGCCTTCGGCCGCTCCCCACAAAGGCTCCTTTATACCATTCACAAACGTTGCATGCGCCGCCAGTTCCGCCGCGCTCGCACGAAAGACGCGTGGCTGGCGTGCCTTGCGCGGTGCCGCTGCTGCCGTTGGCACGGTGTAGACCACCACCTCACTGACGAGTCCGAGCCCGATCTGCCGCCCGCCAAGCAGCTCGACATAGACCTGCGCGAGCAATTGCGCGTCGAGCAATGCGCCGTGAAGGACGCGGTGCGAGCGGTCGACACCGTAGCGGCTGCACAATGCGTCCAGCGTGTGCTTGGCGCCGGGATGTCGGCTGCGCGCGATCTGCAGCGTGTCGACCATGCGCGTGCGGCAGATCGGGTTTCGCCCGCAGCGCTCCAGCTCGCCGTTCAGAAACGAGAAGTCGAACCCTGCATTGTGCGCGATCAGCGGGCTGTCGCCGATGAAGTCGAGCAGCGCGTCGACACCGGCGGTAAACACCGGAAACTTGGACAGGAAATCGATCCGCAGCCCGTGCACGCGCGCCGCCTCTTCGGGCATGTCGCGCTCGGGATGGTAGTAAGCGTGGAACGTCTGCCCAGTTTCGACCCGGTTGAACAATTCGACGCAGCCGATCTCGACCAGGCGATCGCCGCCGGCGAAGCTCAGGCCCGTTGTTTCGGTATCGAAGACGATCTCGCGCATGGGGGAACGGTTATCGTGCTTCGGGCGCGCGGAGGCAAGCGACGACGCGGCGGACCTGGCCACGCGTTTCCTTCAGCGCGGTGTCGGTCGCGATCACGAAGTCGGCGCGGGCACGTTTCTCCGCATCGGGCATCTGGCGGGCGAGGATGGCGTCGAACTTCGCCTCGGTCATGCCCGGCCGCTGAAGCGTGCGGGCGCGCTGCACCTGCGCGTCGGCCGACACGACGACCACCTTGTCGACCTTCTGATCGCCTCCGGTTTCGAACAGCAGCGGCACGTCGAACACGACCAGGTCGGCCCCAGCATAAGCCGCGAGGAACGCCGCACGCTCGACACCGACCGCGGGATGGACGATCGCCTCCAGCGCCTTCATCGCTTCATCGTCGCCTAGCACCGCCGCGGCGAGCCTCGCGCGGTCGACGCCCCCTGCGCCCGTCGTACCGGGAAAGCGCGCCTCGATCGCCGCGACCACCTTGCCGCCTGGGCCCTGCAACCGGTGCACCTCGGCGTCGGCGTCGAAGACGGGCACGCCTTCGTCGCGGAACATCTGCGCGACCGTCGACTTGCCCATGCCGATCGAGCCGGTCAGCCCGACGATCACGGGCGCGCTCACGCGAGCAACCGTTCGCGCAGGTCCTCGTCATGCTCGCGCGGGGCAGGTTGGCCGAAGAACAGCTCGAACGCGAGCGCGGCCTGTCCCACCAGCATGTCGAGCCCGTCGACCGTGTCGAGCCCGCGTTCGTGCGCCTGGGTCAACAGTTCGGTTTCGAGCGGCGAGTAGACGATGTCGTAGACGATTGCATCGGCAGGCAGTGCCAGCAGGTTGAGGTCGAGTGGCGGCTGGCCTGCCATGCCGAGCGTGGACGTGTTGACGAGCAGGGCGGCGGGCGGAAGCTTGGCGGTCAGCGGCAATGCCTGACCCTTCAACCCGAAGGACGACAGCAGCGCCGCCCCCTTGAGCGGCGTACGGTTGAGCAGGGTGACCTCGCCGACGCCGACCTTCGAGAGTGCGAACAAGATCGCGCGCGCTGCGCCCCCTGCCCCGACGACGACCACCGGCTTGTCCGCGAGATCGAGCTCGGCGATCGGTGACAGGAAGCCGGCGGCGTCGGTGTTGGTCGCGGCGAGCCCGTCGGGGGTGCGGAACACGGTATTGGCGGCGCCGATCGAGCCGCGCACGTCGCCCGGATCGGGCACAAAATCGAGCGCGGCGACCTTGTGGGGGACCGTCACGTTGCAACCGCGCCACTCAGGATCATCGGCGCGGTCCTCGAAGTACGCCGCGAGATCGTCCGGCGCGACGCGGGTGGCGCGATAGTCGGCGTCGATCCCGAGCCGATCGAGCCAGAAACGGTGGATCAGCGGCGACTTGGAATGGGCGATCGGGTCGCCGATCACTTCTGCATAGGGGCGGGTCATCGCGGCATCATGCGCCAAAGACCACGCGAAGGTTAGTCCAACGCGTTACTTTTCGCGGGCCGACGGCGTGGAAGGACGTGCGAGGGTCATGCCAAGATGAGTGTCGATGATCGCAGCCTTGAACTTGCTTCGAGCTCCTTCTCCCGTGCACCAGCCGGTGAGAAGAAGCGGGTTTCCGGATGGAGCTTGGGATGACGGTGTGACGCGATCAGGCGGGCAGCACGCCGCGGTCGCGCAGGTAGCCCAGAACGGGAAGCAGCGGCATGCCGAGCACGGTGAACTGGCTCCCCTCGATGCGGCTGAACAGTTGCGCGCCCGGTCCCTCGATCCGGTAGCAGCCGACGCAGCCCGCGATCGCCGGCCATTCGGCATCGAGATAGACGTCGACGAACGCGTCGGACAGCGGCCGCACGAACATGCGCGCCGCCTCGACGTGGCGCCACACGGGTCGGCCGCTCTCCGCGATCACCGCCGCGCTGACGAGATCGTGACGCTTGCCCGACATGCGCAGCAGGTGGTCGCGCGCGTCGTCGCGATCACGCGGCTTGTCGAGGATCGTGCCGTCGTCGAGCACCGCCAGCGAGTCCGAGCCGAGCACGAGCTGGCCCAGATGACGCGCGGATACTTTCAATGCCTTCAACTCGGCGAGCGCGTCGGCGACGTCGCGCGGCGGTCGCCCCGTCATCGCCGCTTTCAGGGCAGCCTCATCGGCGTGCGCGGGTTCGGCGATGAAGGGGACACCCGCCGCCGACAGCATGGCGGTGCGCGAGGCCGATTGCGAGGCAAGGATAATGGTCAAGGGAACATGCTCATGATGATGACAAGGTCGCGCCTGCGGTCAGTCGCGCGGGCCGACGGCACCGCCGCGACGCTCGTTGCACAGGGAAATGATCGCCGCGGCGGTTTCTTCAATCGAACGACGCGTCACATCGATCACCGGCCAGCCGTTGTCGGCGAACATCCGGCGCGCAAACGCGATCTCGCGCGCGACCGCGTCGCTGTTGACGTAATCGGTCTCGGGCGTCTGATTGAGCGACAGCAGGCGGTTGCGGCGGATCGCGATCAGCCGGTCGGCACTGGTGGTGAGCCCGACGACGAGCGGATTCTTGAGCTGGTAGAGGAGCGGCGGCGGCGGGCTTTCCACCACCACGGGGATGTTCGCGGTCTTGTAGCCGCGGTTGGCGAGATAGATCGAGGTCGGCGTCTTCGACGAGCGGCTGACACCCGCGAGCACGATGTCGGCCTCCTCCCATTCCTCCCACGCGATGCCGTCGTCGTGCGCGATGGTGAACTGGATCGCGTCAACGCGCGCGAAATACGCGGCGTCGAGCACGTGCTGGCGGCCGGGACGTGCCTTAGCCTGTTGCCCGAGCAAACCCGACAGCGCGTCGTTCACCGGGTCGAGCGGGGCGACCATCGGCAGGCCGAGCGCGCGGCAGCGGCTTTCCAGCGCGCGGCGCGTTTGCGGATTGACCAGCGTGAAGATGACTAGGCCGGGGTTCTGCGCGATCTCCTGCAGGATGCGGTCGAGATGCGCTTCGGTGCGGACCATCGGCCAGAAATGCCGCACCGTCTCGACATCGTCGTACTGCGCCAGCGCCGCCTTGGCGATGTTCTCCAGCGTCTCGCCGGTTGAATCCGACAGCAGGTGCAGGTGAAGCCGGACCATGCGGGCGTTTCAGGATCGATCTGTGGACAACATGGGGACGAGGGCTAGCGTAACTCGGCCGACCCGCCAAGCCGGCTGCGGGGCGTGGATAACGCGACACTTGTCCACAATCCCGCCAACGCCCGCCCGATTTATCCACAGGGTGTGAGTCGTGGTGGCGATTGAATCGAATCCCGGCGGAATCGCAGGGTCGCACGAGTCAATCTGTTGGCATTAAGTGTGCGAACGCATAATCCCCGGCGCCCACACGCCAACAACATCAACAACCTCATTTTAGACTCTTCTATTGAAGAAGGAGTGCCCGATTGTCCGGCTCCAAGCCCCTGCTCGCGGTTCTGAAAGGCGAGATGCGCACGCGTCCGCCGGTTTGGCTGATGCGTCAGGCCGGGCGTTACCTGCCCGAGTATCGCGCGCTTCGGGCCGAGAAGGGCGGGTTCCTGGCACTCGCAACCGATCCGCAAGCCGCGGCCGAAGTGACGGTGCAGCCGATCCGGCGTTTCGGGTTCGACGGCGCGATCCTGTTCTCCGACATCCTGATGGTGCCGTGGGCGCTGGGGCAAGACCTGACCTTCGGGGTCGGGGAAGGACCGCGGCTCGCGCCGGCGCTGGTCGAGGCCGAGCTCGACGCGCTGGTGCCCGACCTCACCCGGCTCGATCCGGTCTACGCGACGGTCGAGCGCGTGGCGGCGATGCTGCCAGCGGAGACGACGTTCCTGGGGTTCGCCGGATCGCCGTGGACGGTCGCGACGTACATGGTGGCGGGCGCAGGGTCGAAGGACCAAGGGGCGACGCGGATGCTGGCGTATCGCGACCCGGCGCGGTTCGGTGCGATCATCGAGCGCGTCGTCGCGCTGACGGTGGAATATCTGTCGCGCCAGATCGCGGCGGGTGTGGAGGCGGTGCAGCTGTTCGACAGCTGGGCGGGGTCGCTCAGCCCGGCGCAGTTCGAGCGCTGGGTGATCGCACCCAATCGCGCGATCGTCGATGCGTTGCGGGCGCGGCATCCGGGCGTTCCGATCATCGGCTTCCCCAAGGGCGCGGGCGCGAAGCTTCCCGATTATGCCGCCGGGGTCGCGCCCGACGCGATCGGGCTGGACGAGACGGTCGACCCGGCGTGGGCGAACCGCGTGCTGCCCGCGGGGATGCCAGTGCAGGGCAATCTCGATCCGCTGCTGCTCGAAGCCGGCGGGCCTGCGCTGGTGGACGGCGTGCACGCGATCCTTTCGTCGCTCGCCGGGCGGCCGCACGTGTTCAATCTGGGGCATGGCATCGGGCAGCACACGCCGATCGCCAATGTCGAACGGCTGCTCGCCGTGGTAAGGGGTTAAGCCATGGAACCGGGTTTTCTGGGCGCGACCTATCTGTGGGTCAAAGCGGCACATCTGATCTTCGTGATCTTCTGGATGGCGGGGCTGTTCATGCTGCCGCGCTACTTGGTGTACCATCAGGAGGAGCTGGCGGACGCGACCGAGGCGGCGCGCTGGACCGAGCGCGAGAACAAGCTTCGCAGCATCATCCTAACGCCCGCGATGGTGTTGGTGTGGGTGCTGGGCATCCTGCTGGCGATCAACGCCGGGCTGCTCGCGGGGATGCCGGGGCTCGGCTGGCTCCATGCCAAGCTGCTGATCGTGGTGCTGTTGTCGGGCTATCACGGCTGGGCGGTCGGATATGCCAAGAAGCTGGCGCGCGGCCGTGCGGGCGTGTCGAACAAGGCGCTCAGGATGATGAACGAGATACCCGCGCTCGCCGTCACGCTGATCGTCATCCTGGTGATCGTGAAGCCGTTCTGATCCGACGCCGGTCCGGTCGCACAGATGCGCGGGCGAGCCTCGCGCGCTTGACTTGGCTATGCGCCAATCCTAGGTCGCAGGCACGGTAGAGGCGCGTCCGCGCCCCGCCGCCTCCTTCCAGCGTTTCCGCCAGCGACTTCTCCTTTTCGCCGGAACCGGCTTTTCCCTGTTTACCCGATCACATCGGACCGACGACCATGCACCTGAAAGATTTGAAGAAGAAGGCTCCTGCCGAGCTGGTCCAACTGGCCGAAGAGCTGGGCGTTGAGGGCGCCTCGACCTTGCGCAAGCAGGACCTGATGTTCGCGATCCTGAAGGTTCAGGCGGAAAATGGCGAGCAGATCATGGGCGAGGGCACGATCGAGGTGCTCGCCGACGGGTTCGGTTTCCTGCGCTCGGCACAGGCGAATTACCTTGCTGGCCCCGATGACATCTACGTCAGCCCGAACCAGGTCCGTAAGCACGGGCTGCGCACCGGCGACACGGTCGAAGGCGAGATCCGCGGGCCGAAGGACGGCGAGCGCTACTTCGCGCTGGTGAAGATCACGCAGGTCAATTTCGAGGACCCTGAGCGCGTGCGCCAGCGGGTGAACTTCGACAATCTCACCCCGCTCTATCCCGAAGAGCGATTGAAGCTCGAGATCGAGGACCCGACGATCAAGGACAAGTCGGGCCGCGTGCTCGACGTGGTGGCGCCGCTCGGCAAGGGGCAGCGCTGCCTGATCGTCGCGCCGCCGCGCGTCGGCAAGACGATCATGATGCAGAACATCGCACGCGCGATCTCGGTCAACCACCCCGAGGTGTTCCTGCTCGTGCTGCTGATCGACGAGCGGCCCGAGGAAGTCACCGACATGCAGCGCACGGTGAACGGCGAGGTCGTGTCGTCGACCTTCGACGAGCCGGCGACGCGCCACGTCCAGGTCGCCGAGATGGTGATCGAGAAGGCGAAGCGCCTGGTCGAGCACAAGAAGGATGTCGTCATCCTGCTCGACAACATCACGCGCCTGGGCCGCGCCTACAACACGGTGGTGCCGAGCTCGGGCAAGGTGCTGACGGGCGGTGTCGACGCCAACGCGCTGCAGCGGCCCAAGCGCTTCTTCGGCGCGGCGCGCAACATCGAGGAAGGCGGCAGCCTCACCATCATCTCGACCTCGCTGATCGACACCGGCAGCCGGATGGACGAGGTGATCTTCGAGGAGTTCAAGGGCACCGGCAACGCCGAGATCGTGCTCGACCGCAAGGTGGCGGACAAGCGCATCTTCCCCGCGATCGACGTCGGCAAATCGGGCACGCGCAAGGAAGAGCTGCTGGTCGACAAGGGGCAGCTCAGCAAGATGTGGGTGCTGCGCCGCATCCTGATGCAGATGGGCACCGTTGACGCGATGGAGTTCCTGCTCGGCAAGATGAAGGATTCGAAGACCAACGCCGATTTCTTCGACAGCATGAATCAGTAACCGAGTGCGGCCCGCGCCATGCTGGCGCAGGACTCGCACCGGTTCGGCCGGCGGGTGCGGCGTAGATCGCACCCGACCGACGACGCGGGCCTCGCCCGCGGCGCACTCTCTTTCCCCCCTCCCCATTGTGTCGAACCATGTCCGGCGGATCACGCCGGCCGGCTGGTGCGTCTGACCCGCTTGGCGCGCGCGGCGGTTGCGCTATGACGCGGCCATGAACCGGGAGCTCGAAGCGTGATCCTCGCCACCATCCTCTCCGCCGCGGCCGTCGCCGGGCCGGGATCGCTGTCCGACATCTGGCAACATGTCGTCGCCGATTTCTCTAACCTGACTGAGCCTGCCGCGCTTGCGGCGTTCGGGCAGGTGCTGTTGATCGATCTGGTGCTGGCGGGCGACAATGCGATCGTGGTCGGCGCGCTGGCGGCGGGGCTGCCCGCGGCCGACCGGCGCAAGGTGATCGGGATCGGCATCGGTGCCGCGCTGGTGCTGCGTATCTTCTTTGCGCTGATCGTCACCTGGCTGATGGGGATCGTCGGGCTGATCTTCGCGGGTGGGCTGTTGCTGCTGTGGGTCAGCTGGAAGTTCTGGCGCGAGATCCGAGAGGGCGGCGCACACGAGGCCGACGAGCAGGCCGGTATCAAACCTGCCAAGAGCTTCGCCGCGGCGGCTTGGGCCGTCGCCGTTGCCGACGTGTCGATGAGCCTCGACAACGTGCTGGCGGTCGCAGGCGCGGCGCGCGAGCATCCGGGCATTCTCGTCATCGGGCTTCTGCTGTCGGTCGCGCTGATGGGACTGGCGGCGAACTTCATCGCGCGGATCATCAATCGCTACCGCTGGATCGCGTACATCGGCCTCGCCGTCATCGTCTTCGTCGCCGGCAAGATGATCTACGAGGGCTGGGCCGGGACCGCGGAGACGGCGGGGATCATCTCGCTGTTCTAAGGCGTCGAGTGGATCGCCCGGGGTTCACGAGGCGTTCAATGCGACCGTGCCATTTCCTAGCATCCAGCAACCATTGGAGCGATCCAACGTGAAAGCCTTTCTGCCGCTCGCCATGCTCGTCGCCGCCTCGGTGCCCGCCGCGGCGCAGACCGGCGACCTGGCGGCGGTCCAGCGCCATCTGTCGGCGGTCAACACCATGACCGCGGCATTCAGCCAGACCGATCGCAATGGGCAGGTGCTGACCGGCACGCTGACGCTCAAGAAGCCGGGCAAGATCCGGTTCCAGTATCAGAAGGGCGTGCCGATCCTGATCGTCGGCGACGGAAAGGCGCTGACCTTTATCGATTATTCGGTGCGGCAGGTGCAGCGCTGGCCGATCGGCAATTCGCCGCTGGGCGTGCTGCTCGACCCGACCAAGGACCTGTCTCGCTTCGCCAAGGTGGTATCGAGCGGCGATCCACGCGTCGTCTCGGTCGACGGCTACGACGCCAGGCATCCTGAATATGGCCGCATCAATCTGGTGTTTGCTCGTGACGCGAGTGCGCCGGCGGGGTTGATGTTGCAGGGCTGGGTCCAGCTCGATGCGCAGGGCAATCGCACCACGATCCGATTGTCGAACCAGAAGTTCAACCAGCCGGTGAGCGACGGAACGTTCCGCTGGAACGATCCGCGGAGGCAGAACCGCGCGGGCTGAACGGAACCCCACCCGTTCGTTCATCTGCGCGACAGGCTGGCGGGACTAAGTAAGGGTCCGCGGACGTGGGGCGTATCGGGGATTTTTCCCCCTGTTGCCCCGGACCTCCACGGTCCCGCCTGCGTGACGAACGACAGGTCGGCCCTCGCTCCTTGCCCCCGGAGCGAGGGCCATTCTGCGACTGGGCCAAGAAACTGGCGCATGAGCACGGCCGGCGGGCCGCTAGGCCCGTCCGACGATGTGGGCTCTGCCCACGGCAGCCCCTTTGAAGCAGCACGGCCGCGGGTAAGCGAGAGCCCGGTACGACCGCATTCCCTCCCCTTGGCAGCCCCTCCTCCGCGGCGCTACACGGCGCGCGTGAAGATCGTGTCCTGGAACATCAACTCGGTGCGGTTCCGCATCGACATTGTCGAGCAGTTCCTGCGTGAGGCCGTACCCGACGTGCTGTGCTTGCAGGAAACCAAGGTGGTGGATGCCGACTTCCCGGCCGAGGCGTTCCGCGCGCTCGGCTATGACCATGTCATTCTCCATGGACAGCGGATGCATCACGGCGTCGCGATCGTCGCGCGCGTGCCGGTGGTCGAGGATGACCGGCTCGATTGGCAGGCGAACAAGGAGGCCCGCCATCTGGGTGTGCGGCTGCCGAACGGTGTTCGAATTGAGAATGTCTACGTTCCCGCAGGCGGCGACGTGCCCGATCGCGACGTGAACCCGAAGTTTGGGCAGAAGCTGGACTTCGTCGAGCGGATGACACGGTGGTCGCAAGCGCTCGACTGTCCGACGATCCTGACCGGCGACTTCAACATCGCCCCCCTGCCCGCCGACGTGTGGAGCCACAAGGCGCTGTTGAAGGTCGTCAGCCACACGCCGATAGAGGTCGAGGCGCTCGACACGCTCAAGGCGTCGAACACGTGGGTCGATCTCGGGCGGCACTTCTACCCGGCGCCAGCGCGGCTGCACACGTGGTGGAGCTATCGCTCACCCGACTGGACCAAGAACGATCGCGGGCGGCGGCTCGATCACATGTGGGCAACCGCCGACGTGGCGGCGCAGGCGCGTTCGCACACGGTGTTCGAGGCTTGCCGCAGCTGGTTGAAGCCGAGCGACCATGTGCCGATCATGACCGAGTTCGACTGGTGAGCGCGCGCGCTGCGGCCAAGGCGATCGATGCGCTGCGCCGCGGCTGGCCGATCGAGCTGCGCGCAGAAGGCGAGGCGCCGCTGACGCTGCTGGCGATCGAGACTGCGGACGAGGCGCGGCTGCGTGCGTTCGCGCCGGAAGGCTACGAGGTGCTGATATCGAGCGGACGGGCGGAAACGCTGACGCTGCTCAACCAACGCGCGTCGGGCAACCCCGACCAGCCGGTTTTAATCGAGCGTGCACCATGGTTCGACATGGCGCTGGCGACCGCGATCGCCGATCCACAGCGTGATTTAGCGACGCCGATGAAGGGGCCGTTTCGCACGCTCGACAACGCGCGACCGATCGCAACCGCGGCGGCGCTGCAACTCGCACGGATCGCGGGGCTGCTGCCCGCCTTCTTCACCGACGGTATCGATCCAGAGGTGGTCATCACCCCCGACGACATCACCGCGCACGAGGATGCGACCCGGCTGTCGATCGCGGTGCGCGCCAAGCTGCCGGTCGATGGCGCGGAAGACGCGGAGATCGTCGCGTTCCGATCGCCCGAGAGCGCGGACGAGCATGTCGCGCTGGTGATCGGCACACCCAACGGGCGCTCGCCGGTGGTGCGGCTGCATAGCGAATGCCTGACCGGCGATGTGCTCGGCAGCCTCAAGTGCGATTGCGGTCCGCAGCTCCACGCCGCGATCCACGCGATCGAGGAGAGCGGCTGGGGTATCCTGCTGTATCTGCGTCAGGAAGGGCGCGGGATCGGGTTGATCAACAAGCTACGCGCTTACGCCTTGCAGGATCAGGGATTTGACACCGTCGACGCGAATACGCGGCTCGGTTTCGCGATCGACGCGCGCGACTTCGGGGTGGCCGCGCGGATGTTGACACTGCTCGGGCAGCGCGAGGTGCGGTTGTTGACCAACAATCCCGCCAAAGTCGCTGGGCTGGAGGCCGCAGGCGTGCGCGTGATCGAGCGTGTAGCGCATTTCCTGCCGGCGAACCCGCACAACGAACGCTATCTTGCCACCAAGCGCGACCGGACCGGCCATCAGCTCTGACGCGCTGATCGTCGTGTTCGGTGCCGCGGTGCGCGCCGACGGCCGGCCTAGCGGCGCACTCGCAGGTCGGATCGCGCTGGCGCGACGGCTCGCCTTGGCACGACTGGGTGCGACCGTATTCTGTTCGGGTGCGGTCGGGCGCACGGGGCCATCGGAAGCATCGGTGATTGCGCGTGACCTTTCTGATGTGGTCGCGCCTCATCGCCTGATCCTGGACGAGGCGAGCCGCGACACGTTGCAGACCGCGCGTGCCGCCGCCGCCTACGCGACCGCGAACGGGATCACGCGCTGCATCGCCTGTATCGACAATTGGCATCAACCACGCGCACGCATGCTGCTCGCGTTGTTCGGGCTCACTGCCGAGGGTGCATGGCTCGATCACGGCCAGCGCCCGATCCGGCGGCGCGCGCGTGCCTATGCGCGCGAGTTGCTGGCGCTACCCTATGATGCGGTGGCGGGTATGTGGGCGCGCGTCAGGCGAGGAGCGCGCTGACCTCGTCGTAATCGCGGGCGATCACATCGACGCCGATCGCGCGCAGTCGTCCGGCGTGATCGGGTGCGCAATGCGTGCCTGCGACCAGACCGATGACGTAGCCCCCGCTCGCAACCGCGCCGGTCGCACCGACGGGTGAGTCCTCCAGAATCGCGCAGCGCTCGATCGGCACGCCCAGCCGCTCGGCACCGTAGAGATAAAGGTCGGGTGCGGGTTTGCCGCGGGTCACGTGCTCGGCGCCTGAATAGACGTGCTCACCGAAAATGTCGCTGAGGCCCAGGTGCGCCAGATGAGCGTGGAGCCAGCGCGTGTTGCTCGACGACACGACCGCCTTGGGCAGATCGGCGGGCAGGCTCCGGACGAAGGCGACGGCGCCCGCGACTTCCTCGATCCCCTCTGCCACGCAGCGCGCGTCCTCGGCTGCGCGCGCTTCGTGAAAGCTGGCGGGCAGCGGACCGCCGATCCAGCGCTCCACCGCGCCGCGAAAATCGGCACCGGACAACCCCATGAAGTTCGCCATCGATTGCTCGGGCGTGGTCGGGTGGCCGATGCTGGTCAGGAAGCTGGCAATCTGACGATTGCCGGCCGCCTCGCTCTCGATCAGCACGCCGTCGAAATCGAACAGGAGTGCTGCGAAACGGCACGGGATCGCTTCGCGGGAACGATCCTCGGTCGGCAGTCCGGCAGGCTTCATCCGCGTGCTCCGAACAGAGCCGAGCCGACGCGGACGTGCGTCGCACCCAGCGTCACCGCGGTTTCGTAATCATCCGACATGCCCATGCTGAGCCCGGCCAGGTCATGATCGCGCGCGATCTTCGCCATGAGCGCGAAATACGGCGCCGCCTCCAGCCCGGCAGGAGGCAGGCACATCAGCCCGGCGATCGGCAGATCGGCGCTGCGTGCCTCCGCCAGCAAGGCGGGCAGACCAGCGATCGCGCAGCCGCCCTTTTGCGGTTCGTCGCCGATATTGACCTGGAGGAAGCACGCCGGGCGCCTTCCTTCCTGGTCCATCGCGCGTGCGAGAGCGGTGATGAGCGAAGAACGGTCGACCGCGTGGATCGTGTCGGCGATGGCGACCGCCTCGCGCGCCTTGTTTGACTGCAATTGGCCGATCAGGTGGAGGCGCGCGTCAGGAAAGCGCTCGCGCAAGCCAGGCCATTTCGCCTGCGCCTCCTGCACCCGATTCTCGCCGAAATCGCGCTGCCCGGCGACGAGCAGGGGCTCGATCGCCTCGGCTGGGTGCGTCTTTGAGACCGCGATCAGCGTGACCTCAGCTGGCTGCCGGCGGGCGGTAGTCGCCGCCTTGTCGATCGCGGCGCGGACCGCGACGAGGCGCTCGGTCACGGATCGGTGATCGACCGCGGCGGACTTGGGAGCACGTGGGATCAGCAAGGGTTCGTCGAAGGGCATCGCGCGGGCTATAGGTTCAGAGATGGACTGCTGCCAGCCCCGCACCCGCCAGACGCGCCGGCTGCCGACGCGCTGGTTGATGACCGACGAGCGAATGGGTGAGGACTTATGGCGCGCGCTAGCGCGGCTGCCGCGCGGCGGAGGCGTGGTGTTCCGGCACTACTCGCTCGCGCAGGCTGAGCGCCGACGGTTGTTCGTGCGCGTACGAGCGGTGGCGCTGCGACGCGGGTTGGTGCTGGTGCGCGCGGGCACAACGCGGATGCCCGGCGAGATGGGAACGCATGCGCGGCGGGGATCAGGCGTGGTGACGTGGCCGGTGCACGACGTCGGCGAAGCACGCGCAGCGCGGCGCGCACGTGCGGACGCGGTGTTCGTCTCGCCGGTGTTCGCGACCCGGTCGCACCCCAGCGCAGGGGGGCTGGGCGAGCGCCGCGCACGCGTGATCGGGCGCGCGGCGGGTGTGCCGATCATCGCACTGGGTGGAATGAGCGAGGCGCGATTCCGTCGTTTACACGGCTTTCACGGTTACGCCGCGATCGACGCCTGGCTGGCGTGATCCATTAATAATCAGAAGCGGAAGGCGGTGCCCACGTAGACCGCCTGGCTGTCGCGGCGATCATCCTCGCGGCGCGTCAGCCGCTCGCGCTCACTCTTGTAGCGCATGCCCGCGGTCAGATCGATGTTGCGCGTGAGCGAGTAGGAGCCGCCAAGGTCGAGCGAGTAGCTCGGCCGCTCGGCCACCAGGCTCGGCGTACCCGCGAGTGCGCGATCGGCGGTGGCCCGAAGCTGGCCCGACACGTGATTGCCGGCGTAGCTGAGTGACAGGTCAGACGACTCGCGACCACCCGGTGCCGCCACCAGATCGACCTTGGCCATGTCACCCGCGACTGCAAACCGCTTCCACCCGACCGATACGCCGAGGTTGTAGGCGATTGGTGCGAGGCCGACCGTCGGGCTGGGTGCGACCGCGGCGAGGCGACTGTCGCGTGGCGATGTCAGCGTCGAACGCGCACGCACCGCGACCGTCACCGAACGATTGCCGCTGCGCGACTCGGTCGGGGTAAAGCTGAACCCGCTGGCGTCCAGCCCGCTGCGCGCGAACAAGGCGGCGAGCTTCGGATCGGCCGCGGCCGGGGTGAAGGTGCCTGCCACCCGCGGCGCCACGAAACGCTTGACCGTACGCGGTGCCGTTTCTGCCGCACCGAACGCGGGCGCGACGGCGAAGGCGATCGCGGCGCAGGCGACCCCCAAGCTGCCACCAATGACCCGACGTGCGCTCACGACTCAAACACCCCTCAACGGCGATCTACGCCGCTCCGAGAAGCGACCTAGCAGCTTCGGGTTCCAAGTCCATCGGGGGTGGCGGCGAATCAGCCCGAGTGTTGCGGATACACCACAGCTTGCACGCGCTTGCCGCGCTTCGCGCGTACGGATAGAGACGGAGCATAGCGGTGCGCCCGCCTCGCGGCGCGTGTTTTTGCCAAGGATACTGCCATGTTTCGCCGTTCGCGTGTCGCTTTGGGCCTCTGCGCCGCCCTCGCCGCCTCAACCGTGCTTGCGGGATGCAGCACCGGCGGCAACAAGCGCCCGTCGGCTGACCTCGCCGCATCGAAGGTTACCACGATCGGCGTCAACAGCTACCTGTGGCGCGCGACGCTCGATGCGCTGAGCTTCATGCCGCTGCTTCAGACCGATTCGAACGGCGGCGTCGTGGTGACCGACTGGTACGTCAACCCGCAGCTGCCAACCGAGCGGATGAAGGTCACGGTGTCGATCCTCGATCAGGATCTGCGCGCCGACGCGGTGCGTGTCGCCGCACTGCGCGAGGTGAACCGTGGCGGGCAGTGGGTGTCCGCGCCCGTGGCAGCCGCGACGACGCAGAAGCTGGAGGACATCATCCTGACCAAGGCGCGTGACCTGCGTCGTGGGTCGGTGACCGGCTGAGCGACGCACCACGCATGGCCAACCGGTTCAATGCCCTGAAGGCGGACGCGCACTGGCAGGGGGTGTGGGACGAACGCCGCACCTTCGCCGCCGACGACAATAGCGCCAAGCCCAAGAGCTACGTGCTCGAGATGTTCCCCTACCCGTCGGGGAAGATCCACATGGGGCACGTGCGCAATTACACGATGGGCGACGTGCTGGCGCGTTACCGCCGCATGACGGGGCACGAGGTGCTTCACCCAATGGGGTGGGACGCGTTCGGCATGCCGGCCGAGAATGCCGCGATGGAGAAGGGCGTCCATCCGGGCACCTGGACGCGGGCGAACATCGCGACAATGAAGGCGCAGTTGAAGCGCCTCGGCTTCGCGCTCGATTGGACGCGCGAGCTGGCAACGTGCGAGCCCGATTATTATGGGCACGAGCAGGCGCTGTTTCTCGCCTTCTACGAGGCGGGGCTCGTCTACCGCAAGGAATCAGCGGTCAACTGGGACCCGGTCGACATGACCGTGCTCGCCAACGAGCAGGTGATCGATGGGCGCGGCTGGCGCTCGGGCGCGTTGGTCGAGAAGCGCAAGCTCTCGCAGTGGTTCCTGAAAATTACGCAGTTCGCCGACGAGTTGATCGACGGGCTGGGCGCACTCGAGCATTGGCCCGACAAGGTCCGGCTGATGCAGGAGAATTGGATCGGGCGCAGCCAGGGGTTGCGGTTCCGCTTCTTGCTCTCTGATGGCGGCAGCGTGGAGGTGTTCACGACGCGGCCCGACACGATCTACGGCGCGAGCTTCGTCGCAGTGGCGGCGGATCACCCGATCGCGCAGGCGCTCGCAGCGGAGAACGCAGACGCCGCGGCGTTCATCGAGCGGTGCAAGCAGGGCGGCACCACTGCGGCGGAGCTGGAAACGCAGGAGAAGCTGGGGTTCGATACCGGGCTGACCGCGGCGCATCCGCTGGGTGCGGGCGAGCTGCCGGTGTACATCGCGAACTTCGTGCTGATGGAGTACGGCACCGGCGCGGTGTTTGGTGTGCCCGCGCACGACCAGCGCGATTTCGAGTTCGCGACCAAGTACCGCCTGCCGATCCGCCGCGTCGTCGCTGATGGCGAGCGGACCGACCCCACATTCGACGACGACGCGGCCTATATCGGCCCCGGCGTCCTGGTGAACTCGCGCGAGCTCGACGGGATGAGCGTCGAGGATGCCAAGCGCGCGGTGATCGCGCGCGCCGAGGAAGCGGGCTGGGGCGAGGGGACGACGGTCTATCGCCTGCGCGACTGGGGGGTGAGCCGGCAGCGTTACTGGGGCACGCCAATTCCGATCATCCACTGCGCGGCATGCGGCGAGGTGCCGGTGCCGCGCGAACAACTGCCGGTGGTCCTGCCCGAGGACGTCAGCTTCGACGTGCCGGGCAACCCGCTCGATCGTCATTCGATGTGGAAGCATGTGGCGTGTCCACGGTGCGGCGGCGAGGCGCTGCGCGATACCGATACGCTCGACACGTTCGCCGATTCATCGTGGTACTTCATCCGCTTCGCCAGCGCGCCGGGCGATAAGCCGTTCGACAAGGCAGTGGCGGAGAGCTGGTTGCCGGTCGGGCAGTATATCGGCGGGGTCGAGCACGCGATCCTGCACCTGCTCTACGCACGCTTCTGGACGCGCGCGCTGCGTCATGTCGGGCTGCTCGACGTGGCGGAGCCGTTCACCGGGCTGTTCACGCAAGGCATGGTGACGCACGAGACGTACCGGCTCGACATACCCGATCACGACGGTCCGCCGGCGGCCTTGTGGGTCAACCCCGCCGATCTGACGGTGGGCGAGGGTGGTGCGCTCTCGTTCGTGACCGAGGCGGGCGCCTCGATCCCGGTCATCCGCGGCCGCGTCGAGAAGATGTCCAAGTCGAAGAAGAACACGGTCGATCCCGAACCGATCGTGGATCAGTACGGTGCGGATGCGGTGCGGTGGTTCATGCTGTCCGACTCACCGCCCGAGCGCGACCTGGAATGGAGCGAGAACGGTATCGAGGGTGCGTGGCGCTTCGTCCAGCGCCTATGGCGGCTGGTCGACGCGGAGCCGGAGGCCGGCGGATCAGACGATGCCGCGCTCGATCGCAAGCTGCATCAGGCGATCGCCGGCATTGCCGCCGATATCGAGGCGCTGTCGTTCAACAAGGCGGTGGCGAAGCTGTACGAACTCACCAGTGCGATCGAGAAGGCTGCGCCGTCTGCGAGCCGTGCCGCGGCAGTCGACACGCTGCTGCGGCTCGTCGCACCGATGGTGCCGCACCTGGCGGAAGAAGCATGGGCCGCGCGCGGCCATGCCGGCCTGATCGCGGACGCCCCTTGGCCAGAGGTCGATCAGGCGCTGCTGGTTGAGGACGAGGTCACGATCGCGGTTCAGGTTAACGGCAAGCTGCGTGATACGTTGGTGATGCCGAAGGGCGCAGCAAAGGACGTTGCCGAGGCGATGGCACTGGCAAGCGACAAGGTCACCCGCGTGTTGGAGGGCAAAGCGCCCCGCAAGGTCATCGTCGTGCCTGATCGCCTCGTGAACATCGTCGCATGACGCGCCTGCGCTCGCGTGCATTCCCGCTCGCTGCCCTGTTGCTGGCCGGATGCGGACTCCAGCCGCTCTATTCGGGCGGGAGCGCGGGTCCGGTCGCGAGCGCAATCGGACAGGTCGAGATCGCGCCGATCGAGGGCAAGGCTGGCTGGCTGGTCACCAACGCGCTTAACGATCGACTCGGCGCCGTTTCGAGCGGGGCTGGGTCGAGCGGGGCGGCACGCTACCGCCTCGTCGTGCGGTTGGATGATCAGATCAATGGCCTCGGCGTACGCCGTGACAACAGCGTCACGCGCGAGCGCCGCACGCTGCGTGCACGGTACCAGTTGATCGACGCTGCGCAGGGCACGGTCGTGCTTGATCAAACCGCCGGCTCGGACGTTGGCGTCGACGTGGTGCAGAGCGACTATGCCGTCATCGCGGCGGAGAATACCGCGCTTGAACGATTGTCGGTCGTGATCGCGGATCAGATCGTCGCCCGGCTGGCACTCTACGCGAGGCGCCGCGCGCAGCCGCAGCTGTGAAGGCGTCGCAGGCGCAGCTTACCGCCGCGCTCGACCGCGGCGGCGGCGACATCCGGTTGTTCCTGCTTCACGGTCCCGATGAGTCGGGTGCGCAGGCATTCGCGGCGCGACTCGCCCGCAGCATGGGCGAAGGTGTGGAGCGCATCGATCTCGACGCGGCGACGCTGCGCAACGATCCGGCCCGGCTGGCGGACGAGGCCGCGTCGCTGTCGCTGTTCGGCGAACGACGCTTCGTTCGCGTCACGGGCGTGGGTGAGGAAAGTGCCGATGCGGTTGAGGCGTTGTTACAGGCGCCGAGCGCGGGCAATCCCGTGGTCGTCATGGCGCCGAGTGCGAAGGCAACGGGACGGCTGGTCAAGCTGGCGCTCGCCGCCGATCGCGCGATGAGTTTCGCCTGCTATCCGCCCGACGGCAACAATGCCGAGGCTTTGGTGGCTGGAATGGCGCGCGAGCAGGGGCTGCGACTTGGTGCGGGAGTCGCTGCGAGGATCGTGCGCGCTAGTGACGGCGATCGCGCCATCATGGCGTCCGAGGTGGAGAAGCTGGCGCTCTACCTTGACGCGGGTGTGGATCACCCGCTCGACGCCAGCGTGAGCGACCTGGAAGAAATCGGTGCCGAGCTGGACGAGGGCGACATCGCGCCGATCGTCGAGGCAGTGATCGCGGGCGATGCGGCGGCGCTGATCGATGCGCTGCGACCGATGCAGGGTAGCGATGCCTCACCGATCCCGTGGCTGCGTGCGCTGGCGCGGCGGTTGGCGAGCCTGAGCGAGATGCGCGCTGCGGTCGATGCGGGCGAGGGTGCGGGGCAGGTGGTCAAGCGTTTCCGCGTGTTCTGGCGCGAAGAAGGTGCAACGATCGCGGCGTTGCAGCGCTGGAATGTTCCACGCCTGACGCGCGTGCTGGAAATCGTGCGCGCGACCGAGCGCGAGGTGATGACACGAGGCGCAGCCGGGCGGACGATCGCCGACCAGCAACTGCTCACGCTTGCTCGGCGGCGCTGACCCCGCGGCCTAGATGTCTTCCCCGCTCAGCCGCTGGCACACCATGTCTAGCTGCTCGAGCGAACTGTAGTCGAGCGCGATCGTCCCGCTACCCGCGGGTGAAAAGGTGATCCGCACCTTCAACCCGAGCAGATCGGCGAGCTGGGTCTCGAGTGCTGCAATGTCGGCGCCATTGGTGTTATCACCTGGCGCGTCGGGCGCCGCTGCCTTGGCTGTGCGTGGGCGTTTCTTGCCGGCGCTGGCGAGCTTCTCGGTCTGACGAACCGACAGGCCCTTGGTAACCACCTGGCTGGCGAGTGCTGCCGGGTCGGGTGCGGTGATGATCGCGCGTGCGTGACCCATCGACAGCGAGCCATCGACCACCTGCGACTGGATCGTCGCCGGCAGGTCGAGCAGCCGCAGCAGGTTGGCGACGTGGCTGCGAGATTTATGGACGACCTTGGCGAGCGCTTCCTGCGTGTGACCGAATTCGCCCAGCAGCCGCTTGTAGGCTTCCGCCTCTTCGATCGCGTTGAGTTCCTGGCGCTGGATGTTCTCCACCAGCGCGATCTGGAGCGTGTCGCTGTCAGTATAATCGCGCACGACGACGGGCACTTCGTGCAGCCGCGCCCGTTGCGCCGCGCGCCAGCGACGCTCGCCGGCGACAATCTGATAGCCGTGGCCGTGCGGGCGCACGACGATCGGCTGGATGATGCCGCGCTCGGCAATCGAAGCGGCGAGTTCCTCCAGCTTCGTCTCGTCGAAATGGCGTCGTGGCTGCTCGGGATGCGGCGAGATCGCGCCGACCGGAATCATCCGAACGGAGGCACGCGCCTCGCCGCCCGCGCTCGCTTCCCGCTCGTCACGCGCGACATCGCCCAAGAGCGCGCCGAGGCCGCGCCCCAGACCGGATCGATTACGCCGCGTCGCTGCCTCGCTCATGCCGCAGCCTCCGCCTCGACCTTGGGCAGCCGCACGATCAACTCGCGCGCGAGTGCCATATAGGCCTCCGACCCGCTGCAGCGGTGATCGTAGATCAGCGCGGGCAGGCCGTGGCTCGGCGCCTCCGACAGGCGCACGTTGCGGGGGATTACTGTCTCGAACACAACCTTGCCGAGCACCGCACGCACGTCGCTCGACACCTGCTCGGTCAGGCGATTGCGGCGATCGTACATGGTGAGCGCGACACCCAGGATCGACAGCGCCGGATTGAAGCGCGAACGGATACGCTCCACCGTGCTGAGCAACTGACTCAACCCCTCCAGCGCGAAGAATTCGCATTGCAGCGGCACCAGCAATGCATCGGCCGCAACCATCGCATTGATCGTCAGCAACCCGAGTGAAGGGGGACAATCGATCAGCACGATGTCCCAATCGCCACGGCTCTGCTCCAACGCCATGTGGAGCCGGTGCGTTCGCTGATCGAGCTCGACAAGCTCGATTTCTGCGCCAGACAGGTCGACGGTCGCGGGGATGATGTCGAGTTTGGGCACTGCGGTATGGACGACGCCGGCGTCGAGCCCTCCCGCGTCGATCAGCACGTCGTAACTCGACCGGGTTCGCATCGCGTGGCCGATGCCCAGGCCGGTTGACGCATTCCCCTGCGGGTCGACGTCGATCAGCAGGACGCGGTGACCCGATGCGGCGAGCGCAGTGCCGAGATTGATCGCGCTGGTGGTCTTGCCGACACCGCCCTTCTGATTGGCTATCGCGATGCAGAACATCGGGCGCGTACTCCTGTCGCGATCAGAATTGTGGATGCGGGATCAGTGATGCTCTGTTCCACGTGAAACGTTCCGTGCCATCCCGAACGTGCTTTGACAATCTCATCCTGCCCCGTTCGGCCGCGCGGCAGCAGGTAAGTGGTTAATGGAACACGGAAAGCAGCGGTCATGTCGAACAAGGCATCAACCGTCGCAACCGCCCGGGCGGAGATGACATCGTACGTCGCGACTGGCGCGGTTTCGGCGCGCGTTTGGTGCACCGTCGCCGTGATGCCCAGCGTTTCAACGGTGTCACGCAGGAAGGCCGCGCGCTTGGCGCGGGGCTCGACCATCGTCACATGACCGTCGAACAGGATTGCGGCCACCACGCCGGGAAAGCCCGCTCCGGTGCCGACGTCGAGCCACGTGCGCGCCGCGGCAGGGGCGACGCACAGCAATTGCGCCGAGTCCACGATGTGGCGAGACCAGATCAGCGGGATCGTCGAGGGCGAGATCAGGTTCTGCCGCTCGGTTTCGTCGCGTACGATCGCCACGAACCGCGCGAGACAGGCGATCGCCCCCGCTGAGAACCGCTCGGCCAACCAGCCGCGTGCTTGATCCTCGGTCATGATGCGTGCTTCTGAAGCTTGCGCGCATGCAGCCATAAGGTGGACAGCGCCGCAGGGGTCACGCCGCGCACCCGCGAGGCTTCCGCGAGCGTCCTCGGTGCCGCGAGCGTCAGCCGTTCGATCATCTCGTTTGAGAGGCCCGGGATGTCGCGCAACGTGCCGAGCGGGGGCAGGGCGACGCCCTCATCCTTGCGCATGCGTGCAATCTCCTCTGCCTGGCGAACGAGATAGGGAGCGTAACGCCGATCTTCCTCCACTTCACGGATTAAGTCCGCCGGCGCGTTCTGAGCTTCCCCGGCGCGGACGCGCGCGCGCAATGCATCACGTTGTTCGATATGGGCGCGGCGCTCAGGTGTGACACAATCGAGCGCCAGGGCCAGCGGCGAGAGCCGCGTCTCAGCATTGTCGGCGCGCAGCGAGAGCCGGAACTCGGCGCGCGCGGTCAGCATCCGGTATGGTTCGCTGACACCCTGCAACACGAGGTCGTCTATCATCACCCCGATGTAGCTGGTGGCGCGATCGAGCTTGGCGACGGGAAGGTCCAGCGCGTGCGCCGCGGCGTTGAGGCCGGCGACTAGCCCCTGCGCGGCGGCTTCCTCATAACCCGTTGTCCCGTTGATTTGCCCGGCACAGAACAGGCCGGACATGGCGCTCAGTTGAAGATGATGATCGAGCGCGCGCGGATCGACGTAATCGTATTCGACCGCGTAACCCGGAGTCGTGATCCGCGCGCGTTCGAGCCCCGGAATTGAGCGGACAAGTGCTTCCTGAACGTCGCTCGCGAGCGAGGTTGAAATGCCGTTTGGGTAGACCGTCGCATCATCGAGCGCTTCGGGCTCAAGGAAAATCTGATGCCCGTCACGATCCCCGAAGCGATACACCTTGTCCTCGATCGACGGGCAGTACCGTGGCCCCTGACCCTCGATCGCGCCGCCGAACAGCGGTGAGTCGTCGAGACCTGCGCGGATGATGTCGTGCGTCTCCGCCGTCGTACGGGTGATGGCACACGCGACCTGCGGGAGCAGGCGGTTGGCGCTCATCGGCGACATCGTCCAGCTGTCAGCATCCGAAGGTTGCGGCTCCAACTGTGCCCAATCGATGGTGCGACCATCCAGACGCGGTGGAGTGCCGGTCTTCAGCCGTGCGATCGGCAGACCGGCCGCGCGCAATTGCTCGCCCAAGCGGTTGGCCGGTGCTTCGTCAACGCGGCCACCCTGCAGCCGTTCGGCGCCACGAAACAGCCGTCCGCCAAGGAATGTGCCCGTTGCCAGTACCACCGCCGTCGCGTGGATGGTCTGTTCCGCTGCGGTGACAAGCCCGGTGAGACGATCACCCTCGAGCAGCAATGCCGACGCTTCGCCGGCGAGCACATCGAGGTTCGGCTGGCGGGCGAGCAGGTGCTGGACCGCCGCGAGGTAACGCCCGCGGTCGGCCTGAATGCGCGGGCCCTGAACAGCCAGCCCCTTGCTCCGGTTCAGCATGCGATGGTGGATCGCGGCGGCGTCACTCGCTCGCGCCATCAACCCATCAAATGCGTCGACCTCACGGACGAGATGGCCCTTGCCCAGGCCGCCGATCGACGGATTACATGACATCGCGCCAACCCGATCCGGTCGCTGCGTCAGCAGCGCGACGCGCGCGCCGCGCCGCGCCGCAGCGGCAGCAGCCTCAGTGCCAGCGTGGCCACCGCCGACCACCACCACATCATAGTCGTGTTTCACGTGGAACATTCACTTCCCAACGCAGAAGCGCGCGAACAATGCATCGAGCATCGCCTCGGTGGCGTCGATGCCCAGCAAAGCAGCCAGGTGGGTGCGCGCGGTGCGTAGTTGCTCTGCCATCAACAACAGGTCTGTTTCAACCGCTGCGTGTTCCAGAAGCTGGTGGGCGGCAACGACGCGCTCGCGCTGCTCTTGATGCAGCAGCGCCGTCGTGGTCGGCGGCATGATCTGCTCGGCGCGGCTCTGGATTTGTGACCAAAGCGCCTGGATCGTATCGGGATTCCTGATCGAGGTGCCGATCGCACCAGCTGGTCTGGAGGCACGCCCAGGCGCGTCGGTGCGGGCGTGCACCACCATCGCGCCCGGGGGGGGCGCGTCGGGCGCGCCGAGCCACAGCACGAGATCGGCGTCACCGACCGCCTGTCCAGCGCGCACGATCCCGATCCGCTCGATCTCGTCGTCGGTCCGGTCGCGCAGCCCGGCGGTGTCGACCAAGACGAATGCGATGCCTCCACGCTGCACCACCGCTTCCAATGTATCGCGCGTCGTGCCCGCCTGCGCGGTCACGATCGCCGCCTCGCGCGCGAGCAGCGCATTGAACAGCGACGACTTGCCCGCGTTCGGCGGCCCGGCAAGCACCACGCGCACCCCGTCGCGAAGCCGCTCAACCGTCGGACGATCGAGCACGGCCCCGATCTCAGCTGCGAGCCGACCGATGTCGATCGCGAGCGAACGCTGGTCTGCGGACGCGACATCGTCCTCGTCGCTATAGTCGAGCGATGCCTCAACCTCGGCCGACACCTCGGCGATCCGGCGTAGCCAACCGGCAACCGAGCGGCTGATCTCGCCTTCCGAGGCAGCGAAGGCAGCGCGTCGTTCCGTTTCGGTTTCGGCGGCGAGCAGATCTGCCAGCCCCTGCGCTTGGGCGAGATCAAGGCGCCCGTTCTCCAGCCCGCGGCGGGTGAACTCACCCGCGACGGCAGGACGCAGGCCGGGCAGAAAGCCGAGCGCCGCCTCCACCGCCGCCACGACTGCGCGTCCACCATGCAGGTGGAACTCGACCAAATCCTCACCGGTCGCGGTCGCCGGACCGGGAAAGGTAAGAACGAGTGCACGGTCGAGCGGCGCGCCGGCTGCATCACGCAATGTCCGCAATCCTGCGCGGCGCGCGGGGGGCAATTTGCCGGCCAAGCGCTCCGCCGCGTCGAACGCGCTGGGTCCACTCACGCGCAGCACGGCGATCGCCGCGGGAGGACGACCACTCGACACGGCGTAGATCGTGTCCATCAGCTCGTCGGTTTCGTCGTCGCGTTGAACATCGTGCGCCAGAAATCCATGCCGGCGTCCCCTACCGGAGACCAACTCTTCATCATCATGTTGACCGTCTCCGGCGAGACGCCGCCGCTCTCCATCGCCTCCTGCAGCCGGGCGAGATAGCGCTCGTGGAGCGGTGACAGATCGGGGAGTCCCATGGCGCGGCGCGCTTCCTCGGGCGTGCATTCGACCTCTATCGTAACTTTCACTCACACCTCCCGTGGCATGCCCTCGGGCACCGCTGCTTCTTGCATCACGCATCCGCCGGGCGGCAACGTTCACGCGTTGCAAACCGTTCGGGCACGTGGCTAGGCGCTACGTGGTGGCGGCGATGGCCCGCGACAATCGAGGGAGATGATGATGACCTGCAACGTGACGGTGGATACGCTCGATAGACAGACCATGCCCGCCTATCGCGCCGAACCCGAAGGAACGCCGAAGGCCGCGATCATCGTCATCCAGGAGATTTTCGGCGTGAATGCGGGCATCCGCCGCAAGTGCGATACGCTGGCGGAGGCAGGGTATCTCGCGATCGCACCCGACCTGTTCTGGCGAATCGAGCCGGGTATCGAACTCGATCCCGACATCAAGCCGCAGATGGACCGCGCCCTGTCGCTGATGGGCCAGTTCAACCAAGACGCGGGCGTGCGCGATATCGAGGCCGCGATCCGCTACGCCCGCGACGCGAGCGGCGGGCGCAAAGTGGGCGCGGTCGGTTACTGCCTGGGTGGGCGACTGGCGTACATGACCGCGGCTCGGACCGATGTCGACGCGAGCGTCGGCTATTACGCGGTCGGTGTCGACGGGCTGCTGGGCGAGAAGCACGCGATCGCGCATCCGCTCATGCTCCACATCGCGGGTGAGGACGGCTTCGTCGACAAGGAAACGCAAGCCAAGATGCATGAGGGGCTGGACGACCACCCCAAGGTGACGTTGCACCATTACCCGGGTGAGGACCACGGCTTCGCAACCGAATTTGGTGAACGGCGGTCGGACGAGTCGGCGCGTCAGGCGGACGAGCGGACGATGGCGTTCTTTGCCGAACATCTCGGCTGAAGCTGTGCGGGCGGGGTATCACGCCCCGCCCACATCTTCAGACCGGCTGCCCGTCGGTATCGCGCAGTACCTCGCGCCGCCCGACGTGATCGGGCCGGCTGACGACACCGTCCTTCTCCATCCGCTCGATGAGACGCGCGGCGGAATTGTAGCCGATCCGAAGCTGGCGCTGAATCCACGAGGTTGACGCCTTCTGGCTCGAACACACCAGCGCAACCGCCGCGCGGTACTGCTGGTCCTCGGCTGAATCTTCCCCAGTCGGCGCGCCATCAAGCGCGAAGCTCTGCTCGGGCTCTTCGGTGACCGAGTTGATATAATCGGGTGCACCCTGCGCGCGCCAGTGATCGGTTACCGCCTGCACCTCGTCGTCGCTGACGAAGGGACCGTGGACGCGGACGATCCCCTTGCCGCCGGGCATGTAAAGCATGTCACCCTTGCCGAGCAGCTGCTCCGCGCCCTGTTCGCCCAGGATCGTGCGCGAGTCGATCTTGCTGGTGACGTGGAAGGAGATGCGCGTCGGCAGGTTGGCCTTGATGACGCCGGTGATGACGTCGACCGACGGACGCTGCGTCGCCATGATCAGGTGGATTCCCGCCGCGCGCGCCTTTTGCGCCAGCCGCTGGATCAGGAACTCGACCTCCTTGCCCGCGGTCATCATCAGGTCGGCGAGCTCGTCGACCACCACCACGATCTGCGGCAGCACGTCGTAGTCGAGCTGCTCCTCCTCATGCACCGGGCGGCCGTGCTCGTCCCATCCGGTCTGGACGCGGCGACCGAGCGGCGACCCCTTGGCCTTGGCCGCGCGCACCTTCTCGTTGAAGCTCGCAAGGCTCCGCACGCCGACCGACGACATCTGACGATAGCGATCCTCCATCGTCTCGACCGCCCATTTGAGCGCGCGCACCGCCTTCGCCGGATCGGTGACAACGGGCGAGAGCAGGTGCGGGATGTCGTCGTACATGCTGAGTTCGAGCATTTTAGGATCGATCATGATCATCCGGCACTGCTCGGGCGTCAGGCGATAGAGCAGCGATAGGATCATGCAGTTCAGCCCCACCGACTTGCCCGATCCGGTGGTGCCCGCGACGAGCAGGTGCGGCATCGGCGCGAGATCGGCGATGACGGGATCGCCCGCGATATTCTTGCCCAGGATAACGGGCAGTTGCGCGGTCAGATCGTCGAAGGTCTGCGATCCGACGAGTTCGTGCAGCGACACCGATTCTCGCTTCTGATTGGGCAGTTCGATGCCGATCACGTTGCGCCCCGGGATCACCGCGACGCGTGCCGAGATCGCCGACATATTGCGCGCAATGTCGTCGGCAAGCTGGATCACGCGGCTCGCCTTGATACCGGGCGCCGGCTCGAGCTCGTACATCGTGACGACGGGGCCGGGACGGACCTCGACGATGTCGCCCTTGACGTTGAAGTCGTCGAGCACCGTCTCGAGTAGCCGCGCATTGCGTTCCAGCGCGGCCTTGTCGACCGGCCCGGAGGTAGAGACCGGCGCGGGGTTGAGCATGTCGAGCGTCGGCAGGACATAGTCGCCGCGCGCCTCCCCGGTCGGGGCCGACGCGGCCTTGGGCTTGGCCGCGGTCGGCGCGAGCTTGCGCTCACCGATGACGGGGGCAGGGCGATCCTCCGCCTCGACCAGCGGTTCGGCGCGCATCTCGCGGCGCGCAGGCGGCGCGGAGAGTGCCTGACTCTCCTCCAACTGCTCCTCGTCTTCGTCGTCGTAGAGATAGTCGTCGTCGCTGCGCGCGCGGACGCGACGACGCGCGAAGCGGCCGAAATCTATTTCAAGGCTGCGTCCCCACACGATCACGCCCGTGAACCCGGTTACGAAGCCAAGCGCGACCAGCGCCCACCAGCTGACCGCCGCGTTGTTCGCGAACGCCAAGCCCCAGCGAGCAGCCGCGACGATCGCCAACCCGACGGCGCCGCCCCAGCCGAACGGCAGCGCAGGCACGGCATCCGGGGCGACGCAGGCGAGCGCGATCGCCATCAATGCGACGCCGAGCATCGCGGTGCGCAGCATCCGCCCCCACGCACCCGCGGGCTCGTCGCGCCACAACCGCATTGCGACGATCGGTCCCACCGGCAGCAGCAGCGCGCCCGCGGGTCCGAACACCATCAGTGCAATATCAGCGAACCATGCGCCGATGGGGCCGAGCAGATTGTCGACCCCGCCGCCTGCCGTATTGAGCGCGCTGTCGCCGGGATGGTAGCTGGCGAGCGCCAGCGCCATCGCGGCCGTTGCCACGAACAGCGCGATCGCGACCGCGAGCGACCAACTGCGCAGCGCGCCCGCCTTCACCGTCTCGCGCCACAAGGGTGCGGTTGCACGGGTCGCCATAACTGATCCTCAGCGATGTATGGGAAAGCGTAAACCATCTGCCCGCCGCCGGATTTCGTCAAGCACGCGACGTTGGCAGGCGCGCCGATCAGCGGTAGAACGTGGCGCATGAACAACGCTTCCGCGCACGCAGACGTCCTGATCCTGGGCGGTGGTCTGGTCGGCAGCACGCTGGCGATCGCGCTGGCACAGGCTGGGATGAGCACGATTGTCGTCGATCCCGCCGATCCTGCGGTGATCCTGTCGGCCGGGTTCGACGGCCGCGCCTCGGCGGTGGCGAGTGCCAGCCACCGCTTGCTCGACGTGATCGGCGTTGGCGAGCGTCTGCGCGGCCAAGGTTGCGCGATCCGCCACATCCGCGTCAGCGACGGGCTCGCGCCGGGCAAGCTCGACTTCGTCCCCCGCGAACAGGATGAGCCGCTCGGCACGATGTACGAGAACCGGCTGCTGCGCACGACCTTGTTCGAGGCCGCGTCGACGACCGACGGCGTCGATCTTCGGATGCAGACGCGCGCGACCGAGGTGGTGCGCGATCTGGACGGCGTCACCGCGACGCTGTCGGACGGTAGCGTCGTCACCGCCGACCTGCTCGTCGCCGCCGAAGGGCGCAACTCGCCGACGCGCGAGGCGAGCGGGATCACGGTTGCGCGCTGGCGCTACGATCACACCGCGATCATCGGCGCATTTCACCACGAACGCAGCCACGAGAACATCGCGTTCGAAATCTTCTACCCGACCGGCCCGTTCGCACTGCTGCCGCTGCCCGACGATGAGCTCGGGCACCGTTCGGCAATCGTATGGACGGTCGCGTCCGCCCAGGCGGCGGGGATGCTCAAGCTGGGGGATCGCGGGTTCCTCGCCGAGGCGGAGAAGCGGATGGGCGGTTTCCTGGGCACGTTGTCCGCGCCGAGCCCGCGCGCGTCCTACCCGCTCGGCTTCCACCACACCACGCGCGTTACTGACACGCGGCTCGCGCTGGTCGGCGACGCCGGGCACGGTATCCATCCGATCGCCGGGCAGGGGCTCAACCTCGGTTTCCGCGATGTCGCCGCATTGGTCGAGGTGCTGGTCGAGGGGCGCCGCCTCGGGCTGGAGGCGGGCGACGCGCAACTGCTCGCACGCTACGAACAATGGCGCAGCGTCGACACCTTCGCCGTCGCCTTCGCGACCGACACGCTGACGCGGCTGTTCGGCATTCCCGGCAAGACCGCCAGCGCAGTGCGGCGTTTCGGCATCAGCGCGGTCGACGCGATCACGCCATTGAAGGATCGCTTCATGGCGGAAGCGCGCGGCGAGAGCGGTCAGATGCCGCGGTTGCTGATGGGGATGCCTGCCTAGGCCGCGACGGGGAAGCGCAGCAGCCGGTCGTCGAGCGCGACCAGTGCCTCGGCCCGCGCGCCGGTAACGCGCACGATCTCGGGATGCGTGACGTCGAGCCCGCCGGTCAGCGACCCGAACGCCGGAAAGATGAGCTTGCGCGCGCTCGCAACGAAACAGCGCCGCGCGACCAGCTTACCACGCACGCGGACGCGCAGCTTGGGATGAAAATGCCCCGACAGCTCCGGGCTTGTCTCGCCGGCAAGCGCTTCGTGGCGCAGCACGACGCCGTCCACTTCCGCCTCGTCGCACACCTCACCGCCGCAGCGATCGATCAGCACGCGGTCGTGATTGCCGGTGATCCAGGTCCAGCGCGTTCTGCCCGTCAGCGCGGTCAGCAGCTCGCGCGCCTGCGGGGGCAGGCGGTCGCAGCCTTCGATGTCGTGGAAGCTGTCGCCCAGGCACCAAACCTCCTCCGCCGCGGTCGCGGTGACGAGCGCGGTCAGATCGGCAAGCGTGCGGATCGAGTCGTACGGCGGGAGCATCTGCCCGCCGCGCGCGAACCAGCTTGCCTTTTCGAGGTGCAGGTCGGCGACGAGCAGCGCGCGCCGCGTCGGCCAGAACAAGGCCCCTTGCGCGAGCGCGCGCCATTCATGTCCGCCGAACGAAAGGGGAACCATTCGCGCCCCTTACGCGCCGACCGGCCGCTCGATCAAGCAGCAATGCCGGAAAGTTCAGCCGGCATAAGCCTTTACCAGATCGAACAGGTAATCGCGTGAGGCATAGAGCGAGGAGATGCGCACGCGCTCGTTCAGGCCGTGCGTACCATTATTGTCGGGCTCCAGGAACATGCCGGGCGCGCCGTATACCGGGATGCCGATCGCTTCGTAGAAGATGCCGTCCGTCGCGCCGGTCGACATCAGCGGCAGCAGCGGCACGCCGGGGAAGTGCTTGGCCGCGACCCGGCGCATCGGCTCGACGATCTTGGGATCGAGCGTCGGCGGGATCGCGGTCGGGCGGATCGGCTGGTTGGCGCTGACCGTCACCTTGGGGCCGGCGAGCCGCTTCAATGTCGCAAGCGTCGCATCGACGCTCTCACCCGGAAAGATACGGCAATTGATGTTGGCGGTGGCGCGTTGCGGCAGTGCATTCTCGGCATGGCCCGCATTCAGCAGCGTTGCGACACAGGTGGTGCGCAGCGTCGAGTGGAGTGTCTTGTCACGGCTGACGATCGCGTCGGCCGCCTTGTCGTTCGGATTGGCGAGCAGGCGATTGATCGCATCGCCCGTTTCCCCGCCCATCCGCTTGGCGGTTGCGGCGAAGAACGCGCGCGTCGTGTCAGTGAACGTCACCGGGAACTCGTAGCCTTGCACCGCCTTCAACGCGTCGGCCAGTTCGTAGATCGCATTGTCGGGCGGTGGTGCGGAGCTGTGGCCGCCCGGGTTGGTGACGAGAAAGGTGTAATTCTGCGCCGCCTTCTCGCCCACCTGCACCGCGAGCAACTGCCGCTTGCCCTGCGCGTCAAGCCGCCCACCGCCGCCTTCGTTGAGCGCGAACTCGGCCGCGATCAGCTCGGGGCGGTTCTTGGTCAACCATTCGGCACCGTTAAAGGCATAGGTCGTCTCCTCGCCGCAGGTCAGCGCGAGCTTGATCGTACGTTTGGGCTTATATCCCTGCTGGCGAAAGCGGATCATCGCGTCGGCCCAGATCGCGGCCTGTGCCTTGTCATCGACGGTGCCGCGCCCGTAGTAGAAGCCGTTCTCCTCCACCAGCGTGAACGGGTCGCGCTGCCAATCGGCGCGCTTTGCCTCGACGACGTCCAGGTGACCCATCAGCAGCATCGGCTTGGCGTTCGGATCGCTGCCTTTCAGCACCGCAACCAGCCCGCCGTCGTTGGGGTGATCGGGAGTCGAGAACAGCGTGATGTCCTGGTCGGTATAGCCCGCCGCCTTCAACCGCGTGGCGAGCTGCGCGGACGCCTTGGTGCAGCTACCGGTGCCGACCACCGTATTGGTTTCCACCAGTTCCTTGTACAGATCGAAGAACGGCTTCTCGTCGGCGCGCGTCTGCGCGGCGGCGGTGGTGACCGTGAGCACCATGCCCGCACTTGCCAGCAATGTGTTGAGCAGTCCGCGCATTCTCTTCCCCTGTTTGATCTGTTTGCGTCGCAGCGTTGCAGCGAATGCGCGCGCGCGCAACGGTCTTCAGCGCGGACGCGCGTCACGCGGCAGCAGCAGGCGCAGCTCGCGGTTGGCGAAATCGACCTCGACGCGGCGAAACAGCCGGAGTGCGTCCATACCCAGAAACAAGGCGGGCTTGTCATCGAGCGCGAAGGCGCGGAACGGTGCCGCATCGGCGAAGGCGATCGGCAGGCCCGAGATCGTCGCGCTGCCCAGCTTCAGTTCTCGCGACGCCGCGTAATCGGCGATCAGCGTGTCGCCCAGCACGCTGACCATCTCCGCCTGCGCCTGTTTCCCACCGCGCGCGAGCATCCGCTGCAACGCGCGATTGCCGAGGCTGATCGAAGTACCGGTATCGAGCACAACGCGCACGCGCCGTCCGTTCAACGTCGCGCTGGTGACGACGAGCTGGCCGAACAGGCTGCGCGCCTGGATGACGATCTCGCCAGGCGCCGCGCGCAGCGCGCGATCACGCCGGGTCGACGGTGCGACACTCATCCGTGCCGCGTCGAAGTCGATCACCAGCCGGTGCCCCTGCAACGTGTCGATGCCGAGCAGACCGAGCGCGCCGAGATCAGTGCCTTCGAGCGCGGGTGCCTCGATCCGTTCGCCGCCCATCGTGCTGACCGACAGCGACGGGATGATCACCGTGTCGACGACGCTAGAGCCGGTCATCGCGGTCAGCCGGACGCGGCGGCCCGCGGGCAGGTTCAGCCGCCGCGCCAGTTGCCGCGAGATCACGCTGCGCTGCGCGCCCGTATCGATAATGAATCTGTACGGCCCCGCGCCCGCGATCTGCACCGGCACGGTCATGCGTTGATCGACTTCGGCGAAGGACAGGTCGTCGGGGGCGGGAGCGTCCGCCGCGGGTCTGGTCGCCGGCGGAGCGGAGACGACGGCGGGCGGGCCGGGCGCGGGAACCTGCGCGGGCGCGGCGCACGCGATCGCGCCGAGCAGCAGCGCGGCCGGAAACCTCTCCATTGTCGCGATGCTACGCCTGTCCGCCGCCACGTCAACGCGGGGTTGCCTTACTCGATCGCCATCGCTTCCTGCGCCAGCGCCTCGGCCTCGATCAGCAACGCGTCGTCGGCGCTGTTGGTCGAGACACGCTCGCGCCCGATCAGCACCAGCACCGGCACCGCGAGCGGCGAGACGCGCGGCAGGTCGACGTGAACCATCGTATCGGCGGCGCGCTCGAGCAGGCTGGCGAGCCGCCCGACATCGGTCATTCGTGCGCGCGCGTCGTTCCACGCCGCCTGCAGCAACACGTGGCTCGGTTCGTACTGGCGCAGCACATCGTAGATCAGGTCGGTCGAGAAGGTGACCTGCTTGCCGGTTTTGCGCTTGCCTGGATGCTGGCGTTCAACGAGGCCTCCGATCACCGCGACCTCGCGGAAGGCGCGCTTGAGCAGGTGCGAGCGTTCGACCCACTCGACGAATTCGTCCTCCAAGATGTCGGCGGAGAACAAGGCGGCGGGATCGGTGATCTTTTCGAGGCCGAAGCACGCCAGCGCGTAATCGTTGGCGACGAAGCCGAGCGGTTTCAGCCCCATTGTCTCCATCCGCTTGGTGACGAGCATGCCGAGCGACTGGTGCGCGTTCCACCCTTCGAAACTGTACGCGACCATGTAATGTCGCCCTTCGCGCACGAATGTCTCGACCAGCAACTGGTCGGGGCGCGGCAACACCGAGCGGCGGTCCTGTATCTCAAGCCATTCGCGCACATCGGGCGGGAAGCGGTGCCATTCGGACGGGCTCGCGAGGAAACCGCGGACGCGATCGGCGAGGCTGGTCGACAAGGGCATCCGGCTACCACCGTAGGTCGGGATGCGCGCGGGGCGACTGGTCGCGCGGACGATCAGATCCTCGGTATCGATCTTCTCGACCTCGAGGCTCAATCCAGCGAAGAAGAAGGTGTCGCCGTTGGAGAGGGTGGAGGCGAAGCCTTCCTCGACCTTGCCGAGCGCGCGGCCGTTGCGGAACCGCACCTTGAGCATCGTCGCCTCGACGATAATCCCGGCGTTCAGGCGATGCTGCGCGACGAAACGCGGGTGGCTGACGCGCCAAAGGCCGTCCGCATCCTGCGTCAGGCGCTTGAACCGGTCGTACGCGCGCAGGGAATATCCGCCGTCGCGGATGAAGCCGAGCACGCGGTCGAATAGCTCATCAGAGAGCGCCGAATAGGGAAGGGCGGAACGCACCTCATCCAGCATCGCGGCCTGATCGAACGGCGCGGCGCAGGCGCACGCCATCAGATGCTGCGCCAGCACGTCGAGCGCGCCCATGCGGAAGATGTCGGGATCGAGCTCACCCGCCTCGACCGCATCCAGTGCAGCGCGTGCTTCGAGATATTCGAAGCGGTTGCCGGGCACGACCAGCGCGCGCGACGATTCATCCAATCGGTGGTTCGACCGCCCGATCCGCTGGAGCAACCGCGACGACCCCTTGGGCGCGCCCATCTGGATTACGCAATCGACGTCGCCCCAGTCGACGCCGAGGTCGAGGCTGGAGGTCGCAACCAAGGCGCGCAACCGCCCCGACGCCATCGCCGCCTCGACCTTGCGGCGTGCCTCTTTCTCCAGACTGCCGTGATGGATGCCGATCGGCAACTGGTCGGTGTTCGATTTCCACAGATCCTGGAAGATCAGTTCGGCGAGGCTGCGTGTGTTGCAGAAGATGATGCTGGTGCGATTGCGCGCGATCTCCGCCATCACCTGCGCTGCAGCGTAGCGGCCCGAATGACCCGCCCAGGGTACGCGGTCCTCGGGCAGCAGGATGGCGATATTCGGGTCGGCACCGCCGTCGCCCTGCACCAGGCTCACGCGATCGATGTCGCCGTCGGGGGCGAGCCAGGCGCGATAGCCGTCGGGGTCGGCGACGGTCGCGGACAGCGCGACGCGGCGCATGTCGGGCGCGATCCGCTGCAACCGCGCCATGCACAGCGACAACAGGTCGCCGCGCTTGCCGGTGGCAAAGGCGTGGACCTCGTCGACGACGATCGTGCGCAACTGCGCGAACATCGTGAAACTGTCGGGATAGCTCAGCAGCAGCGAGAGCGACTCAGGCGTCGTCAGCAGGATCTGCGGCGGCTTGACACGCTGGCGTGCCTTGCGGTCGGACGGCGTGTCGCCGGTCCGCGTCTCGACCCGAATGTCGAGCCCCATTTCGTCGATCGGGGTGACGAGGTTGCGCTGGATGTCGACCGCC
Source organism: uncultured Sphingomonas sp. (assembly GCF_936927845.1). GTDB lineage: Bacteria > Pseudomonadota > Alphaproteobacteria > Sphingomonadales > Sphingomonadaceae > Sphingomonas. The sequence goes on from NZ_CAKZHV010000058.1 coordinate 136,447, forward strand.
AGCGCCTTCAGCGGCGAGACGTAGAGCGTGTGGAGCCCTTCGGTCGGCTGCTCGATCAGGTCGGCGAGTGTCGGCAGAAATCCGGCCAGGGTCTTGCCCGCGCCAGTGGTCGCGACCAGCAACGCGGAGCGTCCGCGGCGTGCCTGAACCAGCATATCGAGCTGGTGCCGACGCGGCTGCCATCCGCGCGCATCGAACCAGCGCGTCAGCGCGGCGGGCAGTTGGTCATCATGCGCGATCATCGCTTCCGCAGATCGCGCCTCGAACGTGTCAGGCAAGCGCGATCACGGCGTACGCGCGCGGTCCTCGGCCGATTGCTCATGATAATTGCGCCGCGTTGCTTCCTCTGTCCGGCGTATCTCGGCCGGGGTCTGCTTGTTGCGCAATTTGGCGAACAGCATCGCGCCGCCCAGTATCACGAAGCCCAGGATAACGACGATCGCCATCAGACTGTCACCGAACATCCGCGTTTCTCCCGATCATGTGCGCATCCAACGTGTGCGTCGATCGATTCGATCCCGGAACGCGTACCCATGCCCGCCGGTTGAGAAAGGCATGACGACGCGCGCGCAGACCTTGGGCGACTGGATCGAGCCGCACCCGCACGGCATCTACGTGCGCCCGGCCGACGCGTGGATCGACCCCTCGACCCCGCAACCGCGCGCGCTGGTGACGCACGGACACGCCGATCACGCGCGCGGCGGACACGGCGCGGTGTGGGCGACGCCCGAGACGCTGGCGATCATGGACGTGCGCTACGGCCAGCAATCCGCGCACCCGGTGCAGTACGGCGAAACGATTCGCATGGGCGAGGTCGAGGTCGGCTACGTTCCCGCCGGTCACGTACTCGGCTCGGCGCAGATCGTGCTCGATTACCGCGGCGAGCGCGTCGTCGTGTCGGGCGACTACAAGCGCCGCAGCGATCCGACCTGCACGCCCTTCGAGCCGGTCAAATGCGACGTGTTCGTGACCGAGGCGACCTTCGGACTTCCTGTCTTCCGTCATCCCGATACGGGCGACGAGATCGACAAGCTGATCGCGGCGCTGCACGCCAATCCGACGCGCTGCGTGCTCGTCGGCGCCTATGCGCTCGGCAAGGCACAGCGCGTGATCGCGGAATTGCGCGAACGCGGCCACGAGGCGCCGATCTACCTGCACGGCGCGCTGCAACGCTTGTGCGACCTTTATGTCGAGCAGGGCGTGCGGCTGGGCGAGCTGCGCGCGGTCGCGGACGCGAGCAAGGCGGAGATGGCGGGGCACGTCGTGATGTGCCCGCCTGGCGCGCTCAACGACCGTTGGTCCAGGCGACTGCCCGATCCGATCACCGCGATGGCAAGCGGGTGGATGCGCGTGCGGCAACGTGCACGGCAGAAGAACGTCGAACTGCCACTGATCCTGTCCGACCATGCCGATTGGGATGAGCTGACGACGACGCTGCTCGAGATCAGCCCCAAGGAGGTATGGGTGACGCACGGCCGCGAGGACGCGCTGGTCCACTGGTGCATGACGCGTCAGATCCGCGCGCGCGCGCTGGCGCTCGCCGGGTTCGAGGACGAGGACGACTAGCCGCCACCGTCAGCGTCACGGTCAGCGGCAGTCCGGTGTGCCGCCGCCGTTGGCGTAGAGGAACGCGATCACGTCGGCGCGGTCGAGCCCGTTGCGCAGGCCCGGAAAGCGCATCGACGTACCTGGCACGAATGCGGCAGGGTTGGTCAGCCAGCGATCCAACCGCGCGCACGTCCACCTGCCGCCGACCGATTGCAGCGCGGCCGTGTAGCCGAAGCGCTGGCTGTTATGCCCAACCTGCGCGCGCGTGACGCCGTACAGATTGGGGCCGTCGCGATCGCCCGTACCCTCGTTGATCGTGTGGCAGGCGGCGCACTGGCGAAACACCGCGCGCCCGGCACCCGCGTCCGCCACCTTCATCCGCGCGGGCAGCGGCGCATCGGGTGAGACGCCGCGGTCGCGCGCGGCGGGCGCACAGGCGGCGAGCGATGCCGCGAGCGCGAGGCTAGTCGAACGAACTGCCGCCCGCATCCGCGTCACGTCCCTCCAGTTTCGCCCACAATCCCCCGGTCCCCGCCTCCTGCGCGCGGTTGACGTATTGCGACGCGACGAGGCAGCCCTTGATCGGGCGCAGCGGCAACAGGCAGCCGAGCACCATGATCGGCACCGAGGTGACGAGATGCACCCACGCCGGCGGATCATACGCCACCTGTATCCACACCACGATAAAGGTCAGCGGCAGCGCGATGATGCATAACGAGAAGAACGCAGGCCCATCGTCCGCCGCAGCAAAGCGGTAATCGAGCCCGCAGCGGTCGCACTTGGGCGCGATCTTGAGCCAGGAGGAGAACAGCCGCCCCTCGCCGCAGCGCGGGCAAAGCCCCTTCAATCCGCAGTGCAGGATCCACTTGAGCGGCGACGGGCGCTCGGCGGGCGGTGTCTCGGGCTCGTTCATGTCAGTCAGATGGGCGCTCGCGGTCGCAAAGGCGAGGGTGGCGCGGCGGCGAATGGCTGATCCACGTTGCCGCGCCCGTCTGCCTCAGCGTGCCGGCGCGCGCTCGACCTCGCCACCCTTCATCACGAACGCGACATGCTCGAGCGTGCGCACGTCCGACAGCGGATCGCCGTCGACCGCGATGAGGTCGCCGTAGCGGCCGGGCGCGATCGCGCCGACGTCGCTGCGATTGAGTGCCTCGGCGGCGTTCTTCGTCGCCGCCTGGATCGCCTGCATCGGCGTCATGCCCCATTCGACCATCTTGGCGAACTGCCGCGCATTGTCGCCGTTGGGATAAACGCCGCCGTCGGTGCCGAACACCATCTTCACGCCGGCGGCGTGCGCGGCGCGGAACGTCTCGCGCTGCTTGCGGCCGATCACCTTTTCCTTCTCCAGACTTTCGGGAAAGGCGCCGTTCTTCGCACCTTCGGCCAGGATGTAGTCGTCGTTGTAGATGTCCATGCTGAACCACGCGCCATGCTCGCGCGCGAGCTTGAACGATTCCTGGTCGGCGAGGCTGGCGTGCTCGATCGTGTCGACGCCCGCGCGCAGCGCGTCGTTGATGCCCGCGGTGCCGTGCGCGTGTGCGGCGACGCGCATGCCGAGCATGTGCGCCTCGTCGGTCACCGCCTTCATCTCAGGGTAGCTCATCTGCTGCGCGCCGGGCGAGTCGCGCTTCGACAGCACGCCGCCGGTGGCGCAGATCTTGATCACCTCCGCGCCGTATTTGCGCATCATGCGCACCAGCTTGCGATAACCGTCGGGCGTGTCGGCGACGCTGGGGTTGGGGACAGCCGCGAAGGACGGCGGCAGCGCCTCGGTCGCGTCGCAGTGACCGCCGGTCGCGCCCAGCGCATAGCCTGCGGGGACGATGCGCGGGCCGGGCACATATCCGCCCTCGATCCCCTGCTTCAAGGCCACGTCGTCGTAATTGCCCGACCCAACGTTGCGCACGGTGGTGAAGCCGGCGTCGAGCGTCTTCCTTGCATTGGCGACGCCGACCACGGTGGCGAAATTGTCGGTGAACTCCAGCCCGCGGTATCCCGACAGCCGCGGGTCGCTGGTCAGGTGGACGTGCATGTCGATCAGCCCGGGCAGCAGCGTGCGTGCACCGAGGTCGATCCGCTCCGCCCCCGTGGGCACCGCATCGCCGCGGCGCCCGACTGCGGTGATCCGGCCGTCGGTCACCACCACCTGCGCGTCGTCGACGCGGCGGCCCGACAGCACGTCAATCATGTGCGCGGCGGTGACGACAACGGTGCGCGCCTCCGCGGCGAGCGGCGAGAGCGCGAGCATGGTGGCGCCGAGCAGCGCGGACAGACGATGCATGTGAAACCCTTCCCCTGTTGCGCGCAGCCTTGCCGCGCGCGGGGCGCCGCACAAGTGCTTTCGCTTGAATGGGTGAAGGATGCTGGCCTAGGCTGCGTGCAAACAAGATGGTTGAAGGGGGTTCGCGCATGTTCCGATTGGCGTCGCTGTTGCTGCTGAGCGCGGGTGTGACCGTCAGCACTGCCGGGATGGCGCAAGACCGCGCCGCCGCCGACAAGACGCCGGTGAAGGAAAAGCCCGGCCGTACCAATGCCGAGGTGCAGCGCGACGCGGTCGAGGCCGATTACGCCAGCGCCCCCGTTGCCGAGCGCGCCGAGGTGTCGCGCGGCAACGTGACGGTCGCGGGCAAGCGGCTGGGCTATACCGCGACCGCGGGGACGCTGACGCTGCGCGACACGGAAGGAAAACCCACCGCGTCGATGTTCTACACCGCCTACACGCTCGACGGAACGAAGCCGGGCACAAAACGCCCGATCACCTATTTCTACAACGGCGGACCGGGCAGCCCGACCTTCTGGCTCCACATGGGGTCGTTCGCGCCGGTGCGGTTGCGGACCGGCAACCCCGAATCGATCCGCCCCGCGCCGTACGATTTCGGCCCCAATCCCGACACGTTGCTCGACAAGACCGACATGGTGTTCCTCGACGCGATCGGCGCGGGCTATTCGCGGCCCTTGGGCGACATGAAGCCCAGCGCCTTCTACGGTACCGACGAGGATGCCGACGCCTTTGCCAAGGCGATCATCCGCTACTCGACCAAGTACGGCCGCTGGAATTCGCCCAAATTCATCTTCGGCGAAAGCTACGGCACGCTGCGCTCGGGCGCGCTGGCATATCAGTTGCAGGATCGCGGCATGGCGCTGAACGGCGTCGTGCTGCTGTCCTCGATCATGAACTACGGCTATCGCCAGCCTGGGCTCGATCAGGTCTATCTCAATTACCTGCCGAGCTACGCCGCAACGGCGTGGTACCATAATCGCGTCCCCAACCGCCCGGCCGACGTCGCGACGATCGTGCAACAGGCGCGCGACTTCGCGACCGGCCCCTATATGTCCGCGCTTGCCAAGGGGCAGAACATCTCGGTGCAGGAGCGCGACGCGGTCGCGCGGCGGATGAGCGAGCTGACCGGGCTCAGCCCGGAGTTCATCATCCGATCGAACCTACGCGTCGATCTGCCGCGGTTCCAAAAGGAGCTGCTGCGCGGCACCCGGCAGACGATCGGACGGTTCGATTCGCGCTACACCGGGCTCGACGCGGATGCGGCGGGCGAGCGGCCGGAAACGGACGCCTCGTCCGACGCGATCTCGGGCGCGTTCATCGCGACGTTCAACGATTATGCGACGCACACGCTCGGCTACAAGACCGACATGCCCTACCGCCTGTCCGCGCGCGACGCGGCCGGATGGGACTGGAACTGGAAGCACCGTGCGCCCGGCGGCGGGTATGGCGCGATGCAGAACAATCCCAACACCGCGGTCGATCTCGCCGCGGCGATGCGCGCCAATCCGTACCTTCACGTCCTGTCGATGAACGGCTGGTACGACATGGCGACGCCGTTCTTCGGGACCGAGAACGACCTCGGCCACATGATGCTCGAACCCGCGCAGCAGCAGAACCTCAAGTTCACTTACTACCCGGCCGGGCACATGACGTACCTCAACCCCGAGGCGCTGCACGCGATGAAGCGCGACCTGTCGGCATGGTACGACGAGGCGGTGAGCGATGCCCGCAACGGCACGCCCGCGCAGCCCGCCAGCCTGTCGGCGGCGCAAGCGACGCCGCCGAACTGATAACGAGACAAAGGGGAGAAGATATGTCGATCCGTCACCTGACGCTGGTGCTGCTCGCCAGCGCGGCCGCGTCCACCTCCGCGCAGACCCGTCCCGCCGCAGCACCGGTCGCCGCCAGCAGCACCGCCGCGGAGGACGCGCGCCTGGTCGCGTTCCTCGACCGCGCGTTCGACGAGCAGGTCGCGCTCAGCCCAGAGGCGCAGACCAGCCTGGGGTTGAAGACCAACTACGATCGCCTCGACGATTACACCGATGCCGCGGCGGTCAAGAGCCGCGAGCTGGGTGAGCGCCAGCTCAAGCAGATGCGCGCGCAGTTCAGCCCCGCGCGGTTGGGGACAAGTGCGCGGCTGAGCTACCGCCTGTTCGAGCAACAGGCCGAGCAGGCGCGCGAGGCGTTCCGCTTCCGCGATCACGGCTACATCATCTCGACCAACGGCAGCCCGATGGGCGAGGTGCCGGTGTTCCTGATCAACAACCATCGCATCGACTCGGCCGATGACGCGCGCGCGTACATCGCGCGGCTGCGCGATACCGAGCGCGTGATGCGCGAGAGCGCGGCCGAGCTGCGCGCGCGCGCGGCCAAAGGGATCGTCCCGCCCAAGCTCAACTTCGCCCCCGTCCGCGCCGACGCGACCAAGGTGGTGACGGGTGCGCCGTTCACGACCGGACCGGACACGGCGGTTCTTGCCGACTTTAAGAAGAAGGTCGCCGCGCTGCAGATCCCGCAGGCCGAGAAGGACAAGCTCGTCGCCGATGCGGTCGCGGCGATGACGGGTCCGTTCAAGCGCGGTTACGACGTGATGTTCGCAGCCCTCGACGCGGTCGAGCCGATGGCGAAAGGCGACAATGGCGCGTGGAGCCTGCCCGACGGTGCGGCTTATTATCAGCAGCGGCTGCGTGCGACGACGACGACCGACCTGACCGCGGACCAGATCCATCAGATCGGGCTTGACCAAGTCGCCTCGATCGGGCGCGAGATGGAGGCGATCAAGCGGCAGGTCGGCTTTACCGGCACGTTGCCCGAGTTCTTCAACTACATCCGCACCGATCCGAAGTTCAAATATCCCAACACCGAGGCGGGCCGCGAACAGTATCTGTCCGACGCGCGCGCGGTGATCGCGGACATGATGGCAAAGGCGCCGCGCTGGTTCAGCCATTTGCCCAAGGCGAAGCTGGAAGTGCGCGCGGTCGAGAAATGGCGCGAGGCGACCGCGCCGACCGCTTTCTACAACCAGCCCGCGCCCGACGGTTCGCGCCCCGGCGTCTATTACGTCAATCTGGTCGACATGAACCAGACGCAGAAGGTGCAGATGGCGGGCATCTCGGTCCACGAGGGCGCGCCCGGCCACCATTTCCAGATCGCGCGCGCGATGGAGCTTGAAGGGCTGCCCAAGTTCCGCCGCTTCGGCGGCTACGGCGCTTATGCCGAGGGGTGGGGGCTCTACACCGAGCGGCTGGCGAAGGAGATGGGGGCGTACAAGGACCCGTATTCCGAGTTCGGGATGCTCTCGCTCCAGATGTGGCGCGCGATCCGGCTGGTGCTCGACACCGGCATTCATTCCAAGCGCTGGACCCGCGCGCAGGCGATCGCATACTTCAAGGCCAACAGCTCGGTCAGCGACACCGACATCGCGCGCGAGGTCGATCGCTACATCAACTGGCCGGGGCAGGCGACCGCGTACAAGATTGGCCAACTCAGGATCACCGAGCTGCGCGCCAAGGCCGAGCGCGCGCTGGGGCCGAAGTTCGACATCCGCGACTTCCACGAGGCGGTGCTGGCGCAGGGCGCGCTGCCGCTCGACGTGCTGGAGGAGCAGGTCGACCGCTACATCGCGGCGAAGAAGGGGTGAGGGTGTGACAGCCGATCGCGGCGTGTCGGTCGGCTGTTCATAAGCTGTGGATAAGATGTTGGTAGCTGCGGCGGCGTATCGGATCGACGAGGACCGCAACCTCTGAAAACTCGTCATCCCGGGCTCGACCCGAAATGCCGCTGCCTTCGTCGCGTACAAGCGGGGACCCCGGATCAAGTCCGGGGTGACCTAGGTGGCTTAACCCGCCAGCGCGCGGGCGCGGCGGCGCTGGACCGAGCTGCCGATTCCCATCGCCTCGCGATATTTCGCGACCGTGCGGCGCGCGATGTCGAAGCCCTTGGCATTGAGCAGTTCGACCAACGTGTCGTCCGACAGGATCTTGGCGCCTTCGTTCGCGATCAGCGCGCGGATCGCGCTTTTCACCGCCTCCGCCGACACCGCGTCGCCGCCGTCGGCCGACTGGATCGCGGAGGTGAAGAAGTATTTGAGCTCGAACAGCCCGCGCGCGCACGAGAGATATTTGTTCGAGGTCACGCGGCTGACGGTCGACTCGTGCATGTCGATCGCCTCGGCGATGCGCGACAGGGTGAGCGGGCGCAGGTGCGATACGCCGTGCAGGAAGAACGCCTCCTGCTGACGCACCAGCTCGGTCGCGACGCGGATGATCGTGCGCTGCCGCTGGTCGAGCGCCTTGACCAGCCAGTTGGCGCTGGCGAGCTGATCGCCGAGCCACGCCTTGGACGCCTTGTCCTGTGCGCCCGCGGCAAGCTGGGCATGATAGCGCCGGTTGATCAGCACGCGCGGCAGCGTCGCGCCGTTGATCTCGACGTTCCAGCCCTTTGCCGCGCGCGTCACGTAGACATCGGGGACGACCGCGGGCGCGACCTCGCCGCCGAAGCGGCAGCCGGGTTTGGGATCATAGCCGCGCAGCTCGCGGATCATGTCGGCCATGTCCTCGTCGTCGACGTGGCACAGCCGTTTTAGGCGCGACAACTCGCCGCGCGCGAGCAGGTCCAGGTTGTCGATCAACCGCGCCATGCACGGATCGTAGCGGTCGGCCTCCCTGGCCTGAAGCGCGAGGCATTCCGCCAGATCGCGCGCGCCAACGCCGGTCGGATCGAACGTCTGGATGGTGGAAAGCACCGCCTCGACCTGCGACAGCGGCACACCCAACCGCTGCGCGACCTCGAGCAAGCGGACCTGGAGATATCCCGCCTCGTCGATGTGATCGATCAGGTGCTGCGCGATGAACAGGTCGCCTGCCGAAAAGGCGGTGCCCGCCTGGGCGAGCAGATGGTCGGCGAGACTCTCCGCGCGCGTATCGGCGAAGGCGTCGAGGTCGGGCATCTCGCCGCCCGACACGCTGCCGCCGCTAGGAACCAGCGAGGTGCCACCGTCCGACGGGCTATCGTCGAACCGCTCCGCCGCGATGTCGACGTCGAGCGCCTCGCCCGCGGCCTCGCCCGCCATTACCAGTTCGTCGGCACCCGCGGGTTCCTCGCGCGTCGGTGCTGATGTGTCGGGTGCGACCACGGGCGCGTCGTCGGCGGCGGATGCGGTTTCGAGCAGGGGGTTCTTCTCGACCTCCTCCGCGATCACGCCTTCGATCTCCAGGTTCGACAGCGCCAGCAGCTTGATCGCCTGCTGCAACTGCGGCGTCATCACCAAAGACTGCGACTGGCGCAGGTCGAGCCGCGGCGCGAGGCTCATCGTTGGTCAGGCTCGCTCACGCGAGCGCGGCACCGGCCCACTCCCCCACCCGACCGCCCGGACAGCATACCGACGGAACGCTCGGGCGAGGGAGCGGGCCGGTACCGCACGAACCTTGACCAGCCCATGGCTACAGCGTGAAGCCTTCGCCGAGGTAGAGCCGCCGCACGTTGGCGTCGGCGACCAGTTCCTCCGGGCTGCCGGTGAACAGCACGCGCCCGTCGTAGATGATGTAGGCTCGGTCGACGATGTCGAGCGTTTCGCGCACGTTGTGGTCGGTGATCAGCACGCCGATGTCGCGGCGCTTCAGATCCTTCACCAGGTCGCGGATGTCGGCGATCGAGATCGGGTCGATGCCCGCGAACGGTTCGTCGAGCAGCATGATCGACGGATCGGCCGCGAGTGCCCGCGCGATCTCGGCGCGCCGCCGCTCGCCGCCCGACAGTGCCATCGCGGGCGCGTCGCGCAATCGCGTCAGCCCGAATTCGTCGAGCAGCTTTTCCAGCTTCGCGCCGCGCGCCGCCGCGTCGGGCTCGGACAGTTCGAGCACGGTCATGATGTTCTTCTCGACCGACAGCCCGCGAAAGATCGAAGTTTCCTGCGGCAGGTATCCGAGCCCCAGGATCGCGCGGCGGTACATCGGCAGCCCGGTGATGTCGTCGCCGTCGAGCATGATGCGCCCGGCATCGGGCTTCACCAGCCCCATCACCGAGTAGAAGCACGTCGTCTTGCCCGCGCCGTTGGGACCGAGCAGCCCGATCACTTCGCCGCGCCCGACCGACACCGACACGTCGGTCAGCACCGTACGCTTGTCGTAGGACTTGGCGATCGAGACGACCTGCAGCCCGTGGCTGACCGGCGCCTCGTGGATCGCTTCAACGTCGTCCAGACCATGATCTAGCGTGGTGGCCATGCGCGCGGGCACTCTTGTGAAAACCGGATCGAGCGGAAGACGCAAACGGCGCGGCTTCCTGTTGCACGCTCTACGCCAAACCGCATCGGTCGCAAAGCGGGCTACATCGGCCTCCCGTTCGAAGCGCCGGCGCGCAACTGCCTGTTTTTTCAATCTGCTATGTTGATTGAGATCAGCACGATACGTTGGAACTGCGCGCGCGAGTCGCCCGTATGGCCTTCCCATGCCTATGCCAGATACCCCGATGTTCCCTTGGCGCCACTCGGCGCAGGCGGAACTCGAAGCCATGATGCACGCCCATGTCGACGATCGTGCCTTTCCGTGCGTCGGCGCGAAGGCGGCGCTTGCCAAGGGGACGTTGCAGGTGCTGGCGTGCAATCGCATCGACAGTTCGTGGGACGATCTGCGCATCCACGACGGGCTGATGCGGTTCGCGCAGGCGTACCGTGACGAACCAGGCCTGTTCCGCAGCTTCGCGGTGGTGTTCGAAGGGCCCGATGATCTCGACGAGGCGACGTTCGAGCAGGCCTTGTGGACACGTATCCAGTCGCTGTCGGACAAGGACGTGTGGCGCGGGCAGGATTACGACACACGCGTCAGCGCCGATCCGGATGACCCGCACTTTTCGCTGAGCTTCGGTGGTGAGGCGTTCTTCGTCGTCGGGCTCCACCCGCAGGCTTCGCGGCCGGCGCGCCGCTTCGGTCGCCCGACCATGGTGTTCAACCTCCACGACCAGTTCGAGACGCTGCGCGCGCAGGGACGATACGAGACGATGCGCGAGAAGATCATGGTGCGCGACGAGGCGATCGCGGGGTCGCGCAATCCGATGCTCGCGCGTCACGGCGCGTCGAGCGAGGCGCGCCAGTATAGCGGGCGGGTGGTCGAGGCCGGATGGCGCTGCCCGTTCCATTATTCGGGCGACACCGATCAGTGAGCGCGGTCAACGTTAGCCACACCACGACCGAGATTCCGCCGCGCTCGGGCACCGCCTTCACGCTCGACGCCGGGCAGATGCTGACCGTGATCGATCCGCGCGGGGTGCAGGTGGCCGATCTGCTCGCCTATAACCGCGACGACCTGCGCGAGGTGATCTCGTCGGGGCGGACGCTCGATTATGCCGAGACGATCAGGCTGACGACCGGGCACCTGCTCTATTCGAACCGTTCAAGACCGATGCTGGAGATCGTCGCGGACGACGTTGGCGTGCACGATTTCCTGCTGACGCCGTGTTCCTACGACACGTTTCACCATTTCTACCCCGACGAGCCGCCGCATCGCGGCTGTTTCGGGAACCTTGCCGCCGCGCTCGCCCCCTATGGCGTAACCGAGGACATGATCCCGATCGCGTTCAACTGCTTCATGAACGTGCCCGTGGACGGCGCGACAGGTCGGTTGCAGGTGTTGCCGCCCGTCAGCAAGGCGGGCGACCGCATCGTGTTCCGCGCCGCCATGGACCTCGTCATCGGACTGACCGCCTGCTCGGCGGGCGCGTCGAACGGTGGCAGCTTCAAGCCGATCGAATATAGGGTCGATTGACCAGCCGCTCGCTGTCACGCACGTGCGCGGCGTAGAGATCGGCGCGCGCGAGATGGATCTGCCGGATCGCGGGCGTGATCGCCCGGTCGGCCATGGCGCGCGCCTGTTCGGCACGATTGCGCCAGAAACTGATTTCGTCTTTGGTACCCATGTTCCGGCTCCTTCGGAAGAGCGCCTGGTCACGCGGCGACTGTGGAACATTGTGCACGCCGCGATTTGGGTCCGCATTGACATGTATCAGCAGCGGGTAAAATTTCTCACCGTTTCTCCGCAGCTTGTGAGTTCCTGCGGCTCGTGGTGGTTCCGACAATCGGGTGAATGGCGTTGACCCACCCCTATGGCTTCACGCGAGTCGCAGCGGATGGCACGTGCCAGGCGATCACGCGCCCGGCGGTGCCCGAATGCCCGATCGCGATCGAGGTCAACGGGGTCGGCTATGCGGTGATGATGGCGACCCCCGCCGACCTGGATGATTTCGTCACCGGTTTCGCGCTGTCGGAGCGGATCGTCCCCGATCACGATGAGATCGCCGAGCTCGACCTGTTCGAGACGCCGCTCGGCTGGATCGCGCGGCTGTCGGTCCCGCCCGCGCGTGCCGCCGCGGTCGCCGCGCGCGTCCGTGCGCGCGCGAGCGACAGTTCGTGCGGATTGTGCGGGATGGACAATCTCGAGGCGGTCCACCGTGACCTGCCGCACGTGCCCGCGACCAAGATCGATCCGCCCGCGATCTTTCGCGCACTGGGTGCGATGCGCGCGCACCAGCCGCTCAATGCGGCCACCGGCGCGGCGCACGCGGCGATGCTGTGTTCGCCGGATGGTCAGGTCCGCCTCGCCCGCGAGGATGTCGGGCGCCACAATGCGTTCGACAAGCTGATCGGCGCGATGGCGCGCGGCGGGCTGGAATGGGACGGCGGCTTTGCCTTGCTGTCGTCGCGCTGCTCGTACGAGCTGGTCGAGAAAGCGGCGCTGTCGCGATGCCCGGCGCTGGTCACCGTGTCGGCGGCGACCGATCTGGCGCTGGCACGCGCGGCGCAGGCGGGGCTGACACTCGTCAGCCTCGCGCGATCGGACGCGGTTTTGTTCCCGTCGCCCGTGCCAGCCGGTACTTTTCTCCGCGTCGTGAGTTAGGATCACATGGCCAAGCAACACGAAGACCGCCCCGATTTCACGCCCTACACCGGGCCTTCGGGCGGATGGGGATCGATGCGATCGCTCGCCGACATCGTCCCGCGCGAGAAGAACCCGGTCGAGACCTCGGCCGAGCTGCTGCGGCAGAACAAGCATGACGGCTTCATGTGCGTTAGTTGCGCCTGGTCGAAGCCCTACCCGCCCAACCCGGCCGAATTCTGCGAGAACGGTGCCAAGGCGACCGCGTGGGAGATCACCAGCCAGCGCGTCACGCCAGAGTTCTTTCGTGCCAACACGCTGACGAGCCTGCGTGAATGGAGCGATTACCGGCTGGAGGAAGCCGGGCGGCTGACGCATCCGATGAAGTATGACGCGGCCAGCGACAAATATATCGTCGTGCCGTGGGAGATGGCGTTCAAGGAGATCGGCGCGAAGCTCAAGAGCCTCGCGCCCAAGTCGGTCGTCTTCTACGCCTCGGGCCGCGCCAGCCTCGAAACCTCGTACATGTATCAGTTGCTCGCGCGGATGTACGGCAACCAGAACCTGCCCGATTCGTCCAACATGTGCCACGAATCGACCTCTGTCGGATTGAAGGCGGCGATCGGCGTGCCGGTCGGGACGACGCGGCTGGAGGATTTCGACACCACCGACTGCATCCTGCATTTCGGGCAGAATGTCGCCACCAACAGCCCGCGGATGCTCCACCAGCTCCGCTCGGCGCGCAAGCGCGGCGTGCCGATCATCGTGTTCAATCCGCTTCGCGAACGCGGGCTCGAGCGCTTCACCGATCCGCAGAACCCGATCGAGATGGCGACCGGCGGCAAGACGCGGATCGCGACGCAATATCACCAGGTGCGCGCGGGCGGCGACCTCGCGGCCATGATGGGGATGGCGAAGTGGCTGATCGAGCATGACCGGCTCGATCACGACTTCATCGCCGAGAATACGCACGATTTCGACGCCTTCGCCGCGAAGGCGCGCGCGACGACTTGGGACGAGATCGAGCGCGAATCGGGGCTGACGCGCGACGCGCTGTCGATGGCGGCCGAGGTATACGGCCGCGCTAATGCAACGATCGCGATCTACGGCATGGGGCTGACGCAGCACGTCAAGGGCGTCGACAACGTCCGCATGCTCGTCAACCTGCTGCTGATGCGCGGCAATATCGGGAAGCCTGGCGCGGGCCCGACTCCGGTGCGCGGCCATTCCAACGTGCAGGGGCAGCGCACCGTCGGCATCACCGAGAAGCCCGAGCTCGCCCCGCTCGACAAGTTGAAGGAAATGTACGGCTTCGAGCCGCCGCGCGAGAAGGGGTTGGACACGGTCGAGGCGTGCCGCGGGGTGATCGACGGCAGCGTGCGCGGCTTCGTCTCGCTCGGCGGCAATTTCGTCCGTGCGACACCCGAGACGCGATTGATGGAGGAAGGCTGGCGCCAGCTCGACCTGTCCGTGCAGATCGCGACCAAGCTCAACCGCAGCCACCTGATCCCCGCGAAGGGCGACACCTGGCTGCTGCCGTGCCTGGGCCGGATCGAGCGCGATCTGCAGGAAACGGGCGCGCAGCACGTGACGATGGAGGATTCGACCAGCGTCATCCACCCGTCGTTCGGCAAGGTCGACCCCGCCAGCCCGCATCTGCTGTCCGAACCCGCGATCGTCGCCGGGATCGCCAAGGAAACGCTCGAACCCAATCCGCGCGTGCCGTGGGACAAGTGGGTCGGCGATTATGCGCTGGTGCGCGACGAGATCGCCGAGGCTTTTCCCAATTTCTTCGAACGCTTCAACGAGCGGTTGAAGGAGCCCGGCGGGTTCTGGAAAGGCAACAAGGCGGCTGGGCGCGAATGGGACACGCCGTCGAAAAAGGCCGAGTTCATCGTGCCCGACGTGCTCAACGCCACCGGCTTCACCGATACCGACGGCCGCTATCGCATGTTGACGGTACGCTCGAACGACCAGTTCAACACCACGATCTACGGCTATTCGGATCGCTTCCGCGGCATCAACGGCACGCGGCAGGTGGTGATGATGAGCCCCGCCGACATCGCCGAGCGTGGTCTGTCCGAAGGGCAGAAGGTCACGCTGGTGGGCGACGCCGAGGACAATGTATCGCGCCGCGTCGAGGGGCTGATGGTCGTCGCGCGCGACGTGCCCAAGGGTTGCATCGCGACCTATTATCCCGAGTGCAATCCGCTGATCGCGCTCGAACACCATGCCGAGGAAAGCCACGTCCCCGCCGCCAAGTCGGTGCCGGTACGCATCGAGGTGGAACCGATCGGCGCTTGACGCCTGCACTAGCATAACAGATGTTATCCTGCATGACGGGCGCGCAGCGTCCGCATGCGGGAGAGCGATATGGAGCTAGGGCCGGAAATCGCGGCGATCATCACCGGCGGTACCTCGGGGCTGGGGCTCGCCACCGCACGCGCGCTGCGCGATCACGGCGTTCGCGTCGCCTTGTTCGACAAGAATGCCGAGATCGGTCCCGCGATCGCGGACGAGATCGGCGCGACCTTTTGCGCGGTCGACGTGATGGATCAGGCGTCGGTCGACGCGGGCTTCGCCGCCGCACGCGCCGCGAACGGGCAGGAGCGTATCCTCGTCAATTGCGCCGGCGGCGGCTTCGGCGGCCCGAACAAGACGGTGGCGCGTGCGCGCGACGACGGCGCGATCACGCCCTATCCGATCGAGAATTATCAAAAGACGATCGAGCTCAACCTCGTCGGCTCGTTCCGCTGCATCGTCGGTGCCGCTGCGGGGATGATGACGCTCGATCCTTTGCCCGATGGTGATCGCGGCGCGATCGTCAACACCGCCAGCGTCGCGGGCGAGGAGGGGCAGGTCGGCCAAGTCGCCTATGCCAGCGCGAAGGCGGGGGTGATCGGCATGACGCTGGTCGTCGCGCGCGATCTCGCGGCCGAGCACATTCGCTGCAACACGATCCTGCCCGGTATCTTCGACACGCCGCTGCTCGGTCGTGCCAAACCGCAGGTGAAGGCGGCGCTGTCGGCGATGGTCCCCTTTCCCAAACGGCTGGGGCAGGCGGAGGAATATGCGCGCCTCGCACTCGAGATGATCCGCAACGGCTATTTCAACGGCGAGGACGTCCGGCTTGACGGCGCGATCCGCATGCAGCCGCGCTGATCGACGGGGGATGACATGAACTTCGATTATTCCGACGAGCAGAAGATGCTGAAGGACGAGGCACGAAAGTTCCTCGACGCCAAATGCCCGCCCGCGGTCGTACGCGGCGTGCTCAACCACGCCGATCGCGCCTATGACGAGGCCTTGTGGCGCGGAGTCGCCGAACAGGGCTGGCTCGGCGCGGCGATCCCCGAGGCGCATGGCGGGCTCGGGCTCGGCCATGTCGAACTGTGCGCGCTAGCGGAGGAACTGGGACGCGCCTGCGCGCCGATCCCGTTCGCCTCGACCGTCTATTTCGTCGCCGAGGCGCTGATGCTGTTCGGCTCCGAGGCGCAACAGACGAAATGGCTGCCGCGCATCGCCGCGGGCGCGGTGATCGGCGCGTTCGCAACGAGCGAGGGACCGGGGCCGACGACACCGCGATCGGTCCGCACCAGCGTGTCGGGCGGGCGTTTGTCGGGGGTGAAGATCCCGGTCACCGACGGCGACGTCGCCGACCTGATCGTCGTGCTGGCGGGGGACGGGCTCTACCTGGTCGAGCGCGGCGAGGGCGTTGCCGCCGAGGTGCTGACGACGCTCGACCCGACGCGCTCCGCGGCGCGGCTGACCTTCACCGATGCCCCGGCCGAGCGGCTGGGCGACGAGGACGGCTTCACCGCGACCGAGCGGGTGCTCGACCGCGCCGCGGTGCTGCTCGCGTTCGAGCAGATCGGCGGCGCGGACAAGGCGCTGGAGATGGCGAAGGGCTATGCGCTCGATCGCTATGCCTTCGGGCGGCCGATCGGCGGCTATCAGGCAATCAAGCACAAGCTGGCCGACGTGTACGTGAAGAACGAGATCGCGCGCTCGAACGCTTATTACGGCGCCTGGGCATTGAACGCGCGCGCCGCCGAACTCCCGCTCGCCGCCGCCACCGCGCGTGTCGCGGCGAGCGAGGCGTTCTGGTTCGCATCGAAAGAGAACATCCAAACGCACGGCGGCATCGGCTTTACGTGGGAGGCCGACCCGCAGCTCTATTACCGCCGCTCACGCCAGTTGAGCCTGGTCGCGGGCGCGCCGGCGCAGTGGCGCGAGCGGTTGGTGGCGCAGCTCGAGATGAAGAACGCGGCCTGAAGGGAAAAGCGACGATGGACTTCAACGACACGCCCGAGGAAGCCGAGTATCGCGCCGCCGCGCGCGCCTGGCTCGACACCAACGTGCCCGAACACAAGGCGATGCCGCACGACGATGACCTAGCGGCGGCGCGCGCGTGGCAGGCGCGCAAGGCCGCGGCAGGCTACGCGCAGATCACCTGGCCCAAGGAATGGGGCGGCGGTGGCGGCACCCCGATCCAGAGCGTGATCTTCGGGCAGGAGGAGGCGCGCTACCCGGTGCAATACGGTTACTTCACTATCGGGCTCGGCATGTGCGTGCCGACCGTGATGGCGTTCGCCGACGATGCCACCAAGCAGCGCTTCGTCGGCCCGGCGCTGCGCGGCGAGGAGATTTGGTCGCAGCTTTTCTCCGAACCCGCCGGCGGATCGGACGTGGCGGCGATCCGCACGCGCGCGGTGCGCGACGGCGACGACTGGGTCGTCAGCGGGCAGAAGGTGTGGACCTCGGGCGCGCATTATTCCGACTTCGGCATCGTGCTGGTGCGCACCAATCCCGACGTGCCCAAGCACAAGGGACTGACGATGTTCTGGCTCGACCTGCGCAGCGCCGGCGTCGAGATCAGGCCGATTCACCAGATGTCGGGCGGGTCGAACTTCAACGAGGTCTATTTCACCGACGTGCGCATCCCCGACGCGCAGCGGCTGGGGAAGGTCGACGACGGCTGGCGCGTCGCGCTCGTCACGCTGATGAACGAACGGCTCGCGGTCGGCGGTGGCGGCGGCGCGGGCCCGAAGGAAATTCTGAAGCTCGCGCGCGACCTCGACGCGGGCGAGGGGACGCTGCTGCAGGACAAGGCGTTCCGGCAGAAGCTCGCCGACTGGTACGTCCAGGCCGAGGGGCTGCGCAACACGCGGATGCGCACGATCACCGCGCTCAGCCGCGGGCAGACGCCCGGTCCCGAAAGCTCGATCGGCAAGATCATCGCCGCCAACCAGTTGCAGGACATCGGCAACAGCGCGGTCGAAGCGGAGGATCAGTTCGGGATCATCAACGACGCCGCGGTGTCGCCGATGCGCGCTTTGTTCCAGTCGGCGGTGATGAACGCGCCGGGCCTACGCATCGCGGGGGGCACCGACGAGATATTGAAAAACATCATCGCCGAACGCGTGCTCGGCCTGCCGGGCGAAATCCGCACCGACAAGGAGGCCGCGTTCCGCGATCTGCCCGCCGGGCGCTGACGCCCATGCGGGCATAATTACGCGACATTTCACCGCTAGCGCCGACGCACCCGCCGATCGGGCAAGGGAGTGTGGCGTTGCGATTGTTCCTGTTGCTGGCGAGTACCGCCGCTGTTCCCGCATTTGCGCAAACGGCGCCGCAGCTTTCTCCTGCTCCCGCACCGGCGCAGCCGGCACCCGCGGATGCGCCGACGCCCGCGACAACGGCGGAACAGGCGCCTGCCGTCCCCGCCGCGACACCGCCCGCCGGCTCCCCCAGCGAAGCCGGCGCCGCTTCACCCGACGCGCAGGGTGAGGCGGGCGAGGGCGAGGACATCGTCGTCACCGGGCGCAAGCCGGTCGGCAGCGTCGTCGGCGACATTCCCCCCGAACAGACATTGTCCCCCGCCGATATCCGCAGCTACGGCGTCAGCTCGGTTGCCGACCTGCTGACCGAGCTCAGCCCGCAGACGCGCTCGGGCCGTGGATCGGGCGGCGCGCCGGTGGTGCTGCTCAACGGCCGGCGGATCGGCGGCTTCTCCGAAATCCGCGACCTGCCGACCGAGGCGATCCTGCGGGTCGAGATCCTGCCCGAGGAGGTCGCGCTCAAATACGGCTACCGCGCCGACCAGCGCGTCGTGAACTTCGTGCTGCGCCCGCGTTTCCGCGCCTATACCGGCGAGTTGATCGACACGCTTGCGACCGACGGCGGGCGCAACCAGCCCGGTGCCAAGGCCGACTGGCTGCGCATCCAGCGCACCGGGCGCACCAGCGTCCACCTGGAATATGATCAAGCGAGCGCACTGACCGAGGCGGAGCGCAGCATCGTCCAGGCGCAGAGCGGGGCGTCGAGCGCGGGCACCGTCACCTTGGCCGATGGCACCACGCTCGGCGCACCCGCCTCGGCGGCGAACGGCGCGGTGGCCGCGGGTGATTTCCTCACAACCGTCAGCCCGGTCGATCAGTCGCGCTTCCGCACCTTGCTGCCCGAAACCAGGAGCTTTCAGGCGAACGGCGTCTATGCGACCAGCCTGAGCGAGCGGATCGGCGCGACCTTCAACGCGCGCGTCCAGCATGACGTGAGCGATGCGGACCGCGGACTGGT
This sequence comes from uncultured Sphingomonas sp., assembly GCF_936927845.1. Lineage (GTDB taxonomy): Bacteria > Pseudomonadota > Alphaproteobacteria > Sphingomonadales > Sphingomonadaceae > Sphingomonas. The sequence continues at coordinate 155,722 of NZ_CAKZHV010000058.1, forward strand.
GACGGGAAACTTCCTGCTGCCCGTCGGCAATCCTTTCTCGCCTTTCGACAGCGAAGCGCGGGTCAGCCGCGCGTTTCCCGATCTCGGCGTGCTCGGCCAGCATGTCGAGAGCACCGACGCGCATCTGGGAGCGAGTGCCAACGGCGATCAGGGGCGCTGGCGCTGGACCGTCAACGCCAACGCCGATTACAGCGCCAGCAATACGCGCAGCCAGACCGGGCTCGACACCACCGCGTTCCAGGCGCTGCTGACCGCGAGCGACCCCGGCGCCAATCCGTTCGGCGCGTTTGATCTGGTGCGGGCGCCCGACAATCTCGGCCGCTCGCGGTCGACCAACCTCGCGTTCGACACGCTGGTGACCGGGCCGGTGTTCTCGCTGCCCGCGGGTGATGCCAACACCAGCATCCGTATCGGCGCGTCGAGCGCCGATTTCACCAGCCGCTCGACGCGCGCGGGCGTGACGCAGCCCGCCGACATCTCGCGCGACATCGGCAACGCGCAGGTCAATCTCGACCTGCCGATCGCCAGCCGCACGCGCGGGGTGCTGAGCGCTATCGGCGATTTCTCGTTGAACGCCAATGTGGCGGCGGATCATCTGTCGGACTTCGGCACGCTCTGGACGCTCGGCTACGGCGCCAACTGGTCGCCGCTACGGGGTGTGCGGCTGATCTACTCGGTCACCAACGAGGACGAGGCACCCTCCGCGCAGCAGCTCGGCAATCCGCAGGTGCCGACCGCGGGTGTGCGCGTGTTCGATTACGTCCGCGGGACGACCGCGACCGTCACCACGGTGACCGGCGGCAACCCGTTCCTGCGCGCCGACGAGCGCCACGTGACCAAGCTGGGCGCGACGCTCCAGCCCTGGTCAGATCGCGACATCAATTTCATCGCCAATTACGTCACCGAACGCGTCGACGATCCGATCGCGAGCTTTCCTGCCGCCAGCGCCGCGATCGAGGCGGCGTTTCGCGATCGCTTCACGCGCGTGAACGGCGAATTGGTGCGGCTCGACACCCGGCCGGTCAATTTCGCCCGCAGCGAGCGGTCGGAGCTTCGCTACGGCTTCAACGTCTCGTTCAAGTTGAAGTCCAAGATACAAAAGGAGCTGGAGGCGTTTCGCGCCGGAACCGGGCCCAACCCGTTCGCAGGGCTGCGCCCGCCCGGCGGGCGCCGTCGCGACGGTGAGGGTGCGCCGCCCGATGCGACCCGCCCCGACGGCAGCGGCGCGCGCGCGGCGGCGAACGGCGGCGAGCAACCCCGCAGCGGCGACGCGCCGGGTGGCGGACGCGGGCCCGGCGGCGGCTTCGGTGGTGGTCGCGGTGGTTTCGGCGGCGGGCGCTTCGGCGGCGGCGGCGGGGCGGCCGCCGGGGGCCGCGTGCAGTTCGCGCTCTATCACACCTGGCACTTCACCGACCGCGTGACGATCGCCGACGGCGGCCCGGTCCTCGACCTGTTGAACGGCGACGCGATCGGCGGATCGGGCGGACAATCGCGGCACGAGCTCGAGGGCCAAGCGGGTTACTCGAACAACGGCCTGGGCGCGCGCGCGTCGCTCAACTTCCAGAGCGCGACGCGGATCAACGGCGGGACGCCCACCAGCCCACAAACACTCGATTTCGGCAGCCTGACAACGGTCAACCTGCGGCTGTTCGCCGACTTCGGGCAGCGGATCGACCTGATCCGCGCGCATCCGTGGCTGCGCGGCACGCGCGTCACCTTGTCGCTCAACAACGCGTTCAACCAGCGCCAGCGCGTCACCGACCAGACCGGCACCGTGCCGATTGGCTTCCAGCCGGGCTACCTCGACCCATTGGGCCGGACGGTGCGGCTGTCGATCAGAAAGCTGTTCTTCTAAAGTCCGACCTTGGCGGCGAGCCAGCGCGCCGCCGCCTCGGGCGTCGCCTTGTTCGCGTCACGATCGACCATGTAGTTCGCCTCACGCATCGCGGCGACGTTGATACGGCCGATGAGTGGGCGCAGCGCGGCGAGGAAGCGCTGATCCCTCGTACGCTTGGGCGCGACGAGCAGGATCGCGTCGTAGCCGGGGATCGCGCGGCGAGGGTCGGTGAGCGTCACCAGTCGGTCGGCGGCGATCCGACCGTCGGAGGAGAAGGCGCTGATCACGTCGGCGCGCCCGCTCTCCAGCGCGCGGTACATGAAGGTCGGGCTGTACGGCGTGGCAGCGGCGAACCGCATCGGATAGGCGCGCTGGATCGCGGCCCATTCGGCACGGTCGAGAAATTCGAGGTCGGCGCCGAGCTTCAACTGCGGCGAGGCGGTGGCAAGGTCGGTGAGCGACGCGATGCCGCGCTGGCGCGCGTCGTCGCCGCGCATCGCAAAGGCATAGGCGTTCTCGAACCCGAGCGATCCGACCAGCCCGACGCCGCGCGTGCGGCCCGCCCATGCGGCGATCGCGCGCACCTGCTCAGCCCGTGGCGGCACGTCGGTACGCTTCATCTCGCCCGCCCAGATCGTGCCGGCATAATCGACGTAGGCGTCGATCTCACCCCCCGCCACCGCGCCGAACGCGACCGCGGAGCCGAGCCCGTCGCGGTACTGGACGGTGTAGCCTGCTTTGCTGAGCCGATCGCCGATCAACCGCGCGAGGATGTACTGCTCGGAAAAATTCTTGGCGCCGATCACCACCACGCGGTCGCCGCCGCGCGCCCACAGCGGTGTACTCGCCGCGACGGTCGCCGCCGCCAGCGCTGCCACCGCACCCCAGGTCAGCCAGCCGCGCCGCGTCCGCGCACCATGTTCGGCCAGTCCCAGCAACGCATCGACGCCGAGCGCGAGTGCCGCCGCCGACACGCACCCCGCAATCACCAGCGTCCACGCCTGCGTCTGCAACCCCGCGAAGATCAGGTCGCCGAGACTTGGCTGGCCGACCGTGGTCGACAGCGTCGCCGCGCCGATCGTCCACACGGCCGCGGTGCGGATGCCCGCCATCGCAACCGGCAGGACGAGCGGTATCTCGACCAGCCTGAGCTTCTGCGCCGGCGTCATTCCTACGCCGTCCGCCGCCTCCAGCACCGCCGGGTCGATCCCCGTCAGCCCGGTCACCAGATTGCGGATGATCGGCAGCAGCGCGTAGAGCGTCAGCGCGAGCAGCGCGGGCAGGAAGCCGAGCGCGGGCACGCCGCCGCCGACCACGCCCGACACCCACAGCAAGACGGGGTAGAACAGCGCCAGCAGCGCGAGGCTGGGGATCGTCTGCACCAGGCTCGCGAACCCCAGCGTCACCCGCGCCACGCGCGGGCGCCTGGCCGACCACCAGCCGAGCGGCAGTGCGAGCCCGAGTGCCAGCACCAGCGCGCTGACGCCAAGCAGCAGGTGCTGCGCGGCGAGCGCGGGCACGCGGGCGAAGGCGTCGCCCATCAGCGCGGCCCCCCTTGCGCGAGCGCCGCGATCCGCTCCGCCTGTGCGCGCGGCACCGCGACCAGCGCCTGCGCCGTGTCGCCGCCTTCACCGCGCATCAGCGCCGCGGGCGTGGTGTCGGCGGCGATGCGCCCGTGCTCCATCACCAGCACGCGCTCCGCGTCGAGCAGCGCCTCGGCCATGTCGTGCGTCACCATCAGCACGGTGAGCCCGCGCGCGCGCTGTAACCGCGCGATCGTCTGCCCCAGCGTATCACGCGTGACCGGATCGAGCGCACCGAACGGTTCGTCCATCAGCAGCAACCCGGGATCGGTCGCCAGTGCGCGCGCGACGCCGACGCGCTGGCGCTGCCCACCCGACAGTTCCGCCGGCATCCGCCGACCGAGCGCACGCGGCAGCTCGACCGTGTCGAGCAAGGCGTCGACGCGCGCGGGATCGCGCCGACGCTCGAGCTTCAGCGGGAGCGCGATATTCTCCGCCACCGACAGATGTGGGAACAACCCGACGTTCTGGAACACGTAGCCGATCCGACGCCTGACCTGCCACGCTGGCCCCTCGCTCACGTCCGCGCCGTCGATCAGCACGCGGCCGTCGCTCGGCTCGATCAGCCGATTGACCGTTTTCAGCAGCGTCGACTTGCCCGATCCCGACGCGCCCACCAGCGCGACGAAGCTGCCCGCCGCGATCTCGCACGACACCGCGTCGACCGCGACCGTGCCGTCGGCGTAGCGCTTGCTCACGCGCTCGAACGTCACCGCAGGTCCGGATGGCGGTTGCCCGGATTTCTCTGGCATCGCCCGCGACGATGCGGGAAGGATGCGCGCGGAACAAGAGTGGAGAGGGCATGAAGGCGATCCTGATCACCGGCGGCGGTTCAGGGATTGGGCGGGCGGTGGCGCAGTTGTTCGCGAACAAGGGCTGGCGCGTCGGATTGGCCGATGTCGACCGCGGCGGCCTGCGCGACACCGCCGCGCTGCTGCCGCCTGAGCGCACCAGCACGCACCAGATGGACGTGCGCGACCCCAGCGAGTGGGAGCATGTGCTCGACGAGTTCGCGAGCATGAGCGGCGGTCGGCTCGACGTCTTGTTCAACAATGCCGGCATCGCGCTCGGCGGGCCGTTCGGCGAGCTGTCGCTCGACGCGCTCGACCGCGTGATCGACATCAATTTCCGCGGCGTCGCTTACGGCGCGCGCATGGCCTATCCCTATCTCAAGGTGACACCGGGCTCGTGCCTGCTCAACACCGCCTCGGCGTCGGCGATCTACGGCTCGGCCGGGCTCGCGGCCTATTCGGCGACCAAGTTCGCCGTGCGCGGGTTGACCGAGGCGCTCGATGCCGAATGGGCGGCGGATGGCATCAAGGTGCGTGACCTGATGCCCGGCTTCGTCGACACCGCGCTTCTCAACACCGGACTGCCCGGCACCAACCGCAGCGTGCGCGAAGCGGTGGTCGCGGCCAAGCTGGAGTTCACACCCGTAGAGACGGTGGCCGAGGCGGCATGGGACGCGGTGCACGGCGACAAGCTGCACGCGGTGATCGGCCCGACCGCGCGACGGCTGTCGTTCGGCGCGCGCTGGATGCCGGGCCGCGTCCGCCGCATGATGACCGCGCGCGCGCTCGGCTAGTAGCAGGCGAGCTCGCCGCTCGCATCCGCGACGCAGCGGCGTATCGGCGGCGCGCCGGCGGGGCGGGGTGCAGTCGGTACCCGCACGCGCGGACGTGGGCCAGGCAGCGGCGGATCGATGCGCTGCAACTCGATTCGCGGCGCCGAAGGTGAAATCGGTGACGGCATCGGCGCAGGCGCGGGTGCGGCCGCGACGGCCGGGCGCGGCTCGGCGGTGGCCGGGCCGACATCGGCGAACCAGGACGGTGCGTCGGTCTCGATCGCGAGATCGAACGTCTGCAGATAGCCCGCATCACGGCCGACCCGCGCCGGGTCGAGCGTCAGCAGCACGACGTCGACGCCGCCCGGACTGCGCCGCAGCATGAACTGCCCGCGATAGCGGATCGGCGAGCGTAGCTTGACCGCGGGCTCCAGCCGTCGCGCCTGCCCGAACTCGGCCGCCAATTGCGTGAAATCGAGGATCGTGCGCGACAACCGCTTGGACGCCGCGCAGTCGAGCCCCGACGCGCCGGGATTGAGCGCGAGCCTGGGATCGAGCGCGAACGGGACCGTCAGCCCGTTGCCGCCCGGCGCGATGGTCGAAGCGGTGTCGTCCAGCCGCAGGTCGCCCGGCGCGACCGGCACGCCGAGCGTCGCCGCGGTCCCGATCCGGGACAGTGTCAGCCGCAGCTCACCGCTCACCTTGCCCACCGCCAGCCGCTGCTGTCGCGCATAATCGGAATAAGCGAAGTCGAGGTAATCGCACTTCACTTCGTTCAGCAGCGTCGCCACCGGTACGAGCGCAACCGGCGGGGTCGGGGCAGGAGCGACCGGACGATCCCGCGCCTCACCCGCCGACGTCGCGCATATCAGCGCGAAACCGCCGATCACGTGCGCGGCGGCACGCCGCGTGGCGCGCCTCGAAGTGGAGCCGATCATCGTACACCCCCGCTCCCCTCGCGCGCTGCCCCGTGCCGCGCGCGAGCGTTGATGATTCGTTAACGATGGTCGGGAAACTGTACGCCCCCGTCAACCGGGCGCGTGCGGCGCGCTTGACCCGAGTTTCAGCCGCCCAGGATGTCGTCGATCGCGCCCGCCAGTTCGATGTCGCGCGACGACAGCCCGCCCGCGTCGTGCGTCGTCAGCAGGATTTCGACCCGGTTGTAGACGTTCTTCCACTCGGGATGGTGGTCGGCGCGTTCGGCAAGCAGCGCGACCTGCGTCATGAATCCGAATGCTTCGGCGAAGTCGGTGAACACGATCGTGCGCGTGATCGCGTCGCGCGATTCCTCGAAATCCCACTCGGGCAGCGCATCCAGCGCGTCGGCGCGCTCGGCCTCGCTCAGTTGCTCGATCATGCCCTCGTCTCCCTGCTTGCCGGCCGAACCTCCCCCCGCCTATGGCGAGCGCGATGGAGCGGCAAGAGGTCTTGGGCGCGGCACCCACCGCCGAGGTGATCGAGGCTTATGCGCTGGGCGTGATCGCGCGACTGCCCGCCGCCTTTCGGCAGCATCTGCGCGACGTGGTGCTGCTGGTCGAGGAGGAAGCCGACGCCGAGATGCTGGCGAGCGTCGGGCTCGATCATCCACTCGACCTGACCGGCGTCTATGTCGGGCGGCCGGTCGGGGAGAAGTCGTCGCTCGACAGCGGCGCGTTGCCCGACCGCATCCACCTCTATCGTCAGGCGATCCTCGCCGAATGGTGCGAGTCGGGGGTGCGGCTCGATGATCTCGTCGCGCACGTCACGGTGCACGAGATCGGACATCATTTCGGCTTGAGCGACGATGACATGCACGCGCTCGAAGACGCGGTGGCGGATTGAGCGACGCGCTGGTCGTCGACCGCCTCGTCGTCGCGCGCGGCGAGCGGCGGTTCGCGCCCGTCACGTTCACCGCGCGTGCAGGCGACGCGGTGCTCGTCACCGGACCCAATGGCGTCGGCAAGTCGAGCCTGCTGCGCGTGCTCGCCGGTCTCGGGCGCGTCGGCGAGGGGAACGTCGTGCGACCCGCGGGCGGTGTCGCGCTGATGGACGAGGCGCACGCACTCGACCGCGCACTGCCGCTTGCCGCCGCGCTGCGTTTCTGGGCGAGACTCGATGCCCCCTTCCTGCACGATCAGCCCGAGCCGGCGACCCGCGTCGCCGCCGCGCTGGCGGACGCCGCGCTCGCCGATCTCGCCGACGTGCCGGTGCGGCTGCTCTCTGCCGGGCAGCGCCGCCGCGCCGCGCTCGCGCGCGTGGTGGCGAGCGGCGCGAGCTTGTGGCTGCTCGACGAGCCGGGCAATGCACTCGATGCCGCCGCGCTCGATCGGCTGTCGACGCTGATCGGGCGACACCGGGCGCGAGGCGGGATCGTCGTCGCCGCGACGCACCAGCCGCTCGCATGGCCGGGCGCTCAGCAGGTGCGGCTGTGATCGCGCTCGTCTGGCGCGACCTGCGGCACGGCTATGCGGGCGGTGGCGCGACGTTGGTGGTCGCCTTCTTCCTGCTCGTCGCGATCCTGTTCCCCTTCGCGATCGGCCCCGACACCGCGCTCCTGTCGCGCATTGGCGGCGGGGTGATCTGGGCGGCGGCCCTGCTCGCCGCGCTGATGCCGGTCGAGCGGCTGGTCGCGCCCGATCTCGAAGCGGGGGTGCTCGATCAACTGGCGGTGCGCGAGCAATCGCTGGCGGCGGTCGCCGCGGCAAAGATGCTCGCGCACTGGCTCGCCTTCGCGCCGCCGCTGATGCTCGCCGCGGTGATCGCGGGCGGATTGCTCGACCTGTCCAGCGACACGCTGCTGCTGGTCGAGGCGGGGCTGCTGCTCGGCACGCCGGGGCTCGCCGCGCTCGCGGTCGCGACCGCCGCGCTGCTGGCGGGCGCACGCGGGGCGGGGGCGGTCGCCGGGCTCGTCATGCTACCGCTCGCGGTGCCGCTGCTGATCTTCGGCGCGGGTTCAATCACCGGCGGGGCAGGCGGTCTGAAGCTGCTCGCCGCGACCAGCCTGCTGCTCGTCGCCGGCGCGCCCTTCGTCGCGGGTGCGGCGATCCGCGCGGCGATGGAATAAGCTGGCGCCTTAGCGGCTCCAGCGCGCCCAGATCGCGGTCGGCAGCGTCAGCCCGCGCGCTTCCTCGCGTACCGCCAGTTCCCCCGCCTCGACCGTGCCCGGCAGGTCCGCGAACGCCTGGCGCAGCATCTCGCCGATCGCCAGCGCCGACATCCGCACCGCGTAGACGGTCAGGAACAGGTAGCGCGAGTTCGCGTCGAGCAGTTGCCGGCAGTCGGCGATCAGCCGCGGCAGATCCTCTTCCAGCCGCCACACCTCGCCCGTCGGCCCGCGCCCGTATTTGGGTGGATCGAGCAGGATACCGTCGTAACGGCGCCCGCGCCGGACCTCGCGCGCGATGAACTTCGACGCATCGTCGATGATCCAGCGCGTCGGCGCGTCGGACAGCCCCGAGAGCGCCGCATTGTGGCGCGCCGCCTCGACCGACTTCTTGGACGCATCGACGTGGACCATCTTGGCGCCGATCGACGACAGGGCGAGCGTGCCGACTCCGGTGTAGCCGAACAGATTGAGGCATTCGGGGTTATCCGCGCCTTCGAGCTGCTGGCGCATCCACACCCATACCGGTGCCATGTCGGGGAAAAATCCCAGGTGGCGAAACGGCGTGTTCTGCGCGTTGAAGCGCGCCTCGTGCCACTCCAGCGTCCATCCGTCCGCGGGCACGCGCTTGGTAAAGCGCCACTGCCCGCCGCCGTCCTCGTCGCTGCCGGGAACGAACTCGCCGTGTGCGTCCCAGTCGGTGCTGGCGGGTGCCCACAATGCCTGCGGTTCGGGCCGGATGAAGCGGTAGCGCCCGTAGCGTTCCAGCTTGCGGCCGTGGCCCGAGTCGATCAGCCCGTAATCGCTCCAGGGCTCGCCGATCAGCGTCTCGAGCTTCATCGCGCTACCGCCCGCTCGGCGATATAGGCGCTGACTGCGGCGTAGCTGGCGTCGAGCACGTCGAAGCGCTCCTCGCGCTCGAACAGGTCGCCGACACGCGCGGGCAGGCCGGGACGCGTGCCGGTCGCGCGCTCCACCGCGTCGCGGAACTTCGCCGGGTGCGCGGTGGCGAGCGTCACCATCGGCACGTCGCTTGCGTGGCGCTGCGCCGCGGCGAGTGCGATCGCGGTGTGCGGATCGAGCGTCTGGCACGCATGTTCGTGCGCCCAGCGCATCGCCAATGCCATCTCGTCAAGGTCGACGCGCTCGGCGGTGAACAGCCCCGCCGCGCCTTGCGATTGCGCGTTGGTCAGCCGCATCGCGCGGCTTCCTTCGAACCCGCGCATCTGCGCCGCGATCGCCGCTCCGTCGCGGTTGCCGAGATCGAACAGCAATCGCTCGAAATTGCTCGACACCTGGATGTCCATCGACGGCGTCGGCGTCTGCACCACCTCGCGGCTCGAATAGTCGCCGGTGGTGAGCGCGCGCGCGAGGATGTCGTTGACGTTGGTGGCGACGATCAGCCGGGCGACCGGCAGCCCCATCTTCGCCGCGACATAGCCGGCGAACACGTCACCGAAATTGCCCGTCGGCACGCTGAACGCGACCGCGCGCTCAGGCGCGCCGAGCCGGACCGCGGCGTAGAAATAATAGACCACCTGCGCCATCAACCGTGCCCAGTTGATCGAATTGACCGCGGACAGGTGGAAGCGGCCGGCAAAGGCGGGATCGTTGAACATCACCTTCACCAGCGCCTGCGCCTGGTCGAAATCGCCACGGATCGCGATGTTGTGGACGTTGGGCGCACCCACCGTCGTCATCTGCCGCCGCTGCACGTCGCTGACGCGGCCCTCGGGGTGGAGCATGAAGATGTCGACGCCCGCGCGCCCCGCCACCGCGTCGATCGCCGCCGACCCGGTATCGCCGCTGGTCGCGCCGACGATCGTCAGGTGATCGCTGCTGCCGGTCAGGAAGCGTTCGAACAGCAATCCGAGCAACTGCAACGCCACGTCCTTGAACGCGAGTGTCGGGCCGTGGAACAGCTCGAGCAGCCACTGGTCGTGATCGAGCTGGACGAGCGGCGTGACCGCGGCGTGCGAGAAGCGGCCGTATGCCTGCGCACACAGCGCGTGCAGCTCGTCGCGTGTCATCACGTTCCCGACAAACGGCATCATCACCGCGACCGCGGTGTCGACGTACGACAGCCCGGCGAGCGCGGCGATCTCGTCCCGGCTGAACGTCGGCCACGTTTCGGGCACGTACAACCCGCCATCGCTGGCGAGTCCGGCGAGCGTGACCTCGCGAAAGTCGAGTGCGGCCGCCTGGCCGCGCGTGCTGACGTAGCGCATGGCCGCGCGGGGTAGCCCTAAGCCCCTGGCCCCGCAACCGGCGCGCGACGCCGGAGCACCGCGACCGCGTAGATGATCGCGGCGACGGCGGCGAACAGGAACCATTGGACGCCATAGGCCAGGTGATTGTTGGGCACGACGCCGACGTCGGGCCGGGTGTTGGCAGAAAGCCCCGCGACCGGGCGATCGGCGACCAGCAGCATCTCTTGCGGCGCATGGTCGAACAGCCCCGCGATCAGCGGTCGGGCGTCGGGCGCGTGGCTGATGAAACCCGACACCGCGCCGCCGCGCCAGTCGACCCGCTTGTTCGGATCGCGCGTGGTGCCGAGCTGCACCTTGACGCCCGGCCCTTCCGCGCCGGTGCGGCACGCCGCGATCAGGCGAAAACCCGCGTTGCCCGCGCCCGCGCGCGTGATCGTGACGGGTGACAGGCAGACGATGCTGCTGCGGCGGAACAGCAAGGTGTCGTCGCTCTGCCGCGGAAAAGCGACCGGGGGCTTGGCGGGATTGCCCGCGAGCTGCGCCAGATAGGCTTCCTTCTCGGGTAGGCGAACCGTGATCTGCCAAATGCCGAGCGCGATCATGCCGCACACGGCGAGCACGACGATGATGGTGGGGACGACCGGTATGCGCTTCATCACGTGCGCCTCTTACCCCGCCATGCCCGACGCGTCGCGCAACAAAGAAGGGGTGCGGCTCGCATCCGAACCGCGCCCCCTTGTCGAGCCGATGACCGGTCGATCAGCCGCCGTGGACCGGCGCGCCCCAGCCGCCCCAGACGTAGATCGTGACGAACAGGAACAGCCACACCACGTCGACGAAATGCCAGTACCAGGCCGCCGCCTCGAACCCGAAATGCTGCTTCGGCGTGAAGTCGCCCTTGTAGGCGCGGATCAGGCACACGATCAGGAAGATCGTACCGACCAGCACGTGGAAACCGTGGAATCCCGTCGCCATGAAGAACGACGCACCGTAGTTGAGGCCCTTGAACGGGAACGGCGCGTGCATGTACTCATACGCCTGGATCGAGCTGAACAGCACGCCGAGCGCGACCGTCAGCCACAGGCCCTTCAACACGCCGTCGCGGTCGCCGACACCCAGCAGACCCCAGAAACCGCGCTTCACCCCGCCGCGCTGGTTGTGGATCAGCGCGTGGTGCGCCCAGGTGACGGTCGTGCCGCTGGTCAGCAGGATCAGCGTGTTGAGCAGCGGCAGCTCGAACGCGTTGATGACTTCCAGCCCCTTGGGCGGCCATTGCGCCGCGATCGCGGCCGCACCCTCGGCGGCGCGCTCGACCTGCCCGTCGACGAAGCTCATCGCGGTCGGGAACAGTGCGAAATCGAAGTACGCCCAGAACCAGCCGACGAAGAACATGACCTCCGAGGCGATGAACAGGATCATGCCGTAGCGGAAATGAAGCTGGACGACCGGGGTGTGATCGCCCGCATGCGCCTCGCGGATCACCTGATGCCACCAGCCCCACATCGTGCCGAGCACGCCGGCCAGACCGATCAGGAACACCCAACCGCCGCCCACCGCGCTGTGCATGTACATGATGCCACCCGCGGCCATGACGAGCGCCATCATCGATCCGATGAGCGGCCACGGGCTGGGTGGAAGGATATGGTAATCGTGGTTCTTCGCGCCGGCCATGCGTGGCATCCCCCTAAAGGCGTTTCTTCACGCTTTAACCCGCCGTTTTGGCAGAATCCACCGGGTAAAACGTGTAGGAGAGCGTGATCGTCTCGACATCCTTGGTGTCGGGATCGGTCAGGATCTTCGGGTCGACGAAGTAGATCACCGGCATCCGCTGCGTCTCGCCGGGTTTGAGCGTCTGCTGCGTGAAGCAGAAACACTGGATCTTGGTGAAATATTTGCCCGCCACCGCCGGCGTCACGTTGTAGGTGGCAGTCCCCGTCACCGCTTGCGCGCCGCGGTTGGTCGCTTGAAAGAACGCCATGTCACGCGCGCCGATGTCGACTTCCTGCTCCTCCTGTTCGGGCGTGAAGCGCCACGGCAGCTTGGGGCTGGTGTTGGCGTCAAACGCGATCCGGATCGCGCGGTGAACGCCGCCCGGCGCCGCGAGCCCGCGGTTGGTGGTGCCGTTCAGCCCGGTTGCCTCGCAGAACAGGCGGTAGAGCGGCACGCTGGCGAAGGCGACACCGGTCATGAAACAGATGCCCAGCACCGCCAGCAGCGCGGTGCGCACCCGCCGGTCGAGCCGTCCGATCACTGCGCCATCCCCTCCCTGATCTTCGCGATGGTAATGAAGAAGGTCAGCACCACGAAGGCGAGCAGCAGCACCGCGGTCACGATCGCGCGCGCCTTCTGCCGCCGCTGGATCAGCTCCTGTTCGTCACTCATGGGTTCATCCGTCATGCAAGCCACCGATCGACGACCAGCGCGCCGAAGATCACGAAAAGATAGATGATCGAATAAGCGAACAACCGCTTCTCCGGCTTCATGCCGGGGGTGTTGCGCCCGATCGTGACGCGTGCGGCGAGTGCGGCGAAGATCGCGGTCAGCGCGATCGACGCGACGCCGTAAAAGGCGCCGGTCAGCCCGAGCGGCCACGGCGCCACCGCCACCAGCGCCATCGGGATCGTGTACAGCCCGATCTGCCGCCGCGTCGCGCGCTCGCCCGCCACCACCGGCAGCATCGGCACCCCGGCCTTGGCGTAATCGGACTCGATGAACAGCGCGAGCGCCCAGAAATGCGGGGGCGTCCACAGGAACACGAGCGCGAACAACAGCACGGGTAGCACCGCGACCTCGCCCGTCGCCGCTGCCCAGCCGATCAACGGCGGAAACGCGCCCGCCGCGCCGCCGATGACGATGTTCTGCGGCGTGCGTCGCTTCAGCCACACGGTGTAGATCAGCACGTAGAACAGGATCGAGACGGTCAGGATCGCCGCGGCGGCCATGTTGACCGCCAATCCCATCAGGATGACCGAGAAAGCGGCGAGCCCGACGCCGAAATGAAGCGCCGACTGCCGGTCCATCCGCCCTGCGGGCAGCGGGCGCTTGGCGGTCCGCTTCATCACCGCGTCGAGGTCGGCTTCGTACCATTGGTTGAGCGCCCCCGCCGCGCCAGCGCCGAGCGCGATGCACAGGATCGCGGTAAAGGCGAGCACGGGCGCGATGCCGCGCGGCGCGGCCAGCATCCCGCACAATCCGGTGAAGACGACCAGCGTCATCACCCGGGGCTTGGTCAGCGCCAGGAAGTCGCGCCAGTCGGCGGGCGGCAACAAGGGAGCGGCAGTGGTCATCGCGAGCCCGCGGCTATACCCGTCGCGGGCGCAGCGCGAAAGGCTCGCTTTTTCGTAGCCTAGTAGGGCGAGTCAACGCCGAGACCCCCTTCTTGAGGAGAGGGTGAGAGGAGAATCAATCGGGCAGCCGCGCGAGCCAGTCGAGCAGCAGCCGGTTGACCTCGGCCGGTCGCTCCTGCTGCGTCCAATGCCCGACGCCGTCCAGGATATGTCCTTCGACCTTCGGCACGTGCGGGCGCATGACCGCGATCGGATCGGCCATCGCGCCAAAGCCGGTGGTCGCCGGGTCCTTGCTGCCGCCGATGAACAAGGCGGGTGCCTCGATCCGGCGGTCCGCGAACTGCTGCTGCCACGCCCAGTCGCGCTCGTGATTGCGATAACGGCTGAGCGGTCCGAAGAAGCCTGAGCGCTCGAACTCGGCGACGTAATAATCGAGATCGGCGTCGCTCAGCCACGCGGGGAACGTGCCGGGATCGACCATCCCTTCCAGCAAGGTCGCGCCTGCCGGCTTGTCGGGCCACGTGCCCGGTGGCGCATCGCCCGAGATCGCGTAATAGAATTTGCGCAGGAAATCGCGCACGTCCGCCTCGGCCTCGCGTTCGGCCGGGCCGACGGCCGCGAACCATTCCTGGTAGAAGAAGCGTCCCTTGTCGGTGAAAGCGCGGCGGAACGTCTCGTTGAAGGGCCGCTTGGCGACGCCGACGAACGGCACCGAGAGCGCGGCGACCGCGCGGAACCGCTCGGGTCGCGACAGGATCGTGTTCCACACGATCGGCGCACCCCAGTCATGGCCGAGCAGGATCGCGGGCGCCCCTGGTTGCAGCGCGTCCGCCACGCCCGCGACATCGGCGGTCAGCGCTTCCATCGAATAGGCCGCCACCTCCGCCGGCTTGTCCGACCCGCCATAGCCGCGCACGTCGATCGCCGCCGCGGTATAGCCCGCATCCGCCAGCACCGGCATCTGGTGGCGCCACGAATACCAGCTCTCGGGAAAGCCGTGGACCATGACGATCAGCGGACCCGACCCCTCCACCGCGACGCGCAACCGTGCCGCGCCCGTGTCGATCATGCAGAAGTCGGGCATCACGCTCTCCTGCGATAAAGATCATCGTACCGGTACGCAGTGAAGCCGAGTTGCGTGCCGAGCGCCAGCACTGACGCGCGTGCATCGTTGTGCGCTCGCGCGCTGCCGGGCCGCCGCGTCAGTCGTACGCGGCGGGCAGCCAGTTGCGCGTCACCAGTACCTCGTCACCGACGCGGACGTTGCGGAACAGGATGCGCGCGAACGGCAGCGGCACGCCGATGCAGCCGTGCGTGACCCAGTCCCATTCGACCTTGCTGCCGTGGATCGCGACATAGCTGCGCGTCAGGCGCAGCGCGTACGGCATCGCCGCATCGTAGCTGCGCGAATATTTGTCGGCGTCTTTTTCCAGGATCGGAAAACGGCCGAGCGGGGTAGGGTTCTCGGGCGGACCTGCGACCGCGAACGAGCGGCCGATCTCGACCCCGCCGCGATAGACGTAGAGCTG
Organism: uncultured Sphingomonas sp.; assembly: GCF_936927845.1. Taxonomy (GTDB): domain Bacteria; phylum Pseudomonadota; class Alphaproteobacteria; order Sphingomonadales; family Sphingomonadaceae; genus Sphingomonas. The sequence continues at coordinate 170,814 of NZ_CAKZHV010000058.1, forward strand.
ACGCCGCGCGACATCGACGACGATGTGGGTGGCACCGGCCGGGGCACCATCGTCGTCCCACACGTAATCGCCCGGCTCGAGCGCGTGGCCGACATCCAGGATCGTGTGAACCGCAGGATCGCCGCTACGATGCGGGATGCCGCGCGCGGCAGCGGCGGAGAGCGGCGCGGCGGCGATCAGCCAGGCGAGCAGGACGGCGCGGATCATGCGCGAAGATCGCGCGAGCGGCGGGCCCGTTCCAGTGGCGCTTTTGCCACGTCCCGTTGCGGCACGCTTCGCGCACGCGTTCACGAGCGCGGGTTCGGTGCGGCCTTCCATCGTCTCGTCACCCCGGACTCGATCCGGCGTCCCGCTGCTTTCCGCGATGGCGGTCAAGAAGCGGGATCCCGGGATCAAGTCCGGGATCACGGTAGCGCATAAAAAACGCCCCGGCGTGGAAGCCGGGGCGCTCGAAGGTTGGTCGATCTATGCCGTCGATCAGTCGATCTTGGGCAGCGTCTCGAACTGGTGGAACGGCGGTGGGCTCGACAGCGTCCACTCGAGCGTGGTCGCGCCTTCGCCCCAGGGATTGTCGGGGGCCTTCTTGCCCGCGATCAGCGACCAGACCACGTTGACGAAGAAGATCGCCATGCCTGCCGCCATGATCATGTAACCGATCGAGGCGACGTTGTTCCAGTGCGCGAAACCGTCCGGATAGTCCGGATAGCGACGCGGCATGCCCTGCAATCCTAAGAAGTGCATCGGGAAGAACATGATGTTCACGCCGACGAAGAATACCCAGAAGTGCGCCTGGCCGAGTGCCTCCGAGTACATCTTCCCCGACATCTTGGGGAACCAGTAGTAGAAGCCCGCGAACAGCGAGAACACGGCGCCGAGCGACAGCACGTAGTGGAAGTGCGCGACGACGTAATAGGTGTCCTGCATGTAATCGTCGACGCCGCCATTGGCGAGCACGACGCCCGTCACGCCACCGACCGTGAACATGAAGATGAACCCGATCGCCCACACCATCGGGGTCGGGAAGCGCAGGCTGCCGCCCCACATGGTCGCGATCCACGAGAAGATCTTGATGCCGGTCGGCACCGCGATCACCATCGTCGCGGCGGTGAAGTACATCTTCACGTTCACCGACAGGCCGGTCGTGAACATGTGGTGCGCCCACACGACGAAACCGACCACGCCGATCGCGACCATGGCGTACGCCATGCCGAGATAGCCGAAGACGGGCTTGCGGCTGAACGTTGCGACGATGTGGCTGATGATGCCGAACCCCGGCAGGATCATGATGTACACTTCGGGGTGGCCGAAGAACCAGAACAGGTGCTGGTACAGCACCGGATCACCGCCACCCGCCGGATCAAAGAAGGTCGTGCCGAAATTGCGGTCGGTCAGCAGCATCGTGATCGCGGCCGCGAGCACCGGCAGCGCCAGGAGCAGCAGGAACGCGGTCACGAGCATCGCCCAGGCAAACAGCGGCATCTTGTGCAGCGTCATGCCCGGGGCGCGCATGTTGAAGATCGTGGTGATGAAGTTGATCGCCCCCAGGATCGAGCTCGCGCCCGCCAGGTGGAGCGACAGGATCGCCATGTCGACGCTCGGTCCCGGCTCACCGTAGGTGGAGAGCGGCGCATAGACGGTCCAGCCGGTACCCGCACCGCCGAAGAAGGGCGAGGCGAGCAGCAGGATGAACGCCGGCACCAGCAGCCAGAAGCTGACGTTGTTCATGCGCGGAAACGCCATGTCGGGCGCGCCGATCATGATGGGGACGAACCAGTTGCCGAACCCGCCGACCATCGCGGGCATGACCATGAAGAACACCATGATCAGGCCGTGCGCGGTCACCAGCACGTTCCACAGGTGAAGCGCCTGATCGAACGTCTGCGTCTGCCCACCGTGAAGCATCGCGACCCAGGTCGGCAGATACTGGATGCCCGGATGCGCCAGCTCGGCGCGCATCAGCCCCGAGATCGCGCCGCCGACGATGCCGGCCACGATCGCGAAGATCAGGTAGAGCGTGCCGATGTCCTTGTGGTTCGTTGACATGAACCACCGCGCGAAAAAGCCCGGCAGATGGTCGGCATGCGCGTCGTGATGATGCGCGTCGTGCGCCTGAAAGGCGGATGGATGGAGTGCGGTGTCAGTCATGGTCAGCGTCCAGCTTCGCCGACGCCACCGGGGTTACCGGTCGCGCCCTGCGGAATGACGGGGGGAGTGGCGGTGCCGTTCTCGGTCGGGCTGGTCAAATTGTCGACGATCGCCGCCTCGGACGCGACCGTTGCCGAATTGTCCGAGCCCGGCTGCGGGATCACCGCGTCGGACGGCTTGCCCGGCGTCGGCATCGTGCCGCCCTTGGCGCGGACCCAGGCGGCGAACTGCGCCGGCGACACCGCCTCAACCGCGATCGGCATGTAAGCGTGACGCGCGCCGCACAGCTCGGAGCACTGGCCGAAATAAAGGCCGGGCTTGTCGATCGTGAAGCTCGTTTCGTTCAACCGGCCGGGGATCGCGTCCAGCTTGATCCAGAACGCGGGCATCGCCCAACTGTGGATCACGTCGTTGGCGGTGGTGATCAGCCGGATCGGCACGCCGACCGGCAGCACGACGCGGTTGTCGGTGGCGAGCAGGCGCGGGCCGTCGGCGTCGGTGCGATACCGCTCGCCCGCGGCCACGTCCTGCTTTTCCTTCAGCAGGTTGGCGGTGATCTCGATCCCGCCGTTGTCCGGGTATTGATAGCTCCAGAACCACTGGTTGCCGATTGCCTTCAACGTCACAGCACCAGCGGGTGCGGGCTTGAACTGCGCCTGCAGCAGCCCGATCGAGGGTACCGCGATCGCGACCAGGATCAGCACCGGCGCCAGCGTCCACACCACCTCGATGAACGTGTTGTGGCTGGTCTTCGACGGGATCGGATTGCGCGCCGCGCGGAAGCGCACCATGACCAGCACCAGCAGCGCCAGCACGAACAGCGACACGATCGTGATCAGCGGAAACAGGATGCGATCGTGAAACCAGTGCGCGCGCAGGCCGTTTTTTGTCACCTGCGGCTGGATGCGCATCAACCCGTCGGTCGGTTGACCGATCATCGGCTTGGCGCTCATCGTCGGCGCACCGTCCTGCGCCAGCTCGAGCGAGGCGGGCGCCTTCTGGTTGAGCACCGCAGGAGCCGCGGCGTTCAAATTGGGTGCGGCAGGATCGGCCGTGTTGGCGGGTTCAAGCGCGCTAGGCGCGCCCGGTTGCGCGGTCTTGATCTCGGGCGCGGCGGCCGGCGTCTGGGCATATGCGCCGCCCCCCGTGCCAAGTCCGAGGCCGGCGAGCGCGAGCCCGCCTGCCAAGATCATCGTCTTCAAGCGGTTCATCGTGCTTCCATCACCCCTGCATCGCGGCACGGGAGCGCCCCCCCAGATACCTTGCGGGCATTCTCGCCCATTACCTCCGCCTATACGCGGCGCCCCCTTTTGCCTCAAGAGGGCGCGATTGCGCGAATTTTCGCAGCTTCCTTGCGTTGCGCCCGCCCCTTCGCACCCGTATCTGCGCCACCAGCAACAGGGACGGAGTGCGCGCGCGATGACCGAGGACGAGGTACTGGCCGAGTTCCGCGCCGCCGACGCGCTGCTCGAAGGCCATTTCATCCTGTCGTCGGGTCTGCGCAGCCCGCGCTACCTGCAATGCGCGCGCGTGCTGATGGACCCGCGCCGTGCCGCGCGGCTGTGCGAGGCGCTCGCCCGGACGATTCCGGCTGATCTGCGCGCCCGCATCTCGGCGGTGGTTGCGCCTGCGATGGGTGGGGTGATCGTCGGCTACGAAATGGCGCGCGCGCTGGGCGTCGAGGCGATGTTCGTCGAACGCCCGAGCGGGACGTTCGAGCTTCGCCGCGGGTTCCGGCTGGCCGAGGGGCAGGAGGTGCTGATGATGGAGGACGTCGTCACCACCGGCTTGTCGAGCCGCGAGGCGATCGCGGCGATCGAGGCGGCAGGCGGGCGGGTGATCGCGGGCGCGGCGCTGGTGGATCGCTCGAACGGTGCCGCCGACATCGGCGTGCCGTTCTTCCCGCTGCTCCGTCTCGACGTGCCGAGCTACGCCGCCGACGCGCTGCCGCCCGAATTGCAGGCGATCCCGGCGATCAAGCCCGGCAGCCGGGCGGCAGCCTGACATGGCGCTGCCGCTGCGTCTGGGCGTCAACATCGACCATGTCGCCACCGTGCGCAACGCGCGCGGCGGCGTGGTGCCCGATCCGGTCCGCGCCGCGCTGCTCGCCGCGTCGGCCGGCGCGGACGGGATCACCGCGCACCTGCGCGAGGATCGCCGCCACATCACCGACGCCGACATCGCGCGGCTGGTCGGCCAACTCGCTGCGCTCGATCGCGCGATCCCGCTCAATCTCGAGATGGCGGCGACCGAGGAGATGCTGGGCATCGCGCTGCGCCACCGTCCGCACGCCGCGTGCATCGTGCCCGAAAAGCGCGAGGAGCGCACCACCGAGGGCGGGCTCGACGTGGCGGGGCAGCACGATGTCCTTGCCCCGATGGTGCGCGCGCTGCGCGAGGCAGGCGTACGCGTGTCGCTGTTCATCGAACCGTCGCCCGAACAGATCGCCGCGGCGGTGTCGCTCGGTGCGCCGGTGGTCGAGCTCCACACCGGTCGCTACGCCGACACCGAGGGCGAGGCGCGCGCCGGCGAGCTGCGCCGATTAAGCGACGCCGCCGCGCTCGCCGCCAAGAACGGGATCGAGGTCCACGCCGGCCACGGGCTGACGTTCGACAACGTCCAGCCGATCGCCGCCATCCCTCAGGTGGTCGAGCTGAACATCGGCCATTTCCTGGTCGGCGAGGCGATCTTCGTCGGGCTGTACGAGAGTGTCCGGCGCATGAAGGCCGAGATGGCGGCCGCGCGATGAGGACGCGCGCTTGATCATCGGATTGGGCTCCGACCTGTGCAACATCGAGCGGATTCAAGCCTCGCTCGATCGGTTCGGCGAGCGGTTCGAGCAGCGCGTGTTCACCGAGGTCGAGCGCGCCAAGGCGGCCAGGCGGCCGTTCACCCGCGCGGGCACGCTTGCCAAGCGCTTCGCCGCGAAGGAAGCATTCTCCAAGGCCGTCGGCACCGGGTTCAAGGCCGGCGTGTTCATGCGTGACATCGGCGTCGTCAACGCACCCTCGGGCGCGCCGACGCTCGCGCTGACCGGCGGGGCAAAGGCGCGGCTCGACGCAATGGTCCCGGCCGGGTATGAAGCACGCATCCATCTGACCTTGACCGACGATCATCCGTGGGCGCAGGCCTTCGTGATCATCGAAGCAATACCCATCGGATAAGCTGACGTGGCCGACGACCTGACGCTCACCCGTGATGTCCCTTCAGGCGACGCGCCGCGCGAGCGTGCCGGGTTCGACTGGTGGAGCGAGGCGAAAGGGCTGTTCTGGCTGGTGCTGGCGGTGCTCGGCTTCCATTCCTTTATCGCCAAGCCATTCTACATTCCCAGCGAATCGATGCTGCCTGGGCTGATGGTCGGCGACCGGTTGGTGGTATCGAAATTCGCCTATGGCTGGTCGTTCGTCTCGCCGACGATCCCCGATCCGGTCGCAATCGCGCGTGACCTGGTGCTGCACCAGCCGGTGGAGAGCTGGTCGGTCCAGCTACCTTTCATTCCCGGGCGCGTGTTCGGCAGCCTGCCCGAGCGCGGCGACGTGGTGATCGTGACCCCGCCCGGATCGTCGAGCGATTACATCAAGCGCGTGATCGGTCTGCCCGGCGACACGCTGGAGGTGCGCGGCGGCGTCGTGTTCCTGAACGGCGTCGCGGTGCCGCGCGGGCCGCTGCACTTCCGCGATCTGCCCGTCGACGCGAACGCGACCTGCGACCCGCTGCAATATCCGGGGGCGCAGCGCGTGCTCGGCGACGGGCGCACCGTCTGTCACTTGCCGATCATCACCGAAACGCTGCCGAACGGCCGCTGTTACGACACCGTCGACCTTCAGCCCGACTCGCCCGGCGACAATTACGGTCCGGTCCGCATCCCTGCCGGGCGCGTGTTTCTGATGGGCGACAACCGTGATCGCTCCGCCGACAGCCGCTTCGCGCTGGGCGGGTTCGAGCGCGGGCTGGGCGGGCCGGTGCCGGTCGAGAACCTGGGTGGGCGCGCGGAGTTCATCACCTTCTCGGTCGATGGCGACGCGACGCTCAACCCGCTGACCTGGTGGTCGTCGCTGCGCGGTGGGCGCGCGGGCACCTCGCTCCATCCCGAGCGCACGCAGTGAGCGACGCCAAGCACGACGACCGCGTCGCGGTCGTATCGGGCGCGAGCCCGCACGAGGTGCGCGATCCGGCAGTGCGCGCCGAGTTGAAGCGGGCGGCGGTGTGGCTGGGCCTCGCCGGCGCGATCGCGCTGGTGGTGTTGCTGATCCAGCCGCTGCTCGTCATCTTCGCCGGGCTCGTCTTCGCCGCTCTGCTCGACGGCGGGGTGCGACTGCTCGGCCGCGTGCTGCCGATCGGGCGCGGGTGGCGGTTGCTGATCGTGTGTCTGCTGACGCTCGCGTTCCTGGTCGGTACCTTTTATCTCGCCGGCGTTCAGATCACGCAGCAGGTGATGCAGTTACGCTCCACCGTCGAGACGCAGGTGGTGCGTCTGTCGGGCTGGCTGTCGTCGCAGGGGCTGATGCCGGGCGCGTCCGATCTGAACGGCATCGCGCGCCAGGCGCTCGGCTCGGTCGGAAAGGTGACCGCGTGGGTCGGCACCGCCTTTGGTGCGCTCACCACCATGTTCATGATCCTGGTGATCGGGTTGTTCGTCGCGATCGATCCGCGCGTCTATGATCGCGGGTTTCAGTGGATGATCCCCGAGGAAAGCCGCGCGGAAGTCGCGATCACGACGCAGCGGACGGCGCGCACGCTGCGCCGCCTGCTCGCCGGGCGCCTGCTCGGGATGGCGTTCGAGGGCGCATTCGTCGGCGTGGCGCTCGCGCTCGCCGGTGTGCCGATGGCGCTGATCCTGGGCATCGTGACGGGGCTGCTCGCCTTCATTCCCAACGTGGGCGCGTTCGTCTCGGGGGCGATGACGATCGCGGTCGGTTTCTCCGCCGGTATGCATACGGGCGTGCTCGCGATCCTCATCTACGTCGCGGTGCAGGTGATCGACGGCTATCTCGTGATCCCGATGGTGGCGAAACGCACCGTTGACCTGCCGCCCGCGCTGACGCTCGGTGCGCAGATCCTCGCGAGCGCGCTGTTCGGGATCATCGGCCTGGCGTTGGCCGATCCGATGACCGCGATGATCAAGGCGGCGATGGAACGCCGCTCGGAGAAGGCCGAGGAACCGGCATGAGCACGATCGTGCTGCACGATTACTGGCGTTCGTCGGCGGCGTATCGCGTGCGGATCTGCCTCAATCTCAAGCGCGTCCGCTACACCTCCGTTGCGGTCAATCTGCTGGACGGGGCGCAGCGAGGAGCGGACAACCGGGCGATCAATCCGCAAGGACTGGTGCCGACGCTGGTGGTCGATGGCCGCATCGTGACGCAGAGTCTCGCCATCATCGACTGGCTCGATGCGACCTATCCCGAACCGGCGATGGTCTCGTCCGATCCCTTCGTCCGCTCGGGTCAGCTCGCACGCGCGCTGGTGGTCGCGGCGGACATCCACCCGATCGACAATCTGCGCGTCCTCAAACGGCTGGAGCAGCAGTTCGGCGCCGATCAGGCCGCGCGCGACGATTGGTACCGCCACTGGGTGGTCGAGGGGCTGACCGCGCTCGAGATCATGGCGGCGGACACGCCCGCGGGGCCGTTCCTGGGCGGTGCGGCGCCCGACATCGCCGACCTCTGCCTCGTGCCGCAGCTCTACAACGCGCGCCGCTTCAACGTCCCGCTCGACGCCTTTCCGCGTTTGTGCGCCGCCGACGCGGCGATGGCGGCGCTGCCCGAGGTCGCGGCCGCGCACCCCGATCGCGTGCCGCACTGAGCCGGGCACGCGCGTGTTGCAGGTCGTAACGGCCTTTTCATCGTCGCCGACATCGCAGCGTCACGCGGCATTGCGACGCCCGGCGTCATGGCGGCGGAGCAGAGGCAGCGGGCGGGTCGCGGCGACCCGGGTGATCGTGGTCCCGTCGACCTTAGTCACGGTGCGCGCATGACCGACGCGGATCAACTGCGCGCGCTGGAGCCGATCCGCCGGCATCGCCCGCGCTGGCCACGCGCGCTCGCGACCGCGCTGACGGGCGTGATGCTGATCGGACTGGCGCACGAGCTGCTCGATCACGGGCTTGCCGGGCTGACACGGATGCTGCCGCGCAACGGCTGGTTTTACCTGTTGTTTCTTTTGTCCTATTTCACCACGCCGATCGTCGATTTCGTGATCTTCCGCCGCTTGTGGCGGGTGCCCGCGCGTGCGTTCGGCGCGTTGAACCTGAAACGCGTCGCCAACGATCTGCTGATCGGCGTGACCGGCGACGCCTATTTCTACGCCTGGGCACGCGAACGGTTGAAGATGGTGACCGCGCCGTTCGGTGCGGTGAAGGATGTCAGCATCCTGTCGGGCCTGGCGGGCAACACCGCCGCGATCCTGCTCGGCGCCATCGCGCTGCCGCTCGGCTACAAGCTGATCGATCCGGACGTGCTGCGCGCGATGCTATGGTCCCTGGGGTTGACCGGATTGGTGGTCGGCGCGGTGCTGTTCCTGTCGCCGATCGTCTTCTCGCTCGCCCGGCGTGAGCTGTGGTGGATCTATCGCTGGTCGCTTTATCGCATCGCGCTGAGCAGCCTGGCGCTCGCGGTCGCGTGGCATTTCGCGATGCCGAGCGTGTCGGTGTTCATGTGGGTATTCCTGATGGCTGGGCGGTTGCTCGTCTCGCGCCTGCCGTTTCTGCCCAACAAGGACCTGTTGTTCGCCAATTTCGCGATCCTGGTGATCGGACACGATCGCGCCTTGTCCGAGTTGATGGCGTTCACCGCCGCGTCAACCTTGCTGGCGCATATCGCCGTTGTCGGCATCTTTGGTGCCGGATTCGTGTGGGAAAGGCTGAAGGCATGGCGAAGGCTCGGGTGAGTTTCTGGCGCGTCGCGCTGATCGCGGCGGCGGGGCTCGCGAGTGTTCCGGCGAGTGCGCAGGTGCTCGGGCCCGATGCGGGGGCGTGCAACGGCGGGCAGGGGCCCGCGATCCTGGCGACGGTCACCGGGTTGAAGGACGCACGCGGCACGATCAAACTCGAGCTTTATCCCGCCAACGAAACCGATTTCCTGGAAGACGACAAGAAACTGCTCGCCGCGGGCAAGGTGTTCCGCCGCATCACGGTGGCGGCGCCTGCGACCAGTGTCGCGCGCCTGTGCATCCGCGTGCCGCGTCCGGGCCGCTACGCCTTGTTCTTCGGCCACGACCGCGACGGCAAGCGCAAGTTCGATTTCTGGAGCGACGGCGCCGGCTTTCCGGGCAACCGCAAGATCGGCCGCTCGCGCCCCAAATTGTCCGACGCGCTGATCCAGGTCGGCGCGGGCGTCATGCAGACCACGATCCGCGCGCAATATCTGCGTGGGCTCGGCGGGTTCGGGTTCTGAGGCGATGCGGATCGTCGAGGTCAACGAACTCTATTCGCCGACCGGCGGCGGGGTCAGGACCTATATCGACGCCAAAATGGCGATCCTGGCCAAACAGGGCCACGAACTGGTCGTGATCGCACCCGGCCGCGCCACGCGGGTCGAGGAACGCCCGACCGGCGGACGCGTCATCTACGTGAAGTCGCCGACCATCCCGATCGACCGCAACTACGGCCTGTTCTGGGACGCCGCGCCGATCCACTCGCTGCTCGACGACCTGCAGCCCGACGTGGTGGAAAATTGCTCGCCGTGGCGCTCGGCCGGGATCGTCGCCGACTGGCAGGGGCCAGCGCTCAAGAGCTGGTTCCTCCACAACGACAATCTGGAAGCCTATCCCAAGCGCTGGCTCGGCCGGCTCGCCTCGCCCGAGCGGATCGAACGCGCCTTTGACTGGTACAATCGCTACCTCGACCGCTGTTTCGAGCGCTACGACACGGTGATCACCAACGGCCCGGTGCTGTTCAAACGCTATCGCGCGCGCGGCGTGCGCGTCGATGCGGCGATCCCGCTCGGCATCGATCGCGTGCGCTTTTCGCCCGACCTGCGCGACGAGGCGCTGCGCGCGTCGATGCTGGCGCAGTGCGGCCTGCCGCCCGACGCCCACCTGCTGCTCGCAGTCGGACGCCACCACCCGGAGAAGCGCTGGCCGACCGTGATCGACGCGGTGCAGCGCGCCGGCGCGCGCGCGCCCGTCGGCATGATGATGCTGGGGCAGGGTCCCGACACCGCCGCGCTCGAGCGGCATATCGGCAGCAGCCCGCACATCCGCCTGTACCGCCCGGTCTACGATCGCCCGCAGCTCGCGACCTTCATGGCGAGCGCCGACGCGTTCATCCACGGCGCGTCGAACGAGACGTTCGGGCTGGTCGCCTCGGAGGCGCTCGCGAGCGGGCTGCCGCTGATCGTGCCCGACGCGGGCGGCGCGTTCGAGGTCGCGCGGCCGACCTATGCCGAGACGTACCGCGCCGGCGACGCCTACGACTGCGCAGCAGCGATCCTGCGGCTGTTCGCGCGCGATCAGGCGCTGTTGCACCGCGCGGCGCGCGTCGCCGCGGCGCACGTCCGTTCGGACGAGCAGCACGCCGCCGATCTCGTCGCCTTCTACGCGCACCGCATCGCCGAGCGCGAAGCAGGTGCACCGGCTCAGGCGAGAAGGTCGGCGTAAGCGACGGGCGCGTGGCCGCGGAACGCAGCAAAGGTCCGGTCGATGCTCGCCATCAGCGCGGGTACGCGCGTGTCACTGGGATGAACCGCGACCCGCACCGTGCGCGTCGGCTGCAACGCGCGGCGCAGCACCGCGGCGGCGGCAAGCGAACTGAACTGCCGCGCGCGCGACCGGCTCGCCCAGGTGATGACCGGCCCTCGCGCGACGATGCGCCCACCCGGCTGCCACACCCGCGCGTGATCCTCCGCCAGCGCGAAGCCCGCGTCGCCGAGCGCGCGGCGCGCGTCATCGGAGTAGAGCCACGCCGGCGCGATGAAACCCGCTGCCCGGCGGCCGATCGTGTCCTCGACCAGCGCCTTGCCGCGCCGCATCCGTGCCAGTGCCTCGGCATGGTCGAGCCCCAGGAACTCGCCCTCGCCCGCGGTCATGTGGCGCGCCTTGAACGCGGCGGTGCCGGCGTGCGCGGACGTGTCGCGGTGGAACCAGCCGTGGACGAACATCTCGACCCCGCGATCCGACCAGGCGCGCAGCCGCGCCTTAAACGCGGGGGTCAGCGGTGCCGCCCCCCAGTGATCGGGCACGACCAGCATCGCCAGCCGCTCGCCGACGTGCGGGTAAAGGTGCGCGAGCAGTTGATCGACCTCGCGCTCGAAGCGCGGCGAGACGTCGTGGATCGAGGCGAGCAGGCGTTTCATCGCCGCCTGCCTTAGCCGATCACGAACGCGGGCGCAGCAAGGCGCTGTCACGATAGCATCATCGATCTGCGGCAAGGGTGATGTCGTAATCGGGGAAGGGACACACGTGACGCTCACCACCACCAGGCGCGCGCTGATCGCGACGGGCACGCTCGGGCTCGGCGCGCTGTCGATCCCCGGCCTGGCGCAAGTCGCACCCATGCTCGGCGCGACCGGCTTCACCCACTCGGTCGCGAGCGGCGAGCCGGGGCAGGACACGATGCTGTTGTGGACGCGCTACGTGGCGCCGCGCGGCGACTCGGCGAAGCTGGTGGTGGAGTTGAGCGAAACGCCCGATTTCGCGCGCGTCGTCGCTACCGGCAGCGAAATCACGGGTCCATGGCGCGACTGGACCACGAAGATCACCGTCTGGGGGCTGAAACCCGGCACGCGCTACCATTACCGTTTCGTCGCGCCCGACGGCACGCGCTCGCCCACCGGCACCACCAGGACGCTGCCGCAAGGCGCGGCGCGCTCGTTCAAGGCGGCGATCTTCTCCTGCTCGAACATGGGCTACGGCTGGTTCAACGCCTATGCGCACGCCGCCGCGCGCGATGATCTCGACCTCGCGGTCCACCTCGGCGATTATTTCTACGAATATTCGCCCGGCACCTATCCACCCGCCAACGTCGCGGTGCCCGGCCGCGTGCCGCAGCCGATGGGCGAGACGATCCACCTCGCCGACTACCGTTTGCGCTACGCCAGCTACCGCGCCGACCCCGACCTCCAACTGCTACACGCGCGCGTGCCGTGGATCGTGCAATGGGACGATCACGAGAGCGCGAACGATTCGTGGGAAGGCGGCGCGCAGAACCACGACTCGGCAAGCGAAGGCGACTGGAACGCGCGCCGCGCCGCCTCGGTCCAGGCCTATCGCGAGTGGATGCCCGTCTCCGACGAGCCGTGGAAAGCGTATGAGATCGGCCAGCTCGCGACCTTGTGGCGCACCGAGACGCGGCTGTTCGCGCGCACGCGCCAGACCGAGATCGCCGAGCTGCTCAAGGCACCCGACCCTGCGGCCGCCATGCGCGCGTTCCGCGACGGCGCGTGGAGCGACCCCGCGGTGACGATGATGGGGACGCAACAGGAATCGTGGCTGTTCCACGATCTTGCACGCTCGGTGAAGGCGGGGCAGCGCTGGCAGGTCGTCGGCTTCGGTACGATCATGGGCAATCTGTCGACGCCCAAGGCGGCGGGCGACTGGCTCGCGGGATCGAGCCCGCGCGCGCAGGGCTATATCAAGGCCGGGATCATGGCGGCGCAGAACGGGCTGCCGTCGAACCTTGACTCATGGGGCGGCTACCCTGAGGCACGGCGGCGTTTCCTGCAGGCGGCGCAATCGGCCAACGCCGAGCTGGTCGTGATCTGCGGCGACAGCCACAATGCCTGGGCGTTCGACCTCGCGCAGGACGGGGCGGCAGGCGTCGAGTTCGCGGGCCACGCGGTCAGCTCGCCGGGCTACGAGAGCGCGCTGACGCAGGACCCCGCGCTCGTCGCGCGCACGCTGGTTTCGGCCAATCCCGAGCTCAAATGGTGCGACACGTCGCGCCGCGGCTATATGGCGATGACGATCACGCCCGACCGGGTCAGCAACGATTGGCTGTTCGTCGACACGATCCGCCAGCGCAACCCCGCCGCCAGCGTCGGCCACACCGCCACCGTGATGCGCGGTCGGCGGCGGATGGTCGCTTAAGCTTCCGGCTAATGCACCGTCACCCCGGACTTGATCCGGGGTCCCGCTATCTTGCGCGGTTGAAGACGCGGGATCCCGGATCAGGCCCGGGATGACGTTCTAATTTCGCGGCCGCGTCCACAATTCCGCCGGGCGCGGCGTGTCCGCGATCGCCATCCGCCTCCGCGCCGCGACCCAGCTGCGCGCGATCCACGCCAGCTTCTCCCACTTGCTCGTCGTCACCCGGTGGTCCCACGCCGCGCCCCCGCGCGCCGCCACCTTGCGCGCAATGTCGCCGTAGATGCCCGCGGCGGCCAGCACCGCCCAGGCCGATCGCCTGGACAGCGCCTTGGTCCCCACCCGCGCGCTCGCCTCGTGCATCTCGGCACGTGTCGCGAGCCGGCGCGCGAGCACCGCCAGCCGGTCGCGGAACGGGGGCTTCATGTGCTGCCCCGGCGGCATGTCCATCTCCACCAGCCACTCGACCGGCAGGTAGCAGCGCCCTGCGCGGTCATCCTCCTCGATATCGCGCGCGATGTTGGCGAGCTGGAAAGCGAGTCCCAGGTCGCACGCGCGGTCGAGCGTTTCCTCGTCGTCGGGCGACACCCCCATGACGAGCGCCATCATGCACCCGACTGCGCCCGCGACATGGTAGCAATAGCGGTACAGATCGGCCTCGCTGCGCGGGCGCCATTCCTCGGCGTCGAGCTGGAACCCGTCGATCAGGTCGTGCGCCAGCGCGCGCGGCAGCTTCACCTCGGCCGCGACGATGCGCAGCGCGTCGAACGCCGGGTCGCCCACCACCTCACCATCGAGGGCGAGGTCGGTCAGCCGCCGCACCTCGGCGACGCGCGCTTCCGCGTCCGCCACGCGGCGCATCCCGTGGCCGTGGTCCTGCCCGTCGACGATGTCGTCGCACTTGCGGCACCAGGCGTAGAGCAGCCACGCGCGCTCGCGCGTCTCGCGGTCGAACAGCTTCGACGCCGCACCGAAACTCTTCGACCCGCGCGCGATCGACTCCTCCGCCGCCGCGACGATCGCGTCGCGCGAGGGCAGCGCGGGTTCGTGGCTCAAAGGTCCTCCGCCGCCATGCGCACGATCGGCTGCGTCGGGCGGTGATCCGCCATTCGATCAAGCAGCGCGTCGAACGTGTCGGCCACGATCAGAAGGTCGCGGTGCTGCGCGCGCAGGAAGCCGACCTCGCCCATCTTAACCCAGAACGCGATCAGATGGTCGTAATAGCCGCCGGCGTTCAACAGCCCGACCGGATCGGCGTGGTAGCCGAGCTGCGCCCAGCTCAGCGCTTCCCACAATTCGTCCATCGTGCCCGTGCCGCCCGGCAGCGTGACGAACCCGTCCGACAGGTCGGTGAAGGCGCGCTTGCGTTCGTGCATGCCGCTGACGACGTGGAGCTCGCTAAGCCCGCGGTGCGCGACCTCGGCGTCGACCAGCGCCTGCGGGATGATGCCGATCACCTCGCCGCCGGCCGCCAGCGCACCATCGGCGACCGCGCCCATCAACCCCAGCCGCCCGCCGCCGTAGACGAGGCCGATCGCGCGCCGCGCGAGTCCCTCACCCACGTTGCGGGCGAGGTCGACGTAGGAGGGATCGGCGGGCGTGGCGGAGCCACAATAAACGGCGAGACGCTTCATGCCCGCCCCGCTAGGCCAAGCAGCGCACGGCGACAACCGTGCGCCGCGTGAAGGTCACGCCGCGACGGGCGTGCGATACCCTTCCAGCATCAGCGCCGCCGTCGCCTTGGCGCTGCCGACCACGCCCGGAATGCCCGCGCCAGGGTGCGTCCCCGCGCCGGTGAAGAACAGGTTCGAGATCGCGTCGTCGCGGTTGTGGACGCGGAAATAGGCGCTCTGCGTCAACACGGGTTCGAGGCTGAAGGCGCTGCCCAGATGCGCGTTCAGATCGTGCTGGAAATCGGTTGGCGCGTAGCTGAACTTGGTGACGATGCGCGAATGGATGTCGGGGATCAGCCGCCGACCGACCTCGTCGAGGATGCGCTTCTCCAGGATCGGCGCGACCGTTTCCCAATCACCGGTGAACTTGCCCATGTGCGGCACCGGCGCCAGCGCGTAAAAGGTCGAATGCCCCTCCGGTGCGAGACTCGGGTCGGTGACGGTCGGGTGGTGAAGGTAGAGCGAGAAATCCTCGCTCAAGACGCCGTGATCGTAGATGTCGTCGAGCAGCCCCTTATAGCGCGGGCCGAACAGGATCATGTGGTGCGGGATGCCGGGCCACGTTCCCGTCACGCCGAAGTGGACCACGAACAGCGACGGCGAGTAGCGCTTGCGCTCCAGCTTCTCCGCGGTCCGCCTGGCCGCGCCCGACTCGGGCAAGAGGTCGCGGTAGACGTGCATGATGTCGGCATTGGCCGCGACCTGGTCGACCTCCTGCCGATACCCGCCCGCGGTTTCCACCGCCGTCACGCGGTCGCCCAGCGTCTCGATTCTAGAGACCGGATCGTTCAGGCGCAATTTGCCGCCCAGCCGCTCGAACAACGCGACCATGCCCGCGACGAGCCGGTTGGTCCCGCCTTGGGCGAACCACACGCCGCCGTCGCGCTCGAGCTTGTGGATCAGCGCGTAGATCGCGCTGGTAGTCATCGGATTGCCGCCGACGAGCAGGGTGTGGAAGCTGAGCGCCTGCCTGAGCTTCTCGCTTTCAACGAACTTCGACACGATCGAGTAGACCGAGCGCCACGCCTGATATTTGGCGAGCGCGGGCGCCGCCTTCACCATCGATGCGAAATCGAGAAACGCGACATGGCCGAGCTTCTCGTAACCCTCACGGTACACGCCGGCCGAATAATCGAGAAAGCGGCCATAGCCCGCGACATCGGCCGGGTTGAGCTTCGCGATCTCGGCGCGCAGCACCTCGTCGTTGTTGGTGTAATCGAAGCTGGTGCTGTCGGGCCAGTGGAGCCGGTAGAAGGGCTGCACCGCTTCCAGCACGACGTCGTCGGCCATGCGGTTGCCCGACAGCGCCCACAATTCTTCCAGGCACGCCGGATCGGTGATGACGGTCGGCCCGGCATCGAAGGTGAAGCCGTCACACTCCCAATAATATGCGCGGCCGCCCGGCTTGTCGCGCGACTCGAGGATCGTTGTCTCGACCCCGGCGGACTGGAGCCGGATCGCGAGAGCGAGGCCGCCGAAGCCTGCGCCGATCACCACTGCACGCGTCATGATGCATCCTTCAAAGCATGGATCGCGCGCCCGATCGGGACCGGCGGTTTGCCGGCGAGCACGCGCATCTTGTCGAGCGTCGTCGAACGGCCCGCGTAGAAACGCGACACCAACCCGGGACGAAGGCGGTAGAAACGTTCCAGCACGCGGTAACGCTCCGCGGGCTCGGCCGCCTTGAACAGCATCAGGTCGAGCATGCGGTAGAATTTGCGCGCACGCCACGCCTGCGCGGCATGGGCGTGGGTCAGCTCGTGCAAGCCGGCACCCGACAGGTCGTTCGCGTTCGCGATCAGATGCGCGAACCGCACGGCGTCAGGCAGCGAGTAACCGGTCGTCGGATGGAACATCCCCGCGCGCCCACCCGCCTTCGCGACCTTGCCGGTCGAGCGCCAGTAGGCCTCGAAATCGCCGCCGAGCACGACGGGCAACACACCGTGTTCCTCGCGCAGCGGATTGCCGACCGTCCAGCCCTTGGTGCGCGCGTAATCGCCGATCCGCTCGCGGATGGCGGCGCGATCGAGCTCGGGCGTGTCGCTGTAATAGGTGTCCTCGACCAGCAACGTGTCGGCGGAGAAGGGCAGCAGGTAGACGAAGCGATAGCCGTCGCGCTGCTCGACCGTCGCGTCCATCACCACCGGGCGCGCAACGCCGTGGCCGGCGGACACGCTCAACTCCTGTCCGACGAACTTCTGCCAGCCGCATTCGAGCGCCGCGAGGTCGCCGGGACCGCGTGCGTCGATCACCCCGCGCGCCTCGACCCGGTCACCGTCCGCCAGCACCACCGCGGTCGCGCTGCACGCCAGCACCTTGCGTTCCGTCATCAGCGCAATGCCCGGCAGCGTCGCGCGGACGTGCGCGTCGAGCCGTTCGGAGCGGACGGTATAATAAGCCTGCGCCAGCGTCCGCTCGTGCGCGGGAAAGCGCACGTCGTAATCGGGCCAGGCGTGCGCGACGATCGGCGCGATCAGCGGGCGGTGCGCCTTCACCACGTCGGCGCCGAAGAACGACCACAGGTGATGGCCGCCAAATACGGCGCCACCCTCGATCACGCGCACGTCGAGATCGGGCCGGCGCGCATGAAGCGCGAGCGCGATCAGCGACCCGGCCAGCCCGCCGCCGACGATCGCGACATCGCAGAGGATGGTGGAGCGCATCGCCGATCCGCCTAGCCGATCGGGGGGCGAGCGGGAAGGTCCGGTGTGGGATTGTCGGGGCGGGTGGAGGCGCGCGGGGCTTGATTTCCGCGGCGTCCTCGCGGACGGCAGCGCGCATGACCGATATCGAAGAGTTGAAGGCGCACTATCTCGTCGCGATCGACGCGTGCGCGAGCCTCGACGCGCTCGACACCGTGCGGGTCGAGGCGCTCGGCAAGCAGGGCCGCGTCACCGCGCTCTTGAAGACGATGGGCGCATTGTCGCCCGACGAGCGGCAGGTACAGGGCCCCGCGATCCACGGCCTGCGCGAGGCGGTGACCGCGGCGCTCGCAGCCCGCCGCGCCAAGCTGGAGAATGTCGCGCTCGAAGCGAAGCTCGCCGCCGAGCGCGTCGACGTGACCTTGCCGGTCGATGCCGCTCCCATCGGCAGCGTGCATCCGGTCAGCCAGGTCATGGACGAGCTGGCCGAGATCTTCGCCGACCTCGGCTTCGCGGTCGCGACGGGGCCGGAGATCGAGGACGACTGGCATAATTTCGGCGCGCTCAACATTCCCGACACGCATCCCGCGCGCGCGATGCAGGATACGTTTTACCTCGAGCCACAGGCGAGAGCGGCCGGTGACGGGCAGAGCCCGTCGTCCGACGGCGCGGGCCGCGCAGGACCAGCGCCGCTGGTCCTGCGCACCCACACCTCGCCCGTGCAAATCCGCACCATGATGCAGCAGCAGCCGCCCCTACGCATCATTGCGCCCGGCCGCGTCTACCGCTCCGACTGGGACGCGACGCACACCCCGATGTTCCACCAGATCGAGGGGCTGGTGATCGACCGCGGCATCACCATGGGCCACCTCAAATGGACGCTGGAGACGTTCCTGCGCGCCTTCTTCGAGCGCGACGACGTCGTGCTCCGCCTGCGCCCGAGCTATTTCCCGTTCACCGAACCCTCGGCGGAGGTCGACGTCGGCTTCACGATGGAGAAGGGCAAGCGCGTGATCGGTGGCGATCCGAACGGGCCGGGCGGCGGCTGGATGGAGGTGCTGGGCTCGGGCATGGTCCACCCCAAGGTCATCGCGGCCTGCGGGCTCGATCCCGCCGAGTGGCAGGGCTTCGCCTTTGGCTGCGGGATCGACCGGCTCGCGATGCTCAAATACGGCATCGACGATCTGCGCCCGGTGTTCGAGGGCGATATCCGCTGGTTGAAGCATTACGGCTTCGCCGCGCTCGACGTGCCGACCCTTTCCGCAGGCGTTGGGTCGGGCGGCGTCGGCACCGCCTGAACCAGCCTATTCTTTTACCGACCCGCCCCGCGGGATCACGGAAGTCAAATCCATGAAGTTCACGCTTTCCTGGCTCAAGGACCACCTCGACACCGAGGCGACGCTGCCTGACATCCTGACCGCGCTGACCCGCGTCGGCTTGGAGGTCGAGGGCGTCGAGAACCCGGCCGAGCGTTTGTCGGGCTTCCGCGTCGCGCGCGTGCTGACCGCCGAGCGTCACCCGCAGGCGGACAAGCTCCAGGTGCTGTCGGTCGATGCCGGCGCCAATATAAATAATGGGGGACCGCTCCAGGTCGTCTGCGGCGCACCCAACGCGCGCGCCGGCCTCGTCGGCGTGTTCGGCCTGCCCGGCGCGACGGTCCCGTCGAATGGCATGGTGCTGCGCGTCGCCGCGATCCGCGGGGTCGAATCGAACGGCATGATGTGCTCGACCCGCGAACTGGAGCTGGGCGAAGACCACGACGGAATCATCGAACTGCCCGCCGACGCTCCCGTCGGCACCGACTTCGCCGCCTATGCGCGGCTCGACGATCCGGTGATCGACGTATCGGTCACCCCCAACCGCCCCGATTGCATGGGCGTGCGCGGCATCGCGCGCGACCTCGCCGCCGCCGGGCTCGGCACGATGAAGCCGCTCGACGTGCATGCGGTCGCGGGCGAGGGTGCCGGACCCGAGGTGCGCATCGAGGACACGGCGGGCTGCCGCGCCTTCTACGCGCAATCGGTGACCGGCGTCGCGAACGGCGAGTCACCCGAATGGCTGCGTCGCCGACTCACCGCCATCGGGCAGAAGCCGATCAGCGCTTTGGTCGACGTGACCAACTACGTGATGATCGACCTTGGCCGTCCCCTGCACGTCTACGATCGCGCCAAGCTGTCGGGCGCGCTGGTCGCGCGTCCCGCGCGCAACGGCGAGGAGGTGCTCGCGCTCAACGGCCGCAGCTATTCCTTGCGAGCGGGCATGACGGTGATCGCCGACGACGCCGCGGTTCACGACATCGGCGGCGTCATGGGCGGCGAGCATTCGGGTGTCACCGCCGACACGACCGACGTGCTGATCGAGTGCGCGTACTTCGACCCCGACGCGATCGCGCGCACCGGACAGGCGCTGCAACTCAGCAGCGACGCGCGCACCCGGTTCGAGCGCGGGGTCGACCCCGCCTTCCTCGACGACGGGCTCGCGATCGCGACCCGCATGGTGGTCGAGCTGTGCGGCGGGCAGCCGAGCGCGGTGACGCGCGTTGGCGAGCCGCCGCTCGAGCCGCGCCGCTACGCCTATGATCCGGCACGTGCCGAGACGCTCGGCGGCCTCGCGGTCGCGCCCGAGCGCCAGCGCGAAATCCTGACGTCGCTCGGCTTCACGGTCGGTGACGACTGGCAGGTAACGGTCCCGACCTGGCGCCCCGACATCGACGGCAGCGCCGATCTGGTCGAGGAGGTGATCCGCATCGAGGGGATCGACAACGTCCCCTCGGTCGCGCTGCCGCGCCCCGCCGGCGTCGCGACGCCGACCGCGACGCCCGCGCAGAAGCTGGAACGCCGCGTTCGCCGCGCCGCCGCCGCGCGCGGGCTCGACGAGGCGGTGACGTGGAGCTTCGTGTCCGATCCCGCCGCGGCGGTGTTCGGCGGCGGCGACTGGACGCTCGCCAACCCGATCAGCGAGGAGCTCAAGGTCATGCGCCCGTCGCTGCTGCCCGGCCTGCTCTCGGCGGCCGAGCGCAACCTGAAGCGCGGGGCGGAAAGCGTGCGGCTGTTCGAGCTCGGTCGCCGTTATCTTGCCGGCGGCAAGGACGGCGCGGCGGACGAGCGCGCGACGCTCGGCCTCGTGCTCGCCGGCAACGCGCGCGCGCGCGGCTGGCGGACGGGCAAGGCGGCGGCGTTCGACGCCTTCGATGCCAAGGCGGAGGCGCTGGCGCTGCTCGCCGCCGCGGGTGCGCCGGTCGACAATCTGCAGGTGCTGGGCGCGGACGGTGTCTGGTCGGGCGAGGCGTGGCATCCCGGCCAGTCGGGCACGCTCAGGCTCGGGCCGAAAACCGTGCTCGCCGCCTTCGGCATGCTCCACCCGCGCACGTTGAAGGCGTTCGACCTGTCGGGCCCGGTCGCCGCAGTTGAGCTCTACCTCGACGCCATCCCCGCGAAGCGCGGCGCGTCTGGCTTCATGCGCGCGCCCTACGCGCCGCCCGCGCTCCAGCAGGTCCGCCGCGACTTCGCGTTCGTGGTGCCGGTGGGCGTGAGCGCCGACGCGCTGACCCGCGTGGTGAAGGGCGCGGACAAGGCGGCGATCGTCTCCGCGCGCGTGTTCGACGTGTTCACCGGCGCGGGCGTCGAGCCCGATACCAAGTCGGTCGCGCTCGAAATCGTGCTCCAGCCGGGCGAGAAGAGCTTCACCGACGCGGAGTTGAAGGCGATCAGCGACAAGGTCGTCATCGCCGCCGCGAAGCAGGGCGCGACGCTTCGCGGATAAGCAAACGGGCGGGTGCCACCGCGCCCGCCCGTTCGAACTTTTGACCATGGTGGCCGGACGCAGCGACGCCCGGTCAGGTGGCGGTCACACCCGCATCGGCATCAGCACGTAGAGCGCGGGCGACTTGTCGTTCTCGCGGATCAGCGTCGGCGCGGCGGCGTCGGCCAGGTGGACCTCGACCAGGTCGCTGTCGATCTGCCCCAGAATATCGAGCAGATAGCGGCTGTTGAAGCCGATCTCGAACGGCGCCGACACATACTCGCCCGGCACTTCCTCCGCCGCGGTGCCGTTCTCGGGGCTGGTCACCGACAGCGTGATGCGGTCGCGGTCGAGCCCCATCTTCACCGCGCGCGTCTTCTCGGTCGCGATCGTCGAGACGCGGTCGACGCCCTCCATGAAGCTCTTGGGATCGAGCTTCAGGATCTTGTCGTTCGCGGTCGGGATGACACGGCTGTAATCGGGGAAGGTGCCGTCGATCAGCTTCGACGTCAGGATCGCGCTGCCCAGATCGAAGCGGATCTTGGTCGAGGACAGCGACACGCCGACCGAGCCGTCGACCTCGTCGAGCAGCTTGCGCAGCTCGGCGATGCATTTGCGCGGCACGATCACGTCGGGCATCCCGTCCGACCCTTCGGGCTTCGCGACCGTCACGCGCGCGAGGCGGTGGCCGTCGGTCGCCGCCGCCTTCAGCACGTCGTCCGACAGGTGCAGGAAGATGCCGTTCAGATAATAACGCGTTTCTTCCGTAGAGATCGCGAAGCGCGTCTTGTCGATGATCTGCTTGAGCGTCTCGGCCGGCAGCTCGAAACTGGTCGGCAGCTCGCCTTCCGCGATCACCGGGAAGTCGTCGCGCGGCAGCGTGCCCAGGCTGAACCGCGCGCGCCCCGCGACGATCGCCATCCGCCCGTCCGCCGCCGACAGCGACACCTGCGCGCCCTCGGGCAGCTTGCGCGCGATGTCGAACAGCGTGTGCGCCGACACGGTGATCGCACCGGGCTGGTCGACCGCGGCCGCGACGCTCTCGTTGATCTGCAGGTCGAGGTCGGTCGCCATCAGCCTGAGCGAGCCTTCCACGGCCTCGATCAGCACGTTGGACAGGATCGGGATGGTGTTGCGCCGTTCCACCACCGATTGCACGTGGCTCAGCCCCTTGAGGAGCGTTGCGCGTTCGATCGTCGCCTTCATCGAAAATCCCCCGGCCCGCAGGTCTTTACCAGGGGCGATATGGCCAATGTTTCCTAGCCAAAAGAAAACGGCCGGAGCAAGCGCCCCGGCCGTCTTTCTTGTGCGCTTACCCTGTGAAAAGCGTTAAGAGCTTGGGGGAAAGCGTCGATCGCGCATGAAATCGCGTCAGAAGCGGATGCCGACACCGCCCAGCAACTGGTGACGGTCGAGGTCGATGTTGTAGCCGTCGACGTCGCCGTAGTGCGAATAACGATACTCGCCCTTCACGTACGCGGTCGGCGTGATGTTGTACTCCAGCCCTGCGCCGACGCGGAAACCGTCGAGGTTGGTGTGGTCGCGGAATTCGGTGGTGCCCGCGGTGTAGCGCGATTCGATCCGCGCGTTGGTGTAACCGCCCTTGGCGTAGATCATCGCGAGCGGCGAGATGACGTAGCCGACGCGGCCGCCGAGGTAGATGTCGCGGCCGGCGTTGACAGAGAAGCGGTCGCCCGCGGTGAACGCATTGTAGCTGCGCGCGCGCGACGTCGAGTCGGTCAGTTCCGCGTCCGCGCCCAGCACCACGCCGCCCGCCTGGATATCATACCCGATCGCGCCGCCGTAGAGGAAACCGTCGCGGCCCTCGGAACTGCCGTCGCTGCCGTCCTGCAGATTGTCATAGCCCGCGAGCGCCTCGATCCGCGGGCCGGTGAACGGCGCGGCGGGGCCGGTCTGGGCGGCGGCGGGAAGCGCGGCAATGGCGGCGGCGATGGCCGTGGTGGCGAGAACGAGCGTACGCATGAGCAACTCCATGTCATTCGCGCCCCTGATCTGGGGCGGGATGCGGGAAATAGTCAGCAGCGCTGCCGGTTGCATGAACCTCACCTAAACAGCTTTTCGCGTTGCTTTCGCGCCACACCCGGTTGACACCGCGGTCATGGGAACAGGGTTCGATCAGCGTGTGCAGCCAGCGCGGCGGCAGGGCCGCGACTTCGTCGCGCGCCACGGCGAGACGGTGTTCAACGCCGCGCGGCGGATGCAGGGCGACCACCCGCACACGCCGCTGACCCGCGCGGGGTTCGCGCAGGCGGACGAAATGGGGCGGGCGCTGCGCGACCGGTTGGGCGTGCGCCCGACGCTGACGTTATGGGCCTCGCCGACGGGGCGTGCGCTCCAGACGCTGGCGATCATCGCCGAACATCTGGAACTCGACTGGCACCAGGCGCGCACCGACGCACGGCTGGTCGAGATCGACATGGGAAGCTGGGGCGGTCGCTATTACGCCGACGTCGTCGCCGAGGTCGGCCCGGTAGTGGACGGCGAAGGACTGCTCCGCTGCGCGCCGGACGGGGAAAGCTACCCGGCGATCGCGACGCGGATAGGCGGCTGGCTCGCCGACACCGACCATGATCCGGGCGACCGGCTGGTCGTCATGCACGGTATCTCCAGCCGGGTCCTGCGCGGTGTGGCGACCGGCGCGCCCGTCGGGGCGTGCGGCGCTCCGGTGCTGCCGGGACATCCGCAGGGCAGCGTGTCGCTGATCGAGCGCGGGGAAGAGACGCTGGTGCACCGCGGCACCGGCTACGCGCCGGCGTGACGCGCGCGTGAGCGGCGGCGTAATCCTTCTCGCGCTCGCGCTGTTGCTGGGCGAGCGCGACGCGATTGGCGTGTGGCAGCGTTGGGGCGCGATCCGCGACGCGGGGCCTCCGCGGCGCTGCTTCGCACTTGCGCAACCAGTCACTGCCAGCGGCGGTACCGACACGCGCGGCGGCTTCGCGAGCGTGGCCGCGCGCACCGACGCGGCGCGACGCCCCGCGGTGTTCGTGCGCTTCTCGGTGCTCCGCCAGCCCGGTACGCCGATCACGCTGACGATTGGCGAACGGCGGTTCGGTCTGCGCGGCGACACGCGCGGTGCGCGCGCGCCCGATGCCGCGGCCGACCGCGCGATCGTCGCGGCGATGCGCGGCGGTCGCAGCATGAGCGTGTCGGGGGTTGCGACCGGCGGGCGTCCGTTCGCCGACACCTACGCGCTCGACGGTGCCGCTACCGCGATCGACGCGGCAAGCCTCGCCTGCGCGCGCTGAGGCGTCGGCGCCAGCGGCGATCGGCGAGTCGTCTGCGGCGAAGCGAGCGATCGCCGCAGCTTTGTAGCAACCGTCAGCCGCGTCGTGCGTTGGTGCAGCATGATCGAACGGGGATGGCGTCGCCATCGCCGCCTTCGTTGTTTCTTTTGTTAGTGCGTGACCCATGAACGAGCCAATGCGGGGCGAGCGTCCCGTTCACCACGATTTCCGCCTGCAGGAGCGCGACGGCGCGCCGACGAACCCCGGCAACGCCCCGCACGGTGCGCCATTCGTCGCCGCACGCGATGCGCTGCGCCAGGCTTGGGCACCCCCGCTCGACACCTTCGTGACTGAAGACCTGCCGATGCTGCTGACCCGGTTGAACCTCGTCCAGCCGGTCGTGTCGGACAAGCGCTCGTCCAACACTGCGCTGGCGCCCGACCGCTTATAAGCGCGAACCAGCGCGCGACCGGGTCACGCCTCCGCGCGGAGCGGACGTGACAGCAGCGCCTCGATCGTCGCGGTGACCGGCGCGCCCTCTAGCAAGCGGCACACCGCCTCGGTGATCGGCATGTCGACGCCCGCCTGCGCCGCGGCCTCGCGCAGCACCGGGGCGGTGTGCGCGCCCTCGGCGACCGTCAGTCGGTTCGCCAGCAGCGTTGCCGCCGGGCTACCCTGACCGATACCGCGCCCGAGCGAGAAGTTACGCGAACTGGTCGACGAGCACGTCAGCACCAGATCGCCGAGCCCCGACAACCCCGCGAGCGTCTCCGCGCGGGCACCGCGCGCCAGCCCGAAACGCGTCATCTCGGCGAATCCGCGCGCGATCAACGCGGCACGCGCATTCTGTCCCAGTCCGGCGCCATCGACCACGCCGCACGCGATCGCGAGCACGTTCTTGACCGCGCCACCGATCTCCGCGCCGATCACGTCGCTCGATGCGTAAGGGCGAAAGGCCGGCTGCGCGATCAATGCGGCGAGTTCGGCGGCGAGCGCAGGGTCCTCCGCTGCCAGCGTCACGGCGGTGGGCAAACCCGCGGCAACCTCATGCGCGAAGGTCGGGCCCGACAAGACCGCGATCGGCGCGCCGGGCACCGCCTGCCGCGCGACCTCGTGCAAGGGCAGCAGCGTGCCGGCCTCGATCCCCTTGGAACACAGGATCAGCGGCGCGGTGTGATCACGCAGATGCGCCAGCACCGCGCGCATGTGCTGCGCCGGGGTGACGACCAGGATGGCGCGCGCACCAGCGAGTGCGGACCAGTCCTGCGTCGCCTTGATAGAGGGTGACAGCGCGATGTCGGGCAGGAAGGCGGCGTTCCGGTGCGCCGCGTTGATATCCGCCACCACCTCGGGCTCGCGTGCCCACAATCTCACCGCGTGGCCCGCATTTGCCGCGACCTGCGCCAGCGCGGTGCCCCACGCCCCGCCGCCGATGACGCCGATCACGCCTTCACCCCCGCGCCGCGCACCGCCTCGGCGCGCGGGTCGAGCGGCCAGCGCGGGCGCGCGGGCACATCGAGCGGGTCGGTCAACCCGGCGGCGAAGCGCTCCGTCCCCGCCCAGGCGATCATCGCGGCATTGTCGGTGCATAGCCACAAAGGCGGCGCGACGAAGCGCAAGTCGTGCTCGGCCGCGAGCGACTGTAGCGCGGCGCGGATCGCCGAATTGGCGGCAACTCCGCCCGCGACGACCAGCGCGGTGACCGGCCCGGCGCGCCCCAGCGCGCGGCGGGTGCGATCGACTAGGCAATCGACCACTGCCGCTTGGAACGACGCGGCCAGATCAACCGCTGCGTGATCGTTCGCCGCGCGCGCCACCGCGGCCTTCAGCCCGGCGAAGGAGAAATGCGGCTCGCTCGATCGCAGCAGCGGGCGCGGCAGCGGCACCGCGCGCGGGTCACCGTCCAGCGCGGCCCGCTCGACCGCGGGGCCGCCCGGGAACCCCAGTCCCAGGATCTTCGCGGTCTTGTCGAACGCCTCGCCCGCGGCATCGTCGATCGTGGTGGCGAGCCGGCGATAGCGCGCGACACCCTCGACCAGCAGCAACTGACAATGCCCGCCCGACACGAGCAGCAGCAGGTATGGAAAGTCGAGATCGGGATCGGACAGTCGCGGGCTCAGCGCATGCCCCTCGAGGTGGTTGACCGCGACCAGCGGCTTGCCCGCCGCATGCGCCAGCGCCTTGCCGGTGACGAGCCCGACCATCACGCCGCCGATCAGCCCCGGCCCCGCGGTCGCGGCGACCGCGTCGACCTGCGCGAGCGTGACCCCTGCATCGGCGAGTGCTGCGGCGACCAGCGGCTCCAGCGCCTCGACATGCGCGCGCGCCGCGATCTCGGGCACAACCCCGCCATAGGGCGCGTGCGCCGCCTCCTGCCCCAGCAGACGATGCGCCAGCACCTGGCGGTCGCCGGTGACCAGCGCGGCAGCGGTTTCGTCGCAGGAGGATTCAAGACCCAGGATCAGCATTGCCGCGATGTAGGGGATCGCGCGGCAAAGGGGAACGCGGTGCGACCATGCTACCGTCTCTGCCACCGGCGTGGCGACACTCGCGCGACGGGACGCGCGGGTTGCTCAGGCCGGATCGGTCGGCGATAGGCGGCACATGGCTGACAGCTTTCGACTGGGGACACGCGGATCGCCGCTCGCGCTGATACAGGCGGGGATGGTGCGCGACGCGCTGATGTCAGCGCATGGTTGGCCGGATGTCGAGATCGTCGTGATCCGCACCACCGGCGACCGCGTGCAGGACCGCGCGCTGGCCGAGATCGGCGGCAAGGCGCTATGGACCAAGGAGCTCGACCGCGCGCTCTTGGCGGGAGAGGTCGACGCCTGCGTCCACTCGATGAAGGATGTGGAAACGATCCGCCCGCGCGCGATCGCGATCGCCGCCATGCTGGAGCGCGCCGACGTGCGCGACCGGTTGATCGGCGCGGAGTCGATCGCGGCCCTGCGCCACGGCGCGGTGGTGGGCACCAGCAGCCCCAGGCGCGCGGCACAGCTCGGGCGGCTGCGTCCCGACATCCGGACCGTGCTGTTCCGCGGCAACGTCGACACGCGGCTGGGCAAGCTGGCGGTTGGTGAGGTCGACGCGACCCTGCTCGCGGCGGCGGGGCTCGACCGGCTGGGCCGGCACGACACCGGCGTGGCGATTCCGTTCGACGAAATGCTGCCCGCCCCCGCGCAGGGCGCGGTCGGGATCGAGACGCTGGCGGACGGGCGCGCGCGCGCGCTGGTGGCGGCGATCGACCACGCCGACACGCACCGCGCCGTCGCGGTCGAGCGCGCGTTGCTCGCGGTACTGGCAGCCGACTGCCACTCGCCCGTCGCGGCACTCGCGCGGGTAGAGGAGGGTGGCGTGTCGCTGCGCGCACAATTGCTGACCGAGCGCGGCGACGAGTCGGTCGAGGGTGTGATGCGCGCCGGCGACGAGGTCGGCGCTGCGCTGGCGCACGATCTGCTCGCGCGCGCGCCCGCGGCGGTCAGGCGATTGTTCGCGGGGTGAGCGACGATGGCGGTCGGGCCGCGCACGCGCTGGTGCTCAGGCCTGAGCCGGGAAACACGCGCACGGTTGCGGCGCTGCGCGACGCCGGGGTCGTGGCCGTGGGTATTCCCTTGTTCGCGGTACGACCGCTCGCGTGGCAGGTGCCTGACGGACGCTTCGACGCGCTGCTGCTCACCAGCGCCAATGCGGTCCGCATGGCAGGTGCGACACTCGCGTGCGTTGCGCACCTGCCCGTCGTCGCGGTCGGCGCGGCCACCGCGCAGGCGGCACGCGCGGCGGGTTTGACGGTCGCGGTGACCGGGCACGACGATGCGGCCGCCGTGGTCGCCGCCGCGCGTGCCTACCCGCGGCTGCTCCACCTCGCCGGGCGAGAGCATGTCGCGCTTCCCGGCGTCGCCTGTGCGGTCGTCTATGCCAGCGAGCCGCTACCGGTCGCGCCCGCCGCGCTCGCGGCGGCGCTTCCCGCCGTCGTGCTGCTCCACTCGGCGCGCGCGGCGACCCGCTTCGCGGCACTGGTGGCGGACCTGCCGCGCAAGGAAATCGTGCTCGCCGTGCTCAGTGCCAAGGTCGCGGCGGCGGCCGGCAGCGGATGGCGGCGCGTCGCCGTCGCCGATGCCCCCAGCGACGCGCGGCTCGTCGCGCTCGCCGCCATGCTCGCGATTGACCCGGCACGCGGGCGCGAGGATAACGCGCGGCATGACTGACGACCATCCGTTCGGCGACGGCGCGCGGCGATCGCGCATGGGGCCGGCGGTGCTGATCGCGGCGCTGGTGCTCGCGGTCGGGCTCGGCCTGATGATCTACGCGATCCGCAACGAACCCGGCTGGCTGCGACGCGGCGAAGCGCAATCGAACGTGTCCGCGCCCGCGCGCGCGACGGCGCAGCAGGCGCCGTCCGCCAGCGTCGATCCGCAGACGCTGTCGGCGCGCGAAACCGCGCTCGCCGCGCAGATCGCCAGTCTGGAAGCGCGCGCGGCGACGATCGGTACCAGCGCCAGCGACGCCGAAGGGCGCGCCGCCCGCGCCGAGGCGATCCTGATCGCCTTTGCCGCGCGCCGCGCGATCGATCGCGGGCTCGAGCTCGGCTATCTCGAGGAGCAGTTGCGCCTGCGCTTCCCGGCTGCCTCGCGTGAAGCGGCGGCGGTGATCCGCGCCTCGCGCAATCCCGTCACGCTGGAAACACTGCGCGAGGGGCTCGATGCCGCCGCGCCGACGTTACTCGCGCGCGAGAGTAGCTGGTGGGGCGGGCTCGGCGCCGAATTGCGCAACCTGGTCGTGATCCATGAGGCTGGCACGCCGTCGCCGCTACCGGCCGATCGACTCGCACGCGTACGCCGGCTGATCGACGCGGACCGGATCGAAGACGCGCTCGCCGAGGCGCAGCGGCTGCCCGGCGCGGCGAATGCGGGCAGCTGGACCGCGGCGGCGAAGCGCTACGTCGACGCGCACCGCGCGCTCGACCAGCTGGAGACGATCGCGATCGTCGGTCCGGTTGCGCAAGCCTCACCCGCGCCCACGCCCGCTGCCGCTGCCGCGCCCGGCAGCGCGATCGAGGCGCCGGCGCCGACGATCCCGCCGCAACCGGCGCCGACGGCCGATCTGGGAAACTACCTCTAGCGCGCGATCAGGTGATCGGCGTGCCGACGCGCTCGATCAACGCCATCGCGGCCTGCGGGGCACGGATCTTCGCACCGTTGATCATGAACACGAACGTTTCTCTCGGCTGCACCGGCGCCGGTGCGGCAGCGCACGGCAGCGTTGCGGGCGTGCCGCCGGCGGCGAGCGTGCGCGCCATCTCCGCCCAGCCGTCCAGCGCCGCGGGCGCGTAGCCGGTCGGTTCGTCCTCGCGCGCATCTTCCAGCCGCACGTAGGCGAAGTCGCCCGACACGTCGCCGATCGCGGGATGGTCGGCCGCATCGGCG
Organism: uncultured Sphingomonas sp.; assembly: GCF_936927845.1. Classification (GTDB taxonomy): domain Bacteria; phylum Pseudomonadota; class Alphaproteobacteria; order Sphingomonadales; family Sphingomonadaceae; genus Sphingomonas. The sequence continues at coordinate 200,708 of NZ_CAKZHV010000058.1, forward strand.
TAGACGATCGCGACCCCCGCCGACCGGCACAGCGCGACGAACGCGGGGGTGAAGAAACTGTCGTGGCGCACGTGCACCGCATGGCGCAGGCGGATGCCCTCGTGCGCGGAGGGCAGCAGCGACAGAAAGGCGGCGATATCGTCCGCGTCGAAGCGGCGGGTGTCGGCGAACTGCCACAGGATCGGACCAAGCTTGTCGCCCAGCTCGACGATACCCTGGTTGACGAACCGCGCGATCGACTCGCCCGCTTCCGCCAGCACCTTGCGCGTCACGCAGTAACGCGATGCCTTCAGCGCGAAGACGAAGCCCTCGGGCGTCGCGTCACGCCACGCGGCAAAGGTCGCTGGCTTGAACGAGGAATAGAAGGTCCCGTTGACCTCGATCGCGGAAACGTGCCGGCTGGCGTAATCCAGCTCGCGCTTGATCGGCCATTTGGGCGGATAGAAGCTGCCGCGCCACGGCTCGAAGGTCCAGCCGCCAATGCCGACTCGAATGGGATGCGTCATATCGACGCTGTAGCGGATCGGCTCACCCCAGTCGCTCACCCCAATCGTTCATTCCAGCCGCTCATTCCAGCCGCTACGCACCGTCGCTCAGCCGACTTGCCCGCGCGTACGATCGCTGGCGGCGGGACATAGTTGCCCCGCCGCCGCTTGTGATCACAACTGGTTCTTGACCTGCTGCTCGACGCGCGCGTCGTCGTTGTCGTCGGCCTTGTCCGCCGCGTCTTCGCCCATCTCGCGCACGTTGTCGGCGCGGTCCTCGAGCGCGTCGGACACCTGCTCGTTCGCAGTCGCGTCGGCCTGCGCGTCGAGCGCGTCGGCGCGGTTCTCGGTCATCGCCTCGATGTTGTCGGCTGCCTTGTCGTCGGCATTGCCGCCGCACGCGCCCAGCATCAGCAGGCCGGCCACGCCCGCGGCCTTCAGAACGGTCTTCATTGATAGCACCCCTTTGTTCGTTGCGGCTCGTCAATGATCCGGCGTGGGCAAGGGTTCCAAATCGCGCCTCGCGCGTTGCGCCTCGCATGTCCGATCACCCTTCCGCGGCCGAGAACGGCTGGCTCACCATCGCGTCCGACGAATTGTCTGCCGCGATCAACCCGCACGGTGCCGAACTCTCGTCGATCCGTGATGGTGAGGGGCGCGAGTTGATGACCGATGCCGACCCGCGCTGGTGGACCGGGCGCGCGCCGCTGCTGTTTCCGGTCGTCGGCAAGCCCGCGGGCGAGACGATCCGCGTCGACGGTCAGGTATATCCGATGAAGCAGCACGGCTTCGCGCGCCGCCGCGACTTCCAGGTCGTGTCGCACGAGGAGTCGCGGGTCGTGTTCGCGCTCGGGGACGATGCCGACACGCGCGCATCCTATCCGTTCGCGTTCCAACTGGGAGCGGCGTTCACGATCGTGCAGGCGACGCTCGAACTCGCGATCACGATCCACAATCCGGGCGATACGCCCTTGCCCGCCAGCTTCGGCTTCCACCCCGCCTTTGCCTGGCCGCTACCATATGGCGCCACGCGCGAGGATCATCGCATCACCTTTGCCGCGGACGAGTTCGAGCCGCTGCGCGTCCTCGACTCCGATGGGCAGATCACCGCGGAGCGGCGCACCTCGCCGCTCGACGACCGGACGCTGCACCTCGCCGACGATCTGTTCGCGCGCGACGCGCTGATCTGGGACCGGGTCCACAGCCAGTCGGTCCGCTACGGCGCGGATACCGGACCCGCGCTCGAGATCGCCTTTCCCGACACGCCGATGCTGGGCATCTGGACCAAGCCCGGCGCGCCGTTCGTCTGCATCGAGCCGTGGCACGGGATCGCCGACCCGGTCGATTACACCGGCGAGTTCCGCGACAAGCCCGGCGTGTTCCTGATCGCCCCCGGCGATGCGAAGCGCATCAGCATGTCGGTGACGCTCCGGCAATGATCCCGGACGGCAGAGACGACAACGGCCGACCGCTCGGGCGAGCGGCCGGCCGTCGCAGCAATCGTCGCCAAACGATCAGCCGTCGTAATCGGCGCCCAGATTCTGGTTGCGCGGCGGGGCGGCGGCGGTGAGCCGCAGCGCCTCCGCCGACGCGGCCAGGCTGCCGACCTCGTCCGCCTCGTCCTCGTCGTCGATCTGCACCCGCTGCATGCCCTGGATCGCGGCCTCGTTCAGGTCGCGCGGGCGCACGGTCTGCTCGGCGATCTCGCGCAGCGCCACGACCGGATTCTTGTCACGGTCGCGATCGAGCGTCAGTTCCGCCCCGCCCGAGATCTGGCGCGCGCGCTGCGCGGCCATCAGCACCAGGTCGAAACGGTTCGGGATCTTATCGACGCAATCCTCGACGGTCACGCGCGCCATGGGCGGCTTCCTTGCAAAAAAACGGAAACGGGAAGATGCCTGTGTATGACGAGGGCGTCATGAAGTCAACGAACGCGCAATCCGCCGAACAGGGCGCCGGCACCGCCCGACCAATAACCGTCGACGGTCACCGCCTGACGCTGCTGACCGAGGGGCCCGACCGGCGCCGTGCACTGCTCGACCTGATCGCGCAGGCGCGCACGTCGCTGCGGCTGATCTTCTACATCTACGCCGACGACGCGTCGGGGCGGCGGATCAACGATGCGCTGGTCGCAGCGGCAGCCCGGGGGGTGCGCGTGGCGTTGATCGTCGACGGCTTCGGCAGCGACGACGCCGACGCGCACTTCTTCGATCCCCTTCGCGCCGCCGGCATCTCGGTGTGTCGCTTCTCGCCGCGGTTCGGCCGGCGCTACCTGCTGCGCAATCATCAGAAACTCGCGCTCGCGGACGCGGGGACCGCGCACGCGCGCATCCTGACCGGCGGGTTCAACGTCGAGGACGATTATTTCGGCACCGCGCGCGAACAGGCGTGGCGCGATCTGGGCCTGCTGGTGGAGGGCGAGGCCGCGTCGCGCATGGCGGGTTATTTCGACGCGCTGGAAGAATGGGTGCGCGAGCCCAAGGGCAAGCTGCGCCACCTCAACCGCGCGCTGTCGCGCTGGAGCGAGACGCAAGGCCGGCTGCGCTGGCTGATCGGCGGACCGACGCGGCGGTTGTCGCCCTGGGCGCGCGCGATCCGTACCGACATGCGCCGCGCGCACCGGATTGATCTGATCGCGGCCTATTTCACGCCGAGCCCCACGATCCTGCGGCGGCTCGACCGCGCGGGGCGGCTGGGCCAGTCGGTGCGCGTCGTCACCGCCGCCAAGTCGGACAATGACGCGACGATCGCCGCGGCACGCTTCACCTATCGCGGGCTGCTGAAGAAAGGCGTGCGTGTCTACGAATATCAGCCGACCAAGCTGCATACCAAGCTCTACGTCGTCGACGACGCGGTCTATGTCGGCAGCGCCAATTTCGACATGCGCAGCCTGTTCATCAATCTCGAGCTGATGCTCCGGATCGAGGATGCGGATTTCGCTGCGCAGGTGCGCGATTATGTCGATGGCGAGATCTCACACTCGCATGAGATCACGCGCGACGTATACGCGCAGGCGACCGGCTGGTGGCAGCGCACCAAGCAGTTCGCGGCATACCTGATCGTCGGCGTGCTCGACCCCACGGTGTCGCGCGGCCTGAACTTTCGCGGTGAGGACCTGTAAGGAAAAGGTTCACCAGCAGTCCGGCACCGCCTGCCGCATCATCCTCGCGGCGCGCGCTTCACCTCAGTCCTTATGTGCCCAGTACAGCTGGGCCGGCGGCACGTTCCACCATTCCATGTCGTGGTCGATGCGCGTGAAATGCGCGGCGATGAAGTCGCGGACCTTGGGGCTGAATTGATAGACCAGGAACGCGCCATCCTTGCGCAGCGCCCGGTGCGTCGCCGCCGCAATTGCTGGGCCGACGCCGTCGGGCAGCGTCGAAAAGGGCAGGCCCGACAGGATGTAATCGGCCGATTGATGACCGTGTTCGGCGATGATCCGTTCGACGTCGGCGGCCGACCCCTCGACCGCGACGAAGCGCGAATCGGTGATCGTGTGGTCGAGGTAGCGGATGAAATCGGGGTTGGTGTCGATCGCGATCAACATCGCGTCGGGCGCCATCCGCTCCAGGATCGGGCGGCAGAAGGTGCCCACACCAGGGCCATATTCGACGAACAGCTTGCAATTGGCCCAGTCGACGGGCGCGAGCATCTTGCGGATCAGCCGGTCGGACGAGGGGATGATCGAGCCGACCATGACCGGGTGCTTCAGGAAACCCTGAAAGAACATCTGCAGCGGTCCGGGGACACCGGCGGGCCGGGCGCGACGCATCGCGTTGGTCGAACTGGGCATGAGGAAAAGCACTGCTCCCGTTATGTCCGCGCTGCATGCTCCGCGCAGCCCGGTTGGACGAACGCTTGGTCAAGCGCGTCGGTTGCCATAGCGGGGTTGCGCCGCGGCCCCAAGCGCCTAATCGCTTGGATATGCCGGACGACAGAACAGCGGCGCGGGAGGACAGGGCCCGGGAGGATAGGGGCGGTCAGGTGGCGGTGATCTTCGCTGCCTGGCGCACGCGCGTGGACGAGGCGGGCTACGCTGCCGCGGCCACGGCGATGGGTGCGCTCGCCGCGAAGCAGCCCGGCTATTGTGGGATCGACGCCGCGCGCGGCGACGACGGATTCGGCGTCACCGTCAGCTATTGGGCGGATGAGGCAAGCGCGGTCGCGTGGCGTGAGCACCCCGAGCATGCGGCGGTGCGCGAGGCGGGCCGCGGGCGGTGGTACGATCGCTACGACCTGCACGTCGCACATGTGTCGCGCAGCTACGGCTGGCGCAGGGTAGAGGAGGAAGCGGCATGAAGCGCGGGTTCGATCGGAGCTTCGCGCTCATGTTCCTCGTCATGCTGACGATCGCGGCGGGGAACACCGCGCTGCAATCGGTGCTGCCCGCGCTCGGGCGATCGCTGGGCGTAAAGGACAGCGCGGTCGCCGCGGCCTTTTCGGTGTCGGCGCTGCTGTGGGTGGTGGCCGCGCCCTTCTGGGCCAGGCGATCGGACCGGCACGGGCGGCGGCTGATGATCCTGTTCGGCATGGGCGGCTTCTGCGTCAGCCTGACCTTGTGCGGCGTGTTCCTGGCTGCCGGAATCAACGGCTGGATCGGTGGCACGACCGCGTTCGTGCTCTTCATCCTCGGCCGGCTGATCTACGGCACGTTCGGATCAGCGGCACCGCCCGCGGTACAGGCGCTGGTCGCGGGCAACACCACGCGCGAGGAGCGGACGCGCGCACTCACCCTGCTCGCCTCGGCGTTCGGGCTGGGGACGATCCTGGGGCCGGCGCTCGCGCCCTATCTGATCCTCGGCCATGCCGGGACGATCGAGGTCGGGCTGGCAGGGCCGGCGTTCGTCTTCGCGATATTCGGGCTGATCGTGTTCGTGACGGTGAGGCGCGTGCTGCCCGACGATCGCGGCATTGCCCCTGGAATCCACGGCGCGGCGAACGCTTATCCCTCGATCGGTGGGCAGGCATCGGGCGCGAGCGTGACCGCCGCGACCGCAGAGGGACGAACCGAGGTGCGCTACACCGACCCGCGGATCAGGGCATGGATGATCGCCGGGCTCGTGATGGGGCACGCGCAGGCGATGACGGGACAGGCGATCGGCTTTCTGGTGATCGACCGGCTGAACGTCGCGCCCGCCGCCGCGCTTGAGCCGACCGGCATCGTGCTGATGATGGGTGCAGGCGCGGCGCTGCTCGCGCAATGGGGGCTGATCCCGACGCTCAACCTCAAACCCCGCGCGCTGGTACTCGTGGGATTGGTGCTCGCCGCGGCGGGTACCGCGCTGACGGGGCTCGCCACCTCGCTCTACGGCATCGCGACCGCTTATGCGCTGGCAAGCCTGGGCTTCGGCTTCACGCGCCCCGGCTTTACCGCAGGATCAAGCCTCGCGGTCGGCCCCGCCGCACAAGGCTCGGTCGCGGGCAAGGTGACGAGCGTCAATGGCGCGAGCTTCGTGCTCGGCCCCTCGATCGGGGTGGGCTTGTACGAGGTGCAGCACTCACTGCCGTACCTGACCGCGGGCGCGGCATGCGTGATCCTGCTGGTCTATGCGTGGCATGCATTGCGCACGCCTGATGCCGACGCGCAGGTGTGGAGCGATCCCGAGGTGTGAAGACGCCACCGCGGCGGAGCAGCGGCGCCCCCATCAGGTCAGTCGCTGCCCTTCGGTCCGCGCGGGGTAAGCTGGCCCGGCGCGATGAAGCCGATCGGCTGGATCGCGTTGGCCTCCTGTTTTAGCTTGGCTGCCATCTGCTCGTATTCGCGCTCAACCTCGGGCGTGACGCTTGCCCGCGAGTCGTCCAGCGCGCGCTCGAAATTGGCCTGGCTGACCTCGGCATTGTCGATCCGCTCGCGCAACGCGATCAGGCCGGCGCGGCGCACCACGTCCTCCAGGTCGGCACCGGTGAAACGCTCGGTCCGCGCAGCGATGTCGTCCAAGTCGACGTCGCTCGCCAGCGGCATCTTCTGCGTCTGGATGCCAAGAATGCGGCGCCGCCCCTCGCGTGTCGGCAATCCGACATAGATCAGCTCGTCGAACCGGCCCGGACGCAGCAGCGCGGGGTCGACCAGATTGGGCCGGTTGGTCGCGCCGATCACGACAACCGATTGCAGCTCCTCCAACCCGTCCATCTCGGCGAGGATCGTGTTGACCACGCGCTCGGTCACCTGCGGCTCACCCAGCCCACCGCCGCGCGCGGGGACGAGGCTGTCGAGCTCGTCGATGAAGATCACCGTCGGCGCGACCTGACGCGCGCGCTGGAACAGCCGCGTGATCTGCTGCTCGCTCTCGCCGTACCATTTCGACAACAGGTCGCTCGACTTGGTGGCGATGAAGTTCGCCTCAGCCTCGCGCGCGACCGCCTTGGCGAGCAATGTCTTGCCGGTGCCGGGCGGACCGTAGAGCAGGAAGCCCTTCGCCGGGCGGATACCCAAACGGCGGAACGCGTCGGGGTTCTTGAGCGGCAGCTCGACGCCTTCCTTCAGCCGCATCTGCGCGTCGTCCAGTCCGCCGACGTCGCTCCACTTGGTCGTCGGCGCCTGCACCATCACCTCGCGCATCGCGCTCGGCTGAACGCGTTTCAACGCGCCGATGAAATCCTCGCGCGTGACCGCCAGCGTGTCGAGCACCTCGGGTGGGATGGTGCGCTCCTCCAGATTCAACTGCGGCATGATGCGTCGCACCGCCTCGATCGCCGCCTCGCGCGTCAGGGCGGCAAGGTCCGCGCCGACGAAGCCGAAGGTTGTGCGCGCGAGTTCGGCCAGATCGACGCGATCGCCGAGCGGCATGCCGCGCGTGTGAATGCCCAGGATCTCGCGCCGCCCGCGCTCGTCGGGCACACCGACGACGATCTCGCGGTCGAAGCGGCCGGGCCGGCGCAGCGCCTCGTCGATCGCCTCGGGCCGGTTGGTGGCGGCGATGACGACGAGGTTGGCGCGCGCTTCCAGCCCGTCCATCAGCGTGAGAAGCTGCGCGACGACGCGCTTCTCCGCCTCGCCCGAAACCTGCCCGCGTTTGGGTGCGATCGAGTCGATCTCGTCGATGAACACGATCGAGGGTGCGTTCTTGGCCGCTTCCTCGAACACCTGACGCAACCGGCCTTCCGACTCGCCGTATGCCGAGCCCATGATCTCGGGGCCGTTGATCAGGAAGAATTGCGCGTCCGATTCGTTCGCGACCGCACGTGCGAGGCGCGTCTTGCCGGTCCCGGGCGGGCCGTAGAGCAGCAATCCCTTGGGCGGATCGACGCCTAGCCGCTGGAACAATTCGGGGTAGCGCAGCGGCAGCTCGACCATTTCGCGCAACTGATCGATCGTCGCCGCCATGCCGCCGATGTCGTCGTAGGTGACGTCGGCGCGGCGCGCAGCCTCGGGCTCCTCATATTCGGGGCGCAGTTCGATCTCGGTATTCTCGTCGACGTGGACGATTCCCTTGGGGCTCGCCGACACGACGAGCAGGCGGATTTCCTGCAACGCATAGGCGGGGGCGTTGACGAACTGCGCCATGCCCGGCGGCATGTTCTGCACGCGCTGATGCCCCGCGGTCGCCACCACATCCCCTTGCGCGAACGGACGTCCGATAAAGGTGCGCTTCAGTGCGTTGGATGACCCTTGGAGACGCAGGTTCTGCTGCGCGGGTGCGAACACGACTCGCGTTGCAGGCTTCGACTCGGCCTTGCGTACCTCGACGAAGTCACCCGAGCCGACCCCGGCGTTGGCGCGCTGCAACCCGTCGATGCGGATCAGCGCGAGCCCTTCGTCCTCGTTATACGGGCCGACCGCCCGTGCGGGCGTCACCTTCTTGCCCGAAATCTCGATCACGTCGCCGTCGGTGATGCCAAGTGCGGCCATGATCGCGCGCGGCAGATGCGCGATGCCGCGGCCGGAATCCTCGGGCCGCGCATTGGCGACCTGCAATTTGGTAGGTTGTTCGGCGTCGGCCATCGGTCCCTCACTCGCTCGAAAGCGTCGAGCGCAGGAGATAGGCGGCGGGTTCCCGATTGCGAGCGCATGCGGCGTGCATGCTGATCCAGCGCAAACGAAAAAAAGGGCCGATCAGATGACCGGCCCGTGAAAGTTTTTAGGAGAGGATGCCTGAAAGGCCCGATCTTTCTGCGTCGCAGCAGGTCATGTTGCAAGTGCGAAAAGGTCGTAGTACGATTGCAGAAACGGCAATCGCCTGCCACCCTGCGCTTACAGTTTGCGGTTCGCGCCGCGCCCGAAACGGACCAGCCATGCGCCGTCTGCCACCGCTCACTGCCATCGAAGCCTTCGTCGCGGTCGCGCGGCTGGGCTCGATCAAGGCCGCGGCGACCGAGCTCGCGCTCTCCGCTCCTGCGCTCAGCCGACGCATCCAGACCTTGGAGCGCTTCCTCGGCCGTCCGTTGTTCGACCGCCGGCACCAGGCGATGACCCCCAATGCCGACGGCGACCGACTGCTCGCCGCGATCGCACCCGCGCTCGATAGCCTGTCGGACGCGGTCGAATCGATGACCAGTGGCGGCGAGGTGCTGCGGCTGCGCCTGGGCGTGCTGCCGTTATTCGCGTCGCAGCGGCTGTTCCCCAGGCTCGCGCAACTGCGCGCCGCGCGGCCCGAGCTGCACCTGGACGTCGATACCGGCAGCAACGCGATCTCGCGGCTGGGCGAGGGGCTCGACGCAGTGATCGTGCTCGCGCGCGAGGTCGACCCGACGCTCTATGCCGAGCGGCTCGACCGCAACAAGGTGTACGCGATCGGCGCGCGGACGCTGGTGGAAGGCGCGGACCCGCTGCTGCGGCCCGAACAGCTCGCCGACCATAGCGTGCTGCTCCACCGCGACATGGCCGACAATTTCACTGCCTGGCGCCAGAGTGCGGGGATTGCCGAGGTCGAACCCAAGGCGGTCGATCATTTCGATTCGGGCGCGCTGATGCTGGAGGCGGCGGCGCAAGGTTTGGGCGTCGCGTTCATGCTCGAAAGCCATTTCAACGACGCCAACGATCCGCGGCTGGTGCGCTTGTTCGAGCTTGAGGTAGAGAGCCCGTATTCCTACTGGTTCGTCTGCCGCCCGCGCGCGTTGCAGACGAAGCCGGTGCGCATCTTTCGCGACTGGTTGATCGCGACGCTGCGCACCGACTGACCCGCCGCGCTCGACGCGGCGAGCCTCGGGCGGATGCTTACTCCGCTTTCGCCTTGACGATCTTGCCCGGCTCGCGCGGCGGCTCGCCCTTGGGCAGTGCGTCGATCAGCTCCATGCCGTCGGTCACCTCGCCCCAGACAGTGTACTGGTTGTCGAGGAAGCGCGCATCGTCGAAGCAGATGAAGAACTGCGAATTGGCCGAGTTCGGGTCCATCGTCCGCGCCATCGAGCAGGTGCCGCGCACGTGCGGCTCCTTGCTGAATTCCTGCTTGAGGTTGGGCTTCTTCGACCCGCCGGTGCCGTTGTGGTTTCCGCCGTCGCCGCCCTGCGCCATGAAGCCGGGAATGACGCGGTGAAAGGGCACGCCGTCGTAGAAGCCTTCGTTGGCGAGCTCGCCGATACGCTTGACGTGCTCGGGCGCGAGATCGGGGCGGAAGCGGATCGTCACGTCGCCGCCGTCAAGCGTCAGCGTCAGGGTGGAAAAGGTATCGGCCACTCAAAAATCCTTTCGTGTTCGTGTCGCACAGTTAGTGTCGCACGCCGCGGGAGGCAAACGGCCGAGCCGGGCAAATGGTGCATGGTCAATCGCGTGCCCCGACGATAAGGCGCGCTCAGTCAGCGCACAGCAGGGAGGCACGCGACATGAGCGAGACCGAGCTTCCCGACCTCGAACGTGACGAGGCCGTCGAGCAGAGCGACCAGCTCGCCCCCAATCAGCTCGACGAGGACGACCGGCTGAAACCCGCCTTCGTCGCGGCGGTGCTGGACGCGGTCGAGGACGGCGACGTCGATGCCGCGCGCGCGCTCGTCGCGCCGCTGCACCCGGCCGACATCGCCGACCTGTTCGAGCTGACGCCCGAGGACCGCCGCCGCGACCTCGCCGCCGCGATCGCCGACCAGCTCGATGCCGACGTGTTCGCGGAGATGAACGACTATGTTCGCGAATCGCTGATCGACGCGCTCGACGCGCGGCAGGTCGCCGACATCGCGAGCGAACTCGACACCGACGACGCGGTTGCGATCATCGAGGACATGGACGTCGAGGACCAGCGCGAGGTCCTGCGCGCGATGGAGCCCGACGACCGCGCCGCGATCGAGGAAGCGCTCTCCTATCCCGAAGAGTCGGCCGGACGCCTGATGCAGCGCGACCTGGTCGCGGTGCCCGAACATTGGACGGTGGGCGATACGCTCGATTACCTGCGCGGCCACGACGAGCTGTTGACCGACTTCTGGGAAATCTTCGTGGTCGACCCGGCACACCGTCCGGTCGGCACCTGCGCGCTGTCGTGGATCCTGCGCACGCCGCGCGGGATCGCCATGGCGGACGTAATGCAGCGCGAGCAGACGCTGATCCCGGTCGACATGGACCAGGAGGAGGTCGCGCTCCGCTTCCAGAAATACGCGTTGATCTCGGCGGCGGTGGTCGACGGCTCCGGCCGGCTGGTCGGCATGATCACCGTCGACGACATCGTCCACATCATCCAGCAGGAAGCGGGCGAGGACGTGCTGCGCCTGTCGGGCGCGGGCGAGGGCGACATCAACGAGCCGATCCGGCTGACCGTGCGCACGCGCGTCGCTTGGCTGGTGGTCAATTTGGGCGCGACGATCCTGTCGGCCTCGGTCGTCGGGTTGTTTCAGGGCGAGATCGCGCGCTTCGCGTTGCTCGCCGCGCTCATGCCGATCGTCTCCGCGCTCGGCGGCAATGCGGGGACGCAGACGCTCGCGGTCATGGTGCGCGCGCTCGCCACCAACCAGCTCACCAGCTCCAACACGCTGCGCATGCTGTTCCGCGAATTCCGCATCGCGCTCGCCAACGGCGTCGCGCTCGGCACCGTCGGCGCGGTCGGCAGCTATCTCGTGCTCGGCCACCTGCAGCTCTCGATCGTGTTCGCGATCGCGATGATGATCAACAGCGTCGTTGCGGGGCTCGTCGGCGTCATCGTGCCGGTCGCGCTCGACAAGGCGAACGTCGACCCCGCGGTATCCTCGGCGGTGTTCGTGACCACCGCGACCGACGTGATGGGGTTCCTGTCGTTCCTGGGGCTCGCGGCCTTGTGGGGGCTGTCGGGCTGACCCACATCAGCAGGGCATGTCCCTGCCACCATTGCATTTAACCAAGGTCGCGTTCGGCGCGACCAGCCTCGACGTCCTGACAGACCGCCTGAAGGCGCGCGCCGCCGCGGGCGAGCTGTTTCTGACGACGCGCTACCTGCCCAAGCGGCACGAGGAGGTCGCGGGGCGCGGTTCGCTCTACTGGATCATCAAGCACCAGCTCGTCGCGCGCTCGCCGATTACCGGGTTCGGTGAGGCGGAGGGTGGCCGCGTCACGATCCATCTCTCGCCCGATTTTCACCTCATCCACGCCCGCCCGCGCCGCGCGCACCAGGGCTGGCGCTATCTCGAGGCGCACGAAGCACCCGAGGATCTGTCGGGCGATACGGTTGACGGCGTCGCGGCGATGCCGCCGGTGCTGGTCGGGCGGCTGGTGGAGCTGGCACTGCTGTAGAAAGGCGGGTCACGCCTCGCCCGATCGCTGCGCCGCCAACCACCGGCGTACCCGCGCCGCGCCCATCAACACCTCCGGCATGCCAAGCCGTGCGCGAATGCTGAGCAGCAGCAGATAGGGCAGCATGAACCCCGCTCCGCCGATGAACGCCAGCGCCGCAAGCAGCAGCCCGCCGGCGCTGAAATCGTTGCGCCACGCCGTCCACAGCGCCGCCAAAACGAGGAAGCAGAGAAAATCCGTGTTGAACTGGCCCGGCCACGTCACCGCGGCGATGTCGCCGAAGAAGACGGGCAACAGGTCGAGGCCGTGCCGCGCGACGACACATGCCGTATAGACGACGAGCGCGGACCAGCCGGTGATCAGCAGCACGCGAAACACCCTCATATGCTCGTCCTCCCGCCAGCTTGCCGCGAGGATGCCCGACCGGCACAGTGTCGGCAATCCGGCTTTGCTCGAACATCGCGCGCCAGGCCGGTCTTCGCCTTTCCAGGGCTTTGTCAACGGTTGCCGTCCTAGGCCGATCCGCATCATCCTGCCAGAGCGTATCCGTGGACCGTCTCATTGATCTGACGCTGAAAGTGTCGCTGCTGCTCGCCAGTCTCGGATCGTTGCTGTCGCTGACCAAGATGATGGTCGAGCATTTCACCCCGGCGCATTATTACTGGTGGGCCGCGGTGGCCTTCTTCGGCGCGACCTTTGCGCTCGCGGCGGCGATCAGGCTGCGCGGCGGTGGGGTGAGCGCCACGCCCGCCTGACCGACCGGCTGCCTCACCGCGCGCGCCGCAGCGACGATCGATGCGGCGGCGTCGGGCAGACATGCCCCCATCCGCGCGCCCGTGCGTTGTGCGTCCTCACGCCAACGGAGCCAAGACCATGACCGACGACACCGCCGTCCAGGCCCGCCGCCGCGAAATCGCGAGCGAGCATCTGCTCTTCAAGCTGATCGAGTACGTCGAGGCGCGGCATCCCGGTCTGCTCGACTTTCTCGAAGGCAGCCTCGACCACCTCGGCGATCCGGCGCGTGACGACACCAAGGACGATGCGGCGGTGCGCGCGATCGCGCAGCGGATGATCACCGGCGCGCGCGCCGAAGGCGCGGAATAGGATCGCGAAAGCGCGGATGTCACCCGAGGTCGCGCGTCTCCGATCGCGAGGGTAAGCGGGACCCCGGATCAGGTCCGGGGTGACGTGCTCAGGCGCCGCCTTCCAGCTTGGCCTTTAGCGCCGCGAACGGGCTGGCGGGTCGCGCCTCTTCCTCGGTGATGACACCCGCCTCGCGCAGGACCTCGGCCGCGCGCGGACTGCGCGGGAACGGATCGAGCGCCAGCACCATCGTCTCGGCCGCGGTTTCGCCGAGATCAATGCCGCCGCCCTTGATCTCGACCGTGTCGATCTCCTCGCCGGCAAGCTCGTGCTCCTCCTCGTCGCCCGCGTGCGCGCCCTGCGGATGGACGAAGCGCAGCTCGACGCCTTCGTCGATCTGCGCCGGGATCGGATCGCCCGTCACCGAACACGCCTGGGTCACGGTTGCGGTCACCCGCCCGCGCACCGCGACGCCCGCGGCCTCCTGCCGCACGGTGAAGCGGCCTTCGAGCCGCTCGACCGCGAGCAATCCGAATCGTTCGGCGAGTGCTGTGCGTTCGGCCTCGCGCGCGCTGATCATCACTTCGCGCGGCTCCGATCCGATCGCGTCTAGCCGCTCGACGCGGCTGAACTCGGGCGTGCCCTCGACGCTCATGGCAGCCGTCCTTCCATCAGCGCGTCGATCGACGTCTGCTCCAGCGCCGCGTGGAGCGCGAGCAATTCGCGCCGGACATGCGCGACGGCTCCCGGATCGGGTGCCTCGCCGCGGTACAGGTTGCGCACCAGCGCGGCATCGAGCGTCCCCTGCGCGATCCCCTCGCGATACGCACCCAGCCGTCCGCCCAGCATCCCCATCATCCGCCCGACGTGCTTGCCGACCACCATGTCGCCGAAGCCGATCTGACGCACCTGCGCGTCCATGTCGTCGACGAAGCGCTCGGTCAGCAACGCCGACGGCGCGGCTCCGTCGGGATCGCGCTCCAGCCGCAGCTGCACCATCGCCAGCACCGCCGCGACCATGTCGAACCGCCCGTCGAGCGTGTCGGGCACCGCGCCGTCCAGATACCAATGCGGCGCGCGCGCGCGCGCGATCACCGCATCGTACAGCGGCAGTGCAGCGGCGCGATCACGCCCGGCGAACAGGGATTTGAGCCAGCCCAAGATATCTCAACACTTCAACAACAATGGCGTCGATGCGGGCGCGCTTGTGTCGCGCCCACGCCGGGCATATTGGGGGCAAAGGTCGCACCTGTCCACGTCCGGGCACTCGACCGTCCTCGTTGATGCGTGCTCGCGGGCGGGTGCGCACCCTCGAACCCGAGTCCGCCGGAGAGTCCATGCGTTTCCTTCTTCCTCTCGCCCTCACCGCCGGGCTGCTGGCCGCGGGCTGCACGCCGCTGCGCTCGCACCAGGGTTACATCGTCGACGCCGATCTGGTGAATTCGGTGCAGCCGGGGGTCGACAATCGCCAGTCAGTCCTGGCGACGCTGGGTCATCCGAGCTTCGCGAGTCAGTTCAACCAGGGCGACTGGTATTATATCGCGCGCGACAGCCGCAATCTCGCGTTCAACCCGCCTAAGGCGGTTGATCAGTTGACCATGCGGATCAGCTTCGACGCCGCGGGTAACGTCACCGCGATCCGCAAGTCGGGCGTCGATCAGGTCGTCTCGATCGATCCGTCGAAGAAGACGACGCCGACTTTGGGCCGCAGCCGCAGTTTCTTCTCCGAACTGTTCGGCAACATCGGCGCGGTCGGTGCGCCTGGTGCGGGCGGCGGGGCTGGCGGGCGTCCGGGCGGTCGCGACCAGCCGTAACGGCGTCGCCCCACGCCCGCCGGTCCCGCTGCACGCGCGAAGCTGTCGTTTCGCTGACGAATGCATTCCCGCGCGGTTCAGTCGCGCAGGGCTAATCCTCGCTTCATGCCCACTCGCCCGTTCGGCGAGGGGCCGTGAAGAGGAGCAAGTTGATGCGTCGTCTGATCACCACCGCCATGCTCGCCGCCGTGGCATTGCCCGCGATCCCCACCGTCGCCACGGCGCAGTCGCGCGACGAGTTGCGGCGCGACCGCCAGGACATCCGCCGCGAGCAGCGCGATCTCGACCGTGCCTATCGCTACGGCGATCGCGGCGACATCCGCGACCAGCGCGGCGACCTGCGCGAGGCGCGCCGGGAATATCGCGAGGACCTGCGCGGCCGCTACGGTGACCGTGGCCGCGATTGGCAGGGCGATCGCGGACGCGACTGGGGTCGTGGCGACTGGTCGGCCTACCGCCAGCAGAACCGCGCGCTCTACGCCCGTGGCAACTGGCGCGCGCCGTTCGGCTACCAGACGTTCCGGCCCGGTGTCCGCATCGCGCCCAACTTCTACGGGTCGCGCTACGTCATCAACGATCCGTGGCGCTACCGCCTGCCGCCGGCGCGCGGCTACACGCGCTGGGTGCGCCACTACAACGACGTGATCCTCGTCGACCCGCGCCGCGGCGTCGTGGTGGACGTGATCCGCAACTTCTACTGGTAAAGTGAGGATACGGCGCCGATCCCGGTCGGCGTCGCGCCCGGTTCGATACCGATCGGCCGCGCCGCTGGTTACGCGACGGCGCGGCCTGTACCGGCTTGGGAACGGTACCGGTCCCGAAAGGGGGATAAAGGGACCAAAATCGCGAACGCAGCCGCGCCGCTTTTGTTCTCCATCCCCCGATAGATTTCCCCTTGAACACGAACGGGGAGCGCGCACGACGCGCGATCACTGTACATCCGCGGCCCCGGACAATGATCGCCCGACGTCACAAAGCGTAAATTTCTCCGGCTTGTGCCCCGATCATGTATTTTGCAGATTTGTCGCGCGTAATTGGCGCGGGGGCACCAATGGAAAGCGTTGTCACAGCGGGCCTCGCGGCCTGCGAGGTCGTGCTGCACGAAACGATGCTGTTCGCCGCGATCATGTTCTTCATCGGCGGCATCGACGATCTGCTGGTCGACTTGGCGTATCTGTTCTGCCGCCAACCCGCCGGCCTCGTGACCGACCTGCCAGCCGGCGCGACACCGCCGCTCGCGATCTTCGTTGGCGCGTGGGACGAGCAGGCGGTGATCGGTGCGATGCTGACCGCGGCGCTCCGGCGGGTCGATTATCCCGATTACCGCATCTTCGTCGGCTGCTATCCAAACGACCCGGGCACGGTTGCGGCGGTACGCGCGGTGGCGGCGCACGACCCGCGCGTCCGGCTGGTGGTGGGTGAGCGCGCCGGTCCGACCACCAAGGCCGATTGCCTCAACACGCTGTGGCGCGCGCTCGAACGCGACGACGCGTGTGCGGGACGACGAACGCGCGCGGTGATCCTCCACGACGCGGAGGACGTGCTTCATCCGTGCGAGCTGCGCGTGGTCGCGCATCACTTGGGCGACCACGCGCTGGTGCAATTGCCCGTCGTCCCGTTGATCGATCCCGCCGCACCGATGGTAACGGGGCATTACGCCGACGAGTTCGCGCTCGCGCACGCGATTGCCTTGCCGGTACGGAATGCGCTCGGCGCGGCGATGCCGCTCGCGGGCGTCGGCTGCGCGATCCGGCGCGACGCGCTCGACCGGCTCGCGCGTGCGACCGGTGACGCACCGTTCGAGCCTGCCAGCCTGACCGAAGATTACGAGCTCGGCCTGCGCGTCGCGGCGCTCGGCTTCAGCAGCCGCTTCGTGCGCGCGCGCGATGCGAACGGCACGCTGGTGGCGGTGCGCGCCTATTTCCCCGACACGGTCGCCGCCGCGGTGGTGCAGAAAGCGCGCTGGATGACGGGCATCGCGCTCGCCGGCTGGGATCGTACCGGCTGGGGCGGTCGCTGGCGCCTCGTCGAATTGTGGATGCGCATGCGTGACCGGCGCGCGCCGCTCGCGGTCCTGACGCTCGCGGTCGGTTACCTGGCGCTCGTCGCCTGGGGCGTGTCGATGCTGGGTCACGCCTGGCTCGACAGCGCGCCGCCCGCGATCACCGATCTGCTCGCGGCCTTGTTGTCGATCAACGCCGCGCTGCTCGCGTGGCGGCTTCTGGTGCGCGCGCGCGCCACCGCGCACGAACATGGCTGGCGCGAGGGGCTGCGATCGGTGCCGCGCGCGGTGCTGGGCAACGTCATCGCGCTGCTCGCCGCCAGGCGCGCGGTGTGGCGCTACATGGGCATGCTGGCGGGCCGCGCACCGCGCTGGGACAAGACCGCGCATCGCTTCCCCGCAGCGCTGCCCGGCCCGGCATGAACGCGCGCGGGATGCTCGCGCGCGGCATCGGCGGCGAGGGGCGTCCCCTGCGCTTCCTGATGCTGGTGGTCGGCGGCTGGAGCGGCGCGCGCATCGCGCTGCTGTGGCCCGATCCCGCGCTCGATCGGGTCGTCGCGGCACGGCGCATCGCCGCCGCATCCCCCGCCAGGCAACCCGCGCCGGCGCCGCTGATCGCGCTCGGCAGCGCTGCCGCGTCGACGATCGCGCGCCTGTCGCTGCCGCGCGAGACTGCGATCGTCACCCTCGCGCGCCGCGACCGTGCCACACCCTTGGTGGCGACAGCACCTGCACGCCGCATCTCACCCCCGCTCGTCCCCGTGATCGCAACCGTTGCCTCCGCGCCAATTGCGCCGCTTCTCGATGCTCAAGCAGGCGGCGACGCGGCGCAACCGGTCGCGGCCACGCTGCCGCGCCGCGCGCGCTGGTCCGGCAGCGGGTGGGCGCTGGTCCGCGGCAGCGGCGCGGCCGGCGGGGTCGCGACGCCGCAACTGGGCGGCGGTCAGGTCGGCGCGCGTCTTGCCTACCGACTCGATCGAAGCGGTCGCGTGGCGGCGGTGGCGCGTGTCGCCGCCGCGCTCGGTACGCGCCAGCAGGAAGCCGCGCTGGGCGTCGAATGGCAGCCGACGCGCCTGCCGGTCCGGCTCGTCGCCGAACAGCGGATCGGTGTCGCCGGCATCCGCGGCGGCCCCGCGCTGGGGCTCGTCGGCGGCGTCGGCGCGCTGCCGCTCGGCGCTGGCCTGCAAGCGGATGGCTACGCGCAGGCGGGGGTCGTCGCGCGTAACCGTGCCGATGGTTACGTCGACGGCGCCCTGGTGATCGCGCGACCGGTGGTGACGCGCGACGCCATGCACGTCGAACTGGGCGTCGGCGCCTGGGGCGCGGCGCAGCGCCGCGCATCGCGGCTCGATCTCGGCCCCGCGGCGATCGTGGTGCTGCCGGTCGACCGCCGCGCGATCCGCATCGGGATACAATGGCGCGAGCGCGTGGCCGGCAACGCCCGGCCGGGATCGGGTGCGGTGCTGTCGCTCGGTACCGATTTCTGACGTGACGAAGGCGTGGTGCGCCGCCCGCGGCTATCGCGCCCGGCGGTAAACGACTAACCCGGCGCCATGGACGTCTACCTGCCGATCGCGAACCTGTCGGTGAACGCGCTGGTGATGATCGCGCTGGGCGCGGGCGTCGGACTTCTGTCGGGAATGTTCGGCGTCGGCGGCGGCTTCCTGACCACGCCGCTGTTGATCGTCTACGGCATCCCGCCGACCGTCGCGGCGGCCTCGGCGGCGAGCCAGGTGACCGGGGCGAGCGTGTCGGGCGTGTTCGCGCATTTCCGCCGCGGCGGCGTCGACGTGAAGATGGGCGCGATCCTGGTGGCGGGCGGCGTGGTCGGATCGATGGTCGGCGCGTTCCTGTTCCGCTTCCTGCAGGCGTCGGGGCAGATCGATACGGTGATCGGCATCATCTACGTCGTGCTGCTCGGCTGGATCGGCACGTTGATGGCGACGGAGGCGATCCGCTCGATCCGCGTGCTGCATGGTGCCGCCGCATCCCGCCCGCGCCGCCGCCGCCATCACCCGCTGGTCGCGAGCCTGCCGTGGCGGACGCGCTTCTACGCCTCGGGGCTCTACATCTCGCCGCTCGCGCCGCTGCTGCTCGGGCTCGGGGTCGGCATGCTCACCGTGCTGCTGGGGGTGGGCGGCGGGTTCATCCTGGTGCCGGCGATGATCTACCTGCTCGGCATGGCGACCAGTGTCGTCGTTGGCACCTCGCTGTTCCAGACGCTGTTCGTGACGATGGTGGCGACGATGGTTCACGCCACCACCACCAAGGCGGTCGACATCGTGCTGGCCGGGTTGTTGCTGGTCGGATCGGTCGCGGGTGCGCAGATCGGCGCACGCTTTGCCAATCGTGCGCGGCCCGAATATCTGCGGCTCGCCCTCGCGGTCGTCGTGCTGCTGGTGTGCCTGCGCGTCGCGCTCGGCCTCGCCTGGCGCCCGGACGAGATCTACACGGTTGAACTGTCGTGAAGCGTGCGCGCGCCCGCTTGGCGCTGCTGCTCGCCGCGCCGCTGGTGATGGGGCAGGCGAAACCCGTGCTCGTTCCCGACGTGTCGCAGCGCGATATCGAGATCAAGTACAGCTTCACCGGCGCGGAATTGCTGCTGTTCGGTGCGATCCTCTATCCCGGCGGTCGCCTGCCCGAGCCCGGCCACCGCACCGATGTTGCGATCGTGCTGAAAGGCCCGGCGCAGTCGATCATCATCCGCGAAAAGGAAAAGGTCGCCGGCATCTGGGTCAATGCGGAGGCGCTGCGCTACCGCTCGGCACCGTCCTTCTACGCCATTGCCTCGTCGCGCCCGATCGCCGCGCTCGTAGATGCGCGCACCCGCGCGATCTACGAACTGGGGCTCGACAGCCTGCAACTCTCGCCCGCCTCCGCCGCGCCGTCGGTGGTACAGGACCGCTTCACCCGCGGACTGGTCGAGCAGCGCCGCCGCACCGGCTTGTTCGTCGAGGCACCCGGCGCGGTCGAGATCACCGGCGGCGTGCTCTACCGCGCGCGCCTGACCATCCCCGCGCGCGTGCCGACCGGGCGCTTCACCGCAGAAACCTTCCTGATCCGCGACGGGCGCGTACTCGCCGCCGCGGTGCGCGACATCGACGTGCGCAAGACCGGGTTCGAGCGGTTCGTGACGCGCGCCGCCGATCGCCACGCGATCCTCTACGGCCTGACCGCGGTCGCCTTGTCGGCCTTGCTCGGCTGGGGCGCGGGGCGGATCGCGCGTAGGACGTAGATCACGCACGTATCCCTCCGCTTCGGACGCAATTACCCAAAATTTACACCTGCCCGTTATCGCTGTCAGGCATGATCGGCGTACCTGCATGAACGACCAGCCTTCCTCCCACGTCTTCGCGCAAGCGATGGCGGCTCCCGGCGGCATCGCCTCGCCCGCAGAGCCGATCGGCTACGTGCTCGAGGTCGCGGGATCGCGCAGCGAGGTGGTGCTCGACATTGCCGCGCTGACGCCGCTCGCCGCCAGCACTGACGCCGTGCTCGCGAGCGCGGGGCAGGTCGGCGGCCAGCTCAAGGTGCGCATCGGCCAGGCGTGGTTGATCGCCAGCATCCGCTCGCTCCAACTCGCCCCCGGTGCCGCCGGGCAGATCGTCGCCGCGGTCGATTTCCTCGGTGAGGGCGATGAGGAGCGGCTGACCCGCCGCTTGTTCAACTTCCGCCGCGGCGTCACCCGCTACCCGATGCCGGGCACCGAGGTGTTTCCCGTCACCGCCGACGATCTGGCGCAGGTCTATGCCGCCGACGATCGCAGCGTGATCGAGGTCGGGCACGTCTACCCGACCGATCACGTCCGCAGCGCGTTGTTCGTCGATGCGATGCTCGGCAAGCATTTCGCGCTGCTGGGTTCCACCGGTACCGGCAAGTCGACCGCCGCCGCGCTGATCCTCCACCGCATCTGCGAAATGGCGCCGCAGGGCCATATCGTGATGATCGACCCGCACGGCGAATATGCCGCGGCGTTTCGCGACAATGGCGCGCTGCACGACGTCAACAACCTTCAGATGCCTTATTGGCTGATGAACTTCGAGGAACATTGCGAGGTGTTCCTCACCTCCTCGGGCGCCGATCGGCAGGTCGATGCCGACATCCTCGCCAAATGCCTGCTCGCCTCGCGCGCCAAGGGGCGAGTGGGGCAGGAGATCCCCAAACTCACCGTCGACGCGCCGGTGCCCTATCTGCTCAGCGACCTGTTGCAGCTGATCCAGCAGGAGATGGGCAAGATGGACCGCGCCGGCTCCACCGCGCCCTACCTCAGGCTCAAGACCAAGATCGAGGAGATCAAGGCCGATCCGCGCTTCGGTTTCATGTTCTCCGGCATGCTCGTCGCCGACACGATGGCGGCGTTCGTGTCGCGCATCTTCCGCCTGCCCGGCGGCGGCAAGCCGATCTCGATCATCGACGTGTCGGGCGTGCCGAGCGAGATCACCTCCGTCGTCGTCGCGGTGCTCAGCCGCATGGTGTTCGACTTCGCGATCTGGTCGCGTAACGAGCCGCAGCGCCCGATCCTGCTGGTCTGCGAGGAGGCGCACCGCTACGTCCCCTCCGACCGCGAGCGCCAGGGCGCGGTGTCGCGCATCCTAAGCCGCATCGCCAAGGAAGGCCGCAAATACGGCGTCTCGCTGGGCCTGATCACGCAGCGTCCGTCCGATCTCGCCGAAGGCGTGCTGTCGCAGTGCGGCACGATCATCGCGATGCGGCTCAACAACGAGCGCGATCAGGCGTTCGTCCGCGCCGCCATGCCCGAGGGCGCACGGGGCTTTCTTGATTCGATCCCCGCGCTCAGGAACCGCGAGTGCATCATCTGCGGCGAGGGCGTGTCGATCCCCGTCCGCGTCGCGCTCGACACGCTCGAACCCGCGAAGCGCCCGGCATCGGCCGACCCCGTCTTCACCGAATTGTGGCGCGAGGTCGGCGGCGAGGATCAGATCGTCCAGCGCGTCATCCAACGCTGGCGCGCGCAGGGGCGGTAACTAGGGCCGGTGGTTCGAATGTCCGCTTTTGGTGGGAAGCGGACGTTCACCGATCATCAGCCCTCCGTTGCATTGTGGGCGTGAGCGGACGTTCTGCCCTTAAGGGGGTGGCGGTCGTGATAACCATTGTGACGAGTTGCATCTCCGCCGTGCAGAAAGAGGCAACTACTACCGCACCGGGGAAAGCCGGCTGAGCAAGCCAGTTAGATAATTTTTTATCCCGCCACAGGAGGGTCGCGGCATAAAGCCGTGGTACCGAGACCGAGAGGGATATTTAGCGCTATCTTTTAAACTCACGCGAACGAAGATTTACCAGCGTCGACGGCTCCCGCGGATTGGGCACGTAGACACCGGTAAGCGGGCCAGGCTGGGTGCTGGAAGCGCTGTCAGACGCGCGCTGGTCAAGATCGCCACTGCTGATTGGCAAGTACGATGCATATACGTGCTTAATAATAACGCGGTTTTTACCAAGTTTGTATTCCTTCCCGACTTGCAGAACAGTAGCCACTTTGCGCGCGCTACCCGGTACGAATATCAAATAAGGGCAAACTGTTTGGGGTGGCGGGAGTTTGGACAGGTAAGAACCGGGTTCGGACCGGCGAGATTGAGGTTCGGGCCGACAAATCTCGATCGGCCTTCCCGCATTGAGTTTGACAGCATCTGCATGACGCTCCGTAAATGTCCGAGCGCGAGCTGATTTCGTGTGTCCGGTGCCTATAATACCATCTACCGTAAAGACAATTGTATCCCAGGTTTCCACCTCTCCTCGATATACAGCACGAAACAGAGCAAATATGTCACCCGCTTGTCCCACAGGAAGGCGCAAGGCATTGCCCTTAACCCTGATAAACGAGGGTGTGATACCACTATCCTTGGTCGTTATTAACCAATCTTCTGACGCCTTGGCTTTGCGACCATTTACTATTGCATAGAGGTCGAGACGGAGAACGCTTGCGTGAACACCCGGCGAGCACGATGTAATACAACCCAAGATTGCCATAAGTGGATATACTCGCCACAGGCATTGCCGTGCTTTCATGATAACGAACTCACAAAAGTGATGCGATGTCATAACGCTGCGCAGGGTAAAATTATTTATAAGATGCCGAAGGATATAAATTGTTGATCGAACAATTCGAGTATGGTGAGGCCATAGCAGAAAGGAACGGGAGCGGCCCCATCGCTTGACGATGCCGGTGGAAGAAGAGGGCGTAACATCCGCTCTCAGGCGGAACTAACATTAGCCGAATATCGCATTGTGGGCGAAAGCAGACCTCGCCTGCGCCCACCCAGGCCTGATGCCGGGGCCGACTTCCCGGCGCCCCACACCCCCGCCCATTGCCATCGCGCGCACGACGGCTAAAGCCGACGCGCGAAAGGGTATTCGACCATGAAGCTGTTGACCGGCAACTCCAACCTGCCGCTCGCCACCGCGATCTCGGATTATCTCGAGGTGCCCCTGACCGAGGCGCTGGTCAGGCGGTTCGCCGACGAGGAGATCTTCGTCGAGATCATGGAGAATGTCCGCGGCGAGGACGTGTTCCTGCTCCAGTCGACCAGCTACCCGGTCAACGACAATCTGATGGAGCTGCTGATCATGATCGACGCGTGTCACCGCGCGTCGGCGAAGCGGATCACCGCGGTGATCCCATATTTCGGTTACGCGCGGCAGGACCGCAAACCGGGGCCGCGCACGCCGATCTCGGCCAAGCTCGTCGCGAACCTGATCACGACCGCGGGTGCGGACCGCGTGCTGTCGGTCGATCTCCACGCCGGACAAATCCAGGGCTTCTTCGACATCCCGACCGACAATCTGTTCGCCGCCCCCGTCATGAGCGCGGACATCCGCACGCGCTTCGGCGACAAGAACCTGATGGTCGTCTCGCCCGACGTCGGCGGCGTGGTGCGCGCGCGCGCCTTGTCGAAGCGGCTCGACAACGCCCCGCTCGCGATCGTCGACAAGCGACGCGAGCGCGCGGGCGAATCAGAGGTCATGAACATCATCGGCGATGTCGAGGGGCGCTTCTGTGTGCTGATCGACGACATCGTCGATTCGGCGGGCACGCTCTGCAACGCGGCGGCCGCGCTGCGTGAAGCGGGGGCGGAGGACGTCGTCGCCTATGTGACGCACGGCGTGCTGTCGGGCGGCGCGGTGGCGAGGGTCGAGGGCTCGTCGCTGCGCGAGCTGGTCATCACCGACTCGATCGGGAACCACGAATCGATCGGCAAGGCGGAGAAGATCCGCCACCTGACGATCGCGCCGTTGTTGGCGGAAGCGATCAAGCGGATCGCGGACGAGACGAGCGTGAGCAGTCTGTTTGACTGACGGGTGAAGGCGCGACTGCGTTCGCGCCGGTGCTGCGAGAGCGGCATCACCCGGCACGGCCGGCGGACAGGCGCCAGCCTGATCCGGCCGACGACGCGGGCTCTGCCCGCGTGAACTTTCCGCCTCCCAGCTCGCGCCAGCCAAGCTGGCGCTTCGGCGGCTGCACGATCCCGCGTTCAACTAAGCCAGCAGAAACAAGAAACGCGGGCAGAGCCCGCGTCTCGGTCAGGTTCGGCTGCGCCGCCCTGCCGGCAGGGCGAGCGGTTGGCTGGCGCGACCAGCGCGACGCGGTCGCGCTTACCGCTCGCCCAAAGCCACGATATGATCAAACACCGCGGGGTGCAGCGGCTTGGAAAACGCACAACCATAGCGGAACTTGTCACGCCACGCGACCACCGCCTCCACCGCGGCCAGCCCGGGCAGCGTCAGCCACACCGTCGTCCCCGGCCACAAGGTAAAGCTCGTCTGCGCGCGGAAACCCGTTACCGACAGATCGACCACGTCGATCTCGAACCGCGTGTTGCCGCGGTCGCGCAGATGCGCCTTCATCTTGACCGCCCGGCGCAAAGCGTGGCGGTGTTCCTCCGCTTCGGAGGGGGCGGGGATCGGGACGGCGGGTTCCATGCGCCGACTCATGCGCCCAAAGGGTTAATCTTCGGCAAAGACCGATGGATGCGGCAACGTCGACTGGCGCACGCCCTTGCGTCCGCGCCGCTTCAATTCGGCCTTCAGATCCTCGGGGCGCGGCGCGACGATGAAGCCGAAGCTGACGTTGCCCTCGCGCGTTTCGACCACGTGGTGCAGCCGGTGCGCCTGCACGATCCGCTTCATGTAACGGCCCTTGGGCAGGTAGCGCGTCGGGATGCGCCGATGCACGATCACGTCGTGGAACCCGAAATAGATCATGCCATAGGCAGCGACGCCCGCGCCGATCCACACGAACCCCGGCCACCAGCCGTAATGCAGCGCGCCGTAGATCATCAGAACCGACGGCACGGCGAAGATCACCGCGTACAGATCGTTCAGCTCCCAATGCCCGTCGCGCGCGCGGTGATGGCTCTTGTGCAGGAACCAGCCGGGCCCGTGCATCACCCAGCGATGCATCGCATAGGCGAAACCCTCCATCAGCACGACGGTGACGAGGAACAGGAGAAGCGCGGACCACGGAGCCATTGTGTCCGCGCATATAGCGTTCGCGCGGCCTTATCGCTACGTCGCACCGCACCATGAACGACGAACTGCGATCCGCTGCCCTAGAGTCCAAGGCCTGGCCGTACGAGGAGGCGCGCAAGCTCCTTAAACGCTATCCGAGCGGCAAGCCCGGTGGCGAGCCCGTCCTGTTCGAAACCGGCTACGGCCCCTCGGGGCTGCCGCACATCGGCACCTTCAACGAGGTGCTGCGCACGACCATGGTGCGCCAGGCGTTCCATGCCTTGTCGGATCAGCCGACGCGGCTGGTCGCGTTCAGCGACGACATGGACGGCCTGCGCAAGGTGCCCGACAATGTTCCGAACGGCGCGATGCTTGCCGAGCATCTCGGCAAGCCGCTGACGCGCATCCCCGATCCGTTCGGCAAGTTCGACAGCTTCGCGGCGCACAACAACGCGATGCTGCGGCAATTCCTCGACCGCTTCGGGTTCGACTACGAGTTCGTGTCCTCGACCGATTACTATACGCAAGGCCGCTTCGACGAGGCGCTGCGCGGCGTGCTGCGGCATTTCGGGGGCGTGATGGACGTGATGCTGCCGACGCTACGCGCCGAGCGCCGCGCGACCTATTCGCCGATCTTGCCGATCAGCCCGACCACCGGCATCGTGCTCCAGGTGCCGGTCGAGGTGGTCGACGCGGAGGCGGGCACGATCGCCTTCACCGATCCCGCCACGAACGAGCGCGTCGAGCAGAGTGCGCTCGGCGGCATGTCGAAGCTGCAGTGGAAGGTCGACTGGGCGATGCGCTGGGTCGCGCTCGGCGTCGATTACGAGATGGCGGGCAAGGACCTGATCGACTCGGTTACGCAATCGTCGAAGATCGCGCGCGTGCTCGGCGGACGCCCGCCCGAGGGCTTCAATTACGAGATGTTCCTCGACGAGAATGGCGAGAAGATCTCGAAGTCGAAGGGCAATGGCCTGAGCCTCGAGCAATGGCTGACCTACGGCCCCGAGGAGAGCCTCGCGTTCTACGCGTACCGCGAGCCGAAAAAGGCCAAACAGCTTCACATGGGCGTGATCCCGCGTGCGGTGGACGAATACTGGCAGTTCCGCGGTAATTACGCGGGCCAGGCGGTCAAGGAACGGCTCGGCAATCCGGTCCACCACATCCATGATGGCAAGCTGCCCGATGGCGAGCTGCCGGTGACGTTCGGGCTGCTGCTCAACCTCGTCGGTGTGATGGGCGAGGGCGCGACGCCCGATCAGGTCTGGGCCTACCTCGCCAATTACGTGCCGGACGCCTCGGCCGCGCGCTATCCCGAGCTCGACCGGCTGATCGGCCACGCGCTCGCCTATCACCGCGACTTCATCGCACCGACGCTCAAGCGCCGCGCGCCGGTTGGTGTGGAGGTCGAGGCGCTACAACGGCTCGACGCCGCGCTCGCCGCACTGCCCGCCGACGCGAGTGCCGAGGACATCCAGAACGAGGTGTACGAGATCGGCAAGACCGGCGGCTTCGACTCGCTACGCGACTGGTTCAAGGCGCTATACGAGACGTTGCTGGGATCGTCCCAGGGCCCACGGATGGGCAGCTTCATCAAGCTGTACGGGGTGGAAAACAGCCGAAAGCTGATCGCGGACGCCTTGGCCGCAGGCGCGGCCACGCCCGCGCCGGTGCGCGGCTAACCGCGCAGCGCCAAGGCCGGCCGGCGGGTCGGTACCAACCGACCCGTCCGACGACGCCGCAGGCGAAGTCGCGGCTGAGCCCGCGCCGGTGCGCGGCCCAACCGCGCAGCGCCAAGGCCGGCCGGCGGGTCGGTGCCAACCGGCCCGTCCGACGACGCGGGCTTTGCCCGCGGTGGCCTCTTCCTGTTTGCCTTCCGTTCAAAAAGCCGAGTTTGCCGGTGCGCCGGGTAACAGCGAGCGTAGGTGATCGCGCATATCACCCCGACCCACCACAAAACCCTCATTTCGGTGAGGGAGCCCGATGCTCGTGAGCCAGCCGCTCGCATCCAACCTTGCACCCCGCCTCCCCAGCCCGCATCTATGCTGCAATGCAGCAACACACGCCCGCCTCCGCCCTGAAGGCCGCCGCGCCGGTCGGCCTCGTCCATCTCGCGCTCGCCGTCGGCGGCTTCGCGATCGGCACGACTGAGTTCGCCGCGATGAGCCTCGAGCCCGACCTCGCGCGCGGGCTGGGCGTCGACGCGCCCGCGGTCGGTCACCTGATCAGCGCCTATGCGCTCGGCGTCGTCGTCGGTGCGCCGACGTTGGCGGTCGCACTCGCCAAGGTGCCGCGTCGCACTGCGCTGATCATCCTCATGCTCATGTTCGCGGCCGGCAATGCGCTGTCGGCATTCGCGCCGGGGTATGACGCGATGCTCGCGTTCCGCTTCCTCGCCGGGCTGCCGCACGGCGCTTATTTCGGGGTCGCCGCGCTCGTCGCCGCGTCGCTGATGCCCGAGCGGCGCACTACCGCGATCGGGCGCGTGATGCTGGGGCTGACGGTCGCGACGATCGTCGGCGTGCCGCTCGCCAAGCTGCTCGGCCAGTGGCTCAGCTGGCGCTATGTGTTCGGCGTGGTCGCGGCGCTCGCGCTCACCACCGCCGCGCTGGTCGCCGCCTCCGCGCCGCACGACCGGCCCGATCACGACGCCAGCCCGCTGCGCGAACTCGCAGCACTTCGCAACGGTCAGGTGTGGCTGACGCTCGCGATTGGCGCGATCGGCTTCGGCGGATTGTTCGCGGTCTACACCTATCTCGCCTCGACGCTGACCGAGGTCACTGGCGCATCGAATGCGGTCGTGCCGCTGGTGCTCGCGGTGTTCGGTGCAGGGCTGACCGCGGGCAATCTGTTCGTGCCGCGCTTCGCCGATCGCGCGCTGATGCCAACCGCGGGCGTGCTGCTGGTCTGGTCGGCGGTCGTGCTCGCGCTCTATCCGTGGGCGAGCGGCAGCCTCGCCGCGATCACCGCCTGCGTCTTCGCGATCGGCTGCGGCGGCGCACTCGCCACCGTGCTCCAGACGCGGTTGATGGACGTGGCGGGCGACGCCCAGGGGCTGGCGGCCGCGCTCAACCATTCCGCGTTCAACGTCGCCAACGCGATCGGGCCGTGGGCGGGTGGCCTGGCGATCGCGGGCGGCTACGGCTGGGCCTCGACCGGATATGTCGGCAGCGCGCTGGCGCTCGGCGGGCTCGCGATCTGGGCGCTGACGCTCTTGGTCGAACGGTACCGGCGAGGACGGCCCGCGCTCGCGTGAGCAGCGCATTGGCCATGTCATACGCCGCGCGGGCATGGCATGATTGCGCCAATGACCTTTGCCTCTCGTCCAGATCCTGTCGTCGCGCGCGCGCACATGCGTAGGGGTGTGACTTTAGCGACTTTCCGGCGTAGCGAGCGCCGCGCATGAGGCGGTTCTTCTCGCCCGCGCAGGCCACCCACGCGCCCGTGCAGGAACTGCACAACGGTGCCTTCACCGATTACGCCGAGAAGCCGTCGCGCGCGCAGGCGATCCTCGACGCGATCGGCGGCGCGGAGCAGCCGGACGACTATGGCACCGCACCGATCGAGGCGGTGCACGACGCCGATTACCTCGCCTTCCTGCGCGACGCGGCACGGTTGTGGGAGGAGGCCGGGCGGCCCGGACAGGCGATCCCCTACGCCTTTCCGATCGTCGGTCGCCGCCCGCTCGCGCTGTCGCGCATCGACGCGCTGCTCGGGCGCTACGCGTTCGACGCGACCACGCCGTTGACGCATCAGACCTGGGCCGCGGGCTATGCCAGCGCGCAATCCGCACTCGCCGCGACGCACACGGTGCTGGCGGGCGAGCGCGCTGCCTTCGCGCTGTGCCGCCCGCCCGGCCACCATGCCGGACGCGATTATTGCGGCGGCTATTGCCACATCAACGTGGCAGCGGTCGCAGCACAAGCGGCGCGAGACGCTGGTGCGGCGCGCGTCGCGGTGCTCGACATCGACTATCACCACGGCAACGGCACGCAGGACATCTTCTGGCACCGCGGCGGCGTCTTCTACGCCTCACTCCACGCCGATCCCGCGAGCGATTACCCGTTCTTCTGGGGCCACGCCGACGAGGTCGGCGAAGGCGAGGGGCGGGGCGCAACACTCAACCTGCCGCTGCCGCAGGGTACGCGGATCGATGCGTTCCGCACCGCACAGGATCGGGCGCTCGCGGCGATCGCGCGGTTCGGGGCCGAGCTGCTCGTCGTCAGCTTCGGCGCGGACACGTGGGAGGGCGATCCGATCAGCCGGTTCAAGCTGACGACCCACGACTATCCCGTCCTCGCGCGCGACATCGCCGCCTTGGGGTTACCGACCGCGATCGTGATGGAAGGTGGGTACGCGATCGACGCGCTGGGTCGCAACGTCGCCGCGTTCCTGTCGGGGTTCGACTGAACCAACGCGCCGTCATCCCGGACTTGATCCGGGATCCCGCTTCTTCTTGCAGACCGAGATCGAAGCGGCCCCGAATAACGTAGCAGTGGCAGGGCAAGCGGGTCGACAATCGTCCATGTGTCTTGTCAAAGGGATGGGTTGGGAAAGGTATCCTTCCTTCCATCGCGGCCTGCTCGCTTCCAGGTCAGCGTGTCGTTCGCTTCTCGAACCCGTGCAAGGCTTCACCCGACACGTCATCACTAACCGCCACGTCATCGACCCGCGACGCCGGTGATCCCTGACGCACACGATCGATCATCGCGGCGACCATCTCGGGCGCACCCGACACCACGGCTTCGACCGATCCGTCGGCACGGTTGCGCACCCAGCCGTCGAGCCCGAGCCCGCGCGCCTGCTCGACGGTCCAGTCGCGAAAGAATACGCCCTGCACCCGGCCGGTCACCACCAGCCGGCGGCGGATCACTCCACCTGATCCCCGCTCGCCGGCTCGGGATAATCGTCGGGTTTCGCCTTGCCCTGGTTCTTGACCGCCTGCTCGTCCGCCACGTCGCGGACCTTGTCGTCGCGCTCGAAATCGCCGCCGGGCTTGTTGGGTTGATCGGGCATCGCTCGTCTCCTTTGAAGCACCCAACGAGCTACCGATCGGGAAGGTTCAGCCTTCCCGCCGACGCTCGATCAACCACGGTCGCGGGCGCCCGGTTGGCTGCGGCTTGCCGTCCAGCCGGACTGCGCGGTTGACGCGCACCGGACGCAGCATCAACGTGCCGCGTATCTGCCCCCCGACTGGCTCGGCGAGGATACGGCGCACGGTCGCCTGCCCCGACACGACGCGGCCGAACGCGGCGTAGCCGGGGTTGCTCGGCGACCAGTCCATCGACGGCAGCGCGCCGACCGAGATAAAGAAATTGCCGTTCGCCGATCCGGGCGGCCCCATCCGCGCCATCGAGATCGTCATGTCGAGGTGTTTGATCCCGGTCTTCTTCGTCGATTCGTGCGGGATCGTGTCAAGGAAGCGGCGCGCGTCGGTGCGGATGCCGCCCTGAATGAAGCCGTAGCGCGGATCGCGCTTGTTCTTGGCGGTGCGATAGAAAGAGATGCCGTCGAACCGCCCGTCGTCGACGTAGCGCAGGAAATTGGCGGTGGTCGCGGGCGCCTTCTTCGCCGCCAGCGCGATCACCATCGGGCCGTCGGCGGTTTCCAGCCGCACCCGCACCCAGCCGGGTGTCGCACGATCGGCACGCTGCGCCGCGGCGGGCGCGACGAGCAAGGGGGCGAGCAGGGGGCCGAGCAGCGCGGGGGCGATGAAGCGGATCATGGCCGGCGGGGTAGAACCCGACCTTGCCGGCTGCAAGGCTCTCCTCCCTGACCGGGAGGGGTTGGCGCGGGTCGACCCGACCGCGAAGCGCTCTCTGTTCTACTGCTCACCCGACCCTTTATGTCAGAAGGCGAGAGGATCAGCGCGTCCGCTCCAGCAGTGCCGCCAGGTCACCTTCCCAGAACTTTGCCCAGGTATGCGTGCCGTGTCCGCGCGTCTCGGGCGTCTCGGGGATCAGCCGAAAGGTGGCGTTCTTCATCCGCTTCACGCCCTCCGCCGGATAGGTGAAGCCGCGCGGATTGATGAAATCGTCGGCCGAGTTGATCCACACGGTCGGTGCGGTGATCGCCTCCAGCCGCGGCCACGGATCGTAGGTGCGCGACGAATCGAGTTGACAGATCAGGTCGTTCGCGTCGATCCCCGTGATCGAGGCCGCCACCCGCTCGCGCGCGTAGCGGACCGCGGCATCGCGCGTCGGGTAATTGGCCTGGATCCACAATGGCGCACCGCCCGCGACGAACAGCAGCGAGGCCGCGCCGCGGATGCCCTGCGCCGGTTCGGCGGTGTAATTGCCCGCCATCCACGCCGGATCGCTGGTGATCGCGTCTATCGCGAGTTGCCGCCACATCCGGTTCAGCCCCGCGATCGGCACCACCTCGCACCCCAGCGGCATCAGCGCGCGCGCGAACGTCGGATAGGTCTCGCCCCACACGAACGCGTGCATGCACCCCATCGACGTGCCCATGATCAGCCGCATCCGTTTGATGCCCAGCCCTTCGGTCAGCAGCCGGTGCTGGGCTGCCACCATGTCGTCGTAATCGTACTTCGGAAACGCCATCCGCAGCCCGTCGGACGGCTTGGACGACCCGCCATGCCCGATATTGTCGGGCAGGATGACGAAGAAGCGCGTGATGTCGAGCGGCTGGCCCGGGCCGTAGAGCCGGTCGGCGAACTGGGGGCTGAGGAACTGCTTGCCCGTGCCGCCGGTGCCGTGGAGCACCATCACCGCATTGTCGATCTCGCCCGCGGCGTTGCGGTGCGGGGTGCCGAGCGTGGTGTAGTGAAGCCTGAGCGCGCGCATCCGCTCGCCCGAGCGGAACGCGAAATCGCGCGCGGTGAAGTCCGCCTCGCGCGTTGGCCATCTGGTCGTGGTTGCGGGCGTCGTCGCCGCGCGGGTGGCGATCGGCGCGGCGGGGGTCGCCTGCGGCGGCGGAGACGACGGCGGTATCTGGGCCTGAACGGCGGAGAGCAGAAGGGCGAGCAGCATGGACACATGCTACACGCGCCGCGGCGTCGCGCTAGAGTGATCGGTTCATACTGCCGTCACCCCGGACTTGATCCGGGGTCCCGCTATCTCGGCCGGTCGAACAGAAGCGGGATCCCGGCTCAAGGCCGGGATGACGCGCGCGGGACAGGGCGTGACTCGCCTTACCGCTCGCGCGTCGCGTTGAAGCGGACCTTGGGATAACGATCCGCGACATAGCCGATCTCCCACGCGCTCTTCGCCAGGAACACCGGATTGCCGTCACGGTCCTTCGCCATCGCGCCGCGGTTCACGTCGGCGAATGCCTTCAGGTCGGCGGCCTCGCCCGTCACCCAGCGCGCCGTATCGAACGGCGCGGGCTCCAGCCCCGCGGCGACCTTATACTCCGCCTCCAGCCGGCTGATCAGCACCTCGAGCTGCAACTGCCCGACGACGCCGACGATCCAGTTGGACCCGATCTCGGGGTAGAACACCTGCGTCACGCCTTCCTCGGCCATGTCGTCCAGCGCCTTGCGCAACTGCTTGGTCTTGGTCGGGTCCTTGAGCGCCACGCGGCGCAGGATCTCGGGCGCGAAATTGGGCAGGCCGGTGAAGCGGATGTCGGCGCGCTCGGACAGCGTATCGCCGACGCGCAGCGTGCCGTGGTTGGGGATGCCGATGATGTCGCCGGGGAACGCCTCGTCCGCGACCTCGCGGTTCTGCGCGAAGAACAGGATCGGCGAGTGAACCGCGATCGGCTTGCCGTGGCCGGTCGGAGTCAGCTTCATGCCGCGCTTGAACGTGCCCGAGCACAACCGCATGAATGCGATCCGGTCGCGGTGGTTGGGGTCCATGTTGGCCTGCACCTTGAACACGAAACCGGTGACCTCGTCCGCGTCGGGCGCGATCGGCGCGGGCTCGGCCGGTTGCGGGCGCGGGGGCGGTGCGTGGCGGGCGAGCGCGTCGATCAGCTCGGCGACGCCGAAATCTTTCAGCGCCGATCCGAAATAGACCGGGGTCAGGTCGCCGTTGCGGTACGCCTCGCCGTCGAACGCGGCATAGCCCGCCTGCGCCAGCTCGACTTCCTCGGCGAACCGCTCGGACAAGGTCACGTCCTGGTCGACGCGGCCCTGGAAGTTGCGGCTGTCGCCCTCGGGCCGGCTGACCCCGCCCGTTTCCAGGTCGAGCACGCCCTCGAACTCGCCGCCCATGCCGATCGGCCAGCTCATCGGCGCCACGTCCAATGCGAGGATATCGGCGATCTCGTCGAGCAGCTCGAACACTGGGCGACCTTCGCGGTCGACCTTGTTGACGAAGGTAATGATGGGAACCGAGCGCAGCCGGCACACCTCGAACAATTTGCGCGTCTGCGCCTCGATGCCGCGCGCCGCGTCGATCACCATCACCGCCGAATCGACCGCGGTCAGCGTGCGGTACGTGTCCTCCGAGAAATCCTCGTGGCCCGGCGTGTCGAGCAGGTTGAAGGTGATGCCGCCCCGCTCGAATGTCATCACCGACGAGGTGACCGAGATGCCGCGCTGCTGCTCGATCTTCATCCAGTCGGACCGCGCGCGCCGGTTCGCCCCGCGCGCCTTCACCTCGCCCGCCAGATGGATCGCGCCGCCCGCGACGAGCAGTTTCTCGGTCAGCGTGGTCTTGCCGGCGTCGGGGTGGGAGATGATCGCAAAGGTACGGCGGGGCGAAGTCATGGTGATCCTGGATGAACGGCACCGGCCCGGTCGGCCCGGCAGGCGGACGAACGCGGTCGTGAAGGCGCGCGCTTAGCAGCAAGTCGGCGGCGGGAACAGCCGCGAGCGATCCCGCGTCGGACCTCGATCGATGATGCAGATCAGGCAGAAATATGCCTTTTTGCGAGCGGTTTACGACCGGATCGGCGCGTCTTTGTCACGCCGCCGCGCGTTGGGGCGGCTGATCGGTGTCGATCTGCTGCGATCAACGCGTGATCGCGGGCGTGCGAGGCCGACAACAAGGTGAGGAGACACCGGATGGCCGACACCGTTGAGTTGATCGAGGCGCTCGATCGGCGCGTAAAGCGTCGCGAGGAGCGGCGTGAGTTCTTTCGCCATGCCCTCAGCGTCGGTGCACTCGCCGCGGGCGGCGCGGCGGCGTTGAGTTTCCCGGGCCAGGCGATGGCACAGACCGCGGCACCGAGCGACAGTGACATCCTCAATTTCGCGCTCAATCTCGAATATCTCGAAGCGCAGTTCTACACCTATGCGGTCACCGGCGCGGGGCTGCCCGCGGCGCAACTGTCCGGCACCGGCACGGCGGGTGCGGTCACCGGCGCACGCCAGGCGAACCTCACCGATCGCAGCGTGATCCAATATGCGCGCGAGATCGCGGCGGATGAGGCGGCGCACGTCGCCTCGCTGCGCACCGCGCTCGGCTCCGCCGCAGTGGCGCAGCCCGCGATCAACCTGTCGGGCGCGGCGGGCGGCCCCTTCACCGCGGCGGCGGTCGCGGCGGGGATCGACCTGTCGGCGAGCGGCGGGGTGTTCGACCCTTACGCCAATGACGACAATTTCCTGCT
Organism: uncultured Sphingomonas sp.; assembly: GCF_936927845.1. Taxonomy (GTDB): domain Bacteria; phylum Pseudomonadota; class Alphaproteobacteria; order Sphingomonadales; family Sphingomonadaceae; genus Sphingomonas. Next base: position 235,697 of record NZ_CAKZHV010000058.1, read on the forward strand.
CGGCGCGTACATCTTCGAGGACGTGGGCGTCACCGCCTATCAGGGCGCATCGCCGCTCATCAGCAACGTCGACATCCTCGACTCCGCGGCGGGCATCCTTGCTGCCGAAGCGTTTCACGCCGGCATCATCCGCGGCGCGCTCTACGCCCGCGGGGTCGCAACGCCAGCGCTGCGCACCAACGCCGACAAGATCTCGGACGCGCGCGACACGCTTGATGGCGTGCGCAACTCGGCCAGCGGCGCGTTGCCCACGATCGTTGCCGATGACGACCAGGGCATCTCGCCCGTCACGATCAACGGCCAGACCGCGTCGAACTTCGTGCCGACCGACACCAACGGCCGCACCTTCAGCCGCACGCCCGAGCAGGTGCACAACATCGTCTATCTGACGCGCAATCAGGTCACGGCCGGCGGCTTCTTCCCCAATGGCACCAACAACCCCAACCCGGCGCTGACGCGCTCGGGCGCGAACTGAGCGAGGCCACGATGAGCAACGAAACCAGCTTCGTCGAGATGATCGAGCACGCCGAGCATCAGCGCAGCGCCCGGCGCAACTTCATCCGGATGTGCGGCGGCGCGGCGGTGATGACCGGCGGCCTGTCGCTCCTCGCCGCCTGCGACGAGGACAACGGCTACGCGCCGACACCGCAACCCAGCCCGACGCCGACCCCCACCCCCGCCACGGGCGTGACCGATAATGACGTGCTCAATTTCGCGCTCCAGCTCGAATATCTGGAGGGGAATTATTATTCCTACGCGACGACGGGCCAGGGGATCGCCGCCAATCTGCAGACCGGCACCGGAACCCAGGGCGCGGTGATCACCGGGTCGGGCGCGGGCGCGGCACGCCAGGTGACCTTCACCGATCAGGTGCTGGCGCAATATGCGCGCGAGATCGCGGCGGACGAACTCGCGCACATCACCTTTCTGCGCAGCGCGCTCGGCAGCGCGGCGGTCGCGCAACCGGCGATCAACCTGTCGGGCTCGGCGAGCGTCACCACGCCCGGCGGCACCGCGGTCGGCGCGTTCACTGCAGCGGCGCGCGCGGCGGGCGTGATCGGCGCGAGCGACATCTTCGATCCCTTCGCCAGCGACGAGAACTTCCTGATCGGTTCGTACCTGCTGACCGATGTCGGGGTGACCGCCTATCGCGGGTCGGCGCGGCTGATCACCAACAAGGCGTTCATCGAGGCCGCGGCGGGCATCCTGACCACCGAATGCTATCACGACGGCGTGATCCGCTCGTCGTTGTGGCAGCGCGGGCTCGCCGCGCCGACGATCTACACGCAAATCCAGCAGATTTCGGATACGCGCGACGGGCTGGACGGCGCGACCGACACCGATCAGGGGATCGGCGATGCCACCACCGCCAATCTGGTGCCGACCAACGCGGGCGGCTTGGTGCTCGGCCGCACGCCGCAGCAGGTGCTGAACGTCGTGTACCAGAACCGTACGGCGGTGAACGCGGGCGGCTTCTATCCCGCGGGCGTCAACGGCAACGTGCGCACCTCCGGCGCCAATTAAGTCAGGTTCTCGATGATCGAACCGCGTCCGTGCGACCAGCGCGGGCGCGGTTTCCTATGAGGGAACTCGGCCCGTCAGCGACGCAGCAGCGCCGCCGCAAGCGCGATCATGCCGAAGATCGAGACGAACAACAGGACCAGCACGATCTGGATCGCGCGGTGAACTCTGGGATCATTGGCCACGCCGCCGATATGGCGTGGTGTTGCGCGTTCACAAGCAAGCACGCGATCTAGGTGCCTGCGCCAACGGGCACGAAAACGTATCGACCCGTACAGACCGCCGCCTCGCCGGCAACGCACCCTTACCCAGACGGGTATCGGCACGGACGATGTGTCAAATCATTGCACATCGGTTGAATCGACCATCCCAGCCATGATCAGGCAACCGCACCGGCATGCCGGTGGTTGTGCCCGGCCGCCGTGCGATGCGATGGGGGAGCACGAAAAGGGAGATTACGCTTGTGGCCTTGCTGGCCCTGATCTTTGTGCCGTTCGCGGCGGTGCTGCTGCTGGGGTTGACCCGGCACGCCTCGCGCGGCGCGCACGTCGGGATCGCGGCGGGGGCGAGCGGCGCGGGGCTGGCAATCCTGTTGTCACAGGCGCCGGCGGTGCTCGCAGGATTGACGCCGTCCCTCACGCTTGCGTGGCTGCCTGCGCTCGGGCTCGAATTCAGCCTGTGGCTCGATCCGCTCGCCTTGCTGTTCGCGGGCCTGATCCTCGGCATCGGCCTGCTCGTGATCGTCTACGCGCAAGGTTATCTGTCAAATAACGAGCCGAGCGCGCGTTTCCTGTCGTTCCTGATGCTGTTCCAGGGCGCGATGGTTGGCATCGCTCTGTCGCGCAACGTGCTGCTGATGCTGGTGTTCTGGGAGCTGACGAGCCTGTCGTCGTTCCTGCTGATCGGTTTCTGGCGCGACCGTGTCGATGCGCGGCAGGGCGCGCGCATGGCGCTGACCGTGACAGGCGGCGGGGGCCTCGCGCTGATCGCGGGGCTGGTGCTGCTCGGCAAGGTGGCGGGTTCGTACGACCTGTCGACGATTCTCGCGCGCGGCGCGCTGGTGCAGGCGTCGCCGCTCTACCCTGCGATCCTGCTGTTGGTGCTCGGCGGCGCGTTCACCAAATCGGCGCAATTCCCGTTCCATTTCTGGCTGCCGCACGCCATGGCCGCGCCGACCCCCGTCAGCGCCTATCTCCATTCCGCGACAATGGTGAAGGCGGGTGTGTTCCTGCTCGCGCGATTGTGGCCGGTGCTCGCAGGCACCGACTGGTGGTTCGGCATCGTCGCCTCGGTCGGGCTCGTGACGATGCTGTTCGGCGCGGGCGTCGCGCTGTTCCGCCACGATCTGAAGGCGATCCTGGCTTATTCGACGATCAGCCAATTGGGGCTGATGGTGATGCTGCTCGGCTTTGGGACCGTGGCGGCGGTGACCGCCGCGGTGTTCCACATCCTCAATCATGCCGCGTTCAAGGCCGCCTTGTTCATGCACGCGGGCGTGATCGATCATGAGACGGGCACGCGCGACATCCGCCGGCTTGGCGGGCTCGCTGCGCTGATGCCGCTCACCGCGACGCTGGGCGTGCTGGCGGCAGCGGCGATGGCGGGGCTGCCCCCGCTCGGCGGCTTCATCTCGAAGGAGATGATGCTGGAAGAGAGCACCCACGCGCTGCTCGGCGGGCAGCATCTGCTCGTGCCGGTGCTGGCGACGCTCGCGGCGATGCTGTCGGCAGCCTATTCGCTGCGCTACGCCTGGTGGCTCCACGCCGGTGCGCGCCAAACGGGCGAGGTCGCGCATTCGCATGATCCGGGCGCTGCACTGCTCGGCCCGCCCGCGCTCCTCGCGCTCATCGCCCTGGCACTCGGGCTTGCGCCGATGACGCTCGCTGCTCCGCTGGTCGCGGCGGCGAGTGCGGCGGTGACGCGTACTGCCATCCCGGAATTGCACCTCGCCTTGTGGCACGGCGTCAATCCCGCATTGCTGATGAGCCTGGGCGCCGTGATGGTCGCGGTCGTGCTGCTGATCGGCTATCGCGGGGTCGCCCGCCTCGCCGCGCGCGTACCCGCACCCGATGCAAAGCATCTGTTCGACGGCGGCATGGAATGGAGTGTCGCGGCACTGCGCCGCTGGTGGAGCTGGCTTCATCAGGCATCGCTGCAACGCTATCTGTTCGTCCTCTTCGGTGTTGCGCTGCTGCTCGGCCTTGACGCCGCCGCACGGTTCGCCATTGCCGCGGGCGATGCACCGACCACGCCCGCGGGGCCGGTTGCGGTGATCGCCTGGGGCGCGCTGGTGGCGGCAGTGATGGCGGTGGTCGTTGTTGATCGCCGCCGTTTCCTGGCGCTCATCTTCATCAGCGTGATTGGTCTGGTGATGGCGCTCGCGTTCATTCACCTGTCGGCCCCCGACCTCGCCCTGACGCAGATCGCGGTGGAGGTGGTGACGATCCTGCTGATGCTGCTCGCGCTCCACCTGTTGCCGCACAATCCGCCGCGGCTGTCGGGCGTGGGCCGCCGCGTGCGCGACGGCGCGCTGGCCCTCGCGGGTGGCGGCGGCATGGGCTGGCTCGCCTGGACGATCATGACGCGGCCGATGCGCGACGGCATCTCGCGCTTCCACTGGGAACACAGTTACTCGGGTGGCGGCGGCACCAATGTCGTCAACGTGACGCTTGTCGACTTTCGTGCTTTCGACACGCTGGGTGAGATCATCGTGCTCGGCATCGCCGGACTGGCCATCTTCGCGCTGCTGGAACCCGCCGCGCGCGGGATCGCCGGGCGCCGGTTGCGCGAATGGCGCTCGACCGAATTGTTCTCCCTCGAACAGCATCCCATGATGTTCGTCATGGCGACGCGGCTGCTGTTGCCGCTCGTTCTGTTGGTCGGGCTCTACATCTTCCTGCGCGGGCACAACCAACCGGGCGGCGGCTTCGTCGCGGCGCTGGTGTTCTCGATCGCGGTTCTGCTGCAATATCTCGCTTCCGGCTTCGACTGGACCGACGAGCGGCGGCGGATCGGCGAGCATCAGTTGATCGGGCTGGGCGTGCTGATCGCCGCCGCGACCGGTCTCGGTTCGCTGCTGTTCGGCGCGCCATTCCTGTCGAGCAGCTTCGGCCATTTCCACCTGCCCGTGATCGGCGAGTTCGAGCTTGCCACCGCGATGATCTTCGACCTGGGCGTCGCCTTCGTCGTCGTCGGTGCGGTGGTGATGGCGCTCGCGCAATTGAGCCATGTCGCGCAGCGCGCCGCGCGCCAGCCACCCGAGGAGCGCACGTGAGCCTCGAATTCCTCGTCGCCTCCGCCATCGCGGTGCTGATTGCTGGCGGCATCTACCTCGCGCTGCGCGGGCGGACGTTCCAGGTCGTGCTCGGGCTGACGCTGATCTCCTACGCGATCAACCTGTTCCTGTTCGCGATCGGGCGGCTCGTCGTTGATGCGCCGCCGCTCTATGCCAAGGGTGTGACGCACCATGCCGATCCGCTGCCGCAGGCGCTGGTGCTGACCGCGATCGTTATCACCTTTGGCATGACCGCGCTGACCGTGATCCTGTCGCTGCGCAGCTTCCTGGAGGCTGGAACGGACCAGGTCGATGGACAACCGGATGCCGACGCAAGTGTTGATGCGGGAGCGCGCGCGTGACCGCGATCGACCATCTGCTGATCGCGCCGATCGTCGTGCCCGCGGTCACCGCGCCCGTCACCATGCTGGTGATGCGCCGCCGGCGGCTGTTCAGCCTGTATCTCTCGCTCGCCGGTTGCGTCGCGATGCTCGCCGCCGCGCTCGCGCTGTTCGCGCGCGCGCAGGACGACCAGATCCGCTCCTACGCGATCGGCGGCTGGAGGGCGCCGTTCGGGATCGTGCTGGTGCTCGATCGACTGGCGGCGATCATGCTGGTGCTGACCGCCGTGCTGGCGCTCGCCGTGCTCGTCCACGCGATCGTGACCGGTGCCGACCGGAAGGGCTGGCATTTCCACCCCTTGTTCCACTTTCAGCTGCTCGGGCTGAACGGTGCGTTCCTGACCGGCGACCTGTTCAACCTGTTCGTCTTCTTCGAGGTGTTGCTGATCGCCTCCTACGGCCTGATGCTTCACGGCCAGGGCGCGCTGCGGTTGAAGGCGGGGGTCGCGTACGTGGTCGTCAACATCGTCGGCTCGGCGCTGTTCCTTGTCGCGCTCGGGCTGCTCTACGGGCTGACCGCGACGCTCAACATGGCCGATCTGTCGGTCCGCGTCGCGGCGCTCGGGCCGGCCGATCAGGGGCTGTTGCGCGTCGCGGGATTGCTGCTGACGGCGGTGTTCGCGCTGAAGGCAGCGGCAGTGCCGCTCCACCTCTGGCTGCCGCGCACCTACGCCGCGACCATGCCCGTCACTGCAACATTGTTCGCCATCATGACCAAAGTAGGCGTTTACGCCATGATCCGCACCGTGCCGCTGATCTTTGGCGCGCGCGCGGGTGCGGCGGCGTGGGTGCCTGTGCCCTATCTGCTGGCGTCCGCGATCCTCGGCGCGGTCGTCGGCTTCGTCGGCGTGCTGACCGCCAGAGGCCTACGCGAACAGGCCGCGTTCGCCGTGCTCGCCTCCACGGGAACCTTGCTGATCGCAGTGTCGGGCTGGCGCGAGGGGATGCTCGCCGCCGGCCTATATTACCTGGTTCAGGCGGTGCTTGCGGGAGCGCTGCTGTTCCTTGTCGCCGACGTGGTGCTGCGGCGGCGCGGTCAGTACGGCGATGCACTGGTGCCGAGCCCGCGCTTTGCCGATCACAACGGTGCCGGGCTGCTTTACCTCGCCGCCGCAATCGCCGTCGTCGGCCTGCCTCCGCTCGCCGCATTCGTCGGCAAGCTGCTGATCCTCGACGCGAGCTTCGGTGCGCCTAATTGGCCTGCGATCTGGACCACGATCCTTCTCACCACCTTCGTCGGCGTGATCGGCTTCTCGCGCAGCGGCTCGACCCTGTTCTGGAAAGCGGCGTTGAGAGCGGATCCAGTTGCTGCCCCGGCACGCGCGCGCACCGACTTCCTCGTGCCCACCGCGCTTCTCGCGCTACTCGCCGCGCTGGCGGTCGGGGCGGGCTGGACGACCGCGCAGACGCGCGCCGCCGCCGCGCAGGTGATGGCACCGTCGCGCTACGTGACTGTCGTGCTGGGAGGCTCGCGATGAGGCACCTGCTGCCGCACCCCGCGCTGTCGGGGATGTTGTTGATCGTTTGGGTGTTGATGGCGAACAACGTTGCATTGGGGGGCATCGTTCTGGGTGCGATCTTCGCGGTCGTGCTGCCCAAGTTCACGCAGCCATTCTGGCCCGACCGGCCGCGGATGCGGTTCGGTCGTGCCCTGCTCGGCTATCTCGCGATCGTCATCCTAGACATCCTGGTCGCCAATTTCCAGGTCGCCTGGCTGATCCTGTTCCGCCGCAATCGCGACCTGCGCGCGCGCTGGCTGGTGGTGCCGATCGATCTGACCACACCCGAGGCGATCACGGTGCTCGCAGGCACGATCAGCCTGACGCCCGGTACGGTGTCGTCCGACGTGTCGGCGGACGGCCGCCACCTGCTGGTCCACGCGCTCGACGTGGGAAATCCCGCGGACGAGATCGCGCGGATCAAGGCGCGCTACGAAGCGCGGTTGCAGCAGGTGTTCGCGTGATCGCGGTCGCGCTCCACGTCGCCGCCGGGGCGGTCGCGCTCGCGCTGGCGTTGAACGTCTGGCGGCTGCTGCGTGGCCCGGCGCTCGGCGACCGGATCGTCGCGCTCGACACGATGGTGATCAACGCCATCGCCATGATCGTGCTGATCGGCATGATCGGTGGCAACGACACCTATTTCGAGGCCGCGCTGCTGCTCGCGATGGTGGGGTTCGTCAGCACCATCGCTTATTGCAAGTTCGTGCTGCGCGGGGACATCGTCGAATGAGCATCGTCGCACAAGTCGTGGTCACCGCGCTGCTGCTGCTCGGCGCGGGGTTCGTTCTGATCGGCAGCTGGGGTCTGGTGCGCCTGCCGACGACGATGGAGCGGCTGCACGGGCCGACCAAGGCGACGACGCTGGGACTGGGCGCGCTGCTGCTCGCCTCGGTCACCTATTTCCAGGTGCGGCTCGGCATCTGGACCGCGCACGAGCTGCTGATCTCGTTGTTCCTGTTCATCACCGCGCCGATTTCCGCCAACATGATCGCGAAGGTGCACCTTCACCGCGTCCGTATCGGCGCGATCAGCGAACCCGACAGCATCGCCGGGGCGCCGCCGCGGCCGAGCGACGAGGCGGACTGGGCAACGTTCGAGGCGCCGCGACGCGACACGCCGAGTTCGACCGCGAACACCTGAACGAGGTTTGGCGCCGGACAGGACCACCGGTGTGATCCGACCCCGAGGGCGCAGCGTGCGGCGACATAACTCCGCCGAGAACATGAGCGGCAAACGACCGGCCACGATTGACCCAAGACGAGCGTTGCGCGAGGCGGTCGGCGGATGAACGCTCGTGCCCCCGCCGCCGCGACCACGCGCGTGATCCTGGTGCTCGCAGCCCTTCACCTGCTCGCCTTCGTCGATCGCACCGCGCTGTCGGGCGTATTGCCGCTGGTGCGCGGCGAGGTGGCGATGAACGACGCGCAGGCCGGGTGGCTGATCGGCACCGCCTTTGCGCTGCCTTATGCGGCGACCGCGCTCGCACTCGCCGCGATCATGCGCGGGCGCCGCGCGTCGGTCGGCTGGCTGGCGGGCGGGGTGCTCGCCTGGACCGCGGCGGCGATCGCGTCCGCGGCGGCGACGTCGCTCGTGACGCTCAGCCTCGCGCGCGCGCTGCTGGGCGTGGGGCAAGGAGTGTTCGTACCGCTCGCGGTGGCGTGGCTGATCGATCAGGCCGGCGAGAAGCGCGCGTCGGCGCTGGCGACCTTTGCCAGCGGCGCGACGATCGGGCGCAGCATCGCGCTATTGTTGGTCGGCACGTTGCTGTGGCTGCTGGCGATCATATTCGCACGGACGAACATCGCGCACTGGCGCTGGCTGCTCGCACTCACCGCAGTTCCCAACCTGCTGATCCTGCCGGTGCTGCTGCGCGCATCGCCGCGCGCCGTGTCCGCGACGCCGATCGGAGGGGAGCAGGCCACGCCGTGGCACGCGCTGGCGGCGTTTTTCGCGGTGGCGATCGCGCCGCTGATCCTCGCACAAGCGGCGGGTGGCTGGATGCCGACGCTGTTCGTGCGGCAGGCAGGGATCACCGCTGCGCAGGCGGCGACGCTGCTGGGGGTGGTGACGCTCGCGACCGGGTGGGTCGGGCAGAGCGTATGCGGATGGTTGCTCGCGCGGCGTCCTGCACTTGTCGCGTACCTGCCGCTGATCGTCCTGATCGCGCTGGCGGCGACGCTGGTCCCCTTTGCCCTGCTGACACAGGCGCGCACGCTCCCGGCGATGGTGGTGTGCGTGGTGGCGGCGAACCTGATGCTCGGTGTGTCCGGCTTCGCCGGCCTGTTCGGGGTGCAGGCGCTGATCCCGCCCGCCGCGCGCGCGAGCGTCAACGGCATCTATTTCGCGCTGGTGACCCTGATCGCGGTCGGCAGCGGCCCCTTGCTCGCGGGATTGCTGGCCGAGAGCGGATGGTCGACCGCGGCGGCGCTGCTCGGCACCGGGGTCATCGCCACGCTCGCCTGCGCGGCGGCCGTGGCGATGAGCCGGGTCACATTCCATGCCGCTTTGCGGTCAAGCGGCGGCGGCATAGTCCCACTCGCCGGGCGCTAACGCGGCCGTTCGCTCCAGATAGCGGCGCGGCGTGGTGCCGAGAAAGCGGTTGGCGTCGCGCAGGAAATGCGAGCTGTCGAAGTAACCGAAGGCGAGCACACTGTCGAACCGCAGGCCCGACTGCCGGAACGCCTCCAGCGCGGCGAGGAAGCGCGCGCGCACCAGCAGCAATTTGGGCGCGAAGCCGAAATAGCGCAGTGTCGTGCGACGAAGCAGGTGCGGACTGACGCCGAGCATCTCGGCCGCTGCGCCGACGTCGGTCACGTCGAAGCGCCCGACCAGCGCGGCAAACCCGCGCGTGACCGCGGCGCCGGGCTCCCCGGGCAAGTGGCGGCGCTGTGCCGCGAGCGCGTGGGCGACACGTGCGCAGCCGAGCGCGTCGCCCGGAAGGGCGGGGCTCGCGATGCCGATGGTCGCAGCCGGCACGATCCGGTCGGTCAGCGTGTCGGCGCGAACATGCGTGATGCGGGACCAGTCCGCCGCATCCAGCTCGACCTCGATCGGCGCGGGGCCATCGACCCACAAGGTCACCGCGCGGCTGGTCGGCCCGAGCAGGCTGACGCGCGCGAGTTGCGCGTCAAAGCGGCAGCGCGTCTCGGCCGCGACCTGCGTGCCCGCGGGCAGCACGATCAGCCGCGCCGCACCGGGCAACCGCGGGATCGCGTAGCGCGCAGGGACGTAAGCCGGCCCGGTCACGCGCATCCTCGCGGTTGCTCCGTGTGATCCTGATGCTGCAACCGCCATGTTCTTCCCCGCTGGACGCGCAGCGCGGCGGAGCCGCGCGGCGACGGGCGGAGAATTGGTCCAGTTCGTACAACGCGGAAATGTCCGCGCGGCTCATCGGTGAGACGCGGGTTGATCGAGGAGCTTAATCCTGATCAACCCTGCTGCCTTCGTTGATCGTCGCTTCGAGAAAGCGCATCTCGCGCACCGGGGCGGGCGTGTCGCGCGACGCACGCCAGCCCTCGCGGTAGCTGCCCGGGCGCGTGCCGTAATGATCGACGAACAGGCGGCTCGCGTGCGCTTCGCTACGAAAGCCCCAGTGGAGCGCCAGTTCGGCAAAGGTGCGCTGCTCGCGCGGGTCCATCAGCGACAGGCGCAACGCGTGCAGCCGACGCGCGCGGATGTAGCCGTTGATCCCGCCCAGCGGCTTGAAGAGCCGGTACAGCGTCGCGCGTGACACGTCCGAGCGGGCGACGATCATCTCCGGTCCCAGATCGGGGTCGTTGATCGACGCTTCGATCAGCGCGCGGATGGTCGTCAGCCGCGCCTGGTCGCGCGCGCGCGCCGCCGTGTCAGCAGCGGTTCGCGCCGGCTGCAACGCGCCCCGCACCAGGGCGAACAGCGCATCGACCGCGTGCCCGCTGCCGACGAGATCGAGATCGTTCAAGCGCGGCAGCAGGACCCGCACGTAGTCGGTCAGCAGCGCGGTCGTGCCCGGCTTGGTCAAGGCACCGTTCGGATCGCGCTGCCCGGAGGCGAGGTCCTGGAACACGGGTCGCGACACGCGCAGCAGGTAGAGGTGCGCGCGTCGGAAGCGATTGCGCGCGGGCTTGTGCGCATCGTAGATGATCCCGCACCCCGGTGGCACGCGCGTGAAGCCGGCCCCGTGATCGACCTCCACCTCGCCCGCGATCACCAGCGTGATCGTGAAATGATCGAACTGGTCGTGCGCGACGTGCGCGGGCGTGCGGTGATGGCCGACGTCGTTCAGATGCCGCTCGAAGATGGTCAGCCGATCGAGCGACCATGCCGACACGCGGGCGTGGAAATCCGGGCCGAGCTGTTCCGCATCGGTCCCCCCGGCATATAGCTCGCGGTACGCACGAAAGCGCGCTTCCCCGGGCAGGGTATCGCTGTCGAATTGCAAGAACCCGCGCGCGCGCTGATCGTCGTCGGGCGGCGGCGATTTGGTCACCCGGCGCCGCGCAATGCGAGCGATGAAGAGCCGGCTCGCTGCCGCGATGTTACATCGCGGCGGTCATGACCGAAGAGGAATGTCCTGCGACAATAGGGTTTGTCGCGGTGCCCCTCGATGCCAATCAATCCGTCCTGCATCAAGCGACAACCGCCGTGTCCGCGATTGTAGTTTTCGGACAATCTTCATGGCCGGATCCGCGGAGCGTCTGAATTTGCACGGAATTCTGCAGCCCTTCCTCGTTACGTCAAAGTTTCAAAGCCGACGCCAAGCGGAATCGGAACATCGGCGCCGGCTTAGAGAAGCCGCCACTGCGATGACATGTCCGATGCACGAATGCGAGTGCCGGCCGCTTTCTGCTGCCAGGCCCAGATCGACAGCGTGGAGCTATCGAAGCGCTAGTCCAGGATGAGGCGGGCGTTCGTCGGCAGGGCGGCGACCGCGGTGAGACGATCGACGGGGTTCGCTTCGCTCGTGATCTTCGTCCAGGGGAGGTCACCGATCGCGATCGTCGGCATGTCGCCGGCCGATCGGGCATGTCCCTCGCTGACGTGTACGCGATCACCAACAATCTCGTCGAAGGCTTCGATCAGTTCGGGGGTCATCCGGGGCCCGACAGAGGCCGAAGCGCTGAACGAGATGAGATCGCCGCGTGACGCTGGGCGGCGTGAATCGGTGCCGGGTGGCCGTCACGGCTGCGCGCACGTCCTGAGCGACGTCGAGCCAGGCTTCGTCCCGGTCAGGCCAGGACCTGACCGGACGATTGTCGCGGGGCGTCCCGCGTAGCTGGGCGAGCGGTGTGTTGCGCCGGTCGCAATGCCTCACCACCACCGGAATCACCTTGGCCTCACCGGTCGCGTGACGCTCGAGCGCGCGGGTCATCTCACGCGAGTAGCAATAGTCCGACTCGATGAAGTCGGGACTGAGAAGACGGAGGATGACGTCGGCCTCCTCGAGATAGGCGTCGATCGCGTCGTCGAGCCGATCGCCCGCGGTAATCCTTCGATCGTGAAGCGCCGCGATCAGGCCCTCTCGCTTCAGCGTGGAGAGATGGGTCTCCAGCTCGTCGCGCAGTTCCTCGTCCTTGTGGCTGTATGAGAAGAAGAGCTTGGCCATACCGCAGGATGCGCTCGGCGAAGCCTCGCCGCAACGGCCGAGACGCCGCCGCCTCGTGCGGTGGCTGCGGCGCTCACGCACTCGGCAGGTCATGATCGCATCGGAACCGGCTGCCGGTGTATGAAATGTGGCCTCTGCCGGTATCAGATCTCGATCATGCTTCGACGGCGGATGGACCGCTGCCACCTAATCCCTGGCGTGTCAGCGGCTTCTGACGCGTAGCGCGCGGACCGCACGCCGCAGCAGATCCGACTTGAAAGACGTTCCTGTAATGTTCTACTTCAGTGGTGCGGGCGGCGATGCCCGTGTTTGTTGGAGCTGATCATGCGGCACGATCCGCGACTGCGCGCGGCTGCGCGCGCGATCTATGACGCCTGCTACCCGAGCAACGACTGGGTGCCCGTTGACTTCGCCGAGGCCGAGCGCTTCGGCACCGTCCATTACCGGCAGGCGGTCGAGGCGGCTCTCTGCGCTCGCGCTCTGCTGGCGAACCCCGGAGAGCAGCTCACGCTGCCGTCGTTGGTGTAGCCTTTCCGGTATGGTGGTCCCACCGAAGACCTTTGCCTTAGTCTCTGCTGCTGATCTAGGATGTCCGGGAGTGGCAGAAAGTAAAATCCTTGCTCTGACCCACATTGGGACATTCAGAGCCGCTTTCCTGATCTCCGTAAGCTGGCGCTCTTTCTCGAAGGGGACGGCTCACGCCTTCTGCAGGATCGATGCGATCAGGCGGTTCGTCTTTGATCCATTCGCAAAATAATCGAGCAAGTAGTTGCGCGCCTGCTTATCCAAATTACGCGACCCCACCGCCGAGGCCCAAGCGAGCCAGTCGGACCTACCCTCGCGGAGGAAGCTTTCCCGCATCTCGGGCAGGCCGTAGCGCCGATCGGGGATTTCCAGGATTTTGGCGCGCGAGATATCTGTTGCGCTCTCATGCCGGTAGGTCCTCCAGGAAGAAGTCCACGGCGCTGAAAGGCTTCTGCCTTGCGGTTGGGGCATTCGCCACTCTGTCGGTCTCCTGCCTCGCCCAAGGCGTTCGCTTCGACAAAGACGCGAGCTTAGATCAGAGGTTGCACCTCTCGCAATCGGACGAAGGAAAGACCCAATGGCGGTCACTCGGACCGCTTTGCCCGCTTTCCAAACTCCGACGTTCGTTCATAAGCTGCTCATTGGTGCCCGCGACGCGCACAGGGGCACTGCGCCCATCCATGGAACGGGATCGGTCGTCACGCTCATCATCGCTGGTCCGGCCGCGATCGGCCGGCGATCTCGCCTCGGCGCTGCTCACCACCGTCGCTTCCGACGACAGGCCGTCGCGGGAATTATCGACCTCCGCTTCGCTGGGCTGGGAGAGGATATTGGCGGCGAGATTGTTCGCGACGTTGGCCGGCTCGACCTCCTCCTCCGACAGTGCCAGCGACTCCCCCCGCCCGCCGTCTTCACCACCACCGTTCGGCTTCCCTACTTCTCGGCACGACCGGCGCCGGTAAGACAACCGCCCTACGCAAGACCATCGCACAGATCCGGCAGCGCCAAGACAGTGCCGTCGTGTTCGATCTGACGGGGGCATATGTCGAAGCCTTCTACGACCCCGAGCGCGATACAATCCTGAACCCGATGGACGCGCGTTGCCCGGCCTGGTCGATCTTCAACGACTGTCGGACGTACAGCGAGTTCACGGCCGCTGCCGCCGCCCTCATTCCGTCCGATGGCGGCTCGTCCGAGCCCTTCTGGGCGCTCGCCGCGCGGACCCTATTCATCGAGATGTGCATGAAGCTCATCGAGAAGAAAATGACCACGAACCAAGCGCTGGCCGACAACCTCATGACGGCCGACCTGAAGCAGGTTCACAAGCACCTAGCCAAGACGATCGCCGACCCTCTGACGGCGCCTGAAGCCGCCCGCATGGCGGAGTCGATCCGCGCCGTCTTCAACACCAATGCGCAGGTCCTACGCTTCCTCCCCGACGAGGGGCGCACCTACTCGATCAAGGACTGGATGACCGGCGACAAGAAGCCCGGTTCGATCCTATTCATCACCTCGAATTATACCGATCTCGAGATGAACCGGGCGCTGCTCACGCTGTGGTCGAATCTTGCCATCCACTCGCTCATGACGATGCCGAAAACCCGTTCGCTGCGGACGTGGTTTATGTTCGACGAGCTCGGTGCCCTCCACCGGCTCCCGGCGATCGAAAGCGGCCTGCAGACCGCCCGAAATTTCGGCGGAGCAATGATCCTCGGGCTCCACTCCTTCGACAAGCTCGTACAGGTCTACGGCGAGGAAAACGCCCGCAACCTGTCGTCGCTCGCGCGCACCAAATTGATCCTGGCTGCAGCGGATCTCGATACCGCGGAGCAGTGCGCGAAATATATCGGCAACCGTGAAATCCGGCAGATGGATGAGGGCTATAGCTACGGCTACAATAACACCCGCGACGCCTCGACCCTGACACCGCGAAAGCAAGTCGAGCCGCTGGTCATCCCAGACGACATTACGAACCTTCCGTCCATGCACGGCTTCGTCAAATTTCCTGACGGATTCCCTGCCGCCCGCATCCAGCTTGAGTGGGAGCATTACCCGAAAGTCGCGGAAGGCTTCGTCCCGCGGAAACCGCGCGATCCTGATGCGCCTGCAACGTCTGGTCGCGGAGGTGGTGGGAACCTGCCAGGTCGTCTGCAAGCAACGCACGAAGGCGCGAGCCTGTGGGCGGGATAACGCGTTTTCGATGGCCAGCGAAGTGCGAACTTGCTCTGCGACGGCACGCCGCATCTCTTCGGACATGGCGTCAGGGCTTCCACATAGAGGTATACAGCCCGTCGATCAGCGCCTCACCGCCTTCAAGGATCAACTCGACAACCTGCAAGTCATGCGGGGCGGTGTAGTCTGCCGGCGGCTTCTTCCACGGGATCAGCACATTCAGTTTCTTGCGGGTCGCTGCGGCGTTGCCGGCGATCACAACGAGGTTCGTCCGAGCAAGCGTGGGTACGGTCGCGGTGATCGCGGCGTCCATGGACGCAATGGCGGTCGCATGATTCACGGGATCCCGCAGCTCCAGCAGGCGCTGCAGCTGACGCAAGCCCTTCGGAACGACGCTATCCCGATTCACCTCAAACCAAATGCCACGACCGTTGTGGACATTCTTGCCCGTAGTCGGATCTTTCAGGTTCTTCTCGCCATGGAGGAGGGCGGCGACGGCCGAGTTGGTAAGGGAGGCGCGCCACTTTGCTTCCCCGACGATGACCCGGACCACGTTCCCGGCCGCGTCGAGTCGTACCCCGACGAAGTCGGAACCGAAGCGACCGAATACCTGGCGCTTGCGGGATGGATCGTAGCGAAGGTCCCACAGATAGCTCTCCACATCGGCATGGAAGCGGAAAAGGAAGATCGGGACCGACCACTGATGCTCGCCGACGAGTTCCTCTGCATAGGCCTGGGTTACCAAGCCGGCGACTACTTCGCCAAATAGGCCACGCCGGGCGACGGCCGGCAGGCAGTCTGGATAGCAGGCATGGGCTCCCGCCGCCCCAGCGTCCGGGTGAAGGTCGATGCCGACCTGCTTATGAAAATGTTCGCGCGCGTCGAGATGAGCTGACTCAAAATACGGGCGAAGAGCGTCGATCAGACTCTTGTCGATTGGCTTGATCTGTTCGAGCAGGAGGTGACCGTAGCGATCTTCGATCGTCCCGTTGGCATCGAGCCACGCCTCAAGTGCGGCGGATGGGGGCGGTTCGGTGTGCACCTCACAACCTACCGGATAGTCACGATCTTCACGGCCACGTCGCCTGCTATGTCGCGCCACGCTTTGTCGGCGGTGTACGCCGCGACGCCGAGGCGTTTGGCCAAAGCGAGGCAGAAGCGATCGCCCAGCGACAACCCGGCCGATGAGGTGGCAGCGCGCAGGTTACCGGCATCCCAGGCGAGCGCATCATCCGCCGCGACGACGGTATAGGGCAGGGCCGCCAGCATCGCTCGCACGTCGTCAAGTGGCGCGCCTAGATGAACAAAGTGGCTGATGACCTCCGCCTGATTGATCGCGCACACTGAGGCATCCGCAATCACGCTGGCGACCTTGCTGGCACCGCGCTCGCCTTTCAACAGTGCGAGGATCGCCGAGGCATCGAGAACGACATGGGTCATTCGCCGCTGTCCTCGCGCCGTACGGCAAGAAAGTCATCGACCGACGCGCCGGGCTGTTGTGCGTAGCGCTTGGCGATTGCTTGCGCCTTTGCCACCGCCTGCTCCACGGTGCGCAGGATAACTCCGTCCGGCGTTTCTTCGACAAGGACCGCACCGCCATCCTCAAGCCCTAGGCGCTTTCGAATGCCCACCGGCAGGCTCATACGACCATTTGGTGTGATGTTAACTTGTAGCGTCATATGGCAAAGCCCGCGTGTGGTGGCATTAGGAGTTACATATGCCACCATGATAGCGAAGAGGCGAGGGGGTAAACGCAAGCCGCCATCGATCCCGACAGCCACAAAAGTTACTAGCGATAAGCCCGATTCCTGCTAGCAAGGTGGCAGGCAAAATTATGGGTCGGAACGGAGCCGAAACAGTGATCATCGACGTGCCGACGCCGGATGAATTTCACGATGCCGGCGTCAATCAGCTCTACCTGGCATGGAAGATCACCATGGACGCGCACGACGCGTGGTCCATCGGAGTTGGTGCCAGTGGGGATGCGGAGGCGACCGACGACTATTGGCGAAGTGTGCAGCCTGCACTGTCGAACGCCTATAGCCTTATCCAGCAAGCGATGGAGCTCGGCCTCAAGGGCCGGATCGCGCGCGTGTCGCCATACCTCCTCCTTGGCGATCCAGCCGACTGGAGCCCGAAGGCGGCGAAGGGGGCAACATCGTTTGGCGAGCTGCCGAGCCTCGAGGCGTCAAAGCTCGTAGCCGTGCACAACAGCGTTGTGGACCCGCCGCTGGACCCGTCGTTCAACACCTTCTGGACTGCGGTTCGCAAAGACCGCAACCGCATCATGCATTCGGCGCCGCGCGTAACCTTCACTGCGGGTGAGGTCACCCGTACCATCCTAATGGCGGCAAACGCGCTTTTTGCGGAGACATCATGGGTTGACCGGTTGTTTGCGATGGAGGGGGAGAGCAAGTTCGCCATCTTCGGCCTGGATGACCACGTCTACAGCGCCGTTGTCGGCCAGGTGGCCTGTGCCATCGAATTCCTCACACCCGCGGAGGCGATCGACCTTTTCGGCTTCAATCCCAGGCAGCATGCCTATCTCTGTCCTGCCTGCTTTGAGTAAGCGTCCGGTCTTCTCCACCTTGCTGACGAGGTGATGCGCAAGCCACAGGTGCGGCACTGTGGCAGACACCGG
>NZ_CAKZHV010000059.1:5000-307556 GCF_936927845.1 uncultured Sphingomonas sp.
CAGCAGCACACGATCCTCAAGATCGTGTCGATCGGCGCGTAACGAACAGCGGCTCGCAGGAGGTTATTCGAAATGGCACATAAGAAAGCAGGCGGTTCGTCGCGCAACGGTCGTGATTCGGCCGGTCGTCGCCTTGGCGTGAAGAAGTTCGGCGGTCAGGAAGCGATCGCGGGCAACATTCTCGTGCGTCAGCGCGGGACGAAGTTCTACCCGGGCCGTAACGTCGGCATCGGCAAGGACCATACCCTGTTCGCGCTCATCGACGGCCGCGTGGTGTTTCACGACGGCAAGCTCGGCCGCAAATTCTGTTCGGTCGACTCGATGCCGATGGCGGCCGAGTAACATCGGGTAACCTGACGGGTTGCCCACCAGGGCGACCCGAGTGCCACGCGGCACCGAACCAACAAGGGAGGCGGGTCACCCCGGCTCCCTTTTTTCGTGCTCCCTCCAATCCTGTCGCAGGCGCGTCATCAGCACGTGCTTGGGGCGTTGCACGAGGAGAGCGAGACCGTGTTCGCGCTGACGAGAAGATTGACGCTACGGCCCGGCTGGCCCGAGGACGCCCCTGCTCTGTCGCTCGCGATCGGGCACGAGGCGGTGGTTCGCAACCTGTCGCGCGCGCCATGGCCCTACACACTCGGTGATGCGGAGAGTTTCCTATCGCTTCCGCGCGCGCCGCATCAGCCGCGCTTCCAGATCATGACGCGAGGCGAGAACCGTCTGATCGGCGGCACCGAGTTGATCGCACTGGGCGGTCGGGTGCACGAACTCGGCTATTGGCTGACCCCGGATAGCTGGGGCAAGGGCTACGCGACCGAGGCGGGCCGCGCGGTGATCGAGATGGCGCGCCACACGCTCGGCAGCGAACGTCTGATCGGGCGGCATATGGTCGACAACCCTGCATCCGGGCGCGTGCTGCGCAAGCTCGGCTTCGTTGAAACGGGGTCGAGCCGCTTGTTCTCGCTCGCGCGGGGCGCCGAGGTCGATTGCGTCGACCTGGCGCTCGATCTGGTCGAGCCGTGCTCGGAACCGCTGCCGATTGCGGCGTAGCGCACCGTGACATTGCCTTCACGCGCGTGATCGCGGATCATGGCGCGATGACCGTCACGCCGCTACGCCGTCGCCTAAGCCCGGAAGAATCGCGCGAGGCGGCGCTCGAGGCCGCGCGCGCGCTGCTGGTCGAGGTCGGGCCACAGGCGGTGACGCTGAAGGCGGTCGCGGGGCGGATCGGTCGCACGCACGCGAACCTGCTGCATCACTTCGGCTCGGCAGATGGGCTGCAGAAGGCGCTGATCGAGCGCATGGCGGGTCGTATCGTCGGCACGATCAAGTCGGCCGTTCTGCGTGCGCGCGAACGCGAGGATCCGGCCGAGGTGGTCGACCTGACCTTTGACGCGTTCGGCAACAATGGTGCCGGCGCACTTGCGAGTTGGATGATCCTGTCGGGGAACGAAGATGCGCTCGACCCGATACTGACGGCGATCCACGATCTGGTCGAGGAGCTGGCGCAGGACAATGATCCGGGTGCGCCGATCCATGAAGAAACGTTGCAACTCGTTCTGATGGCACTCGGCGACGCGCTACTCGGTGCGCCGATGGCGCGCGCGCTCGGGCTGCCGCGCGACAAAGCGCGCGAGCTCGCCCGCGCGATGCTGCTGGCCGACCGCGGCAAGCTGCCGGTCGCCTGAGCCGCGACTCGCACCGGGTCGCTTTAACAGCACGGACGCGCTAGGCAGCGCGCCATGCATTTCCTCGACCAGGCAAAGATCTTCGTCCGTTCGGGCGCCGGTGGTCCCGGCGCCGTCAGTTTCCGGCGTGAAAAGTTCATCGAATATGGCGGTCCCGACGGGGGCAACGGCGGCAAGGGCGGCGACATCGTGTTCGAGGCCGTTGCCGGACTCAACACGCTGATCGACTTTCGCTACACGCAGCATTTCCGCGCGCCGCGCGGCCAGGGTGGATCGGGCAGCAACCGCACCGGCGGTGGCGGCGACGACCTCGTCATCAAGGTGCCGGTCGGGACCCAAATACTCGCCGATGACGACGAGCGCACGCTGCTCGCCGATCTGACACGAGTCGGTGAGCGCGTCGTGTTCCTGCGCGGCGGCGACGGCGGGCGCGGCAATGCGAGCTACAAGACCTCGACCAACCGCGCACCGCGCCAGCACGGCACCGGCTGGCCGAGCGAGGAAGCCTGGGTATGGCTACGCCTCAAGCTGCTGGCCGACGCAGGGCTCGTTGGGCTGCCCAATGCGGGCAAATCGACCTTCATCAACCAGGTGACCAACGCGCAGGCGAAGGTCGGCGAGTACGCCTTCACCACGACGCGTCCGCAATTGGGCGTCGTGCGGCACAAGAACCGCGAGTTCGTGCTCGCCGACATCCCCGGCCTGATCGAGGGGGCGGCCGAGGGTGCCGGGATCGGCGACCGGTTCCTCGGCCACATCGAGCGCTGCCGCGTACTGCTCCACCTGATCGATGCCAACGACGAGGATGTCGGCGAGAGTTACCGGATCGTGCGCGAGGAGCTGTCGGCGTACGGCGGCGGACTAGACGAGAAGCCGGTCGTGGTCGCACTCAACAAGATCGACACGCTCGACGACGAGTTGATCGAAGCGCTGTCTGCCGAACTCGAAGACGCGAGCGGGGCTGAGGTGATCCCGATCTCGGGTGTTAGCGGCACCGGCGTCGATTGGATCCTCGACAAGCTGCTGGAGGCGATCCCGTCGACCGATAGCCCGGTCGACGACGATGGCGACGAAGACGCGGTTGTCTGGTCACCGCTCTGAGCGGCGGCATGACGAGCTTCCGGTGGCCCCGGATCGGGATGCCGGACCTAACGCACGTGCTTGCCTGAGCCTACGCGTGCGCTAACGATTGGGCCGAATGATGCTCTTTCCCGCCTCCTCCTGTGCTCGCCTGATCGTGAAGATCGGGTCGGCGCTGCTCGTCGCGCCCGACGGCAGCGTCCGGCGCGAGTGGCTGGCGAGCGTCGCCGCCGACGTCGCGGCGCGGCATGCAGCAGGGCAGCAGGTGGCGATCGTGTCCTCGGGGGCGATCGCGCTAGGTGCGCGGCGACTCGGGTTGGCGAAAGGTGGCCGCGCGAGCCTGGAAGATGCGCAGGCCGCCGCCGCGACCGGACAGATCGCACTTGCGGGCGTGTGGTCGGAACTGCTGGGCGCGGTCGGGCTGACCGCGGCGCAGATGCTGGTTACGCTCGGCGATCTGGAGGAGCGGCGCCGCTATCTGAACGCTGCCGCCACGCTCGACCGGCTGCTGACCCTCGGCGTCATACCCGTCATCAACGAGAACGACTCGGTCGCGACCGAGGAGATACGCTTCGGCGACAATGATCGCCTTGCCGCGCGCGTGGCGCAGGCGGCGGGTGCGAATGCGGTGATCCTGCTGTCCGACGTCGACGGTTTGTACGACCGCAACCCTGCCCTTCCCGGCGCCCGCCACATCGCGAGGGTCGAGCAGATCGATGCCGTGATTGAAGCAATGGCGGATACCGGCTCGTCGTCGGGCATGGGATCGGGCGGGATGATCAGCAAGATCGCGGCAGCGCGGATCGCCAGCGCTGCGGGCGCGCACCTCGCGATCGCGAGCGGCCGGATCGACTCTCCGCTCTCTACCCCCGCCCGCCACACGCTCTTCGTCGCACCCACCGGCGCCCCTGCGCGCAAGGCGTGGCTCGCAGGAGGGTTGACCGCCGCGGGCACAATCCACGTCGACGCCGGTGCGGCACGCGCGCTGGCGGACGGGGCGAGCCTGCTTGCCGCGGGCGTGACGCGGATCGAGGGGCGTTTCGCGCGCGGCGATCTGGTCACGATCGACGACGAGCACGGCACGATCGCGCGCGGCTTGAGCGAATATGACGCCACCGACGCTGCGCGCCTCGTCGGTCGCCGCAGGGACGAGCATGCCGCGTTGCTGGGCTACGCACCGCGCGCCGCGCTCGTCCACCGCAACCACATGGCCTATCTCGGAGCACCAGCGCGATGATCCTCGCCATCACCGGCGCCACCGGCTTCGTCGGCAGCCATCTCGTCGATCAGGCACTCGCCGCCGGGCATCAGGTGCGTGCGCTGACGCGGCGCGAGCAACCAGCACGCGACGGCGTCACCTGGGTCGCGGGCAATCTCGCCGGACCCGGCACGCTGGTCGAGGGTGCGGACGCGGTGATTCACGTCGCGGGCATCGTCAATGCCGCCGACCGCGCCGGTTTCGTCAGCGGCAACATCGACGGCACGCGCAGCATGATCTCGGCTGCGGGCGCCGCGGGCGTGCAGCGCTTCGTCCACGTCTCATCGCTCGCTGCGCGCGAGCCGCATCTGTCCGATTATGGCTGGTCCAAATCGCAGTCGGAGCGGCTCGTGCAGTTGAGCGGGCTCGACTGGACGATCGTCCGGCCGCCCGCGGTGTTCGGCCCGCGCGACCACGAAATGCTGGAGTTATTTCGCTTCGCGTCACGCGGGATCGTGCCGCTGCCGCCGCGCGGCAACCGGCTGTCGGTGATCGCAGCGGAGGATCTTGCCCGGCTGCTGCTCACGCTCGCGACCGGCGATGGCGCACGCCACATGATGCTCGAACCCGACGACGGACGCCCCGGCGGCTGGGATCACCGCGATTTCGCGCGCGCGCTCGCCAAGGCCGTCGGGCGCCGCGCATTGCCCGTGTCGCTGCCCGGTGCCGTTCTGTCAGGAGCCGCGCGGCTTGATCGCATGTTCCGCGGACAACGCGCCAAGCTGACACCCGACCGCGTTGGCTATTTCCGCCATCCCGACTGGATCGCGCACGCGCTGCCCTCTCCTGCCTTGTGGCGCGCCGAGCACGACACCGCTGCCGCGCTGGCGCGCACCGCCGAGTGGTATCGCGCCCACGACTTGCTATAGCATCGCCGCACCCCGGCCTTAATCATCACGCACCGAAAGCGACCATGAGCGACCGCGACCACATCTTCGACATCGTCCAGGCACAGATCGAGCCGTTCAACAAAAAGGGCGTGGCCGTCACCGATTCGACGACGTTCCAGGGTGATCTGGAATGGGATTCGCTGACCGTGATGGATTTCGTCGCCGCGATCGAGGACGAGTTCGACATCATCATCACGATGAACATGCAGGCCGAGATCGAGAATGTCGGCCAGTTGGTTGACGCCGTTGCGCGGTTGAAGGCCTGACCATGACCGAAACCGGCCTGCAGCCCGAGGCATCGCCCCTTGACCCCGCGCCGGTCGCGCCGGAGCGCGACCTGTTCTCGAAGTTCGATGCGCTGATCGCGGAGCGGCAGGCGCTCCTTGACACCGGCGTCCGCGATCCGTTCGGAATCGTGATGGAGGAGGTGCGCTCGCCGACCGAGGCAGTGATCAAGGGCCGCGACACCATCCTGCTCGGCACCTACAATTACATGGGCATGACGTTCGATGCCGATGTGATTGCGGCGGGCAAGCAGGCGCTCGACCGATTTGGCAGCGGCACCAACGGCAGCCGGATGCTGAACGGCACCTTCCGCGACCATGTCGATGCCGAGGATGCGCTGCGCGAATTCTACGGCGCCGATCACGCGATGGTGTTCTCCACCGGCTATCAGGCGAATCTCGGCACGATCTCGACCATCGCCGCCAGGGGCGAGTATGTCATCCTCGACGCCGACAGCCACGCCTCGATCTACGATGGCTGCAAGATGGGCGACGCGGAAGTCGTGCGTTTCCGCCACAATTCGGTCGAGGACCTCGACAAAAGGCTCGGCCGACTGCCGAAGGAGCCGGGCAAGCTCGTCGTGCTCGAAGGCGTCTATTCGATGCTCGGCGACATCGCTCCGCTCAAGGAAATGGTCGCGGTCGCGAAGAAGCACGGCGCGATGGTGCTGGTCGACGAGGCGCACTCGATGGGCTTCTTCGGTACGCACGGTCGCGGCGTGTACGAGGATCAGGGTCTGGTCCTTGGCGAGGATGTCGACTTCGTTATCGGCACCTTTTCCAAATCGGTCGGCACCGTTGGCGGTTTCTGCGTCTCCAATCACCCGAAATTCGAGGCGATGCGCCTTGCCTGCCGTCCCTACATCTTCACCGCGAGCCTGCCGCCGTCGGTGGTCGCGACCGCGGCGACCTCGATCCGCAAGCTGATGCACGCCGATGCAAAGCGTGCGCAACTGTGGCGCAACGCCCGCCGTCTCCACGCGAACCTGCGTGAGCTAGGCTTCACGCTTGGCACGCAAGCCGCCGACTCGGCGATCATCGCGGTGATGCTGGAGGATCAGGAGCGCGCCGTCGGCATGTGGCAATCGCTGCTCGACCAGGGTTTATACGTGAACGTCGCGCGCCCGCCCGCGACACCATCGGGCACCTTCCTGCTGCGCTGCTCGCTTTCGGCCGACCATAGCGACGCGCAGATCGACCGCATCACGACGATGTTCGCCGACGCAGGCCGCGCCACCGGCGAGATCGGCTGAGCGCACCCGCCGGGTTTGCACCCCGGCGGCGCTTGGGTACAAGTCACGGCCGTGAGCGGCGACGACGTGGACATCCCGCGAGGGCTGGTTTCGGCTTGGCGTACCATCGCGCTGGTGGCGATGGCAGTCGCGGGCGTCGTCGTGCTCACCGCCATCGTCCTGACGCTGGGCGAGGCAAACAGGCAGCGCGATCGCGCACTTGCCGCGCAGAGCCACAGCTACGACGTGATGAATCTCGCGCGCGCGTTGCAGGGTACGATGGCGAAATCGGAAGCTTCGCTCGGTCGCTACGTTATTTCGGGCGATCAACCGCTCGGGCAATCCTATTTCGACGATTGGCGCCGCGCGGGGGAGAATGTCGCCCAGCTTCAACGGCTGACCTACGACAACGCCGGACAACAGCGCCGACTCGCCGCGGTGCGTCGCGCGTTCCGCGCCCGCGGTGACGAACTCGCCGCGACCGCGCTCGCCACCAATTATGGCAAGAACAGCCAGGCATTGGCGCGCTTCTATCGTGCGAGCACCTCGCCCTCGCTCCAGGCGATCAATCGCGCGCTCGACGGCCTGATCGCGGACGAGCGCGCGCTGCTCGATCGCCGAACCTCGCTGGCGATGGCATCGGTGCGCCGATCAACCGGCGCGGCCAAAATCTTGTCGGTGTTCGGCGTGCTGCTGCTGCTCGGCATGATTGCGCTCGCCTGGCTGACGATGCGTGCGCTCGCCGATCGCGCGGTCGCGCAGGCCGAGGCGGCATCGCAGCGCGAGCGCGCCGACGAACTCGCCAGCGCGGTTGCGACCGCCACCGACGAGCTGCGCGTGCAGGAAGCGCGGCTGCGCCAGGTGCAAAAGATGGAAGCGGTCGGCCAGTTGACCGGCGGAATCGCGCACGACTTCAACAACATGCTCGCGGTCGTGATCGGCGGACTGGAACTCGCCCGCCGCGGCATCGCTGCGGGTAGTCGGGACGTGCTGCGGCATGTCGAGAGCGCGAGCGAAGGCGCGACGCGTGCCGCCGCGCTCACCCGCCGCCTGCTCGCCTTCGCACGCGAAACCGCGATCAATCCCGAATGTATCGACGCGGCGAGCCTTTTTTCGGGGTTGAAGGACCTGCTCGACCGCACGCTCGGCGATGGGGTGACGATCGTGATCGATGACCGCAGCGACGGCTGGTGCGCACGCGTCGACCGCGTCCAGCTCGAGAACACGCTGGTCAACCTCGCAGTCAACGCACGCGACGCGATGGACGGACGTGGCACGCTGACGATCACCGCCGCAACGCAGACGCTCGACCAGCCAAGCACGCACGGCTGTGCCGCCGGCGACTATCTCGCGCTCGCCGTGACCGATACGGGTCATGGCATGTCGGCGGAGGTGCTGGAACGCGCGTTCGAGCCGTTCTTCACCACCAAGCCGGTCGGCAAGGGCACCGGTCTGGGACTCAGCCAGATTTTCTCGTTCGCCAAGCAAGTCAGTGGCGACGTGACGATCGTTTCCGAACCCGGCCGCGGCACCACCGTGACCCTGTTCCTGCCGCGCGAGGCAGACGAAGCGTCGACTGTTCCCACGCCTTCGCCGGCAGAGCAGGTCACGTCGGACGAGGAAAACGACGCCGCGCTGGCCATCCTGGTCGTCGAGGATGATCCCCGCGTGCTCGCCGCGACGGTGGGGGCGTTGGAGGAACTCGGTCACCGCGTCACCGCCTGCGATGATCCTACCCGCACCGCGCAGACGTTGGCGCAGATGCCCGCGCCCGACCTGATCCTGTCCGACGTGCTGATGCCGGGGCTGACCGGGCCGGAGATGATCGCCGGGCTGGACGCACGTCATCGTGGCATCCCCGTGCTGTTCGTGACCGGGTTCGCCGGGGATGCGGCGACCGTCGACCTCGGCAATCGTCCGGTGCTGCGCAAGCCCTTCACGCTTGCGGCGCTCGAACAGGCGGTCGCCGCCGCGGCGCGGCGCGAGCGCGCGCACGCCATCGCAGCGGAATGACGATCCGAGAACAGGTGACGCGTGACGCAGCCCTGCCTATAGCCGAAGCCTTTCCGTCGTTCTTGCGAGGCCGCGTCGCGCGCACATGAAATCGATCGACCGCTACATGGCCCGGCTGATCGCGCTGCCATTGTTCTCTACCCTGTTCATCGCCGCGATGCTGCTGATCCTGGATCGCATTCGGCGCTTGTTCGACTTCGTCGCAACGCAGGGCGGACCGGTGAGCGTGGTGTGGAAGATGCTTGCCAACCTGCTGCCCGAATATCTCGGGCTCGGCATTCCGATCGGCCTGATGCTGGGGGTCCTGCTCGCCTTTCGCCGCATCGCGACGTCGAGCGAGCTCGACGTGATGCGCGGCGTCGGTATGAGCTACGCGCGCCTGCTGCGCGTGCCGTACATGTACGCGATCGTGCTGGCGGCGGCGAACATCGCGATCGTCGGCTACGTCCAGCCGATCGCGCGCTACAATTACGAGAAACTGCGCTTCGAACTGCGCACCGGCGCGCTCGGCGCCTCGGTCAAGGTGGGAGAATTCACCCATCTGGGCGACCGCATGACGATGCGGATAGAGGGCAGCCGCGACAAGGGACGCAAGCTTTCGGGCATCTTCGTCCATGCGCAGACGCCCAAGGGCGACTGGGTCGGGGTGACCGCGGAGGGCGGACAGTTCCTCGCCACCGACGATCCGAACGTCATCATCTTCCGACTGACCAACGGTACCCTCATCCACAACCGCGCCGACTTCCCGACGCCGCGCACCTTGTCCTTCTCGTCGCACGACCTGCCGATCGACCTGCCCAAGTTCGAGAGCTTCCGCAGCCGCGGCGGCAAGAACCTGGAATATACGCTGCCGCAGCTCGCCAAACTGGGTCACGCAGGCGGTACCGAGGAGCAGCGCGACAGTAGCCGGTCGGAATTCCACTTCCGCCTGGCCGAGGTCGTGTCGATGTTCCTGCTGCCGCTACTCGCGGTGGCGCTGGGTGTCCCACCCAAACGATCCAGCTCCGCGCTGGGCGTCTTCCTGTCGATCGTGATGGTCGTGACCTATCACAAGGTGAACCAATATGCCGCAAGCGTCGGGGAGCGCGGCGCGATCGATCCGCTGATCGCCTTGTGGGTGCCGTTCCTCGTTTTCGCCGGGCTGATCTTCTGGATGTACTACACCATCGCCTACGTCCCCGGCGGCCAGCCGATCGGTGCGCTGGAGCGCTTCTTCGCCAAGACCTGGAAGCTGATCGTGCGCTACCTGCCGGGCCGCAATCGTACCGGAGCGGCGGCATGAAGGGTTTTTTTCCCTCGCGCACCGTTGCGCTCTACATGGCGCGGCTGTTCCTTACGCGCACCTTCGGCATTCTCGCGGGGCTGGTGCTGGTGCTCCAGGCACTCGATCTGCTGAGCGAATCGGGCAAGATCCTGTCGGTCGCGGGCAACGGCGATGCCGAAGTGTGGCGCTACGTCGGACTGCGGCTGCCGCAGATCGTCTCGACCTTTCTGCCCTTCTCCGTGTTGCTCGGCACGATCCTGACGCTGATCACCATGAACGCGAACAGCGAGGTCATCGCACTCAAGGCGGCGGGGTTGTCCGCCCACCAACTGCTCGCGCCATTGATCCTCGCCAGCCTGGGCGTCGCCGCCGTCACCTTTGTCTTCACCGATCGCGTCGTCAGCCGATCGACCGCGACCCTGTCGCAGTGGCAGAAGGTCAATTACGGCCCCCTGCCCGTCGACCGCGGCGAACGCTCCAACGTGTGGGTGTTGTCAGGCGAGGATCTGATCCAGGTCGATCAGATCAAAGGCCGCGGCGATCAGGCGCAACTGGGCGGCGTCACCGTCTACCTTCGCTCGCCGACCGGCGGTTTGCGCGGGTTGCTGACCGCGCCCAACGGGCGCCGCTCGGGGGATGGCTGGCGCATCTGGCCGACCAAGCGATTCGAAGTGGCGAGCGGGCGTGTCCAGATGGTCGGCGAACAGATCATCGGCCGCGGGGTACGGACCGATCAGTTCACGCTCGCGACCGTCGATGCCGACAGCCTGTCGTTCGGCGCGCTACGCAGTGCGATCAACGATCTGGAAGAAGCCGGACGCCCGGTGAAAGCGCTGGAGGGATCGCTGTGGCACAAGCTGTCGGCGCCGCTTTCGTCGGTGCTGATGCCGTTGCTCGGAGCAGTCGCCGCGTTCGGTATCGCGCGCTCGGGACAGTTGTTCGTCCGCGCGGTGATCGGGATGGCGTTGGGCTTCGCTTATTTCGTCGCCGACAATTTCGCGCTCGCGATGGGCAATCTCGGCGCCTATCCGCCCTTCCTCGCTGCCTGGGCGCCGTTCCTGCTGTTCCTGCTGATCGGCGAGGCGGTGCTGCTGCGGACCGAAGAATAGAAAAAAGGGCGGCGTCTTGATCGAAACGCCGTCCCTTCTGGTCCTCTGCTTACTTCGTCAGCGCGGCCGGATCGTCGCCACTGCCAACTTACCGACAAGGCCGGGCAGTCCCTTGTAGCTCGCCTTGTGATAGGGCGATGCGGGCTCCAGCACCTTTGACAAACGGCGGTGCGCCTCTGCCAGCGAGTGGTAGGGCAGACCCGGCAGCAAATGGTGGAGCGCGTGGTAGCGCAGCCCCACCGGCGCCCACAGCACCGGCAGCAGCGCGGGCGGCGGCACGTTGACGGTGTCGAGATACTGCGCGGTGACGCTCATCGCCTCGCCCTCATTCTCCCACAGATGCGCAACAAGTGTGCGGACCTGATTGATCAGCGCGACACCCGCCCCCACCACCATGAAGACCGCGAACGCCTTGAACGGGATCACGCCAGTCGCCGTCAGCACGATCAACGCGAGCGCCCACACGGCCGTCGCTGCCTCAAGCCGGACCCAGCGCGCGCGCTCCTCGCCTTCGGGCATGCGGCGGCGGAACGAGGGGTTGATCGACAGCGCCGAATAACGCGACACCACGGCGGTGCGCAGCCGCGGCGACACGGCAGACAACGGCGCGAGAATCGCGTAGCGGATCAGTAGGCCGACCGGCGCGAGCAGCGACACGATCACGAACACCGGCAACGTCCACGGCTTCATCAGCGCAAGCGGCAGATACTCGGGATCCTCCGACGTTCCGTAACGCGTCTTGGCGTGGTGCAGGTTATGCACGCCCTCGTACATGAACGACGGAATCATCATCGGCACGCCGATCAGTGCGTTCCAACCGGTGCGGAAACCGCGCATGTTGGCGTGCTTCATGTGCGTCAGCTCATGGATCATGCTCATGCCGCGGTACAGCGCGAGCATCGACACCAGACCAGCCGCGATCATCACTGCGGTCGACGCGGTGAGAACAGCGAGCGCGAGTGCGGCATAGCCGACGACCGACGATGCGATCAGGTCGGCCCAGTAGATGCCGGCCCGCGGCTGGACGAGATCGCGCGTCAACTCGGCGGCCGTGCGCAGCATCGCCTTGTCGTCGGGAATGCGCGTGCGGACGCTCGCTGCCTCGGCAGGCACGCGGTCGAGGGTCATGCTGGTCATGGCTTGGTCCATTACCTGAATATAGTGGCGACACGGTGACGCGAACAGGCGACCACCGCCACGATGCGCCGCAAATGCTCACTCGCCATGATCGATTATGCCGTCTATTTCCCGATCATGTCTGAGGCCATCCGCATCACCCCGGTCACGAGCAAGCGCGACCGCAAGACCTTCGTCGACCTGCCGTTCCGGTTATACCGCGACGATCCGAATTGGGTGCCGCCGTTGAAGGGCGAGGCGCTGGGGTTGATCACGCCGGAGAAGAACGGCTGGTACAGCCACGCCGAGGTGCAACTATTTCTCGCCTACCGCGGCGAACAGGTCGTCGGGCGCATGTCCGCGCATATCGATACGCTGGCCCTCACCATGCCCGCGGCGCAGGGCTTCGGACCCGGCGTCGGGCAATGGGGGCTGATGGAGGCCGAGGACGAGGGCGTGTTCCAAACGCTGCTCGCCGCGGCCGAGGACTGGCTGCGCAGCAAGGGCATGACGCGCGCGCTCGGCCCGATCTCGCAGTCGATCTGGGAGGAACCCGGCTTGTTGGTCCAGGGCTACGATCACCCGCCGACGATCATGATGGGGCACGCGAAGGCCGAATACCGCGGCTGGATCGAACGCGCGGGCTACCGGCCGGTCAAGCAGCTCATCACCTACGACCTCGACATCACGCAGGAGTTCCCAAAGCTCGTCAAGCGGATCATCAAGTCGGGCGAGTCGAACCCTAGCATCGTCGTACGCGAGGTCGACAAGCGTCGCTTCGAGGAAGAGGCCGCGATCATCCTCGACATCCTGAACGATGCGTGGTCGGATAATTGGGGCTTCGTCCCCCTCACCCCGCCCGAGATCAAGGATGTCGGGGTCAAGTTGAAGCCGATCGTGTTCAACGATCTGATCCGCATCGCCGAGCTCGACGGCAAGCCCGTTGCGTTCATGATCACGCTTCCCGACCTGAACGAAGCGATCAAGCCGCTGAATGGCTCGCTGCTGCCGTTCGGCTGGGCCAAGCTGCTGCTGTGGTTGCGTAAGCCGAAGGTTCGCACGATGCGGGTGCCCTTGATGGGGGTGCGCAAGGAACTGCAATCCTCGCGCCTCGCCAGCCAGCTCGCCTTCATGATGATCGAGGCGATCCGAAAGGCTTCGGTCGAGCATTATGGTGCCAGCCGCGGCGAGATCGGTTGGGTGCTCGACGACAATCAGGGCATGAACTCGATCGCCACCGCGATCGAGAGCAAGGTCAACAAGATCTATCAGGTGTACGAGCGCACGCTGTAACGGCCATGCCGACGCAGCATCAACCGCTACGTCGGCGCGGCCATCGTCACCGCTTCGCTAGCGCGAGCACGTCGACGTCACGGGCCTTCCACTGCTCGGCGGTTCGGCACTCGTGCCGAAGGATCATCGATCCCGGAACCTCCATCTTCAGGCAATAGCGCGGACCAGGCGTAACAGCCTGCACAGGGGCGGTGAGTTCGGTAGCAGGCGGCGGTGGGGCCTTCGGCTCGGCATTGGCGGCGGTGCCGGCGATCGAGGCGAACAGCACGGCGATGACAGCAGTCGATTTCATGGTAGCTCTCCCAACGGCTCCGTGCCGTTGCGAAAGGCTTTGCACTGGTCGTGCCAGTCTTCGCTTACTGGATTATCAACAACTTACCAGGTGTAGCGTCACAACAATACACCAGTGTTTGGCAGATTGCGCCGGCAGTTGGCGTCAGAACACGAACGCACCGCCGAGCGCGAGGCGCAGGTCGGGCGTGTTGCGGTTGAGCCCGGCGACGGCAAGCACGTCGAATTGCGTCCGCTTGGTCGGTTGCCACGCCAGCGAGCCCGCGAGCTGGGCCATGGTGACGTGCTGCGCGGGATCATTGTCACGCTCGAGCAGGAAGTCACCGAAGGCGGTCACGCTGCTAGAGATCGTATAGCCGACTTCAACGATCCCGCTCGCGTCGAAGTGGCGGCCGTGGCGATCCTCGTCCGCCTGCGCCGCCGCCTGCCCCGTGAAGCCGAGGCTCCACGTGTCGTTGACCTCGTAAACGACCGGGACCACTGCGCCGGCCGACCAAGTGCCGTCGCTGATCTCTCCGCGTCCAGTCGGCAGCGTCACGAACGGCTGCACCGCGGTCGAAAGCCCGTGTCCGTCAGAATGGGTGATGTTCTGTCGCACCGCGAGCATGACGTCGCTGATCCCCGACACGCGCGACACCGCACCACTTGCCTTATCGCGCGTGCGCTGCACCACCTGCGGGCTCCAGCCGATCTGGAACTCCGTTTTCGGCCCCACGCCGATCCGCGCGAGCGTGTCGACGAAGCGTATCGCGTCGACGCGCTCGTCGGCGTTATCGTCGACCTGCCAGTCGACGCCGGACATTTCGACCTGCACCTGACCCGGCAAGGTCGTGCATCCGCTCGAGCCCAGGCTGGGGCGATTGGGGCAGAACCGCTCATCGTCGCGCTGTTGCGCCGCGGCTGGTGACACCAGCGCGGCCGCACCCACGCACGCGGCAAACAGCAGCGCGCGATGCCGCTTCACGACAGCCGCACCCAGGTCGGCGCGTGGTCGCTCGCCTTTTCGCGCCCACGATAGGCCTTGTCGACGTTCGCGTCCTGCAAGCGGTCGGCGACCGCCGGACTGAGCAGCAGATGGTCGATGCGGAAGCCCGCGTCGCGCTGCCACGCACCGGCCTGATAGTCCCAGAACGTCCACACGCCGCCGCGCGGATGGCGGCTGCGTAGCGCGTCGGTCCAGCCTTGCGCGACGAGCGCGCGGTAGCCCTGCCGGCTCTCCGGTTGCATCAACGCGTCGCTCGCCATCGCCGACACGGAGAAGGTGTCGTCATCATTGGGGATGACGTTGTAGTCACCCGCGATCACCGCCGGCACCTCGGCGTCGAGCAGCACCTGCGCGCGCGCGCGGAGCCGATCGATCCAGCGCAGCTTGTAGTCGAACTTCGGCCCAGGCTGGGGATTGCCGTTGGGCAGGTAGATCGAGGCGACCACCAGACTGTCGACCTCGCATTCGAGATAGCGGCTGTGATCGTCCTCGGGCTCACCCTCCAGCCCGCGCTGGCGCTCGACCGGGTCGCGCCCGCGCGCGAGCACGGCGACGCCGTTGAAGCCTTTCTGCCCGTGCCACACCGCGCCGTAGCCGGCGTCGCGGATCGCGGCCTCGGGAAAGGTTTCGTCCGACGATTTCAGTTCCTGCAGGCACACCACGTCGGGCTGCTGCTCGGCGAGATATTCGACCAGCCGCTCGAGCCGCGCCTTGATCCCGTTGACGTTGTAGGTGACGATCTTCACGTCACGCAGCCTTACACCGCGAAGCTGGTCCCGCAACCACAGCCTGATGCGGCATTCGGATTGCTTACCTGAAACGATGCGCCACCGAGCGACTCGACGTAATCGACCGCGCAGCCGCGCACGAGGTCGAGGCTCACGTCGTCGACGACCAAGCGCACGCCATCCGTTTCCGCCACCGCGTCACTCGGGTCGGCAGCGTCGGCGAAACCGAACTTGTATTGAAACCCCGAGCAGCCGCCGCCTTCAACCGACAAACGCAGGATCGCGGGCCGGCCCTGCTTGGCGGCGATGCTGGAAACGCGTGCCGCCGCGGCGGGCGTCAGCGCGATGTCGGGTGCGAGCGTAGCCATGCGCATCATGTAAGCGGGGCCGGCTGCACCCGCAACCGACCCCGTCACAGCCTCGTTCCGGAGGCGAAGTTGAGAAAGTTGAGGTTCGCTCAATCCTGCGGTGCGGGGCCGCCGGTCGAGACCGGGATCACGCCGACAGCGCGATCCTGCGCGGCCAGCAGATAGTCGGCGGTGGTCAGGAACGGCACCGGATTGACCGCGTGGCCGTCGATGCGGACCTCGTAATGGAGGTGCGAGCCGGTGGAACGCCCGGTTGAGCCCATCATGGCGATCAGCTGCCCGCGCTTCACGCGCGCATTGTCGGCGACGATGATGCGCGACAGGTGGCCGTAGCGCGTCGCGATGCCCTTGCCGTGGTTAATCTCGACCAGGTTGCCGTAACCACCCTGGCGGCCGGCGTGGCTGACGATGCCATCGGCGGTGGCGTAGATCGGCGTGCCGATCGGACCCGGGATATCGACGCCCGCGTGCATCGCGGCGGTGCCGCGGAACGGATCGGAGCGAATACCGAAATTGCTGGTAAACTTCAGGTTGGAGACCGGCTGGACCGAGGGGATCGCGATCGCCCCGGTGTTGCCGCCGTCGAGCTTCTTCCAGCTCATGAACAGCGACCGGAATTGTGCGTCGGCGGCGATGTCGCCGCGCGCCTCCGAGCTGGTGGCACTGATCAGCGGGCCGCCCGCGGGCACGTGATGCGTGGTCGTGGACACCTGGGTCGTCTCGGGCGCTTCCGCGCTGGCACCACCCGAAATCATCACACCGGCCGCGGCCATCATCGTCGCGGCGGACGTCAAAGCGAGCTTAATCATCAAACCCCATCGTCGATCGACCAGCCGCGCGCCCGCCCGAAGGGTCAGCGCCCGCCCGCGTGAAATGAACCTGGATCGGTAGGGACCCCCGCCCGTCCTGATGGCAGCTTTGTGGCGCAATGTGTCATTCCGAGGCAAGCCCACCCCAATATTCGCGCGTCAAACCGGCCAAGGTGCGCGCCGAGTCGTTGAACGGCGGCCGAACGAGCCCGCGAAAGTGCCGCTCGATCAGCGCGCGCCAGTGCGTCGGCGGGTTCAGACCCTGCTCGGCGCACGCCCACTCGAACCAATTCGTGCCGAATCGAACATGGCGGATTTCGTCGGTGTAGATGCGCTGGAGGATGCGCGCGCCCGCTTCGTCGCCGCTCTGGCGAAAGCGCGTGATCGTCGTCGGCGTCACGTCGAGCCCGCGTGCTTCGAGCACCATCGGCACCACCGCGAGGCGGGCGAGCGGGTCATGGGCGGTGCGCGCGGCCGTTTCCCACAACCCGGCATGCGCGGGCAGCGCGCCATAGGACGAGCCGAGCGCACGCAGTCGCCGGTCGAGCAGCGCGAAATGCATCGCCTCGTCCGCCCCGACCGAGATCCAATCGTCGACGAAGCCGCGCGGAAATGCCGCGCCGAACCGGCCCGCCATGTCGAATGCGAGATCGACGGCGACGAACTCGATATGGGCCAGCGCGTGGAGCAACGCGATCCGGCCGCGCTCGGACCCCGCCTTGCCGCGCTTCGGCATCTTGCCGGGTGGCAGCAGGTCGGGTCGCGGCGGCCAAGCGGGCTTCGCCGGCATCGGCTGGTCGAAGTCGTGGCGCAGCGCACCTTGTCGCCACGCGCGCGCGACACGGCGTGCCGCCTTCAACTTGGCCACCGGCGCTGGCGTGGTCAGCACCTCGCGACATGCCTCAGCGATGCTGGTCGAGGACGGATGCGTCAAAGCGCGCGCGCCGCCTCCAGCACCTCGGCGGCGTGATCGGGCACCTTCACCTTGCGCCATTCACGCGCCAACCGCCCGTCGCGGTCGAACAGGAACGTCGCGCGCTCGATTCCCATATAGGTCCGGCCATACATCTGCCGCTCGCCCCAGACGCCGAAGGTTTCGGTCACCTGTCCGTCGAGATCGCTGGCGAGCGCCACGCGCAGATCGTGTTTGGCGGTGAACTTCGCGTGCTTGGCCACCGTATCACGCGAGA
The DNA here is from genome assembly GCF_936927845.1 of uncultured Sphingomonas sp. Lineage (GTDB taxonomy): Bacteria > Pseudomonadota > Alphaproteobacteria > Sphingomonadales > Sphingomonadaceae > Sphingomonas. The sequence goes on from NZ_CAKZHV010000059.1 coordinate 22,599, forward strand.
CACCGAGGACATGCACGCCCGCGGCGGCGAAATCGTCGGCGAGCGCGGAAAAATCCTGCGCTTCGCGCGTGCAGCCCGGCGTGTCGTCCTTCGGATAGAAATAGACCACCAGCGGGCGCGGCAGGTCACGGAGGCGCAGCGGCTGACCATCGGCACCAGTCGCCGTCACGTCGGGTAATTCATTCATCAACCAACTCCCGCCAGAAACGCGCGACCTCCTCGCGTACCGCGTTGAAGCTGGCAAGCACCGCATCCCAATCGGCCAATTGAACCGCCTCCGCGATCAATGCGCGGCTGGCGGCAGCGGGCGGCTCGGCCGCGTCGGGCGCAACCAGTCGCGCGGTGACGAGCAGCCGCGTCAGCAGATCGTGCGCGCCGCGCAAGCGCGGCGGCATGCGCCCGGCAGCGATCAGGCGATCGATCGCTTCGCCCAGATCAGGCGTGAACCCAGCTCGGGTCAGCAGTTGAATGACGTGGGTGGCGAACTCCAGATCGACCAGGCCGCCCGGGAGCAGCTTGGCATCGAGCGGCCCTTGTGGCGGCTTGTGCGCCGCCATCTCCCCCCGCATCGCACGCGCATCGGCGACGATGTCACGGGCCATGCGGTCGCCTTTCAGGACTGTCGCGATCACGCCATCGAGCGCGGCGCGAGCGTCCGCGGAGCCGAACACCGCACGCGCGCGCGTCAGCGCCATGTGCTCCCACGTCCATGCCGACTCGCGCTGGTAGCGCGCGAACGACTCGAGTGTCACTGCGAGCGGGCCGTGCGTCCCCGATGGTCGCAGTCGGGTATCGACCTTGTAGAGCGGCCCGGCGGCCGTGGGGACGGAGAGCGCCGCCGCGACGCGCTGAGCCAGGCGGTTGTAGTAGAGCGTCGCACCGAGCGGCTTGGCGCCATCCGACTCGGCGAGGAAATCGCCGGTGAAGACAAAGATCAGGTCGAGGTCCGACGCATGCGTCAGCGCCGCGCCGCCGAACCGGCCGAGCGCGAGGATCAGCAACTCGCTGCCCGGCACACGACCGTGGACGCGCGCGAACTCGGCGACGGTCGCCTCGGTGAGCACGCACAAGGCAGCCTCCGCAACGCAGGAATAATCGCGCGCGATCTGCAACGGATCGGCCGCGGCCGCGACCAGCTGTACGCCGAGCGCGAAGCGCTGTTCCCCGACGACGCGGCGGACGTGATCGAGCAGCGCCTGGTAATCGCCCCCCACCTCGATCCGCCGCATCGCGCGCATCACATCGGCGATCGAACCGACAGGTTCGAGCGCGCTGGCGTCCAGCAGACCGTCGAGCAGATCGGTTCGTCGCGCCAGTTCCTCCGCCAGCGTCGGCGCGTGGCTGAGTATCCGCGCGACAAGAGTGGTGAGTGCGGGCTGCGCTTCGAGCAGGCGGAAGAAGTTGATCGCGCTGGGCAGCCGCTCGATCACGCGATCGAGCCGCTCGACCGCTGCAGCGGGCACAGGCGCCGCCGCAAAGGCAGTGACGAGATCGGGCAGCACGGCTTCCAGCGCCGACTGCGCCGCCTGGCTCCTGAGCGCGGGGTAGCGCCGGTCACGCCACGCCTTGATCCGTGCGGCCACACCCGCCGCATCGGTGAAGCCGGCTTCTCCCAACCGATCGGCGAGCGCGTGCGCGTCGTGCGGCAACTCGCCACGCGGCGCGGGTGCGAGCCGGTCGAAGATCGCGGCGACGCGCGCGACATGCGGGCCCAGCAGGTCGAGCAATGCCGCGCCGTCCGCCATGCCATGCAGCCGCGCGACCCGGTCGAGCGCCTCACCCGCCGGGAGCATATGGGTCTGGCGGTCGTCGATCATCTGCACGCGGTGCTCGATCGTGCGCAGCAGCTTGTAGGCCTTGGTCAGGTGATCGGCGTCGGCGCGGCTGATCCGCCCGGCGGCCGCGAGCGCGGCGAGTGCGTCGCGGGTGGCGGGGGCGCGTAGGGTGGCGTCGCGTCCGCCGTGGATCAGCTGATGGATCTGGGCGAAGAACTCGACCTCGCGGATACCGCCGCGACCGCGCTTCAGGTCGAAACCGGGACCGAACGCTTGCCCCTGCGCGTGATGGTCGCGGATGCGACGCGTGATGTCGAGGATCTCGCCCACCGCGCCGAAGTCGAGGCTGCGGCGCCAGATAAAGGGGCGGATCGTGTCGAGAAACCGCTGCCCGAGTGCCAGATCGCCCGCTGCGGCGCGCGCGCGGATAAAGGCGGCCCGCTCCCACGGCAGTGCTTGCGACTCGTAATAGGCGATTGCGGCATCGACCGGAACCGCGAGCGGAGTGATCTCAGGCGACGGACGCAGCCGCAGGTCGACACGCAGGACATAGCCGTCGGCATCGCGCGTCTGGAGCAGCTCGAGCACGCGGCGCGCGATCCGCACCGCGGCGTCGCCCGGCTCCTCGCGCGCGCGACACGGCAGGGTGGCGGGATCGTAGATCAAGATCGGATCGATATCGGACGAATAATTGAGCTCGAAGCTGCCCTGCTTGCCGAGTGCCAAGGCGGCGAAGCCGATTGCCGCAGCGCCGGGCGTTCGTTCGGCAATGGCGGTACGGATCGCGGTGTCGAGGCTCGCATCGGCGAAGCGGGTTAGGCGCTGGGTTACGGCGGTCAGGTCGAGCGCGCCCGACAGGTCGCCGAGCGCGACCTCGCGCGCGACATGGCGACGCTCGATCCGGAGCCGACGAGCGACCGGCAGCGCGCCACCGTCGGCGAGCAAGGCCTCATCCGCGAACTCGCGCGCGATCAGGCCGGCGAGGAAGGGCGCGTTGGCGGTCGCGCGGGCACGTACATCTTGAGCGGCAACGATCATGGGTTCTGCATAGCCGGTCGCCTTGGGGTGACGCGCCTATTTATGTGCGGTCGCAGCTCTGCGTGCTGGATTACTCAGCACCTTCCACTGGTCAGAGCCGGCCCAGACTTCGGTGCGGTCCGTATGCCGAGCCCCCTCAGCGCCGATGAGCAGACAGGCGCGCTCGTGATCGCTCGCTGCCCATTCTGTGCCAGCCGCGGTCGCGATCGTGGCGCGCAGGCTATAACGAGCTGCGAGCGGCAGGTATTTATCGCAGGTCGGGACGTCGCAAACCAACGGCGAAGCCGCACATGAGCGATTGCATCATCGAAGGCAGTAAAGCGCCGACCAGCGACGGACTCGCTCAGCGCTCGCGCGCGAGTTCGTCCACCTCACCCATGATCGAGTCGAGCGTCGAGCGACCATTGTCGCTCTCATGATCACGACGCGACTTGAGCGTACCGTCGCTGAGCAGCGCCTCGAGCGCGACACGACCACGCGCGACGCGGCTCTTGATCGTGCCCACCGCGACGTTGCAGATTTCCGCCGCTTCTTCGTAGGCGAAACCGCCTGCCCCGACCAGGATCAACGCCTCACGCTGCGGCTGCGGCAGATGCATCAGCGCACGCTGCATGTCGGCGAGTTCCACGTGCTTGTCCTGACTAGCCGGCGCCGCGAGCACGCGGTCGGCAACGAGATCGTCCCACTCGCCCTTGAAGCGCGCGCGGCGCATTTGCGAGAGGAACAGGTTGCGCAGGATGATGAAGGTCCATGCACGCATGTTGGTGCCGGCCTGGAACCGCTTGCGCGCGGCCCACGCCTTCAACAGCGTTTCCTGAACCAGATCGTCGGCCAGATCACGGTTGCCCGAGAGCGAACGACCGAACGCGCGCAGGTGTGGAATGACCTGCGCCAGTTGCGCCTTGAACTCTGGATCGGAGAGCGACACGTGCTCGACCGGCACCCCGCCGTCCGTGCTCTGCGCACTCACTGAGGACTGGGTCATGCCGCTCCGTTGCATAGGCTTCGCCCCGCCACCGGGCACGTTGTCGTCGCCAAGATAGTTACCGCCGACCGGCTTTGCCACCCCTACCAGCACCGATTGCGTCCGTTCAGAACAGAAGCAATGCGGCGAAGATCACGATGATCAGCACCAAGGAGGCACCGAGGACATAGCGCCCGACGCCGGGGGTCGATGCGGCGCGCGCTTGATCCGTTTCCACGTGCACGCGTTGATTGTCGTTCGTCATGGTCGCTCAACCCCCCTGAACCGTTTTGGGTCCGTACCGAACGAACGAACCATGACGATGTTGCGTGCCGGCGTTACGCCGGGATGGTGCTCTGGTCGAAGAACAAGGCCTGGCTGATCGCCGCCTTGACGGTCGACCGCTGGAACGGCTTGGTGATTAAGAAGGTCGGCTCGGGCCGTTCACCCGTCAGCAGACGCTCGGGGAAGGCGGTGATGAAAATCACGGGCACCTGGAATTCGGCCAGGATGTCCTTGACCGCGTCGATCCCGGAACTGTCGTCGGCAAGCTGGATGTCGGCGAGCACCAGTCCGGGGCGATCCTCCATCGCCAGCGCGACCGCCTCGTCGCGCGTCACCGCGACACCGGTCAGGTCGTGGCCGAGGTCACGCACGATGCTCTCGATATCCATCGCGATGATCGGCTCGTCCTCGATGATCATCACGCGCGCGCGGGTCTGCTTCTCGATCTCCGCCAGCGCCTCGTTGACGAGTTCCTCGACGCGCTGCGTGTCGGTGTCGATCAGATATGCGGCGTCCTCGGGCGTGAAGCCCTCCATCGCGGTGAGGAGCAGCGCCTGGCGCGACAGCGGGCTCATGCGCGCCAGACGAGCGCGCGCGATCGCCTCGGAATCCTCGACGCTGCCGGCATCGGGCTGGTCTTCGATGTGGGCGGAATTCCAGATCGCCTGAAATGTGCGGTAGAGTCCCAGGCGAGGATCGACGTCGCGCGGAAATTCCTCGGGTGCCGCGACGATCGCCTCCAGCGTGGCGCGAACGTAGCGGTCGCCCTGCACCTGGCTGCCGGTGAGCGCGCGTCCGTAGCGTCGCAGGAACGGCAGGTGCGGAGCGAGTTGTTGACCCAACGACATGTGTAGAAAACCCTCCCTTGGGCGACAGCGCCGAAGGACGCTTGCCCGTTTCAATCACGCGACTTAATCGGCCGAGACGCTGGCCCCCCGGTTCGAGTTTTTCGTCACTCGGAGCGGGAACCATCGAGATGCTGTTTGGTTTCATCGCTCCAGCGTGGGCAAACACACGCGAAAAGGGTCATGGTTGTTCATCTGTCCTGCCTCCGTCGTTGAGGCTTTTGGGGGGCCTGCGTTGACGTCCGAGAAGAAGCTGCCGGATAAGCCGAGAAAGGGTACGGCGGCGCAATCGAAGGTTCGCGACATGGGGTCGGCGCTGCGCTCCGTTTACCAGAAAACCGTCGACGAGACGGTTCCCGACGACCTGCTGGCACTCCTCGGCAAGCTCGACTGACGTGCAATGACCGATGATGCTGCCGTGAGCGTCCCGCACGACGCGCGGCAAGACTATCTGGCGCGCTGGCCGACTGGCGCCAAGCTGTTCCTCATCCTCAGCCTCGCATTGTTGCCGCTCGCGCTGATCGCGGCATTCGCAACGCTGCGCGTGACGCAAATCGCCGACACCGAACTACGCTCTCATCTCCGGGTCGCGGCCGCGGAGAGCAGTCGATCAATCTCGATCGAACTCGTCGGCGACATGACCGCGCTGAGGGTCGCCACCGACGCGCTGACGCTCGACTCGCGTGATGCGCCCAGTTGCGCGCGCGTCCAGGGCGTGTTCGCGCAGCAAGCGGTCGCGGGTGCTGCCTTCGCGATCTTCGATCGTGCCGGCCGCCTGGTGTGCGGTCGTGGTTTTCCTGGCGCACGTCGACCGCGAACGGAACCGGTAGCCACGACGCTTTCCGCGTCAGTGATCGACCAGCAGGGGCTGGTGCTGCGCCTGGGTGATGGAGGAAGTGGCGCCACGGCCGCGGCGTTTTTCCCACGCAATTTTCTCGCAAAGATCGGGCGACCCAATGGCTTCTCGTCGGAATATGGCGCGACGATCACGATCGAGGATCAGCATCTCGAATTGATCGCGCTCAAGCGGGAGCGCGCGCTTGAGCGGCGCGAGGCGATCCGCGAGGATTTGGGCATCGCCGACCTGGTGCTCGAGATGCAGGTCCGCAGTGCCCCGATCGGTTCTCCCCTGATCCTCGCGCTCGCGCTGCCGTTGCTGATGTGGGCGGCGGCGGCGGCCATCGCATGGTTCGTGGTTGACCGGCTGCTCATCAACCCGCTGCGCACGCTCAGGACCAGCATCGCGGCCTATGCACCGGGCGATCAGCCCGACGCCGCGCTTTACCGCGCACTGCCCGCGCAAGAACTGCGCGATCTGGGCGAAACGTTTCGCGCGCTCAGCCGCACGGTGGCGATTCATGAGGCGGGCCTCGCCGAAGGACTGGTGCGTCAGACCAAGTTGACGCGCGAGGTCCACCACCGCGTCAAGAACAACCTGCAGGTGATCTCGAGCCTGATCAATTTCCACGCGCGCGGTGCCAAGTCGCCCGAAGCGTCGCAGGCGTATAATTCGATCCAGCGGCGCGTCGATGCGCTCGCCGTCGTCCACCGTTACCATTTCGCGGAGATGGAAGAGAATCGCGGCGTCAGCATGCGATCGGTGTGCGGCGAACTCGCATCCAACCTGCGCGCAACCGCGCCCGAGCACACGCATATCGGGATCGGGCTAGAGATCGATCCGCTGTACGTGACGCAGGATGTGGCAGTGCCGGTCGCATTCCTTCTCACCGAGTTGGTGGAGTTGGCAATGACCTGCGATGCCTCGGCGCAACTCAGGATCACGCTGCGCGCCGGGCCCGAGCCAGACCGGGCGGTGTTGCGGATCTCCTCGCGCGCGCTGGTCGACAGCGACTGCCTCCGCGACGGGCTCACCAACCGGTTCGGCCGGGTGATCGAGGGGCTGACTCGCCAGTTGCGCTCCAGCTTGCAGCATGATCCGCTGACCGGCGCGTACGAGGTCAAGATCACCACGATCAACAGCGACTGACGCGTTCTGTCGGGGCGGACATAGCGACACCACTCGGACGCATCGGACCGATCAATGCTCGGCACTGATCTTTAACTTCGGCTTCGAACAAAATGCTCGTCGACGTGGGAACCCGTCCCGAAAGGTGACGTTCTACATCCCGGACCGCGACTAAACGCCCCCCCGCTCTCGCGGTCCACGACATAGGCCCGGAAGCGTCAACCCCCCCCCCCCGGTGACGCTTTCGGGCCTTATTTCTTGCATCACCGTTCGACACGCAGGCGGAACGAAGCCGGAGCGTGAACATTGAACGCCCAGGCATCCAGCCTGAGCAGGAGATGTTTGAATGCGTAAGATCGTGGCAGCCGCAACCCTCGCCAGTGCGCTTATCCTCAGCGCGTGCAACACCATCGAGGGTGCGGGCAAGGACGTGTCGTCGGCCGGCAACACCGTTGCCAAGACCGCGAACGACGCCAAGTAAGCGCGTTCCTCGACGCTTGGGTCGAAAAGGCGGTCGGCGCGTACCGGCCGCCTTTTTCATGATCGATGCGGCCCAGCCCAAGTGGGGGACGCTTGTGGGCTGAACGAACGATGCTGGTAGATGCGACGGCACGACCGCCCATCATCGTGACGATCGTCCCAAGCGGCTACTCTGCCGCCTCCGCTTCGACCTCTCGGGCACGTCGCCGTTCGGTGAACCAGATACCCAGGATGGCCAGTTCGTAGAGAATGACGAGCGGGATCGCGAGCAGCAGCTGCGATCCGACGTCTGGGGGGGTCAGCACCGCCGCAATCGCGAAGGCACCGACGATGGCGTACCGACGTGCCGCGATCAACTGCGTGCGCGTCACCACGCCGGCCCGCTCCAGCAACATCAACAACACCGGCAGCAGGAACGCCGCGCCGAAGCCGAACAGGAATTGCATGATGAACGATAAATAATTGCCAACCGCCGGCAACGCCTGCTGCTGCACGCCGCCGATCATCCCGGTGTACCCGAGCAGGAAATGCAGCGCCATCGGGACGGCGACGTAATAAGCCATCGCTGCGCCCAGGATGAACAAGACCGGCGTGGCGAGCAGGAACGGCAGGAGCGCGCGCTTTTCTTTCCGGTAGAGACCCGGCGCGACGAATTGCCACAATTGATTGGCGATGACAGGAAAGGACAACATCATCGCCGAGAAAAAGGCGACCTTCACCTGAACGAAAAAGGCTTCGAAGATCTGCGTGTAGATCACCGTCTTCTGCCCGGCGTGCAGCAACGGCTGCACGAGGAAGGCGAAGATATTCTCAGCGAAATACCAACAGACGAAGAAAGCGATCGCGATCGCTGCGATGCAGTAAAGCAGCCGTCGACGCAGCTCGAGCAGATGATCGAGCAGCGGCGCGCGCGATTCGTCCAGATCCTCGCTCACGATGCTGCCTTGTCGCTGACCATCGGGTGATGAACACCGGTAGCCGCGTCGGGCGCACCCGACCGGCGATCACGCTCCTCCGCTTCGCCGGTCGCCACGACCGCACCCGCGTCGCGCGCGACCACGTGCGGGTGCTCGATCATCTGCGGCTGCGCGGTCATTACCGGCGGCGGATCGTCATGCGCCGGTGCGGGAAGCGCCGGCTCATCAGACGACCCGACCGCGGGCGCGGCATGTTCGCGCATGATCCGCTCATTCTCCGCCTTCCACTTCTTCTCCATCTCGGCGAGCTCGGCCTCGCGGACCATCTCGTCGAACCCGGAGCGGAACTGCCGCCCGACGGCGCGGGCGCGCCCAACCCAATAGCCGATGACGCGCATCGCCTTGGGCAAGTCCTTGGGACCGATCACCACCAGCGCGATGAACGCGACCAGCAGGAATTCGGACGGAGCGATATCGAACATTCAGCGCGACCGAGCCGGATCAGATAGCGTCAGCGATCCTCGCGCACGCGGTCGGCATCGCGGTCATAGGCCGGCTGCGCGGCCGATTGTGCCTCGATGCGCGGCTTGGGACGCGCGACAACATCGTCGTCCTCCTCGGCCATACCCTTCTTGAAGCTTTTCACGCCCTTGGCGACGTCGCCCATCATGGCGGAGAATCGCCCCCCGCCGAGCAGCAGGATCGCGATCACCGCGAGGACGAGGATATGCGGAAGGCTGAAGCTGCCCATGACGTGGTCTCCTATTCGCAGCCCATCTAATCGTCCTCGGCGCGCTTTGCTACCTCCACCTGCCCGACGACCTGTTCCGCGGCGAGGTCGACCGGATCGAGCAGCCCGGCAGCGCGCAGATCGGCGATCCCCGGCAGGTCGCGGCGCGTGGATAGGCCGAAATGCACCAGGAACTCGGGCGTCGTCGCGTAGGTGAGCGGCCGGCCGGGCACTTCGCGGCGGCCCGCCGGGCGCACCCAGCCTGCCTCCATGAGCACATCAAGCGTCCCGCGCGATATCTGCACGCCGCGGATCGCCTCGATTTCGGGGCGGCTGACGGGTTCGTGGTAGGCGATGATCGCCAGCGTCTCGATGGCGGCGCGGCTCAGCCGCCGCTGCTCCGCGCGTTCGCGGCGGAGCAGATGCGCCAGATCGGGCGCGGTCTGGAACTGCCAGCGCCCGCCGCGCTCGACCAGCTCGACACCGCGGCCGGCGTAATCGGCGGCGAGCTGCTGGAGCGCTGCGGCGACGTCAACGGGTCCGACGTGCGCGCGAATGACGTCCGTCGACAAGGGTTCGGTCGCGGCGAACAGCACCGCTTCGACCGCGCGCACGGTGTCGCCGGGCGGGGTCACGCGAGCGCCCGCAGGTAGAGCGGCGCGAACGCCTCGCGCTGGCGAAGCTCGACGCGCCCTTGTCGCGCGAGTTCGAGCGCCGCGAGAAAGGAGGACGCGAGCGCGGATCGCCGCAACTGCTCCGATGCCACCTCGGGCAGGAAGCGCTCGATCGCCTGCCACTCGACCGCCGAGCCGACCATGGCGGTGACCCGTGCGAGTGCGGTGTCGAGCGTCATCACCTCGCGGTCGGGCACGACGTGCATGACCGGGCGGGTGCGGGCGCTGACCTGGCCGTAGGCGGCGATCAACTGATAGAGATCGACCGTCCAACGGTGGTGGCGGACGCTGCGCAGCCCCTCGGGTGCACCGCGCGTGAACACGTCGCGCCCGATCCGGTCGCGCGCCATCAATCGCGCGCCGGCGTCGCGCATCGCGTCGAGCCGTTCGAGACGGAGTTGAAGGCGTAGCGCCAGTTCTTCGGGATCGGGCTCGATCGCGGGATCGCGCGGCAGCAGCAGCGCACTTTTCAGATACGCGAGCCACGCTGCCATGACGAGGTAATCGGCGGCGAGTTCGAGCTTCGTGCGCCGCGCGCGGTCGATGTACGCGAGATATTGCTCGACCAGCGCGAGGATCGATATCTGCTTTAGATCGACCTTCTGCGCGCGCGCGAGCGACAGCAGCACGTCGAGCGGCCCTTCCCAGCCATCGAGATCGAGCAGCAACTGCTCGGGCGCGGCCACGCAGCAATGCTCAGGCGAGCGCCAGCAACGCGTCGCGCTTGGCCGTTAGCGCAGCCACATCGCCGGCCGTCGCCGTCACGCTCGTCATGGCGGCGTCGAGCCGCTCGCGCCCTCGACTGGTGATGTCGGGCAGCGCGGCGGCGATCGCCTGCATCTCGTCCATCCGCGCCCAGCAATCGAGCACCACGTCGCACCCGGCGGCGATTGCGCCCGCCGCCTTGTCGGCCGGGGTGCCCGACAATGCCTTCATATCGATGTCGTCGGTCATCAGCAGCCCGTCGAAGCCGATGCGACCGCGTATCACCTCCTCGATCACGATCGGTGACAGCGTGGCGGGACGTTCGTCGTCCCATGCCCGATAGACGATGTGGCTGGTCATCCCCATCGGCGCACCCGCGAGCGCGCGGAACGGGGCCAGATCGTCCTCCAGTTCCGCCACCGAGGCAGTGACCGTCGGCAGGTGATAATGCGAGTCGGCGAGCGCGCGTCCGTGGCCGGGCATGTGCTTGACGACGCCGACGACCCCGCCCGCGCGCAGCCCCTCCAGCGTCGCACGCCCCATCGCCGCAACGCGCATCGGCTCGCGACCATAAGCGCGGGTGGCGATCGCCTCGGTCGTCTCCCGCCTGGCCACGTCGAGCAGCGGCAGGCAGTTCACCGTGATGCCGACCTCAGACAGCATCAGGCCGAGCGCGTGCGCGTTGGCGCGCGCGGCCTCGATCCCCGACATCGGCGCGCGCTCGTACAAGGCATCGAAGGCAGGGCCCGCGGGGAAGGCGGGCCATTCGGGCGGTCCGAGCCGCGCAACCCGCCCGCCCTCCTGATCGACCAGGATCGCGACGTCGTCGCGGCCTTCGAGCGCGCGCAGGCTGTCGGTCAAGGCACGGAGTTGCACGCGCGTCTCGACGTTGCGCTTGAACAGGATGTAGCCGGCCGGGCGCGCGTCGGCGAAAAAGGCGCGCTCGTCCGCGGTAAGGACCGGCCCCGACAGGCCGAAGATGACGGGCTTCATGGCGGCGTGGTTACGTCAAAGCGACGGATCGGGAAAGTCGCGAGCCTGTCTGGTCCGCCAGCTCCCATCACGACTGCTCCAAGGCCTCGGCCGTGCTAATCCCATTCTGATGACCGCTAGCGGCTCCACCTGACCACGAATGGAAAAGGGATCCCGGATCAAGTCCGGGATGACGGTCGGTAAGGGACGATCGGCCTTCTGGCCGACCGAGCCAGATCAGCTGGTGACGAAGCAGCTCTCGCCCGCGACCTTCAATCGGCCGCAGATGTCGGCCGCGGCGTTGGCGCTGCCGGCGTTGACGCGCAGGCGATAGACGGTGCGGCCGTTGACGTCCGCCTTCTGCACGTCCTTGCCGAGCGGCGCGACGTAGCTGAACCGCTTGGCGACCGCGCTCCAGGCGCTGTTCGCCGCCGATTCGGTCGGGAACGCGCCGAGCTGCACCAGGCTGCCGCCCGAACCCGCGCCTGGTACGGGCGCGACCGGCGCGGTCATCGGGCGCTGCGCCCGCAGCGGCGCGGTTGCCGCCGGCACCGCGACGCTGGCGGAGGTGCTTCCCGCGCGTGCGCCGGGCTGCGCGGTCGCACGCCGCGTGCCGCTGATCGGTGCTTCGGGTACTGCCTTCAGGTCGATCGAGCCGTTCGGATTGGCGCCCGCACTGGTCGCGATCGCGGTGTCGCCTTCGCCCTCGACCTTTAGCCCGCCGGGATCGTCGGGCTTGATCTTGTAATCGCCTTCCTGCGCCGCGATCAGCGCGCCCGAGCCATCCGCGCCGCGACCGGCCTGCAACCGGTACAAGCCCGCGATCACCCCGCCGAGCACCAGCAGGCCGAGTAGGACCAGCAGCACGATGCGACCCCCGCCCGAACGCCGCGGCTCGTCCGGTTCGACCGTCTCCAGCCACGGCAGCCGGTCCTCGTCGCGCTCGAACTGATCCGAGGTCGCCATCAGTGCATCTCCGAAACCGCCTCCACGCCCATGATGGAGAGGCCATTGCGAATAATCTGTCCGATGCCCGCCGCCAAGGACAGGCGTGCGGCCGTCACCGCATGGTCATCCGCGATCAGGTAGCGGCGATCGGGCCGGTCGTTGCCGACGTTCCACGCGGCATGAAATTCCGCGGACAAGTCGTAGAGATAAAAGGCGATCCGGTGCGGCTCGCGCGCCGCGGCAGCGGTTTCGACAATGCGCGGGAATTGCGCCGCGAGCTTCACGAGCGCGAGTTCCTCCGTGTCAAGCCGGGACAGGTCGGCACCCTGTGCGCTGATCCCGGCCTCGGCCGCGCGGCGGTGGAGCGAGGCAACGCGGGCATGGGCATATTGAACGTAGAAGACCGGGTTGTCCTTCGACGCCTCGACCACCTTCGCGAAGTCGAAATCCATCTGCGCGTCGGCGCGGCGCGTGAGCATGGTAAAACGCACCACATCCTTGCCGACCTCGCGCACCACGTCGGCGAGCGTGACGAAATTGCCCGCGCGCTTGCTCATCTTGACCGGCTCTCCGGCGCGCAGCAGGCGGACCATCTGGACGAGCTTGACGTCGAAACGCGTCTTGCCCTCGGTCAGCGCGGCGACCGCGGCCTGGATGCGCTTCACCGTGCCGGCATGGTCCGCGCCCCAGATGTCGATCAATTGATCGGCCGATTGCGCCTTCTGGAAATGATAGGCCATGTCGGCGCCGAAATAGGTCCAGCTACCGTTCGACTTCTTGATCGGGCGGTCCTGGTCGTCGCCGAAGCGGGTCGAGCGGAACAGCGGCAGCTCGACCGGCTCCCAATCCTCGGGCGTCTCGCCCTTCGGTGCCTCGAGCACGCCGTCGTAGACGAGGTCGCGCGCGCGCAGCCATGCCTCGGCCTCTTCCGGCTTGCCCGCAGCTTGCAGCGCCGCCTCGGAGGCGAACACGTCGTGGTGGATGCCGAGCAGCGCGAGATCGGCCTTGATGAGCGCCATCATCGCGTCGACCGCACGGGTGCGGAACGGGATCAGCCAATCGCCCTCGGGCGCCGACACGTAGCGGTCGCCGAACTCGGCGGCGAGCGCCTGGCCGACCGGAACGAGATAATCGCCGGGGTAGAGCCCCTCCGGGATCGCGCCGACCTCCTCACCCAATGCCTCGCGGTAGCGGATGTGCGCCGAGCGCGCGAGCACGTCGACCTGGCTGCCGGCATCGTTGATGACATATTCGCGGATGACACGGTGCCCGGCGAAGGCAAGCAGGTTGGCGAGCGAATCGCCCACCACCGCGCCGCGGCAATGGCCCATGTGCATCGGGCCCGTCGGGTTGGCCGAGACATATTCGACGTTGACGCTGACGCCCTCGCCCACGCGCGACCGTCCATAATCGGCGCCTGCCGCCGCAACCGCGCGCAATTCATCGCGCCAGGTGTCGTCGGACAGGCGCAGGTTGATGAAGCCCGGCCCGGCGACCTCGGCGGCGGTGACGCTGGGCAGCGCGGACAGATGCGCGGCGATCTTCTCGGCGAGCTGACGCGGGTTGGTCTTGGCGGGTTTGGCAAGCACCATCGCGGCGTTGGTGGCGAGGTCGCCGTGGCTGGCGTCGCGCGGCGGCTCGACCGTCACGTTGCGGCGGTCGAGATCGGCGGGCAGCGCGCCTTCGGCAACGAGCGCGTCGAGGGCGTCACCCACATGGGCGGCGAAACGGGTGTACAATGTCATAGCGGCGCGGCCTTAGACGAAGGCGGACCCGCACGCAAAAGCCGGCTGCTTCTGCTTGGGAAGGGCCAACCCGGCCGCGATTGCACTCACTGCAATCATAGACGCACACAAGTCATTTGCCCATGCTGCGCTGCACCAAATATGTTGCACTGCACAGTCCGAGAACGGGCAAACCACCGGGAGCCTTTCCATGCGCACAATCAGTTTCATCGCCGCCGCCGCTGCCGCCGCGCTCATCTCGACCGTCGGCATCGCCGCCGAGCCGGCGCAGCAGAGCTTCACGCACGAGGGCCGCACCTATGTCTACACGCAGACGGTGCGCGACAATGGCAAGACGCTGATCGAGGGCCACGAGGTCGGCAGCCGCGAGAAGTTCCGCCTGCTGGTCGATGGCGACCGCGTGCGTGGCACGACCAACGGTTACCCGGTGTCGTTCCGCGCCAAGGGCAACGTCGTGGCGAGCGCTGCCGCGGCGAACTGAGCCGCCCACCGGGACGATCGAACGGCGTCCGCTCTCCCGAGCGGGCGCCGTTGTCATATGCGTCAGAAGCCCTCGGGCAGATCGATCGGCCCGACGACCTCCCGATAGCGTGACACGGCGTAGCGATCGGTCATGCCCGCGATGAAATCGGCGATGTGGCGGCTGAGCTGCGGCTCATCGCTTGGCAGGCGCACGCGCCATTCCTCCGGCAAGAGCGACGGGTCGGCATGGTAAGCGGCAAAGAGGCCGTCGATGACGTGATCCGCCGCGGCGGCGGCGTCGAGTTGGCGTGGATGGTGGTACAGATTGGCGTACATGAACGCCTTTAACTGCCGCTCGTCCGCCGCCATCGCATCGGAGAAGCCGACCAGCGCGCAGCCCGCGGCGCGCACGTCGTCGACGCTCGTCACCCCGGACGCCGCGATGCGCCGGGTGGTCTCGGCGATCAGATCGTTGACCATCGCGCCGATCTGACTGCGGATCACCTCGCCGTGCAGCCGGTCGTCGGCGAGATCGGCGAAGCCTCTGCGCGCCGCGTCCCAGCCGCGCGCGACCAGCGGCACCGCGCAGAGTTGGTCGATCGACAGCAGCCCCGCGCGCAGCCCGTCGTCGATGTCGTGATTGTCGTAGGCGATGTCGTCGGCAAGCGCGGCGACCTGCGCCTCGAGCGACGCGTAGCTGGTCAGATCGAGCCGCGCCTCCGCGTCCGCCTCGGCCAGCGCCCAATTGGGCGCAAAGATCGGGCCGTTGTGCTTGGCGAGGCCTTCGAGCGTTTCCCACGTCAGGTTGAGCCCGGCGTGACGCGGATACGGCCGCTCCAGCATCATCAGCGTGCGCAGTGTTTGGCCGTTGTGATCGAACCCGCCCTTCCCCGCCAGCGCGCGCTCCAGCGCCTCCTCGCCGGCGTGGCCGAACGGCGGGTGGCCGATGTCGTGCGCGAGGCAGAGCGCCTCCGTCAGATCCTCGTTGAGGCCGAGCGCGCGCGCGATCGTGCGGCCGATCTGCGCCACCTCGATACTGTGCGTCAGACGGACGCGGAAATGGTCGCCATCGGGTGCCATGAACACCTGCGTCTTGTGACGCAGGCGACGGAAGCTGATCGAGTGGATCACGCGGTCACGGTCGCGCTGGAACGCGTCGCGGGGGCCGCGTTCGGCCGCGCCGGGTTCGTCGTGCAGGCGGCCGCGGCTCCGGTCGGGTCGCGAGGCCCAGGGTGCGAGCGCGGTCACGCGGCGCGTGTCTCGGGCGGGCGGATCACTTCTCGCCCAGCTTGGTCATCTTCTGCCCGGCCTCGCTGGTGAAGGTAAAGGCGGAAACGCCGTCCTTCGACAGCTTGTTGACCATTGCCTGCGCCTCGTCCTGCGTCTTGAACGGGCCGGTCACGACGCGGTTGGTCGCGCGCAGCGGTGTCGTATAGCCCGTGCGGCTGGCGAGCAGCGACGATCTGGTCCGCACGTTTTTCCACGCCTTGTGCAGATCGCCCTGCGTCGCGCCGCCCGCGACCTGAACCCAGTAACGCTCCGGCTCCGCGCGCGCGGCTTTCTTCTCCGCCGCTGCTGCCTTCTTCTCGGCGGCTGCCGCCTTTGCATTGGCGAGTGCCTTCGCGTCCGCTTTCGCCTTGGCCGCTGCCTGCCTGGGGGTCAGTTTGGGCTCGACCGCGTCATTGTTCTTGGCGCTACCGCGACGCTTGCCGGTGGGAGCGTCGTCGGTGTCGACCTGCGCCACCTCCTCCTTGCTCGCGGTCGTGCGGCGCCCGTCGCGCGACGGGGTCGCTGCAGCGCGCTTGCGCGAGACAGAGCTGGTCGCCTCGGTTTCCTCCTTCACGGCCGCGGTTTCGACCGGCGCGGTGTGGCGCGCGCGCGGCGTCGGGGCGGGTGCCGTGGCGACCGCACGATCGCGGCGGCGTTCCACCGCGGCAGCATTACGCTCTGCCGCGACTGCCGCATCGTCGATCGTTGCGGTGGAGCCCGGCGCCGGCGTCGCACCCGGCATCGGGGCGACGCCGAGTTCGGAGGCAGGTATGGAGATGTTGGCGACGATACGCGCGAGGATCGTGTCCTCGTTCTCAAGCCGCGCCGGTGTGGTCGGGCGCGGCGGCAGCGAAGGCGCAGCCGTGGTCGCGGCGGCGAGTTGCACCGGTGCCGGCGTGGCGACGCCGCTCGCCGGGGGACGGTTGGAAATAGAGGTCGACGATGCCGCGGTAGCGGCGAGTGCGACCGGCGTGTTCGCCTGCCCGATGCCGGACACGGGCGCGGGTGCGGCGGACGCCGTCGGGCGGGCCGCGACGAGCGCTGCGGGGCTCTGGCTACGGACGGCGTTGTTGGCCTGCGCGGCGGAACTCGCCGGCGATCCGGCCGCGGCGACGACCGCGGTGGACGACGGCACAATGGTGCGCGCCTCGGCCGCTGCCGCGAGGTTAACTGGCTGCCCGGCAGGCTGAGCGGCGTAGCTGGGCTGCGGGGCATTGAGCGCGTTCGCCGTTCGGGTCGGCGCGGGCGCCGGCTGCGCGGCGACGGCAACCGGCCCCGGCGACGGCGAGTAGATCGGACGCGCGGGCAGCAGCGTCTGCGCCACCTGCGTCGGTGACGAAGCGGCGGGTGCAGGCAGAGACGCCGCGCCGCCAAACGCCGGTGCAGTCGTTGCCGCGACCTGCGTCGACGCCGAAGGCTGCGTCATCGTCACCTGCGGAGCATAAGCCGAGCGCGACGGGGCGGACGCCTGCGTCACCTGCGACGTCGATTGCGGCAGCGTTGCCGATGGCACCGCGGTTGCGACCTGCGCGGGCACGCTCGAGCGGCCACGCGATGCGGCGGCGACCTGGCGCGCCTCGCGACCGCGACTGCTCCCACGGGTGGATACCGTCGGCGCAGCGACGGTCCGAGCCGCGAGCTGAGCGCCGGCCGGACGCGCATAGGGATCGGGCGCGAGTGCGGGTAGCAGTGGCACGAGCCGCGCGTCGGCGATCCGTTCAGGCGTCGGGGCGACTTCGCCGAAATGCACCGCGAACGCGCGATCGGCGGGCGACAGCGTCGGCAGGCGGGTGAAAAAGGCAGCGAGCCCGGTCGCCATGCCCGCGGGCATCATCGTGGAGGCGATGTGATTCGCCCCGCTCGCGTCGCCGTTCATCGCCAGGATGAACGCGCGCGCGCGCCATGCGCCGCGGTCACTCTTGCGCAGCAGCGCGTCAATCTGCTGCAACGCCTCGTCCTTGCGTCCCGAGATGCCGAGCGACAGCGCGTAGCGGCGGCGCACCTCGTCCTCATTATCCTGTCCCTGCTGCGCCAGTGCCAGACGGTAATCGCGCTGCGCCCGCTCCTGCTCGCCGATCAGGTCGTAGGCGAGGCCACGGTCATCGGCGAACATCGCCGCCGACAGCCCGGCACGCTCCGCCTGGTTGAAATAGCGCAGCGCCTCACCCGGATGCTCGCCGTTGACGAGAATGCGCGCGATACCCGCCTGAACGCGCGCGTTGTTCGGATCGACCTGCGACGCGCGCTTGTAGAGCGACGCCGCGGCGGTGGTGTCGCCGAGCTTTGCCGACAGGTCGCCCGCATCGACCAGCGCGCCGACGTCGCGCGGATTGCGCCCGATCTGGCGCACGAGATCGGCGAGCTTGTCGGCATCAGTCGTGCCCGGCAGCGGCTGCACCACCGCCTGCGCGGCGAGCGGAAGCGGGAGCGCGACGCCGGCGAGCAGCAGCGACGCGGAGTAAAGCATCGGTAAACGCATGTCGTGAAATGCTAAAGCCGCTGGAGCCCACCACGGCAATGACACGCGTCGAGCCGTGCGGCGAAGCGAGCCACGCCGGCGACGAATATCGCGCATCGATGAGGAAGAACCGAACGGCCGCGTCGGTGGGCGACGCGGCCGTGTGCGGCGCGTTACTGGTTGTTCTGCCGGTGCAGGAAGCGCGGCAGGTCGGTGCCGGGCGTGTCGGCCGGCGCATCGCCCGCGCGCGGCGCGCCGCGGGTGGCATTCTGCATCCGCTCGAACAGCGTGCCGCCGAGCTTCACGCGCGGCTGCGGCGGCGTTTCCTCATTGCCCTCGGGCGCGAGGAACCGACGGCGCGGCGCACCCTGATCACCGCCGTCCTGCGCGGGTGTCGACTGCGCCGGTGCCGAATGGGGCGTGCCATTCTGCTCGGGCAGGATCGCCTCGGAGCCGAGCAGCAGTTCGTCGTCGCTTGCGTTCGTCGCGGTGTCGACCTGGGCTTGCGGAACGACACCCTGCGCCAACGCGTCGCTCTGCGGCGCGGGCTGGGCCTGCTCGTAACCGGCGTAGCCGCGCGGTGCTTGGCCCTGCGGTGCTGCAGGGGTCGGTGCCGGCTGCGGCGCTGCCTGATAGTTCGGCTGCGGAGCGGGGGCGTAGCTCTGCTGCGGCGCGACCGGAGCCGGAGCCGGCGTGGGCGCGGGGGCGGCGGCCGGCTCGGCGCGGCGCGGCGCGGAGAAGCTGAACGGGCGCGCGGGCTCGCTCTGGCTCGGTGCAGCGGCGGCGCTGCCCGGCTTGTCGGACGCGCCCGCGCTCTCGATGCCGGTCGCGACCACCGAGACGCGGATCTTGCCTTCCAGGTCGGGGTTGAACGCCGAGCCCCAGATGATGTTGGCGTCGGGATCGACCAGCTCGCGGATGTGGTTCGCCGCCTCGTCGACCTCGAGCAGGCGCATGTCCTCGCCGCCGGTGATGGAGACGATGACGCCCTTCGCGCCCTGCATCGACACGCCGTCGAGCAGCGGGTTGGCGATCGCCTTCTGCGCCGCGATGATCGCGCGGTCGTCGCCATCGGCTTCGCCCGTGCCCATCATCGCCTTGCCCATCTCCTGCATCACCGAGCGGACGTCGGCGAAGTCGAGGTTGATGAGGCCGGGCATGACCATCAGGTCGGTGATGCCGCGCACGCCCTGCTGCAGCACTTCGTCCGCCATCTCGAACGCTTGCTTGAACGTCGTGTTGGCGTTGGCGACCAGGAACAGGTTCTGGTTGGGGATGACGATCAGCGTGTCGACGAACTTCTGCAGTTCCTCGATACCCGCCTCGGCCGACTTGCCACGGCGGTTGCCCTCGAAGCTGAACGGCTTGGTGACGACGCCGACGGTCAGGATACCCATGTCGCGCGCCGCCTTGGCGATGACGGGCGCTGCACCGGTGCCGGTGCCGCCGCCCATGCCGGCCGCGATGAAGCACATGTGGCTGCCCTCGAGCAGCCGCGACAGTTCATCGATCGACTCCTCGGCCGCGGCGCGCCCGATCTCGGGCCGCGCGCCTGCGCCCAGGCCGCCGGTGATCTTGGTGCCAAGCTGGATCTTCTGCTCCGCCTCCGACGAGCGCAGCGCCTGCGCGTCGGTGTTGGCGACGAGAAAGTTCACGCCCTGCACGTCCGCGCGCATCATGTTCGCGATCGCGTTGCCGCCCGCGCCGCCCACGCCGACGACGGTGATGCGCGGCGTCAGATCGTCGACGTCGGGCGCAATGAATTCGATGCTCATCGCCTGTTTACTCCGGTCACAAGCCCCCGCTTTTTTGATTGTGAACGGGGCGTTGGCTTATTTTTCACATGGATGGTCAACGCACCAGCGAAAACCCACCCGATTCGGCAAACTTGTCAATAATTCGCTTTCGCGGCCTGGATCAGCCGGCGCAATCCCCGCCAGCCCTTGCTGCGGTGAACCGTCTGCTGTTTCGGCGCGACCCCGCGCAGGTCGATCGGATCGGCGGCCGCGAAATAAGCGAGCCCGGCAAGCGTCGCAAATCCCGGCCCCGAATGCGCCTCGGGCAGGTTGGTGAGCCCGCGCGGACGCCCAACGCGGACCGAGCGGCCGAGGAGTTGCTGCGCGTAATCGGCAATACCCTTCAACTCCGCCCCACCGCCGGTGATGACGACCTGCCGCCCGACCGGACCCTCGAAACGCAGTTCCTTGAGCGCAGCCTGCACCTCGCCCATCAGCACCTCGAGCCGCTGGCGGATGACCGCGATCAGCGCTGCCTTGGTGATCTGAAGCGAATCATTGTCCTCGACCTCGCTGCGCTCGCGAATCGTCACCATTTCGTGATTGTCGCGCGGGGACGCATTGGCGGAGCCGTGGAAGCATTTGATCCGCTCGGCCTGCAACCGCGTGGTACCGAAGGCGGAGGCGATGTCGTCGGTAATGTCCGCGCCGCCGATCGCGATCGATTTCAACCCCACCAGCATCTCGCCCGCGAACAGCGACACGTTGGTGATGCCCGCCCCGATCTCGACCAGCGCGACGCCCAAATCGCGCTCCTCTTGTGTCAGACAGGCAAGGCCGGTCGCGACCGGCGCGGCGATGATCGACTTGACCTCCAGATGCGCCGAGCGGACGCACAAATCGAGGTTGCGGACCGGCGAACCGTCGGCGGCGATGACGTGGATGTGGACGCCCAGCCGATCGGCGTGGAGCCCGAGCGGCTTCTTGACGCCGTTCAACCCATCGAGCGTGTAGAGCGCGGGCTGCGCGTGGAGCACCATGCGCCCTTGCGGGTCGATCGCCTGGCGGCCCTCCTGCAACAAGGCGTCGATATCGGCCTGCTCGATCCGCGTGCCGCCGAGTTCGGCCTCGATGAACGCTTCGTCGCTGACGAGGCCGCCGGCCGAGAAACCCGCCCAAACGTTCTCGATCGCGACCCCCGCGATCCGCTCCGCCTGCTCAACCGCCTCGCGCACCGCCACTTCGGTCGCCTGCATGTCCGCAATATAGCCGCGTTTGACACCCCGACTCTCGCGCTGGCCGGTGCCGAGCACGACCAGTTCGCCGCCATCTCCCTTCTGCGCGATCATTGCGGACACCTTCGACGACCCGATGTCGAGCGCGGTGATCAATCCTTCCGGTGCCGGTTTCGCCATCTGCCCTGCCCCCTGTTGCCCCCGCCTCAGACGTCGCCGGCGCCGAGCGGGCGTACCGCGCGTGCTTCGGACGTCTCGGGCGTGTCGCTCGGCGCGCTCCCCTGCGCCTCCTGCCCCGGCTTGCGCGCGACGAGCTTCGCCGGATCGCGCATGTCGAACCGCAGCCAGCCCTTACCGAGCAGCGGGCTGGCGCGTTCCATCGACGCGAACTTGACCAGCGCCTCGCGCGCGCCGTCCTGCGGCAGCGCCAGCGTCTCGCCGGTATCGAAGGTCAGGTCCCAGCGGCGATTGCCAACCCAGGCGGCGGCCTTGATCCGGCGGCGCAAGCCCGGCGTCGCGGCGAGCAGCGCCTGATAGGCGGGCTCCTGCCGGTCGGCGCCGGGGCCGATCACCAGCGGCAGATTGGGCATGTTGGCACGGTCGACCGGCGCGAGCAGGCGTCCCCCGGCATCGATCAGCGTCAATTGCCCGTTATCCTGCCACACCGCGGCGGGCTCGCGCTCGGTGACGTGGATGAGCAGTCGGTCGGGCAGCCGGCGCGAGACGTACGCATCCTCGATCCAGCCATAAGCGAGCAGCCGCTGGCGTACCGCCTTCAGATCGAGTCGCAGCATCGCGCGCGAGGGCTGTTCGAGCGCCACCGCGTAGACCGTCTCTCGGTCCATCCGCTTCAATCCGGTAATATCGACCTGCTCGACGCGCAGCCCCGCGTTCGCCGCGGTCTCGGCGATGCCGATGCCGATCGCGGAGGGGATACCGATCCACGTCGCGACCGCGATTGCCGCCGCCCCGCCCGCGCCGAGCAGCGACCAGGTGACCGCGCGACGCACGAATGCCTCACTGATCGGCAATTTCGCCATGACGCGTTGCCCAAACGTCTTCTTCGGCGCGGGTTTGCGGCGATTAACGGTGCGGCGCGGCGCGCTGGCGGGCTCGCGACGGATCGTGCGCGTCATGGCGCGCGCTTGCCCGATCGCCCGGCCACTCGCTCGGCGGCATCGCGCAGCGCCTCGTCGACGATCGCCTGGACGAGTTCGGGGTAGCTCATGCCGGTGTGGCGCGCCTGTTCGGGCACGAGGCTCAAGGGCGTCATGCCGGGCTGGGTGTTAACCTCGAGCAGGAACAGCCCATCGACGCCGCGCTCGTCATCCCAGCGGAAATCGGACCGGCTCGCCCCGCGGCAACCGAGCAGGCGGTGCGCGTCGACCGCCAACGCCATGCAGGCCTGCGTGATCTCGTCGGGGATCGGCGCGGGGAACAGGTGCTCGGTCATGCCGTCGGTGTATTTGGCGTCGTAATCGTACCAGCCCGACTTCGGGCGCAGCTCGGTGACGCCCAGCGCGCGCGGGCCATCCGCGCCGCCCAGCACCGCCGTCGTCAGCTCGCGCCCGCGCACGTACGGTTCGGCGAGCAGCTCCTCGAACTCGGCCCACGGACCCTTGGCATCGCGCGCGATCGGGTTGCCGTAATTTCCCTGATCGGTGACGATCGCGACGCCGACCGACGAGCCTTCATTGACGGGTTTGAGCACATAGGGCCGCGCGAGCGGATCGGCCTCGAACACGTCGGCCGACTTGACGATCCGCCCACCCGGCATCGGGATGCCGTGCGGCACGAGCGCCTGCTTCGTCAGCACCTTGTCGATCGCGATCACCGAGGTGGCCATGCCGCTATGCGTGTAGGTCAGGCCCATCAAGTCCATCAGCCCCTGGACGCTGCCGTCCTCGCCGGGGGTGCCGTGGAGCGCGTTGAAGACGAGATCGGCATTCGCCTCCGCCAGCCGCGCCGCGATGTCGCGCCCCATGTCGATGCGGGTGACACGGTGGCCGAGCGATTCGAGCGCCTCCGCGACGCCCGCCCCCGACGATAGCGACACCTCGCGCTCCGCCGACCAGCCGCCCATCAGCACCGCGATGTGCAACGCCCCGTTCATGCCTGCACGCCCACTCCCACGCCCACTCTCTGTATCTCCCATTCGAGCGTCACGCCGCTCGTCGCCTTCACCGCCGCGCGCACCTCCTCGCCCAGCGCCTCGATATCGGCGCTGGTCGCCTGCCCGACGTTGAGGAGGAAGTTGGTATGCTTGTCGCTGACCTGCGCATCGCCCAGGCGCTTGCCGCGACAGCCGGCCTGATCGACCAGCGCCCAGGCCTTGTGCCCATCGGGGTTCTTGAAGGTAGAGCCGCCGGTCTTCGAACGCAGCGGCTGCGATGCCTCGCGCGCGGCGGCGATGCGGTCCATCTCCGCTTGGATCGCGGCCGGCTCGCCGCGCGTGCCGCGGAAGGTCGCGGCGATCACCACCGCTCCGTCGGGCAATTCGGAATGCCGGTAGGTGTAACCGAGCTCATCCAGCGACAGCGTCCGCCGCTCACCCGAGCGCAGCACCACCTCGGCCTCGACCAGCACGTCCTTGACCTCGCGCCCATAGGCGCCGCCGTTCATCCGCACGAAGCCGCCGACGGTGCCGGGGATCGAGCGCAGGAACTCGACGCCCGCGATTCCCGCGTCGCGCGCGGTCGAGGACACGAGAATGCCGCTCGCCCCGCCGCCGCAGCGAAGCGTCGTCGCGTCCACCGCCTCGACGCGAGCGAACGGCTTGCCGAGCCGGATGACGACGCCGGGCACCCCGCCGTCGCGCACGATCAGGTTGCTGCCGAGCCCGAGCGCCATCACCGGCACCGCGGGGTCGAGGTCGCGCAGGAACGCGGCGAGGTCGTCGGCGTCGGCGGGTTCGAACAACCACTCCGCCGCGCCGCCGGCCTTGAACCAGACGAGCGGCGCGAGCGGGGCGTTCGGGGTCAGGCGACCGCGGACTTCGCTATCCTCCCCATTTTGGGGAGGGGGACCGCCAGCCGCAGGCTGGTGGTGGAGGGGGACTGCCGCGGGCGATGCCCCCACAGGCGATCCCCCTCCATCAGCTTCGCTGGTCCCCCTCCCTACGCCGGGAAGGATATCGTCGGCTGCCATCACCGGCGTGCCTCGATCGCCGGCGCGAGTCCCGCGGCCCACTTCGTGATGTCGCCCGCGCCCAGGCAGATCACCTGATCGCCGCCGCGCACCTCGCTCGCCAGCGCGTCCGCCAGCGCATCGGCGTCCCTGACCGTGTGCACGTCGCGGTGCCCGCGTCGGCGCAGTCCGGCGACCAGCGCCTCGGCGTCGACGCCCTCGACCGGTACCTCGCCCGCGGCATAGACCGGCGTCACGTACACCGCGTCGGCGTCGTTGAACGCGCCCTGGAAGTCGTCCATCAGATTGCCGAGCCGCGAGTAGCGGTGCGGTTGCACCACCGCGATGACGCGTCCCTGTGCCGATTCGCGCGCGGCCGCGAGCACGGCGCGGATCTCGACCGGGTGGTGGCCGTAATCGTCGATAATAGTGGCGCCGGCGACTTCGCCAACCTTGGTGAAGCGCCGCTTGACCCCGCCGAACTTCTCGAACCCGCGCCCAATCGTCGCGTCGTCGATGCCGAGTTCGAGCGCGACGCCGATCGCGGCGAGCGCGTTCTGGACGTTGTGGCGGCCGGGCATCGGCAGGTCGATCCCCTCGATCGAGCGGGTCGCGCCGTCGCGTGAGCGGATCAGCGCCTCGAAGCGATTGCCGCCGGGATAAGGCGACACGTTGACGCCGCGCACGTCGGCCGAGGCCGCGAAACCGTAGGTGACGATGCGGCGATCGCGCACGCGCGGGATCAGCGCCTGCACCTCCGGATGATCTAGGCAGAGCAGCGCCGCGCCGTAGAAGGGCACGTTCTCGACGAACTCGACGTACGCGTCCTTGGCGCGCTCGAAGCTGCCGTAATGGTCGAGGTGCTCGGGATCGATGTTGGTGACGACCGCGATCGTGCCGTCCAGCCGCAGGAAGCTACCGTCGCTCTCGTCCGCCTCGACCACCATCCAGTCCGACGCGCCCAGCCGCGCGTTCGAGCCGTAGCTGTTGATGATCCCGCCGTTGATCACGGTCGGGTCAACCCCGCCCGCGTCGAGCAGCGCGGCGACCATCGAGGTCGTCGTCGTCTTGCCGTGCGTGCCCGCGACCGCAACGGTGGATTTGAGCCGCATCAGCTCGGCGAGCATTTCCGCGCGGCGCACCACGGGCAC
Organism: uncultured Sphingomonas sp.; assembly: GCF_936927845.1. Taxonomy (GTDB): domain Bacteria; phylum Pseudomonadota; class Alphaproteobacteria; order Sphingomonadales; family Sphingomonadaceae; genus Sphingomonas. The sequence continues at coordinate 48,080 of NZ_CAKZHV010000059.1, forward strand.
GCGGCGGTCGAGCGCGGCCTCCACTTCCGGGTTGCCGCGCTTCACCGCGGTCGAGGTGACGACCACCGCCGCGTCCGCGACATTCGCCGCCGAGTGGCCGATCGTCACCGGGATCCCGCGCGCGCGCAGTCCCTCGACCACGTATCCTTCCGCCACGTCGCTGCCCTGCACCGAATAGCCGAGGTTATGCATGACCTCGGCGATGCCAGACATGCCGATGCCGCCAATCCCGACGAAGTGGATCGTGCCGATGTCGGTCGCGACGCCCTTCACGCAAATGCTTCCTTCTGCTGCACCCGCGCGACGTGGACCGGCGCGCGCGGCGCGTCGAGGCTCTCGACCAGATCGGCGAGGTCGCTGACCGCGTCGGGCATCCCGCAGGCGCGCGCGCGGCCGGCGGCATTCTCCAGCGCGGCAGGATCGAGCCCGAGCTTCTGCATCTGCTTGGCGAGCTCGGTCGGGGTAAATTGCGGCTGCGGGATCGTGCGCGCGCCGCCCGCAGCGGTGATCGCGCGCGCATTCGCGGTCTGGTGGTCGTCGGTCGCGCCGGGCAGCGGCACGAGGATCGCGGGGCGCCCGGCGGCGGTCAGTTCGGCGATCGTCGACGCGCCCGCGCGCGCGATGACGAGGTGCGCCCAGGCCAGCTGCTCGGGAATGTCGGGCAGATAGGTGGCGAGGTCGGCGGCGATCTCCAGGCTCGCATATTTCTCGCGCGCGGCGTCGATGTCCTCGATGCGCGCCTGGTGCGTCACCTGCAACCGGCGGCGAAACGCGACCGGCAGCATCGCGAGACCGTCGGGCACGACCTGGCTAAGCACACTCGCACCCTGGCTACCGCCGGTGACGAGCACGCGAAAGATGCCGTCCTCCTCCAGCAACGGATAAGGGCGACTGCGCAAGTTCAGCACCGCCTCGCGCACCGGATTGCCGACGAGGTGGACCTTGTTCGCGTAGGCCGGCTTCAATCGCTCGGTGTTGGGATAGCTGGTCGCGATCGCGTCGACGCGGCGCGCGACCAGGCGGTTGACGCGGCCGAGCACGGCGTTCTGCTCGTGCACCGCGGTCGGAATGCCGGCTGCGAAAGCGGCGGAGAGTGCCGGGAACGCCGGATAACCGCCGAAGCCGATCACGGCGGCGGGCTTGAGCGAGCGGTAGAGCTCGCGCGCGACGCGGCGACCCTCGACCATCTGCCGCGCGGCCTTTGCCCAGCCGAGCGGCCCGCCGGCGAAGCGTCCGGCGGGAATGACGTGCGTCTCGACGCCGTCGAACAACCCGGGGAAGCGCACACCGCGCGCGTCGCTGACCAGCGCGACGCGGTGCCCGCGCCGCATCAGCTCGGCGCCGAGCGCCGCGGCGGGAACCATGTGACCGCCGGTACCCCCGGCAGCGAGGACGAACGAGCGCGCACGCGTCATGCAGCGTTCCAGCGGTTGATATAAGGACTACGCATCAGGAACGGGTTGCGCCGGGTGAACGCCAGGAGCAACCCCATCCCGATCGACAACGCCACCATCGACGATCCGCCGTAGCTGATGAACGGCAGCGTCATGCCCTTCGACGGGGCGAGCCCGGTGTTGACCGCCATCGAGACGAGCGCTTGCGCGCCGAACTGCACCGCCAGCCCGGATGCCGCGAGCAGCTTGAAGCTGTCCTGCTCGTCGAGCAGCTTGACGAACACACGCACGACGATCGCCAGAAAGACCAGCGCGACGATCATGCACGCGATCAGCCCGAATTCCTCACCGATCACCGAGAAGATATAATCGGTATGCGCCTCGGGCAGGCCGAACTTCGCGCTGCCGCCACCGGGACCGGTGCCGAACCAGCCGCCCGCGGTCAGCGTGTTATGTGCGGCGTTGGTCTGGAAATGGTCGCTCGCGCCCTCCCCCTCTATGCCGGGGAACAAGAACGCGTCGATGCGCGCACGCGCAGTGCCGTAGAACACATAGGCTGCGACCAGTCCGACCGGCACCATCGCGAGCAACCCCAAGATCGTGCGCGTCGGCGTGCCCGCGATCACGATCAGCGCGAGCCAGATCGAGCAGAAGATGATCGTCTGACCGAAATCGGGTTGGAGCATCAGCAGGACCGCGACCATCGCGGTCATCGCCGCGGTGATGACGGTCGCGGGCAATTCCTCGTCGCGCGCCTTCAACGAAAGCAAATAGGCGACGGTGACGACGAAGAAGGGTTTGAGGAACTCCGACGGCTGGAATTGCGCGAAGCCGAACCCGATCCAGCGCCGCGCGCCGTTGACGGTGACGCCAAGGACCGGCGTGATTGCCAGCAACGCGACGCACACCCCTGCCCCGACCAGCGACATGCGCCGGGCAAGCGTGACCGGCAGCATCGAGACACCGAACAGCACGGGCAGCGCGACCGCGACCCACATCACCTGTCGCCAGAAATAATGCAGCGGCGTGAACTTCACGTGCTCGCCCGAGTAGCGCACCGCGGTCGCCGGAGAGCCGGCCGCCACCGCGATCAGCCCGATCGCGATCAGGAACAAGGCGAGCAGCAGCAGCACGCGGTCAATGTCCCAGAACCACGTGCCGAGCGGCGACGGATCGCCGCGCCCGCCGCGTCCCTGCAACCGCCCGCGACGGATCGCCTGCATGTCGTTCATGGCTGTACCCCTACGCCGTACACAGTCTCGCCGCGCGCCGTCATGCCAGCGCCTCGACCGCCTCGCGGAAAGCGCGCCCGCGATGTTCGTAGTCGCGGAACTGGTCGAACGAAGCGGCGGCGGGTGACAGCAGCACCACCTCGCCGCGCGCGGCCTCCTGCGCGGCGAGCTTCACCGCACGCTCCAGCGTCTCGACCTCGGCCACGGGAACGTGCGGGCGCAGCACCTCGGCGAAACGGGGCCCCGCCTCGCCGATCGTGTATGCACGCGCGACGTGGCCCAGATGCGGCAGACAGGCGTCGAGGTCGTCACCCTTGGCGCGCCCGCCGACGATCCAGTGGACGCGCGGAAAGGCCGCGAGCGCGGGCGCGGTGCTTTCCGGGTTGGTCGCCTTGCTGTCGTCGTACCAGGTGACCCCGCCGAGCGTCGCGACACGCTCCATCCGGTGCGGCAGGCCGGTGAAGCTCGCGAGCGCCTGCTCAATCACATCGTCGGCGATGCCGAGCGCGCGCGCGACGGCAATCGCGGCGGCGGCATTCTGCGCGTTGTGCGGTCCCTGTAGGGCTGGCCAGCGCGCCTGATCGAAATCCGGCCCCTCGGCGAGGCGAGTGGCGCGATCACCGACCTCGGCCGCGACGCGTGCAGAGGCCGCGTCACCCGTCCCGATGATCGCGTCATGCGCTGCCGACTGCATCGCGAACAGCCGCGCCTTTGACGCGGCATAGGCATCGAACCCGTCATAGCGGTCGAGGTGGTCGGGCGTGATGTTGAGCAGCACCGCCACGTCGCAGTCGAGCGTCTGCGTCAGGTCGATCTGGTAGCTCGACAATTCGAGCACGTAGACACCGCCTTCGGCCAACGGCTCCTGGCCCAGGATCGGCAGCCCGATGTTGCCGCCCATCAACACCGGCAGCTCTGCTACCGCGCAGATGTGACGGGTGAGCGCGGTGGTGGTCGACTTGCCGTTGGTGCCGGTGATGCCGACGACCTTGTGCGGCGGCAGCTCGGCCCGGGCTTGCGCGAATAATTCGATGTCGCCGATGATCGGCACGCCAGCCGCACGCGCGCGGGCGGCGAGCGGGTGCGTGTTGAGCGGCACGCCGGGCGAGACGACCAGCGCGTCGAAGCTCGCGAGGTCGAGCGTGTCGAGGTCGGCAATCTGCGCACCCGTCACGCCGTCCCGCCGCGCCGGATCGCTGTCCCACGCCACCACCTCGGCGCCCGCCGCCACCAGCGCAGCGACCGTCGCCGCGCCCGAGCGCGCGAGCCCCAACACCGCGTAGCGCTTCCCCGCCCAGGCGCGCGCGACAATCATCTGAGCTTCAGCGTCGAAAGACCGGCGAGCGCCAGCACGAGGCTGATGATCCAGAAACGGATCACCACCGTCGGCTCGCTCCAGCCGAGCTGCTCGAAGTGGTGGTGGATCGGCGCCATGCGGAACACGCGCTTGCCCGTCCGCTTGTACACGAACACCTGAATGATGACGGAGAGCGCCTCGACCACGAACAGCCCGCCGATGATACCGAGCACGATCTCGTGGTGCGCGACCACCGCCATCGTGCCGAGCGCGCCGCCGAGCGCGAGGCTGCCGGTGTCGCCCATGAAGACGGCAGCGGGCGGCGCATTGTACCACAGGAAGGCGAGCCCTGCGCCCACCACCGCGCCGCAGAAGATGGCGAGTTCACCCGCGCGGGGCACGTGCGGGATACCGAGATAGTCGGCGAACTTCACGTTGCCCGCCAGATACACGATCACCATGAATGCGACCGAGGCGATAATCACCGGCATGGTCGCCAGCCCGTCTAGGCCGTCGGTCAGGTTCACCGCATTGCCGAACGAGACGATCACGAACGCGGCGAAGATCGGGTAAAAATAGCCCAGATCGATGTAATAGCGGTTGGTGAACGGCAGGAAGAGCCCGGAGCCGTTTTCCTGCATGATGATCCACGCCGCGATCCCGGCGATGGCGAATTCGAGCAACAGGCGCACCCGACCCGGCACGCCCGCGGTGCTCGCCTTTCGCACCTTGTCGTAATCGTCGAGGAAGCCGATCGCGCCGAAGCCGAGCGTCACGAACGCGCACGCCCAGACGAAGGGGTTGCGCAGATCCATCCACAACAACATCGCCAGCGACACGCTGGTCAGGATCATCAACCCGCCCATCGTCGGCGTGCCGCGTTTGGCGAGATGCGTCTGCGGACCGTCGGCGCGGATCGGCTGACCCTTGCCCTGGCGTACACGCAGCCAGCCGATAAAACGTGGTCCGATGATCAGCCCGATTAGCAGCGCGGTCGCGACCGCCGCGCCGGTGCGGAACGACTGGTAACGGATGAGATTGAGCACGCTCGGGAAGCCGAGATGCTGCGCGATCCAATAAAGCACTTACCTGTTCCCGCCCGGCAGGCCAGCGACGACCCGCGCCAGCCCCACCCCGTTCGACCCCTTTACGAGCACCGCATCGCCCGGCGCGATCACACGTGTCACGTGGTCCAGCGCGGCGGCGGCGTCGGGCACATGAACGAAATCGACCCGCCCCTCAAGCGCTTGCGCGAGCGCGCCCATCGCTTCACCGACGAGCACGGCCAGCTCGACGCGTGCGGCGATGACGGCTGGCGCGAGACCGGCGTGATAGTCGGCGCTTTTGTCACCGAGCTCGCGCATTTCGCCCAGCACGGCGACGTGGCGCCCCGGCTGTTCGGCGAGAACCGCGAGCGTCGCCGCGACCGAGGCGGGGTTGGCGTTGTAGCTCTCGTCGATCAGCAGCGCGTGTCCGTCACCCACCGCGATCTCGCTGCGCGCGCCGCGCCCGGCGAGCCCGCCGAGTTCGGCCAGCGCGAGCCCGGCGAGCGCCAGATCGCCCCCGACCGCGTCGACCGCCGCGAGCACCGCCAGCGCGTTCGACACCCAGTGCGCGCCGGCTTGTGCGACGGTCAGGCTTAGTTCGTGCTCGCCGACGCGCGCGGTGACGAAGGTGCCGCCGTGGCTCGCGCGCGCCATCTCGATCGCGTGCACGTCCGCCGCGCGGTCGAGCCCGAAGGTGACGATGCGGGCCGCATAAGGCTCGGCCGCGGCGATCAGGCGGTCGCGGTGCGGGCTGTCGTGCGGCACGATCGCAACCCCGCCCGGCTCCAGCCCGCGGAAAATCTCACCCTTCGCGTCGGCAATCGCGGCCTCGTGCGGGAAAAATTCGGTGTGCGCGGGCGCGATCGCGGTGATCAGCGCGACGTGCGGGCGCACCAGCGTGGTCAGGTGCGCGAGCTCGCCGGGATGGTTCATTCCCATTTCGAGCACCGCAAAATCGCTGCCCTGCGGCATGCGCGCGAGGCTCAAGGGCACGCCGGTGTGATTGTTGTAGCTCTTCACCGATCGATGCGCGCTGACCGACGGCGAGCGATCGAGCGCGGCGAACAGGGCCTCCTTGGTCGATGTCTTGCCGACCGACCCCGTGACGCCGATCACCTTGCCTTTAACCCGCGCGCGCGCGGCGCGACCGAGGTCTTCCAGCGCCGCGAACGTGTCGGCGACTTCTACCGTGGGGTGGTTGATCACGCGCGAGACGAGCGCGCCGGCCGCGCCCTGCGTGAATGCCTGATCGAGAAAGCGGTGACCGTCGGTCGTCTCACCGGTCAACGCGACGAACAGGTCGCCCGGCCCCACCTCGCGCGAGTCGAATGCGACGCCCTCGACCGCGAAGTCGGCGCTCGTGCGTCCCTGCGTCGCGGCGGCGATCTCGGCGGCGGTCCAAAGGCTCATGCCGCCACCTCGCGCGCAACCGCGACATCGTCGAACGGGAGCACCATGTCGCCGACGATCTGTCCCTGTTCATGCCCCTTACCCGCGACGAGCACGATGTCGTCGGCGCGCGCGATCTCGACCGCGTGCGCGATCGCGGCGCGACGGTCGCCGATCTCGGTCGCGCCCGGCGCGCCCTCCAGCACGTCGCGCCGGATCGCCGCCGCATCCTCGCCGCGCGGATTGTCGTCGGTGACGATCACGACGTCTGCCTGATTGGCTGCCACCTTCCCCATCGGCGCGCGCTTACCCTGGTCACGGTCACCGCCCGCACCGAAGACGAGAATCAGTCGTCCGGCGACGTGGGGACGCAGTGCGGCGACCGCCGCCTCCAGCGCGTCGGGGGTATGCGCGTAATCGACGTAGATCGGCGCGCCCGACGTGGCGATCGCCGCGCGCTCCAGCCGCCCGCGCACCGGCTGCAACCGCGCGAGCCCGGCGAGTGTCGCGCCGGACTCGCCTCCCGTCGCAATGACAAGCGCGGCCGACAGCAGCGCGTTCGCCGCCTGATAACCGCCGATCAGCGGCAGGTTGACGCGGTGCTCGGTCCCGTCCGACGTGGCGACCACCAACCCCTGCCCAAGCAAGGTCGGCGCGCGCGAGACGAGCCGCAGGTCGTCGCCGTGTTCGCCCACCGTCAGCACCCGATTGCCACGCTCGCGCGCGAGATCGATGACGCGTTCGGATTGCGGATCGTCGGCCCAGACGACCGCCGTGCCATCGTCGGCGAGGACTTCGGAGAACAGCCGCAGCTTGGCGGTGAAATAGGCCGCCATGTCACCGTGATAGTCGAGGTGGTCGCGGCTGAGATTGGTGAACGCCGCCGCCGCCACGCGCAGCCCCTCAGTGCGGTATTGGCTGAGCCCGTGGCTGGACGCCTCGAACGCCAGATGCGTCACGCCCTCGCGCGCCAGCCCCGCGACGTTCGACAGAAAGGTGACGACGTCGGGCGTGGTCAGGCCGGTCACGACGCGCTCGTCGGCGGTGGTGACCCCCAGCGTGCCGATCGAGGCGGCGTGATGCCCTGCCATCCGCCACAATTGGCGCGTCATCTCGACGGTCGAAGTCTTGCCGTTGGTGCCCGTGACCGCGACCGTCTTGGCGGGGAACGGCGCGAAGAAGCGCGCCGCGAGCTTGGCGAAACGCTCGCGCGGGGAATAGTCGGCGATGTGGAGGGCGCCCTCGACCCGCGCCTCGGGACGCGCCACCACCGCGACCGCGCCAGCCTCAATCGCGGCGGGGATGAAGTCCTCGCCGTTGACGCGCGCGCCCTCGAACGCGCCGAAGATCGTTCCCGGCGCAACCTTGCGGTGATCAATCGCGAAGCCGGTGACGATCGCCTCGTCTGCGCCGCCGCTGGTATCGGTCAGGGCCGACAACCTCATTCGCCCTGCCCTTTCACTCGTTCAACTCCGTTCAAGGCGAGGCTCCCGTCCTCCCGAGACTTTCCTGCTCACTGCCCGCCGCTGGTCGGCGCGCGCGAGGGGTCCTGCCACAATGTCGGCAGAATGTCAGACACGTCAACGTCGCGGCGATCGTCGGGCGTCACGCCCAGCATCGCGCCGATCCGCGCGATCGTGCGTCCGACAACGGGCGCCGCGTTCCACGCCGCGGTCTTCCAGCCGTAGGTGTCCTTGGTGCCGAGCGGCGAGTCGAGCATCGCGACGACGACGTAGCGCGGCGCGTCCATCGGGAAGGCGGCGGCGAACGTCGCGACGTTGCGCGACCGGTCGTAGCCGCCCGCGACCGCGGCCTCGGCGGTACCCGTCTTGCCGCCGACGCGGTAGCCGGGTGCGTCACCCTTGCGCCCGGTGCCACGCAGCACGACGAGGCGCAGCATCTGTCGCATCCGCGCGCTGGTCTGTTCGCTGATCACGCGGCGCCCCGCGACCTGATGCCCCGGCGCGACCTTCAACAGCGTCGCCGGCCGCCACGTACCGCCGTTGACGAGTGCCGCATAGGCGCTGGCGAGATGGAGCGGGGTCACCGCAATGCCGTGGCCGTAGGCGGTTGTCATCGTCGTGGTGCGTGCCCAGTAGCTCGGCAGCAGCGGGCGGCCCTTCTCGCGCAATTCGATGTCGGGCGGGGTGTCGAAGCCGAGCTTCTTGAACATCGCCTGCATGCGCGCCGGTCCGACCTCGTCCGCGACGCGCGCGGTCGCGACATTCGAGGAATAGATCAGCGTTTCCGCCATGTTGAGCCAGCGCTTCGGATCGCCACGCTCGTCGTGGATCGTGAACCGGCCGACCTGCAGCGGGTGGGTCGCATCGAAGCGGCGCTGCATCGAAGTGACGACGCCGTTGTCGATCGCGGTCGCCATGGTGATCGGCTTGAAGGTGGAGCCGAGCTCGAACACGCTCTGCGTCGTCACGTTGCGCAACTCGTCGAGCCCCGCGCGGCCGACGCGGTTGGGGTTGAACGTCGGCAGCGACACCATCGCGATCACCTCGCCGGTCGCGACGTCGAGCACGATGCCGCCGCCGCCGCGCGCCGAGAAGGTCGTCATCGCGCGGCCGAGCTCGCTCTCCATCGCCGCCTGCGCGCGGCTGTCGATCGACAATTGCACAGGCTTCGCTTCGGTCGCCGGATTGGTCAGCCGGTCGTTCAGCGCGCGCTCGATCCCGCTCATGCCGGTGCCGTTGCTGATGAAGCCCAGCACGTGCGCCGCGAGCGAGCTCTGCGGGTACAGTCGCTGCGTCTCGCGCTCGAACACGATGCCGGGTTCACCGATCGCATTCACCGCCTCGACCAGCGCGGGGCTGGCGCGACGGTTCAGGTAGACGAAGCTCGATGACTTGGTGATCTGCTGGTAGAACCATGCCTGATTGCCGCGATCGGGCATCAGGTCGGCTAGCCGCTGCGCAATCTCGGTCGGGTCGCCGATCAACTTGCGCGGGTGCACCGCTATCGTCCACGCGTCGATCGTGCGTGCGAGCGGTTGCCCGTTGCGATCGACGATGTCGCCGCGCGGCGCGGTCAGACGGTTGGACAGGGCCTCCTCGCCGCCCGACAATATTCCGAGCAGCGCGAGCCGCGCGATGATCGCCAACACACCCGCCGCGAACAGCAGCATCAGCACCATCAGACGCATGTGCTGCGTCGCAACCAAGGCGTGGCGCTGATCGACGTTCCGGGTCTGGCGAATAGGACGCGCGACCAGCGTGGTCACCGCAGGCGGCTCCGTTCCGCGCGCGCGCCGCTTGCCAGATCGCCGAGCGTGCCGGCGCTGAGCAGCGAATTGTCGATCATCGCGACCGAGCGGACGTTGCGGTCGGCGTGGGGACGATCACTCGCATGCGCGATCGCCTGGCGGATCAGCACGCGCGCCGTCGCGACCGCGGGCGCAGGCAACGACGCGGGCCGCGCCGCCGGCGCCGGCGTCGCTGCGACGACATGCGCGACGCGAACCGCGTCGTAGCGCGGTGCCGTCACCGGCTTGGTCACGACCGCCTTGACGATCACCGGTGCCGCGGCGGGCGTGGTGGCAGGCGGCGCGACGGTCATCGGCGAGGACGGCACGATCAGCGAGGCGGTCTGCACCGCGCCCTCGCCCCCAGGCTGGAGCGGGACCATGTCGCGCGGCGAAAGCCCGGCGAGCGCGGTCTCGTCGCGCACGAACTGCTGGGTCGTGGGAACGGTCAACGCCAGCGTGTTACCGTTCCAGCGTTCGAGCTGCGCGAGGTTGGAGCGAACGTCGAACTCGGTCTCGAGCGCGCGTATGTCGCGCTCGGCGCTCGCGATTTTGACGTCGACCATCTGCAACCGCTTTCGCTCGGCAGCGACCTGCGAGGAGACGAGATAGAAACCGATCGCGACCAGCGCGCAGCTCGACAGCCAGCCGAGCCCTTTCAATCGGTACAATGCCACCACGTTACGCCTCCACAGGAACAGATGCCGCGCTACGCCGTGCGGCACGAAGGGTCGCGGAGCGCGCGCGCGGGTTCGCCGCCAGCTCCGCCTCACCCGCGCGGATCGCGCGGGACAGATTCTCGAACGCCGCCGGCGCTGCCGCCGCGGCCACGGGCAGGTGGCGCGATCCCGAAGGCGCGGCGCCGCCGCGCTCGCGCAGGAAACGCTTCACCATGCGATCCTCCAGACTGTGGAAGGTGACCACCGCCAAGCGCCCGCCCGGTGCCAGCACGCGCTCGGCCGCGGCGAGCCCGTCCGCCAGTTCGTCGAGCTCGCGGTTGACGTGGATTCGCACCGCCTGAAACGCGCGCGTCGCGGGATCCTTCTTCTCGTGCGGGCGATGCCCCAGCGCGCGGCGTACGACGCTCGCGAATTGCGCCGTGGTCGTCAGCGGACGCGCCGCGACCACGAAACGCGCGACACGCCGCGATTTGGGCTCGTCGCCGTAACGGTAGAGCACGTCGGCGATCTCTTGCTCATCGGCGGTGTTGAGGAAATCGGCCGCGCTCGGCCCGTCCTGGCTCATCCGCATGTCGAGCGGACCGTCAGCCTGGAACGAGAAGCCACGCTCGGCCTGGTCGAGCTGCATGGAGGAAACACCGATGTCCATCGTCACGCCGTCGACTGGCAGCTTGCCGCGGTCCGCCAGCGCCTGCTCCATCGTCGAGAAGTCGCCGGCGACCAATGTCAGTCGCGGCTCCGCCGCCTCGAGCGCGCGGCCGGCCGCAATCGCGTCGGGGTCGCGGTCAAACGCGATCACTTCCGCCCCCGCTGCGAGCAGCGCGCGCGTGTAACCGCCGGCGCCAAAGGTCGCGTCGACATGACGCTCGCCGGGCGCGGGCGCGAGCGCGGCGATCACCTCGTCGAGCAGTACGGGGATATGCGGGGATTGGCTCACAGCGCGATCCCCTTTTCCTCGCAGGTGAATTCCACGAACTCGCGGATGAACGGGTCGACGTCCGACGTGTCGAGCAGCAGCGCGGGCGACCAGATCGTGATCCAGTTGAACGAACCCAGGAACACCGCCGCGCCGGCGATCCGCGCGTAGCGGCGTTCGAACGCGGGCATGATGAAGCGGCCCGAGCCGTCGAACGGCAGCGGCTCGGCCGCGCCGGCGCGATCAAGGATGTTCCAGTCGGTGCGACCTTCCTTTAACTCGTCCGCGGCCTCGCGCGCCTCGAGCTTTGCCTTGTGAATCGGCACGAAACCGGGATCATAGGCGATCAGGCAGCGGTAGTGCGGATGCGCGGCGATGATCACGGTGCCGCCGTCCTTGCCATCGTCGCGCGGGCTGTTCTTCGCCAAGGCGGCGCGCAGGGTGTTGGGAATAGCAACACGGCCCTTGTCATCGACAAGACCGAGCCCCTTTCCCTGATAGTCCACCCGTTCGGCCACGCCCACCTCGCACTCGGGGTACAAGACCGCGCTGCCCATCGAACGACCATCGTCGCCCCACGCTCAAGCCTGCCTGTTTACAACGTTGGTGCTGCCCCCAATGTCGAAGCTGATGTAGCGCAAAGCTTCTGGGAGCGGAAGGGATTTCCGGGGAATTCCGGGGAAATCGCGTAACCGATTGGTTTAATGTGATCGTCGTGCAACAGCTTCTTTACAGTTCCTTTTTTGTTCCGAATTACGGCCGCTAACTTACGTTGTTTGCTGGTTATTTAGGTCAGAAATCACACCCATTTCACGCGGTCGGACAGCGTTTACCCACCGGCGGGCGCGCCTAACCTAACGGTCGTCGGCGGGTGCCGCATTGTTGGCGATACTGGGCGCCACGCCGAGTTCGGCGAGCGGCTCGTTCCCCGCGGTCGTCGATGCGCCGGCCGCGCCCGCACGCGCCACCATTTCACCCCGTGCCACCGATGCAGGCGAGGCCGGACGATCGCGCGTGACCGTCGAGAATATCGCACTGGCAAGCCCGATCAGCAGCACCACTGCGGCAAGCCCGATCATGCCGACCTTGACGCGTTGCCGCGCCTGCTCCGCGACGTAACGGGGATTGGATTGCTGCTTCATGCGACCGCGCGATGATAACGGATCATCGCGCAGGTGTCGAACCGTGTCACGCTGCGCGGCGCAACCCCTTTGCCGCAAGCCAGGCCGGGTCGTAGAGCGTGGAAAGATAACGGAATCCGGTGTCGCACAGGATCGTGGCGATCCGCTTGCCCGGGCCCAGGTGACGCGCCAGCCGGACTGCGCCTGCAACGTTGATCCCCGACGACAGCCCGAGGCACAACCCCTCCTCGCGCAGCAGCCGGTCGACCCAGTCGAGTCCCTCCTGATCCGAGATGCGGAACTGCGTGTCGATCGGCGCGCCTTCCAGATTGGCGGTGATCCGCCCCTGCCCGATCCCTTCCGCCACTGACGAACCCTCCGACCGCAGCTCGCCGTGGGCGTAATATTCGTACAGCGCGGCGCCATGCGGATCGCTGAGCGCGATGCACACGCGCTCGTCCTTGGCCTTCAGCCCCAGACCGACGCCCGCGATCGTGCCGCCGGTGCCCGCCGCACAGGTGAAGCCATCGACGCGCCCGTCCATTTGCGCCCAGATTTCCTCCGCGGTGCCGGTGATGTGCGCGCGGCGGTTGGCGATGTTGTCGAACTGGTTGGCCCAGACGGCGCCCGGCGTCTCCTCGGCGATCCGACGCGAAGTATGTACGAAATGACAGGGTGATGAGTAAGGTGCGGCGGGGACCGTGACCAGCTCGGCGCCGAGCGCACGCAGCGTGTCCATCTTCTCCTTAGACTGCGTGTCGGGCATGACGATGATCGTGCGGTAGCCCTTGGCGTTCGCGACCAGCGCGAGCCCGATGCCGGTGTTGCCCGCCGTTCCTTCAACGATCGTGCCGCCGGGCGCGAGCAGACCGCGCTCTTCCGCATCCTCGACGATCGACAGCGCGGCGCGATCCTTGACGCTGGCGCCGGGATTGGTGAACTCGCACTTGCCGAAGATGTCGCAGCCGGTCGCCTCACTCGGCCCGGCGAGGCGGACGAGCGGAGTGTTGCCGATCAGGGCGAGCGTGTCGCGGGTCGTTTCCATCGCAACCACATAGGTGCTGCGTTACCTCGCCTGCAAGCAAGCGTGACTTGCCGCGGTCCAAGCACCGTCTCGCGCCGGGCAGCGATCGCGTGCGCACGAGCCGCAACGTGCGACTTATTATGTCGCGGCGCGGCACGAAGCTTGACCTATTTTGCCGCATGCGCGAAGCGCCGCCGCGCTATGAAAACCCGCTTCCTCCCCCTCGCCGCCGTCGCTTCGCTGTTCGCGCTTGCGGCATGCAATTCGCAGTCAACCCCCGAAGTGGTCGACTCCAACCCCGATCCGATGGCCGCCAACCTCGCCAAGGCAGCGCCGGTCGAGCTGCCGCCCGCGATCAAGGCGGACAAGACGATGCGCTGCAAGGACGGCAGCCTGGTTTACGTCACCTTCTTCCAGGGCGACAAGCAGGCGGTGGTCCGCACCAAGAAGGACGGTCAGCCGACGACGCTGAAGACCGCCGAAGCGGGCAAGCCGCTGACTGCGGACGGCGGCTGGTCGATGACGGGCGACACCACCGAAGTGACGTTGACCCAGCCGGGCAAGTCGGCCCTGTCCTGCCACGCCTGACGGCGTCTCGGCGATTGCTTGCCATCGCGCGGTGCCGGGCTTAGCCTCTTGCATCGATGGCGACGATCGCGATCTACAGCCTTAAAGGCGGCGTCGGTAAGTCGACGCTTGCCGTCAACCTCGCCTGGTGCGCCGCGACTCTCTCGTCGCGGCGCACCTTGTTGTGGGACCTTGATCCGCAGGCGGCGTCGAGTTGGATGCTGGGCGAGAACGGCGGCGGCGAGCGCGCGCACGCTGTCTTTTCACGCCACGTTCCGCCATCGCGACTGATCCGCGTCACCGCGGTCGACCGGCTGGACCTGCTGCCCGCGGACGCGTCGCTGCGCGACCTCAACCATCTGTTCCGCGTGCTGGCGAAGAAACGGCGGCTCGCACGCTTGCTCGGCGACCTGGGCGAGCATGACCGGGTGGTGCTCGATTGTCCGCCGGGCTTGACCGAAACTGCCGATCAGGTCGCGCGCGCGGCCGACCTGATCGTCGTGCCCGTCGTGCCCTCCGCGCTGTCGGAGCGCGCCTGGGGCGAGGTCGACCGGCACCTGGGCGGACGCACCGCGACGCTGCCGGTCCACGTCATGGTCGATCGCCGCCGCGCGCTGCACGGCGACGCGCTGGCGCGGCATCCCGATTGGCCAGTTATCCCGATGGCGAGCGCGGTGGAAAGCGCAGCCACCAACCGCCGCTGCCTGGGCGAGATCGCGCCGCGCTCGCCCGCGGCACTCGCCTTTGCCGATTTATGGAAGAGGATCGAGAAACGTCTCGCTTGATGTTCGAGCCGCTGGACCCCGCATTGGTGCTCGGCGCCTATTCGGTCGGAGTGTTCCCGATGGCGGACAGCCGCGATGCGGCGACCGTCTATTGGGTCGAGCCGCGCCGCCGCGCGATCATGCCGCTCGACCGCTTTCATCTCTCCCGCTCGCTGCGGAAGGTGGTGGTCGCCGACCGCTTCCGCGTCACCGCCGACCAGGCGTTCGGCGAGGTCGTGAGGCTGTGCGCGCAGAGTGCCGACGACCGCCCCGAGACATGGATCAACCGCTCGATCGAACAATGCTTCCAGCGGCTGCACGACATGGGCCACGCGCACTCGGTCGAGTGCTGGGCGGAAGACCGACTGGTTGGCGGCCTCTACGGACTGGCGATCGGCCGGGCCTTTTTCGGTGAAAGCATGGTCAGTCGCGTCGCCAACGCGTCGAAGGTCGCGATCGCGACGCTCGTCGCGCGACTGCGCGTGGGCGGCTACACCCTGCTCGATTGCCAGTTCATGACGAGGCATCTTGCGTCACTCGGCGCGACCGAGATCAGCCGGCGCGACTATATGGCGTTGCTGGCCGCCGCGATCGGTTCATCGGCGGGTTCGTCGTCCGAGGTGTCCGCGGACGGCGATTTCGCCGCGCTCGACCGCCTGGCGGGCGACGGTGACGCGGCCGGTGCAGCGGGGGCGGTGCCCGGAAAGCTCATCGCGCAGCTCTTGGTCCAGACATCGTAGATCGGGTGCAGCACGACATTCAGCTGCGGACGCTCCTTGTAGAGCCAGCCCGAGAAGACGCGCTGCCACCGCCGGTCAATGTTCTGCACGTCCAATTGCACGAACGCACCGGTCAGTGTCTGCTGCTCCCATGGCGCGGTCTGCTCGCACGCCGACAGCCGCACCACGACGTCACCGACGCGTACCGCCTGCCCAGGCCTGAGCGTCAGGTCGCGGCTGACGCCATTGCGTTTGTTGAGCAGCCCGATCACCGCGACGCGCTGCGCCATCGGGGTCGTGCCCGCATCGACCGGGGCGGCGGCATCGGCCTCGATCACGTTCGTTGCACCGCCGGCGTTCTCCTCGGCCGTGCGCGACGCCGAGGCCGGTACCGCGCGGCTGACCCGCGCCTGCTGCGGCATCGCCTCGCCCGATCCGGCACGATCAACGACGTACCAGGTCGCCCCTGCGCCAGCCGCGAGCACCACCAGGCCGCCGATCGCGGCCGCACGCTTCACGCGTCCGGGCTCCACGCCTCATAGTCGCCGGTCGCGGAGGCGCGGTTGCCGCCCTTCTCCAGCGCACCCGACGGACGATAAGCGAGCGCCGTGCCGGTCATGTTAGGCACCGCGGGCTTCTGCCACTGACGCGGGGCGGGCAGCGACTGATCGGGCACGTCGGCGATCTGGTGATGCAGCCAGCTGAACCAGTCGGGCGGCACACGGCTGGTATCATTCGCACCCTTGTAGATCACCCAGCGGCGCGTGGTGCCCTGCGGCGTGGTGCCGCCTTCCCAGTAGGTGTTGCCCAGACCATCCTCGCCGACCTGCCGCTTGCCGCGCAGGCCGTAGATCATGGTGCCGATCGTTGCGCCATTCCACCAGGTGAACGGATTGAGATTGATGCCCATCGCCGTCCCGCTTACCGCCGCCTACCCTTGGGGTAAACCGGCTAATCGCGCTCGGGCGCGGCAACTGCGACGGCGAGCGGACCCTTGCGCCCGTCAACGATGCGCGCACGCAGCGGCTGCTCGGGTTCGACCTCCGCCACACCCGCGCGCCGCAACGTCTCCATGTGGACGAAGATGTCGCCCGGCGCGTCGCGGCGGACGAGGAAGCCGTAGCCTTTCAGGCGATTGAACCATTTGACCGCCACGTCCTGCCAGTCGCCCGCGTCCTCCGCCATCGCATCGGGGTCGATCCGGTCGCGGTCGCGGTCACGCACGATCGTGCCGGCGGCCGCGATGTCGATCGTGTGAACCGCGATCGCCTGGTAACCGCGCGCACGACGCACCGCGGACACCTCCATCCGCGTACCCTCGGGCAGCGTGCGGCGTCCGTGTTCCTGCAACACGGAGAAATGGATCAACACGTCGCCCACGCCGTCGCGATCGGCGATCAGGAAGCCGAAGCCGCGGGTCGCATCGAACCATTTCAACGTGCCGGACACCGTCACCGCCTCGACCACCTCGCCGAGAACGCGTGCGTGCTCATCCCTGCCGTCGGCCAAGGCCGCGTCTTCCGGCACCGTTGATCCAAGCTCCCGTTCGCACGCGCAGCAACCATCATGCGCCGCACAATCTTTTGGCCAATTAACGCGCACGTCAATCGTCGTTACCGTCGCACACCTCCTGCATGCGTACAATTTTCGCCGCCATCGCGAAAGCATGGCCCGCGCGCAGCATCGCCGCGAGATGCTTTCGACGCTGATCGTCGTCGACCGGCGCGCGGGCGAACGGGCCGATCCGCTTGCGCCGTGCAAACGCCATCGCCTGCTCGAACGCGCCGTCGCGCACCTGCTCGACCGCACTCTGCGCATCCGCGTCGCTGACGCGCGCGGCATGCAACGCGGCGGCGATCCGCCGCTCGCCGTAGCCGCGCCGGGCGAGCGCGTTGGTCTTCATCTCGGCATAGCCGCGATCATCGACGTAGCCGCGCTCGGCGAACCGCTCCGCCAGCGCCGCGATGTCGGCCGGTTCGCCCGTCCAGCCGCGCTCGCGGATCTTGCGGTTGAGATAATCCGACAGTTTCCCGCGCGTGGTCGCGAACCGTTCGACGTAGCGGAGCGCCAGTGCCTCGAGCGATCCGGCATCGAGCGGCGGCGGCGCGCGCCGCTCGCGCCGCTCGCGCCGCTCCGTCGAGCGGGCTCGCCCCTCGCCCGCGTCGGCGCGGCCGGAGCTTGCCCCCTTGGGCGATCGTGGCTTCCATGAACCGGTCACGCCTTGATTGTGCCACAGTGCAGGTGGATTTTGAACGTTCGGGTTTTGCCGCCCGTTTGATGCCGCCCATGATCCATGCACGTGCGCACCGCGCCGCGACAGGACCGACGTGAATGACCAGTGACTCCGCCCCGCTTCAGCCGACTTCGACCGTTGACGCGTTGCCGCGCCGGTTCTCCGATTTCGGTACGCTGGGCGAAGCGCTCGATTATGCGGCGCAAGGCACGCGCGGGCTGAACTTCCACGACGCGCGCGCCAGCTTGGTGCGGGTCTATCCTTATGCGCAATTGCGCGACGACGCGCAGGCGGCGGCCCACCGGTTGATCGCCGCCGGCATCGTACCGGGCGACCGCGTCGCGATGGTCGCCGAGACCAGCGCGGAGTTCGCGCAATTGTTCTTCGGTGCGGTGCTCGCGGGCGCGTGGCCGGTGCCGCTGCCGCTGCCGACCTCGTTCGGCGGCCGCGACTCGTACATCGACCAATTGCGCAACCAGCTATCGAGCTGCGATCCACGCATGCTGATCTACCCGGGCGAGCTCGACCAGATGGCGGGCGCGGCGGCGGAAGCCGAGGGTGTGGTGGGCGTCGACTGGAGCGAGCTGCTCGCGCGTCCCGCCGACGCGGTCGCACTGCCGACCGCGCAGGCGGACGATATCTGCTACCTGCAATATTCGAGCGGCTCGACGCGGTTCCCGCACGGCGTCGCGATCACGCACCGCGCGCTGCTGAGCAATCTGGCCGCGCACGCGCACGGGATGGAGATCGGCGACACCGATCGCTGCGTGTCGTGGCTGCCGTGGTATCACGACATGGGACTGGTCGGCTGTTTCCTGTCGCCGATCGCCAACCAGGTGTCGACCGATTACCTGAAGACCGAGGATTTCGCGCGTCGGCCGCTGTCGTGGCTCGACCTGATCAGCCGCAACGAGGGTACGACGCTGTCTTATTCGCCGACGTTCGGCTACGACATCTGCGCGCGCCGCATCTCGAGCCAGACCAAGGCGTCAGATCGCTTCGATCTGTCGCGCTGGCGGGTCGCGGGCAACGGCGCCGACATGATTCGCCCCGACGTGATGCAGGCGTTCGTCGACGCGTTCGCCAGCGCCGGGTTCAAGGCTAGTGCCTTTTTGCCGAGCTACGGTCTGGCCGAGGCGACGCTGGCGGTGTCGCTGATGCCGCCGGGCGAGGGCATTCGCGTCGAGCTGGTCGAGGAAACCGAGCTGTCGGGCATGAGCCACGGCGAGGACCGGCCGCAACGCTACCGCGCGATCGTCAATTGCGGCAAGCCGGTGCGCGACATGGAGGTCGCGGTCCGCGAGGAGGACGGAACACCGCTGCCCGATGGCGCGATCGGCAAATTGTGGTGCCGCGGCCCATCGGTGATGGTCGGCTATTTCCGCGATCAGCCGGCGACCGATGCCTGCCTGGTGGACGGTTGGCTCGACACCGGCGACATGGCGTACATGTCGGACGGCTACATCTACATCGTCGGCCGCGCCAAGGACATGATCATCATCAATGGTCGCAACCATTGGCCGCAAGACATTGAATGGGCGGTGGAACAGCTGCCCGGGTTCAAGGCCGGCGACATCGCCGCCTTTGCGATCACCACGCCGGGTGGCGAGGAAACGCCCGCGGTGCTGGTGCAATGCCGCAGCTCGGACGACAGCGAGCGGACGCGGCTCCGCGACGAGATCCGCGACCGCGTGCGTTCGGTGACCGGCATGAACTGCGTCGTCGAGCTGATCCCGCCGCGTACGCTGCCGCGTACCAGCTCGGGCAAGCTCAGCCGTGCCAAGGCGCGCAACCTGTATCTCGCCGGCGAG
The DNA here is from genome assembly GCF_936927845.1 of uncultured Sphingomonas sp. Classification (GTDB taxonomy): domain Bacteria; phylum Pseudomonadota; class Alphaproteobacteria; order Sphingomonadales; family Sphingomonadaceae; genus Sphingomonas. The sequence goes on from NZ_CAKZHV010000059.1 coordinate 67,523, forward strand.
ATCAAGCCCTACGACATCGCCGCCTGACCCGAGCCGAAGGGGACGCGGCGTGACAAAGGCGCGGCCCCTAAACCTTTAATCAACCCGAACCGCGTAACCCGACGGGGTGACGCCCCGCCTGCCCTCCCCTCTGCCGTCGATTTCGCTCGGCGCCCTGCTCGGGACCAGGGACGACGGCGATCATCAGACATGGGCGCAGATCCGCGCCGCGCAGCTCATCGTGGTGCGGCAGCGTGCCTTGCTCCTTCTGGCGGCGCAGCTCATCGCGGTGGCACTCGCGTTACCGTCGCTCGTCTCGACCGCGGGACGCTGGCAGATCGACCTCTGGACTGGCGCGGTCGTCGTGGCGGCAGTGACCGCGACCATCCGCAGGCTGCGCGTCGTGGATCCGTCGAGCGTCGGAGCGACTCGCCGCCAAATCCTGAATGCGACGTGGGACAGCCTCGGCTTGGCGCTCGCCTGGTCCGCACCGCTCGTTCTTTTCGCGGTCGAGCACATGCCCCCGCCCTCGCCGGGGCTGTGGATCACGCTGTCGGCGCTGTTGCTGGCGACGGCATTGACGCTCGCGCCCGTGCTGCTGGCGGCCCTCGTCTTCGTCGTGGTGGTCGTGGCGGCGATCGTCGCCGCGCTTGTCGCCGCGCAGGTCCATGTCGCCGCGTTCTCCGCATCGATTCTGGGCGGGCTGCTCTGCTGGCTGACGTTCGTGCTCGCGCGCGCGCTGGTTGCGCGTCACCTCACCGACGCGGCGCTCGACGAGCGCGACGAAACCGTCAGCCTGTTGCTGCGTGAGTTCGGTGAGACCGGCGCCGACTGGCTGTGGGAGATTGACGCCGCGCGCCGGATCGTCCGTGCGAGCGAGCGGTTCGCCGATGCCTGCCGCCTCGACGCGGCGGCGATGACCGGGCTGCCGTTCCTCCAGGTCCTGGCCGGACCGACGTGGGAAGCGGGCAATTTCTCCGCGGGACTGCGCCAGCTCGCCGAGAAGCTCAAGCAGCGCGAGAGTTTTCGTGATCTCGCCTTGCCCATCATACTGGGCGGCGAGGAGCGCTGGTGGGAAATCGCGGCACGCCCGCGCTTCGACGCGAACGGCGCGTTCATCGGTTTTCGCGGCGTCGCCTCCGACGTGACGGAGCAGCGGGCCTCCGCCGACAAGATCAACCGCATGGCGCGGTTCGACACGTTGACCGGGCTGCCTAACCGGCTGCACGTCAATGAAGCCTTGTCACGCGCTCTGACCGACGCGGAACGCTGGCGCTCGCGCTGCGCGTTCATGATGATCGACCTGGATCGCTTCAAGGCGGTCAACGACACGCTCGGCCACCCGATCGGCGACCGGCTGCTCGGCCGCGTATCGGAGCGGCTGAGCCAGTTGATGAGCGACAACGAACTGATCGGGCGGTTGGGCGGCGACGAATTCGCGGTGGTGGTGCGTGACGCGTCCGACCCGCAGCGCGTCGAGCGGCTGGCGCGCACGATCATCGATACCCTGTCGCGCCCCTACGAGGTCGACCAGCACACGCTGCTGATCGGCGCTTCGGTCGGCGTGGCGACCAGTCCGCGCGACGGGCGTACCGCGGAGACGCTGATCCGCTCGGCCGATCTCGCCCTTTACCGATCCAAGGACCGCGGCGGCGGCGTCTTCCACGCTTACGAGCCGCAGCTCCACGCCGACGCGGAGGAGCGGCGCGTGCTTGAGCTGGAGCTGCGCCAGGCGCTGGAGAGCGGGCAATTGGCGCTCCATTATCAGCCCGTGGTTGATGCGAGCAGCGGCAACCTGCGCGGGTTCGAGGCCCTGCTGCGCTGGAACCATCCACGCTTGGGGCCGATCGGACCGAACAAGTTCGTCGGAATCGCCGGGGAAACGCGGCTGATCGCGCCGATCGGCGAGTGGGTCGCGCGAACCGCGTGTGAGGAGGCGGCGCGCTGGCCCGGTGACCTGCGCGTCGCGGTCAACGTCTCGCCCGAGCAATTGACCAATCCCAATTTTGTTACGGTGATCGCCTCCGCCCTGGCGCAGAGCCGTCTGCCCGCGCAGCGGCTGGAGCTGGAGGTAACCGAAGGCGTCTTCATGCGCGAGGGGACGGGCGCGACCCGCGTGCTCGAACAGGTGCTCGACCTCGGCGTCCGCCTGAGCCTCGATGATTTCGGCACGGGCTATTCGTCGCTCGGCTATCTCAGCCGCACGCGTTTCTCGTCGATCAAGATCGACCGCGGCTTTGTGGTGTCCGCGGCGCAAGGCGTGCCCGAACCGCTCGCGATCATCCGCGCGGTGGTCGCGCTCGCGCGCAGCCTGGGGATGATGACAACGGCGGAAGGCGTCGAAACCGAGACGGAACTGGCGCTGGTGCGCGAACTCGGCTGTACCAACATCCAAGGTTATTACTTCGGACGACCGCTGCCGGTCGAGGAAACACGCGCCTTGATCGCCCGCGTGCTGGGCAACGCGCGCGCCGCCTGATCACGCGACAAGGTGGTTGACGCAACCCGCCGGTTGCGACAATAGCCGCAGCCGCACAGGGGTGTAGCTCAGTTGGTTAGAGCGTCGGTCTCCAAAACCGAAGGCCCTCGGTTCGAGTCCGAGCTCCCCTGCCATCCTTCACGACATTCATGCGCGCCGGTCAGCCAAGCGAGCTGACGTAGACCTCGCCCGCGCAGTGATCGGACGCCCAGGCGAGCCCGGCGGCCTCGGCATCGTCGTAGCTGGCATAGGGTTCGCTGCCGATCATCGAGATCGACTCCGCTTCCTCGGTATCGCCGCACGCCATCAGCGCGGTCCCGTTCAGGACGAACCGGCCGTCGTCACGTTGCTCGATCGTGATGCAATCGGCCTCACGCGGCGCGAGTTCGCCGGCGGGCAAGCGGATGATGTGCATAAGCGGGCTCCTGCGGATCGTGATCGATCTGCGGCCGAAACGTTCGTCGCGCGCGAACGTGCCCGATCCCCGCAGCTCAGCCCTTGGTGTCGGAGGGGAAGAAGTGCTGGACGATCTCGCGCGCCAGCCGCGCGGGGCGCAGCGTTTCGGCGTCGAGGCAGCACCAGCTCGACTTCACTTCGGCGAGCACGTCCTCACCGCGGCGGATCACCGTCTCGTAGAAGGCGCGCGCGCCCTGCACCTTTTCCAGCAGCACGGTCGCGACCACGTCGTCGCCGAGGAAGGTCGGCTTGCGATAGGTGATCTCGTGTTTCAGCGCGACCCACAGGTGCTGCGCCACCGCCTCGGCCGGCGCGAGCGCGCGCCAATGGTCGATCACCGCGTCCTGCACCCATTTCAGGTAGCTGGCATTGTTGACGTGGCCCATGAAGTCGATGTCGGTAGGATCGACGCCGATGGGGAAGCGATGAAGGGCCGCGCTGGTCACGGGAACCGGTATACGCCGCGCCGCAGGCGATGGCCAACGCAAACCCGGTTGCGCACGCCACAGGCTTTCTTGGGCGACGCGCCATGATGCTCACCCTTGTGTTTGCCCTGCCTTCTCGCTAAGTCCCGCACACATCCGACAGCACGGACGGCCTCCACCGCTACCTTCCAGCAAGGCAGCGGTGGAAAGCTCATGCCGGGCGATATCGAAGGTTCAACACGCGTGGCGAAGACGACCCCGATCGAATTCATCAACCAGGTTCGCGCCGAAACCGCGAAGGTGGTGTGGCCGACTGGTCGCGAGACGGTGATGACCGGCGTGATGGTCGTCATCATGACAACGGTGCTGGCGCTGTTCTTCCTCGCGGTCGATTCAGTGTTCAACGCGATCGTCAAAGCGCTGCTGAGCCTGGCCAAGTAAAGGGCGGAACACACAACACGATGTCACGCTGGTACATCATCCACGCTTACTCGGGTTTCGAGGGCAAGGTACGCGATTCGATCATGGCGGAGGCGCAGCGCCTCGGCCTGGAGCAACTCGTCGAGCAGATCGAGGTCCCGACCGAGACCGTGACCGAGGCGCGCCGCGGCAAGAAGATCGCGGTGGAGCGCAAGTTCATGCCGGGCTACGTGCTCGCCAAGCTGGCGATGACCGACGACGTCTACCACCTGGTGCGCAACACGCCCAAGGTGACCGGTTTCCTGGGTTCGTCGGGCAAGCCGCAGGCGATTTCCGAGGCAGAGGCCGCGCGCATGCTCAACTCCAAGGAGGAAGCAGCCGCCGCGCCGAAGCAGAAGGTCAAGGTCGACTACGAGATCGGCGACGCGGTCAAGGTGCTGGAAGGCCCGTTCGCGAGCTTCAACGGCACGGTCGAGGAACTCGATTTCGACCGCAGCCGCGTCAAGGTGTCGGTGTCGATCTTTGGTCGATCCACGCCGGTCGAGCTGGAGTTCGATCAGGTCGAGCGCAGCAAGTAAGCGTCGGTCGCACGCGAGTAGCGCAGCTAATCGCGAGACGACCAGCGCCGGCCAGCCTCGGCGCCGCCGAGGACTGACGACACGGGATTTACTCCCGTGTCGGCTTCCCACATCTGGGAGGCCAAAAAGAAATCACCCGGTCGGCCCAGCCGGCCAGTGACAAGCCGCGGGAGGCACCTTTCAGGCGCCGCTAGCACCGCTAAACTGAAGAGAGTGACATGGCGAAAAAGATCACAGGTTATATCAAGCTGCAGGTGCCCGCGGGCTCCGCGAACCCGTCGCCGCCGATCGGTCCGGCGCTGGGTCAGCGCGGCGTTAATATCATGGAATTCTGCAAGGCGTTCAACGCGCAGACCGGCGACATGGAGAAGGGCTCGCCCCTCCCCACCGTCATCACCGTCTACGCCGACCGCTCGTTCTCGTTCGTCACGAAGACGCCGCCAGCGACCTTCCTGATCAAGAAGGCGGCGAACCTCAAGTCGGGCTCGAAGGAGCCGGGCAAGGTGTCGGCCGGAAAGATCAAGCGCTCGGCGCTGGTCGAGGTCGCGCAGACCAAGATGAAGGATCTGAACGCCAACGACATCGAGGCGGCGACGAAGATCATCGAAGGCTCGGCCCGCGCGATGGGCCTCGAAGTGGTGGAGGGCTGAGCACGTGAGCAAGCTGACCAAGAAGCAGAAGACCTGGACGATCGACGCGGAGAAGCTGCACGGCGTTGATGAGGCGATCGGTCTGGCGAAGACCAACGCCACCTCGAAGTTTGACGAGACGATCGAGGTCGCGCTGAACCTCGGCGTCGACCCGCGTCACGCCGATCAGATGGTTCGCGGCGTCGTGACCCTGCCCGCCGGCACCGGCAAGACGGTGCGCGTCGGCGTGTTCGCGCGCGGTCCCAAGGCCGACGAGGCACGCGCCGCTGGTGCGGATGTCGTCGGTGCCGAGGACCTGATGGAAGAGATCCAGGGCGGCAAGATCGAGTTCGATCGCTGCATCGCGACTCCCGACATGATGGGCATCGTCGGTCGCCTGGGTAAGGTGCTGGGTCCCAAGGGTCTGATGCCGAACCCGAAGCTGGGCACCGTCACCATGAACGTCGCGGAAGCCGTCAAGGCAGCCAAGGGCGGTCAGGTCGAGTACCGCGTCGAAAAGGCCGGCATCATCCACTCGGGTATCGGCAAGGCGTCGTTCGCGCAGGAAGACCTGCGCCGCAACTTCGACGCGCTGGTCGAGGCGGTCGTGCGCGCGAAGCCGTCGGGCGCAAAGGGCAAGTACGTCAAGAAGGTCGCCGTGAGCTCGTCGATGGGTCCGGGGATCAAGGTCGACGTGGCGGAGATCGCGGGCGCGTAAGCGCCGGTGGCATCGCTGAACGGACCGAGGGGTCGGAGGCACATGCTTCCGGCCCCTTTTTCGTAGGTGTGTATGCCGGCACGGCGCTCGGACTGACTATAGCAGCGGCGGCTCACCCCTCACGCGGCCTTCCTCCACTCCCCGTCACCCCGGCCTTGAGCCGGGATCCCGCTAGCTTTCCGCGCACGCGAAGAAGCGGGACCCCGGATCAAGTCAGGGGTGACGACAATACACATCGAAAGCCCCCCCCTGTGGTCCGCGCGCCACAATGCGCCGACGATCGTACGACGACAGACCTCAAGCGCCACGCTCGCACGCGGAAAGGGTTTGTAACACTGACCTTTCTTCGCTAGCCGACGCGCCCCGGCAGCGACGCGGTCGCGCCGCACATCCTTGGAGTGTCAGCGCGCATGTTCTCGCGTTATCGTGTTTCCGCCGCCGTAACGGCGCTCGCCCTGTCCGCCGGCTTCGCAAGTGCCGCGCACGCGCAGGCCTTCTATCTTCAGGAGCAGTCGGCGCGCGGCGCCGGGCGTGCTTTCTCCGGTGAGGTCGCCGATACCGACGCCGCCTCCTTGTGGTGGAACCCGGCGGCGATCGCCGGCAGCACGGACGCGGAGGCAGCGGTCAGCGCGGCGGCGATCCTGCCCAAGGGCAAGGTGGTCGACAACGGCACCGTGATCCGCCGTCCCGGCCAGCCGTTCGCGCCCGTCGGCGGCAACGCGGTGTCGCGCGATCCGATCAACAACGGCGTACTACCCTCGGGTGCGTTCGCCTTGCCGCTGAACGACCGCGTCGCGCTCGGCCTCGCGGTCACCTCGCCGTACAGCTTCACCACCAATTACGAGACGGAGAGCTGGGCACGTTACGGCGCCGACCGCACCCACCTGCTGACGATCGACATCCAGCCCGGCATCGCGGTCGCGGTGACCGACTGGCTGCGCATCGGCGGCGCGGCCAACGTCGAATATACCGACGCGAGCCTCAGCAACGCGCTGCCCAACGTGCTCGCCTCGCTGCCCGACGGCAGCCAGAAGCTGGAAGGCGATGGCTGGGACCTCGGCTGGAGCGCCGGGTTCCAGATGCATAACGAGCACACCACGGTCGGCTTCAGCTACAAGTCGGCGATCAAGCATACGTTGAAGGGCAACCTGACGATCAGCGGGCTGGTCGGGCCGCTCGCGGGCGCGAATGCCGATCTCTCGGGGGTCAAGGCGCGCTTCTACACGCCGGCGCAGATCATCCTGGGCCTGCGCCAGCGTGCCGGATCGGCGCTGACGCTCAACGCGCAGGTGGTGCGCTACACCTGGAACAAGTTCGACGCGATTCGGCTGGGCGCTCCGCTCAACACCGCCATCCCCGAGAACTACCGCAACAGCTGGAGCTACGCCGGTGGCCTCGACTATGCCGTGTCGCCCAAGCTGACGCTGCGCGCGGGCGTCCAGCGTGCGATCACGCCGACGCGCGACGGCGAGCGCGACCCGCGGGTGCCCGACGCGAACCGCTGGAACTACGGCGGCGGCCTGTCCTTCCAGCTATCCCCCCGCTTCGGCATCGACGCCGCGGCCAATTACGTCGACTTCAAGGACGAGACGATCGACCGCGTCACCGCCGCTTATGCCGGCACCGCGGCGCAGACGCCGATCGTGACCAACGGCCGCCTGGAGGACGCGCACGCGGTCGTCCTGTCGCTCGGCGGGCGTTTCACCTTCTGACGCAATCGGGCGGGAGGCGGGCGCCAATGCCTGCCTCCTGCTCGCCCGATCGGCGCCCTGCCCTGGCGCCTCGACAAGCCATCCCGCGCCCGTCATGCTCGCCCGACATGATGGGAGAGGCGCGCATGGCGCATTTCGGCGATTTCCAGAACGCGATCTACTATGCCGGCCTGTCGGGCGTGCAGCCGACCTGGCCGGTCGATTATGCGACGCTGAAGGCGCGCGCGGAGGCGGCGATGCCGCCGTCCGTCCTCAACTACGTGCAGGGCGGCTGCGGCGACGAGTGGACGCAGGACGAGAATGCGCGCGCGTTCCGCCACTGGGGCATGGTGCCGCGCATGATGGTCGACTGCACGCAGCGCGACCTGTCGGTGGAGGCGTTCGGGATGCGGCTCGCCTCGCCCGTGTTCATGGCGCCGATCGGGGTGACCGGCATCTGCACGCAGGACGGGCACGGCGACCTCGCCGCGGGCCACGCGAGTGCGGCGACCGGCGTGCCGCTGACCGCCTCCACGCTGTCGAACGACACGCTGGAGGACGTCAACGCCGCGTGCGGCCAGACGCCGGCGATGTTCCAGCTCTACACCCCGCGCGACAAGGACGTGGCCGCCAGCCTCGTCTCACGCGCGGAGGCCGCGGGGTACAAGGCGATCGTCGTCACGCTCGATACCTGGGTGACCGGCTGGCGCCCGCGCGACCTGAACGTGTCGAACTTCCCGCAACTGCGCGGCCATGTGCTGCAGAATTACTTCAGCGATCCCGCCTTCCGCCGCCTGCTCGCCAAACCGCCTGAGGAGGACCTGCGCACCGCGATCGGGACTTGGGGTGCGACCTTCGGCAAGGTGCTGACGTGGGACGACATGGCGTGGCTGAAGTCGCTCACCGCGCTGCCGATCGTGCTGAAGGGCATCTGCCACCCCGACGACGCGCGCCGCGCGATCGATATGGGCGCGGAGGGCATCTACGTGTCGAATCACGGCGGGCGGCAGGCGAACGGCGGGATCGCGGCGATCGACATGCTCGCGCCGGTCGCGGAGGCGGTGGCAGGGCGCGTACCCGTGCTGTTCGACAGCGGCATCCGTTCGGGCACCGACGTGATCAAGGCGGTCGCGCTCGGCGCCGATCTGGTCGGTGTCGGGCGGCCGTACAGCTATGGCCTCGCGCTGGGCGGTGCGGACGGTTGCGCGCACGTGCTGCGGTCGATCCTGGCGGAAGCAGACCTGCTTATGGCGGTCAACGGGTGGCCGTCGATCGAGGCGGTTCGCGCCGCCGGGGCGACGCGGACCGATCGTTAGGGCTCAGCCCTCGCCTGCGGGGAAGTCGGTCGCGAGGCTCGCCGCGCGCTGCGCCTCGATCTCGTCCAGCCGCGCGCGCAGCCGACCGGTGACCGCGTCGATGCCGAACTTGCCGAGCACGAAGTGGCGCGGCGGGTGGTCGCGCGCGACCGCGTCGATCATCGCCTCGGCGGCGCGGACCGGGTCACCGGGCTGCTGCCCCGAATAACCGCTGGTCTGCGCCATCCGTGCGGCAGCCGTGTCGCCGTAATCGGCGATCCGGCTCGCGGTCTGCTTGAGCGAGCGCCCCGCCCAGTCGGTGCGGAACGGCCCCGGCTCGATGCAGGTGACCGAGATGCCGAGCGGCGCGACTTCGGCGGCGAGCGCGTCGGAAAAACCCTCCACCGCATGCTTCGACGCGGCATAATAGCCGGATGCCGGGAAGCCGACGAGCCCCGCCACCGAGGTGACGTTGACGATCGCGCCGCTGCGCCGCGCGCGCATGCCCGGCAGCATCGCGCGCGTCATCGCGAACAGGCCGAACACGTTGGCGTCGAACTGCGCGCGGATCTCTGCCTCATCGCCCTCCTCGACGCTCGACTGGTAACCGTAGCCCGCATTGTTGACGAGCACGTCGACGCGCGCGAACCGTTCGGTCGCGGAGGCCACGGCCGCGCGCACCTGCGCCGCGTCGGTCACGTCGAGATCGATCGCGAGCGCACGCTCGGGTGCGAGCGCGATCAGGTCAGCGATCCGATCCTTGCCGCGTGCCGTGGCTATGACGCGCCAGCCGCGCGCGAGCACGCGTTTGGCCAGCGCGCGCCCGAAGCCGGTGGAGCAGCCGGTGATCAGCCAGACGGGGTCGGCGGGGAGCGGCATGGGAAATCCTCGGGTTCGGCAAACGTGGAGATGCGAGCGCCAACGGCACGCGGCCGGCTACGTTCCGGCGTCCGCCTGCGTTATGGAGCGTCATGGCGGCGAGCGGGCGTGAACGAGCGATCAGTGCCGGCGGCGTGATCGCGCTTCATGCCGCGATCCTGTTGCTGGTGCTGCACGCGCGCCCTCCGTGCGCGCTTCCCGTGCCGAGCGCGTCGCTGACCACGTTTGACGTCGTGCCACCCTCGCCAGCACCGCTCCCGTCCCCGCCCAAGCAGCGCGACCCACGTCCGGCGGCCGCCAGCGGGCGGGCGGGTGTGACCGCGACGCGCAGCGCCGTGGTCGCACCGCTGCCGGTCATCGCGCCGCCGCTGCCCGTCACGGTCGCTCCGCTGATCGCCGACGACGGCGCGGCGCTCGCTGGCGGAACCGCGGCGCTCGGCGCCGGTACGGGAGCCGGTTCGACCGGCACGGGCTCAGGTAGGGGGTCGCGCGGAAACGGTAGCGGTGGCGGCGGCGGTACGCGGGCGCGGCTCGTGTCGGGCGCGATCAGCCCGCGCGACTATCCGAAGGAAGAGCGAAAGGCAGGCATCAGCGGCAGCGTAACGGCCAGTTTCGTCGTAGACGCGGATGGTAGCGTGCACGGCTGCTTCGTGGCACGATCGAGCGGGAACGCGGCCCTAGACGCCACCACCTGCCGCCTGATCGAGGCGCGCTTCCGCTACGCACCCGCGCGCGACCCGAACGGTACCGCGATCAGCGAACGGCGTGGCTGGCAGCAGCGCTGGTGGATCGAGCAGAACTGAGGTGGGCCGGGTGGACGCGGCGACGCGTACCCCGGCCGGCCTGCTTCATCGGATCAGCAATTCACCCAGCGACACCATCGCGGAGGCGGTTGCCTGCGCGAAGATGATGGCGGCGGCGGACAGGCCGAGTGCGGCAGCGGCGATGCCACCCGTATGTCCGACTTGCTTGATGGTAGTCATGTGGCGTCCTCTCCAAAACGGAGCCGGAGCCACCTGTCCGGGGTCTCCCGGTCCGTGGCGATGTTGTACGCCACATGAACGGCCGAGTCCAGAGCACGACCGACCCGGCCGTTCTCGTCATGGATTTGCCACAAACAAGGGTGGGAGGACGCTGCAAAGACGCCCTCCCATAACGCGATCAGATACCGACGATCCCGCCGTCGTTCTTGGTGATGACGATCGTCGCCGAGCGCGGACGGCTGGTGCCCGCTTGGCCCGATTGCGACGCGGGCCAGCTCGACGTGATGTTGCTCGCGCTGCCGTTCTCGCCAGGGTGCTGGATGTTGACGAACAGCGAGCGTCCGTCGGGCGTCGAGGTTATGCCCGTAATCTCGCACTCCTTGGGCCCGACTAGAAAGCGCTTGAGGTTCGCGCCCGGCGCGGCACCGATCCGCGTCGTCGTCATGCTGGTGGTGGTCACGCCCGCGGCGGTCGTCAGCGTGTTGTTGACCGTGCGCGTGCCGCCATCGCCGACCCGACCGGGCAGCGCGGCGAGCATCATGCAGTTGGTGACGTCGGTATAGGCGCCGTCGTCGGTCTGGATCCACAGCACCGGCGCGACCTGGCCGGTCACGTTGGTGTTGCGCCCGAACCACAGGCCGTCGGGCGACGAGAAGTCGTTCGACGCGTCGAGCCCCGACAGGTTGATGTTGGTGCGGTCGAGGTCCGCGCCCGAGCCGAAGGCGTAGACGTCCCAGGTGAAGGCGGTCGCCTCCGTCGTGTCGCCGTTCTCGCGCACGCGGATGACGTGGCCGTTGGCGTTGCCGCGCGTTGCCTGCGACGAGGTGGGCGGATCGGCGTTGACGGTGTCGCCCTGCGGCAGCTTGGGGTCGGTATAGGCGCGTGGGTTGGGCGCGTCGGTGGTCACGGGCGTGCGCGACGAGTTGTTGGTCAGCGTGCAATACATCTCGCCGTTGACCGGGTTGACCGCGGTCCACTCGGGCCGGTCCATCTTGGTCGCGCCCAGCACGTCGGCGGCGAGGCGGGTGTTGATCAGCACGTCGGCCTGGTCGGCGAACGGATAGGTGGTGTTCGCCGCGGTCAGCCCGTTCTGCCCGAACACGAGCGGCAGCCACTGGCCCGAGCCATCCGCGTTGAAGCGCGCGACGTAGAGCGTGCCGGTGTCGAGATACTTGTCGCCGATCGCCAGCCGGTCGGCGTTGCTCGCGTCCGCCTCGGCCCAGGCGGTGTTGGACACGAACTTGTAGATATATTCGTTCTGCGCGTCGTCACCCATGTAGAAGGCTGGACGCGTGCCCGCGACCGTGCGGCCCGGCCAGCAGCCTTCGTGGTTCATGCGGCCGAGCGCGGTGCGCTTGCGCGGGGGCGCGGCGGGGTTGAACGGGTCGATCTCGACCACCCAGCCGTATTGGAACGGCTCATTGCGGAAATCGGCGCTGCCGTCCGCCGCCAGGCCCGCCGTCGCGGTCGCGTTCCACTTGGCGAAGCGCGTGTCGCCCGCGGTCGCGGGTTGCACGGTCGACCAGCCGTAATTGCCGGTCGCCCCCTCGCGCACGCCGTAGCGCGCGAGCGAGACGTTCTGCTTGGCGAGTCCCGCGGCGGTGCGGACGGCCGCATCGCCCGCGGTACGGCGGAAGTAACCCGCCCAATTCTCCTCGTTGGTCAGGTAGGTGTTCCACGGCATCTGGCCGTTGGCGCAATTGTTGATCGTGCCGCGTCCCGCGGTCGCGTCCGCCGAGTAGAGCGTGCGCAGCTGCGCGTTGCCGCGCACCGGCCCGTTGATGACGGTCGGCGTGTTGGGCGTCACGCGGCGGTTGAGCGCGGACGCCTGGACGTAGCTCCACGCGCCACCGCTCGCGCGCGTCACCTCGATCGCGGACACGCCGTGCGCCTCGATCTCCTTGATCGCTTCCGCCTCGGGGCGGCGGCCGCCGACCGTCGTCGGGCCGGCGGGATGGAGATAGGCTTGCGTGATGTTCTCGTGATTGAGCACCAGCATGCCGCGCGTGTTGTTGGCGGCATCGGGCGTGCTGGCGGTGGCGCCCAGCCCGAAGAAGCTCATTCCGTCATGGTGGTCGCCCGCGCGCTGTGCGAAATTGGTGTCCTGCCCGTCATTGGCGAAGACGCCGACGCCGGACGCAATCGGATCACCCAGGCGGTAGAGGACCGCGACCGAATAACCCTCGGGCACCGTCACCACGTCGTTCAGGTTCTTCGACACCGCGGTAAAGGCGAGGGACGCCGGGTTGACGGTGACGGTCGTGTCGCTGCTGCTCGTCTGGCCGTTCTTGCCGGTCGCCGAGAAGCGGAACACCAGCGTGGTGGCGGCCGACACGGCCGGCGCGACAAAGGTCGTGACGCCGCCCGCGGTGCTGAGCGTCACCGCCGGCCCGCTGACCTGCGTGAAGCCCGACGAGGTCGCGTTATTGCCCGCGGTGCCGTTCAGCGTCACCGTCTTGCCCGCCGAGGTGGTGATCGACCCGCCCGCGCTCACCACCACGCCCGGATCGTCGAGCTCGTCGCCGCCGCACGCCGACAGCAGCACCGAGCCGAACGCCGCGGTGGTCATCGCCGACAGGCCGCCGAGCAGCGTCTGGCGCCGCGAGTAGCGCTGGTGGACGATCTCGTTCAGGTGCGGGTTGCGGCTGGCGTTGGTATCGATATCGCCATCGTCGTAGCCGATGGCGGTGAGGCTGAGCTCGGTCATGTGCATTCCCCCGGATCGCGCCACTCCCACGGCGCTACCCGGCCGCTTTGGCGGCTTCGCGCGACAGGGCGGTGGCAGTTCGGTGATGGATCGGTGACGGGCGTGTTGCAGTTGCGCGACATGCGGCAAGCCTCTTGTGCGCGGGACGATTTCTGCTAAAGGCGCGCTCGAACCGGCGTGGGCTCGCCCTGTCCGGCTCATCCGTCCAAGACAGTGGGTGCCGCGGATCTGCCGCGGCTTAATCTCCCGCCGAGACGGGGAAACAGGATTTGAACGCATCCGGATCGGCCCACGCGCCGCCCGTGATGCCGCTCCCAGCGGGCATCCCCTTCCCCATCGTCGGACACACCGTTTGCGCCGTTCGGCGCGGGCGGGACAAGCAACCGGGCGTGCGGCTTCGGCGGTACGCTCATGAACGTGGAGAATGGCATGGATCGTGCGCAGAAAAGCGCAGCCGTTGCCGAGCTGAACAGCACCTTCTCCGAGGTCGGCGTGGTGGTTGTCACCCGCAACCTCGGCATGACGGTCGCGCAGTCAACCGACTTGCGCAACCGGATGCGGGATGCCGGCGCGGTATACAAGGTCTCGAAGAACAAGCTTGCCAGGATCGCGCTCGACGGCACCGACTATGGCTCGATCGGCGACATGCTGACCGGCCCGGTCGGCTTGGCCACCTCGATCGATCCGGTCGCGGCGGCGAAGGTCGCGGTCGATTTCGCCAAGACGACCGACAAGTTCGAGATCGTCGGCGGCGCAATGGGCGCAACCGCGCTCGACCTGGCCGGCGTACAGGCACTGGCGACGCTGCCCTCGCTCGACGAGCTGCGCGCCAAGATCATCGGCCTCGTCGTGGCACCCGCCACGAAGCTGGCGACGATCGCGCAGGCACCCGCGGCTCAGATCGCGCGCGTCCTGTCGGCCTATGCCGAGAAGGAAGCCGCCTGAGTTTTCGGGCGAGTTCATTTTGTTGACGAACGGGACCCTGGGTCCCCGATAAACTGGGAAAAGTAACATGGCAGACCTGAACGCGCTGGTTGACCAGCTGAGCGAACTGACCGTCCTCGAGGCCGCTGAACTCTCGAAGATGCTCGAAGAGAAGTGGGGCGTCTCGGCCGCAGCAGCGGTTGCAGCAGCGCCGGCAGCCGGCGGTGGCGCTGGTGCGCCCGCCGCTGAAGAGAAGACCGAGTTCGACGTGATCCTGACCGGCGACGGTGGCAAGAAGATCAACGTCATCAAGGAAGTCCGCGCGATCACCGGTCTCGGCCTTACTGAGGCGAAGGCACTCGTCGAGGGCGCGCCGAAGGCCGTCAAGGAAGGCGTGTCGAAGGACGAGGCCGAGAAGGTCAAGAAGCAGCTGGAAGAAGCTGGCGCGACCGTCGAGCTCAAGTAAGCCGCAGCGGGTATCGGCCAGCAGGTCGATACCCCGCGAGGCCGGCTGTCGCGTGACCTGTTCCCGCGACGGCCAGAATCAGAAAAGGGCGGCTTCGCTTCGGCGGCGCCGCCCTTTTCGTTGCGCAACTGCACGGCCGCCTCGGCAGACGCCTGCTCACCCCAAGGGGTAATCGACCTTCCACTCAGCGAATGCGACGATCGCGTTGATCAAAGTTTATGGCTTTTTCGATGTTACGACATGCATTATCGTGACACAAAATTGGGAGAGGTCGGATGCTGTATCACGCGTCGAACCACGTCGAGGCCCGGCGGGCCTGGTCACTGCTCGCCATGGTGGTGACGTCGCTGATGCTATGGGCCGCGATCATCGAGGCCGCGCGCGCGTTCTTCTGAAACGGCGTTTTTTCAGCGGGTCTTTTGGATATCAGCAGCCCGCAGGAACGCTGACGCGGGCGCTACGCCCTCACGAGTCCGTCAGCTCGAGATCGCCAGCGCATGCGGTCGTGCCGCGACCGTCTCGAACATCCGCGCGGGTCCGTCCAGCCAGAATGGCGCCAGCTTGATCGCGCCCGGGCGCTCGATCCCGAGCGCAAACGCCTGCGCCGTCTGCCCTTCCCCTGCGCCTTCAACACCGCGCGCATAGCGGGCATTGAGTGTCACCACCGGCACGAACATCGGCCGCTCGGCCGCGGTCAGGACGTTGATGTCGCCGCGCGGCAGCGTCACCAGCGCGCGAACGCTTCGCTCCACACCGGGTGCAAGCGTGAACGGCGGCACGGCCCCGCGCGCCGCGACCTCCGCGAAAATCTGCCCGAGTTCCGCATCCTGGTCGCCGCGCGCACTGGTGAGCCGCACGTCGAGACGGACGCTGCGCGCCTCCGCGTCGCCGCGATTACGCACCAGCACTTCGACATCGGCGGTAGCGGTGACGAGATTGACGCCGGCACGCCGCGCGCGCAGTTCCAGTTCGATCCACGCGCGCGGCTGCGCCACGGCGACCGGCTCCGGCGCCGCCACCGCCGGACGTCGTGACAGCATACGCGGCGCCGGTGTGGCGATCGCTGCCGCTGCGGCCTCGGCGGGTAGAGCCTCGGGCGCGACTGCCGGCGACTCGGCCGGCTCGACCATCGCCTCGACCGGCGCGACAGCGCTGCGCCGCTGCCACCACCACCATCCCGCCCCCGCCAGCAGCGCCGCCCCGACCAGCCACAACCAGTTGAAGCCTCCGTTATCATCCTCGCGCGTCGCCATCGAGGCTGCTGGCGCAACCGGCGCGGGCGAGGTCGGTGAGGCGGCCACGCTCGGCGCAGCTACCGGCGTCGGCGTGGCAGACGCCGTCGCCGTCGTGGCGGTCGCCGCGGGGCTGGCCGATGCAGCCGGCGTAGGGGTCGCGCGCGCGAGCGGCGTTTCGCGAGCAATGGGGGTGGCGCGCGGTGTTGGCGTCGCACGTGGTGATGGCGCCGAACGTGGCGTCTCGCTCGCGCGCGGCGTCGGCGCTGGCGTGGGCTCGGCCGTGGCAGCCGGGGTCGGATTACCCGCCGGCAACGAGAAGGTGATCGGCGGCAACGACAGTGTCGGGGTCGCCGCCGGCGCATTGGTCTGCGCGAGCGCGGCGGGTGCGCAGGTCAGGAGCAGCACGGCAAAGGGAACACGCGCCAGTGGAGCGCGGACACAACGCGAAACGATCATGACCCGACGCGCTAATGGGAACGCGGTGGAGGTCAACCGTTTAGGCGCGGCGGCGGAGCAGCACTATCATCGCGTGCGCCGACCCGAGCCTGCGACACGCCGGGATCGTTCTTCCGCGCGCAACGTTGTGCGCGGCTGCCGGTGATTGACGATCCCGGTACGCGCGCCTATATCCGACACTCTTCCGCAGTTCCGGGACATGGGGTGCCGTCGCGCAGTGCCTCGTACGGATAGGAGCGCGGGAAACAGGACGCTAGAGGCTGCCGTCTCCCATCACGGGATCAGACGTGCGGCCTTTTGCCGTTCTTTGCGCTTCGTGATTTTCTTCGGCTGACGAGGCAATAGTCCACATGGCAACCAAGGCGATCGACGCGGGCACCGGCCGGCGCGACACCACCGGCGGGACGCGCAAGCGCCGCATCCGCAAGGTTTTCGGCAACATCCACGAAGTGGTGCAGATGCCGAACCTGATCGAGGTGCAGCGCGAGAGCTACGAACAGTTCCTGCGCTCCGATCCCTCGATCGGCTACGTCTCGGGTCTTGAAAAGACGCTGCGCAGCGTGTTCCCGATCCGGGATTTCGCCGGCACCGCCGAACTCGATTTCGTCAATTACGAGCTCGAGCCGCCGAAGTTCGACGTCGAGGAATGCCGTCAGCGCGGCATCACCTATGCCGCCCCGATGCGCGTCACGCTGCGCCTGATCGTGTTCGAGGTGGATCCCGATACGGAAACCCGCTCGGTGCTCGATATCAAGGAGCAGGACGTTTACATGGGCGACATGCCGCTGATGACGGAGAACGGCACGTTCTTCATCAACGGCACCGAGCGCGTGATCGTCAGCCAGATGCACCGCTCGCCGGGCGTCCTGTTCGACCATGACCGCGGCAAGACGCACGCGTCGGGCAAGTTCCTGTTCGCGGCGCGCGTGATCCCGTATCGCGGTTCGTGGCTCGATTTTGAGTTCGACGCCAAGGACATCGTCAACGTCCGCATCGACCGCAAGCGCAAGCTGCCGGTGACGGCGCTGCTCTACGCGCTCGGCCTCAATTCCGAAGAGATTCTCAACCAGTTCTACAACCGCGTCACCTTTGTGCGCGGTCAGGGCGGCTGGCAGATCCCGTTCGCGGCCGAGAACTGGCGCGGCGTGAAGCCGTCGTTCGACATCGTCGACGCGAAGTCGGGCGAGGTGATCTTCGCTGCCGGCACCAAGATCACCCCGCGCGCCGCCAACAAGGCTGCGAAGGACGGTCTGGAGACGCTGCTGATCCCGACCGAGGAAATCTACGGCCGCTACTCGGCCTATGACCTCATCAACGAGCAGACGGGCGAGATCTACGTCGAGGCCGGTGACGAAATCGGTCCCGACAGCATGGAAAAGCTCGACAAGGCCGGGCTCGACCGCGTCGAACTGCTCGACATTGACCATGTCACGACGGGTCCGTGGATCCGCAACACGCTCAAGGCCGACAAGGCCGAGGAGCGCGAGCAGGCGCTGTCGGACATCTACCGCGTGATGCGCCCCGGCGAGCCGCCGACGCTGGAAACCGCGGAGTCGCTGTTCGCCGGCCTGTTCTTCGACCCCGACCGCTACGATCTGTCGGCAGTCGGCCGCGTGAAGCTCAACATGCGCCTCGACCTCTACGCCGAGGACACGGTGACGACGCTGCGCACCGAGGATATTCTCGCGGTCGTCAAGACGCTGGTCGACCTGAAGGACGGCAAGGGCGAGATCGACGACATCGACAACCTCGGCAACCGCCGAGTGCGTTCGGTCGGCGAGCTGCTGGAGAACCAGTATCGCGTCGGCCTGCTGCGCATGGAGCGCGCGGTCAAGGAGCGCATGTCCTCGGTGGACGTCTCGACCGTGATGCCGAATGACCTGATCAACGCGAAGCCCGCGGTCGCCGCGGTGCGCGAGTTCTTCGGTTCGTCGCAGCTGTCGCAGTTCATGGACCAGACCAACCCCTTGTCCGAAGTGACGCACAAGCGTCGCGTCTCGGCGCTTGGGCCGGGCGGTCTGACGCGTGAGCGCGCGGGCTTCGAGGTTCGCGACGTTCACCCCACGCACTACGGCCGCATCTGCCCGATCGAGACGCCGGAAGGCCCGAACATCGGTCTGATCAACTCGCTGTCGACCTTCGCGCGCGTCAACAAGTACGGCTTCATCGAGACGCCGTACCGTAAGATCGTCGATGGCCGGGTGACTAACGAGGTCGTCTATCTCTCCGCGATGGAGGAGCAGAAGCACACCGTCGCGCAGGCGTCGGCCGAGCTCAACGAGGACGGTTCGTTCGCCGAGGAGCTGGTGTCCGCGCGTCAGGCGGGCGAGTTCCTGATGGCGCTGCCCGAGACGGTGACGCTGATGGACGTGTCGCCCAAGCAGCTCGTGTCGGTCGCGGCCTCGCTCATTCCGTTCCTGGAGAACGACGACGCGAACCGCGCGCTGATGGGCTCGAACATGCAGCGCCAGGCGGTGCCGCTGGTCAAGGCCGAGGCACCGTTCGTCGGCACCGGCATGGAAGAGACGGTGGCGCGCGACTCGGGCGCCGCAATCTCGGCCAAGCGCGCCGGCATCGTCGATCAGGTCGATGCGGCCCGCATCGTCATTCGCGCGACCGGTGAGGTCGATGCGAACGAGAGCGGCGTTGACATCTACACGCTGATGAAGTTCCAGCGCTCGAACCAGTCGACCTGCATCAACCAGCGTCCGCTGGTGAAGGTGGGCGACGTGGTGAAGGCGGGCGACGTGCTGGCCGATGGTCCCTCGACCGAGTTCGGCGAGCTGGCGCTCGGCCGGAACGCGCTGGTCGCGTTCATGCCGTGGAACGGGTACAACTATGAGGACTCGATCCTCATCTCCGAGCGGATCGTGAAGGATGACGTGTTCACGTCGATCCACATCGACGAGTTCGAGGTGATGGCCCGCGACACGAAGCTCGGGCCGGAGGACATCACGCGCGACATCCCCAACGTCGGCGAGGAAGCACTGCGCAACCTCGACGAGGCGGGCATCGTCTACGTGGGTGCCGAGGTCGAGCCGGGCGACATCTTGGTCGGCAAGATCACGCCCAAGGGCGAGTCGCCGATGACGCCGGAAGAGAAGCTGCTCCGCGCGATCTTCGGTGAAAAGGCGTCGGACGTGCGCGACACGTCGCTGCGCCTGCCGCCGGGCGTTGCCGGCACGATCGTCGACGTGCGCGTCTTCAATCGTCACGGCATCGACAAGGACGAGCGCGCGATGGCGATCGAGCGCGAGGAGATCGAGCGCCTGAAGAAGGATTCGGACGACGAGCGCACGATCCTCAATCGCGCGACGTGGAGCCGTCTGCGCGAGATGCTGCTGGGTCAGGTCGCGACCGCGGCGCCGAAGGGCGTCAAGAAGGGCTCGACCATCGACATGGACCTGCTCGACTCGGTCGACCGCCACGAGTGGTGGAAGTTCGCGGTGCAGGACGATGCCGTGCAGGCGAACCTGGAAGCCGTGAAGGGCCAGTACGACGAGGCGGCCAAGCGTATCCGCGACAAGTTCGAGGATCGCCGCGAGAAGCTGGAGCGCGGCGACGAGCTGCCGCCGGGCGTGCTCAAGATGGTGAAGGTCTTCGTCGCGGTGAAGCGCAAGCTGCAGCCAGGCGACAAGATGGCCGGCCGTCACGGCAACAAGGGCGTCATCAGCCGCATCCTGCCGGCGGAGGACATGCCGTTCCTCGCCGACGGAACGCCGGTCGACCTCGTGCTCAACCCGCTGGGCGTGCCGTCGCGCATGAACGTCGGGCAGATCTTCGAGACGCACCTCGGCTGGGCGGCGCGTGGTCTGGGTCAACAGATCGCACAGCAGCTCGACGAGTGGCGCGAGGCCAATCCTGACGCTTCGGCGGGCGCGATGCCCGACGCGGTCAAGGCGCGGCTGGAGGAAGTCTACGGCGAGCATTATCTCGACGACATCCAGGCCCGCTCGGGCGACGAGATCGTCGAGCTGGCGCAGAACCTGCGCGGCGGCGTTCCGATGGGCACGCCCGTGTTCGACGGCGCGGTCGAGAAGGACGTGTCGGACATGCTGGCGCTCGCGGGGCTCGACCCCTCGGGTCAGTCGGACCTGTTCGACGGGCGCACCGGCGACAAGTTCGACCGCAAGGTGACCGTGGGCATCATCTACATGCTCAAGCTCCACCACCTGGTTGACGACAAGATCCACGCGCGTTCAATCGGGCCGTACAGCCTCGTCACCCAGCAGCCGCTGGGCGGCAAGGCGCAGTTCGGCGGGCAGCGTTTCGGCGAGATGGAGGTCTGGGCGCTCCAGGCTTACGGCGCCGCTTACACGCTGCAGGAGATGCTGACGGTGAAGTCGGACGACGTGGTCGGCCGCACCAAGGTCTACGAGGCGATCGTCAAGGGCGACGACACGTTCGAGGCCGGCATCCCCGAGAGCTTCAACGTGCTGGTCAAGGAAATGCGCTCGCTGGGTCTCAACGTCGATCTCAAGTCGATGGAAGAGGCCGAGGACGACGGCATGGCCGAGGCCGCGGAGTAAAAAGGGCTGTGCGGGCGACGGTTTACCAAACCGTCGCCCGTCCTCTCCGCTCCCGCCTGGACAGCTTACCCCTAGAGGGACGAAATCATGAACGAACTGACCAATTTCGCCAATCCGCTCGCGAAGCCGGAGACCTTCGACCAGATCCAGATCGGCATCGCATCGCCCGATCGCATCCGCTCGTGGTCGTTCGGCGAGATCAAGAAGCCGGAAACGATCAACTATCGCACGTTCAAGCCCGAGCGTGACGGCCTGTTCTGCGCGCGCATCTTTGGTCCGATCAAGGACTATGAATGCCTGTGCGGCAAGTACAAGCGCATGAAGTACAAGGGCATCGTGTGTGAGAAGTGCGGTGTCGAAGTCACCGTATCGAAGGTTCGCCGCGAGCGGATGGGCCACATCGAGCTCGCCGCCCCGGTCGCGCACATCTGGTTCCTGAAGTCGCTGCCGAGCCGCATCGGCCTGCTGCTCGACATGCAGTTGAAGCAGCTCGAGCGCGTGCTCTATTTCGAAGCGTATATCGTGATCGAGCCGGGCCTGACCCCGCTCGAGAAGTATCAGCTGCTCACCGAGGATGAGCTGCTCGAGGCGCAGGACGAATATGGCGAGGACGCCTTCTCCGCCGGGATCGGCGCCGAGGCCGTGCGCAACATGCTCGAGAACCTCGATCTCGAGGGCGAGAAGGTCGCGCTGCTCGAAGAGCTCGCCACTACCAAGTCGGAGCTCAAGCCCAAGAAGATCATCAAGCGGCTGAAGGTCGTCGAGAGCTTCCTGGAGTCGGGCAACCGTCCCGAGTGGATGATCCTCGAGGTCGTGCCGGTCATCCCGCCCGAGCTGCGCCCGCTGGTGCCGCTCGACGGCGGTCGCTTCGCGACCTCGGACCTGAACGACCTGTATCGTCGCGTGATCAACCGCAACAATCGTCTGAAGCGCCTGATGGAGCTGCGCGCGCCGGACATCATCGTCCGCAACGAGAAGCGCATGCTGCAGGAGGCGGTCGACGCCTTATTCGACAACGGCCGTCGCGGTCGCACGATCACCGGTGCGAACAAGCGTCCGCTCAAGTCACTGTCCGATATGCTCAAGGGCAAGCAGGGGCGCTTCCGCCAGAACCTGCTCGGCAAGCGCGTCGACTATTCGGGCCGTTCGGTCATCGTGACCGGGCCGGAGCTGAAGCTGCACCAGTGCGGCTTGCCGAAGAAGATGGCGCTCGAGCTGTTCAAGCCGTTCATCTACGCGCGCCTCGACGCCAAGGGCCTGAGCATGACGCTCAAGCAGGCGAAGAAGTGGGTCGAGAAGGAGCGCAAGGAAGTCTGGGACATCCTGGACGAGGTGATCCGCGAGCACCCGGTCATGCTCAACCGCGCACCGACGCTCCACCGCCTCGGCATCCAGGCGTTCGAGCCGGTGCTGATCGAGGGCAAGGCGATCCAGCTTCACCCGCTGGTCTGCTCGGCGTTCAACGCCGACTTCGACGGTGACCAGATGGCCGTCCACGTGCCGCTGAGCCTTGAGGCGCAGCTGGAAGCGCGCGTGCTGATGATGTCGACCAACAACATCCTGTCGCCTGCGAACGGCAAGCCGATCATCGTGCCGTCGCAGGACATGGTGCTGGGCCTCTACTATCTCTCCATGATGAAGGAGAAGGAGCCGGGCGAAGGCATGCTGCTGTCCGACATGGCGGAAGTGCACCAGGCGCTCGACTCGGGCGCCGTGACGCTCCACACCAAGGTCATCAGCCGCGTTCCGCAGACCGACGAGAACGGCAAGCAGTACCTCAAGCGCTTCGAGACGACGCCGGGCCGCATGCTGCTGGGCGAGACGCTGCCGAAGAGCCACAAGGTGCCGTTCGACACCGTCAACCGCCTGCTGACCAAGAAGGATGTCGGCGACGTCATCGACGAGGTGTATCGCCACACCGGTCAGAAGGAGACGGTGCTGTTCGCCGATGCGATCATGGCGCTCGGTTTCCGTCACGCGTTCAAGGCCGGCATCTCGTTCGGCAAGGACGACATGATCATCGCGCCCGACAAGGACGCGCTGGTCGACGAGACGCGCGATCAGGTGAAGGACTTCGAGCAGCAGTATCAGGACGGCCTGATCACGCAGCAGGAGAAGTACAACAAGGTGATCGACGCCTGGTCGCGCTGCGGTGATCAGGTCGCGAATTCGATGATGAACGAGATCAAGGCGGTCCGCCACTACGAGGACGGCGAGCACGCCGGCCGCGAGAAGCCGATCAACTCGATCTACATGATGGCGCACTCGGGTGCGCGTGGTTCGCAGGCGCAGATCAAGCAGCTCGCGGGCATGCGCGGCCTGATGGCGAAGCCCTCGGGCGAGATCATCGAGACGCCGATCATCTCGAACTTCAAGGAAGGTCTGACCGTCCTCGAATACTTCAACTCCACCCACGGCGCGCGCAAGGGCCTCGCGGACACGGCGTTGAAGACCGCAAACTCGGGCTATCTCACCCGCCGCCTCGTCGACGTGTCGCAGGACTGCGTCATCATCGAGGAGGATTGCGGCACCGAGCGCGCGCTGGAGATGAAGGCAATCGTCCAAGGCGGCAGCACCATCGCGTCGCTTGGCGAGCGTATTCTCGGCCGCACCACGGCCGAGGACGTGGTCGACAAGGATGGCAAGGTCGTCATCCCGGTCGGCACGCTGCTCGACGAGCCGATGGTCGCGCAGATCGAAGCGATGGGCGTGCAGGGCATGAAGATCCGCTCGCCGCTGGTTTGCGAAAGCAAGATCGGCGTGTGCGGCAAGTGCTACGGCCGCGATCTCGCGCGCGGTACGCCGGTCAACATCGGTGAGGCGGTCGGCGTCATCGCCGCGCAGTCGATCGGTGAGCCGGGCACGCAGCTGACCATGCGCACCTTCCACATCGGCGGTGCGGCGCAGCTCAACGAGACGTCCAACCTGGAGGCGCACGCAGACGGCACCGCGGAATACCGCGACCTGCGCGTGATCGTCGACCAACGCGGCCGCCGCGTGGTGCTGAGCCGTTCGGGCGAGATCGTGATCAAGGACATGGATGGCCGCGAGCTGTCGGTCGACCGCATCCCCTACGGTGCGTACGTCATGTTCGACGACGGTCACATCGTGTCCAAGGGCGACCGCATGGCCGAGTGGGATCCGTTCACCATGCCGGTGATCACCGAGACCGGCGGCACGGTGAAGTTCCAGGATCTGGTCGAGGGCAAGACGCTGACCGAGCAGGTCGACGAAGCGACGGGCATCGCCCAGCGCGTCGTGACCGAGCACCGCGCCACCACCAAGTCGAAGGAGGATCTGCGTCCGCGCATGACCTTGCTCGACGAGGGTTCGGGTGAAGCGGCACGCTACATGCTCGCGCCCGGCGCGGTGCTGTCGGTCGAGGACAATGCGACGGTGCAGGCGGGCGACGTGCTCGCCCGTGTCGCCCGCGAGTCCGCCAAGACCCGCGACATCACCGGCGGTCTGCCGCGCGTCGCCGAGCTGTTCGAGGCGCGCAAGCCGAAGGAGAACGCGATCATCGCGAAGGTCTCCGGCCGTGTCGTGTTCGGCAAGGATTACAAGGCCAAGCGCAAGATCGGGATCCAGCCCGAGGACGGCGGCGAGGTCGTGGAGTATCTGATCCCAAAGTCGAAGGTGATCGACGTTCAGGAAGGCGACTACGTCAAGCGCGGCGACAATCTGATCGGCGGTTCGCCCGATCCGCACGACATTCTCGAGGTGCTCGGCATCGAGCCACTCGCGGAATATCTCGTGTCGGAGATCCAGGAGGTCTATCGACTGCAGGGCGTGAAGATCAACGACAAGCACATCGAGACGATCGTTCGTCAGATGCTGCAGAAGGTCGAGATCACCGAGGGCGGCGACACCACGCTGCTCGCGGGCGAGCAGGTCGATCGCGAGGAAATGGACGCGATCAACGCCAAGCTGGAGAAGGGTCAGGCGCCGGCACAGGGCAAGCCCGTGCTGCTCGGTATCACCAAGGCGAGCTTGCAGACGCGCTCGTTCATCTCGGCCGCGTCGTTCCAGGAGACTACCCGCGTCCTCACCGAGGCGGCGGTCCAGGGCAAGCAGGACACGCTGATGGGCTTGAAGGAGAACGTGATCGTCGGCCGCCTGATCCCGGCAGGCACGGGCGCGGGCATGAACCGCCTGCGCGTCGCTGCCTCGTCGCGTGACGCAGCGCTCCGCGTCCAGCAGCGCAAGTTGCAGGAAGCGATGATCGCGGCAGGTACGGCAACGCAGGTCAAGGCCGCCGAGGACGCGCGCAGCCCGCGCGACGACACCGGCACCGGCAGCGATCCGCTCGCCGAGGTCGTGCCCTCGGGAACCGGCACCGACGCCGATGCGGGCGAGTATCTGAACGACTGACCGTTCGGCTAATCACGACGTGAAGCAGGAACCGCCGTCCGGGCAACCGGGCGGCGGTTTCCGTTTGTGAGCCGATTGGGCATCGGGTCGGGGCCCCTTGGCGACACTGGGGGAGCTGACGTTGCCTCCTCCCCTCTCGTCATCCCGGCCTTGGGCCGGGATCCCGCTTCTTCCCACCCCACCCCGAACCGAGACCGAGTCCGAGGTGACAAGCGTCGCCGGAAATAACCGGATAATCACGCGGAGCCATATCCACATGGATATCGCTGTTGTATTCCGACGAACATAGCTTCATGAACCGCCCGAGCCGGTCAGCGCAGAACCGCGGCTGGACGCCACAGGGGTCACGATCATGAAGCTCACATCATCGCTGACCTCGCTCGCGCTCGCGACGCTCGCGCTACCCGCGGAAGCGCAAACCGCCGACACGATCATCACGCCAACCAGCAACGCCGCCTCTACGCCCGCCGCCGGCGAAGCGAGCACCGCCAACGGCGCCGACGGCCTACCCGCCGTCATCGTCACCGCGCGCCGTCGTGCCGAGGATGCGCAGCGCATCCCGACGTCATTGTCGGTCGTCGGTGGCACGCTTCTGGATCAGGCATATGCGGTGAACACGCAGGCGCTGACCACGCTGATCCCCAGCCTCAATTATTCCTCGGCCAACCCGCGCAACACCGCCTTCACGATCCGCGGTCTGGGCTCCAGCGTCGTCGCGGTCAGTCAGGCGAACGATGGACTGGAGTCGGGGGTCGGCTTCTACGTCGATCAGGTCTATCACGCTCGCCCCGCCACCTCGGCGTTCGACTTCGCAGACGTGGCGCAGGTCGAGGAACTGCGCGGACCGCAGGGCACGTTGTTCGGCAAGAACACGACCGCGGGCGCGATCAACATCACCACACGCGCGCCGAGCTTCATGCCGGAGGGTTTCGCCGAACTGTCCTATGGCAGCTTTGACTTCGTCCAGGCGAAAGGCTGGGTATCTGGCCCGATCAGCGACACCGTCGCTTATCGTCTCTCGGGCGTGTCGACGCGACGTGACGGCGTCATCACCAACGTGCGCACCGGCCGCGACGCCAACACGCTCGGCACGCAGGCCGTGCGCGGACAATTGCTGTTCCAGCCCGACGAGCGCCTCCGGCTGCGCGTGTCGGCCGACTTCACCAATTTCCAGGCATATTGCTGCACCCAAGTGCCCTACACGGTCGGTCAGAGCCTGCGCGCCGCGAACCGCCAGTTTCCCGCGCTCGCGCGCCAGTTCGGCTACACCCTGCCTTCGCTAAACTACCGCGAACGCGTGACCGACATTGACGGTCCGCTCGGCACCGACACCAACGAGGGTGGTGTGTCGGCGATCACCGACTGGAACGTCGGCCCCGCCACGATCACCTCGGTCACCGCGTGGCGCTTCTGGAACTGGGACGCGGAGAACGACCGCGATTACATCGGTCTGCCGATCCAGCTCAGCCAGCATATTCCCTCGCGGCAGGATCAGTGGAGCCAGGAACTGCGCCTCGCCTCAAACGGCGAGCATCGGCTGGGCTATGTGGTCGGCCTCTACGCCTTCTCGCAGACGATCACCGGTGGTCCGATCAGCATCTACGGCCCCGCCGCTGCCGGCTGGCTGATCGGGCAGAGCGTGCCGACCAGTGCAACCAACGCGACCCCGGTCGCGGTTCCGTCCAACCTGCTCGACGGCTACGGACAGGACGGCCGCACCCGCTTCCACAGCACCAGCTACGCCGCGTTCGGCGAGGCGAACTGGCGCGTCATCGACCGCGTCACGCTGACCGCGGGTCTGCGCTACACGCACGAGAACAAGGACGGTTCGTACGACACGACCGTGTCCGGCGGCCCGGCGGCCGCGGTCCCCGCGCTCACCAATGCCAGGCTGAATATCCTGCGCCCGCAATCCTATGCGGCGCGTGACCGCGACGGCAGCCTGTCGGGGCGCGGTAACGTCGCGGTCGATCTCGCGCCGGGCGTGCTCGGCTACGCCAGCTACGCGCGCGGGTTCAAATCAGGCGGGATCAACATGTCGGGGCTGCCGCTCGACGGCAACAACCGCCCCGTGCTCGCCACCGCCGTCGTGCGCCCGGAACGCAACGAGACCTACGAGGTCGGGCTGAAGACGCAGGCGTTCGACCGCCGGCTCGTGTTCAACATCGACGGCTTCTACACCAAGGTACGCGACTTCCAGGCGACGGTGGTCGAGAATTCGGTCACGCAGACCGCGCAGTTGCGCGGCTATCTGTCGAACATTCCCGAAGTCACCGTGAAGGGGATCGAGGCCGACGCGTCCGCGCTCGTCCTGCCCGGCGTCTCGCTGCGTGCCGGCCTCGCCTACGCTGACGGCGAATACAGCGACTATCCCGCCGGCCCCTGCCCGCTGGAGCAGCAGACCGCCGCAACGACACGGTGCAGCCTGACCGGTCGCCGCCTCGCCTCGCTGCCACGGCTCGCCGCCACCGCGGGCGCCGACATCGAGCAGCCGGTCGGAACCGGCGCGGTGTTCCTCCACGTCGATACCGCGTCGCGCAGCGGCTATAGCGGCGACCCCAGCCTGTCGCGCTTCACCTACATCCGCGGCTACAATCTCACCAATGCCAACATCGGCTACCGCTTCGCTGATGGGCTGGAGCTGGCGCTATTCGCACGCAACCTGTTCGACGCCGATTACGTGCAGAACGTGACGGTACAGGCGGGTAACAGCGGCCTCATTCTGGCCACGCCCAGCGACCCGCGGACGGTCGGCGCGACACTGAGGCTGAGACGCTGAGCATCACCGACGCGCAGAGCTTCCCTGCGGCTCG
This sequence comes from uncultured Sphingomonas sp., assembly GCF_936927845.1. GTDB lineage: Bacteria > Pseudomonadota > Alphaproteobacteria > Sphingomonadales > Sphingomonadaceae > Sphingomonas. The sequence continues at coordinate 95,556 of NZ_CAKZHV010000059.1, forward strand.
ATCGTGAAGTCGACGCCGCCGCGCCGGCTCGGCCACATCGCGACCAGGAACGTGCGCCGCTGGCCGCACACGCGCGCCGACCACGCCTCCCAATGCCCGCGGCGGCGGTACACCGGCGAGCCCGCACGAAAGCGCTTGGGCAGCGACTGCGCCTGCAACTGGCCCAGTCGCGCGCAGCGATAGGCCGCGACCGAGTAGCGCTGCAGCCCGCGCAGCACGTCGGCTTTCAAACGCTTGTCGGCGCGCGACGGCCCGGGCCTGTCGGCGGGTACCGGGGCTGCTGCGACGAGCAAGATCGGCAGCACGAGCGCGAGGCGTGTCACGCCGGCTCCTGCACCGGCTCACCGAGTGCGAGCGTGCGATCCCCTTCCATCGTCCGCACGATCGTCGTGATCGTGCCGCCCTCGACGCGCAACTCGTTGAACGCCGGCGGCGAGTGGCGCACCCGCTTCGACAGCGTGCCCGCGCCGATCAGCCGCACCGTCCGCCCGCCATGCGCGAACGGCACGTCGAATGGATCGTGGACGTGACCCGACAGGACCGCGTCCGCCCCCGCCTTCGCCAGCGCGACGAGCGCGCGGTCGCCGTATTTCGTCCTGGCGGTCCCCTTGGTCGGCCCCTCGATCAGCGGGTGGTGCCCCGCGACGATGATCAGGTGGTCCTTCGGCACGTCCGCGATCAGCGACAGCGCGCGGCGGAGCGAGCCCGGGCTCACCCGCCCCTTTGACCAGTTCCAGCGCCACTGCGCGCGCGCGGTGGTCTTGAGCGGGATCACCGCGATGCCGTGTATGTCGAGCGGGCGCTCGATCATCTTCTCGACCGCGGCGTAGCGCGAGTAAGGCGAGAACAGTCGCCGCAGCGGGTCCCAGTAATAGGGGATATCGTGGTTGCCGACCTCCAGCGTCACCGGCACGCCAAGCGAGCGCAGCCAGTCGCCGCCCTGCTGGAACTCCTTGGGCTTGGCGCGCATCGTCAGGTCGCCGGTCATGATCACCGCGTCGGGCTTCTCCGCCGCCACGCGCTCGCCGAACCAGGCGATCGCCGCCGGGTCCTCGGCGCCGAAATGCACGTCGCTGACGTGGAACAGCTTGGTCATGTCTTCTCCCGTTGACCGCTCCTAACGCGCGAGCGGCCGCCCGGGTGCCTATTTCCCCATCAGCTCGCGGCGCAGGAACGCGTCGAGCAGCGCGGCGCGGCGCGCATCCTCGGCGTGGTCGGCGCCGACCGCGTGACCGCCCTCGAGATATTCGTGAAAATAGACGGTGTTGCCGTTCGCCTTGAGCAGCGCGGCGAGCTTTCTCGCGTGGCCCGGATGAACGCGATCGTCCTTGGTCGATCCGTAGAAGAGCACCGGCGGGTAACGCACGCCGCTGCGCACGTTCTGGTACGGCGAGTAGCGGCTGATGAACGCCCAGTCGCCGGGCTTGTCAGGATCGCCGTACTCGTCGATCCACGAGGCACCCGCGGACAAGTGCGAGTAGCGCTGCATGTCTTCGAGCGGCGAGCCAGCGATCACCGCGCCGTACAAGTCGGGCCGCTGCTGCATCGCCACGCCGACCAGCAATCCGCCGTTCGACCGGCCCGAGACCGCGATTTTCTTGGGCGCGCTGACCCCCGTCTTGACCAGATCCTCGGCGACCGCGTGAAGATCGTCGAACACGTTCTGCCGCTTCTCGCGCAGCCCCGCCTGGTGCCAGCGCGGGCCGTACTCGCCGCCGCCGCGCAGATTGGCGAGCACGAAGGCGTTGCCCTGCTCGACCCAGAACAGCCCCAGCGGCCCGGCACGATATGGCTGGTCGGTCAAATAGGTCGGCGTTTGCGCGTTGCGGAACCCGCCATAGGCGTGGATCAGCGCGGGCGCAGGACTGGTCGCGCCCTTCTTGGTCACCAGGAAATACGGCACGCGCGTGCCGTCCTTCGAGGTCGCGAAATGCTGCGCGACCGCGTACTGCCGCGCGTCGAACTTGGCCGGCAGCGACTGCACCGCGGCGACCTTCGCGTCCGCACCGACCGCGTAGAGCGTCGGCGGGGTAAGCATCCCCTCGACGGTCGCGAACGCCCTGTCGCGCGCGCCCGCGCTGCCGACGATGTGGATCGTGCTGTTGGCGGCGAGCGGCATTGCCGCCTGCGACCAGCGGCCATCCGAACCGCGGCGCAGCGCCAGCAGCTTGCCCGACACGTCGTCCAGCACCTTGACCCACAACACGTGGTCGGTGGCGCTCACCTCCTCGACCGCCTGGCTCGCGCTCGGCGCCATCACCAGTTCAGGGGCCGCGCGCCGCCCCGCGGCGACATCGGCGAGCGAATAGGCGACCAGCACCCCGGCCTGGAATCCGTTTGCGGGCTTGCTGTACGACACGATCGCGCGCCCACCGATCACGTCGCGCACGTCCGCTCCTTGCGGCAGCGGCAGCGGCGCGAAGCGGCCGTTGGGCATCCGCACGATGTAATCGCTCTGGAAGAACGTCGTGTTGACGGCGATCATCGGCCAGCGCTGCGTCGCGTCGACGGGGGCGCGTACCTCCAACCCGACGATCGACGCCGGTGCCTCGTGCACCATCTTCGCCGCAGTGATCGGCGTGCCGCGCGTCCACACCTTCGCGATCCGCGGGTAGCCCGACACGGTCAGCGATCCCGCACCCCAATCGCTCGCGACCAGCAGGTGATCGCGATCGATCCACGTATAACGGCTCTTCGCCTCGGGCAGCACGAACCCGTCGGGCACGAACGCGCCCGTGGTCAGGTCAAACTCGCGCACCACCTGCGCGTCGGTGCCGCCGGGGCTCAGCGCGACCATGCAGCGGGTGTAATCGGGCTCCAGGCACTGCGCACCGTGCCAGACCCAGCTCTTGCCCTCCTGCTTACCCAGCGCATCGACGTCGATCAGCGTGCGCCACTCGGGCTTGCCCGCCGTGTAGCTGGAAAGGCTCGCCACCCGCCACAGCCCGCGCGGATGCGCCGCGTCGCGCCACAGATTGGTGACGCGCTCGCCCATCACGGTTTCGGGCTCGGCGATCTGCGCCTCGTCGTCGAGGATCGCCTTGGCGCGTGCGCGGTCCTGCTCGTAGCGCGGGTCGCGCGTCAGCACTTGCTCCGTTTCGGCGTTCCACGCCTTCACCTGCCCGAGTGCGCGGGCGCCCTCGATATCCTCCAGCCAAGCGTAAGGATCGGCGGCGGGCGCAGCGGCGATTGCCAGCAGTGACACGAGCGGAAGGAGCGATTTCATTGCCGATGCGTAGCGTTCCTGTCGCCCCTGCTCAACCGGCCTGTCGTGCCGGCATGTGGGGGACCAAGTGACGGAGGACCAATGGGGAAAGCCAAGCACCATCACCTGCAACTCGGGCTCGTCCGGATGCAGGCCGCCATGGCGAAAAGCGGCGAACGCGCGGTCGTCGTGCTCGAAGGCCGCGACGCCGCGGGCAAGGACGGCACGATCAAGGCGATCACCCAGCATCTGTCGGTCCGCAACACCCGCGTCGTCGCGCTTCCGAAGCCGAGCGACCGCGAGGCGACCCAGTGGTATTTTCAACGCTACGTCGCGCATCTGCCCGCCGCCGGCGAACTCGTGATCTTCAATCGCAGCTGGTACAATCGCGCTGGCGTCGAGGTGGTGAACGGCTTCTCCACGCCGGCGCAGCAGGCACAATTTCTGCGCGACGTGCCCGATTTCGAGCGCATGCTGGTCGAGAACGGGATCAAGCTGGTCAAGCTGTGGCTCGACATCGACAAGGACGAGCAGGCGCGTCGACTGGAGAAGCGCCGCACCGATCCATTGAAGGCCTTGAAGGTTTCCGCGCTCGACGCGGTCGCGCAGGACAAATGGGCCGACTATTCGGCCGCGCGCGACACGATGCTGGAGCGGACGCACAGCGTCTGGGCGCCGTGGACCTGTGTGCGCGCCGACGACAAGCCCGCCGCGCACAAGGCGGTGATCCGCCATCTGCTCCGTGAAATCACGGACGACGACATCGCGCGCGAGATCAAGCAGCCCGATCCCGACGTGCTGTTCCCGTTCGCGCTCGACGCGATAAACGACGGGCGACTCGCCGGTTAAGGTGGAGGTTAGCGGCGCGTCAGTTCGGGATCGGCTCGCACGCGATCCCGTCGCCGTCGCCGTCCATGTTGGCACGATAGCCCGGCTCACCGCGATAGATCGGTGCCGTGCCCGCGGCCCGCGCGTCGTTGCAGCCGCCCCATTCGTCGCCCTGCTGCGGCGGCCTGAGGCGGCTCAGGCGAGTGTCGGCCGCGACCTGTTCGATGGTGGCAACCGCGCCCGCTCGCCCGTGCGACGGCGTTATGACCGACCCGACGCCTGCCACGGCTCCGACAAAACCTGCGCCGATCAAGGTAAACAGCGCGCCCGATGATCCATCCCGCATGGTTTCGGGCTAGGCCAAATGAGTAAACGCCACGTGCCTGATCTGGATCAGCAACAAGGCGCCACGCGGGCGCGTCAGTCGCCGGTGACGCGCACCGGGCCCAGGTCACCCTGCCCGACCGACCCGCTCGCCATCGCCAGCATCGCATCGAGACTCTTCTTCGCGCGGAGCCGCAGCCCTTCCTCGATCTCGATCCTAGGCGTCAGGTCACGCAGCGCGACGTAGAGCTTCTCCATCGTGTTGAGCGCCATGTACGGGCAGATGTTGCAGTTGCAGTTGCCGTCCGCGCCCGGCGCGCCGATGAAGGTCTTGTCGGGTAACGCCTTCTCCATCTGGTGGATGATGTGCGGCTCGGTCGCGACGATCAGCGTGTCGCCCGGCATCGCCATCGCGTAATCCAGGATCCCGCGTGTCGAGCCAACGTAATCGGCGTGATCGAGGATCACCGCCGGGCATTCGGGATGCGCCGCCACCGGCGCGCCCGGGTACTGCGCCTTGAGCTTCAGGAGCTCCGTCTCGCTGAACGCCTCGTGGACGATGCACACCCCCGGCCACAGGATCAGGTCGCGCCCGGTCTTGCGCGCGAGATACCCGCCCAGGTTGCGGTCCGGCCCGAAGATGATCGGCTGCGACGCCGGGATCTGGCTCAGGATCTTCTCCGCCGAGCTGCTCGTCACGATGACGTCGGACAGTCCCTTAACCTCGGCCGAACAGTTGATGTAGGTCAGCGCGATCGCGTCCGGGTGCTGCGCGCGGAACGCCGCGAACTGCTCGGGCGGGCAACTGTCCTCCAGGCTGCAGCCTGCGTCCATGTCGGGCAGCACCACCGTCTTCTGCGGGCTCAGGATTTTCGCGGTTTCGGCCATGAAGCGCACACCGCAGAATGCGATCACGTCGGCATCGGTCTCCGCCGCCTTGCGGCTGAGGTCGAGGCTGTCGCCGACGAAATCGGCCAGATCCTGTATCTCGGGCTTCTGATAATAATGCGCGAGGATCACCGCGTTGCGCTCGCGGCGAAGGCGGTCGATCTCGGCGCGCAGGTCGAGGCCGGAAAGGTTGGTGGGCTGTTCCATGCGCGCGGATGTGGCCCAGCGCGCGCGTGCGATCAAGTCAGCGCCCGTTGCCGAGCACTTCCTCAAGGCTGCGTGTCAGGTCCCACTGCGTCGCATCGCCTCCACGCGGCTCACCCTGAAAGCGCACCTGCACGCTGACCGGCAGCCCCGCCGCCGCCAGCGTCCCCCCGAACAATCGTTCGAGCGCGGCGCGTCCGTTCTCGCGCGCTTTGAGGATGTTCTGCGGCTCGCGCGCCTTGGCCGCCACCACGCGCGTCGCCGTGCCCGACACGCGGCGCTGCAATTCGGCCATCGCGTCGCGCGAGACGAACGCGCCGCTCGTCTGATCGATCGTCACGTTCGCTTCATCGACGTTGGGACGCCCGACCACCACGTCGGGCACCTCGACCAGCAGTCGGCGGTTTGCCTCGTCGTAGCGGAAATCGCGCGGCGACAGCGATCGCAGCTGGACGTAGTAATCGACCTCGTACGGCGCCTTCACCACGCGGGTCGACTTCAGCCATCCCCACAAACGGCTGGTCGCCGCGGTCGCCTGCACGATGCCTGATAGGCGACTGACGCGAAGGTCGCTGCTACCGTAGAGCTTGCCCGTCACGACACGCGCCACCGCCAGCCCGTTCTCATCGGTCGCGACGGTGTAGCTGTCGGTATAGCGCCGATAACCCGCGACCGAAACGACGACGATCGCCACCGCCAGCGCGAGCCCAAGTGCGGTCTTCACCAGATTGTTCACGCCGACACCATTCTCCACGCCTCACCATCTGCCCGCACCAGCGCGCGGCGATCGAGGTCGATCAGATGCGCCAGCACCGATTGCTCGGCCGCGGGCAGCAGGCGGCGGTCAAGCCCCACATACATCCGCTCCACCATTTGCGGCACGGTGCCGACCCCCTCGCCCAACAGCCGCAGGATCTGCCCCTCGCGTTGCTTGCGATGCCCGAGCAGCCCGCGCACCAGCCGCTGCGGCCGCTCGATCTCGAGCCCGTGGCCGGGATAATAGACGCGGTCACCGCGTGCGAGCAGCTTCTCCAGGCTCGCCATATAGTCGCCCATGTCGCCGTCGGGCGGCGAGACCACGCTGGTCGCCCACCCCATCACGTGATCGCCCGAGAAAAGCGCGCCCGTCTCGGGAAGCGCGAAGGCGAGATGGTTGCTCGTATGCCCGGGTGTCGCGATCGCCTCCAGCGTCCATCCCTCCCCGCTCACCCGCTCACCCTCGGCCAGCACGCGGTCGGGTGCGTAATCGGGATCGAACGCCGCATCGGCGCGCGGACCATCGTCGCTGTGCGCGAACGGCGCCGCGCCCATGATCGGCGCTCCGGTTTCCAGCGCCAGCCGCCGCGCGCCGGGACTGTGATCGCGGTGATGATGCGTGATGACGATCGCGCGCACCGGGCGGCCCGCGATCGTCCGTAGCAGCGCGGCGTGATGCGGCTCGTCCGCGGGCCCGGGATCGATGATCGCGAGGTCGGTCGCCCCGACCAGATGCGTCTGCGTTCCCGTGAACGTGTACGGCGACGCATTGGGCGCCAGCACACGGGTGACGAGCGGCTCGAGCTCGATCGCGAGCCCGGTCGGCGGCGGTGGCGCGTCGTTCATTGCACAACGAAATGGCGGGTCGGGCGCAGCGACGCAAGCGCCGCGCCCGACCCGCGCTTAGTCGATCGCCGCCATCTGCGCGCGCACCTTGGCGAGTGCCTTGTCGACCTCACGCAGCGCCTTTGTGCGAATGTTGCCGGTCAGCCCCCGGTCCTCTGCCAGGCTCGCGCGCGTCCTTGCGAGATCAGCCATCGCTGAGCGCAGTGCCGACTGGTTTTCGCGCTGCGCTTCCTGCTGCTCGCGCATCGCTTCACGCTTGGCCTCCATCGCCTCGCGCTGCGCCTCCTTCTGCGCCTCCATGGCCTCGCGCTGCGCTTCCATGCTGGCGCGCAGACCCTCGCGGCGTGCTTCCAACGCGGCCTGCATCGCCTCGCGCCGCGCCTCGCGTGCCTCGTTCAGCGCTTCGCGGCGCTCGTTCGCGGCATAACCCTCGCTTCCGCCATCACAGACTACCACCGCGCGTGCATTGCCCGAGCGGCTGACGATCGCCGCGCCCTCGTCACAGCCGCCGCGGCTGACACTTACCGCCGCCGGGATCGCCGGCGGCGCGGGTGTGGCAGGCGGTGCGCGGCCGTCGCTCGGCACCGGCGGCACCGGGGGGACCGGCGGCACTGGCGTGACCGGCACCGGATGCGCCGCCACATAAGCCGCGGCCTCGTCGCCGCTCAGCACGGTTGCGCGACCATTCTCGACGATCGTCACCCGGTGCGTTGTGCGGACGCGCGTGATCGGCGCCATCACCTCGGCAAAGGTGCGATCGAACGAGTCGAGCGGCACGCCCGTCACCTGTTCGACCCCGGCGCGCACGCGCGCGGCCGCCGGCATCCCCGACGCAGTCAGCACCAACCCTGCGCCTGCGAGCGCCGTGATCGCCGCGCCGCCCGCTGCCACCCGCCGACCCGATACACGCCCGCGCGCCAGCATCCGCAGCCGCCCTTTCAGGTCGTTGATCGTGTTCAGGTGACACGCCGGGGTCAGCGCGCGACCATGCGCCGCCTTCACGATCGCACAACCGTAGGCATGGCGCTGCGCGGCACCCGCGCGGGCGAGCACGCCGGCGTCGTTCGCCATTTCCTGATCGGCGCGAAAGGCGCGGAACGCGATCCAGGCGACCGGATTGAACCAGTGCAGCGCCAGCAGCGCGAGCGCGACCCAATTCGCCCACAGGTCACCGCGGCGATGATGCCCGATCTCGTGCGCCAGCGCGAGTTCGCGTTCCTGCGCGTCGTACCGCTCGGCAAAGTCGCGCGGGAACGCGACGACGCGGCGGATCAACCCGAAGGCGAGCGGCCCGCTCGCACCCGCACTTTCCACCACCTCGACCGAGCCGACCCGCGTCACCGCCTCGGCACTGCGCAGCACCCGTGCGCGAAAGCGCAGATATTGCACGAGTTGGAAACCCAGGATCGCGACGGCACCCGCGACCCATAGCAGCGCCACCCACGGCATCGCGCCACCCGTCGGCGCGGTCGGCGTTGCGATCGCCGCGACGTCGACCGGTACGACCGGGGTGATCAGCACGGCAGCGCGCTCGCTCACGTCGCTGATCGGCGCGGCGGTCATCGGGCTCCACCCGGTCGGCAGCGGCGGCAGCAGGAGCCGCAGCACCGGCAGGAGCCACAGCAGATACGCCATCTCGGCACCAAAGGCGCGCCGCACCGGTCCACGCAGCGCCAGCACCAGCAGCATCAGCGCGGTCGAGGCGACCAGCGCCTCCACGGCCAGCGCGATCATTGTTTCAACGCCTTGAGCAACGCCTCGATCTCGGCGATGTCCTGGCGCGACAGTTCGTCACGCTCGGCCAGATGCGCGACGAGCGGGGTCAGCTTGCCGCCGAACAGCCGGTCGATCAGCTTGCGCGATTCGCCCGCGACATAATCCTCGCGCGCGACCGCGGGCGAGTAGAGGTAGCGTCGCCCGTCGACCTCGTGCTGCACCGCGCCTTTGCCGAGCAAACGCCCGAGCAACGTCTTGACGGTGGCGGCGCTCCACGCGCGGTTGGGATCGACGCGCTCGGTCACGTCCTGCGCGGTGAGCGGGCTTTCATCCCACAACACCTCCATCACCGCGTGTTCGGCATCACTGATCCGCTCGGCCATCGGCGCCATCCTTGTTCCGCTTACAGATGTAGTCTTGTTGCACTGACTACAATTGTTGTCAACGGAGCGGGGAAAGTGTCGACCGGCTTTACACCTGACCGCCCCGGCCGACGTGGCTTAACCATTTCGGGTCAGGAAAACCGCGGCTTGGACAGTTTGGCACGCATGGTGCGAGCTATGTCGCGCTACCGAGCGCATCGACGCTTCAGCTGGGCGGGCCGCCGCTTTCTCGATCTCGCGGCGCCCGTCCAACCCGGTCTTCCCCGCGATTTTGCCCCTGAGTCGCACGCGCGCACCCGAGCGTCGGTGGACGGGCGCCGTCGCAGCAGCGCCCGCCGTTCAATCATCTTATTGCGCGGCAGCCTTGCCCGCGAACAGCTCGGCCAACTCGCCGCTCTCGTACATTTCCATCATGATGTCCGAGCCGCCGACGAACTCGCCATTCACGTACAGTTGCGGGATCGTCGGCCAGTCCGAATAGGCCTTGATGCCTTGGCGGATACCCTGATCCTGCAGCACGTCGACGCTCTCGAACTCGACGCCCAGCCGCTCCAGGATCGCGATCGCGCGGCTGGAAAAGCCGCACTGAGGGAACAGCGGCGTGCCCTTCATGAACAACACGACGGGGTTGTTCTTCACCACGGCGTCGATGCGGGCGTTGGTGTCGTCGGTCATGGTTTCTGTGATCCTGTTCAAAGGGCTATCGGCCCGATCCCGCTTACTTCGGTACGGCCGTGGTTAGCTGCAAGGCGTGGAGCACGCCGCCCATCCGGCCGCCGAGCGCGGCATAGACTGCCTGATGCTGGCGCACGCGCGGCATGCCGGCGAACGATGCGCTGGTCACGCGCGCCGACCAGTGATCCTTGTCGCCCGCCAGATCGGTCATCTCGACCTCTGCATCGGGGATGCCGGCGCGGATCAGCGCCGCGATTTCCTCACCTTCCATCGGCATCGCGCCTACTCCGCCTTGAGGAGCTGACGACGCGCCTCGATCGTTTCCTGCGTCAGTGCCTGGCGCACCGCCGCCTCGTCGATCTCGACCCCCGCCGCGGTCAGATCGCCCAGCAGCTTGCGCACCACGTCCTCGTCGCCCGCTTCCTCGAAATCAGCCTGCACGACCGACTTGGCGTAAGCGTCCGTCTCCTCGGGCGTCAGCTTCATCAGCGCCGCGGCCCATTGCCCGACCAAGCGGTTGCGCCGCGCAGTGACGCGAAAGGCCATTTCCTCGTCGCGCGAAAACTGGTTCTCGAACCCGCGCTCGCGGTCGTCGAAGGTGGTCATGGCAGCTCCCGTTGCTCGTGTCCGCGGAAATAGAACGCGCCGCCCGCACAAGCAACGGGGCTACCCCGCCTGGCCGATCGCTCAGTCGGCGACGCGCACGACCAGTTTGCCGATCGCGGCGCGCGCCGCCATCTTCGCGATCGCCTCCCCGCCGCGCTCGAACGGGAAGACCTCGGTCACGCGCGGTGCAATCCGCCCGTCCTTCCACAGGTCGAACAAGCGCTGGATGTTGGCGCGGTTGGCCTCAGGGTCGCGCGCCGCGAACGCACCCCAGAACACGCCGCACACGTCGCAGCTCTTGAGCAGCGTCAGGTTGAGCGGCAGCTTCGGGATGCCCGCGGGGAAACCGATGACGAGGTAGCGCCCTTCCCAGCCGATCGAGCGCAGCGCCGGCTCGGCATAGTCGCCGCCCACCGCGTCGTAGATCAGCTGGTATCCGGCCTTGCCGCCCTTGTCCTTGAACTGTTCGGCGAGCGCCTTCGACTCGTCCTTTCCGAACGGCCCGCGACCGTAGATGATGACCTCGTCGGCGCCCGCGTCGCGCACCGCCTGCGCCTTTTCCTCGCTCGACACCGCCCCGACCACGCGCGCGCCGAACGCCTTTCCGAGCTCCACCGCAGCCAGCCCGACCCCGCCCGCAGCACCCAGCACCAGCAGGTTGTCGCCTTCCCTGATGTGCCCGCGATCGACCAGCGCGTGGATCGTCGTGCCGTAGGTCAGCAGCAGCGCGGCGGCTTCCTCGAAACTGCGCTCTTCAGGGATCGGGTAGAGCGCGGCTTCCTTGAACAACAACCGCTCCGAAAGCCCGCCCATGCCGGTGTTGCCCATGACGCGGTCACCGACCTTCAGCTGTGTCACGCCCTCGCCGACCTGCTCGACCACGCCCGACACCTCGCCGCCCGGCGCGAACGGGCGCGGCGGCTTGAACTGGTACTTGTCCTCGATCACCAGCACGTCGGGATAGTTGATCGCGCACGCCTTGACCGCGATCACGACTTCGCCCGCGCCCGGCGTCGGATCGGGCAGCTCGCCGATCTCCAGAGTTTCAGGTCCGCCCGGCGCCCTCGACAGCAATGCCCGCATTTCCGCTCCTTTGCTCTATCCAGGGGCGCTGCTGCTGCATCGCCTCCTCGAATTTCGAAATCGCGGTATCCTTTGCCAGTGTCAGCCCGACCTCGTCCAGCCCTTCCATCAGGCAGCGCCGGCGAAAGGGATCGAGCGCGAAGGTGAAGCGATCCTGGAACGGCGTCGTGACCGTCATCGTCTCCAGATCGACCGTGACCGGCTGATCCTCGGCCACCACGAGCAAACGGTCGATCGCCTCCTGCGGCAGCACGACCGCGACGATCCCGTTCTTGAACGCGTTGCCCGAGAAGATATCGGAAAAGCTCGGCGCGATCACCGCGCGCACGCCCATGTCGGCAAGCGCCCAGGCGGCATGCTCGCGACTGGAGCCGCAGCCGAAATTGTCGCCCGCGATCAGGATCGGGCTACCGGCATAGCGGTGATCGTCGAAGATGTTGCTCGGTTGCGCGCGTACGGTCTCGAATGCGCCGCGCCCCAGCCCCGACCGCTTGATCGTCTTGAGCCAGTGCGCGGGGATGATGACGTCAGTGTCGACGTTCTTCTGCCCCCAGGGATAAGCGCTCCCCGAAACGCGCGTCACCGGCTCCATCGTGTCAGCGCGCGGGCTTCGCGGGTCGTGCAAGCGCAGGCCCCGCGTGCGTCTTCGCCACCGCCGCATAGGCCGCAACGCCGCTCACCGCCGCACCCGCGACGAGGAATGCAAGAACCATCTTCATGGAAAGACCCCGTTTGTGTTCTCTCAGATCAGCTCGCGCACGTCGGTCAACCGACCGCTGACCGCCGCCGCCGCTGCCATCGCCGGCGATAGCAGATGCGTGCGCGCGCCGGGACCCTGCCGCCCGACGAAATTTCGATTCGACGTCGACGCGCAGCGCTCGCCCGGCGGCACCTTGTCGGGGTTCATCGCCAGGCACATCGAACATCCCGGCTCGCGCCATTCGAACCCGGCCTCGGTAAAGATCCGGTCGAGCCCCTCGGCCTCCGCCTGTCGCTTGACCAGCCCCGATCCGGGCACGACCATCGCGCGCACGCCGTCCGCCACGCGGCGGCCGGTGGCGACATGCGCTGCGGCGCGCAGATCCTCGATCCGGCTGTTGGTGCAACTGCCGATAAAGACGTGCTGCACCGCGACATCCTGCATCCGCGTGCCCGGCACGAGCCCCATATAATCGAGCGACTTGCGCGCCGCGGCCTGCTTCGACGGATCGGCGAAGCTCTCAGGCGCGGGCACGACGCCGGTGATCGGCACCACGTCCTCCGGGCTGGTGCCCCAGGTGAGCGCGGGCGCGATGTCGCTCGCGGACAGCGTCACCGTGCAATCGTAGCGCGCGCCCGCATCGCTCGGCAGCGTGCGCCACCATTCGACGGCGCGGTCCCAGTCGTCCCCTTTCGGCGCCATCGCGCGGCCCTTCAGATAGGCGAAGGTCGTCTCGTCCGGCGCGATCATGCCGGCGCGCGCACCGCCCTCGATGCTCATGTTGGCGATCGTCAGCCGTCCCTCGACCGACAGGCTGCGGATCACCTCGCCGGTGAACTCGATCACATAGCCGGTGCCACCCGCCGCGCCGATCCGCCCGATGATCGCGAGCACGACGTCCTTCGCCGACACGCCGAAGCCGAGTGTGCCGTCGACGCGCACCTCCATCGTCTTCGACGGCGACAGGATCAGTGTCTGCGTGGCGAGCACATGCTCGACCTCACTCGTACCGATCCCAAACGCAAGCGCGCCGAGCGCACCATGGGCGGAAGTATGACTGTCGCCGCAAACGACAGTGGTGCCGGGCAGCGTGAAGCCCTGTTCCGGCCCTACAACGTGGACGATCCCCTGCTCGGCGGCGAGCGCATCGATGTACGGCACGCCGAACTCGGCCACGTTGCCGCGCAGCGCGCCGAGCTGCTCCGCGCTCTCGACATCCGCGATCGGCAGCTCGCGCCCGGCGGCATCAACGCGCGCGGTGGTCGGCAGATTGTGGTCGGGCACTGCCAGCGTCAGGTCGGGCCGACGCACGCGGCGCCCTGCGCTGCGCAGCCCCTCAAATGCCTGCGGGCTGGTGACTTCGTGGACGAGGTGACGGTCGATGTAGATCAGGCAGGAGCCGTCGTCGCGACGCTCCACGACATGGGCGTCCCAAACCTTCTCGTACAAGGTGCGCGGTTGGTGTGACATCGCGCGCGCCTTAACCGTGATCGCCGGCAGGTGAAAGGAAAGAATGCCGAAGCAGCAGTATTCGTTTCTTTATTTCACGGTAGGCTCACCCCGCCCCGTCGCCGCATCGATAAAGGAGACGCTCTCCTCCAGCACCGGCGCCAGTCGTCGGAACGGCACCGATAGCGCCATGACGACATTCTCATGGCTGAGCCCGTCGTGCTCGACCAGCTTGGCGCGCCCGCCCGCCGCCTTCACGCGCTCGAACAGGTGATAAGCATTGTACGGCCGCACCTGCGTGTCGCGGCTGCTGGTGACGAGCAACAGCGGCGGCGCATCGGCGCGCGCGAAGCTGATCGGCTGCGTCGCCCTTGGGTCAGTGACCCCCAGCATCGCCGCGCGCGAACGCGGCTTGTCGAACGGGTAAAAATCGTACGGTCCGCTCAGCCCCACGGCTGCCTTGACGATCGCCGGGTCGACCCCCTCCGCGCGTAGCCAGCGGCGATCGAGCGCCAGCATCACCGCATTGTACGCGCCCGCCGAATGCCCCGCGAGCGCGACCCGAGCCGGATCGCCGCCGTAATCGGCCACGTGGTCGCGTACCCAGTGCACCGCCGCCGCGCCGTCCTGAACAAAGGCGGGGAAACGCACCATGGGCACCTTGCGGTAATCGGGCACGACGACGACGAACCCGGCACGCGCGAACGCGCGGGCGGCAAAGGCGTAGCTGCGCCGATCCCCGTTCGCCCATCCGCCGCCGTAGATGAACACGACCACCGGCCGCTTGCCCGACGCCGTCGCAGCCGGGCGCCAGACGTCGAGCGTCTGCCTGTCACGCCCGAACGGCACCGCGTCGCCGACCAGCTCGACCCCGTGCCCGCCGCCCGTCGCGGCGTCGAGCCAGCTCAACACGCGCGGCGCGGGCACGAACAGGTAGATCGCTGCCGCCGCTAGGGTCAGCGCGGCAACGCTCCCGACCAGCCAGCGCCAGATCACCGCCGCGCGCCTCGGGTCAGGCGACGTAATGCGCCGTCGTCTTGGCCGCGACCTCGTCCGCGCTGATGCCGGGCGCCAGCTCGATCAGCCGGAACGGCGACTGGTGGTCGGGGCGTTGGAACACCGCCAGATCGGTCACGATCATGTCGACCACGTTCCGCCCCGTCAGCGGCAGCGAACACGCCGGAATGAACTTGGGGCTGCCGTCCTTGGAGGTATGCTCCATCACGACGATGATCTTCTTGACGCCCGCGACGAGGTCCATCGCGCCGCCCATGCCCTTGATCATCTTGCCCGGGATCATCCAGTTGGCGATGTCGCCGTTCTCCGCCACCTCCATCGCGCCCAGCACGGTCAGGTCGATATGCCCGCCGCGGATCATCGCGAAGCTCTGCTCCGATCCGAAATAGGCCGATTGCGGCAGCTCGCTGATCGTCTGTTTCCCTGCGTTGATCAGGTCGGCATCCTCCTCGCCCTCGTACGGGAAGGGGCCGATGCCGAGCATCCCGTTCTCCGACTGGAGCGTCACGGTCATGCCGTCGGGAATGTTGTTGGCGACGAGCGTCGGGATACCAATGCCCAGATTGACGTAGAAGCCGTCCTGCAGCTCCTTCGCCGCGCGCGCGGCCATGCCGTTGCGATCCCAGCCCGCCACATCAGCCCTCTTCGGGTCAGCCATCATTTCACTCCTTGGGGCTCGGGAGCCGATTGGGTGGTCCAGCGGCGCGCCGCGGGAAAGGTGTCGTCCCAGCCCGAGCCGAGCCCGGTGCCGTAGACGGGATTGGGCAGGATGAACCACCCCGCACCCCAGCGCGCGACGAGGCGGCTGGTGCTCGGCAGCAGGCGGCGGCCCGAGGCGGGCGCGGGTCCGGGCGGGTTGAAGAAATCGGCGAAATCGCCGAGCTGGTCGCCCATCTGCGCCAGCACACAGTAATGCGCGGCGATCGCCTGCCGCCGGCCGTCCTTGCCCGACTTGCCGTCAACGTCGCCCTTCAGCCACAAGGTCGTGCCGTGCTCGAACGTGCCGAGGCCCGCATCGGCGAGCGCGCGCGCGGTATCGGCGGCGTTCGCCACGCTACGGTTGGTGTTGATCACCACCGTAACGCCGGCGGCGCGCAACTGCCGGAACGCGGCCACTGCGCCCGGCACCGCGACGAGCTTGTCCGCCCCGCCACGCTCCCACGCGTCCCAGCGCTTGGCATCATACGGCTGGCCGGTCTGCGCGTCGTTATATTCGTACCCGAGGTTCAGGACGGTGGTCTCGTCCATGTCGAGCACCACCGCGGGCGGCAGCGCGCCGCACGACACCGGCTGCGGCATCGCGGCAGTCGACCCCGCCGCCAGCACCGCCGACGCGGTCGCCGGCCAGCGCGGCAGCGTCCCGCCCGCGCGCTGGTGGGGCAGCCGCCCACGCGCGTCGCGCGCGCGGTCGAGCAGTGCGCGGACGTAGCCGAGCATGCCGTTATACGCCTGCTCGCTCAGCGCATCCGCCTCGGCCGAGCCGTAGAGATACGCCATGCCGGGCGGCGGGCCGGTGTCGATGATCGGCATGTGCTCGATCGGACCAGCACGCGGCGCAGGAGCCGTCGCGCACCCCGCCAGCGTAGTCGCGGCCGCCAGTACGCCGATCAGCGCGGAGCGCACCGCGTCAGACCTCGCTGCCTGCCGCCGCCGCGCTCGCTTCGGGCCGCGGACGCGTCAGGCGGAACTCGATCTTCTTGTCGTAGGGCGCGCCGACGATCATTCGCTTCACGTAGATGCCGGGCAGGTGGATGTGATCGGGGTCGAGCGTACCGACCGGCACCACTTCCTCCACCTCGGCGACGCAGACGCGCCCCGCGGTCGCCATCGGCTGGTTGAAGTTGCGCGCGGCCTTGCGAAAGATCAGGTTTCCGCTCTCGTCCGCCTTCCAACCCTTGATGATCGAGATGTCGGCGCGAATGCCGCGTTCGAGGATATAGTCTTCTCCATCGAACGACTTCACTTCCTTGCCCTCGGCCACCAGAGTGCCGACGCCCGTCTTGGTGTAGAAACCGGGGATGCCTGCGCCGCCCGCACGGCAGCGTTCGGCCAGCGTCCCTTGCGGGCAGAACTCGACCTCCAGCTCTCCGCTTAAATATTGCCGCTCAAACTCCTTGTTCTCGCCGACGTAGCTCGAGATCATCTTTTTCACCTGGCGCGTGCGCAAGAGCTTGCCGAGCCCCTCGCCGTCGATCCCGGCATTGTTGCTCGCGATCGTCAGGTCACGCGTGCCTGCGTCGCGGATCGCGTCGATCAACCGCTCGGGCACGCCGCACAGGCCGAAGCCGCCGGCGCAGATCGTCATGCCGTCGAACAACAGACCGTCCAGCGCCGCCGCCGCATCGGGGTAAAGCTTCTTCATCGCACCCGCCTCTCTCTCGCGTGGTCACTTAGCGACGCGCGGGCGAACCGGTCAACACGTCAGAAGGACCCCGGCATCACCCCCAGCGCGCGCGCCAGATCGTCGAGCGCCTGCCCCTCGCTCTCCACCTTGATCGCGGTCATGCCGAGTGCGGCCGCCGGTTTGCAGTTGATGCCCAGATCGTCGAGGTAGACACACTGGTCCGCCGCCTTCCCGAGCGTGTCGAGCATCATGCGGTAGATTTTCGGATCGGGCTTGCGCACCCCCACCTTGCTCGATTCGATCACGTGATCGAACCGCTCCAGCACCTCGGCGACCAGTGCGGCCTTCTCAGGCGAGCGCGACATGCCCGCACCCTCGCCTGTGGGCACGTTATTGGTGATGCAGCCGAGGTGATAGCCGTTCCGTTTCAGCCAATCGAGCGCGTGAACCATGCGCGGGCGGATGTCGCCCGAGAGCAGCGCCAGCACATCCTCGCCGCGGACCTCATGCCCCAACGCGCGCGCTTCCTCGGCGAAGGCGGCATCGAACCCCGCCGCATCGATCTCGGCGCGCTCGAACCTCGCCCAGGCGTTGGTGTCGGGGTCGGTCGCGTTGATGCGGCGGATCAGATCGTGCGGCAGCCCACGCTCGCGCTCCATCCGCGCGAACGCCTCGAAGGGCGACGACGTGATCACGCCGCCGAAGTCGAAGATCACCGTATCGCGCACCCGCTCGCTCCCCCTGTCCGTTAACGGGTGCTCATCGTCGCTCGGCGTACGCTTGTCCACGTGCTCAATGCTGCAGCTTCAATCCAGGTCGCGCCCAGCGCGTCTTGACCAGCCGTCCCGTGCCCGACAGCGTGATATACGCGTCCATCATGTCCGCGCCGCCAAAGGCGATATTGGTGGTGAAGATGTCGTCCGTCGCGACGAATTCGACCAACTCTCCGGCAGGCGAGACGACGCTGATCCCGCACTCGCCGATCGTCGCGACGCAGATGTTGCCCCACGCTTCCATTCCGAGCGAGTCGAAGAACTTGTACCCCGCCGGGCGATACAGCGGGATGCCCGGTCCGCCCGGCCCCGCGTCCGCCGCCACCTTGCCGGGTGCGGTGACGTTGAACTTCATCAGCCGGCAGGTGTAGGTTTCCGCGGCGTAGAGCGTGGCGCCGTCGGGCGACAGGCCGATGCCGTTGGGGTTCATCGACGGAAAGATCACCTCCTCGATGAAGCTGCCGTCCGCACGCGCGTAGAAGATCCCGACCACGTCGTGGCAGCGCGTCGCGTAATCCACCTTGCCGTGATCGGTGAACCAGAACCCGCCATGCGCGTCGAACACGATGTCGTTGGGTCCGCGCAAGCTGACCCCGTGGTCGCCGGACTTGTACAGCACTTCGACGCGACCAGTCGCGGGGTCGATCCGCTCGATCCGCCCGCCCGAATAATCCGCCGCGATACCGTGGGGCGCGAGCATTCCGTTATTCTCGACATAGTGGAAGCCGCCGTTGTTGCAGCAATACAGCATCCCGTCGGGCCCTAGCGCGAGGCCGTTGGGACCGCCGCCGGGTGTCGCCACCACCTCCTTGCGCCCGTCGGGCGTCACGCGCGTGATCCGGCCGGGCTCGATCTCGACCAGGATGACGCTGCCGTCGGGCATGACAACGGGGCCCTCGGGAAAACGCAACCCGTCCGCCACCAGCTCGAATGCCGCCATCATCCTCTCCTCTTGCTCTTTTGCCGGCGAGGATCGGGCACGACGCGGCGAAGCGCAAGCGCTTGCTGCCACGACGCCGCGCGGGCTAGGCACCAGCCATGGAGAGCATCGAAACTCAGCAGAGCCGGACCGGCGGCCGCATCCTCGTCGACCAACTCGTCGCGCAAGAATGCGAGCGCATCTTCACCGTGCCGGGTGAGAGTTTCCTCGCCGTGCTCGACGCACTGCACGATGTGCCGGCGATACAGACGGTGGTGTGCCGGCAAGAGGGCGGGGTCGCGTTCATGGCCTGCGCCGACGGCGCGCTGACGCACCGTCCCGGCATCGCCTTCGTCACGCGCGGGCCGGGTGCGACCAACGCCAGCATCGGCGTCCACGTCGCGCGGCAGGACTCGCAGCCGATGATTCTGTTCGTCGGCGACGTCGACCGCGGCACGCGAGACCGGGAGGCGTTTCAGGAGATCAATTTCGAGGCGATGTTCGCGCCCGTCGCCAAATGGGTCGCGCGCATCGACGACGCGCGGCGCATCCCCGAATATGTCGCGCGCGCCTATGCGGTCGCGATGAACGGACGTCCCGGCCCGGTCGTACTGGCGCTGCCCGAGGACATGTTGCTCGACCGCGTCGAGGCGACCGACCGCCCGCGGGTCGAGCGCGCCGCGCAAGCGCCCGACGCGAACGCGATGGCGCAGCTCGCCGACCTCCTCGCCACGGCCGAACGGCCGGTCGCGATCATCGGCGGTGCCGGATGGGACGAACGCGCGGCGGAGGACATCGCCGCCTGGGCCGACCGCGTCGGGGTACCGCTGGTCGCCGCGTTCCGGCGGCAGGACGCGGTGCCGAACGACTGCCCCGCTTATGCCGGCAATCTCGGCTACGGCCCCAACCCCAGGCTCGTCGCGCGGGTGAAGGCGGCCGACCTGCTGCTGGTGGTCGGCCCGCGGCTCGGCGAGGCGACGACCGACGGCTACTCGCTGATCACGCCCGACCATCCGGGTCAGCGATTGGTCCACGTCCACCCGGACGCGAACGAGCTCGGCATGACCTACCGCACCGATTTCGCGATCTGCGCCGGCATGGCCGAGTTCGCCGAGGCGCTGCTGGCGGTCGATGGCTCCGCGCACCCCACTGCACCCGAGGCACGCGCCGACTATGAGGCGTGGACCACACCCACCCCCCGCGACGGCGTCGCGCTCGATCTCGGTCCCTGCGTCGCGACGATGCGCGAGCGGCTGCCCGCCGACACGATCATCTGCAACGGCGCGGGCAATTTCTCCGGCTGGTGGCACCGCTACTGGCGCTATGCCGGGCCGGGCACGCAACTCGCCCCCACCAGCGGCGCAATGGGCTATGGCGTGCCGGCAGCCGTGGCAGCGAGCCTGCGCCGGCCCGATCGCACCGTCGTCGCGGTGGCGGGCGACGGCGACTTCCTGATGAACGGACAGGAACTCGCGACCGCCGTGCAGCACGGCGCATCGCTTCTCGTGATCGTCGTCGACAACGGCGCCTACGGCACGATCCGCATGCACCAGGAGCGCGAGTTCCCGCGGCGGGTGTCGGCCACGCGGCTCATCAACCCCGACTTCGCCGCGCTCGCGCGTGCCTTTGGCTGCTGGTCGGAAACGGTGGAGGCGACCGCCGACTTCGCCCCCGCGCTCGACCGCGCGGTGGCGCAAGGCGGCGTGCGGCTGCTCCACCTCAAGACCGACGTGGAGGTCATCACCGCCGCGACCACGCTCGAGGCGATCCGCAACCGCTGACGTGCTACGTGGTTGAGGAACGATGGCCGATGATCCGCACAGCGTTTCCGACATCCTCGACGCGATCAACGATCTCGCGGACAAGAGTGGCAAAGTCGCTGTTGGCGATGTTGTCGAAGCGCTCGGCAGTCGCGGCTTCGGACCCTTCCTGGTCGTCATCCCGCTGATCGACATCTCACCGATCGGCAGCATCCCGGGCCTGCCGACCGCGCTGGCGATCGTGATCGTGCTGATCGCCGGCCAGATGGTACTCGGACGCGAGCATCTGTGGCTGCCCGCTTTCGTCGAGCGCCGCGCGATCTCGTCGGGCAAGGTGAAGGAGGCTACGAAGAAGGTCCGTGGCCTCGCGCGCTTCCTCGATCGCTGGTTTCACGGTCGATTGTCTGCGCTGACCAGGGGGCAGTTCGTGCGCACGGCGGCGGTCGGATGCATCGTCATGGCGATGTGCGTGCCGCCGCTCGAACTCCTGCCGCTCGCGACCACCGCGCCGATGCTCGCGATCGCCGCATTCGGGCTCGCGCTGACCGTGCGCGACGGCGTACTGATGATCGCGGCGAGCGCGCTGGCCATTGCCGCGGTCGCAATCGGCACCGGCCTGCTGTTCAACAAATGAAAAAGGCCGCTCCGATGTTCGGAGCGGCCCTTTCAATTACGGTCTGGCAAGGATCAGATATCGTCGCCGAGCGCGCCCTTGACGCTGCCCTTCATCTGCTCGCCCTTGCCCTGCGCCTGCTGCGCTTCACCTTCCGCGGCCAGGCTGGCGTCGTTGTTGTGCTCGCCGATCGCTTCCTTGGCCTTGCCAACCAGCTCGTTGACGTTGCCCTTGATCTTGTCGGTCAGTTCACCCATCGCGATTACTCCTTCATCAAAGGCTGTTGAACCCGGTGCTGGAGAAACGAGGATGCGCGGGGGTTGTTCCGCGTCCGACCTGATTCAGATCAGGCCGGCGAGCGGGCTCGACGGGTCGGCGTAACGGCGCTGCCCCATGCGACCCGCGCGGTAGCTCATCCGCCCGGCCTCAACCGCCGCCTTCATCGCCGCCGCCATCATGATCGGGTCCTTGGCTTCCGCGATCGCGGTGTTCATCAGCACGCCGTCGCAGCCGAGCTCCATCGCCACCGCCGCGTCCGACGCGCAGCCAACCCCGGCGTCGACCAATACCGGCACCGTGGCGCCCTCGACGATCAACCGGATCGTGACGCGGTTCTGGATGCCCAATCCCGACCCGATCGGCGCACCGAGCGGCATGATCGCGACCGCGCCCGCTTCCTCCAGCTGCTTCGCCGCGATCGGATCGTCGACGCAGTAGACCATCGGCTTGAAACCCTCGCGCACCAGCACCTCGGTCGCCTTCAGCGTCTCGCGCATGTCGGGGTAGAGCGTTCGCGCCTCGCCCAGCACCTCCAGCTTGACCAAGTCCCAGCCGCCCGCCTCGCGCGCGAGCCTCAGCGTGCGGATCGCCTCGTCGGCGGTGAAGCAGCCCGCGGTGTTCGGCAGGTAGGTCACGCGCTTGGGATCGATGAAGTCGGTCAGCATCGGCGCCTTCGGATCGGACACGTTGACGCGTCGCACCGCAACCGTGACGATCTCCGCGCCCGACGCCTCGAACGCGGCGGCGTTCTGCGCGAAATCCTTGTACTTGCCGGTGCCGACGATCAGGCGCGATCGGAACGTCTTGCCCGCGACGGTCCAGCTGTCGTCGGCGATTGGGCGCGCATGGTCGCCGCCGCCGACAAAATGCACGATCTCCAACTCGTCGCCGTCCTCAACGTAGACGTCACCCAGCGTCGAGCGCGGCACGATCTCCAGGTTGCGCTCCACCGCCACCTTTTCGGGCAACAGCCCCAGCTGCTCGGCCAGCGCGGCGATCGTCAGCCCCGCCTTGACGCGCTTGTGCTCGCCGTTGACGACAATCGAGACGGTTCCGTCGGAATGGGGCATGGCTTTGTGCATCGAGGGTGTGCGCCCCCGTCCGTTGTCGGGCTGGATGATCGCTGGCCCCGTGCTCCGCCTTCCCGGCGAAACGAAGCGCGGCCCTTCGACAAGCGGCGGGCGAGCGGGCTAGAGCGGTGACGCACCGGCACCTAAGCCCCGCCTGCCCTATGTTCAAGAAAGCAGCTCATGCCCGCACCCGATAACGCCCCCTCCCCGTCGAACACCGTCTATGTCTTGAACGGTCCCAACCTCAATCTGCTCGGCACGCGCGAGCCCGAGATCTACGGCCATGACACGCTCGACGACATCGCCGGGCGGCTCGAGGACCGCGCGCGCGACCTGGGGCTCAGCATCGACATGCGGCAGTCGAACCACGAGGGGCATCTGGTCGACTGGCTGCACGAGGCGCAGGCGTATGACGCGCGCGCGGTGATCCTGAACGCCGGCGCGTTCACCCACACCTCGATCGCGCTCCACGACGCGATCAAGGCGATCCGCACGCCGGTGATCGAGGTGCACCTGTCCAATCCGCACACGCGTGAGGATTTCCGCCACACCTCGTTCGTCGGTCGTGCCGCACGCGGAACCATTGCGGGATTCGGCGCGCTATCCTACGCCCTCGCGCTTGAAGCGGCGGCACAGTTCTGACACAGCGCGCGCCCTTGAAGGGGAATCAAGGCTGATGGCCGACATGAACGAAGCAAATGGGGGTGGCGCGATGCAGGTCGACGTGAACCTCGTGCGCCAGCTCGCCGAGCTGCTCGACACCACGCAATTAACCGAGATTGAGGTCGAGGACGGCGATCGCAAGATCCGCGTCGCGCGCAAGGCAGCGCAGGTCGCCGCCGCGCCGATGCATTATGCCGCGGCACCTGCGCCCGCGCAGACCGCGGCACCCGCCGCCGCCCCGCAGGTCGACAATGCCGGTCCCTCGGCGCCGAGCGACGCCAATGCGGTACGCTCGCCGATGGTCGGCACCGTCTATCTCGCCGCCGAGCCGGGCGCGAAGCCGTTCGCGAGCGTCGGGCAGACCGTCGCCGCCGGCGACACGCTGCTGATCGTAGAGGCCATGAAGGTGATGAACCCGATCACCGCGCCGTCGGCCGGCACGGTCAAGGCGGTGCTGGTCGAGAACGGCCAGCCGGTCGAGTTCGACCAGCCGCTCGTGGTGGTCGAGTAAGCATCGGTGCCGCAGATCAAGAAACTGCTGATCGCCAATCGCGGCGAGATCGCGCTGCGCATCCACCGCGCCTGCCATGAAATGGGGATCAAGACGGTCGCGGTGCACTCCACCGCCGACGCCGATGCGATGCACGTGCGGCTCGCCGACGAAGCGATCTGCATCGGCCCGCCGTCCGCGGCCGAGAGCTACCTCAACATCCCCAACATCATCTCTGCGGCCGAAATCTCGGGCGCCGACGCGATCCATCCGGGCTACGGCTTTCTCAGCGAGAATGCCAAGTTCGCCGAGATCGTCGAGTTGCATAACCTGATCTTCGTCGGGCCCAAGCCCGAGCACATCCGCACGATGGGCGACAAGATCGAGGCGAAGCGTACCGCGGGCGCACTCGGCCTGCCGCTCGTCCCCGGCTCGGACGGCGCGGTCAGCGACGTGGATGAGGCCAAGGCGATCGCGCAAGCGGCCGGCTATCCCGTCATCATCAAGGCCGCCTCTGGCGGCGGCGGGCGCGGCATGAAGGTCTGCACCAGCCCGGATCAGCTCGAAACATTGATGGCGCAGGCCGGCAGCGAGGCAAAGGCCGCGTTCGGCGACGCCACCGTCTATATCGAAAAGTACCTCGGCAACCCACGCCACATCGAGTTCCAGATCTTCGGCGACGGCAAGGGCAACGCGATCCACCTGGGCGAGCGCGACTGCTCGCTCCAGCGCCGCCACCAGAAGGTGCTGGAGGAAGCGCCCTCGCCGGTCATCACGCCCGAGGAGCGCGCGCGCATGGGCGGCATCTGCGCGCGTGCGATGGCCGACATGGGCTACCGCGGCGCGGGGACGATCGAGTTCCTGTGGGAAAACGGCGAGTTCTACTTCATCGAGATGAACACCCGCCTGCAGGTGGAGCATCCGGTGACCGAGGCGATCACCGGGCTCGACCTGGTGCGCGAGCAGATCCGCATCGCCGAGGGTGAACCGCTGACGCTGCGTCAGGAAGACGTCGTATTCCGCGGCCACGCGATCGAGTGCCGCATCAACGCCGAGGACCCGCGCACCTTCGCGCCCTCGCCCGGCCTCGTGAAGCAATATCACGCACCCGGCGGCATGCACGTCCGCGTCGATTCGGGGCTCTACGCGGGCTACAAGGTGCCGCCTTATTACGACAGCATGATTGCCAAGCTGATCGTCTACGGCACCACGCGCCAGGGTGCGCTCCGCCGCCTGCGCCGCGCGCTCGAAGAGTTCGTGATCGAGGGGATGAAGACCACCATCCCGCTGCACCAGGCGCTCCTTGACGATCCCGAGTTCCAGACCGGCGATTACACCATCAAATGGCTCGAAGACTGGTTGGCCCGCCAGGACGCCTAACCTGCATCAACGAGACAGATTATCGCCGGGGCAAGTGACTGAGCTTGCCCCGGCTTTTCGTTTCGCCTGATGGTGCGAGGTTCCGACATGCTGGACCACCCGCCGATGCGCGGTAGAAGGCATCATGCACGAGACCCGGCGATGAAGGCGACGATCCTCCACAACCCGCGCTGTTCCAAATCGCGCGAGGCGCTCGCGATCCTGCACGAGGTGGGCGCCGAGGTGACGGTGGTCGATTACCTCAATCATCCGCCGATGCGCGACGAACTGGCCCAACTCTACACGATCGCCGGGATCAGCCCGCGCGACGGCTTGCGCAAGGACGCGCCCGCGGTCGCCGACGACGCGGCCGCACTCGACCTGATGGCACGCGACCCGCGCACCATCGAGCGTCCGCTGGTCGCGACCGAAAAGGGCGTGCGCCTCGGCCGGCCGCCATCCGCGATCCGGGCGATCCTGTGACGCTGCCCGAGAAAACGCGCTGGCGCGTCGAGCGCGCGACCAAGGCAGCGGTGATCATCGACGCCGACGCTTATTTCCGCGTCGCGCGCGAGGCGATGCTGAACGCCAAAGAGCAGATCATGCTGGTCGGCTGGGATTTCGACGCGCGCATCACGCTCGCCTACGAGGACGATCATCCCGAGGCCCCCACCACGGTCGGCGACTTTATTGACTGGCTGGTGAAGCGCACGCCGACGCTTCAGGTCTACATTCTCCGCTGGGACAAGGGCGCGATCAAGACACTGTTCCGCGGGCGTACCTTGTGGATGCTGACGCGCTGGCGCTTTCGCGAGAAACGCATCCACCTTAAACTCGACGGCCATCATCCGACCGCCGCGTCGCAGCACCAGAAGATCGTCGTGATCGACGATTGCATGGCGTTCTGCGGCGGGATCGACATGACCGACGAGCGCTGGGACACGCGCGATCATGTCGCCGACGACGAGCGCCGCCGCTCGCCCAACGGTTTCTCGTACAAGCCGTGGCACGATGTCACCACCGCGTTGCAGGGCCCGGTCGCGCGCGCGCTCGGCGAATTGTGTCGCACACGCTGGACAATCGCGGGCGGCGCCGAGATCGCGGCGCCATCGCACACCGGCGAATGCTGGCCCGAGAGCCTGCCCGTCGAGTTCAGCGACGTCGACGTCGCAATCTCGCGCTCGCAACCGCTTCACGACGGGCAGGATGAAATCCTCGAGATCGAGGAATTGTACCTCGCGCTGATCGCGCGCGCGAAGCGTCGCATCTACGCCGAAAGCCAGTATTTCGCCTCGCGCCGCATCGCCGAGGCGATCGCCAAGCGCCTGGTCGAACCCGACCCGCCCGAGATCGTCGTGATCAATCCCACCAACGCGCAGGGCTGGCTTGAGCCGATCGCGATGGACACCGCGCGGGCGCGCCTCGTCGCTGAATTGCAACACCGCGACCATGCCAAACGCTTTCGCATGTACCACCCGGTGACGACCGACGGCACCGGCATCTACTGCCATGCCAAGGTGATGGTGGTCGACGACGACGTGATCCGTATTGGCTCGTCGAACTTTAACAACCGCTCGCTCCGGCTCGACACCGAATGCGACGTGACGATCGCCGACGACGGCGACCGGATCGCGGCGATCCGCGACGACCTGCTCGCCGAACATCTCGCGATCGATGTGGCGCAGGTCAGCGACGGCGTGAAGCGCGACGGATTGATCGCGACGATCGAACGCTTGCGCGGGAGCGGCAAGACGCTGATCCCGTATGAGATCCCCGACCTGAACGGCGTCGAGGCATGGCTGGCCGAGAACGAGGTGCTCGACCCCGAAGGTCCGGCCGAGATGTTCGAAGCGTTCGAGAAGCGCGGGCTGCTGCGGCGGCTCAGGCATCGCCGGCATCGCCGCCGCTGAGTGCACCCGGCCGTGCCGCGCGGCGGCGGCTCAATCCTCGGTTGCGGCCTCGTTCGCGCTCTGCTGATCGACCACGCCTTCCTGCTCCTCTTCAGCGGCGATGTCCTTCAACTCCTCGGGCGTCGGCTTGGTCGGATCGGTCATACAATAACTCTCCTTCGCCGCGGCAAACGCGCGAAGCTCGCTTTCGGCTGCGCTGGCATCGGCGCGCCTCCCCCGCTATGCGCGCGCACATGACTTCGATTACCCCCGAGATCGTCGCCGAACACGGCCTGTCGCCCGAGGAATACGACCGCGTGCTCCACGCACTCGGCCGCGAGCCGAACCTGGTCGAACTCGGCATCTTCTCGGTGATGTGGAGCGAGCATTGCTCGTACAAGTCGAGCCGCATCCACCTGAAGAAACTGCCTACGCAAGCCCCCTGGGTGATCTGCGGTCCGGGCGAGAATGCGGGCGTGATCGACATCGGTGATGGGCAGGCCGCGATCTTCAAGATGGAGTCGCACAACCACCCCTCGTACATCGAGCCCTATCAGGGCGCGGCGACCGGGGTCGGCGGCATCCTGCGCGACGTGTTCACGATGGGCGCGCGGCCCGTCGCCAACATGAACGCGCTGCGCTTCGGCCGGCCCGATCACCCGAAGATGCGCCACCTGATCTCGGGCGTCGTCCACGGCATCGGCGGCTACGGCAATTGCGTCGGCGTGCCGACCGTCGGTGGCGAAGTGAACTTTCACCCGGCCTATGACGGCAACATCCTGGTCAACGCGATGACCGTCGGCGTCGCCGATACGGACAAGATCTTCTATTCGGCAGCATCCGGCGTCGGCAATCCGATCGTCTATGTGGGCTCGAAGACCGGGCGCGACGGCATCCACGGCGCGACCATGGCCTCGGCCGATTTCGGCGAGGATGCGGATGCCAAGCGCCCGACCGTCCAGGTCGGCGATCCCTTCACCGAGAAGCTGCTGATCGAGGCATGCCTCGAACTGATGGCGTCGGACGCGATCGTCGCGATCCAGGACATGGGCGCGGCCGGGCTCACCTCCTCCTCGGTCGAGATGGCGTCGAAGGGCGGTGTCGGCATCGAGCTGATCATGGACGACGTGCCGCAGCGCGAAACCGGCATGACGCCGTACGAGATGATGCTGTCGGAGAGCCAGGAGCGGATGCTCATGGTGCTGAAACCCGGCCGCGAGGCGTTCGCCCAAGCGATCTTCGAGAAATGGGAACTCGACTTCGCGGTCATCGGCCACGTCACCGAGACCGGCCGCATGGTGCTGAAATGGCGCGGTGAGACGGTGTGCGACATCCCGCTAGGGCCCCTCGCCGACGACGCGCCGCTGTACGACCGCCCGCACGTGCCGACTCCGCCGGCCAAGGCCCTGGTGAACGTGCCCGAGTGCCGCGACCCCGCCGCCGACCTGCTGACGCTGATGGGCTCCCCCGACATCGCCAGCCGCCGCTGGATCTGGGAGCAGTATGACCACATGGTTGGCGCCGACACGGTGCAGCGCCCCGGCGGCGACGCTGCGGTGGTGCGCGTCCATGGCACGGACAAGGCGCTCGCCATGACCACCGACTGCACCCCGCGCTATTGCTACGCCGATCCGGTCGAAGGCGGGAAACAGGCGATTGCGGAGGCGTGGCGCAACCTGACCGCGGTCGGCGCGACCCCGCTGGCGGTCACCAACTGCCTCAATTTCGCCAACCCGCAGCGGCCCGAGATCATGGGGCAGATCGTCGGCTGCCTAGAGGGGATGAGCGAGGCGTGCCGCGCGCTCGATTTCCCGATCGTGTCGGGCAACGTCAGCCTGTACAACGAATCAAAGGCGACCGGCGGCGGCTCGGCGATCCTGCCCACCCCCGCGATCGGCGGCGTCGGTCTGCTGAAGGCTTGGGACAAGAGCGCGACGATCGCGTTCAAACAGGCCGGCGACATCATCATCGTCATCGGCCGCCGCCGCGGTGACCTCGGCCAGTCGCTGTGGCTGCGCGAACTGCACGCGCGCGAGGAAGGTCCGCCGCCGCGCGTCGACCTGGACGCGGAGCGCCGCACCGGCGACTTCGTCCGCCGCGCGATCGACGCGGGACAGCTCTCCGCGGTCCACGACGTCTCCGACGGCGGCCTCGCGGTCACGATCGCGGAGATGGCGCTCGCGGGCAACATCGGCGCGATGATCGACCGCGCGCTGCCGTTCGATACCGCCGCCTCGCTGTTCGCCGAGGATCAGGGCGTCTATGTCGCGACCGTCCATGACCATGCTTTGCTCGACTTTCTGCAATCCGCGCTCGACGCCGGGATCGATGCCGAGCCGCTCGGCCGCGCGATCGGCACGCGCGTGATCTTCGAGTTGCGCGACGGCGATTATGCCGTCTCGCTCGCCGACCTGCGCCGCGCGCATGAAGGCTTCTTCCCTACGCTGATGGCGACCGAGCCGGCGTTGTAAGCGGTCGCGGCTGTACCTTCGCCCCGGTCTGCCGCACAATGCGGTGCGACCGGGGAGGATGGTGATATGAGTGACGATCGGGATGTCCGCTACGAGGTAGCAGACGGCATTGCGACGCTGACGCTCGATCGCCCCGAACGGCTGAACACGATCTCGCACGCGATGCTCGATATGCTCGCGGCGTTGCTCACCCGCGCGAACGACGATCCCGCGGTGCGCGTTGTCATCCTGACGGGCGCGGGCCGCGCATTCTGCGCCGGGCTCGACCTCAACGCCGCCACTAGCGGCGACGGGATCGGCGCCAGCCACGCGCGGCATCCACCGACGATCGACCTGCGCACCGCGCCTCCGACCGTGCTATTCGCGATGGACAAGCCTGTCGTCTGCGCGCTCAACGGCTCGGCCGCGGGCTACGGCATGGACTTGGCGATCGGGTGCGACATCCGAGTGATGGCTGAGAGCGCGAAACTCGCCCCGGCCTTCGTCAAGCGCGGGATCGTCCCCGAATCGGGCGGCACCTGGCTGCTGCCGCGGATGATCGGCTGGGCCAAGGCGGCGGAGGTGATCTTCACCGGCCGGACGCTCGATGCCGTCGAAAGCCTCGCGCTCGGCCTCGCCAACCACGTCGTTCCCGATGGCGAGGTGCTGGCCAAGGCACAACAGATCGCACGCGACATCGCCGCCAACGCGCCGCTCGCGGTGCAGGCGTCGAAACGGATGATGCGGATGGGCCTGAACGAGACGTTCGAGACGCACGTCCAGCACGTCTATCTCCAGTTACTGCCGCTGTTCGCGTCCGATGACTTTCAGGAAGGCATGCGCTCGTTCCTTGAGAAGCGCGCACCGACCTTCGCGGGCCGCTGACGCGCGTGGAGGCGAACGCGCGTTTCCCATCGCTCGACGTCATCCGCGGGGTCGCGGTGATGGGGATCCTGCTCGCCAACATCGTCGCGTTCGGCCTACCCGAGGCGGCGTATTTCTCCCCGCTCGCCTGGGGCGGATCGGGACCGGCGGAGAGGACCGCCTGGTTCCTCAACTTTGTCTTGGTCGAGGGGCGTTTCCGCGGCCTGTTCTCGTTCCTGTTCGGCGCATCGATGCTGCTGGTGATCGAGCGCGCCGACGCAGCGGGGGAGAATGGCGCCGCGCTGCACCTGCGCCGCATGGTCTGGCTATTCGTGTTCGGCTGCCTCCACCTCTATTTGTTCTGGTGGGGCGACATCCTGGCGCATTACGCGCTGGTGGGCGTATTGGCGCTGTTCTTCTGTCGGCAGAACACGCGCACGCTGGTGCTGCTGTCGCTCGCTTCGCTTGTCGTGGCGCTCCTCCTCAACGCAGCGACCGCGACCGCGTTGTTCGCCGCGGCGGCGCGCGCCACCCCCGGCGACACCGCATTGTGGAACGGTTTCGCGAGCGCGTTCGGCGTGCCGCCGCGTGCCGAGTTGCTGGAGCAGATCGCGGCGATGCGCGACGGCTTTGGCGCAGCCGCCGCGTGGAGGTGGAACCACGCGCTCGATCCGTTCACCTTTCTGCCGATCGGCGGCGCGGAGACGCTGGGCGCAATGCTGCTCGGGATGGCGGCGCTGCGCTCCGGCTTCGTGACGGGTGAATGGTCGCGCCACGCCTATGCACGGGTCGCGCTCGTCTGCGTGCCGCTCTCGCTCATCGGCTATGCCGCGATCGGCTGGCACACGATGGCGACCGGCTTCGACCAGCGCTACGTATATCTGGGATCACTGGTGCTGAGCGAGCCGTTCCGCACACTCGGCTATCTCGGTTATGCCGCGCTCGTGATCCTGCTGCTCCGCCCTGACGGCGCGCTGTCCGCGCGGATCGGGGCTGTGGGGCGAATGGCGTTCAGCAATTATCTCGGCACCACGCTGCTGATGGACCTGGTTTTCGCCGGCTGGGGCCTCGGCCTGTTCGGCGCGATCGGCCGCGCCTGGCTCTACGCGATCGTGCCCGCGGTCTGGTTGGTCATGCTGGTCTGGTCACCCGCGTGGCTCGCACGCTATCGTTATGGTCCGCTCGAATGGCTGTGGCGCAGCCTGGTCCGCGGGCGGCCCGCTGCGCTTCGCCGCTAGCTGACGCGGCGACCGAAGCCCCCGCCGCGACGCAGCGGCGTCGCCGCCGCCTCGCGCTCCAGCAGGTTGAGCGTCGCCTCGAACAGGGGACGCAGCGCGAGCACGTCGGTTACCCCCGCGACCGGGCTGGTGTGCAGCTCGACGCATTCACGCGCGAGCGTTTCCAGTTTCTCGGCCAGTGCCGCGAGCGGCGTCGCCCCGAACTGGCTCGCTTCGCCTTTCAGCGTGTGCGCGGGCAGCACCAGTGCCGCCGCATTGCCGTCGCGCGACGCCGCCTCGATCGCGTCGAGCGACTTGATCCCATCCTCGCGGAAATAACCGAGGATACGCGCGAAATCGCTGCCCAGCTCGGCCCGCGCGCGCGCCAGCGCGACGCGGTCGACCAGCACTCCTCCTTCGAACGACACTAACCGCCTCCCTCGCACTCTCGAACAGTCGTGCGCCGACGTTAAACGCGGGAGGGTAAACGGACGGTAAGGAGCGGCGCGCGCTTTCCTACAATTGCCTCAACTGTCGAACGGATTCTTGGGCGCGCGCAAGGTGAGCCGAACAGGCACCGCGCCAAAGCCGAGTTCGCGGCGAATACCGTTGATCAGGTAACGCTGGTAGCTCATCGGCAATTGATCGACGCGCGTGCCGAACAGGATGAAGCCGGGCGGGCGGGTCTTCGCCTGCGTGATGTAGCGCAGCTTGATCCGCTTGCCCCCCGGCGCGGGCGGCGGGTTCGCCTCGACCGCGCGCTCGAACCAGCGGTTGAGCTCGCCGGTGCCGACGCGGCGCGACCAGGCGTCGCGCGTCTCGAAGGCGGCGGCGATCAACTGGTCGATCCCCTTGCCCGTCGCCGCCGACACGGTCAGCAGCGGCACGCCCTTCACCTGCGCCAATCCTTCTTCCAGCGCGGCCTTGACGCCGTTGAAGGTCTTCGACGGCTCCTCGGAGATGTCCCATTTGTTGAGCGCGATGACGAGCGCGCGGCCTTCTTCCAGCACGCGATCGGCGATGCGCAGATCCTGCGATTCGAGCCCCAGCGTCGCGTCGAGCAGCAGTACCACCACCTCGGCGAAATCGACCGCGTGGAGCGCGTCGGCGACCGACAGCTTTTCGAGCTTGTCCTGCACCTTGGCACGCTTGCGCATCCCCGCGGTGTCGATCAAGCGCACCTGGCGCGGCCCCATCGGGCTGCCAAGCCATTCCCAGTCGACCGCGATCGAATCGCGCGTGATCCCGGCCTCGGGGCCCGTGATCATCCGGTCCTCGCCCAGCATCCGGTTGACCAACGTCGACTTGCCCGCGTTCGGTCGCCCGACGATCGCGAGCTTGAGCGGCGCGTCGGGGCTCTCGTCCTCGTCCTCCTGCTCGACCGCGTCGTCGTCGCGCTCGATATGCGGCAGCAGCGCCTCGAACAGGTCGGCGATGCCCTCGCCGTGTTCGGCCGAGAGCTGCACCGGGTCACCGAAGCCGAGCGAGAGCGATTCGAGCACGCCCTGCTCGCCGCTGCGCCCCTCGGCCTTGTTGGCGACCAGCACGATCGGCGTCGACGAACTGCGCAGCCAGCGCGCGATCTCTTCGTCGAGCGGGATCACGCCCGCGCGCGCATCGAACAGGAACAAGGCGACGTCGGCGCTGTCGACCGCGGCCTGGGTCTGCCGCCGCATCCGGCCGGGCAACGTGTCGGGGTCCTCGTCCTCGTAGCCGGCGGTGTCGATAATGCGGAAATCGAGGCCGAGTAGGTGCGCCTCGCCCTCGCGCCGGTCGCGCGTCACGCCGGGACGATCGTCGACCAGCGCGAGCTTCTTGCCGACAAGGCGGTTGAACAGCGTCGACTTGCCGACGTTGGGACGGCCGACGATCGCGACCACAGGTAAACGGGACATGATGCGCTGACGCCTAGCGCATCATGCCGTTCGCGTCACCTCACCTCACGACGCTCGCAGCCAACCCGCGTGCATCGCTCACCGATAAGCGGAGAGCTGTCCCTTGTCGTCGAGCACGTAGAGCGTCTTGTTGGCGACGATCGGCGGCAGCGAAAAGGCGTTACCCGCCTCGATCGTCGTCTGCTGGCTGCCATCCGCCGGCGATACCGCGACCAGTTGCCCGCGCGAGTTGGTCAGCCACAATCGCTCACCCGCCAGCACCGGGCCGAACCAGGTGTAGGCGTTCTCGCGCTTCTTCTCGTTCTTGAACGCCGGCAATTGGCCGATCCAGCGCACCTTGCCGTTGGCGCGCGACAGGCTGACGACGCGCGCGTCGTCGGTGACGACGAACAGCCACTCGCCCGCCAGCCACGGCGTCGAGATGCCGGCGAAATTCTGCTCCCACAACCGCTGGCCGGTGCCGAGGTCGAGCGACACCATGCGCCCGCCCTCACCGATCGCGTAGACGCGGCCGTTCTCGATCACCGCGTCGGCGTTGATGTCGGCGAGGCTCGACACCGAGGTCGAGATCGCGGTGCGCGACAGGGCGTCCTGCCACAGATTGCGCCCGTTCTCGTAACGATAGGCGTTCAGTTCACCCGAGGAGAAGCCCGCCACGATCGTGCCCGAACTCGCCGCGGGCGCCGCGACGCCGAACAGCCCCTGCGTTTCCAGGCTGGCGCTCTGCGTCCACACGACCTTGCCGTCGGCCTGGTCGAGCGCGAAGATCTGATTGTCCTGGCTCAGCACATAAACCTGGCCGTTCGCGAGCGTCGGCGCGCCGCGCAGCGGGCCGCCGGGCTTGGCGCGCCACAATTGCTTGCCGTCCGCCGCGTTGAACGCGACCACGTCGCCCAGGCCATCGGTCGCATAGACCTTGCCATCGTCGTAGCTGGCGCCGCCGCCGAAGCGTGCCGCGCGGTTGTTGTCGCCCTCGGGCACGGCGGCGGTCCACAGCTTCGCACCCGTGTCGGCGGCAAAGGCGTGCAACGTCGCATCGACGTCGACCACGAACAGCTTGTTCTCGGCGACGACCGGCGCGGCGCCCAGGCGCTGGCGGTTGCTGCCGCCGTCGATCTGCGCGGTCCACGCCCGCGTCGGCGAGGCGGCGAGTGCCAGATGCCCCATCGACTTGTCCGCGCTGCCGCCCGACTGCGACCAATCGGTATTCACCTCGGGCGTCGGCAGCAGCACCTGAACGCTGGCGAGCGACGGGTCGATCTCGGCGCGGTTCTCGGATGCCAGGATCGACACGCGATTGCCGACCGTCGGCGTTTTCTTGGGCGAACCCTTGAACACGCCGCATCCGCCCAGTGTCAGCGCGATGCTCAGCGCAACGGGGCCCAGCGCAACGCGCGCCGCCTTGCCAACCTTCATTCCGTCATGCCCCTGCTGGCCGCGACATCCTGCGGCAGTGCGTCGATCCCCAATACACCCGCCATCTGAACCGCACGTTGACGCAGCGACGCGGGCACCGTCTTGTTCCGCGCGATCCGCGCAAAGGTCTGCCCGGCGAGGTCGCGCTTGCCTTGCGCCAGATAGGCCGCGCCGACCATCTCGCCCGCGCTACCCATATAGGCGCTGCCCTGCACGCTCAGCGGACTCAGTCGCTGGATCACCACGTCGGGCTTGAGCGTGTCATATTCGGCCGCGGTCTGGCGGATCAGCGCGAGGTCGCGGAACGGCTTGGCGATGCTCGTGTCGTTGGCCACGGTGGCGAACTTGGCCGCGGCGCCCTTCAGGTCGTTCTTGGCAAGCAGCACGTCGCCTTGCGAGAACAAGGCGAGCGTCCGGTACCCGTCGCGCTTCGATTGCGCGAGCTCGGCCAGCGGCTTGGCCGCGCCGTTGAAGTCGTTCGCGCCCAGGTAATCGTAGGCGGTCTGGAGCGTTTCGCCCTCCTTCTCCGCCGCCACGCGCGCCCGGTGCTGCCAGAACAGATAGCCGGCAAAGGCGACGAGCAGCGCAACCACCGCGATCACGATCACGCGGCCGTAGCGCTGCCACAGGCCGATCATCTGATCGCGACGATATTCCTCGTCGACCTCGCGCAGGAACGCCTGATTATTCTGCGGCGTCAGGGCCACGTCTTGCTCCACATGCTCGTCGAAAGTCGCGGCGGCTTAGCCGCTCGTCCGCTGAAACGAAAGGGGCGCTGCCTCAACCTTTGGGGGCGTAGGTCTGCTCGGCCGTGGGAAAGGTGCGCGCGCGAACCTCCGCGGCATATGTTTCCACGCGTTCGGAGACATAGCCTGCCAGGTCGCCGTAACGTTTGACGAAACGCGGCGTGCGCTCGAACAACCCCAGCATGTCCTCCGCGACCAGCACCTGCCCGTCGCAATCTGCCGAGGCGCCGATGCCGATCGTCGGCACCGCGATGCTGCGCGTGATCGCCTGCGCGATCGGCTCCACCACACCCTCGATCACCACCGCGAACGCACCCGCCGCGGCAATGGCCTGCGCGTCCGACACGATCTTCTGCGCCTCCGCCTCCGATCGCCCGCGCGCGCCATAGCCGCCGAGCGCATTGACCGCCTGCGGCGTCAGCCCGACGTGCCCGACGACGGGTATACCGCGTTCGGACAGGAACGCGACCGTCGGCGCCATCGCCGCGCCGCCTTCCAGCTTCACCGCCGCCGCGCCCGTTTCCTTCATCAGATACGCCGCGCTCTCGAACGCCTGCTGCGGCGACGCCTCGTAGCTGCCGAACGGCATGTCGATGACGACCACCGCGTGATAGCTGCCGCGCACCACCGCCGCACCATGCGCCGCCATCATCTGGAGCGTGACCGGCACCGTCGAGGGCAGCCCGTAGATCACCTGCCCCAGGCTGTCGCCGACCAGCAGCATGTCGCAATGCGGGTCGAGCAACTGCGCCATTCGCACGGTGTAGGCGGTCAGCATGACCAGCGGCTCACCCTTGCCGTCCGCGATCGCCGCCTTGCGCGCGCGCAAAGCCGGCACGGTCAGCCGCTTCATCGGCGCGGACACCGGCGTCGCGCGGCTGGTCGAGGTGTCGATGGTGAAGGTGGTGGACATGGCTCTCCTTACGCGGGTGGCGTCACGCGATCCAGCCGCGCGCTCGGGCATGACGGGCGAGCCACACCGACAACGCCGCGACGGCGACGATCACCAGCGGAAAGAATGCGGTCGACGCGCCCTTCACCGCGACGATGTCGCTGGTCGCGAACAGCCAGCCGAACTGGATCACGACGCCGATCAGCGACAAGGTGGTCAGCGGAACCGCGAGCACCGATCGTGCCAGCAGCGCGACTGCGCCGAGCAACCCGCATCCGACCGCTACCGCGTAAACCGCATTGTACCATACCGGCAGCAACGCGTAGAGCGCGCGGTCATAGTCGCTCGCCGGCCCCATTGCGTCGGCGCCGAGCCGGAACTGCTGCACGCAGGCGTAGCAGCCGGCCAGCGCCCAGAGCAGCAGCACGACCGACACGACGCGAAACCACGTCGGCGAACGCGTTGGCCGGTGATCCATCTTCGCCTCCCCTTTTCGCGCGCATCCTGCGACGGCCGGGGCGGCGATGCAATCAACCGAACAGCGCGGCGTAGCGATCGGGCTTGAACCCCACCTCGGTCCGCTCGCCCGCGATCAGTACCGGGCGCTTGATCATGCCGGGCTGCGCCAGCATCAGCGCGGCCGCGCGCGCACGATCCAGGTCGGCGCGCTCCGCCTCGGGCAGCTTGCGAAAGGTGGTGCCCGCGCGGTTGAGCAGCACCTCCCAGCCGACGCGGTCGATCAACGTGTCGAGCAGCGCGCGGTCGAGGCCGTTCTTGCGGTAATCGTGGAACGAGTAGTCGACACCGTGCTCGGATAGCCACGTCCGCGCCTTCTTGATCGTGTCGCAGTTCGGGATGCCGTACATTGTTGTCGGCACAGTCATCGTCCACTCCTCCAAGTACGCCCGCTCGCGCGGCCGAGTAAACCGGGCGAGCAGCCCCCGGCTGCTCGTTCTTCCCGGTTTACTCCCATTCGATCGTGCCCGGCGGCTTGGAGGTATAATCGTAGGTTACGCGGTTGACGCCGCGCACCTCGTTGACGATCCGCGTCGACACGCGCGCCATGAACCCGCCCGGAAACTCGAATGCCTGCGCGGTCATGCCGTCGGTCGAGGTGACCGCACGCAGCGCCAATACCGAATCGTACGTCCGCCCGTCGCCCATCACCCCAACCGAGCGCACCGGCAGCAGCACTGCGAACGCCTGCCAGATCGCATCATACAGCCCGGCGTTGCGGATTTCCTCCAGGTAGATCGCGTCTGCCTTGCGCAGGATGTCGCAGCGCTCCTTGGTGACCTCGCCGGGTATCCGGATCGCGAGGCCGGGTCCCGGGAACGGGTGTCGCCCGACGAAATGCTCGGGCAGCCCCAGCTCGCGCCCCAGCTCGCGGACCTCGTCCTTGAACAATTCGCGAAGCGGCTCGACCAGCTTCATGTTCATGCGCTCGGGCAAGCCACCGACATTGTGGTGGCTCTTGATCGTCACCGACGGTCCGCCGGTGAAGCTGACGCTCTCGATCACGTCGGGGTATAGCGTGCCCTGCGCCAGGAAATCCGCGCCGCCGATCTTCTTCGCCTCGTCCTCGAACACTTCGATGAAGGTCTTGCCGATGAACTTGCGCTTCGCCTCCGGGTCGGTGACGCCGGCGAGCCCGCCCATGAAGAGCGCCTCCGCATTCACGTGGACCAGCGGGATGTTGTACGCGCCGCGGAACAGCGACACGACCTGCTCGGCCTCACCGCTGCGCATCAGGCCGTGGTCGACGAACACGCAGGTCAATTGATCGCCGATCGCCTCGTGGATCAACACCGCGGCCACCGCCGAGTCGACGCCGCCCGACAGCCCGCAGATGACGCGACCCGAGCCGACCTGTTCGCGGATCTCCGCGATCTTCGTCTCGCGGAACTCCGCCATCGTCCAGTCGCCGGCAAGGCCGCAGACGTGGCGCGCGAAATTGGCGATCAGCTTGGCGCCATCGGGCGTGTGAACGACCTCCGGGTGGAACTGCACGCCGTAGAAGCGGCGTTCCTCGTCGGCGACCATCGCGAAAGGCGCGCCTTCCGAGGTCGCGACCGGCGTGAAGCCGGGCGGCAGCGCGTCGACCTTGTCGCCGTGGCTCATCCACACCTGATGGCGCGAGCCAATCTCCCACAAGCCGTCGAACAAGGCGCACTCGGCCTTCACGTCGAGCATCGCGTGACCGAACTCGCCACCGTCGCCCGAGATCACGACGTTGCCGCCCAGCTGCGTGCTCATCAACTGCTGGCCGTAACAGATGCCCAGGATCGGCACGCCCGCCTCGAACAGATGCTGCGGCGCGCGCGGGCTATGCTCCAGCGTGACCGAAGCCGGTCCACCCGACAGGATGATCCCCTTGGGCTGCATCCGCTCGAACGCCTCGGCGGCGGTGTTGAACGGCGCGACCTCGCTATAGACGCCCGCCTCGCGCACGCGGCGCGCGATCAACTGGGTCACCTGGCTGCCGAAATCGATGATGAGGATACTGTCGGGATGCTCCATCCGCGCGCGTGTAGCGACTGCGCGCCCCGCGTGGAAGGTCGCAAAGGTCACACCCCCACGCACGCGAGAGGTCTCTGATGAGAAACGCGGACAGCTCGAGGAGCGATCGCGCGGAAAGGAAAGCCGCTAGGCCAACCGCGCGGTGAACAATGCCGCCCCGAACGCGACGAAGATCGCGCCCGTCACGCGGTCGAACACGCGTCGTACGCTCGCCCGCGCCATGTAGCGCGACAACGACCGGCCACCGAGCGCATAGGCCGCGTACCACAGGCACTCCATCGCGACGAACGTCACGACCAGAACCGCGAACTGCGGCGCCTGCGGCGCGGTGCGTGACACGAACTGCGGCAGGAACGCCGCGGCGAACAGGATCAGCTTGGGATTGCTGATCCCGATGGCGAAGCCGCCGCGAAACAGCGCGCGCCGCGACACCGTCTTCGGCAGCGTTCCCGTGCCCACATCGACCGGAGCCTCGTCGCTGCGCCACGCCTTGATGCCCAGGTAGATCAGGTATGCGACACCGGCGTAGCGCAGCACGTCGAACGCGCCGGGGATCGCGCGCAGCAACGTCGTCAACCCCGTTGCAGCGGCGGCGAGCACGATCAGCATCGCCGACAGACACCCGGCCATCGCGAAGGTCGTGCGACGCACGCCGACCTCGACGCTGCGTGACAGGATGTGGAGCATGTTGGGGCCGGGCGTGCCGCACAGCAGAAACACCGCAACGACGAACAGCCACCAGGTGTGAAGCGTCATGGCAATCCCCTTGCTTCGACAAGAGAAAGGCCGCTCCATCGCTGGAGCGGCCTTTCGTGTCAGCCCTGCCGCGGCGTAGCCGCGTCGTCAGTCGGCGCGCTGCGCCGCTGACCGGCCTTGAGCGTCTCGTGACTAGCTTGCGCTACTCACGTGCGCTCATGCGGCGTCGTCATAGTCCTCGTCCGCCATCACCGGGCCCGAGTCCTGCCCCTTCGCCGACACGTCGCGGTCGACGAACTCGATGATCGCCATCGGCGACGCGTCCGATGCGCGGATGCCCGCCTTGATGATGCGGGTGTAACCGCCGTTGCGCGACGCGTAGCGGGTCGCCAGCGTGTCGAACAGCTTCACCAGCTGCGCGTCGTCGAGCAGGCGCGCGTGCGCCAGACGACGGTTCGACAGGCCGCCCTTCTTGCCGAGCGTGACCAGCTTCTCGATGTACGGACGAAGCTCTTTCGCCTTGGCGACGGTGGTGGTGATCTGCTCGTGCTTGATCAGCGCGGCCGACATGTTGCGGAACAGCGCCTGGCGGTGAGCCGAGGTACGCTGGAGCTTACGACCGCCTACACGGTGACGCATGGTGTATTCCTTCTCGTTCGTCAGGGGGCCGTGCGAGGTACCCCGGGCCTGGTGGGACGGTGGGCCACCGATTGTCCGTCGCTCCCCGGGAGGGAGCCCTGTTCGTTGCGGCCGGGACGCGGAAGTGAATTCCGCGTCGTCGGTCGGATCGGCGCACCCGATCCGCCGGCCGAGCTGTCGCCGTCTTCAGCGTAGCGTCGCTACGCCGATGCGGCTCAGCCCATGATTTCCTGCTCAAGCTTCTTGGCCATTTCCTCGATGTTCTCGGGCGGCCAGCCGGGGATCTCCATGCCGAGGCGCAGCCCCATGCTGGAGAGCACCTCCTTGATCTCGTTGAGCGACTTGCGGCCGAAGTTCGGCGTGCGCAGCATCTCGGCCTCGGTCTTGCCGACCAGATCGCCGATATAGATGATGTTGTCGTTCTTGAGGCAGTTGGCCGAACGCACCGACAGTTCGAGCTCGTCGACCTTCTTGAGCAGGTAACGGTTGATCTGCGCGGTATCGCCCGCGACCTCGCCCGTGCTCGCCGCCGGCGCCGCGACGCCGACCGGCGCCGAACGCGTGACCGACGAATCGTCGAAGTGGACGAACAGCGCGAGCTGGTCCTGCAGGATGCGCCCGGCATAGCCGACCGCGTCCTCGGGCGTGACGGTGCCGTCGGTCTCGATCGTCAGCGTCAGCTTGTCATAGTCGAGGTCCTGACCGACGCGGGTCGGGTCGACCTTGTACGACACCTGGCGCACCGGCGAGTAGAGCGCGTCGACCGGGATCAGGCCGATCGGCGCGTCGGCCGAACGGTTCGCAGTCGCGGCGACATAGCCCTTACCCGTGTCGGCGGTCAGCTCCATGTTGAGCGTCGCGCCCTCGTCGAGGTGGCAGATCACCAGTTCGGGGTTCATCACCTCGATATCGCCCGACACCGCGATGTCGCCCGCCTTCACCTCGGCCGGACCGGTGGCGGAGAGCTGGAGCCGCTTCGGGCCCTCGCCCTGCATGCGGATCGCGATCTGCTTCACGTTCAGCACGATGTCGGTCACGTCCTCGCGGACGCCCGCCAGGCTGCTGAACTCGTGCA
This sequence comes from uncultured Sphingomonas sp., assembly GCF_936927845.1. Classification (GTDB taxonomy): domain Bacteria; phylum Pseudomonadota; class Alphaproteobacteria; order Sphingomonadales; family Sphingomonadaceae; genus Sphingomonas. Next base: position 136,805 of record NZ_CAKZHV010000059.1, read on the forward strand.
GAACGTTCTCGATCTTGATCGAGGTCACCGCCGCGCCCTGCAGGCTCGACAGCAGCACGCGCCGAAGCGCGTTGCCGAGCGTCAGGCCGAAGCCGCGCTCCAGTGGTTCGGCGATGAACGTCGCCTTGCGCTTCCCGTCGCCGCTCTTCTTCTCGAGGCCGCTGGGCTTCTTCAGTTCCTGCCAGTTCTTTGCATTGACAGACAAGATCTCGTCCCCTGGGGTTGGGCGGAGCGCGTGCGCACGCGACACCGCCTGGTAAGAAACGCGGCCACTCGTCAGCAGCCGCGCGAGAGCATCAGACGCGGCGACGCTTGGACGGGCGAACGCCGTTGTGCGGGATCGAGGTCACGTCGCGGATCGACGTGATCTGGAAACCGACCGCCTGCAGCGCACGCAGCGCCGACTCGCGGCCCGAACCCGGACCCTTCACCTCGACCTCGAGCGTGCGAACGCCGTGCTCGGCGGCCTTCTTGCCCGCGTCCTCGGCCGCGACCTGCGCCGCATACGGGGTCGACTTGCGCGAACCCTTGAAGCCCATCATGCCGGCCGAGGACCAGCTGATCGCATTGCCCTGCGCGTCGGTGATGGTGATCATGGTGTTGTTGAAGCTGGCGTTCACGTGCGCGACGCCCGCGGTGATGTTCTTGCGCTCGCGCCGACGAATGCGCTGCGGTGCCTGAGCCATGTGGTAGTTCCTGACCTATATTCCAAGTGACGCCGGCAGGCTGCGGAACCGCACCGTGACAGTGCGGGAGCCTCCGGCGGAGAAGTAAGCGCCCCGCGCTTACTTCTTCTTGCCGGCGATCGGCTTTGCCTTGCCCTTGCGGGTGCGCGCGTTGGTATGCGTGCGCTGGCCGCGGACCGGCAGGCCCTTGCGGTGACGCAGGCCGCGGTAGCAGGCGAGATCCATCAGGCGCTTGATGTTCATCGCGGTCTCGCGACGAAGATCACCCTCGACCGTGTAGTCGGCGTCGATCGCCTCGCGGATCTGCAGCACCTCCTGATCGGTCAGGTCCTGCACGCGGCGGTCTTCCGCGATGTTCAGCTTGGTGGTCAGCGCCTCTGCATGCGCCGGGCCGATGCCGTGGATGTAGGTCAGCGCGATGATCACGCGCTTGTTGGTCGGGATGTTGACACCCGCGATACGTGCCATGAAGTTCGTTCTCCTGTGCTCCACGGGGTGCGGCATGGCTGCCACGCCCCCCATCTCGTCGCATTACACTTCCGCCGCACCCGCCCTTACGCAAAAGCGCGGCGCACGCAACGAAGCGCCGCCGGGACCGGTGTGTCGGAAGTTGTGACAATTAGGCGCGCGCAAACGCCGAGTCAAGCGCGTGGTTCCGCGCGCCGCCTGAGTTTCATCCAGCGTTGCAGCGCGACGACGGTCCAGATGATCTCCACCATCGCGAACGGCCACGCACCCTGCAGAAATCCGTACACCCCGCTCGCGACGCAACCGAGCGCGAACAGCAACGTCCAGAACGGCGCGCGGTCCTCCAGCATGTAGCAGACCAGCATGAACAGCACCGCCGCAAAGCCGAACAAGGTCAGACCATCCATGTTCGCGGCGCTGCCACGAGTGCGAATGCTTGTCGAGCGGGACAAAAGAAAGCGCCGGCGAGAGCGCGAAGCCCTCGCCGGCGAACCCGACGCCACCGGGAGTGTGGGCGGCGGGTAGTCAGAGCCGCGGGAGTACCAGGCGGGGGTGGTGCCCGGCATCGCGTTCGGCGATCCGATGCCCCTTCTCTACCGCGTCACCGCCGCGATCGCGGTGACCCGCGCATGAACTCTTCGTCATGTCAGCGTCGGCACCGACCTCCGCTGCAGGCGTTAGACAATCGTGGAACGGCAACGCGCGACCGTGACGATCAGGATCAGCAGAGCCGAGGCACGCGCCAAGGTGGACGTCACCGCGCGCGGCCTGGTCGCGCTCGGCACCGGCGTATCGATGATCTTGCTCGGCAGCGCCGCGATCGTCGTCGCGGCGCGCTTCAGCCCGCGTTGAGGATCGCCTCGATCGAGGCGGTCACCACCGCGATATCAGCCATGCCGTCGACGCGGCGGATCAGCCCGCGCGCTTCGTAGATCGGGATGATCGGCGCGGTCTTGGCGCGATACTCGGCCATGCGCGTGCGCACGGTCTGCTCGTTGTCGTCGGGGCGGCGCTTGAACTCGCTTCCGCCGCATACGTCGCACACCCCCGCCGCCTTGGGCTGCTTGAACGTGTCGTGATAGCCCGCACCGCAAGTGGCGCACGTGAAGCGGCCGACGATCCGCTCGACCAGCGCATCCTCGTCCACCTCCAGCTCGATCACGTGATCGAGCGTCTGGTCGCGCTCGGCGAGCAGCAGGTCGAGCGCGTCGGCCTGCGCGGCAGTGCGCGGATAGCCATCGAAGATCGCGCCCGCACCGGTGCCCGCGTCCATCCGCTCGCCGATCAGCGCGGAGACGATCGCGTCGGACACCAGCTCGCCCGCGTCCATCACTGCCTTCGCCTGGACGCCGACCGGCGTCCCCGCCTTCACCGCGGCGCGCAGCATGTCGCCGGTGGAGAGCTGCACCATGCCGCGCTCGGCGACCAGCCGTTCCGACTGCGTGCCCTTGCCCGCACCCGGCGGCCCCAGCAGGATGATGTTCACGCGCGCGTTTCTCCCCGTTTGTCGACTGCCCGTCACCGCGTGTCAGCGGCGACGCGCGCCCTTCAGCTTCGACTTCTTGATCAGGTCGCCATACTGGTGCGCCAGCAGGTGCGACTGGATCTGCGTCACCGTGTCCATGGTCACGTTGACGACGATGAGCAAGCTGGTGCCGCCCAGATAGAAGGGGATCGACAGCGCCGAGACGAGATATTCCGGCACCACGCAGATGAACGTCAGGTACGCCGCGCCGATCACGGTGATGCGCGTCAGCACGTAATCGAAATATGTCTCGGTGTTCTTGCCCGGACGAATGCCTGGGATGAACCCGCCGTAGCGCTTCAGATTCTCCGCCGTCTCCTCGGGGTTGAACACCACCGCCGTGTAGAAGAACGAGAAGAAGATGATGCCCGCGGCATACAGCGCCATGTACAGCGGCGCGCCGTGCTGGAGGTACTGGTTGAGGCTGATGATCACGTCGCCCCACCAGCTGTCACCCTGAACGCGGTTGCCCGCGAACTGCGTGATCGTCAGCGGCATCAGCAGCAGCGACGAGGCGAAGATCGGCGGGATCACGCCCGCGGTGTTGATCTTGAGCGGCAGGTGGCTGCGATCGGCCTGCATCCCGCGCTGCGTCTGCCGCTTGGGATACTGGATCAGGATGCGGCGCTGCGCACGCTCCATGAAGCAGATCAGCAGCACCAGGCCGACGACCACCGCAATGATCGCGAGCAGCACGAACGCGCTCATCGAGCCCGAACGACCACCCTCCAACAGGTTGACGATCGTCGTCGGCAAATGCGCGACAATGCCCGCCATGATGATCAGCGACACGCCGTTGCCGATCCCGCGGCTGGTGATCTGCTCGCCGATCCACATCAGGAACATCGTGCCCCCGATCAGCGACACGACCGCGTTGATGCGGAACAGCATGCCAGGCTCGACCACCGCCTGAATGCCCGAATTCGCGCCGAGCGTCTCGACACCCACTGCGATGAAATACCCCTGCACCGCGGTCAACGCGACGGTGCCGTAGCGGGTGTACTGGTTGAGCTTCTTGCGCCCGCTCTCGCCTTCCTTCTTGATCGCGGCGAGCTGCGGGCTGAGGCTCGTCGCCAACTGCACCACGATCGAGGCGGTGATGTACGGCATCACGCCCAGCGCGATCAGGCTCATCCGGCTGAGCGACCCACCCGAGAAGGTGTTGAAGAAGTCGAGCACGCCGCCCTTGGTCTGATCGGCCAGCAGGCCGAGCGCGGTCGCATCGACGCCGGGTAACGGCACGTAGCTGAGCAGACGGAAGACGATCAGCGCGCCGATCGTGAACCACAGTCGCTTCTTGAGGTCGGTTGCCTGCGCGAACTTCGCCAGACTGACGCTTGAGGCCATATTGTTGGCTACGGATGCCATCGTTGTCGCATGTCCTGGAACCGGGATGTCGCGGCACAAAACGGCGCGCGAATCCAAACAAAAGCGGCGGGGAAGCCCGTGCCACCCCGCCGCTCATATAGGCACATCACATGCCGTGTCTATTCTCGAGCCCGAGCGGCTGGTGCTGTCTGCCCCGGCAGCGTGGCCGGGGCGCAACAATCACGCGCGCGGTGCCGCGCGGCCGGTCCGGTGCTTGGCCTTGGCCTTCTCCGCGGCAGGCACGATCTCGGGCACGGTGACCGAGCCACCCGCCTTCTCGACAGCTTCGCGCGCCGAGGCCGAAACGCCCGCCACGGTGAAGTTCAGCGCCGAGGTCAGCTCGCCCTTGCCGAGCAGACGCACGCCGTCCTTGCCGCCGCGCGCGAGGCCCGCCGCCTTCAGCGCCGCATGGTCGATGTCGGTCGCGGTCAGCTTGCCCGACTCGATCGCCTTCTGGATCGCGCCCAGGTTCACCTCGGCATAATCCTTGGCGAAGATGTTGTTGAAGCCGCGCTTCGGCAGACGCATGTGAAGCGGCATCTGACCGCCCTCGAAGCCGGCGATCGAGACGCCCTCGCGGCTCTTCTGACCCTTCTGGCCGCGGCCCGCGGTCTTGCCCTTACCCGAGCCGATGCCACGGCCCACGCGCATGCGGGACTTGCGGGCACCTTCGTTGTCGCGGAGTTCGTTGAGCTTCATGATATGCACTCGCTTTCGCTTTTGTCGCGCTAAAGGAAAAGGAAGGGGGCCGCTTAGCCCCCTTCCCTCAATTTGTCACCGGTAAAGGTGGGGAAGGCTCAGCCCTCCTGCACCTCGACCATGTGGTGCACCTTGCGGATCATCCCGCGGACCTCGGGGCTGTCCTGCAGCTCCGAAACCTTGTGCATCTTATTGAGACCAAGACCGATCAGCGTCGCGCGCTGGTCCTTGGTCCGGCGGATCGGCGATCCGGTCTGCTTGACCTTGATGGTAGCCATTGCTCGTTACTCCACGATCGCCGCGGCATCGGCCTCGGCGGTCTGGGCGTCAGCGCCCTGGCCGCGACCGAGCAGGTCCGCGATCTTCTTGCCGCGGCGCTGTGCGACGGCCTTGGGCGAGGTCTGCTCACCCAGTGCCTCGAACGTCGCGCGGATCATGTTGTACGGGTTCGACGTGCCGACCGACTTGGTCACGACGTCGTGAACACCCAGGCTCTCGAAGATGGCGCGCATCGGGCCACCCGCGATGATCCCGGTGCCCGACGGCGCCGAACGGACCGTCACGCGGCCCGCGCCGAAATGACCGTTGCCGTCATGGTGCAGCGTGCGGCCGTCCTTGAGCGGAACGCGCAGCATCTTCTTCTTGGCCGAGGCAGTCGCCTTCGAGATCGCCTCCGGCACCTCGCGCGCCTTGCCGTGACCGAAGCCGACGCGGCCCTTGCCGTCGCCCACGACGACCAGCGCCGCGAAGCCGAAGCGCTTGCCGCCCTTCACCGTCTTCGACACGCGGTTGATGTGGACGAGCTTCTCGATCAGCTCCTCGCCACCATCGTCCTGCCCGCCACGACGATCGTCGCGACGACCGCCGCGGTTGCCGTCACGGCCGCCACGATTGCCGCCGGGGCCACCGCGACCGCGGTTGCCGCCCGGGCCACCGCGTCCGCCGCCCTGGCCGCCGCGATAGCCGCCGCCCTGACCGCCGCCGAAGCCGCCGCCCTGACCACCACCATTGGTGTTGGCGCTCTGGCCGGCGTCCTGCGGCGCGGTCGCCGCCATCGGCTCGCCCGCCGTCTGGTTGTTGTCGTCAGCCATGTCTTAGAACTCCAGTCCGGCTTCGCGCGCGGCTTCCGCCAACGCCTTCACCCGGCCGTGAAAGAGGAAGCCGCCGCGGTCGAACACGACCTGCGTCACGCCTGCCGCCTTGGCCTTCTCGGCCACGCGACGACCGACCTCGGTCGCAGCCGCCACGTTGGCACCCGACGTGTCGCGCACGTCCTTCTCCAGCGTCGAAGCCGAAGCAACCGTGCGGCCCGCCTCGTCGTCGATGACCTGGGCATAGATGTGCTTGCCCGAGCGGTGGATCGACAGACGCGGACGCGTGCCCGACCGCGCGCGCAGCGCGGTACGGTTGCGGCGACGCCGCTTCTCGAAAAGCGAAAGGCCCTTGGTCACTTCTTCTTTCCTTCCTTACGGAAGCTGAACTCGCCGTCGTACTTGATGCCCTTGCCCTTGTACGGCTCCGGCTTGCGCCAGCGGCGGATCTCGGCGGCGAGCTGACCCACCTTCTGCTTGTCCGAACCGCTGATCTCGACGGTGGTGGCGTCCGGCGTCTTCACCTCGATGCCCTCGGGCACCTCGATGTTGACGTCGTGGCTGTAGCCGAGCTGCAGCTTCAGGTTACGACCCTGCGCCGCGGCGCGGTAGCCGACGCCGGTGATGACCAGCTTCTTGGAGAAGCCTGTCGTCACGCCCGTCACCAAGTTCTGCACCAGCGTGCGCTGCATGCCCCAGAACGCGCGCGCGCGCTTGGTGTCGTTCGCCGGCTGCACCGAAATGCCGTCCGACTGAACGTCATAGGTGATCTCGTCGGCGAGCGGCATCGACAGGGTGCCCTTGGGACCCTTCACGCTCAGCACGCGGCCCGCGATGTCGGCGGACACGCCGGCGGGAACCGGAACTGCCTTTTTACCGATGCGGCTCATCAGAACACCTCCGCCAGCACTTCGCCACCGACGTTCTGCTCGCGCGCCTCGGCATCCGAGAGCACGCCGCGCGGCGTCGAGACGATGGTGATGCCCAGGCCGTTCATCACGCGGGGAAGCTCCTGGCTGCCCGAATACACGCGGCGGCCAGGCTTCGAGACGCGCGCGACATGCTTGATGGCGGGCTGGCCTTCGAAATACTTGAGCTCGATGCGGACGCCCTTGGCGGGGCCCATCTCTTCTTCGCTATAGCCACGGATGTAGCCTTCGCGCTGGAGCACATCGAGAACGCGGGTCCGCAGCTTGCTGGCGGGCGACAGGACGCTGTCCTTGCGCGCGCGCTGGCCGTTGCGGATGCGGGTGAGCAGGTCACCCAGGGGATCGGTCACTGCCATCTGTCGTGTCCTTACCAGCTCGACTTCGTGAGGCCGGGGATCAGGCCCTTGTTGGCCAGATCGCGCAGCATGACGCGAGCGAGACGGAACTTGCGGTAATAAGCGCGCGGGCGCCCGGTGATCTCGCAGCGGTTGCGGACACGGGTCGGGTTCGCGTTGCGCGGCAGCTCGGACATCTTGAGGCGCGCGATGAGACGCTCGGTCTCGTCGAGCGACTCATCGTTCGCGATCGCCTTCAGCTTCGCAAACTTCGGGGCATATTGCTTGACGAGCTTCTTGCGACGCTCGTTCTTGTTCACGGAACTCAGTTTCGCCATGGACTTAAGCTCTCTTTGTTACGCGGCCTGACGCGGCGCTTCGGCCTCGCCTTCAGCCTGCGGGAACGGGAAGCCGAACAGACGCAGCAGCTCGCGCGCTTCGTCATCGGTCTTCGCGCTGGTCGTCACGATCACGTCCATGCCGCGCACCTTGTCGATGCGGTCATAGTTGATCTCGGGGAACACGATCTGCTCCTTGATGCCGCAGGCGTAATTGCCACGGCCGTCGAAGCTCTTCGGGTTAAGCCCGCGAAAGTCGCGGACGCGGGGAAGCGCGATCGTGATGAAGCGGTCGAGGAACTCGTACATGCGCTCGCGACGCAGCGTCACCTTGACGCCGATCGGCATGCCTTCACGCAGCTTGAACTGCGCGATCGACTTCTTCGCCTTGGTGATGACAGGCTTCTGGCCGGCGATCAGCTCCATTTCGGACGCTGCCTGCTCGACCTTCTTCTTGTCCTGGGTCGCCTCACCGACGCCCATGTTGAGCACGATCTTCTCAATCCGCGGAACCTCGAGCACGTTCTTGTACCCGAACTTCTCGGTCATCGCCTTCGCGATCGAGTCGTCGTACATCGACTTCATGCGGGGCTTGTAATCAGCCATCGATCTTGCTCCCGGTCTTGACCGCGACACGGACCTTCTTCCCGTCCTGCATCTCGTAACGCACGCGCGTCGGCTTGCCGTCGGCGGTCACGTGCGCGACCTTGGAAACGTGCAGCGGCGCTTCGATGCGCTCCAGGCCGCCCTGCGGCTGCGCCTGGCTCGGCTTGCGGTGGCGGGTCGCGACGTTGATGCCGCCGACCACGACCTTCTGGTCGCGCGGGCTGGCGAGCGTGACCGTTCCGGTCTTGCCCTTGTCCTTGCCCGACAGGACGATGACCTGATCGCCCTTCTTGATCTTCATCTTCACGTTGCTCATCACAGCACCTCCGGCGCCAGGCTGATGACCTTCATGTGGCCGCGGCCACGCAGCTCGCGCACCACCGGGCCGAAGATACGGGTGCCGATCGGCTCCTCGTTCTTGTTGACCAGCACCGCGGCATTGCCGTCGAAACGGATCACCGAGCCATCGGCGCGGCGGATGTCCTTGGCGGTACGAACGATAACGGCGCGGTGAACGTCGCCCTTCTTCACGCGGCCGCGCGGCTGTGCTTCCTTGACGGAGACGACGATGATGTCGCCCACGCCGGCCGTGCGACGCTTGGAGCCGCCCAGCACCTTGATGCACTGCACGCGCTTCGCGCCGCTGTTGTCAGCGACGTCGAGGTTCGACTGCATCTGGATCATTGACCCAATTCCTCATCAAATGGGGTGGATACCGACCCAACCCCGCCTAAAATAACGACCCCCGGCGCGGGCGACCGTTCTCGACGGGCCTGCACCAGGGGGAGCGGTCCGGTAACCGCCCCGGCGATGAAACGCAAGCCCGCGGTGGACCTACGCCTCGATCGCTACGTCGCCCCTTCGTTCGCTCATGTGGTCTCTGCACGAAGCAGACCCTGCACGAAACGAGCGAAGGGCTCTCACGTCCGACGCGTTATGCGTCGACGTCGACCCGTTCCGGCGTCGCGTGGGTGTTGACCCGCTCGACCACCTTCCAGTTCTTTAGCTTCGACATCGGCGCAGTCTCTTCGATGCGCACGGTCTCGCCCTGCTTGTACTCGTTCGCCTCGTCATGGGCGTGGTACTTCTTCGAACGACGGATGATCTTGCCGTAGAGCGGGTGCTTGACCTTGCGCTCCACGTTCACGACCACCGTCTTCTCGCCCTTGTCCGAGACGATCACCCCGGTCAGCACGCGCTTCGGCATGTCTCTCGTCCTCTTACTTGCCAGCGGCAGCGTTGCGCTGCGCCTGCTGGGTCTTGATGCGGGCGATGTCCTTGCGGACCTCGCGCACGCGGCTCGGCTTCTCGAGCTGGTTGGTCGCCGCCTGAAAGCGCAGGTTGAACTGCTCGCGCTTCAGCTGGCCCAGGCTCTCGCTGAGCTGATCATCGGTCTGGCCGACGAAATCGGTCTTGGTCTTTGCCTTTGCCATCTCACTCGCCTCCCAGGTGCGACGTGTCGCCCAGACGCGCCACCACCTTGGTCTTGATCGGCAGCTTCATCGCGGCGCGCTCGAACGCTTCCGCGGCGATCTTGCCCTCGACGCCGTCGAGCTCGAACAGGATCCGGCCCGGCTTGACGCGAGCGGCCCAGAACTCCGGCGAACCCTTACCCGAACCCATGCGGACTTCGGCCGGCTTCGACGAAACGGGGACGTCCGGGAAGATGCGGATCCAGAGACGGCCCTGGCGCTTGATGTGACGCGTGATCGCGCGGCGGGCCGCCTCGATCTGACGCGCGGTGATGCGTTCCGGCTCCATCGCCTTCAGCCCGTACGAGCCGAAGTTAAGTGCCGTGCCGCCCTTGGCGTCGCCGTGGATGCGGCCCTTGAACGCCTTGCGGAACTTGGTGCGCTTTGGTTGCAGCATGTTCTGTCCAGTACCTTAGCGGCGATCGTCGCGCGCCGGGCGCACGCCGGAGGTCTGAGCCTCCATCATCAGCCGGTCCTGCGCCATCGGATCGTGGCCCAGGATCTCGCCCTTGAACACCCACACCTTGACGCCGCAGACACCATAAGCGGTGTGCGCCTGCGCTTCGGCATAGTCGAGGTTGGCGCGCAGCGTGTGCAGCGGCACCCGGCCCTCACGATAGCTCTCCGACCGCGCGATCTCGGCGCCGCCCAGGCGACCACCGCACGCGACGCGGATGCCGTCGGCACCCAGGCGCATCGCCGACTGCACCGCGCGCTTCATCGCACGACGGAAGGCGATACGACGCTCGAGCTGATCGGCGATGCCCTGCGCGACGAGCTTGGCGTCGACCTCGGGCTTGCGGATCTCGACGATGTTCAGCGACACGTCGGACGAGGTCATCGTGCCAAGCTTCTTGCGAAGCTTCTCGATGTCCGAACCCTTCTTGCCGATGATCACGCCCGGGCGCGCGGCGAAGACGGAGATGCGGCACAGCTTGGCCGGACGCTCGATCACCACCTTGGAGATCGCCGCCTGCGGCAGCGTGTCCATGATGTACTGACGGATTTTCAGATCCTCCAGCAACAGGCGACCATAATCCTGGCCTTCCGCGAACCAGCGGCTGTCCCAGGTGCGGTTGATCTGCAGGCGCAGACCGATCGGGTTGCTCTTGTGACCCATTAGGCTTCTTCCTGCTCGCGCACGACGATCCGCAGCCGCGAGAACGGCTTCAGGATGCGGGTGGACTTGCCGCGGCCGCGCGTGGCGAACCGCTTCATGGTGATCGACTTGCCGACCGACGCCTCGGCGACGACGAGCGCGTCGACGTCGAGGTTGTGGTTGTTCTCGGCATTGGCGATCGCGGAGGCGAGCACCTTGCGCGCGTCAACGGCCATTGCCTTGGTCGAGAACTGCAGGATGTTGAGCGCGTCGCTCACCTTGCGACCACGGATCAGACCCGCGACCAGGTTGAGCTTCTGCGCCGATCCGCGGATCTGCGTGCCGACGGACAAGGCTTCCTTGTCGCCGACCTTGCGAGGGGATGCTGGCTTCGACATCAGCGCTTGCCCTTCTTGTCAGCCGCGTGACCCGGGAAATACCGGGTCGGCGCGAACTCGCCGAGCTTCATGCCGACCATGTCCTCGTTGATCGAGACGGGCACGAACTTGCGGCCATTGTACACGGTGAACGTCAGACCGACGAACTGCGGCAGGATGGTGGAGCGACGCGACCAGGTCTTGATCGGTGCGCGGCCACCCGCGTCCTGTGCGGCTTCGGCCTTCTTGAGCAGGCTCAATTCGACGAACGGGCCCTTCCAGACGGAGCGCGCCATTACTTCTTCCTCGCGTGACGGCTACGGATGATCATCTTGTCCGTAGACTTGTTGTGGCGGGTGCGCGCACCCTTGGTCGGCTTGCCCCACGGCGTGACCGGGTGACGGCCGCCCGAGGTCCGGCCTTCACCACCGCCGTGCGGGTGGTCGACCGGGTTCTTCGCAACACCGCGCGTCAGCGGGCGCTTGCCCATCCAGCGCGAACGACCGGCCTTGCCCAGATTGGTGTTCTGGTTGTCCGGGTTGGACACCGCACCGACGGTCGCCATGCACTCGGCACGGATGTAACGCTGCTCGCCCGAGTTCAGGCGAACGATCACCATGCCGCGGTCGCGACCCACGACCTGCACGTAGGTACCGGCCGAGCGCGCGATCTGACCACCCTTGTTCGGCTTCATCTCCACGTTGTGGACGATGGTGCCGACGGGGACCTGACCGATCTCCATCGCGTTGCCGGGCTTGGTGTCGGTCTTCTTCGCCGCGATCACCTTGTCACCGACCGCGAGACGCTGCGGCGCGATGATATAGGCCTGCTCGCCGTCCGCATACGACACCAGCGCGATGAACGCGGTGCGGTTGGGATCATACTCGAGTCGCTCGACCGTACCCTCGGCGTCCCACTTGCGACGCTTGAAGTCGATGAAACGGTACTTCTGCTTGTGGCCGCCCGCGATGCCGCGGCTGGTCACATGGCCCTTGTTGTTGCGGCCGCCGGTCTTGTTCTTGCCCTCGGTCAGCGCCTTGACGGGCTTGCCCTTCCACAGCGCCGACTTGTCGACGAGGATCAGGCCGCGCTGCGCGGGCGAGGTCGGGTTATAATGCTTGAGTGCCATCTTACTTGGCCCCCTCGGTGACGTCGATCGACTGACCCTCGGTGAGGGTCACGATCGCCTTCTTCATGTCCGACCGCTGGTAGGGCGCACCCTTCCAACGCTTGGTCTTGCCCTTCTGCACGATCGTGTTCACGCTCTTCACGGACACGTCGAACAGCGCCTCGACCGCTGCCTTGATCTCCGGCTTGGTCGCCTTGCTGGCAACCTTGAACACGACCGCGTTCTGCTCGGAGAGAAGGGTCGCCTTCTCGGTGATGTGCGGCGCGACAATCACGTCATAGTGACGGTTGTCGATCGCCTTTGCCTGCTTAGCCATTGAAGCGAGCCTCCAGCTTCTCGACCGCCGCGCGGGTCAGGACCAGCGTGTCAGCCTTGATGATGTCGTAGACGTTCGCGCCCACTGCGGGGAGCATGTCGACGCCGACGAGGTTGCGACCGGCGCGGAAGCCCTCGCCTGCGTCACCATCGATGACGAGCGTGCGCTTGCCGGCGTTGAGCGTCGCGAAGTGACCCTTCAGCTCGGCGGTCTTGGCGACCGAGAAGCCGTCGAGGACGATCAGCGAACCGTTCTTGGCGTGGCTCGACAGCGCCATCTTCAGACCCAGTGCGCGAACCTTCTTGTTCAGCCCCGGGTTAAAGTCGCGGACGCGGGCGCCGTGCGCCTTACCACCACCGATGAACACCGGCGCGCGGCGATCGCCGTGACGAGCCGTACCGCCGCCCTTCTGGCGACCGAACTTCTTGCCCGAACGGGCGACGTCGGCGCGCTCGCGGGTGCCGCGCGCGGTGGCGCGACGCTTCTCGAGCTGCCAGGTCACGACGCGGTGCAGGATGTCGGCACGCGGATCGAGGCCGAAGACCTCGTCGTTGAGCTCGATCTCTGCAGCATCCCCATTGCTACCTGGGCCGGCAAAGGAGGAAACCTTGACCTTCACGTTCAGCCCTCCTGGCCGTCGGTCGCCTGCGTGTCGGCCGAGTTGTCGGCCGGCGTGTCAGCGGCGGTGTTGTTGTTGGCAGCCTGCTTCAGGCTGGCCGGATACGGTGCACCCTCGTGGCGCCCCTGCTTGACCGCGTCCTTGACGAACAGCCAGCCACCCTTCGAACCGGGCACCGAGCCCTTCACGAAGATCAGGCCGCGCTCGACGTCGGTGCCGACGATCTCGAGGTTCTGCTGGGTGCGGTTCTTGTCGCCCATGTGGCCGGCCATCTTCTTGTTCTTGAAGACGCGACCCGGATCCTGGCGGTTACCGGTCGAACCGTGCGAACGGTGGCTGACCGACACGCCGTGCGTGGCGCGCAGACCGCCGAAGTTCCAGCGCTTCATGGCGCCGGCGAAGCCCTTGCCCTGCGTGCGACCCTGGATGTCGACGTACTGGCCGGCGACATAATGGTCGGCCGACAGCTCGGCGCCGACGTCGAGGAGGTTGTCCTCGGTCACGCGGAACTCGTGGACGACCGCCTTCGGCTCGACCTCGGCCTTGCCGAAGTGGCCGCGCTGCGGCTTGGCGACGTTCTTTGCCTTGGCGCTACCTGCACCAAGCTGGACGGCGGTGTAGCCGTCACGATCCATCTCGCGACGGGCGATGACCTGCAAGCCTTCGAGTTGCAGAACGGTGACGGGCACGTGCCGGCCATCATCCTGGAACAGGCGCGTCATGCCCATTTTCTTCGCGATCACGCCAGTGCGCATGATCTTGTGCTCCTTGACAGAGGCACCCACGAGCCCATCCCGCAGGTGCTTGTGCCGCCCGCACTCTCGCACGGACGACGGTTCAACCCGGATAAGCGAAGCGTGCCCCCGTCCCGGGCTGGTCACCCCTTGTCGGGGCGTGACGGGAGACGCTGTCCCGGAGGCGTTGCCGCCGGCGGTATCTCTTTGTTGTGGCAAGCCCCGCCGTGGCGAAGCCGTCACCGTCGTTCCCGTACCTGCGAAAACGACGAACCCGCGGGACTCACGTCAACCGCGGGAGCCGGCGCATTAGGCCAGCTTGATCTCGACGTCAACACCGGCCGCGAGGTCGAGCTTCATCAGCGCGTCAACGGTCTGCGGCGTCGGCTGCACGATGTCGAGCATGCGCTTGTAGGTGCGAACCTCGAACTGCTCGCGGCTCTTCTTGTCGACGTGCGGGCCGCGGTTGACGGTGAACTTCTCGATACGGGTCGGAAGCGGGATCGGGCCACGGATCAGCGCGCCGGTGCGGCGTGCGGTGTCGGCGATGTCGCCGGTCGCCTGGTCGAGCACGCGGTGATCGAATGCCTTCAGGCGGATGCGGATGTTGGTGTCCATGTTCCCTACCGATGCGAAAGAGCGGGCCGCCGGAAGCGGCTCTTGCTGGTTTGATACGCGAGTGACCGGACACGAGCATGCTGGGCGATGCCGCAGCGTGAGGGTGTCCCTACTAAAAGCGAACGGCCCGCACCGTCGCCGGTGCGGGCCGCTTTGCTAGAGGCCGGCGGTTGAACCACCGGTCTCCGTAAGGCTGGCGCCTATATTACTTGTCGATCGAGCTGACAACCCCTGCGCCGACGGTACGACCGCCCTCGCGGATGGTGAAGCGCTGGCCGACGTCCATCGCGATCGGCGCGATCAGCTTGATGCCCAGCGCGACGTTGTCGCCCGGCATCACCATCTCGGTGCCCTCGGGCAGCTCGACGGTGCCGGTCACGTCGGTCGTGCGGAAGTAGAACTGCGGACGATAGTTGGCGAAGAACGGCGTGTGACGGCCACCCTCGTCCTTCGACAGCACGTACACTTCCGACGCGAAGTCGGTGTGCGGCTTGATCGAGCCCGGCTTGCACAGCACCTGGCCGCGCTCCACCTCGTCACGCGCCACGCCGCGGATCAGCGCACCGACGTTGTCGCCGGCCTGGCCCTGATCGAGCAGCTTGCGGAACATCTCGACGCCCGTGACCGTGGTCTTGCGGACGGTCGGGTGGATACCGACGATCTCGACTTCCTCGCCGACCTTCACCACGCCGGTCTCGACGCGGCCGGTGACGACGGTGCCGCGACCCGAGATCGAGAACACGTCCTCGATCGGCATCATGAACGGCTTGTCGAGCGGACGCTCGGGCTGCGGGATGTACTCGTCGACGTTCTTCATCAGCTCAAGGACCGCGTCCTGGCCGAGCTTGGTGTCCGAACCCGACAGCGCGCAGGTCGCCGAACCCTTGATGATCGGAATGTCGTCGCCCGGGAACTCGTACGAGCTCAGCAGCTCGCGGATTTCCAGCTCGACGAGCTCAAGGATTTCCTCGTCGTCGACCAGGTCGACCTTGTTCATGAACACGACCATCGCCGGCACGCCGACCTGACGTGCGAGCAGGATGTGCTCGCGGGTCTGCGGCATCGGGCCGTCGGTCGCCGACACGACCAGGATCGCGCCGTCCATCTGGGCGGCACCGGTGATCATGTTCTTCACGTAGTCGGCGTGACCCGGGCAGTCGACGTGCGCGTAGTGGCGGTTCGCCGTCTCGTACTCGACGTGCGCCGTCGAGATCGTGATGCCGCGCTCGCGCTCTTCCGGTGCCTTGTCGATGTTTGCGAAGTCAACCGCCGCGTTACCCGCAACGTTCTCCGCCAGCACCTTCGTGATCGCCGCCGTCAGCGAGGTCTTGCCATGGTCGACGTGACCGATGGTGCCGATGTTGAGGTGCGGCTTGGTCCGCTCAAACTTAGCCTTAGCCATTGTTTCCCTACCTTCTGGATGTCACTTGAGCCGCACGCAGGACTCGCCGTGAAGGCGGCCCCATAGCGGCTGAATTCGTGTTGCGCAAACCCCTTGGCCGGGCTGATCCCGGTCGCGGGGCGACGCGGAAGGGTATTCCGCGTCGTCGATCCCCGGGCGGGCCCGAGGTCGCCCGGCGCGCGGCGTCCTCGGGGCAGGTCGCCCTGCCCCGGTGCGCCTTACGCGAGCTTGGCCTTCACCTCGTCGGCGACGTTCTGCGGCACTTCGTCATAGTGCGAGAACTGCATCGAGTAGCTGGCGCGGCCCTGGGTAAACGAGCGGAGCGCGTTCACGTAGCCGAACATATTCGCCAGCGGGACCATTGCCTCAACCGTCTGCGCGTTGCCGCGCGTGTCGGTGCCCTGGATCTGGCCGCGACGGCTGTTCATGTCGCCGATCACGTCACCAAGGTAATCCTCGGGCGTCACCACCTCGACGCGCATCACCGGCTCGAGCAGCGTGATGCCGGCCTTCTGCGCCGCTTCGCGCATCGCGCCGCGGGCGGTGATTTCGAACGCCAGCGCCGACGAGTCGACGTCGTGGTACGCGCCGTCATACAGCACGATGTCGAAGTCGATGATCGGGAAGCCGACCAGCGAGCCGGTCGCCGCGGTCTCGCGGAAACCCTTCTCGATCGCGGGGATGTACTCGCGCGGGATGTTGCCGCCCTTGATCTCGTCCTTGAAGACGATGCCCTGACCGCGCTCGCCCGGCGTCAGCTTCACCTTCACGCGTCCGAACTGGCCGGTACCACCCGACTGCTTCTTGTGCGTGTAGTCGATGTCGACCGGCTTCTTGAGGTATTCGCGGTACGCCACCTGCGGCGCGCCGACGTTCGCCTCGACCTTGAACTCGCGCTTCATGCGATCGACCAGGATCTCGAGGTGAAGCTCGCCCATCCCCTTGATGATGGTCTGACCCGATTCGTGATCGGTCGACACGCGGAACGAGGGGTCCTCGGCGGCCAGGCGGTTGAGCGCGATGCCCATCTTTTCCTGGTCGGCCTTGGTCTTCGGCTCCACCGACAGCTCGATCACGGGCTCGGGGAATTCCATCCGCTCGAGGATGATCGGGTGCGCCGGATCGCACAAGGTATCGCCCGTCGTCGTCTCCTTGAGACCCGCGATCGCGACGATGTCGCCCGCGCGTGCCTCGTCGATGTCCTCACGCGAGTTCGCGTGCATCAGGAGCATGCGGCCGATCTTCTCCTTCTTGTCCTTCACCGAGTTCAGGTAACCACCCTTGGTGAGGACGCCCGAGTAGATGCGGGCAAAGGTCAGCGAGCCGACGAACGGGTCGTTCATGATCTTGAACGCCAGCGCCGAGAACGGCGCCTCGTCCGAGGACGGACGCTCGTCCGGCGTTTCGCCGTCGAGCTTGACGCCCTTGATCGCCGGCACGTCGAGCGGCGACGGCAGGAAGTCGACCACCGCGTCGAGCAGCGGCTGAACGCCCTTGTTCTTGAACGCCGAACCGCAGACGACCGGCACGAACGCCATGTTGAGCGTCCCCTTGCGGATCAGCTTCTTGAGCTGCGCCGCGTCGGGCTCGTTGCCCTCCAGATACGCTTCCATCGCCTCGTCGTCCTGCTCAACGGCGAGTTCGATCAACTCGTTGCGGTACTTCGCCGCCTTTTCGACCATGTCGTCGGGGATCGGCTGATACTCGAACTTCGCGCCCAGCGACTCTTCGAGCCAGATGATCGCGCGGTTCTCGACCAGATCGACCAGGCCCTTGAAGCCACCCTCGATGCCGATCGGCAGGTACAGCACCGCCGGGCGCGCACCCAGGCGATCGATGATCGACTGCACGCAGAAGTAGAAATCGGCGCCGGTGCGGTCGAGCTTGTTGACGAAGCACATGCGCGGCACGCCGTACTTGTCGGCCTGACGCCACACGGTCTCCGACTGCGGCTCAACACCGGCAACGCCGTCGAAGCACGCGACCGCGCCGTCGAGCACGCGCAAGCTACGCTCCACCTCGATCGTGAAATCGACGTGGCCGGGCGTGTCGATGATGTTGATCAGATGCTCGGGGCCCTTGCCCTCTTCGGCGCGCCACTTGCACGTCGTCGCGGCCGACGTGATCGTGATGCCGCGCTCCTGCTCCTGCTCCATCCAGTCCATGGTCGCGGTGCCCTCGTGGACCTCGCCGATCTTGTAGGACTTGCCGGTGTAATAAAGGATACGCTCGGTCGTCGTCGTCTTGCCGGCATCGATGTGCGCCATGATGCCGATGTTGCGATAAAGTTCGAGCGGATGGCTGCGGGCCATGATGCTTCACTCCTGTGCCGGATCAGCCCGGCGATGCCAACGTTTGCGAGGTCGCCCCCTAGCCGTTCGGGCCGAGCTTGTCCAAGCTCGGCCCTACACCTCTGCGATCAGAGGAAAACGGCTATCGGGAGTGCGGGCGAACCCGCTCCTCCCATATAGTGTATGTTACCGCGAGCGCCAACCGATCGGCCGGCGCTCCGTCGCCATTACCAGCGCCAGTAATTACCAGCGGTAGTGGCTGAACGCGCGGTTCGCTTCCGCCATGCGGTGCGTGTCTTCGCGCTTCTTCACCGCGTTGCCGCGGTTGTTCGACGCGTCGAGCAGCTCACCCGACAGGCGCGCGGCCATCGTGTTCTCGCTGCGGGCACGTGCCGCCGCGATCAGCCAGCGGATCGCCAGCGCCTGCGCGCGCTCCGGACGAACCTCGACCGGCACCTGGTAGGTCGCACCGCCGACGCGGCGCGAACGGACCTCGATGCCCGGCTTGATGTTGTTCAGCGCGTCGTGGAACACGCCGATCGGCTCGCGCTTCGCGCGGGTCTCGACGGTTTCCATCGCACCATAGACGATGCCTTCAGCGACGGACTTCTTGCCGTCCAGCATCACCGAATTCATGAACTTCGACAGCACCACATCTCCGAACTTGGGATCGGGCAGGATTTCCCGCTTCTCGGGACGACGACGACGCGCCATAACAGAAACCTTTCAAACAGCTGTGATGATACGGCGGCGCGGCTTACTTCGGCCGCTTCGCACCGTACTTCGACCGCGACTGCTTGCGGTCCTTGACGCCCTGCGTGTCGAGCACGCCGCGCAGCACGTGGTAGCGCACACCGGGAAGATCGCGCACACGCCCGCCGCGGATCAGCACCACCGAGTGCTCCTGCAGGTTGTGGCCTTCGCCCGGGATGTAGCTGATGACTTCGCGCTGGTTGGTCAGGCGGACCTTGGCCACCTTGCGCAGCGCCGAGTTCGGCTTCTTCGGGGTCGTGGTGTAGACACGGGTGCAGACGCCGCGCTTCTGCGGGTTCTGCTCCATCGCAGGGACCTTCGACTTGGCCTTCTGCGGGTCGCGGCCCTTGCGGACCAGCTGGTTGATCGTCGGCATTGAAGCCTTCACCTTTCCATAGGTTACTTTGCTGGAGCCATAACAGCACTTGGAATACGAAAAGGACCTGGGAGCAGCCGACAACGGCCCTCGCGGTCCTTCAAGCATCCAGCAATGTTCAAGCTTGCCCGGCGTGGAGTCGCCTCCCGTCGGACGACGGCGCCTATACGCACGGGAGGCCGAAGCGTCAATGCCACCGCGAGCCTCGTGCCTTAACCCGCCGACAACCCACGCTATGCCAACAACGCCGGCGTGGACTCGTTCGCCCCCACCATCCCCACGCCGCTGGCGCACCGGCACCGCCAGGCGCAGCGACGCGCCGGCGCGATCACGCTCGTCCTCGCGCTCGCCTGCACGCTGACCCCGGTCGCCTGGGTGTTGCTTCCGCTCGCCGCCGCGCAGGCGTGGCGCAGGCGCGCGCGCGCCGCGGCCTTCGTGGGGGTTCTCGCCTGGATCGCGGCCGCCCCCACCATCGTCGACCTTCGCGCAGCCGCCGCTTATCCGCCGCTGTTGACCGGCCCCTGGATCACGCTGGTGGCGGGCGTGATGGCAACGTCGGCCGCCTGGGCATCGTCTGCGCGGCGGACCGCGGCCGAGTTGCTCCGTGCGGCCGCGCTGCTCGCACTCGCGGCATCACCCTGGTCGCCGCTGCCCGCACTGATCATTGCACTCGGCTGTTTACTAGCCGCGCCGCACCGGCCGCGTCCGCGCGCCGCGAACGACAATGACGCGGGAGGCTGGGCGATCGCGACCACCGCGATCGCGCCACTCAGCTTCCCGGCGCGCCGTTCAGCACGCCCAGCAGCGTACGATTGAACCGGTTCGCGTCCTCGACCTGCGGGGAGTGACCCAGACCGTCCATCTTCACCAGAGTGGCGCGCGGGATCTTGCGCGCGGCCTCCGGCGCGACCTGCGGGATCGCCTGCAGGAACCCGCGCAGTGACGGCGGCATCTGCGCGCGCCCGAACGCGGTCTTGTCGAGCGTACCGATGATCAGCGTGGTCGGCGCCTTGATACGATAGAGTTCGTGCGCGACCGGCTGCGTCTTGATCATCTCGGCGGTTTTCGCCTGCGCGAGCGCGACCTGATCGCGCCCCGCCCCCACGTACATGCCCGCCTGCATCGCCACCCAGCGGTCGTATGCCGGCCGCCATTGCCCGTGATAGTAATTCTCGAGCTGATACGCCTTGATCGACGCCGCGCTGGCGCGCCGCTCGCCCGTCCATAAGGTATCGACGTCGGTGTACGGCAACCCGTCCTCCGACCGGTCGCGCAGTCCCAGCGGATTGACCAGCACCAGCCGGTCGACCGCCGCCGGGAACATGATCGCGTAGCGCATCGCCAGCATGCCGCCCATCGAATGCCCCACCACGATCGCGTGCGTGACGCCCAGCGATTTGAGCAGCTTGTCCGTGTTGCTTGCCAGCCCCTCGAAACTGTACTGCGCCGCGCGGGGCTTGGACGATTTGCAGAAGCCGAGCTGGTCCGGGATCACCACGCGGTAGCCCGCATCCGCCAACGCCCGCGCCGTCGCCTCCCACGTCGCGCCGCAGAAATTCTTGCCGTGCAGCAACACCACCGCGCGCCCGTTCGGCCGATCGGGCACCAGGTCCATGTACGCCATCTCGGCCGGCTCGCCGACGACGGTCAGCGGGAACATCCTGACCGCGAACGGATAAGCGAATCGCTCAAGCCGCGCGCCATAGTCCGCAGGTTTTGCGGCCGGTGCCGGGGCTGCGGCGATCAGCCCGCACAGCAGCGGCGCGAGCAGGCGGCGCGTCGGAAATGGCATCGGTGGCGGCTCCCGGAGATCGTTACGGTGCCGCACCCTTAACCATGCGGCGCCGCGTGCGTCAGCCCTTCTCGGGGTCGTGCCCCCAATTCATCAGCGAGTAGCGCCAGTCGGAATGTTCCTTGTCCTTCGCCGGACCGCCCTGCGCCAGATGCCGGTGAACGTAGCCGGTCACCTTCTTCATGTGCGCGTAATCGTCGTCGCTCAGCTCGGCCTTCTTGGTGCGCTTGATCTCGACGATCCGCTTGCCCGACTTGTGCCCGACGCTCTCGCCCTTGCCGTCGCCGTCATCACCCTTCCAGCCGACACGCTTGCTGTCGTCGGTGTCGAGGAACTTCTCCAGCTCGGCCGGGGTCATGTTCACCGCGTCGTTGAACGCTTCGTAGATCTTCTGCTGGTCGTCGGACGGGTCGGCCACGGTGCATTCTCCTTTGTCGCGGCCAACGCTGCGCCGCCATGTGCGGTTTCGCCGCCATGCACGGATTGTACGGCGCCGATCGCTCGCCTAGCGCGGCGCACATGCTGTCGTTCAAACCCATCCTCGCCGGCGCCAACCTGAGCGACCGGATGATCGCCGCCGTCGGCGCGCTGGTCGGGATCGCGCTGACCGCCGCGCTGTGCACCGCGTTCCTGCCGCACGGCCCCGCGCTGCTGCTCGTCGCACCGATGGGTGCGTCGGCGGTGCTTGTGTTCGCGGTGCCGGCGAGCCCGCTGGCGCAGCCCTGGCCGGTGATCGGCGGCAACATGCTCTCCGCGCTGGTCGGCATCGCGGTGGCGCGCGTCATACCGCAGCCCGCACTCGCCGCCGGCGTCGCGATCGGGGCCGCGATCGCGCTGATGTCGCTCACCCGCTCGCTCCACCCGCCAGGCGGCGCGGCCTCGCTGCTCGCGGTGCTGGGCGGCCATGCGGTGCAGGCGCAAGGATGGGGGTTCGCACTCGTACCCGTCGCCGCCAACGCGGTCGTGCTGGCGCTGACCGGCGTGCTGTTCCACCGTCTGTCGGGTCACAGCTACCCGCACCGCCCCGTGCCTGCCGCCGGGCACGCACCACCCGTCCTCGGCGTACCGCACCCCGAAGACATCGACCGCGCGCTCGAGGATTTGGGTGAGACGTTCGACGTGTCGCGCGACGATCTCGACCTGCTGTTCCGCACCGTCGCCGCGCACGCTTCCCGGCGCGGCTAGTCGCGCCACCGCCCCACCACGCACGGCTAGTCGCGCAATCGCTCCGCCAGAAACGCGATCAGCGCCTCGACCCGTGCCGGGCGCAGCGCGCTCGGCGGGGTCAGCAGATGCAGCGCCACGCCGGCGGGCATCCACTCGGGCATGATCGGCACCACCTTTCCCGATGTCAGCGCCTCGCCCAGGATGAACGCCGGCAACCGCGCGATCCCCAACCCGGCGACCAGCGCGGGCACCAGCGCGTCGCCCGAATTCGCCGACAGCGGCCCTTCCGCCTTCACCGACACCTCCGCCCCGCCCGGCCCGCGAAACCGCCACGGCCCCGTCAGGTTGGTGTAGCCGAGCAGCCGATGCTCGCCGAGCTGCGCCGGGTGCGTCGGCGTGCCGTGCTTCGCCAGATAATCGGGCGCCGCCACCAGATGCGCCGCCACCGTGCACAACCGCCGCGCACGCAACGACGAATCGGGCAAATCCGCGATCCTGAGCGCCACGTCGAATCCTTCCGCCACGATGTCGACGCGCGCGTCGGACAGGTGGAGCTCGATCTCGATGCCCGGATGCGCCACCAGGAACTCGGCCACCAGCGGCGCGACGTTGGAGATGCCGAACGACATCGGCGCCGCCATCCGCACCCGTCCGACCGGCGCCAAGGCGGCGTCGCGCGCCAGCTCCTCCGCCCCCTGCGCTTCCGCCACCATCCGCGCCGCGCGTTCGGCGAGCGAGCGCCCCACCTCGGTCAGCGCGAGCCGGCGCGACGTGCGGTGGAACAGCGATTGCCCCAGATGCGTCTCCAGCCGCGACACCGCTTTCGATACCGTCGCCTTGCTCAGCCCGATCGCGTCCGCCGCGCCGCTGAACGAGCGGTGCTCCGCCACCGCGGCGAAGATCGCCCATGCTTCCAGATCGGGTAGTCGCATACCCCCTCGCTAGCTCGTGAAACGATGCGTTTCAATCGTTTCCGTTTTCGCGCCCTCCGTGTCCGCTTATCTCTGCGGCAACAATGGAGGCTATCATGACCGACACCGCAGTCGCGACCCGTATCGCCAACAAATCCCGTATCGAACGCCGCCCCTTTGCCTCGCTCGGCCACGCCGACCACGGCTGGCTCGACGCGCGGCACCATTTCTCCTTTGCCAATTACTACGACCCCGACCGGATGAGCTGGGGCGCGATCCGCGTCTGGAACGACGACACGATCGCCCCGAACAGCGGCTTTCCCCCGCACCCGCACCGCGACATGGAGATCATCACCTACGTCCGCTCGGGCGCGATCACGCACAAGGATTCGATGGGCAACACCGGCCGCACTGCTGCTGGCGACGTGCAGGTGATGAGCGCGGGCTCGGGCGTCCGCCACGCCGAATACAATCTCGAGAGCGAACCCACCACGCTGTTCCAAATCTGGATCGAGCCGACCCGCACCGGCGGCAGCCCGTCCGGGGGCGCCAAGCCCTTCCCCAAGGGTGAGCGTTCGGGCAAGTTCGTGACGCTCGCCAGCGGCTTCGCCGAAGACGGCGACGCACTGCCGATCCGCGCCGAGGCGCGCGTACTCGCCGCAACCGTCAAGGCGGGCGAGCAGGTCAGCCACGAGGTCGGCCCGGGCCGCCACGCCTACCTCGTCCCCGCCACTGGCGCAGTCGAGATCGACGGCGAGCGCTACGAGGCGCGTGACGGCATCGCGCTCACCGGCGGTCAGACCGTCACCATCACTGCGCTCGACGACGCCGAGCTGGTGCTCGTCGACTCGCTCTGATCGGCCGGACTCGCTGAACCGAATGGCCGCCCCGGCATTGTGGCCGGGACGGTTTCACCCAACCTGCATCAAGGAACGCCAGATGACCAAAGTCCTCGTTCTCTATTACTCCTCCTACGGCCACATCGAGCAGATGGCCGATGCCGTCGCCGAGGGCGCACGCGCCGGCGGTGCCGAGGTCGACATCCGCCGCGTCGCTGAAACCGCACCGGCCGAG
Source organism: uncultured Sphingomonas sp. (assembly GCF_936927845.1). Lineage (GTDB taxonomy): Bacteria > Pseudomonadota > Alphaproteobacteria > Sphingomonadales > Sphingomonadaceae > Sphingomonas. The sequence goes on from NZ_CAKZHV010000059.1 coordinate 160,980, forward strand.
GTGGTGGAGGCCGCGCACTTCAAGACCGACACCGCGCACCCTGAGATCGAGGGCCCCGACGCGCTCGCCGCCTATGACGCGATCATCGTCGGCGCGCCTACCCGCTACGGCCGGATGCCAAGCCAGATGGCGGCGTTCTGGGACACCACCGGCGGTCTGTGGATGCGCGGCGCACTGGTCGGCAAGGTCGGTGGTGCCTTCACCTCCACCGCCAGCCAGCACGGCGGGCAGGAGACGACCTTGTTCTCGATCCTGACCAACCTGCTCCACCACGGCATGACGATCGTCGGGCTCGACTATGGCTTCAAGGGTCAGATGGGCGTCGACGAGGTGCTCGGCGGCACGCCTTACGGCGCGTCGACGATCGCCGACGGCGACGGCAGCCGCCAGCCGCACGCCAAGGAACTCGACGGCGCGCGTTACCAGGGCAAGCGCATCGCCGAACTCGCCGCCAAGCTGAAGTAACTGCGTGAGGCCGGGCGGTTCAGTCCGCCCGGTCGTCACCTGCTCTCCGTCGCCCCGGACTCGATCCGGGGCCCCGCTCCTTCTCGATCGCAGCCAGGAAGCGGGATTTCGGGTCAAGCTCGCGATGACGGCAGTGTAAGCGAGATCTTACCTCACCGCCGCCGCCGTTTGCCCTTTGGTTCGACCCAGGCCGGCAGCGAGAGATACACCGGCGGTGGCGATACGTTCGTGACCTCCACCGCCGTGTCGACACCCGGCGACGCCGGAAACCGCCGCCGCGCGATCGCGAACAGCGATCGTGCGCGCGCCGCGCCCGGTGCCGACGCGCTGGTGCCGACCCAGCGCCAGTGCCACGGCTCCCACTTCACCCCCTGCGCGTTGCTGACCGGGAAGGACATCTCGAAACCGTAACGCGGCGCATTCTCGCGCAGCCAGCGGAACGCGGGCGTCGCTGCCACGCACGCCTCCGCGTCGGGACAGCCGTTCACCCGCGGCCGGAATGCAAAGTCGAGCGCGTAGCCCGTTGCATGCTCGCTGTGCCCCGGCGGCGCGACCGACACCGCGCGCGTGTCCGGACTGGCGCTCGGCTCACGGCAGAACACGCCGGTCTGCCGCCCTTGCGACCGGTGACACGACAGCGCGAGCACGCGGCCGCCCACTGCCGGGCTCGCCGCCGCGGCCGCCAGCAGCCGTTCGAGATCGGGCAGCACCTCGCGCCTCAGCGTACAGCCGTTCACCGCCAGGCCGCTCGGCACCGGCACCAGCTCGCCCGGTGGCGCATCGCCGTAGGGCAGATGCCCCAGCACGCGCCCGTCCGTCTCGACCGCCGGCGGCGCGCCCGCGCATACCTCGGCGCTGGCCGGCAGCGCGATCAGCATTGCCGATGCTGCCAGCACTAGCCGCCGCGCCCGCGCGGTGGCAGAGCGCGTGCCATGCTTGGCGAACGCGTATTGTTTCTGGATGGTGAGGCGCTGGTGATCGACAAGCCCGCCGGGCTTCCCGTCGATCGCCCGCGCGACGGCGCGATCAGCCTGGAAAATCACTTGAACTCCCTAACCTTCGGCTTCCAGCGCTGGCCCCAGGCCGTGCACCGGCTCGACCGCGATACCAGCGGCTGCCTGCTCCTGTCGCGCAACCCCAAGGCGCACGCGCGGTTCCAGCAGGCGTTCGAAGCGGGTTTGGTAGAAAAACGCTACGTCGCGATCCTCGACGGCGTGCCCGAGGGGGAAAGCGGCGTGATCGACCTGCCGCTCGCCAAGGTATCCACGGTTGAGCGCGGCTGGTGGATGACGGGCGACCGCAAGGGCAAGCCGGCCCGCACCGCCTGGGCGCTGCTCGGCACCCACGACGGCCGCGCGCTGGTCGAGTTCCGGCCCGAAACCGGGCGCACGCACCAGATTCGCGTTCACGCGCTCGAGGGGCTCGGGCTGCCCGTCACCGGTGACCCGACCTACGGCACCGCGCACAACGGCGGCACGATGCTGCACGCCGCGCAGCTCACCGTGCCGCGCGGGTCCAAGCAGCCGATCGTCGTCGCGGCTCCCTGGCCCGACCGCTTCCGCGCGCTCGGCTTCGATGGTTGACATACCCGAGGACGCGCTGGACGAGCGTTTCCTCGCCGCCACCGGGCCCGGCGGGCAGAACGTCAACAAGGTCGCCACCGCGTGCCAATTGCGCGTCGACGTGTTCCGCCTCGGCCTGTCGCCCGAAACCTATCGCCGGTTGAAGCTGCTGGCGGGCAGCCGCCTGACCGCATCCGGCACGCTGGTCCTCGTCGCGCGGCGGTTCCGCACGCAGGAGGCCAATCGCCAGGACGCGCGCCAGCGGCTCGCCGACCTGCTCGCCGAAGCGGAGAAGCGCGAGGCGCGCCGCGTGAAAACCAAGCCGACCCGCGCCGCCAAGGCGCGCCGCGTCGACGAGAAAAAGGGTCGCAGCGCGGTCAAGGCCGGCCGCGGCAAGGTCCGGCTCGACTGACGCGCCTCAGCGAAGCGTGGGCATCGCGCTCTCGGGCAGACGCGCACGCAGATCATCGGGCAGGCGTGCGAGCAGGTGCGCACGGATCGTGTGCCACCATGCCGACAGGCACAGCAACGCCGACCCGATCACCAGCGCCCTCAGCGCGACGTTGAGCTTGATCGCGCCGTAAGACCGGAAAAGCTGCGCCAGCGCGACCAGGACGTAAGCGAGCGCCGACACCAGCAACGCGCGCCGATCCACCGCCAGTGCCACCACCGCGAACACCAGGTACACCGCGAGCACGCCGATCGCGCCCGCGACCCCGATCGTCGCGCCGCCGGTCACGCCCATCCAGTAGAACAGCGGGTGCGCGATCAACGGCGCCGCGACCAGATGCAGCCAGAAGGCGATGTCGGCGCGCTGCGTCGTACGCGCGCGGTCGGACATATCCCAGCGCATCGCATAAGCGAACACGCCGATGCCGCACGCCAGCGCCACGCCCGCGATCAGCGCCGGGTCGCCCGTCGGCTCGTTGCGGATCGCGCCCACCAGCGCGAGCACGAACAGCACCAGCGCGCCGATCGCCGCCGCGACCGTGATCGCGACGCGGAACCGGCGCCAGTGCGCCAGCGCCGCCAGCCCGGCACCGATCGCTCCCGCGATCATGATCGCGGCCACCCGCCGCTGCGAATACTCACCCTCTCCCACGATCCGCGCGGCAGTGAAGCCCACTGCGCTGCCGCACGCGGTGACAAAGGTCAGCAGCAGGATGATCGACGGCAGCGCCATGCGGCGCCGGCGCGTGAACACCTCCGCCATCACCCACGATGCGATCGCTACCAGCACACCTGCGGCCACGCCGCCGATCAACGTGCCACCCACCGCCGCCGCGGCGAACACGACCAGCACACACGCGATCGACACGAAGATGTCGTTGAACCCGGTGATGAGCCGAAACTGTTCCTCGTCGACCATCGACGTCGCGCGCAGCCCCGCCACATGGTCGCGCAGCGCCGCCGCCGATGCAGTGATCGCGCCGGCCTCGACCGCCGATTGTATCTCGCCGTCGCTGTACATGTCGTTCCCCCCATCAGGCAGCCTAGACGCACCGCATAGGCGGTCAAGCCGGGGTGCATCGCACCGCCAGCGCGCGCCCATCGTCCACCGACGCACTATCTGGCGCTCGGCCATGCCTGCGCTTACCTGCGCGGCCATGTACACCTTCGACATCGCCGCCGGCTCCAAGGCCGAGCTCTACCATGACCTGTACGCGGCGCTCGACGCACTGACCGCGGACGAGCCCGACGCGGTCGCCAACATGGCGAACGCCGCCGCCTTGATGTGGCAGTATCTGCCCGACCTCAACTGGGCGGGCTTCTACCGCGCGCGCGATGGCGAGCTCGTGCTCGGGCCGTTCCAGGGCAAGGCAGCGTGCATCCGCATCGCGCTCGGCAAGGGCGTGTGCGGCACGGCCGCGGCGCAGCGGCAGACGCAGCGCGTCGATGACGTTCACGCCTTTCCGGGCCATATCGCCTGCGACGCCGCGAGCGCGTCCGAACTGGTCGTGCCGATCGTCCACGACGATCGCCTGATCGGCGTGCTCGACCTCGACAGCCCAGCGACCGGGCGGTTTGATGCCGAGGATGTCGCCGGGTGCGAGCGGCTGATGGCGCTGCTCGCTCCGCGAATCGCGGCGGCAACCGCCTGACGATCGCGCTTGATCCGCGAACGAGGGCTGCTCCACTTCGGGACGGTCGTTGCAGTGGCGACACGACAGCGGTCTTGGTAAGCAACCGGTAAACGTGACGCGCGTTCGAGCGCGCAGCACTTCACAGGGGAAATGACCGGCCATGCGCATGCTGATGATCGCCGCAACCGCCGCCACCGTCTTGGCCGCACCCGCCGACGCCGGGCAGCGCGGCGGCATGGCACCCGTCCGTCCCGGCGGTTGGAACGCCCCGCGCCCCGGCGGTTGGAACGCCCCTCGCCCTGGCGGCTGGAACACACCGCGCCCCGGCGGCTGGAATGGCGCGCACCCGGGCGGGTGGAACGGTCCGCGTCCGATCGGCGGCAATTCGTGCCTGGGCGGTTGCCGTCCGCGCTGGGGCGGGCACATCAACAATCGCTGGTGGGGCGGCATGCGCGCGCCCGGTGGCTGGAACGCCTATCGCCGCCCGGTGCGCGGCTACGTGCTTCCGGGCTATTGGATATCGCCCAACTGGTACATTAACGATTGGTCGAACTACGGGCTCTACGCGCCGCCGGCGGGCTATAGCTGGTCGCGCTATTACGATGACGCGGTGCTCGTCGACGGGCGCGGGTCGGTTTACGACAGCGTCGGCGGGATCGGCTGGGATCAGTTTGACGGCGATGGCGTCGATTACACCTACCGCGACGATGGCGGCTATGGCGCACCTTATGCCACGCGCGACCGCGACAGCGGGCTCGGCGGCGCGGTGATCGGCGGCGTCGCGGGCGGTGTCGCCGGCAACGTCATCGCCGGGCGCGGCAATCGCCTGCTCGGAACCGTCGTGGGCGCGGGCGCCGGCGCCCTAGTCGGACGCGAGATTGATCGCAACGATCGCGCCGGCCGCGTCCCCGTCGCCCCGCCGGTGGGTCCGGGCCCGGGCTACGGCGCGCCCTATCCAGCGCCCGGCGCGCGCGGCGGCGCTTATCCGGCGGCAGGCGCGCCGACGGTCGCCTATCAGGAAGGCCGCTACGGCGGGGATTACGCCGGCACCACCTATTCGGGCGTGACCTATTACGGCACGGACGGCGCAGGCTATGCCCCGCCGCCGCCGCGCGGCTACGCCCCGGGTCCGCAGATCGCCTATCCCGCGCCCTCGGTCGTCGCGGGCAACGGCACCGTCGTCACGACGTCGAGCACCGCGGGTTCGCCCGGCTATTACGCCAACGGCTGGTATTACCCCGGCACCACCGTCACCACGGTGACCGTCAGCGGGGGCGCGGGCTCGAACGTGGTCGAGGAGGAAGTGTACGAAGACATGTCCTACGGCCATGCCAAGGGCTATCGCTACAAGGGCAAGTGCCGCTGCTGAAGCACACCGCCCCGACCATCACGAGCGCCGCCTCGCCGATCACCGGCGGGGCGGCGTTTTCCTTTCTTGTCGGCAATCACCGGGACCGAAAAAGGCTGGTGCATCGCCAGCCCTAGACTGACCTCACCAGCTTGCCCGGCCCTCGAACCGGCGCAGCGTACTTACCCCCGATCGCGCCCAGCAAAGGTCACAAGGCTTTCCGCGCCATCGGCCCCGACCGCGCTGACCCCGACGAAATGGTCGTCGACTGGCACGTTCTTGAGCAGGGTCGTGGTGGCTCCCGTCACCGTCTGCGCGTCGCTCCAGTCCTGGCGATCGTTGGCGCGCCAGCGCACGCGGTAGGATTGCGCGCCCGGAACCGCCGCCCATTTGACCGTCGTGTCACGCGTCAGCGCGCCCGCGACCGACACGGTGGCCGGAGCAGCGGGTGCCGCCGCCAGCCGCGCGATCGTCGCGACGTTGATCGCGGCGACCTTGGCCAGATAGTCGAAGTCCATCCCGTCGATCGTGTCGGCGAAGACGCGCCCGTTCTCGGTCCGCACGTCCTGGTGCTGGCGATCCCAATTCTCCGCCCCGACCGAGAAGCGCACCGCCGGGAAACCGAGCTTGAGGAACGGTTCGTGATCCCCGCCGCGTCCGAACCGGTCGGGCCGCCGGTCGAGCATGACGTCGAACCTGCCCGGCAGCGCGTCCGCCACGCCGTCGATCGCCTTGGCCAGCGCGCGGCTCGGCCCGTCGTCCTCGCCACCGATCGCGCGGCGTTCCTGATCCTCGGCCAGCGGCTCGCTCGACCGTATCCCTTCGGAGAAGACGCGGACGCGATTGGCGTCGACCACCCCGCCCTGTCCGAGCGAGTTTCCGACGATGTCGTTGTTGAGCATCGCGTCGACCTGCCACCCGCGCGCCTTGGCGGTGTCGGCGAGCAGCGTCGCGCCCCACAGACCCTGTTCCTCGCCCGAGAATACCGCGTAAACGATCGTCGCGCGGAACTTCTGCTTCGACAGGATGCGCGCCGCCTCCAGCACCAGCGCGACGCCCGAGGCATCGTCGTTCGCGCCCGGCGCGTCGCTGGTCGCGTTCATGACGTCGGTGACGCGCGAGTCGATATGTGCGCCGACGATCACGTAGCGGCCGGGCTCGCTCCCCGCCTGCATGCCCAGCACGTCCTCGATCACCACGCCCTGCGGCGCGCGCGGGCCGGTGAAGCGGCGCGACAGACGCTCGGTCGTGATGCATCCACCGCACGCTTGCGACAGCGACGCGAACTGCGCCGCGGTCCAGTGGCGCGCCGCACCGATGCCGCGCACCGGGTCTGTCGCCGACGACAGCGAATGGCGCGTGCCGAACGACACGAGCTTCTCGACGCTGGCGCGCATCCGCTCCTTGGACGGCATCTCGCGAAGCGCCGGCGTCGCCGGCACAGGCTTGCGCGGCGCGGCAGCGGCGGGGTGCACGAGGAGAAGCGGCGCGGCGGCGCACAGGCTGGCGAGCAGGGGCTTGCGGTTCATCGCCGCCGGTTGTGGCCGCGAACGCGCCCTCGCTCAAGCCCCCCCCCAAGCCCCCGCCCAACCCTTGGGCAACGGCTGCGCCGCGTTCAGCTCAGCCGGTCGATCGCCTCGCGGTCTAGCCCGCCCGGCACGATCATCAACGGCACGGTCAGGCTGCCCGCATCCGCGGCGAAATGCCCGACCAGTTCGCCCGGCGTGCCGCTCGCCGCCGCGCCCAGCACCAGCGCCGCGATCTGCGGGTTGGCGGCGATCAGCTCGCGGATCACCTTGGGTCCGTCGCCGCTGCGCACGGTCAGCGACGGGCGCAATCCCGATTCCTCCAGCAGCGTGCCGGCCGCGCGCTGCACCAACCCTTCGGCGTGGCGGCGCTGGTCGTCCTCGATCGTCGCCTGCACGCCGCCGAACGCGATGAACTCCTGCGGCGGGATCAGCGCCAGGATCTCGACACCCCCCCCGGTCTTCACCGCCCGGCGCGCGGCGAAGCGCAGCGCGATCTGCGCCTCGGGTGTGTCGTCGATGACGGTCAGGTAGATGCGCATGCAGAAAGGCCTTTCTCACCTACCAAGCTACTAGGCTTTACGACCCGCGCCAAGCGACCTGCATCAAGCCGCGGGCTTGACGCTACGGTGTCTGGGGGCGAGAGACGCGCGCATCCCCAGGAAAGCATTCGCGCAAAGGTTTGCCATGCCGATCGAGATCAAGATGCCTGCCCTTTCCCCGACGATGGAGGAAGGCACGCTCGCCAAATGGCTGGTGAAGGAAGGCGACACGGTGAAGTCCGGCGACATCATGGCCGAGATCGAAACCGACAAGGCGACGATGGAGTTCGAGGCGGTCGACGAGGGCACGATCGCGAAGATCACCGTGCCCGAGGGGACCGACGGCGTGAAGGTCGGCGCGGTGATCGCGCTGCTGAACGGCGACGGCGAGGAAGCGGGCGAAAGCACGCCCGAGCCTGCCGCGAAGGAGAGCGAACCGCGCCCATCGCCCGAGGACCCGAACAAGACCGGTAGCGAGGCCAAGCCGGCGGGCGAAGACGTCGAGGATCACGGCAAGCCCGCCGACGACCAGGTCGCGCGCGCCGAGATCGGCGCGGCTGCATCTGCCGCTCCCACCCCCGCCCCCGCCCGGCACGACGGCGACCGCGTGAAGGCCAGCCCGCTCGCGCGCCGCATCGCCGCCGACAAGGGGCTCGACCTGTCGCAGCTCCAGGGCAGCGGCCCGAACGGCCGCATCGTCAAGGCCGACGTCGAGCAGGCGAAGCCCGGCGCCGCGCCTGCGCCCAAGGCCGAGGCATCGCAGCCCGCGCCGAGCGCAGCCGCTGCCAGCGCGCCTGCACCCGCCGCCGCCGCGCCACAGATCCCCGACGTGCCGCACGAGACGACCAAGCTCAGCAACATGCGCAAGACGATTGCGCGCCGCCTGACCGAGTCGAAGCAGCAGGTGCCGCACATTTACCTGACGGTCGACGTGCGCCTCGACAAATTGCTCGCACTGCGCGGCGACCTGAACGCCAGCCTGTCGGCGCGCGGCGTCAAGCTGTCGGTCAACGACCTGATGATCAAGGCGCTCGCCGCCGCGCTGATACAGGTGCCCAAGTGCAACGTGATGTTCACGCCGAACGAGCTGATCTCGTTCAAGCGCGCCGACATCTCGGTCGCCGTCTCGACGCCCGAGGGGCTGATCACCCCCGTCATCACCGAGGCGGACATCGCCTCGCTGTCGAGCATCTCGACCCGGATGAAGGACCTGGCCGCCCGCGCACGCGACAAGAAGCTTAAGCCGGAGGAATTCACCGGTGGCACCGCGTCGATCAGCAACATGGGCATGTTCGGCATCAAGCAGTTCGAGGCGGTCATCAACCCGCCGCAGGGCATGATCCTCGCGGTCGGCGCGGGCGAGAAGCGCCCGTGGGTGATGGAGGACGGCACGCTCGGCGTCGCCACGATCATGTCGGCGACCGGCAGCTTCGACCACCGCGCGATCGACGGCGCGGACGGCGCCGAGCTGATGCAGGCGTTCAAGAACCTGGTCGAGAACCCGCTGGGCATGCTCGCCTGAGCCGGCACCATGACGCGACCGCACGTCACCCCGCTCGAGCTCAATCCGGTGATCCGCGAGGTCGCCTGGGGGCTGCTCGGGCTGGGTTTCACCGCGCTCGTCTTCTGGGGCGCGGCGTGGAGCTATCCGCAGGGGTATGAGACGATCTGGCTGGTCGGTGCGGCCACGATGCTGGCGATGGGCGTGCTGAGCGCGCGCGAAGTGTGGAGAGTGCGCGGTGAGTGACGAGACGGACGTGACGCAGCCGAGCTTTCGCGACCCTGCGATGCGCGTCACCGCCATGCCCGCGGACACCAACGCTTACGGCGACATCTTCGGCGGCTGGCTGATGAGCCTGATGGACTCCGCGGCCGGGCTGGTCGCCGCGCGCCGCGCCAAGGGCCGCGCCGTCACGATCGCGATGGAGGGCATGAAGTTCCACGCCCCCGTCCGCGTCGGCGACGAGGTCAGCGTCTATGCCGAGATCGTCAAGGTCGGCCGCACCTCCATGACGATCGCGGTCGAGGCGCACGCGCGCGACCGCCACCGCGAGACGACGCGCAAGGTGACCGAGGCGCATTTCACCTTCGTCGCGATCGACCGCGACCGCCGCCCGCGCCCGGTCGACGCCTGATCTCGGGCCGCGCCCACCTATATCGGATCAAACGGCATCGCCCGCGCCGGCGATGCGAGCGAACAGGGCGACAAGCCCGGGAGTTGACGTAAATGGCTGACCAATACGACCTCATCGTGCTCGGCTCGGGTCCGGGCGGTTACGTGTCCGCGATCCGCGCGAGCCAATTGGGCATGAAGGTCGCGATCGTCGAGCGCGAGCGGCTGGGCGGCATCTGCCTCAACTGGGGCTGCATCCCGACCAAGGCGCTGCTGCGCACGTCCGAGGTCTACCACTACATGACCCACGCCGCCGACTACGGGTTGAAGGCCGACAACATCGGCTTCGATCTCGGCAAGATCGTCGACCGCAGCCGCAAGGTCGCGGGGCAGCTCAACGCCGGCGTCAAGGGGTTGATGAAGAAGCACAAGATCGCGGTGCACGAGGGCGTCGGCAAGCTGACCGGAAAAGGCAAGCTGACGGTCACGCAGGGCGACAAGACGACCGAGCTGACCGCCAAGCACATCATGATCGCCACCGGCGCGCGCGCGCGCGACCTGCCGTTCGCCAAGGCCGATGGCAAGCGCATCTGGACCTACCGCCACGCGATGGTGCCAGAGGTCATGCCGACCAAGCTGCTCGTCATCGGCTCGGGCGCGATCGGGATCGAGTTCGCCAGCTTCTACAACGACATGGGTGCTGACGTGACCGTGGTCGAGATGCTGCCGCGCATCCTCCCCGTAGAGGACGAGGACGTCAGCGCCTTTATGGAGAAGCGTCTGACCAAGGAAGGCATCCGCATCGTGACCGGCGCGGGCGTCGAGAAGATCGACACGTCGGCCAGCGGCGTGACAGCGACGATCAAGGGGAAGGACGGCCAGTCCAAGACCGAGGACTACAGCCACGTCATCGTCGCGATCGGCATCGTCCCCAACACCGAGAACATCGGGCTGGAGGAGCTCGGCGTCACGACCGAGCGCGGCCAGATCAAGGTCGACGGCTACGGCCGCACCAATGTCGAGGGCGTGTACGCGATCGGCGACGTGACCGGCGCGCCCTGGCTCGCGCACAAGGCAAGCCACGAGGGCATCGTCTGCGTCGAGGCGATCGCGGGCGAGAAGCCGCATCCGTTTGAGACCTGGAACATCCCCGGCTGCACCTATTCGCGCCCGCAGGTCGCGAGCGTTGGTCTGACCGAGGCCAAGGCCAAGGAAAGCGGCCGCGACGTCAAGGTCGGCAAGTTCCCCTTCATCGGCAACGGAAAGGCGATCGCGCTCGGCGAGGCGGACGGCTTCGTGAAAACGGTGTTCGACGCGAAGACCGGCGAGCTGCTCGGCGCGCACATGGTCGGCGCGGAAGTCACCGAGCTGATCCAGGGCTACGTCATCGCGCGCCAGCTCGAGACGACCGAGGCCGAGCTGCAGGAAACCGTGTTCGCGCACCCGACGCTCAGCGAGATGATGCACGAAAGCGTCCTCGCCGCCTACGATCGCCCGATCCACATTTAAGGCGGATCAGCCTAGCCCGGCTCCCTCACCGTCATCCCGGACTTGATCCGGGATCCCGCTTCTCTTCTCGCGTGGACAGGAGAGCGGGACTCCGGATCAAGTCCGGGGTGGCGGTTGAGGCCGGGTCCGACACCCACTCGCGGCGGGCATGCAACAAACCCGCGTCACCTTTTGCGCGAACATACGTTGTGTCGCGCATGCAACGATCCCAGCGCGCCGCGTGAACCGTCTCAGCCCCGACGCGGACGACGCGCGCTTCATCCGGCGCGTGCTGTGGCTCATCGCCATCGTCGCGGTCATCGCCGCGCTGTACCTCGCCCGGCATCTGCTGATCCTCGCCTTCGGGTCGATGCTGATCGCGATCGTCATCCACGCGATCGCGGAGCTGTACGAGACGCATCTGCGGATGCGTCCAAAGGTCGCACTCGGGTTCGGCGTCTTCTCCGTGCTCGGCTTCCTGGGGCTGCTCGGCTGGCTGTTCGGGGTCGAGTTCCGGCAACAGGTCAACACCTTGGTCGTGTCGCTGCCGGGGCTGTTGCAGAAGCTGCAGAACTATATGTCGCAATCGCCCGTCGGCGCGAAGGTCGCCGATGCCGCGCGGGCCGCCTTCGCGGGCAGCCGCATCGCGCAGGACATCGGCAGCCTCGCGCGCGGCGCGGGTGAGTTGCTGCTGAACGCCGTGCTGGTGCTGTTCGGTGCGATCTTCTTCGCGGTCGACCCCAAGGTGTACGAACGCGGCGCGCTGCTGCTCGTGCCGCCGACCAAGCGCGCCGCGGCAGAGGACGCGCTCGGCGATGTCGGCTCGACCTTGCTGCTGTGGCTGCGCGCGCAATTGATCCAAATGACCGCGATGGGCCTGATGGTCGGCATCGGGCTGTGGATCGCGGGCGTCCCCTCACCCGCCTTGCTCGGGCTGCTGACCGGGATCAGCGAGTTCATCCCCTATGTCGGCCCGCTCGGCGCGATGCTTCCCGCGCTCGGCCTCGCCGCGACCGCGGGGACCGATCAGCTGATCTGGGCGCTGGTCGTCTTTGCCGCGGTGCGCGTGATCCAGACCAACTTCGTCACCCCCTTCGTCACCAGCCGCGTGGTGTCGATTCCGCCCGCGCTCAGCCTGTTCGCGATCATCGGGACGGGCGCGGTGTTCGGGCTGTTCGGGCTGTTCTTCTCGGGCGGCATCCTCGTCGTGGCCTTTACGCTGACGCGCAGCCTGTACCTGCGCGAGATGCTGGGCGAGGACATCCCCACCACGCGCGAGCGGCGCCTGTTCACCGCCATGGGCAAGCCACGCTTCCCCAGCCGCCGTGGAAAAGATGAGTGAACGAGCGCGCTTAAGTCGGAATTAACCTTTTGCGTTCAGAAGCCGGATAGTTAATTTATCTGGCAGACTCGCGAGCGAACAGGGCAGCAGCGGGATCTGGAAACCGGGGAACAGCAGATGCGCGTACTCTTGATCGAAGACGAGCCGACCACTGCCAAGGCGATCGAACTGATGCTCTCGACCGAGGGCTTCAACGTCTACTCGACCGATCTGGGCGAGGAGGGCTTGGACCTCGGCAAGCTGTACGATTACGACATCATCCTGCTCGACCTCAACCTGCCCGACATGCACGGCTACGACGTGCTGAAGAAGCTGCGCGTTGCGCGCGTGTCGACCCCGGTGCTGATCCTCTCGGGCGTCAACGAAATGGACTCGAAGGTCCGTTCGTTCGGCTTCGGCGCCGACGATTACGTCACCAAGCCGTTTCACCGCGAGGAACTGATCGCGCGCATCCACGCCGTCGTCCGCCGCTCCAAGGGTCACTCGCAATCGGTGATCAAGACCGGCAAGCTCGCGGTCAATCTCGACGCCAAGACGGTCGAGGTCGATGGCGCGCGGGTCCATCTGACCGGCAAGGAATATGCGATGCTCGAGCTGCTCTCGCTGCGCAAGGGCACGACCCTGACCAAGGAAATGTTCCTCAACCATCTCTACGGTGGGATGGACGAGCCCGAACTCAAGATCATCGACGTGTTCATCTGCAAGCTGCGCAAGAAGCTCAGCATGGCGTGCGACGGTGAGAATTACATCGAAACCGTGTGGGGCCGCGGTTACGTGCTGCGCGAGCCCAACGAGGTATTGGCGGCCGAGGTCGCCTGACGAACCAGTTTGTTCCGGCGTTTTCGGACACGAAGGCCGCGGCTCCGGGGGGCGCCGCGGCCTTTTCGCATCCCACGCATCACCTCTTCTACTTCGCTTCCCTGGAAGCGAAGGGCCGGGGTTGGGTCGATGCGACACAAAACGCCACCCTTCCCTCCCTGTCATCCCGGACTTGATCCGGGATCCCGCTTCTTCGTCCCCGCCGAGAACGAGCGGGACCCCGGACCGAGTCCGGGGTGACCGTAAACAAGCAACGCCGGCTCAAATGCTCGCGCGCCCAAGCCGCACGGCGATCCCAGTCACCTCACCCCAGGATGTGCATCCACAGCGGCTCGCCGACCAGGCTCTGCGATCCGCGCAGCCGCTCCAGCGCCGCCGCCACGCAGCGCTCCGGCCCCTCGTGCGTCACGATCGCGACCAGCACCGCCCCGCCCGGATTGGCGCCGCGCTGAATCAGGCTCTCGATCGACACGCCCGCGTCGCGCATCGCCGCCGCGATCTCGGCCAGCACGCCGACACGGTCCGCGACCGTGAAGCGCAGATAGGCGCGCCCGCGTCGCTCGCCGCTGTCGGCCGCCTCTGCCGCGACCAGCGCCTCGACCGGCATCGCGAAGGCGGGTCCGAACTCGCCGCGCGCGATGTCGATCAGGTCGGCGACCACCGCGCTCGCAGTCGGCCCCTCGCCAGCACCCGCGCCCTGGAACAGCAAACGGCCGACGTAATTGCCCTCCGCCACCACCGCGTTGGTCGCGCCCGTCACGTGCGCCAGCGGATGGTCGGCCGGTACCAGATGCGCATGGACGCGCTGGAACAGCCCGTGCTCCCCCGCTTCTGCCACGCCGACGAGGCGCACGCGGTAGCCGAGCGCCGCCGCCTCGGCGATGTCCGCGGCGAGCACGTGGCGGATGCCGCTGACCGCCACCGCCGGGAACGCCGGCCGCGTGCCGAACGCGATGCTCGCCAGGATCGACAATTTGTGCGCCGCATCTACCCCGTCGATATCGAACGACGGATCGGCCTCGGCGAAGCCCAGCGCCTGCGCCTCGGCGAGCACGTCGGCGAAATCGCGGCCTTCCGCCTCCATCCGACTCAGGATGAAGTTGCACGTGCCGTTCAAGATGCCAGTGACGCGCCCGATCGCATTCGCCGCCGCGCCCTCGCGCAGACCCTTGATGACCGGGATGCCGCCCGCGACCGCCGCTTCGAACTTGAGCGCGACGCCAGCCTTCTCCGCCGCCGCGCCGAGCTCCAGCCCGTGATGCGCCAGCATCGCCTTGTTCGCGGTGACGAAGCCCTTCCCCGCCGCCAGCGTCGCGCGCGCAAGCGCCAGCGCCGGCCCGTCGGCACCACCGACCAGCTCGACCACCACGTCGGCGTCGCTTGCGGCAAGCTGCGTCGTGTCGTCGACCCAGGCAAAGCGCGACAGGTCGATCCCGCGATCCTTGCTGCGATCGCGTGCCGACACCGCCACGACCTCGATCGGCCGCCCCGCACGCCGCGTGATCAGCGCGCGGTTCTCCTCCAGCAGGCGGATCACGCCGCCACCCACCGTGCCCAGCCCCGCCAGCGCCACCTTCAGCGTATCCGCCATGTTCTTCGCCCCTTGTCGCTCGGCCTCAGCGCCTAAGCGAGCACCGCGCAGGTGTCGAGCGCGCGCACCTTTGCCGCGCCTGCGCGTTGAATGGCGACCACCACGGAGCAACCGACATGCAGATCACGCGGAGCGGCCAGCAGCCGTCCACCACGGGCAATCCCGACTGGTTCACCGGCACCGTCCGCGTCGACCCGCTGTTCGCCGCCGAGCCGCCCTCGCAGGTCGCCGGCGCCCATGTCACCTTCGAACCCGGCGCGCGCACCAACTGGCACACGCACCCGCTCGGCCAGACGCTGATCGTCACCTTCGGCCGCGGCTGGGTTCAGCGCGAGGGCGAGCCGATCGCCGAGATACGCGCGGGCGACGTCGTCCGCTTCGCCGCCGACGAGCGTCACTGGCACGGCGCCAGCGCGAACAGCGCGATGTCGCACATCGCGATCCAGGAAAGCGTGAACGGCAGCGCGGTGACGTGGCTCGAACCCGTCAGCGACGCGGATTACCGTCGCTGACGCGCCACACCCGGTCGCCCCCACACGGTTGCTCCCGCGCAGTTGCATTACGGCGCTCCGCCCGCGATGACGGGGCATGACCCGCCCCAGCGCAGCCCCAACCACCACGCTCGCCACCCCGACCGGCGTCCCCGAACTGACGCTGCGCGGCATCGTGCTCGGCGGCGTCATCACGCTGCTGTTCACCGCCGCCAACGCGTATCTCGGGTTGAAGGTCGGGCTGACGTTCGCGACCTCCATCCCCGCGGCCGTGATCTCGATGGCGGTGCTCCGACTGCTGCCGGGCAGCAACATGCTCGAGAACAACATCGTGCAGACGATCGCGTCGGCGGCGGGCACGCTCGCTGCGATCGTGTTCGTGCTGCCCGGCCTCGTCATGATCGGCTGGTGGAACGGCTTTCCGTTCTGGACGACCAGCGCGATCACCGCGACCGGCGGCATCCTGGGCGTGATGTTCTCGGTCCCCTTGCGCCGCGCGCTCGTGGTCGGGGGCGACCTGCCCTACCCCGAGGGCCGCGCCGCGGCTGAGGTGTTGCAGGCCGGATCGAACACGCAAGTCGGCGTTAAGGAGAGCGAGGCGGGGCTGCGCGTGCTGGTGCGCGGCTCGTTGGTCTCCGCGCTGTTCGCGATCCTCACGCAGATGAAGCTCGCCGCCGCCGAGGCCGCGACCTGGTTCCGCGTCGGCTCGGGCGCGACGGGCATCGCGGGCGGGCTGTCGTTCGCGCTGTTCGGCGTCGGGCACCTCGTCGGCCTGTCGGTGGGCTTGGCACAGGCGGTCGGGCTCGTCACCGGCTGGTTCATCCTGCTGCCGTTCCTGACCGCGCAGGCGCCCTCGACGCTCGGTGTCGAGGAATGGGCGAGCACCATCTTCCGCCAGGACGTGCGTTTCTTCGGCGCGGGCGTGATCGGCGTCGCCGCGATCTGGACCCTGCTCAAGATCGCGGGGCCGGTCGTCGGCGGCATTCGCGGTGCACTCGCCGCCAGCGCGGCACGGGGCAGCGGCGAGACGCTCGCGCTGGAGGAACGCGACCTGCCGATCGGCATCGTCGCCGCGGGCGCGGTCGCCGTCCTGCTGCCGATCGCGTGGCTGTTGTGGAGCGTGCTGTCGGGCGGGCCGCTCGCGGGCTCTGCCGCGCTGCTGATCGCGGGCGCGCTCGTCTTCGTCGTCGTCGTCGGGCTGATGATCGCCGCGGTGACGGGCTACATGGCAGGGTTGATCGGTGCGTCCAACTCGCCCGTGTCGGGGATCGGCATCCTCGCGGTGCTCGCCGCCTCGCTGCTGCTCGTCGGGCTGGTCGGACGCGACGTGGCACCCGAACAGACGCAGGCGCTCGTCGCCTATGCGCTGATCGTCACCGGCATCGTGTTCGGCATCGCCACAATCGCCAACGACAACCTCCAGGACCTGAAGACCGGGCAACTCGTCGGCGCGACGCCGTGGAAGCAGCAGGTGGCCCTCATCATCGGCGTCGTGTTCGGCTCGATCGTGATCGCGCCGGTGCTCGATCTGCTCCAGACCGCGTTCGGCTTCGCAGGCGCCCCAGGTGCCGGCCCCAACGCGCTCGCCGCGCCGCAGGCCGGGCTGATCTCCGCACTCGCGCAAGGGGTGCTCGGCGGCAACCTCAACTGGTCGATGCTCGGCTGGGGTGCGGTCGCGGGCGTGATCTTCATCGCCATGGACGCAGCGCTCGGGCGCGCGGGGCGGCTCCGGCTGCCCCCGCTCGCGATCGGGATTGGCATCTACCTGCCGATGGCGGTGATCCTGCCCGTCACGATCGGCGCGGTCGTGGGCCACCTCTACGACCGTTGGGCCGACCGCACCCGCGACGCCGAGTTCGCACGGCGCCTCGGCGTGCTCGTCGCGACCGGCATGATCGTCGGCGAGTCGCTGTGGCAGGTCGTGTTCGCGGGCATCGTCGCCGCGACGGGCAGCGACGCGCCGCTCGCGGTGGTCGGCCCCGCCTTCACCCACGTCGCGCTGATCGGCGGGACGGTGCTGTTTCTGACGCTGGTCTGGTGGCTCTACCGCGGCACCAAGCGCGAAGCGATCGCCTGACCGCATTCGGTACCAAGCACCGTCATCCCGGACTTGATCCGGGATCCCGCTGCCTTCTACGCCACGTTTAAAAAGCGGGACCCCGGATCAAGTCAAGGGTCACGAGAAGGGCGTGTTAGGTCGCCAATCAAGCCGCCGGCACCCGCTCCGCATCGGTCGCCGTCGGCGCAACCACGTCGCTCATCGCAGCCCCACCACCATTGTCGTTCGCGGCCGCCGGCACCGGCTCGGCGCGCGGCGCGTCGGCGGCGGTGGGCACATTCGCCGGCGCAGGCGTACTGGCCGGCGCAGGCGCACTCTCCGTCGGCTTCTCCGCACGGATCGGTCGCCCGCGCTCATCGACGTCGGCGGGCGGCTCGGTCATGCCGCCGACCAGCGGCTGACCGCGCTTCAACGCGTCGATCTCGGCCTGGCGGCGCTGCAGATAGAAGGTGCGCGAATTGGCGTACGGATCGTCGACATTGTCGTGCAGTTTCTTCAGCGTATCGTCGAACTCGGACCGGTGATCGAGGATGCTGAGCGCGGCGAAGGGAACAACGAACGCCGGCTTGGTGACGCGGCTGCCATAGGTAAACGGCAGGATCAGCCGGTCGATCGCGCCGCCGAACAGGTCGCGCAGCGTCGTTGGACCCGTGATCGGCAGGAACAGGAACGGTCCGTTCGGCACGCCGTAGAAGCCCAGCGTGTTGGCAAAGCCGTTGCTGCGCCGCGGCAGCTTGAACGGCTTCTTCTTGGCGACGTCAAAGATGCCGGCGACGCCCGCGGTGGTATTGATCGCGAAGCGCGCGAAGGTTTCGGCCGCCTTGCCGATCTTGTGCTGCAGCAGGAAGTTCACGAACACGACCGGTTCACGAAAATTGTACAGGAAGTTGTGGATGCCTTTGCGCACCTCGCGCGGCAGCGTCTTCTTGTACGCGCGCGCGGCGGGGCCGGTGATCGCGTCGTCGACCGCCTGCGTCGCCTTGAACGCGGTTTCGTTGACCGATCGGAACGGATCGGGCGCGATCCCGCGGCGCTCGCCGGTGACGACGATGTCGCTCCCGACGCCCGCGCCGCCCTGCGCGGCGGCCGGCGGCAGCGTGCGGACGACCGGCGGCGGTGTGATCTCGGGTTCGGCGCCCTGATCGACGACGGGCTCGGCCTGCTGCATCGACACGGGGGGCGCTGCGACGGCTTCGATGGAGGCACCGGCGGGCTGATCGGCGAACAGCGCGGTCTCGAACGCACCCGGCGTCATCGCGGCGACCGACACGCTGGTCCAAAGCAACAGGCTCAATCGTCGGCTCCTAGCAGCCGGTGCCCGCCGCCCGGAACACCGGCCAGCGCGACACCGCGCGTCCGGCTAGTACAAAGCCCGCTTGCAACGCACAACCGGGGCGCAGCGCAGCGAGCGTCAGGCGTCGATCGCTTCCTCATCCAGTCGCGCTGCATTCTCCTGGATGAACGCGAAACGGTGCGCCGGATTGGTCCCCATCAACCGGTCGACCAGGTCCTTCACCCCCGCGCGCTCCTCATATTTCTGCGGCAGCGTGATGCGGATCAGCGAGCGGGAGCCTGGGTCCATCGTCGTTTCGCGCAACTGCCCCGGGTTCATCTCACCGAGCCCCTTGAACCGCGCGACCTCGACCTTCTTGCCGCGGAACGCGGTGCGCTCCAGCTCGGCGCGATGCGCGTCGTCGCGCGCGTACAGGCTCTTCGCGCCATGCGTCAGTCGGTAGAGCGGCGGCTGCGCGAGGTAGAGATGCCCGCGGCGAACGATGTCGGGCATTTCCTGAAAGAAGAACGTCATCAGCAACGTCGCGATATGCGCGCCGTCGACGTCGGCGTCGGTCATGATGATGACCTTCTCGTAGCGCAGATTTTCCGCGACGCAGTCCTTGCGCGTCCCGCACCCCAGCGCCAGGCCAAGATCGGCGATCTCCTGGTTCGCCAGGATCTTGGCGCTCGTCGCGCTGGCGACGTTCAAAATCTTGCCGCGGATCGGCAGGATCGCCTGCGTCTTGCGGTCACGTGCCTGCTTGGCACTTCCGCCCGCCGAATCACCCTCGACGATGAACAGCTCGGTGCCCGCCGGCGCGTCGGCCGAACAGTCGGTCAGCTTGCCCGGCAGCCGCAGCTTCCTCGCACTCGTCGCGGTCTTGCGCTTGACCTCGCGCTCCTGCTTGCGCCTGAGCCGCTCGTCCATCCGCTCCAGCACGTAGCCGAGCAGCGCACGCCCGCGCTCCATGTTGTGGCTAAGCCAATGATCGAAATGGTCGCGCACCGCCTTTTCGACCAGCCCCGCGGCTTCCGGGCTGGTCAGCCGGTCCTTGGTCTGGCTCTGGAACTGCGGATCGCGGATGAAGACGGACAGCATCAGCTCGCTTCCGACCATCACGTCGTCCGCGGTCAGCTCCTTCGCGCGCTTGTTGTTCACCAGCTCGCCGAACTGGCGCAGCCCGCGCACCAGCGCCTGACGCAGACCCTGCTCGTGCGTGCCGCCGTCCGGGGTCGGGATCGTGTTGCAATACCAGCTATAGCTGCCCTCGCTCCACAGCGGCCAGGCCACCGCCCACTCGACCTTGCCCATCTTCATGCCGCCCGGACCATCGGCGAAGTCCTGCGTGCCCGAGAACGCGTCCGCGGTCGCACACTCGCGCCCGCCCAGCTGCTCGCGCAGGTGATCGGCCAGCCCGCCCGGAAACTGGAACACCGCCTCCGCCGGGGTATCGTCCGAGATGATTGTGGCCGCGCACTTCCAGCGGATCTCGACGCCGGCGAACAGATACGCCTTCGACCGCGCCAGCTTGTACAGCCGCGCCGGCTTGAAGCTCAGCTCGGGCCCGAAGATCTCCTGGTCGGGCACGAACGACACGCTCGTTCCGCGCCGGTTGGGCGCCGCGCCGACATGCTCCAGCGCGCCGACCGTCACGCCGCGGCTGAACCGCTGACGGTACAATTGCCGCTCGCGCGCGACCTCGACCACCGTTTCCGCCGACAGAGCGTTCACCACCGATACGCCGACGCCGTGCAGCCCGCCGCTCGTCGCATACGCCTTGCCCGCAAACTTGCCGCCCGAGTGGAGCGTCGACAGGATGACCTCCAACGCCGACTTGTCGGGAAACTTCGGGTGCGGGTCGACCGGGATGCCGCGACCATTGTCGGTGATCGTCAGCCGGTTGCCCGGCTCCAGCGTCACCTCGATTCGCGTCGCGTGACCCGCGACCGCCTCGTCCATCGCATTGTCGAGCACCTCGGCCGCCAGGTGATGCAGCGCGCGCTCGTCGGTGCCGCCGACGTACATGCCGGGCCGGCGGCGCACGGGCTCCAGCCCTTCCAGCACCTCGATCGATGACGCGTCGTAATCGCCGGCGCTCGTGGTGGATGAGGCAAAGAGATCGTCGGCCATGCTTCGCTATACGCCAGCGTGACCGTGAACAGAAGGGGCACAACATCGCAACAATTTGTCACGCAACATAATGCCGGATCGGGTGGTTCTGCGGCCAAGTTTACGGGAGGTTATAATGAAGGTTAAGCTCATCGCCGGCGCAGCCGCGCTTCTCACCGCCACGCCCGCGCTCGCGCAGGAAGTCACCACCGGTTTCAGCGGCATCTACGTCGGTGCGGCGGGCGGCTACGACGTGCAGGGCAACGATCGCGGCTCGTCGATCCTGTTCGACCGCAACCTCGACGGTCGCTTCGGTGACACGGTGACGACCGCGGCCGGCGCCAACGCCTTCTCGCCCGGTTTCTGCAACGGTCGCGCGACCAGCGTGAACGCACCCGGCCGCACCGCGACCGCCGCACCGACCGTTCCCGCCGGCACCGGGTGCCGCAACGACAAGGACGGCTGGTCCTATTACGGGCGCATCGGCGCCGATCAGCAGATGGGTCGCTTCGTCGTCGGCGTCGTGGGCGAGTTCGGCAAGACCGAGATCAACGACAGCGTCTCGGCCTATTCGACCACGCCGGCCAATTACGTGATGTACCGCGAGATCAGCTGGGAAGCCGGCATCCGCGCACGCGCCGGTTACACACCGAACGATTCGACGTTGTTCTACGGCACCTTCGGCCCCGGCTACGCGCGGATCGATCGCGAGTTCTTCACCACCAACACCGCCAATTCGTTCGCACAGCGTGGCAAGCGCAACCAGTTCGGCATCCAGGGTGGCGGCGGCGTCGAGCAGCGCATCGGGAACAACTTCTCGATCGGGCTCGAATATCTGTTCCACCAATATGACGACAGCGACTACCGCGTGCGCGCGGGTTCGACCGGCACCACGCCCGCGACCAACCCGTTTATCCTGACGCCCAACACCGGCGGCACCGACTTCGCGCGCAGCGACAACAACTTCCGCTGGCACTCGATCCGCGCCACGGCGGCATTCCGCTTCTGATCCTTCACCATCGGGCCGGCGTCCGCGCGTCGGCCCGATGGCTTATCCCACCAGCACCACGTTGCTGCACCGCAGGCCGTTGACCTGCAGGTCGCCCTCGCCGATCCCGACGCCCAGCGTCCCCGTCACCGCGCTCAGCACCGTGTCGATGGGTCCCGCCACGCCCGACAACAACGTTCCGACCGCGCGCAACAGCGGGTCGATCGCGATCGGCAATCCAACCAGCGACACCTTGAGCGAGGCCTGCTGGATCAGCGAGGCCGCAATCCCCTGCACCGGCGTGGTCGACCGGATCGTCTCGGTGCTGCCTGCATCGATCATCGCTTGGGTGAAGCGACGCGTCTGCCACGGCTCGGCCGCACCCAGTGACACGCGGCTGCTGCCCGTCACGTCGACCAGCAAGGTGTCGACGAGGCGCGCACTCGACGGCGTGATCGCGCGGGAGAAGTCACCCAATTGTGCCTCGTCGACGCTCCCGATTGCGGCCTGCACCGGGCTGACGCGCCCTTCGAGCGTCACGCTGCGCGGCGTCGCGGCGCAGTCGATGCTCTTCAATCGCGCCTCCGCACCCGCGGCTTCGACGAACAGCGGCAGGTCGACCGACGCCAGGCTCGACAGCCCCGGCAGCAAGGTCGGCGCCAGTCGCGCACGCGCGTAGATGCGCGCCTGCGCGGTGCGGACGATGGTGTCGCCCTTGTCGGTGATCGCGAGCCACGGCGAGGATTGCGCGCGCTCGCCGATCGCCACGCTCATCTTGAGCGACGCCACGCCGGGCACGCCTGCCCCCAGGTCGAGCGACAGCCGCCGTGCCCCGCCCGACTGCAGCACCGCGGTCGTGAACGCCAGCACGGGCACGCGCGCGCTCAGCCCGCCCGCACCTGCCTGATGCGCGAGCGGACCTGCGTCGATCAGCGTTCCGAGCTTGATCGTCTGCCCGCCGACCGCGGCACCGATCCGCCCCACCGCACCGCCCGCAGTCCCCTGCCCGGTGGCGTTGAGCGTGTCGGTTAGCGCGGCGAGCACGTCGCCCACCTGCACCTCGCTCGACAACACCGTCGCGTAATCGGCCCCCGACATGTTCGCGCGCACCCGCACCCGGTCGAGCACGTGCACCATGTCGACGTTCGCGGACACCAGCGCACCCTGATCGAGCACGCCCAGCGTGACCGGCCGCCCGGTCAGCGCCGACAGCAATGCGTTCAGCACGCCACCGTCCAGCCCGACCAGCCGCGACCCGACCGAGAAGCTCGTCACCGCACGGCGCTGCGCGGTCGCCTGACGCACGATCGGCACGTCATCGATCCCGAAAACCTTCGCGAAAAAGGTCGGCGATCGCGTCGTCACCTGCACCTGCGCGGCATCGCCCGCCGCGTCGGCGACGAAGCGCTGCGCCAGCGGAATGCCCGCGTCGGCGCGGTAGCGGCCGGGCACGACGCGGACAACCGCCGCCTGATCCCAACTCGCCGCCACCAGTCCGCGCGCCACCGCGTCGGCCTTCGCCGGATCGCCCGCCGCCGCCAGCGCCGCTGCGTCCGCCACCCCCTGCAACCGCCGCGCGTCGAGCTGCACCGTGCCCAGATCGACCGCGAACGCCGCGAACCCCGCGAGCAGCGGCATCGCCAGCGCGACGAACACGCCCACGCCCGCGCGCGCATCACGCCACACCCGCCACAGCAACAAGTGCCACAGCAGCACCGGGCGCAGCGTCATCCCGCGCGGCATCACGACGTGCTCAGCGCGCTGACCGCCCGGCGCTCGATCACCGGCTCGGGCAGCGGAACCATGCCGGTCGACAGCAGCGTCAATGCGCGCGCGTCGACGCGCAGCCGCACGGTCGCGCGCGCATTCGCCTCGTCGATCGAGACCGAAACCTGGTTCGCGCGCAACTCGGGCACACTCGCCATGTCGGTCGCCACCGCCGCCTGTGCCAGCGACAGCCGCTCGGCCGGGGTCACGCCCGCGACGATCGCGCGCGCCGCGTCGTTCGCCGCCGCCTGCACGCTATGGGCGAGCCAGATATACTGACCGTAGCACAGCACCCCCATGACGAGGCTCAGCAGCGCCGGCAGCAGCAACGCGAATTCGATCAACGCGGCGCCGCGAGCGTCGCGGGCAAGCCGATATGCGCAAGTAAAGGATGCGGATGTGGAGCCGACCATGACCTGACCTTTCAGGCCGTGTGTCGCACGCCTCCGGTATCCGATCGGGAACGCCCAAATGGCGCTAAGCTACGGAATTTACGTGCTGCAGACACGACGAAGGGCCGGCCCATCTCTCCAGATCGGACCGACCCTTCACATCACGCGGACTTGCGAGGCCGCGCTGCCGAATGCGCGCGGTTCAGCGCATGCGCGGACCACCGAAGGGCAGCGGCGGCGCACGACGATCGCGGCGCGGCAATTGCGCCTGATAGGCGTGGCCGCAGTGCGTCACGCAATAAGGGAAGCCCGGGTTCACCTTCTCGCCGCAGAAATGAAAATCGGGCTCACCGGGGTGGCCGAGCGGCCATTTGCAGACCTTGTCGCTCAGATCGAGCAGCGAGGTCTTGTCGGCATATTCGGGCGCGGTGCGCGCGGGCACCAGCCGGCGAGGCGGCGCGGGCGTGCTCGGCGCCTGCTGCTCGCCCGGTGCCTGACGCACGAAACCGCCGGGTCCGACCGAGCGCAGGATTGGCTGCTGCGACTCGACCGGACGCTCGCGCGGTGCGGGCGCGGCCGCCACCGGCGCATCCTCTTCCTCGTCGGCGTCCTCTTCCGCGTCGGTGTCGCCGTCTGCATCGGCGACCTCGTCTGCCACCGGGGCGACCGGCGCGGGTGCTGCCTCTGCCGCGGGCGCTGCCGCGATGACGGGCTCGGGCGCGGGGATCACGACCGTCTCGACCGGCGTCGCCTCGACCGGTTCCGCAACCGTCTCCGGCGTCACCCCCCCGGCGGCTTCCTGCGCCGCCGCGGCCGCCTGCTGGCGCGCTTCTTCCTTGCTGACCACGGGCGACGGACGCGATTGCAGGCCCAGGCGATGTGCCTTGCCGATCACGGCATTGCGGCTGACCCCGCCCAGCGCTTCCGCGATCTGGCTGGCGGTCTGGCCGGCTTCCCACATGGTCTTGAGCGTGTCGATGCGCTCGTCGGTCCAGGACATTCGTGTGTTTCCTCAAGCGGTGCCGGTTGCGGGCGGCACCGGCAACGTTTACCCGCACGCGGGATGAGCAGCCAGCCCCCAATCGGCCAAGTCCAATCGGCAGTCAGGAACGCACCGGGCGTCCCGGTCATCCGGAACGTCAATTGGGGCGGCCTTAGAACCCTCTATGTGAAGGAGGTGCGCCGTTTCTTCAAGGTGCAGCTCCAGACCGTGTGGGCGCCCGCGATCACGACCTTGCTGTTCCTCGTCATCTTCACGGTCGCGAACGGCGCGCGCGCGCCGGTGCGCGTCGGCGGCACGGTGGTGCCCTTCGCCGATTTCGTCGCCCCCGGCCTCATCATCATGGGCATGATGCAGAACGCGTTTGCCAATGCGAGCTTCTCGCTGCTCGTCGGCAAGATCCAGGGCACGATCGTCGACTGTCTGCAACCGCCGCTCTCCACCGCCGAGCTGCTCGCGGCGCTGACCGGCGGCGCGGTCACGCGCGCCTTCTGCGTCGGCGCGGCGGTGTGGCTGGCGATGTCGCTGTGGCCCGACGTCCATGTCACGCCGCAGCATCCGCTCGCGGTCTTGTGGTTCGGCCTGCTCGGCGCATTGTTCCTCAGCCTCGCGGGCGTGCTGACCTCGATCTGGGCGGAAAAGTTCGACCATGCCGCCGCGGTCACCAACTTCGTCATCGCACCGCTGACGCTCTTGTCGGGCACCTTCTACTCGGTCGACCACCTCGCACCCGCGTTCCGCGCGTTCAGCCACGTCAACCCGTTCTTCTACGTTATCTCTGGCTTTCGCTACGGCTTCCTCGGCACCGCCGACTCGCCCGTGATGCTCGGCAGCGCGGTGATCCTCGGGATCGACGTGGTGATGGGCGTCTTGTGCTACACGCTGCTCAAGCGCGGATGGAAACTCAAGAACTGACGGACATTTAGACGGCCGGCCTCGTTTGAGGGCGCGGGCATTCGCCCGCAGGAGCAGTCCACATGGCCGTCAAATTCGCTGGAACGATGAACGCGATCAATCGCGGGCTCGACACGACCAAGCCCACCAAGGGCGCCGACATGATCGAGGATTGGGAAGCCGCGCTCGCCGACAGCGAGGTCAGCGGGTCGAAGGGCATCCTCCGCGACCTCGGATCGCTGCGCAAGCAGTTGGAAAAGGATACGCCCGACGCCGACCGCGTCCATGCCCTTCTCCATCGCCTGGGCGTCGCTACCACCAAGATTGCCGACAAGGCCGACAAGTCGCAGGACAAGCTCAAGGCACTCGGCGAGGCGCTGACCGAGGCGGGCGAGGAAGAGCACGACGAGGAAGAGGACCAGGAAGCCGCCGCCGCCCCGAAGCGCGCGCGCAAGAAGTAACCTCGTCACTTCCCTCCCTGACAAGGGAGGGGCCGGGGGTGGGTAGGTCGCCGCAGGACGCAGCGCCCCCGCTCCCGTCATCCCGGGCTTGACCCGAGATCCCGCTGCGTTCTCCACGCTCGCGAAGAAGCGAAACCCCGGATCAAGTTCGGGATGACGATCGAAGGGACAAGCGATCGCCGGTTTCGACAACCCCTTCTAACTTATCCCGCCAGCGCTTCCACCAGCGCCTGCACCTTGCGCTGCCGCCACTGCGGGGTCGGCGCGACCAGCCAGTAACCCAGCCGCGACGGCTGCGCCGCGCCCACCACCGCGACCCGCGCCTCCGCCACATCGCGCGCCGCGAGCAATTCGGGCACGATCGCGCGCCCCAGCCCCGCCGCCGCCGCGTCGATCGCGAGCCCCGCGTCGCCGACGCGCACCACCGGCGTCGCCGCACCCTCGGGCGAGCCCGGCCATGCGATCACCGTGTCCGCCCCGCCGCCCGGTCGCTCGACGGTCACCAGCCCGTCGCTCTCGATCGCCTCGCCCTCGTGCGCTCCCGGCCCCTCGCCCCAGCGGATCGCGAGGTCGAGGTTCGCCTCGGTGAAGTCGAGCCCCTCGTCCGCCACCACCAAAGAGAAACGCAGATCGGGGTCGCCCGCCGCGATCTCGGCGAGGCGGGGCAGCAGCCATTTCTCGGTCAGGTCGCGCGGCGCGGCGATCGTCAGCGACTTGGACGATTGTCCCGCCTGCATCGCGCGCACGGCTTCCTCGAAATGCAGGAACCCCGCGCGGAGCGGCCCCAGCCCCGCCGCCGCTTCGTCGGTCAGCTCCAGCCCCTTGGTCGTGCGGCGGAACAGCACGACGCCCAGCGTATCTTCCAGCGCGCGGACCTGCTGCCCGACCGCCGCCGGCGTCACCGCCAATTCGTCCGCCGCGCGCGTGAACGACAGGTGCCGCGCCGCGGCATCGAGCACGCGCAGGCCGTTCAGCGGCAGGTGCGTCCGCTTCATCCCGCCACCGCGGGCGCGTGGAGCGCGAACTTCGGGATTGCGACGTCGAACACCGCACCCGCCTCGTCGACCATGCGGTAGCTGCCCTGCATCGCCCCCGTCGGCGTGGAGAGCGGGCAGCCCGAGACGTAATCGTAGCTGCCGCCGGTCGCGATCACCGGCTGCTCGCCGACCACCCCCTCGCCCTCGACGCTATGGCGCGCACCGCGTCCGTCGGTGATGATCCAGTGCCGAGTCAGCAGCTGCACCGCACCCGGAAACTCGTTCTCGATGCGGATATGATAGGCCCAGAACCACCGCCCGCGCGCCGGCTCCGACTGTTCGGCGAGGTAGCTAACCGACACGCGCACCGTCACGCCGCGCGTCGTCTCGGCGACGTCGAACAGCGACTTCACAGGCCGACCTGGCGAAGCGCCTGGTCGAGGTCGTCGATCAGGTCGAGCGGGTCTTCCAGCCCGACGTTCAACCGGATCAGCCCCTCGGTCACCCCCATCTCGATCCGTTTGTCCTCCGCGACGCCGTAATGCGTGGTGGAGGCGGGATGCGTCATCAGCGAGCGCGAATCGCCGATGTTGTTCGATATGTCGATCAGCGTCAGCGCGTTGAGCAGCGCGTGCGCCTGCGCACGGTCCTCGACCTCGAACGCGAAGATCGGCCCCGCCGCCTCCATCTGGCTCATCGCCAGCTCGTGCTGCGGATGGCTGGCGAGCCCGGGGTGGAGGATACGCGGCACGCGCGCTTCCATGAAGCTACCAACCTGCACCGACGATGCCGACTGCCGCCTGATACGCAGGTCGAGCGTTTCCAGCCCCTTCAACACCACCCAGGCATTGAACGCCGACAGCGTCGGCCCGGTGTTGCGCGTGAACGGCAGCAGCGTGTTGTTGACGAAATCGGCCGTCCCGCACACCGCGCCCGCCAGCACGCGCCCCTGCCCGTCCATCATCTTGGTCGCGGAATAGGCCGTGATGTCGGCGCCCAGCTCCATCGGCCGCTGAAGCGCGGGGGTCGCGAACGCATTGTCGACCACGGTGCGGATGCCGCGCTCGCGCGCGATCGCGCACACCGCGCGCAGGTCGACCACGTCCATCGTCGGATTGGCGGGCGTTTCGAAGAAGAACAGCTTGGTCTCGGGCCGCACCGCATCGACGAATTGCTGCGGGTCACGCGCGTCGACGATCGTGGTCTGAATACCGAACTTCGGCAGCAACGTGTCGGTCAGCCAGCGACACGACCCGAACGCCGCACGCCCCGCGACGACGTGGTCGCCTTGTTCGAGCTGGCACAACAGCACCGCGGTCATCGCCGCCATGCCGGTCGCCATCGTCCGGCACGCTTCCGCCCCCTCCAGCAGCGCGATGCGTTCTTCCAGCATCTCGACCGTCGGGTTCTGCAACCGCGAATAGGTCATGCCGGCTTGCTCGCCCGCGAAACGCGCCGCGGCGTCCTCTGCCCGGTCGTAGCTGTACCCTGAGGTGAGGAACAACGCCTCGCTCGTCTCGCCCCATTCCGATCGCGCGGTCCCGCCACGGATCGCCTGGGTGGCGGGGCGCCAAGTCTGCGTGATCGAACGGTTCTGGCCAGTGCGACGCTTCATGGGCTCCGCTTTGCCCGCGCGTGGCGGCATTCTCAACCCCCGCCTCATGCAGGCCCGCCAAGCTTCCGCTTGCCCCGGGCGGCGCGCCGGGTGAGAGAGCGCAGGTGGCCGCCTCCCCCCTCACCACACGACCGTTCGCCCGCCCGCTCATCGTCGGCACGCTTGTCGCGCTGCTGAGCGAGCTGCTCTTCCTGATCCGCCTAGGCGTGCCGAACAAGCTGGTGTTCGACGAGGTCCATTATGTCCCCGCCGCCCGCGCGTTGCGCGACCTGTCGGGCCCGACCAACATCGAGCATCCGCTGCTCGCCAAGGAGTTGATCGCGCTGTCGCTTCGCTGGTTCGGCGACGAACCGTTCGGCTGGCGTTTCGCCTCGACGCTCGCGGGCGCGGCAACGATCGCGGGCGTGTTCGCGCTCGTCCACCTCCTCACCGGCCGCCTGCGCGCCAGCCTGATCGGCAGCGCGCTCGCGCTGATGTCGTTCACGATTGCGGTGCAGGCGCGGATCGCGATGCTCGACACCTTCCTGGCCGCGTTCCTCATCTGGGGCATCGTCGTGCTGAGCTGGTCGATGCGCCACGCCGGTTATGCGCGCTGGTGCGCGGGTGCCGCGCTGCTCGGGCTCGCCACCGCGTGCAAATGGGCCGCGGGGCCCTACGTCGCCTTCGCCGCCGTCACCTATCTGCGGCTGCGCCACCGTCGGCCCGATCGCTGGCCGGGGATGAACCCGGCGCTCGCGGTCGTACTGCTCGGCCTCGTGTCGGTCGGCACCTACTTCCTCACCTTCGCGCCGGCGTTCTTCTACACGCAAGACCCGCTCACGCTTTCGCGGCTGATCCCGTTCCAGCTCGAGATGTATGCGCGCCAGACTCAGATCCTGCCGCCGCACACCTATCAGTCGAACTGGTGGACCTGGCCGCTGATGCAGCGTCCGATCTGGTACCTCTACGAACCCGTCGAGGGCATCCAGCGCGGCATCCTGATGATCGGCAACCCTGCGATCATGTGGGGCGGGCTGGTCGCGGTCGCGGCGCTGTTCTGGGCCTGGGTCAAGACCGACTCAGCCCGCCTGCTCGCGCCCGCGATGCTGTGGGTGGCGAGCCTGCTGATCTGGGCGCTGATCCCCAAATCGCTCGGCTTCTATTATTATTACTATCCCAGCGGCATCTTCCTGGTGGTCGCGGTCACGGTCGCGCTCGATCATTGGCGCGCAGCCTTGCGCGGCTGGGACGAGCTCTACCTGCTCGCCTGTTTCGCGCTATTGATCTACTTCCTGCCGGTGCTCTGCGCCGAGCCGCTGACCGACGCCGGCGCCTTCCGCCGGTGGACGTGGTTCGCGAGCTGGGTTTAGAGCGCCGCCACCACCGCATCGCCCATCGCGCCGGTCGACGCATCGCCACCCAGGTCGGGCGTACGCACTCCCGTCCGAAGCGCCGCCGCCACTGCCGCCTCGACCCGGTCGGCGGCCGCGCCCTGCCCCAGCGAGTGGCGCAGCATCATCGCCGCCGACAGGATCGCCGCGCACGGGTTCGCCTTGCCCTGCCCGGCGATGTCGGGGGCGGAGCCGTGGATCGGCTCGTACAGCCCCTTGCCCGCCGCATCGAGCGAGGCGGACGGCAGCATCCCAATCGAGCCGACGCACATGCTCGCCTGATCCGACAGGATGTCACCGAACAGATTGCCCGTCACGATCGTGTCGAATGCGCCCGGGTTGCGCACCAGCTGCATCGCGGCATTGTCGACGTACATGTGGCTCAGTTCGACGTTCGGATAGTCCGCCGATACCTCGATCACCACGTCGCGCCACAATTGCGAGGTTTCCAGCACGTTCGCCTTGTCGACCGAGCAGAGCCTGCCGCGCCGCTTGGCCGCGGTCTCGAACCCGACGCGCGCGATCCGCCGCACCTCGTCCTCGTCGTAGCGCATCAGGTCGTGCCCCTCGCATAGGCCCGCCGCGGTCGTGCGCCGCCCCTTGTCGCCGAAATACACGTCGCCGTTCAACTCGCGCACGATCACCAGGTCGATCGCGCGCGCCACCTCGGGCTTGAGCGTCGAGGCATCCTCCAGCCCGTCGAAGATCTTCGCCGGGCGCAGGTTGGCGAACGTGCCCAATTCCTTGCGCAGCCCCAGGATCGCCTGCTCGGGCCGGAACGCGCGCTCCAGCGCGTCGAACGCCGGATCGCCCACCGCGCCGAACAGGATCGCGTCGGCGCGCTGTGCAAGGTCCAGCGTCTCGGGCGGCAGCGGATGCCCGCTCACGCGGTACGCCGCGCCGCCGACCGCCGCTTCCTCGAACGCGAGATCAAGTTCCAGCGCTTCCAGCACGCGCCGCGCCTGCACGGTGACTTCGGGGCCGATGCCGTCGCCGGCCAGGATCGCGATCAGGGGCGTGCTCATGGCCATCCGAATGGCGCGTCCGCCCCGCTCAGGCAACCGCCATTTTCAGCCGGTCGACCAGCCGGTCACGCGCCGCCAGCGTCTCGCGCCGGCGATCGACCAGCACGTCGCGCTCCAGGAAATGCCCGGTGATCGCCAGCGCGTCGGTCACGTCGTCCCACGTCGCCGCGCCGCCCATGCTCAGGAAGGCGGGCAAGCGCAGCAGCCGGGCCTCGTACCCCACCGCCGCCGCCCGGCTCACCGCCGCGCCGCTCTTCGGGCTGACAAAGGCGAGATCGTCGACCCGACCGGTCGCGACGCACGCCGACAGGTCGAGCCCGAAGCCGAGTTCGGCGAGCAACAGCAACTCATAGCGCGCCAGCGCCCCCGCCCAGCCCTTGGCACTCGGCGCCGCCTCGATCGCGTCGAGCGCCCCCGCCAGTGCGTCGTGCACGCGCGGATACGGCTGCGCCTCGGGCAAGGCCGCCGCGGTCAGCGCCGCCAGCCACTCGAGCGCCGCCGCCGCCAGCGCCTCGGCGTACAGCGGCGCGCGGCTGTGGATCAGCTCGACGGTCAGCGCGGGCAATTGCTCGTCGGTCCGCGCGCGCCACTCGGCCCGCACCAGATTGGCGGGTTGCAGGATCGGCCGCAGCCGCCGCGAATGCCCGCCGCGCACGTAACCAGGCCACACCCCCGCTTCCCGCGTGAAGCCGCGCACCACCGCGCCATGCTCACCATGCGCGCGCACGGACAGGACAATGGCATCGGCGACGAGGTGCATGTTCGCTACATAGGATGCGAGACGCGGCGGGTCACGGCACCTTCACTCCCCTCCCTGAAAGGAAGAGGCTGGGGGTGGGTCGGCCCGTCACGAAACGCAGCGCACCGACCAACCCGCCACCGTCACTCTCTCGTCGGAGGGAGAAACGCCCGCCGAACTCCGCCCTTCACGCCCGCCGCACGCGCTGCGCGATCCCCTTCAACGCCGGCGTCTCGCCCCACCGTTTCGCCACCGCCATCGCCGCATCGAACCCGCCGACCGCCGCCACCGCCGCCCGATTGGCGATCGTCGCGCGCAGCAGCAGCATGTCGTGACACGCGACGCCCCCACTCGCCAGCCCGCGCTTGTGCTGGCCTTCGCCTTCGGTGAAGTCGAACCAGCGAAAACGATCGGCGAACAGGTCGCCCAGCGCCTCGCCCATCAACACGCTGCCCGGCGACAGCGCCTGATGCGCCGGATCGTGCCCGACATAATCGTAGCGCAGCGTGTCGCCGTCCGCTCCGCACCACAGATAGGCGATCGGCGCGTCGCCCAGGAACAGCAGCCACGCGCGCGCCCGGTCCTGCGTCGCCGCCGCGACCAGCCCGGCCGCATCCGCGGGCAGCCCCGACCCGAGCAACCGCTCCTGATAGGTCGTCGCCGACACGCGCCGCGCCAGCGGGTGGAACACCGCCATCTCCTCGGCGGAGCGATACCGCCGCACGTCGAGCACGCCGCCGTTCGCCGCCGCCAGCTTCTTCGCCTTGCGCTTCAACCCCGACCGCGCTTGCCCCGACAGCCCCGCCGCCCACGCCTCGCGCCCGCCCGCCAGATCGACATAGTAACGTACGTAACGCTGCCGCACGAAGCGCAGCCCACGTGCAGCAAGCGCGACCTGCTCGGGCAGCGAGGTGACGAGATAGCCGTCATCGGCGTCCGCCAAGGCGGGCAGCACCGGCCCGCGTGCCGCCAGCACCTGCTCAAGCGACCACGCCACGCGCACCAGCCGACGCGGGAAAGTGACCAGCGTGCGCGCGCCGACCTGCAGCTTCAGCGCGCTTGCGCTCACGCTGCGCGCTCCGCCACCAGGGTCGACCAGAGCTGTTCCGCCTGCCGCCAGCGCAAGCGCAGCGCGTCGGGCCCGAGCGGACGATCGCCTTGCCCCAACGGCAGCGCCGGGCGGTCGGCGAAACGGCACGTCGGCGCCACGTCGCGCCGCTCGGCCAGCATCGCGCAGAGTGCCTCGAACCGGTGGACGTGGACGCGGTTGGGTGCGGTGCCCGCGCGGTTGGCGAGCTCGAAACTGTGTCCGACGATCGTCACCGCGGCGTGATCCTGCGTCACCGCATGATCGATCGCGGCGCGCATCTCACGCGTCGACAGCGCGCAGATCTGGAAATTGCGCCAGCAGCCGGGCTTGTCCTCGATCACCGTCACCGGCACCTCGGTCACCCCGCGCCGCACGACCGGCGCGATCTGCGCCGGATCGAGCGCGATCGCGCTCGGCCATGGATGGTGCGCGCCATTGTGGCTGCTGTCATATGCAAGCCCCAGCGCGGCGAGCGCGCACAGGGTTTCGTCATTCGCCGAATAGCTGCCGGCACGAAACGCCACCGGCCGCGGCGCACCCGCCGCCACCAGCAGGTCGATCGCGCACGCCAGCACCGTGCGCTGGCGATCGGCGGACAGGTCGATCAGCTCGAACACGCCGTGCGCCGCCCCCCGGTCGCCCGCCACCGCGCCGATCCAGTTCGGATGGCAGTGGAGCTGCACCTCCTGCCCCGCCGCCAGCACCGGCTCGACCATCCGCCGCGCCCATTCCTCGCCGTAGATCAGTGCCGGCAGCGGATCGACGAAGAAGGTCGCTTTCAATCCCGCCCGCGCGAGCACCGCGAGCTGCCACGTCAGCCCCACACCCGCAGGCTCGACCGATCGCGCGTGGATCGTCGCCGCATCCAGCCCGGCGGCATGGTGCCGCCACGCGAATTCGGTATCGATGGTCAGAAAGACGGCCGGCATGCCGCCCGCCTTACCCCCCAGACGTAAACGCCACGCTTACGCGGGCCGAACGCTCGGCACCGTCGCTCAGGGATTGATGCCCCAACGCGCATATTCCTTGTCGATCTGCGGATTGAGCAACCGCGCGCGCGCCAGCTCGCGATCGCCGTCGACCTTCTTGCCGGCGCGGTAGAGCACGACCCCGCGCATGTAGCGGCTCGCCGCCAGATCAGGCGAGGCGTCCAGCGCCGCGTTCAGGTCCGCCAGCGCATCGTCGAAGCGGCCGAGCCGGTAATAGACCATCGCGCGGCTATCGAGCGCGGCCGTGGTCGAATCGGACAGCTCGATCGATTTGGTGCAATCCTTCAACGCACCGTCGAGCACCTGATTGCCCACCCCACGCAACCAGCAGCAAGTGTTCAGCAGATTGGGGCTGCCCGGCTTCTCCGCCAGTGCCGCGTCGATCGTCGCCAGCGCGGCGTCCTTTTGCCCGGCTTCGGCTTGCGCATTGGCCTTGTTCGCCAGCCAGTCGACCCGGTCCTTGCTCCCCGCCCGCGCGATGCGTGCGTCGAGCAGCGCGATCGCCGCCTCGGCCTGGTTGTGGTTGGCCTTGTAATCCGCCAACGCCCCGATGGCGTCGTCCGAATCCGGGTCCAGCTTGCGCGCCGCCTCGATGTCGGCGAGCTGCTTGGCGTCCTGGCCCAGCGTCGCGTTCAATCGCGCGCGCGCCAGGTACAGGTCGATGCTCGGTTCGATCGCGATCGCGCTGGTGTAATCGGCGACCGCGCCCGCCCGGTCGACGGCGGCGGCGCGGAAGCGCGCGCGCCATTCGTACGGATCGGTGACCTTGGGGTCGGCCGCCATTACCCGCGTGAACATCGCGTCGGCCGGCTTCTGCAGCCCGGCGCGGCGCTTCGCCTCGTAATATGGCATGCCAGCGACACTGGCCGGAGCGACGACCGTGACCAACCGGTTCTTCGCCTGCGACAAGGCCGCGCGCGCCGCCGGCAGGTCGGCCGCCGCCATCTCGCCCCCGATCTGGTCGATGCGGTCCTCGAGCGTGACGGTGTCGCCGCTCAGCGACATGGCGCGCTTGATGCGCGCGCCGCCCAGTGTCGCCGACAGGTCGCGGTCGCCGTCGAGCGTATAACCCTCGCCCCCGTCGGGCAGGCGGACAATGGTGCGATAGATCACGCTGCCGGGCCCGGGCAGCACCACCGGTATCGCCGACCAGGCCGTACGCGCGCGGTCCGGGTCGAAGTTCAACCCGCCAACCGCCTTGTCGAGCTGGAGCCGGTAGCGCCGGTCGACCTTCGACCAGCGCGTCGACGCAATGCCCACGGCGCTGATCGTGGTGATGCCGGTCGCGGCATCGTACGAAATCTTCGGGTCGATGTAATTGCCGCTGCCCACCTGCTCGGCGAACAGGCGCTGCGCCAGCTGCCGGCGCTGGTCGGGCGTGGCTTGCGCCGCCGCGGTGCCGATCGCCTCCGCCGCCGCACCGCGCAGCGTCATTTCGACCTTCGCGACCGAGGGCGTATCGACCCCGCCGCGGTCGTCGAGCTCGGTCGTTACCACCGCGGTCGGGCGACCGTCGGCGTGAAGCACGATCGGCATCAGCGTCGCGCCCTCTGCGCGGATCGGCAACACCGTGCCGAGCGCGGGCGTGTCGCCGATATCGGCCAGCCGCGTGCCCGATTGCGTGCCGTCGAGCCACAGCGTGTCACCCGCGATCGTCGCGCGGACGAGGACATGGTCGAACGCGCCCGCGCTCGCCAGCCGGTTCGGCACCAGACCACCCAGCTGCGCGCTGGCGAGCACCGGCTCGGCCTCGATCTCCATCGCGTGCAGCATCGCGAGCAGCAGCAGCGTCTTAGCCTTGCAGTCGCCGTAGCGCCGCTCCCACGTCTGCGCGGGTGTCTGCGGCACGTAATTGCCCGTGTCCATGCCCAGCATCAGGTAGCGGATCTTGTCCTGCGTGCTCTGCAGCGCCATCGCGGCACGCGCGCGCGGATCGGTCGTCGCCGCCTTGATCCGCGCCACCTCCGCCGCCAGCGGACTGTTGGGTGCGATCAGCCCTTCGGTGCGGTAGAGCGGCGCCATCACCTTCGACACCGCGCCCCAGTCCGCGAACGTCGTGGCTTCCAGGATCGGCAGGGCACGGAAGCGCGCGGGCGCATCGTCGGGCATCTCGGGCTGCTTGGCGAGCGGCAGCGTCAGGTTGATCTCGCGCCATCCGTTCGCCACCGTCTCCACCGGTTTCCCGCCCTCGGCGTAGCTGCGCCACTTGACCGCAGTCGCCTCCGGCCAGACCAGGCGGACCCGGCCGAAGCCGATCCGCGCGGGTTCGGTCAGCAATCCGGCAAAGCTCTGCGCCGCACCCTGCAAGGTCGGATCACGCCGCGTGATCGAGAAGCTGACGTGCAGCACGTCGCCGACCGACAGGCCTTCCGCATTCATCGTCGCGGTCAGCACGCCATCGATCTGGCGTTGATCCAGCTGCTCCTCGCGGCGTAGCACCGTGAACGGCTGCCCGTTCTTGATCAGGTCGATATGCTGCGTGCCGCGAATGATCTCGGCTTGGTGGATCACCAGATCACCCTGCGCGGGCTGCCATTGCAGCTTGATGTCGCCAATGGTGCTCAGCGCCTGTGCCGAGGCGGCGCGCGTCGCGGTGTCGAAGAACGACCACACCTGCCCGTTCTCGATCCGCTGCTGGTTGTCGAGGCGCACGATCATCGGCGTCTCGTCCGTCAGCTTGGCGACGTCGATCGCGGGTGCCGGCTTCAACCAGGCGGGTGCCGCCTGATACACCGGCTTGTCACCCGCCTGCGCGGCTCCCGCACTCGCCAGCAACGCGAAAAACAACGGCGCACGCCGCATGACTCATTCCCCCGAAAGCCCCGGCAAACAGCTTAGCGTGCCGACGTCCGCGGACAAGCGACGGGAATTTACAGTTCTGGCTCGCCTCGGTGCGCCCCTCAATGCGCGTGGTAGAAGTCGTACACCGTTTGCGCGACGCTGGCCGACACGCCCGGCGCCTTCTGCAGGTCCTCCAGGCTCGCGTTCCTCACCGCGCGGCCGGTGCCGAAATGCATCAACAGCGCCTTCTTGCGTGCAGGACCAATGCCCGGCACCTCGTCGAGCGGGCTGGCGCCGATCGCCTTGGCGCGCTTCGCCCGGTGCGCGCCGATGACGTAGCGGTGCACCTCGTCGCGCAGGCGCTGCAAGTAGAACAGCACCGGCGCGTTGACCGGCAGCGTCAGCTCGCGCCCGTCCATCAGGTGGAACACCTCGCGCCCCTCGCGCCCGTGGTGCGGCCCTTTGGCGACGCCGACCAGGCACACGTCCTCAATGCCTAGATCCTCCAGCACCGCTTTGGCCGCGTTCAACTGCCCGCGCCCGCCGTCGAGCAGCACCAGATCGGGCCATTCGCCGGAGTCGCGATCCGGATCCTCCTCCAGCGCGCGCGAGAAACGCCTGGTCAGCACCTCGCGCATCATCGCGAAATCGTCGTCGGTCGCCGCCTGCTTGATGTTGAACTTGCGATACTGACCCTTGCGGAAGCCCTCCGGCCCCGCGACCACCATCGCGCCGACCGCATTCGTCCCCTGAATATGGCTGTTGTCGTACACCTCGATCCGCTCGGGCGGTTCGGCGAGCTCGAACAGCTCGGCGACCTCGCGGTTGAGCCGCGTCTGCGTCGTGCTCTCCGCCAGCCGCCGCTCCAGCGCTTCCTTGGCGTTGCGCGTCGCCTGATCGAGTAGCCGCCGCCGCGTGCCGCGCTGCGGGACGGTGATCTCGACCTTGCGCTTCGCCTGCTCGGACAAGGCCTCCATCAGCAGCGCCGCCTCGGGCAGCTCGCGATCGACGAAGATCGTCCGCGCGGGTGGCACCTCCTCGTAGAATTGCATCAGGAACAGTTGCAGCACCTCTTCCTCGCTCACCTCGGCGGTGTGCGACGGAAAGAAGCTGCGGTGCCCCCAATTCTGCCCGCCGCGGATGAAGAACGCCTGGATGCCGATCACGCCTTCCAGGCACGCGAGCGCGAAGATGTCGGCGTCGCCCACGCCTTCCGCGTTGATGAACTGCGTCCCCTGGATGAAGGTCAGCGCCTTCAACCGATCGCGCAGCACCGCCGCGAGCTCGAAGTCCATGTTCTCCGCCGCCGCCTGCATCTGCGCGCCGAGCTTCGCCTGCACGTCGGTAGTCTTGCCGGCGAGAAACTTCTTCGCGTCGCCGACCAGTTCCTCGTAGCCCGCCTTATCGATCCGCCCGACGCACGGCGCGGAGCAGCGCTTGATCTGGTACAGCAGACACGGCCGGTCGCGCGTCTTGAAGAACCCGTCGGTGCAACTGCGCAGCAGGAACAGCTTCTGCAACGCGTTCAGCGTATTGTTGACGCTCCCCGCGCTCGCGAACGGCCCGTAGTAATTGCCCTTCGCCTTTCTTGCCCCGCGATGCTTCTGCACCCGCGGAAAGTCGTGGTCGGCGCGCAGCAGGATGAACGGAAAGCTCTTATCGTCGCGCAGCAGCACGTTGTACGGCGGGCGATAGCGCTTGATCAGCTGCGCCTCGAGCAGCAGCGCCTCGGCCTCGTTGTTGGTCGTGACGATCGTCATCGACCGCGTTTGCGACACCATGCGCTGGATGCGCTTCGACAGCCGCTCGATCTGGACGTAATTGCCGACGCGGTTCTTCAGCGCGCGCGCCTTGCCGACGTACAGCACCTCGCCCTTCGCGTCCTGCATCCGGTACACGCCGGGCTTGAGCGGCAGCGTTTTCAGCACGTTGCGGATCGCCGCCACCCCCGCCTGCAGATCGGGCGCGTCGCTGCCGCGGATCGTGAAGGTGGCGGCTTCTTCGTTGAAACGTTCGGGGGGGCCGTAGCCTGACATGATGTGCCATCTAGGTGCCGGCGGACTCACCGGCAACCGCTCTCCCCCGTCATCCCGGGCTCGACCCGGGATCCGCTACCTTCTCTCCGTGCGTCGCAAGCAGCGAGCCCCCGGATCACGTCCGGGGCGACGAAGCGCTCAAACAACCCGATCGAATTTCCCCGCCGCATCTGCTAAGCGCGCGCGCATGCTCAATCTTTCCGACATCACCGTTCGCCTCGGCGGGCGGACGATCCTCGATCGCGCCACCGCCGCGCTGCCGCCGCGCGGGCGCATCGGGCTGATCGGCCGCAATGGTGCTGGCAAGTCGACGCTGGTGCGCGTGATCGCGGGGATGCTGGAGCCCGACACCGGTTCCGCCGACATGCCGCGCGGCGCGCGCCTGGGCTACATCGCACAGGAGGCGCCCGGCGGCGACTCCACCCCGATCGAAACGGTGCTCGCCGCCGACGTCGAGCGCACCGCGCTGCTCGCCGAGAGCGAGAACATGGAGGACATGGATCGGCTCGGCGACATCCACGAACGATTGATGGCGATCGACGCCTGGTCCGCGCCCGCGCGCGCCTCGCGCATCCTCGTCGGGCTCGGCTTCGACGAGGAGATGCAGAACCGCCCGCTGGAAAGCTTCTCGGGCGGCTGGCGGATGCGCGTCGCGCTCGCCTCACTGCTCTTCTCTGCCCCCGACCTGCTGCTGCTCGACGAGCCGTCGAACCACCTCGACCTCGAAGCGGTGCTGTGGCTGGAGGATTTCCTCAAATCCTATCAGGCGACGATCGTCGTCGTCAGCCACGAGCGCGACTTCCTCAACAACGTCGTCGACCATATCCTCCACCTCGATCGCGGCAAGCTGACGCTCTACCCCGGCGGCTATGACGCGTTCGAGCGCCAGCGCGCCGAGCGTCAGGCGCAGCAGGCCGCCGCGCGCGAGAAGCAGATGGCGGAGCGCGAGAAATTGAAGGAGTTCGTCGCGCGCAACTCCGCCCGCGCCTCGACCGCGAAACAGGCGCAGTCGCGCGTCAAGGCACTCGCGCGGATGCAGCCGATCGCCGAGGTGCTCGACGATCCGTCCTTGTCGTTCGACTTCCCCGATCCGACCGCGCTGCGCCCGCCGCTCATCACGCTCGACCTCGCCACCGTCGGCTATGGCGAGACGCCGATCCTCAAGCGATTGAACCTGCGCATCGACCCCGACGAGCGCGTCGCGCTGCTCGGGCGCAACGGCAACGGCAAGACGACGCTCGCCCGCCTGCTCGCCGCGCAGCTCACCCCGATGGAGGGGGCGATGCAGGCGAGCGGCAAGATGCGCGTCGGCTATTTCACGCAGTACCAGGTCGAGGAACTCGACCGCGACGAGACGCCGCTCCAGCACATGTCGGCGCTGATGGAGGGCTCGTCGCCCTCCGCGGTGCGCGCGCAGCTCGGCCGCTTCGGGTTCCAGGGCGACAAGGCGATCACCAAGGTCGGCAAATTGTCGGGCGGCGAGCGCGCGCGGCTCGCGCTCGCGCTCATCACCCGCGACGCGCCGCACCTGCTGATCCTCGACGAGCCGACCAACCACCTGGACGTCGACGCACGCGAGGCGCTGATCCAGGCGCTGAACGGCTACACCGGCGCGGTCGTCATCGTCAGCCACGACCGTCACATGCTGGAGATGACCGCCGACCGCCTCGTGCTGGTGGATGGGGGCACCGCGCGCGACTTCGACGGCGCGATCGAGGATTATATCAAGCTGATCCTGTCGGGCGACGGCTCGGGCAAGCAGT
The DNA here is from genome assembly GCF_936927845.1 of uncultured Sphingomonas sp. Classification (GTDB taxonomy): domain Bacteria; phylum Pseudomonadota; class Alphaproteobacteria; order Sphingomonadales; family Sphingomonadaceae; genus Sphingomonas. The sequence goes on from NZ_CAKZHV010000059.1 coordinate 201,682, forward strand.
CGAAGGCCAAGGCAAAGGCCGACGCGCGCAAGCAGGCCGAGCAGCGCGAACAGGACAAGGCTTTGCGCAAGCAGGCACGCGATGCCGAGGCCGCGCTCGCCAAGCTGACCGAGCAGCTGAGCGCGCTCGACCGCGCGATGTTCGACCCCTCGACCGCGCAAGGCCCGCTCGCCAAGCTCAGCATGACCGAGCTGATGAAGCGCCGCGCCAGCGTGCAGGAGCAGATCGACGCGTCCGAGCAGAGCTGGCTCGAACTGAGCGAGCAGTTGGAAGCGATCGCCGCCTGATACGCGATCACTGGCGGCTTGACCGCTGGCGGCACGATCAGCGCGCGGCGCGGGCGATTGGACCCGCGCCGCGCGCGACGCTAGTCTCGGGCGATCGTCGTCTGAGAGGATGCAGCCGTGACCGACACCTACACGCCGCCCGAAATCTGGACCTGGAACAAGGACAACGGCGGGCGCTTCGCCAACATCAACCGTCCGACCGCGGGCGCGACGCACGACAAGGAGCTGCCGGTCGGGCGCCATCCGCTGCAACTCTACTCGCTCGCCACGCCCAACGGGGTGAAGGTGACGGTGATGCTCGAGGAACTGCTCGCCGCCGGGCACAGCGGCGCCGAATATGACGCCTGGCTGATCCGCATCAACGAGGGCGACCAATTCTCCAGCGGGTTCGTCGCCGCCAACCCCAATTCCAAGATCCCCGCGCTGGTCGACCGCAGCGGCGACACGCCCGTCCGCGTGTTCGAATCGGGCTCGATCCTTGTCTACCTCGCCGAGAAGTTCGGTGCCTTCCTCCCCACCGAACCCGCCGCCCGCGCGGAATGCCTGTCGTGGCTGTTCTGGCAGATGGGCGCAGGCCCGCTGCTCGGCGGCGGCTTCGGCCATTTCTACGCCTATGCCCCAACCAAGATCGAATATGCGATCGACCGCTACGCGATGGAAGTGAAGCGCCAGCTCGACGTGCTCGACCGCCGCCTGGCCGAAAGCGAATACATTGCCGGCGCCGATTACACGATCGCCGACATGGCGATCTGGCCGTGGTACGGCGCGCTGGTGAAGGGACTCGTCTACGACGCCGGCACCTTCCTCCAGGTTCACGAGTACAAGAACGTGCTGCGCTGGACCGACCAGATCGCCGAGCGTCCCGCGGTCAAGCGCGGGCGCATGGTCAACCGCGTGATGGGCGACCCCGCCAGCCAGCTCCACGAACGCCACGACGCGAGCGATTTCGACACCAAGACGCAGGACAAGATCGCGCCCGATAACAAGGAAGCACAGGCATGATGCGCCTTTACGACAGCCGCCGCGCCCCCAATCCGCGCCGCGTTCGCTGGGTCATGGCGGAAAAGGGCATCGAGGATATCGAGATCGTCCAAACCGATATCTTCAAGGGCGAGCACCGCACCCCCGATTACCTCGCGCGCGCCGGGCTCGCCAACGTCCCCGCGCTCGAGATCGACGCCGACACGACGATCACCGAATCAATCGCGATCTGCCGCTATCTCGAGAGCGTCTACCCCGAGCCCAACCTGTTCGGCCGCGATCCGCTCGAAACCGCGGTGATCGAAATGTGGATGCGCCGCGCCGAGATGCTGCTCGCGACTCCGCTCATGATGTCGGTCCGCCACGGCCACCCCGCGCTCGCCGCGATCGAGACGCAGGTGGCGGCGATCGCCGAAACCAACACCGCCGCCGCGACGCGCGCATTGAAGGTGTTCGACCGCCGCCTCGCCGAGAGCGCATTCATCGCCGCCGACCGCGTCACCATCGCCGACGTGGTCGCCTACACCGGCCTCGACTTCGCGCGCATGGTGAAATTCACCCCCGCGCCCGAACACACCCACCTGGCGCGCTGGATCGAGGCGATGCGCGACCGCCCCGCGGCCAGCGCCGGAGTCTGAGCTTCTGTCCTCTTTAGGAGGAGTGGGTTGGCCGTCACCGAAACGCATCGTGTCGCGCCAACCCACCCCCGGCCCCTCCCTTGTCAGGGAGGTGAGTCTTGGCGCCCAACAGCCGAGCGCAAGCCCTCACCTTTTCCCTGACAAGGGAGGAGTCGGGGGTGGGTAGGTTGAGCAGGCATCCTCCACCTCACACCCTCCCCCCGTCACCCCGGACTTGATCCGGGGTCCCGCTTCCAGTGAGCGACCGAAGCAGCGGGATCCCGGCTCAAGGCCGGGATGACGCCGTCAGGCCCAACCGTCCCGCTTACGCCTCAGCCGCACACCCGCACCCGCGCTCATCATCCACCGGCCGCTGGCACCGCTTACACATCGCCCGGTGCGTCGGCGTCAGGTCGTGCGTCACGCTCACCCGCTCGTCGAACACGAAACACTCGCCCTGCCAGCGCGTGTCGGCCTCAGGCACCTGTTCCAGATAATTGAGGATGCCGCCTTTCAGGTGGAACACCTCGTCGATGCCCTCGGCGCGCACGAACGCCGTTGCCTTCTCGCACCGGATGCCGCCGGTGCAGAACATCGCGATTTTGGGCGTGCGCCGCTTCCCCAGCAACGCGTCGCGCCGTTCGCGAAACCACGCCGGAAAGTCGCGGAAGCTCCGCGTACCCGGGTCGATCGCCCCCGTGAACGTGCCCAGCGCGACCTCGTAATCGTTGCGCGTGTCGATCAGGATCGTGTCGGGATCGTCGATCAGCGCGTTCCAGTCCTCGGGCGCGACATACGCCCCCACGCCCTCCACCGGATCGAGGTCAGGCTGCCCCATCGTTACGATCTCGCGCTTCAACCGCACCTTCATCCGCCCGAACGGCATCGCATCGGTGCGCGAATATTTGACCTCCAGCGCCGCACATCCCGGCAACGCGCGCAAATGCGCCAGCACCGCCGCGATCCCGTCGTCGCTGCCCGCAATCGTCCCGTTGACGCCTTCGTGCGCCAGCAGCAGCGATCCGCGCACCTCGGCCGCCTCGCACACCGGCCGCAGCGCGGCTTTCACCGCCGCCACGTCGTCTAGCGTCGTGAACTGGTACAGCGCCGCGACGAGGATCGGCGGCGGAGGCGAAGTCTCGATCATTCTCATCCGCTTGGGGGCACGTGAGGTAGCGCGTGCCCCTAGCAGATCGGACGCCGGCGCGTCAGATCAATCCTGATCCGCGTCGCCGTAACCGTGCCCGGTGGTCATCCGCGTGCCCGTACCCCCGCCGCCGTTCGCGCCCTCGAACCAGTAGGGCATCCGCTGGCGGTTGCCCGTCTCGACCTCGTTGAGCGTCGCCGCATCATACAGATGCCCACCCAGCATCACGCGGCTCACCTTGTCGGTGTTGCGGATGTTCACCGTCGGATCGGCGTCGAGCACCACCAGATCGGCGAGCTTGCCCGGCTCGAGCGAGCCGACGTCCTTCTGATATCCGAGCGACGTCGCCGGCATGATCGTGCCCGCGCGCAATGCCTCGATCGGCGACCACCCCCCCTTGGCAAAGCTCCACATCTCCCAATGCGCGCCCAGTCCCGCCTGCTGTCCGTGCGCGCCGATCGACACCTGCACGCCCTTGTCGGCGAGCTTCTTCGCCTCGCGCGCGCTCTCGCCGTCGACGTAATCCTCCTCGGGCGCTAATTCACGCCGCGCGTTCTGCGCCGCGAGCAGCGCTTGCGGTGCGTGGCGCGACAGGATCGGGTGACGCCACACGTCGGTGTGCGCGCGCCAGTACGGATCACCCGCCGGCCCGCCATAGGTGACGACCAGCGTTGGCGTGTAGTTGGTCTTGGTCTGCGTCCACAACTGAACCAGATCGTCGTAGAAATGCTCGAGCGGGATGTTGTGCTCGACGGTCGAGTTGCCGTCCTGGATCAGCGTCACGTCCTGCGTGAACAGCGACCCGCCCTCGGGCACGACCTCCATCCCCTCGGCCTGCGCGGCGGCGACGACCATCTGACGCTGCTCGCGCCGCGGCTGGTTGTAGTTCTTGACGCTGTGCGCGCCCTGCGCCTTCAACCGGCGCACGTCGGCGAGCGCGTCGTCGTAGCTGTTGATCTCCGCGTACACGTCGGGCGACTTCGCGCCGTAGATGATCTCGCCGGTCGAGAAGATGCGGGGCGCCAGGATCAGCCCCGCGCGCTGCATTTCGGCCGCGGGGAAGATCTCGGCCGAGCGCGACGACGGATCGTGGATCGTCGTGGTGCCGAGCGCCAGGTTCGCCATCGCGTTCCAGTTCTGCTGCGGCACCAGTTCGTCGTCGCCCTGCGGGCCGTGCGCGTGCGCGTCGACCAGCCCGGGGATGATCGTCTTGCCCGCGACGTCGATCGTCTTGGTGCCGGCGGGGATCGTAACCGAGGCACGCGGGCCGACCGCGACGATGCGATCACCGCGGATCAGGATCGTCGCATCGTCGATGATCCCGCCATCCGCGCGCGCCATCGTCACCACGCGCGCGCCGGTCAGTGCGACCGTGCCCGTCGGCTTCGCCGCGGGCACGTCCATCGACAGCGACACGCCGGTGCGCGGCGCCGCGAACTTCGGCGCGTTCTCGCCCACTGGTGCCTGCTGGAACAGCGCGTTGACCTGCGCGGTGTAGAGCGTCGGCCCGGTGCTCCAGTGCAGCGCCTGTCCGTCGTTCGACCAGTTGATGAAGTCCGCGCCGTCCGCGCTCACCTGCGTGACGGGCAGCGGCCCGGCCTTCTTGTCGGTTTCCACCCCCTGCGTGCCGGGCATCAGCGGCATGACGAACGCCTGGTAATTCTGCTTGAACGCGACGAACTCGCCCGTCGGCGACACCTGATAATCGCTGACCAGCTCGCCCTGCGCGTGGACCCGCTTGGCTTCGCCGTTCAGATCGGTGCTGACGAGCTGGCGCTTGTCCTTTTCGCTCGTCAGCAGGAACACGCGGTCGTTCCGGTTACCGAACTGCGGCTCGGCCGCGCCTTCCGCGATCCTGACCGGCGCGCCGCCCGTCGCCGCGACGCGGTACGCGCCCGATCCGCCGGCCCCACGCGCCGCGGTCAGCCCGCCGCCTTCGCCCTGCTCGAACACGATCACCTTGGCGTCGGGCGAGAAATGCGGCCGGCGATACAGCCCCGCCGCACTCGTCACGACCTTGGCCGAGCCGCCACCTGCCGCGACCGTCTTGATCTGCCCCAGCCCCGCATCGGTCCAGCCGACGAACACGATCTGCCGCCCATCGCGCGACCAGCTCGGCCACAGCTCCAGCTCGTCGGTGGCGCGCGTCAGCCGCCGCGCCGCACCGCCCGCCATCGGCTTGACGTACAATTTGCCCAGCGTCTCGAACACGACCTGACGCCCGTCGGGCGACACGCTCGCCCAGCGCGGCATCTTTGTCTGGATACGGTCGGGCGATACCTCGACCTGCGGGTGCGTCGCGTCGATCACCACGCGCGTGTCGTTGACGCGGAACGGCACCACGCGCGCACCCGATCCGTCGACCGCGACGCGCTGGATGTGCCCGCCCGCCCAGATCAGGATGGCCGCATTGTCGGGTGTCCACGCCATGTTGGGGTACACGCCCGTCACCGCCCAGGTTTCCTGCACGTCGCGGTCGAGGTCGCCGTAGATGACGCGCTCCACGCCAGTGGACAGGTCCTTGACCCACAGCTTGGTCTTGTTGTTCTCGCGGCGCACGAACGCGATCCGCTTGCCGTCGCGCGACGGTGTCGGGCGCACCGATCCGCCGACCCCCGACACCGCGGTGGTCACTTCGCCGCTGTCGATGTCGTAGCGCTCGATGTTGAACAGGTCGGTGCGCGAGTTCTGCGCATATTCGAAGATCGGACCCGGCGTCACGTTGCGCGTGTAGAAGATGCTCTTGCCGTCGGGCGCGTAGATCGGCTCGCCCAACTCCTTCTGCAGCTGCTCGCTCTTGCGCTTGACCAACTGCACGCCGCCGCCGCCCGAGACGTGGTACAGCCACACCTCGCCGGTGCCCAATGAGCGGCCGGTCGTGAAATGCTTCTTTGCCGCGATGAAACGCCCGTCGGGGCTCCACGACGGCTGGTTGAGCAGGCGGAAATCCTCCTTCGTCACCTGCCTTTTGTCGCTGCCGTCGACGTTCATCACCCAAATGTTGTCGCCGCCGCCGCGATCGGAGGTGAACGCGATCCGCCGCCCGTCGGGCGAGAAGCGCGGCTGATGCTCGTACGCCAATCCTTGCGCGATCCGCGTCGGCGTGCCCCCCGCGAGCGGCATGGTGTAGATGTCGCCCAGCATGTCGAACGCGATCAAGCGACCATCGGGTGACACGTCGACGTTCATCCAACTGCCGTTATCGGTGTTGATCGCCACCTCGCGCGTCCGCATTCCCGGCGGCGCGTTGACGTCCCACTTCGCGGGCTTGGCCGGCGTCGTCGCCGCGACCGTGCGGGCGTTGGCGTTGGCGTCGGGCGCGGGTGTCGCGGGCGGCGCGACCGGCGGGCGTTCGGTGACGACCTCGGGATTGGGTTGCGTGATCTGGTTCTCGGGCGCCTGCGTCTGCTCGATAGGCTTCTGCGCCGAGGAACCCTGGGCCGGCGCAATCTGCGCCGAAAGCTGGCCCGCCATCAGGCACAAGGCGATGGCGGTGGCGGCACGGTAGGTCATGCTGGTTTCCCCTCTTTTGCCGCCTGTTTACCCGATCAATCGCGCGCGTCACCCCTTTCCCGCTCGCGTCCCCCGTCGCGCGGCGGTGCGGCGATCATCTCCAGCCGCTGCGGCACCGTGCCGATGTCGATCCCCTCGTCGGCAAACCGACCCAGCAGCGCCATGAACACGCTCGACCGCGTCGGGTAAGCCGCGCGCGGCGTCTCCACGTGCGCGAAACAGTTGAACAGGATGCGCCCGTCCGCGATCGAATCGATGAACGCCGAAGGTGCAGGGTCGTCGAGCACCGCTGTTTCCGCGGTGAAGATCGCCAGCACGATCTCGCGCACGCGCGCCGCGTCGGTGCCGAGCGGGACCGAGAACTGGATCTGGATCCGCCCCAGCGGGCTCGCCAGCGTCTTGTTGAGCACCGACTTGGTGATCAGCTCCGAATTGGGCACGATCAGCGTCGAATGGTCGGCGAGCTCGATCTCGGTCGAGCGCACGCTGATCCGCTTCACGTCGCCCTCGTCGGTGCCGACGCGCACCAGGTCGCCGATCTTGATCGGCCGCTCGGCGAGCAGGATCAGCCCCGACACGAAGTTGGACGTGATCGCCTGCAACCCGAAACCGATGCCGACCGACAAGGCCGACAGCAACAGCGCGATCCGCTCCACCCCGATGCCGAGCGAGGCGAGCGCCCAGATCACGGCGAGCGCGACGCCGACGTAGCGCGCGACCAGGCTCACCGAATTGCGACCCGACCCGTCCAGGTCGGTCGCGGGCAGGTACCGCCCCTCCAGCCATCCCATGAACGCGCGCACCAGCGCCAGCCCGACGAACAGCACCACCAGCCCGCGCACGATCGTGCCGGGCGAGATCGCGACGCCGCCGATCTCGACGCCCTGCGCCAGCGTGCCGACGCGCCCGAACAGGGTCGACACGCCGTTGCCTGCGCCGAACGGCGACAACAGCAGCCCGACCGCGGTCAGCGCCACCACGACGCGCAGGCACCCCGACAACAGCACGCCGAACTGGTCGACGCTGCTGCCCCGCAAGCCCAGCGCGCGCACCAGCGTCCGCCCGGTCGCGCTGCTGCGCTTGAACACGCTGGTCGCGACGTCGTCGATCGCCGTCATCAACAGGTACGCGCCCGAGCCGAGCACCACGCCCCAGGCGACCAATTGCACCAGAAACAGGCTGAACCCGATATAGCCGATCAACAGCGCGCCGCCTGCCACCAGTACCACCGCCCAGGCGAGCAGCGTCACCGCGGCAAGGCCCGCGCGCGTCGTCTCGCCCTGCTCGTCGCGTGCCTGCTCGGCGCGCAGCCGACCCAGCGCCAGCAGCGTCGCGGCGAGCAGCAGCAGGTGGAGCGACGCTTCCGCCGCCTGCGACGCGACCCGCGCCGCGCCGCTCGCGTTCACCGCGCGGTTGAACACCTCGACCATGATCGTCGCGAACGACAGTCCGGCGAGAAGCAGCGAGAACGGCCGCAGCCGCGTCGCTGCCGCATCGCCGATCGCGGCGACCCGCCACGACGGCTGCGTCCGCATCAGCAGCGCGCCCGTCACCGACGCGGTCAGCCCGGCAAAGGTCATCGCCCCCACCAGCCCGTCGAGCATCGACGTCCAGCTCGTCGCCTCCAGCCGCGCCCAGCGCACGCCCTGTACCAGCGTGAAACTCGCCAACAGTGGCGTGAGTGTGCCCACCGCGATCCGCCAGATCGCGTAGCCCGAACGGCGCACGCGGTGCCCCGGCGCGCCCTCGATCAGGAACCGCTTGCCGACGCGCTGCAACGCCAGCCGCCCCGGCCCCATCAGCGCGACGAACAACACCGCGCCCAGCAACGCCTGCCACGGCACCTGCCCGCGCGAGCGATCACGCAGTTGCGCGCGCACCTGTGCCGCGCCGCTCGTCACGAACGCGGAGATGCGGCGCAGGTCGCGCGGCGCCGACAGCAGCACCGCACGCCAGAACGCGGAACTGAGCGGCGACGGGCTGTGCGCCGACAAACGCTCGCTGAACTGCGCCGCCTGCCCCTGCGCGATCTCGTCGACCAGTTGCTGCGCGGTGACGCCCAGCAACCGCCCGCGCTTCACCGCCGAATCGAGCGCGGCATGCTGGCGCGCCAGGTCGGCGCGCTGCGCGCGAATGTCCGCCGCCTCGCCGACACCCGATGCCGGCGCGCCGAGCTGCGCCACCTTGGCGTCGACCAGCGACAATTGATCCTGCAACCGCCCGGCAGCATCGGTCGCGGCATCCTTCGCCGCCAGCGCCTTGGTGCGCAGCGCGAGCCGATCGTCGGGGTCGACGCGGCGGTCGAGCGCGGCATCGACGCTCGCCACGTCGCGCTCCGCCTGCGCGAGCTGCGCGGTCAGCGTCGCGACCGGGGTCGCCTGCGCCGCCGCCGGCCGCGCCGTGAACAGCCCTGCCAACAAGCCGACGCCTGCGGCCACCAGCAGCGCGGTCATCCAGCAGGCGCGCAGCAATCGGGTGATCATAGCCATGCGATCCGCTTATCGAAGCTCCGCCCCGCTTGGAAAGTCTTCGCCCACCAGACCCGCGCCGGCGTGCGAGCGCGCCAGCGCGTGCTCCACCGCGGGCAGCAGATGCGCCGCCACCGCGGCGATCGCGCGCGCATTGGGGTGGACACGGTCGGCCAGCACCATTTCGGGATGGCCCAGCACCCCCGGCGGAAAGAAACTGACCAGACCCACGTCATGATCGCGCGCCAGATCGGCGTGAATCGTGCGGTAAGGCGCGGCCCGCGCCCGCAGCATCGCCGGCGGGTCGACCCGCGTCAGCAGCACGGGGACACTGCGGCCCGCGAACGTCGCCAGAACACGCGCCAGGTTCGCGCGCACTACGTCGGGCGCGACCCCACGCAGGACGTCGTTCGGCCCGACCTGCACCAGCGCGAGATCGAGCGCGCCCGCCTGCTCGAGTGCGGCCGGCAAGCGCCGCAGCACGTCCGCGCTGGTCGCACCCGACACGCCCGCCCCGATCACCCGCGCCTGCGGGTAGCGGCCACGCAAGCGCCGCTGCAATTGCGCCGGCAGCGCGTCATCCACGCTCAAACCGTAGCCTGCGACCAGACTGTCGCCGAGTGCCAGGATCGTCGGACCAGAAGCATCCATCGGCTGCACATAGGAACGGCCGCCCGCCCGTGCGACCAGGCTCACTCCGCAACTAACCTAAGTTAAACACCAGAGAAGCTTGTAGTTTTTTGCAACTTTCGTCCCCGCGCGCTCCATCCACGGCACCAAATGCCCGGCGGGCCGTTCGAGCATCAGGAGGTGCGCGGTGACTGACAAGATCGTCTCGGTTGGATTGCTGACACAGCGCGACCTGGACGTGCTCGGCACCAGCTTCACCCGACACTTCCCCGTCCCGCGTGACGACATTTTCTCCGATCTGCTGCGCAAGCTCGACGCCGTCGACCTGCCCGTGTCCGATCGCCAGCGCGCGAACCACGCCTGACGGAAATCTCCGTCACATGATCGCGGCGTGCATTCAGACGCTCAGCCGTTTCTACGCTCCATCCGCGTAACCGTGCCATCCGCGGCGACATAGGCGGCGTCGACCTCGCTCAGGAACAACCCGTGGCCCAGCGCGCCCGGCTCCGTGTCGATCGCTGCCGCGAGCGCGCGCGGGTCGTCGATCTGCCCGAACCGCGCATCCAGGATCAGATTGCCGTTGTCGGTTCCGCCCGCCCGCACCGCGACCGCCGCGCCCATCGCCTCCAGCCGCGCCGTGACGAAGCTGCGCGCGAACGGCAGCACCTCGACCGGCAGCTTCGCCGCCCCGATCGCCTCCACCCGCTTCGACGCATCCGCGATCACCACCATCCGGTCGGACGCCGCCGCCACCACCTTCTCGCGCAGCATCGCCCCGCCCGCACCCTTGATCGCGTAGAGCCGCGCGTCGATCTCGTCCGCGCCGTCGATCGTCAGGTCGACGCGCGCGACGCCCGCGAAGTCGCGCACGATGATCCCCTCGCCTTCCGCGGCGCGCGCGCTCGCGATGCTGGTCGCGACCGCCTCGACGCGCAATCCCGCGCGCACCCGCTCGCCCAGCGCCGCGATCAGGAACGCGACCGTCGATCCCGTTCCCAGCCCGACGAGCATCCCGTCGTGCACCTCGCCGAGCGCCGCCTCGGCCGCCAGCCTTTTGTCATCATCCGCCATGCTCGCCCCGACGCAGCAGCGCGCGCGACGTTCCCGGCTTCAACGATACGCCGGCTCCTCCCACCACGGAAAGAAGTCGGGCATGTCCGCGCTCACCCGGTCGGGATAGGCGGGCGCGCGCTTTTCCAGAAAGCTCGTCACCCCCTCACGCGCGTCGCCCGACCGCCCGCGTGACAGGATCGCGCGGCTGTCGACGCGGTGCGCCTCCATCGGATGCTGATAGCCCAATCCCCGCCACATCATCTGCCGTGTCAGCGCAATCGACACGGGCGCGGTGTTGTCCGCGATTTCGCGCGCGATTCGCGTAGCGCGCGCCAGCAGCGCGTCGGCGGGCACCACCTCCTTGACCAGCCCACCCGCCTTCGCCTCGGCGGCGTCGAACACGCGACCCGAGTAGCACCATTCGAGCGCCTGGCTGATGCCGACGACGCGCGGCAGGAACCAGGACGACGCCGCCTCCGGCACGATCCCGCGGCGCGCGAACACGAAACCGAACCGCGCCGTCTCGCTCGCGACGCGAATGTCCATCGGCAGCGTCATGGTCGCGCCGATCCCCACCGCCGCGCCGTTGATCGCCGCGATCACGGGTTTGAGGCACTGGAAGATACGCAGCGTCAACCGCCCGCCCCCGTCGCGCGCGCGCTCGACACCGTAGCGCAATTCGCCCTTCGGCCCGACCGGCGAATCCGCACCCGCGTCGGCATAGTCGAACGTCGCGCCACCCGCCGACAGGTCAGCCCCGGCACAAAAGGCACGCCCCGCACCGGTCACGATCACCGCGCGCACGTCGTCGTCGGCGTCGACCAGGTCGAATGCCGCGATCATCTCCACCATCATCCGGCCGGTAAACGCGTTGAGCTTGTCGGGTTGCGACAGCGTGATCGTCGCCACCCCGTCCGCCACCGCGTAACCGATCTGCTCGAACTCCATCGCCGCTCTCCCTCGCTATGGAGCAAACATAACAGCAGTTATGCTGCGCGGCGCAACGGCTTTTCGCGCTCGCCCGCGCGCGCGATCAGGGCAGCAGCACCGTCTGGCGAAACGGTCCGGCATGTGCCGCAGCGTGCGCCACCGCCTCGTTCGCCTGTTCGAGCGGATATCCGGTCACCGTCCATTGGCCCAGATCGACCAACCCAGCGCGGATCAGCCCGATCAGCCCGGGGATCGCTGCCGTGTCGTACATCCATTGCCCGCGCACCGTGATCAGGTTGCGCATGATCCACGGATACGGCAGCGACAGCTCCTCGCCGCCCAGCATTCCCACCCCGCCCATCAACACCGCGCGTCCCCCCTGGCGCAGCGTCATGATCGCCGCGCGCGCAGCGCCCGCCTCGGCCGACGGCGGCAGGAAATCCTGCACCGCGTCGATCCCCGCTGGGGCCGCTGCCTGCATTGCCGCGGTGTCGGCGGCACGGTCGCCCGTCAGCACGACCGGGATCAGCCGCTCGCCGAACCGTCGTCGCAGGTCGTCCAGGACGCGCGTGTTGCGCCCCGGCGCAACGACGCAGCGCGCCCCCATCGCGAGCGCGAGCGCGACCGTCGCCGACCCGAAATTGCCCGTCGCCCCGCTCACCAGCAACGTCTCACCAGCACGGAACTCCATCGCCAGCAACCCGCCATACGCCACCAGCAGCGTCGTCGCCGCGCACCAGCGTCCCGCCTCACCGGGCTCGATGTCGCCGATCGGCGCGGCATTCTCGGTCGGCAGGCGGATCTGCTCGGCGAAGCTGCCGTTGCGGTGATAACGTTGCAGCAACTGCCCGCCCGCGCCGCGCGCGCTCGCCCCCTGCAAGGTGATGTCGGGCGCGACGCCCCCGTCGCGCGATCGGACGGTTGGATCGCACAACACCCAATCCCCCACCTGCAGCCGTGTCGCATCAGGCCCGACGCGGCGCACCCGCCCGATCGCGCCCGCCCCCGGCACGACCGGCGTCGGCAGCAGATAGCCGCGCGCACCGCTCATCACCTCCGCGGTATAGGACAGCACCGGCGCGGCGACGACGTCGACCACCACCTCGCCGGTGCCGATCACCGGATCGGCGACCTCCTCGACCCGCAACGTCTCGCCGAACGCATTCAGAACAGCAGCCCGCACACCCGATCTCCTTGGTGGTCTCGGGCAACAGATAACGAGCGGCTGGGCGGCAGGAAGGAACGGACTTATACTGGTACCCGGTGCCACCACGCTGGAGCGAGCATCATGCCGGGCAATCACGCGTTGGGCGAATTCCTCCGCTCGCGCCGCACGCGGCTTCCACCGAGCGACGCGGCGCGCACGCGCCGCCGCACGCCCGGCCTGAAGCGCGAGGAGGTGGCGCAACGCGCCGGCATCAGCGTCGAATGGTATGTGAAACTCGAACAAGGGCGCGGGGTCTCGCCCTCGCCCGGCACGGTCGACGCGCTCGCCCGCGCGCTCATGCTCGACCCGGCTGAGACCACGCACCTGCGCGCGCTAGCCGACTCCGCACCGTCCCGCACCTTCGACCGCGAGGTCGTCCCCAATCTGCTGGGCACGCTCGTCGCGGGAATGGCCGAACCCGCCTATGTCACCGGACGGCGCTTCGACGTGCTCGCCTGGAACGCAGCGGCGCGCGCGCTGTTCGGCGATTTCGCGCTGCTCGCCGACGACGATCGCAACATCCTGCACTGGATGCTGACCAACCCCGCCGCCCGCACGCTGTTCGGCGAAGGCTGGTCGGACGAGGCGCGCCGCGTCGTTGACCTGTTCCGCGTCAGCCACGACCTGTGGCGCGGCGACCCCGCCTTCGCCGCGCTGGTCTCGCGCGTTCGCGCCGCTTCGCCATCGTTCGCCGCGTGGTGGGACGATCACAACATCCGCACGCCGCGCTCGGGCATCAAACGGCTTCACCATCCCGTGCTCGGGCTGGTGTCATACGCGCACGCCAGTTTTCAGGCCAACGACGACCCGTCGCTGCGCCTCACCATCTACACGCGCGCGTGACGCGTAGCGCTCAGGCGCGACGACCGAACAACCGCCCGAGCACCTGCTCTACTGCCTGCCCGATCGCGTCGCCGTCGATCCCGCTCGCGCCGGGCTGGCGGGTTGCCTGCGCCCCGGCATCGTTTGCGGGCGAAGGCTTCTCCGCCGGCTTGTCCTTTTCCGCCGACGCGGTCGCGCGCTCGGCCGCCTTGGCCTCCGCCGCCTTCATCGCCGCGGCCGCCGCCATCGACAGGCCGGTCGCGATCATCGCCTTGCCTTGGGGTGAATTGGCGGTGGTGATCGCCTGGTCGATGATCTTCTCGCCCGCGCGGCGCAGTTCCTTGGGCAGCTTCACCCCGCCGATCGTCTTGGGGATGCGTTTCTTCTTCTTGGCCATGCGAACACACTCCTTTGCGCGTCTATATGGTCACCCGAACGTCCGCTTGAAGGTGAGCAGCGGCACGATGAACCCGTTGCGCCGCCGGAACTCGCGCGTCACCGGCGTGGTCGAGGTACGATCGGGCACGTAGAACAACCGCTCGCGATAGGCGGGCTTCGCCAGCGCATTCTCCAGCGTGAAGGTGACGACGCTCGTCTTGGTCGGCCGCCACTCCGCAAACACCTGCGTGTAGATCCCGCGAAAGCTTCGGTCGGTTTCGTCACGGCGATATTGCGTCGAACTCGTCGCATTCTCCGCCAGCACGCCCCAGGCGAAACTGCCTAGATCCTGCCGGAACTCGGCCGAGCCGTAAAAGGCGCTGTTGCCCGTGAACGGCCGCGTCGTCAGCGTGTACGGATCGGTCACGAACGTCGGCACGTACGACCCGTACAGCGTCAACCGCCCGCCCTTCACCCCCAGCGTCTTGAGCGGCGCCTCGACCCGTGCGCGCGCGATCAGCACGGTGCCGTCGCCCAGATTGCCCGGCGCATCGAACCCTTCGGGCGTCGGCACGCGGTCCTGCACCAGGCTGATGTACGTATAACCCGCCTCCAGCCGCACCAGCCCGTCACCTAGGATCGGATGCTCCAGCGTGCCGAGCAGCTCCCAGCTACGCTGCGGGACGAGCTGCGCGTTGCCGCCGTTGACGCGGTCGTTGCCCAGTTCGGCGACCGAGATGAAGTCGGTGAACTGCAACTGGTTGACGGTGCGCTGCGCCGACAATTGCGCGCGCCAGCCGGGCACGAAACGCCAGTCGAGCACCAGCTTGGGCTTCAGGAACGACAGCGTCCGCTTGGCGTCCACGTCGCCCGACACGGTCAGCCGCGACGCTTCCACTGTCAATCCGCCGTCGACGCGGAGCGTCGGCGACAGCGCGCGACCGACGTTCACGAACGCCTCGCCGCGCACCTCGCGCACCGTTGCGTCGTCCACCGGCAGGTCGATCCGCGTCCGCGCGCCACCTGCTGCCAGATCGAACAGGTTCACCCGGCTGCGCAGCTCGTTGATCACGCCCTCCGCGCCCGCCTCGACGTTCCAGCCGTTCCACCCCGACCGGTTCCACACCAGCCGTGCCAGCGTCTCCGACTCGCGATCGTTCAGCGTCTGGCTGAACCCGGTCGGACCCGGACCGTTCGATGCGAACAGGTCCACCAGCGACAGATCGTCATTGTCGCGCCGCCGCCGCGTCGCCAGCCCGATCAGCTTGATCCCGCCGCCCGCCAGCGGCCGCGTCACGTCGCCGCCCAGCTCATATTCGGTCAGGTCGGACCGGCTGATCAGCGCATCCTCGCGCCGCGGTGCCCCGACCCGGTCGACCCTGTTCGACTGGTCGAGCGCGAAATGGTCCACCGCCGCGCGCGCGTTCAGGTGCGCGGTGCGGTTGGCGCCGTCATTATATTCCCACGATCCCGACAGCGATCCGCCCGGCTCGCGGTACCGGTTCACGCGGTAGCGATATTCGACCAATTGTTCGTCGGGCAACGACGTGACGCGGTCGAACCCCTCCTGCGCGCTGTTCTGGTTGGTGACGTTCAGCGCCAGGTTGAACGTCGACTTGCCCGATCGCAGCAGCGCCGACGCGCTGCCTTCGGGGTAGAACTTGCCCAGGTAATCGCGTCGCACGCTCCCGGTCAGCGTTCCCGCCAGCCCGCCGGTCGCCGAGGTGACGAGGTTCAGCACCTGCGGCTTGCCGGTGAACTCCGCGCCGTACAGGTCGCCCGGGCCGACCTCGACCCGCACCACGCGCCCCGCCGGAATGCGCGACAGGATCGTCTCCAGCGTGTCGCTCTTCGCCGATGGCCGCTGCCCGTTGACGACGACGTTGCCCGCCGCCCCGCCGAAGCCGCGTACGCTCGGATCGATGCTCTCGATCGTGAAGCCGGGCACGCGCTGGACGATCTGCAGCGCGGTGGCGGGCGCAAAGGTCGCGAACCACGCCGCGTCATACGTCCGCCGCCCGGTGACGCGGTCGGGCTGGCCGGCGGGCTGCGACCCTTGCGGATCGACCGGCCGGGGCGCGGTCACCGTGGTCGGCGCGGGTGCGGTCTGCGCCGCAGCCGGTCCGCTCGCCAGCGCGACGACCAGCGCCAGCCCGCCCGCGGTCGTTCCCACCTTCCATCCGCACACCGGCATCGCCCATCCCTCTCGTCGATGCGGTTGACTACAAACGTAGTCATTGTTCGTCAACGCTTGTTTTCGTCCTACTGTATTATTTCACCACCACACCTAAAGCAAGCCCGTTCAGCGACCATCCACCGCCGCCTCGACGACGCGCTCGTCCGCGCGCGCCGGATCGATCCCCGCCGCCGTCTGCGCCGCATAACGGCGCGCCAGCACCGCGCAGACGAACAACTGGATCTGGTGGAACAGCATCAACGGCAGCACGATCAGGCTGACCGACGAGCCCGCGAACAGGATCGTCGCCATCGGGATGCCGCTCGCCATGCTCTTCTTCGATCCGCAGAACACGATCGCGATCTCGTCGGCTCTGGAGAAACGAAGCGCCCGCGACACGGCCGTCGTCGCCACGATCACCGCCGCCAGCAGCATCACGTCGAGCACGACCACCAGCGCCAGGTCGCCCGCGCTCACCCGGCTCCAGATGCCCGACACCACGCCTTCGCTGAACGCGGCATAGACCACCAGCAGAATCGACCCGCGATCGACCAGCGTGGTCGGCCCCTTGTGCCGCGCGATCCACCCGCCGATCAACGGCCGCGCGAGCTGCCCGACGACGAACGGCAGCAGGATCTGCGCCGCGATCCCCTCGATCGCGTGCCACGACACGCCCCCGCCGCCGCCGCCGCTGCCGCCGAATGCCGGCAGCAACCCGGTCAGCGGCAACAGCAGCGCGACGATCACGGGCGTCAACACCGTGCCGACCAGGTTCGACACCGACGCGCTGCACAATGCCGCGGGCACGTTGCCGCCCGCGATCCCCGTGAATGCGATCGACGACTGCACCGTGGAGGGCAGCAGCGTCAGGAACAGGATGCCGGTGGCGATCTCGGGCGGCAGCCAGCCGCGCCCCGCGATGCTCGCGCCCAGCCCCAGCAGCGGAAACAGCGCAAAGGTGCTCAGGAACACCAGCCCCTGCAACCGCCAGTGCGTCAACCCGGCCCAGATCGCCGCCGGCGCCAGTCGCGCGCCATAGAGAAAGAACAGCAACGCCACCGCCACCGTCACCGCGGTGTCGGCGATCTCGGCCCCCATACCGCGCGCCGGCAACACCGCGGCGAGCGCCACCGTGGCGAGCAGCAGCAACAGGTAAGGATCGATGAAGCGGCGAATGAACGACATGAAACCTCCGATCGCCCGCCCATGGCACGCCCCGCCCCCACACGCGACCACCGCCGCCTGCAATCACGCGTGCCGAACCGACATGCGCGGCGCCTCCACGCTCGGGTAGATCGGATCAGAGACGCCTCTGGCGGGGCGCGCGCGCTCCACAGCGATCAACCAACCGGCCGCGCGTTCAATCGGCGCGGATTACCCCATCGCCGAATATGAGCCTCACTGCTCCTTCCGCTCTCACCGCTGCGTCGGACTCGGCCGGTCCTCGCCCATCGGGCGGTCGCCTTCGGTCTTCACGTGGTTCAGGTTGGTGCCGACGAAGATCACCACAATCAGCGCCAGCACGATCAACGTCACCGTCAGGAAGCGCCCGCGGCTCTTCGGCCCGGGGTTCCCGCGTGGGGGCAGGTCGCTCATGTCGTTCAACTCCTTGCCCGCTCGAACGCGCAAGCGTCGGCGTCGCTCCGCAACCGGGCGCGCGCGTCACCAGCAATCGTCCTCACCTGAGTCAGCGTGACTGCGCCGTGGCCTCGGGCGCGGATGTCAGGCCCGGCCCGCGCCCCACGAACCTCGCAAGGCCCTCCCCGCGTTACTATCTCCCGCATACTGGCATCCGCCGCGGAACGAAGGTAGAACGCCCCACATGGCTTTGACGACGATTTCGGTGCGCGGCGCGCGCGAGCACAATTTGAAGGACGTGGGCGTCGACATCCCGCGCGACACGCTGACCGTCATCACCGGGCTGTCGGGCTCGGGCAAGTCCTCGCTCGCCTTCGACACCATCTACGCCGAGGGGCAGCGCCGCTACGTCGAGAGCCTGTCGGCCTACGCGCGCCAGTTCCTCGAACTGATGCAGAAGCCCGACGTCGATCATATCGAGGGGCTGTCCCCTGCGATCTCGATCGAGCAGAAGACCACCAGCCGCAACCCGCGCTCGACCGTCGCGACCGTGACCGAGATCTACGATTACATGCGCCTGCTCTGGGCGCGCGTCGGCGTGCCCTACTCCCCCGCCACCGGGGAGCCGATCGCCGCGCAGCAGGTCAGCCAGATGGTCGACCGCGTCATGTCGCTGCCGGAGGGCACCCGCCTCTACCTGCTCGCCCCCGTCGTGCGCGGGCGCAAGGGCGAGTATCGGAAAGAGATGCTCGAGTGGCAGAAGGCGGGCTTCACCCGCGTCCGCATCGACGGCACCCTCTACGAGATCGACGAGGCGCCCGCGCTCGACAAGAAGTTCAAGCACGACATCGAGGTCGTCGTCGACCGCCTGGTCGTGCGCGGCGACATCGCCACGCGCCTGGCCGAGAGCTTCGAGACCGCCTTGAAGCTCGCCGACGGCCTCGCCTATGTCGACCCCGCCGATCCGGTCGAACCCCGCACGCCGCAGAGCGCGGTGCTCGGCGACCACGCCCCCGACGGCCGCATCGTCTTCTCGGAAAAGTTCGCCTGCCCCGTCTCGGGCTTCACCATCCCCGAGATCGAGCCGCGGCTGTTCTCCTTCAACGCACCGCAGGGCGCCTGTCCCGCGTGCGACGGTCTTGGCGAGAAGCTGATCTTCGACGAGGACCTCGTCGTCCCCAACCACGAACTGTCGCTCAAGAAAGGCGCGGTCGTCCCCTGGGCCAAGTCCAACCCGCCTTCGCCTTATTACATGCAGGTGCTCGGCAGCCTCGCGCGTGAGTTCGACTTCGCGCTCGACACCCCCTGGGGCGAGCTTCCGGCCGAGATCCAGAAGACCATCCTCCACGGCACCCGCGGCAAACCCGTCACCTTGACCTTCGTCGACGGCAAGAAGTCCTACGACGTGAAGAAACCGTTCGAGGGCGTCATCAGCAACCTCAACCGCCGCATGCTCCAGACCGAGAGCGCGTGGATGAAGGAGGAGCTGTCGAAGTATCAGTCCGCGCAACCCTGCGAAACCTGCCACGGCGCGCGCCTCAAGCCCGAGGCGCTGGCGGTCAAGATCGCGCAGCAGGACATCAGCCACGCCACCCACCTCTCGGTCGTCGACGCGCTCGCCTTCTTCACCGATCTCCCGAACCATCTGGGCGATCAGCAGCGCGCCATCGCCGAGCGTATCCTGAAGGAAATCGTCGAGCGGTTAGGCTTCCTCAACAACGTCGGCCTCGACTATCTCAACCTGAACCGCACCTCGGGCACGCTATCGGGCGGCGAGAGCCAGCGCATCCGCCTCGCCTCGCAGATCGGCTCAGGGCTGTCGGGCGTGCTCTACGTGCTCGATGAACCGAGCATCGGCCTGCACCAGCGCGACAACGACATGCTGCTCGCGACCCTCCGCCGTCTCCGCGACCTCGGCAACACCGTGCTCGTCGTCGAGCATGACGAGGACGCGATCCGCACCGCCGATTACGTCATCGACATGGGGCCGGGCGCGGGCGTCCACGGCGGGCAGGTCGTCGCCGCCGGCACCCTCGCCGAGGTGCTGGCGACCGAGGGCAGCGTCACCGCCGATTACCTGAACGGCGTGCGCGAGGTCCCCGTCCCGGCCAAGCGCCGCAAGGGCTCGGGCAAGAAGCTCACCGTCCACAACGCCACCGCCAACAACCTGACCGGCGTCACCGCGTCGATCCCGCTCAGCACCTTCACCTGCATCACCGGCGTGTCGGGCTCGGGCAAGTCGAGCTTCACCATCGACACGCTCTTCGCCGCCGCCAGCCGCACCCTGAACGGCGCGCGCATCCTCGCGGGCAAGCACGACAAGATCACCGGGCTGCAGCATCTCGACAAGGTCATCGACATCGACCAGTCGCCGATCGGCCGCACCCCGCGCTCCAACCCCGCGACCTACACCGGCGCGTTCACGCAGATCCGCGACTGGTTCGCGGGCCTCCCCGAGTCACTCGCGCGCGGCTACAAGCCCGGCCGCTTCTCCTTCAACGTCAAGGGCGGGCGGTGCGAGGCGTGCCAGGGCGACGGCGTCTTGAAGATCGAGATGCACTTCCTCCCCGACGTCTACGTCACCTGCGACGTCTGCCACGGCCAACGCTACAACCGCGAAACGCTCGAGGTGAAGTTCAAGGGTCACTCGATCGCCGACGTGCTCGACATGACGGTCGAGGACGCGGCCGAGTTCTTCAAGGCCGTGCCGCCCATCCGCGACAAGATGGCGATGCTGGTCGAGGTGGGCCTGGGCTACGTCAAGGTCGGCCAACAGGCGACCACGCTCTCGGGCGGCGAGGCGCAGCGCGTCAAGCTCGCCAAGGAACTCGCCCGCCGAGCCACCGGCAACACGCTCTACATTCTCGACGAGCCGACCACGGGCTTGCACTTCGAAGACGTGCGCAAGCTCCTCGAAGTGCTCCACGCCCTCGTCGAACAGGGCAACACCGTCGTCGTGATCGAGCACAACCTCGACGTCATCAAGACCGCCGACCACATCATCGACATGGGCCCCGAAGGCGGCGTCAAGGGCGGCCGCGTCGTCGCCGAAGGCACGCCCGAGCAGGTCGCCAAGGTGAAGGGCAGCTTCACCGGGCATTACCTCGCGCCGTTGCTCGGGAAGCGGAAGGTGGCGGAGGCGATTGCGGCGGAGTAGCTCTCTAGGTTAGGAATTTAGCCCTGATGTACCGTGCAGCTGACTCCACCTCTGGAAAAAGAGTACGACCATTGATCGAGAGTGCGTCTAATTGCTCTCGAATTGTCGCCTTAGCCGAAGAAGATATCTTGAAAGTCATAACATCAAAGTCATCGACTATATGACCGTAACCTACCCTCTCTCCGTATATCAAAAATTTACCAGCTTGAGCAATCATACGATTATTTGAGTCTCTAGGGTTTACAAAATAGGTATTTCGTATCTCTTTAGGGTCAATGTTAGGACGAAATCCAGGCTTTTCCGCTCGAACAAACTGCCGCAAGCGATCAACAACAGCCTGTTTATTATAGTCGGCCTCATTTAGCCGCCCGAGTATTCGAAGCTCTCGACGCTCATCAGCCGTCATATACGCCATATTGGCTATGCAACTGACAGCGTCGCTATCGGAGTATTTAACATCCCCCCAACGAATCTTGAATGCAACCACTTCTCCAACCGGAGAAAACTCCCCTTCAATTTCGTTGTGGGTTAGTTCTTCTGTCGAGAAGTAGAGGGCTACCAAGGGATTCAGTGGAACATCGAGAAGCCGAGTAGGAAGGCCATAGTGCTGCGCTCTCACTAATCGCTGAAAAGCGTTCGCATCCCCTTGAAATTCATTGGACGAGGTTGCGAGCAGTTCCTGAAATGCTCGCCGCTCCTGTATCCTACCCTGCGCTGTTCTCAAAATAGATGGAAGAATGTCGTAGTCTTCCGACTTATGTCCGCGGTAGGCATAAAAGTATTCTCTATCCTTGGGCAGCTTAAAAGCTGCATCGATAAAGCCTCGCGTACTTGTAATGCGAGGGCCGCTCTTTGGCCTGACCACTGCTAGATCCTCGCCTCAGTGATCATATTCATCTCGGAGTTGCTGACGGCGCTGACTAATTCTAAGGTAATGCCTTTTGAACACGCTTTCTTCGTCCCCTTGTAGAGGCATACGATCGAGAGCAAACGTTTGGCCTCGAATAACGTCGAGCAAACGCAACTCAAAAGGATTAATCTGCGGCAGTGACTGACTTAAGACCCAGAGTCCGAGACGTGCAGATTCCTCAGTAAGAGCAGGCTCTGGAAACCAATAGGGATAGACGTAATGATCATCACCCCTACCGTCTTGAACCGCCAAAACGCAGTCTATCTTAACTGTCAGGTCGAGTTCTGAGATTTTAAATCTCGTCTTTGGGGTATCGATTGGCTCAAATGGAGCATTAGTCCATCGCCTACGTTGATTCCACCAGAGTAAAAATCCGTCCTTTAACGTCGGATACAACCCCTTTCTTCGGTCGTTCGCTGATATTCTCTCAGCCGTAGTATCTGTTAAATCTGAAAAACCAAAAACGTGGTTCTTTGCGTCGTGCCAAAAGGGGCCATAGAAGTCTCCACCCCCTGAGACTTGGCCTCGTTCCCGATCTCGGTCTTCGCGAATATCGTCGCGCAAGGCGGAGGTAAGTTCTCTCGGCCCGTAGAACATGAGCTTTAGCAGCTTGCGAAGATTAATCACCTGCAGAGACATTCCGACTACGTATCATCTAAAGTTCGCACTTACCAAGACGATCAACGCGCCGAATTGGTTACGTGGGGGCCTACAACCCCACCGCTTTCCGCAGCGCCTCGTTCATCCGCCCCTGCCACCCCGGCCCACCCTCACGAAACCGCTCGATCACGTCGGGATCGAGCCGCAGCGTCACCTGCTCCTTCGCGCGCCCGCGCAGCGGCGGGCGGCCGCGCACCACGCCGTTCGGCCCCAGATAGCCCGTCGCCGGCCGGATCACCTTCCCGCCGATCGAGAACTCGGCGGTGTCCAGCATCTCGTCGGTCCACTCCGGCAGGTCGTCCGCCGGGTCAGGCGAGCCGGCTGCGAAATCGTGCTTGTTCTCGCTCATTGGCCTTCCTCATCGAAATGACGCGCCGCCCGCGCTCGATCGCCGCGCACACGATCACCACCATCCGCTCGCCCAGCAGCCCGATCGTGCAGAACCGCCGCTCAGGGTATTCGAACCGCACGTCCTCGAACTCGAACGCCGGCCCGTTAAACACGCCCGACGCCTCGGCGAAGTCCAGTCCTCGCTCGCGCAGCGTCGCATCCCGCTTCACCGGATCGTAGCTGATCTCCACGAGGGTATTTTGTACCTACTTAATGCGGCGTCAAGTGCTGCCGCGGCGAAGCCTCGCCTTCGGACGTGGCGCTAGCGGTGAAGTAGCAACGGGGAAGAACAACCAAGCCCCGCCGCGACGAAGCCGCGTCGTCAGTCGGCGCTGCTGGCGCCGCTGGCCGGGCCGGCGCTGGTGCGCGCGGCGCTAGCTGCGCTACCGCCTTGCCGCGCCGGCCTGTCCTACACGCGCCTTCCCTGCCTACCTCCCCGGTTCCCCCAAACAACGGGACCCACGCGCATGGACACGCTACCGCTCTACCCCGCCTTCCCCATCGACTCCTCCCCCGACAGCGGCGAGCAGCCGTGGCGCGAGTGGCAGGCGCACGTCGACGCCGGCCGCATCACCACCACACCGCTCGCCCCCGAACACATCGCCGCGCGCGCGCGATGGAGGCGCTGTTCCGCTCGGGCGGGCTGTGCCGCCGATGACCCCGCTCGCCCCACCCACCCCCGCCCGCCCGCCCGACGGTCATCGAGCCGCTCCCGATGCGCCACCGGTGCCCGAAGCCGGCCCCGGCCCGTGTCCCAGCCGCCACGACGGCTGGACGCCCGAGCGTCAGCGCACCTTTGTCGAAGCCATCGCCGGCGGCGACACCGTTGATCAGGCCTGCCGCCGCGCCGGGATGACCGCCAGCGCGGCCTACGCCTTTCGCCGCCGCGCCAACGGGGCCGCCTTCGCGCTCGCCTGGGACGGCGCGCGGCTGCTCGCGCGCGAAACGCTCGCCGACACGCTCCTCACCCGCGCGCTCGAGGGGCAGGAGGAGGTGATCACCCGCCCCGACGGCTCGGTCGTCACCCGCTTCCGCTACGACAATCGCCTCGCCACCCACATGCTCCACCGGCTCGACCGCTTCTCCGATGCCGCCAGCGGCAGCGCGCACGGCACCGCCGCGCGTGCGGTCGCGGGTGAGTTCGACGCCTTTCTCGACCTGATCGACCAAGGCGCATCGCCCGCGCGCGCCGGGCTGTTCCTCGCCCCCCGCCTCATGAAGCCCGGCGCAGCGCATCACGTCGCCGATCTCGCGCCCTTGGCCGCGCTTGCCCGCGCCGATCGCTGGATCGCCAGCGGCGCCGCGCTCGCCGGCGACATCGACGTGTCCGACCTCGATCCCGCCGCCCGCGCGCGCTGGTCCGCCGAGCAATGGGCCCGTGCCGAGGCCGCCGGCCTCCTCGCGCTCGCACCCGCTCCCGCGCCCGCGCGAGAACCTCAACTTTCTCAACTTCGCCCGGACCTGCCAGCCTGCGACCTGCCCGCTTACGTCAGCCCCGCCGACCAGCCCGAACCCGTCTGGTGGTGCGACCTGTCCGACGCCTGGCGCACCCGCTTCCCCCCGCCCGACGACTTCATCGGCGAGGAGGACGGCGAATGGGGCGACCGCGATTACTGCCGCGAACTCACCTTCGACGAGCTCGACCAGCTCGAACGCCCCCACCGCATCCACGCCGCCGTCCGCCACGTCGCCGAGGCGCGCGAGCGTGACCAATGGTTCGCCGACGCCGCCCGGACCCGCGCGGACGATGACGACGACGGCGACGACCCCGCCGCCGACTCTAACCTCCCGACGGACCCCGATCCCCCTGCCCCCTCCACGCCCGACCAAGGCGGCGAACAAACCCCCGGCTTCACCCGCCTGTCATCCCCCAACGACCGACCCGACACTCCCGCCACGCCCCCCGGCGATCGACCCCGTGAAACTGCTCCGGCA
Source organism: uncultured Sphingomonas sp. (assembly GCF_936927845.1). GTDB lineage: Bacteria > Pseudomonadota > Alphaproteobacteria > Sphingomonadales > Sphingomonadaceae > Sphingomonas. Next base: position 226,521 of record NZ_CAKZHV010000059.1, read on the forward strand.
TACGTGAGACAGGACGCCTCCGCCGCCGCTCAGGACAGCACCGATTACCCCGGCTTTCCCGCCCCCGTCACCGCCGACACCATCCCCCACCATCCGCCGCGCGGGGTCGCTTCGCCGTGCGCAGCGCTGAACAACCCCGCCGGTGCGCGAGACGGCATCGTCCTCACCCGCCTCACCGATCCCGTCACCGACACAGACCTCGTCACCGCCTCCGATGCCGACACCGTCACCCCCGCCGACCCTGCCAGCCCCGCCGACCTCGCGGGCACGGTCCCCCGTGCTACCGACCCCGGCAGCGCCGATCCGACCCCCGCGGCCGGTGCCCGGATGCACGACGCTCGCCATTCGGCTCCCTCCGGCCTAGCATCATGCGATGTGCAACGAAGCCGCCCGGCGGATCGAACTCGGCCTCCTGCGCCAGGATGTCCACGACCTGCGTATCCCGCTGCGCTTTCCCGAGGGGCTTCCCAACATGGCCCCGCTCGCCTCGATCCGGATCACCGACCCGACCGTCATCGTCCGCTCATCATCGGATGCGCCGGGCGGGGCCGAACTCGTCACCCGTCGCTGGAGCTGGCCGGGCGCGCACGGTCGTCCGGTCTACAATTACCGCTCCGACGGGCGGAACATCGCGCACGGGCGCTGCCTGATCCCCGTCGACGGCTTCTACGAATTCACCGCCCCGACCGATCCGGGGCAGAAGCGCAAGACCCGGTGGCTGTTCACCCATGTTGGCGAACCCTGGTTTTGTATCGCCGGCGTGTGGCGCGACGACCCCGCGGTCGGGCAGGCCTTCGCCATGCTCACGACCCGCCCTGGTCCCGACATCGCTCCCTATCACGATCGTCAGGTGGTGGTACTCGACCGAAGCGACTGGCGCGGCTGGCTCGACGGCTCGGCATCGTCCGCCGATCTCTGCCGCCCCGCGCCCGCGGGCACGCTCGTCGCCACCCGCGTCGACGGAACGCCTGCTTCGCCCGGCGGTTGACCCGCGCATGGCACAGAACAATCCCGCAACCCGCCGCAGCGCGAACCGCAAACCCGCCGACAAGCCGGTGAAGAAAAAGGGCGGCGTCGCCGTCGCCGCCGGGATCGGTGTCGTCGCCGCCGGCCTGTTCGGTGCGCTCCGCTTCGGCCTGTTCGACAAATTGCTCGCCAGCCGGCCGTCGGGCGGCGAACATCCCGCCCCCGACCTGAAGCCATCCGCGCCGACACCCGGCACCACCCGCGCGCCGGTCGATTTCCGCCCCGATCCGACCGCCGCGGTTCCGGCGAGCGAGCGCGACGCGCTGCGCCCCGCCACCGGCCCCGCCCCGACGCTCGCCGCCACCCGTGGTGAGATCGCCAATCAGACCGGCGCCGCCAATTGAAGATCCCGCGCGCTCACAGCCACCAGCCGACCGTCGCGGAAAACGGCGTCCATCGCCCCACCCGCACCCCGGCCACCGCGAGCGCGCGACCCGTCCAGTTGTTGCAGGTGTTGAACGCATCATACCGCCCGTGCGCCGGGTAAAAGGCATCATGGCCGGCATAGCCGGCCGTCACCTCGCCCGGCGCCAGGCTCGCCCGCACGAAGCCGGCCAGCCGCCGGTATTGCTCCGGCGTCAGCACAACCGCCCGCACATGCTCTCCCGCCACCGGTCGCGCGATATGCTCGACGTGCAGCACGGTATTCTCGCTCCCCAACCCCGCCGCGATCACCGTGGCAGGACGCAGATCCCACCAAGTCGGCGTCTCGACGAAGAAACGCCGCTCCCCCCATCCCACCGCGACGTGCGCGAACGCGGCATATCGCGCATCCCGCAACGCCTCGCCTCCGAACACACTTCGCCAATCGACCCCCGCCACTTGCTTCGGCATGACCAGATCGGTGTGGATGCCATTGTCCTCGACCAAGACGGTCACGCCCTGCGCGGGCGGTTGCCACGTACGGTTCACCACCCACGCCGCGCCCACCAGTCCAGCCAGCAGATACGCCGCAACCACGCCCGCCAACCCGAGCAACACGAAAGACAGACGATGGACTTGGCGCTTCACCCGCTCATGCTAGAACAACGCCATGTCTGACGAAACGCACGTTCTCACCGCCCCGCCCGCCGACGCCGCCGCCGACTGGACGATCGCGCAGAACTGGTCGAACTACACGCCCGAAGAACACGCCACGTGGGATACGCTGTTCGCCCGCCAGTCGAAACTGCTCCCCGGCCGCGCAAGCGAAGCCTGGTTGCGTGGGCTCGACGTGCTGCGCCTCGACAAGCCCGGCATCCCCGACTTCGACGTCTTGTCCGAACGCCTGATGAAGCTGACCGGATGGCAGGTCGTTGCCGTCCCCGGCCTCGTTCCCGACGATGTGTTCTTCGATCATATGGCAAACCGCCGCTTCGTCGCCGGCAATTTCATCCGCCGCCCCGACCAGCTCGACTATTTGCAAGAACCCGACGTGTTTCACGACGTCTTCGGCCATGTCCCCATGCTCGCCGACCCGGTATTCGCCGACTATCTCGAAGCCTATGGCAAGGGCGGTCAACGCGCGCTTGGCATGGACGCGCTGAAATACCTCGGACGCCTCTACTGGTACACGGTCGAGTTCGGACTGGTGAAGGAGAACGACGGACTGCGCATCTACGGCTCAGGGATCGTCTCCTCGGCCGCGGAGAGCCGCTTCGCCCTTGATGATCCCAGCCCGCATCGTATCGCCTTCGACCTCGTCCGCGTCATGCGCACCGAATACCGGATCGACGATTTCCAGCAGAACTACTTCGTCATTAACAGCTTTGACGACCTACTCCGCGCAACGGTGGAAACCGACTTCGCGCCGCTCTATGAAACTCTCAAGCAACAACCAGATTTGCCGGTCGCGCATATTCTTCCCGAGGACAATCTACTCACCCGAGGAACACAAGAATACGCGCGAGATAAAGAAGCCAATCGAATTCATAGCTTACCTTAAGTCTAGCGGAACCTTGCCGCGTAGCGCTGATCGTCTAACTGGCGGTCAAGCACCGATCGTCTATCCGCACGCAGCCATCGATAAGGCGAGCCCGGAAAAAGATTGGGAAGCGGACACTGGTGCTTTTCTGCTCATTGATCATCCAGCCGAGATCAATCACCTGCGGCTCGATCATGCCGTCTGATTCGTCAGATACGCTGGCCAATCTAAGTGTCGCTGGATAGATGGAGGCTCCGAGATATACGTCCTGCTCACCATCGAAGGCTTCGCTGACTAGCCTCTCAAGATCGTCGCGTTCCCTCTCAGAGCAATTCACATGTGCGTCGATCACATATTCAACATCGCGGAGCACCAAAGTTCGCCGGGGCCCACGTGCGCTAGTGACTTCGTCCAAAATGAACCTAATCGGTCTGACCACCCGTATGCAGTCGATGCGCCACCGTTTTCCGTCCACGTTGCAGACGCTTCGAAGAATTTGCTCAGCGACGTAAGGCGGCATCACGTCATAGGAAACGAGATCCGTAGTGAACTCTGGTCGTCTGAAACACGCACGAGGACCTTGGATGATCACACTAAGTGGGATGGCATGTAGATTGTTCACGAATCGTTCGTACGTCGTTCTTCGAAGGTGCTGCAGTCATTCCCTCCATTACGGACCCAGCCTCTAGGATCATACTGTAGAGAACGTAATCTGGCGTCTCCACCGTCACTTTGGAGGATTAAACCCCATGACGATCACCTTCTCGTACTAAAGCTCATCTGTGGAACGCTGACGTTCAGGCTGTCGCTCGCCCATCGGCCTGCAAAACAGGCGGCAAGAAGCTGACTCAGACAAAACTGTAGGGGTCAACGTCAACGGCTACTCGAACCTTCGCCGGCCAATTTAGTTCGGCGAGCCAAGCACGGATCACGTCCTGTACGTCGAGTGTGCGGCGCGCGTGAACGAGCAGGCGGAAGCGATGCCGCCCGCGCAGCATCGCCAGCGGCGCCGGCGCCGGACCATAGACATGCATGCCATCGACCTCGGGCGCGGTGCGGCCGATCAACAGCGCCGTGTCGTGCGCTGCGGCCTTATATTCGCTCGATACGATGATTGCTGCATAGCGACCGAACGGCGGCGCGCCTGCATCGCGTCGCGCTTCCACCTCGGCGGCATAGAAGGCGTCGGCGTCACCCGTTACCAACGCCTGCATGACCTGCGCCCTTGGGCTATGCGTCTGGATGAACACGCGCCCCGGTTTCTCACCGCGTCCCGCACGCCCGGAGACTTGACGGATCTGCTGAAACGTTCGCTCCGACGCACGCAGGTCGCCGCCCTCCAGCCCGAGATCGGCGTCCACCACACCGACCAACGTCAGGTTGGGAAAGTGATAGCCCTTGGTCACCAACTGTGTCCCGACGACGATGTCGATCGCCCCCCCCTCCATCCGCCCGACGAACTCGGCAGCCTTAGCTGGTGACCAGATCGTATCGGAGGTGACGAGCGCGATCCGGGCCTCCGGCCACAAGGCCGCGACCTCATCCGCGATGCGCTCAACGCCTGGTCCACACGCGACGAGCGTGTCCTCCTCATGGCATTCGGGACATAGGCGCGGTATCGGCTCGATATGGCCGCAATGATGGCAGGCGAGCCGCCGCGTTAGCCGATGCTCGACCATCCAGGCTGTGCAGTTCGGACACTGGAAACGATGTCCGCAGGTTCGACAAAGAGTAAGTGGCGCGTAGCCGCGGCGATTGAGAAACAGCAACGACTGCTCGCTTTTACCCAGCGCTTCGTCGATCGCCGCGACCAGCTTGGGTGCGAGCCAGCGTCCCCGCGGCGGCGGCTCGGTGATCAAGTCTATGGCTTCGATCGCGGGCATCTCCGCAGGTCCGAAGCGCTGCGGCAGCTTTACCTCGGCATAGAGTCCGCGCTCGACTTGCTGGAGTGTCTCAATTGCGGGCGTGGCGGAGGCGAGGATCACCGGACATTTCTCGAACTTGCCGCGCATCACCGCCACATCGCGCGCGTGATAGTGGACGCCGTCCTCCTGCTTGAAGCTAGTCTCGTGCGCCTCGTCGACGACGATCAACGCCAGATTGGCGTATGGTAGGAACAGCGCCGAACGAGCACCCACCGTCACCCGCGCCTCGCCGCTGGCGATCGCACGCCACGCGCGGCGACGCTGCGTTGCACGCAGGCCCGAGTGCCATGCTACCGGCTCGCAGCCGAAGCGGTCGTGAAAACGCTTCAGGAACGGCTCGGTCAGCGCGATCTCGGGCAGGAGCACTAGTGCCTGCCGCCCTTGCCGGATCGCCTCCGCTACCGCCTCGAAATAGACCTCAGTCTTGCCTGATCCTGTGACGCCGTCGAGAACCGTGGGGGCGAAAGTGCGCGCCGCCACGTCGCCGACGAGGCGGGCGGCGGCTTGACCCTGCTCGCGCGACAGGTCGGGCGGCGCGTGCATAGGGTTAGGCTCTGGATAGCGATTGTCGATATCGACCTCGATCGCCTCGATCGCACCCGCCTTAACCAGCCCGCGGATCACCGCGTCGCTCACCTCGGCGATACCGGCGAGTTCGCGGATGAGGCCCTGTCGCTCACCGATCCGCTCCAGCGCCTGCGCGCGTTTCGGCGTCAGTCGTTCGGGAACGTGGCCAGTCGCACGATACTCTATAGCAGTGCGTGACCGCTCCAGCGCGGTCGAGGACAGCGCCATACGTACCACCGCGGCGGGCGGCGCGAGATAATAGTCCGCCGTCCACTCGACCAACCGCCTGAGCGGCGCTTTAAGGGCGGGCACGTCGGCGACGCCAAGCAGGTTGCGCAGGCGATTGTCGCCGACTTCCGCCTCGGAGGGCAGTCGCTCCGCCTCCCAGACCACCCCCATCAACTGACGAGGTCCCAGCGGCGCGATCACGATCGAACCCGGCTCGACCGTCATGCCGTAGGGCACGCGGTAATCAAGCGGTCCAAGCGCGGAGTTGAGGACGAGAACACGGGCACGCGACATTGCGGCGTTTATGTAGGAAGTGCTGGCAACTCGCGAAACCGCGAAGTCGTTCAGCCGACGTTACCGCTAGGCGCGCAATGATCGGCACGACCAAAGGAGACGTTCGATGATGCCGATTGCGCTGCAACGCGATGCCGCCAACACGAGCCGACGAGGGTTCGTTGCCGGTGTGTTGTTCGGATCCGTTGCCTTGCTGTCAGGTTGCGCGACGATTGGCACGAGCGGTGGCTTGGACGAGGCGCTGCGTCGCTTGCTGACAATCTCGACGCAGCGCGCAGTGACGAGGCTGGTTCAGGACAACGGCTACCTGAATGACGCTTTGGCACGCGTTACCATTCCGGAGACGCGGGGCGATCGATCAGGGGCGGTGCTCGGCGCATTGTTACGCTCGCGTCCCGTGCAGGATCAATTATCACGGCTGATCAACAAGGCCGCCGGCGAGGCCGCAGACCGCGCCGCGCCGATCATCCTCGACTCGATCCGCACCCTCAGCTTCTCCGACGCGGTCGCAATTGCCCGAGGCGGGCCAACGGCAGGCACCGATTACCTCGAACGTGCGATCGGCCCGCGCATTATCGACGCGATGCTCCCCGAGGTCGGCGAGGCGCTTCGCAGCTTTGGCAGCAACGGTGTGCTCGGCCCGGTGATCGGCGCAGCCACCGGCGTCAACGTCGTTGGCTTGCAGCGGGTGATTACGACACAAGCCGCGCGCGGGCTGTGGCGGGCGATCGGGCGCGAGGAAGCGGCAATCCGCACTGACTCGCGATCAGCCCGCGATCCGCTGGTCGAGTCGGTGTTCGCTGCCGGTCGCCTGCGCGGCTGAGACTTGCTAGCATTGCGCGCATGACCGGTCTGGCTTTTGACTTCAGCCTGTATCTAGCGCAGCAGCGCCGCCGCTCCGCTCACACCGTGCGCGCCTATCGCACGACGGCCGAGCGCTTCATCCAATTTCTCGCCGAACACTGGGGGGCAATGGTCGATCGACCAGCGCTCTTGCGGGTTGGGGCGGCGGATGTGCGCGCCTATCTCGCGCAGCGTCGCGGGGTGAGCGGTGGCTTAGGGGGGCTGACCAACGCGTCGGCGGCGCGCGAGCTGTCGGCGGTGCGCGCCTTCCTCGAATGGGCGAACGGCACTGGTTCGGCACCGCTCCTCAAGGGTCCACGCGTGAAGAAGGGGCTGCCGCGCCCGGTCGCGCCGGCGGAAGCCGTGTGGCTCGCCAGGGACGTGGCGGAGGAGAGTGATGAGCCGTGGATCGCCGCACGCGACTGGGCGGTGCTGCTGCTGCTGTACGGTGCGGGGTTGCGGATCGGCGAGGCGCTGTCGCTGACTGGGGGCGCACTTCCGCTCGGCGACACGCTGGCCGTCACCGGCAAGCGTGCAAAGACACGGATCGTCCCGTTGCTTCCAGAGGTTCGTGCAGCGATCGAGGATTACGTCGCGCGCATGCCTTGGCCTGTTGCGAGCGATCAGCCGTTGTTTCGCGGCGTACGCGGGGGAGCGCTGTCCGGCGGGATCGTACGAGCAAAGGTCCGGCGGGCGCGCGCGCGGCTCGGCTTGTCGGAGCGCACTACGCCGCACGCCTTGCGCCACAGCTTCGCCACGCACCTGCTCGGCCGCGGTGCGGACCTGCGGGCGTTGCAGGAGCTGCTCGGCCATGCGAGCCTCAGTTCGACGCAAATCTACACCCAGGTCGATGCCGCGCGCCTGCTGGATGTGTACCGAAACGCCCACCCGCGCGCCTGATCCATAGGGCTAAGGCGTACTGAGCAGGGCCGAAGTTGAGAAAGTTGAGGTTGTCGCGCGTTCTCAACATCTGCGCGCGAAGCGACTGAGCGATCATGGCCTCGCGCTAGCGACGTTAGCGAGGGTAGGACAGTCCAGCGGCATGGGATGGCCCATGATCGCAGCAGCGGAGCGCATCGTCGCGGCTCCGCTGCCCCTTTCGATCAGTCGGCGTGTTCGGCCAGTACGGTCAGCCCGCGTGCATTGACCTCGGCAAGGCCGCCGCGCACCGCGATCGTCTCAGGCGCGGCGTTCGGCGTCATCTGCACCAACACGTTGCCATCGCGGATTGTCGCCATCAGCGGCGCGTGGCCTTCGAGCACCGCGAAATCGCCCTCGGTGCCCGGCACGGTCACCATATAGACCTCGTCCGAGCGCACGAGGCGCTCGGGCGTGACCAGCTCGAAGTGCAGCGCCATTACGCGTCCTGCGCCAGCTTCTCGGCCTTGGCGACGACCTCGTCGATGCCGCCGACCATGTAGAACGCTGCCTCGGGCAGGTGATCATACTCGCCGTTCACGACCGCCTTGAACGAGCGGATCGTGTCGTCGAGCTGGACGAACTTGCCTGGGATGTTGGTGAACACCTCGGCGACGTGGAACGGCTGGCTGAGGAAGCGCTGGATCTTGCGCGCGCGGCTGACGGTCAGCTTATCCTCTTCGGACAGCTCGTCCATGCCGAGGATGGCGATGATGTCCTGCAGCGACTTGTACTTCTGCAGCGTCGCCTGCACCGCGCGGGCGGTCTCGTAGTGATCCTGGCCGACCGTGCGCGGCTCGAGCACGCGGCTGGTCGAGTCGAGCGGATCGACCGCGGGGTAGATGCCCAGCTCCGAGATTGCGCGGTTGAGCACGGTGGTCGCGTCCAAGTGCGCGAACGAGGTCGCCGGCGCCGGATCGGTCAAGTCGTCCGCGGGCACGTACACGGCCTGCACCGAGGTGATCGAGCCCTTGTTGGTCGAGGTGATCCGCTCCTGCAGCGCACCCATGTCGGTCGACAGCGTCGGCTGATAGCCCACCGCCGACGGAATACGACCGAGCAGCGCCGACACCTCTGCGCCCGCCTGCGTGAAGCGGAAGATGTTGTCGACGAAGAAGAGCACGTCCTGGCCCTCCTGGTCGCGGAAATACTCGGCAATCGCGAGACCCGAGAGCGCGACGCGCGCGCGCGCGCCCGGCGGCTCGTTCATCTGGCCGTATACCAGGGCGACCTTCGAGCCCTCGCTGATCGCGTTACCCGCCTCGTCCTTGGCGATGACGCCCGCGTCGAGGAACTCGTGGTAGAGATCGTTGCCCTCGCGGGTACGCTCACCCACGCCCGCGAAAACGCTCGTGCCGCCGTGGCCCTTGGCGATGTTGTTGATGAGTTCCTGGATCAGCACGGTCTTGCCGACGCCCGCACCGCCGAACAGGCCAATCTTGCCGCCCTTCGCATAGGGCGCCAGCAGGTCGATGACCTTGATGCCGGTAACGAGGATCGCGCTCTCGGTCGACTGGTCGATGAACTCGGGCGCCTTGGCGTGGATCGGTGCGCGCAGGTCGGTGCCGACGGGCCCACGCTCGTCAATTGGATCGCCGACGACGTTCATGATGCGGCCGAGCGTCGCCGGGCCGACCGGCACGGTGATCTGATTGCCGGTGTCGGTCACGTTCTGACCGCGCGTCAGTCCTTCGGTCGAGTCCATCGCGATCGTGCGGACGGTGTTCTCGCCGAGGTGCTGCGCGACCTCGAGAACGAGTCGGTTCCCGTTATTGTCGGTTTCGAGCGCCGACAGGATCGCGGGCAGGTGGTTGTCGAACGACACGTCGACGACCGCGCCGATCACCTGGCTGATGCGGCCCACATTGTTGCTGCCCGACACATGGGGGCGATCATCAAAGATGTTGGCGTCGGGGACGGTGGCCATGTTCTGGTTCCTGCTTCTGAATGCTTAGAGCGCTTCGGCGCCAGAGATGATCTCGACCAGCTCGGTCGTGATCGCGGCCTGGCGCGTGCGGTTGTACTGGATCGAGAGGCGATTGATCATGTCGCCGGCGTTGCGGGTCGCATTGTCCATCGCGTTCATGCGGCTGCCCTGCTCCGACGCCGCATTTTCCAAGAGCGCGCGGAACACCTGAACCGCAACGTTACGCGGCAGCAGGTCGGCGAGGATCTGTTCCTCGCTCGGCTCATACTCGACCGCAGCATCGCCGTCGTTGGAGAGCGTCGGCGCCAGCTTGGGATCGCGCGTCGGGACCGACACGGGGATGATCTGCTGCGTCGTAGGGATCTGCACCAGCGCCGACTGGAACTTGGCGTAGAACAGGTGTGCGACGTCGAACTCGCCCGCGGTGTAGCGCGCGAGCAGATCGTCGGCGATCGCCTTCGCTTCATCGAAGCGCGCGACCTTCATGGTCGACAGATCGTGGTCAGCGACGACCCCGGTCGGGTAGAAGCGCTTGATGACGCGGCCTTTGCGGCCGACGGTGTAGAAGTGGACGGTCTTGCCCGCCGCTTCGAGCTCCTCGGCCTTGCGACGCGCCGCGCGGACGATGTTGGTGTTGAACGCACCCGCCAGGCCGCGCTCGGACGTGACGACCACCAGCATGTGAACCTGATCGCGGCCGGTGCCCGCGAGCAACGGCGATGCGCCCTCACCGCCGGCGCGCGCGGCGAGGCTCGCGACCACGCTCTCGATCCGCTCGGCGTACGGGCGACCAGCCATCGCCGCTTCCTGCGCGCGGCGCAGCTTGGCGGCGGCGACCATCTTCATCGCCTTGGTGATCTTCTGGGTCGACTTGACCGAGTTGATCCTGATCTTGAGGGCCTTGAGAGACGCCATTCGTTTCCTCTTGCCGTCACCGCGAGCGGATCGGGGTCAGCGTTCGCCAGGGCCGTGTCGCTTTGGGCGGCCCCTCTCCCAACCCTCTCCCCGGCAGGGAGAGGGCCTTGGTATCTTACGCAAAGGTTTTCGCGAAAGAGTCGAGCGCGGCCTTGAGCTTGGCTTCACTGTCCTTGCTCAGCTCGCGGCTGTCGCGGATCGCGGCCAGCACGTCGGCGTGCTGCTCGCGCATGTAGCTGAGCATCGCCGATTCGTAGCGCACCACGTCGTGTACCGCGACCTGATCGAGATAGCCGTTGGTACCGGCGTAGATCGACGCAGTCTGCTCCTCGAACGGCATCGGGTTGAACTGCGGCTGCTTGAGCAGCTCGGTCAGGCGCGCGCCGCGGTTGAGCAGTTTCTGCGTCGAGGCGTCGAGGTCCGAGCCGAACTGCGCGAACGCCGCCATCTCGCGGTACTGCGCGAGCTCGAGCTTGATCGAGCCCGACACCTTCTTCATCGCCTTGGTCTGCGCGGCGCCGCCGACGCGGCTGACCGACAGGCCGACGTTGATCGCGGGGCGGATGCCGGCGAAGAACAGGTCGGTTTCGAGGAAGATCTGACCGTCGGTGATCGAGATCACATTGGTCGGAATATAGGCCGACACGTCGCCCGCCTGCGTCTCGATGATCGGCAGCGCGGTGAGCGAGCCCGCGCCATTGTCCTCGTTCATCTTCGCCGCGCGCTCGAGCAGGCGCGAGTGGAGATAGAAGACGTCGCCCGGATAGGCCTCACGACCCGGCGGACGGCGAAGCAGCAGCGACATCTGGCGATAAGCGACCGCCTGCTTCGACAGATCGTCGAACACGATGACGGCGTGCATGCCGTTGTCGCGGAAATACTCGCCCATCGCGGTGCCGGTGTAGGGCGCCAGGAACTGGAGCGGCGCGGGATCCGACGCGGTCGCGGCGACGACGATGGAATATTCCATCGCGCCCTGCTCCTCCAGCGTGCGGACGAGCTGCGCGACCGTGGAACGCTTCTGACCGATCGCGACGTAGACGCAGTAGAGCTTCTTCGACTCGTCGGTGCCGGCGTTCGCCTGCTTCTGGTTGATGAAGGTGTCGATCGCGATCGCCGATTTGCCGGTCTGACGGTCGCCGATGATCAGCTCGCGCTGACCACGGCCAACCGGCACCAGTGCGTCAATCGCCTTGAGGCCGGTCTGCACCGGCTCGTGCACCGACTTGCGCGGGATGATGCCGGGTGCCTTGACCTCGACGCGGCTGCGCTGCTCGGCCTGGATCGGCCCCTTGCCGTCGATCGGGTTGCCGAGGCCGTCGACCACGCGGCCGAGCAGACCCTTGCCAACGGGCACGTCGACGATGGTGCCGGTGCGGCGAACGGTGTCGCCTTCCTTGATCTCCGAGTCCGAGCCGAACAGCACGACGCCGACGTTGTCAGCTTCAAGGTTCACCGCCATGCCCTGCACGCCGTTGGCGAACTCGACCATCTCGCCCGCCTGGACGTTGTCGAGGCCGTAGATGCGCGCGATGCCGTCGCCGACCGACAGCACCTGGCCGGTCTCGCTGACCTGGGCCTCGGTGCCAAAATTGGCGATCTGGTCCTTGATGACGCGGGAGATTTCAGCGGCGCGGATGTCCATTACTCAGCCTTTCATCGCGCTGGCGAGCGCATTCAAACGGGTGCGGATCGACGAATCGATCATCTGGGAGCCGATGCGGACCACGAGCCCGCCGAGCAGGTCGGGGTCGACCGACAGGTCGACCGACACCTCGCGGCCGACGCGGGTGCGCAGCTGCTGCTTCAACTCGGCAACCTGATCGTCGGTGAGCGGGTGCGCGCTCGTCACCTCGGCCGTCGTCTCACCGCGGTGACGCGCGGCGAGCTGACGGAAGGCGCGGATGATCGCGGACAGCTGGCCCAGGCGACGGTTTTCGGCGAGGACGCCGAGAAAGTTCTTGGTGGTCTGGTCGACGCCGAGTTCGTCGGCGGTCGCGAGCACGGCCTTGGCCGCCTCCCCGCGCGCGACGAGCGGCGAGGAGGTCAGCGCGCGGAAATCGGCCGACTGGTCGAGCGCGTCGCGGACGCGCGACAGGCTCTGCTCGACCTCGTTCACCTGGCGCGCATCGACCGCGAGATCGAACAAAGCGGTGGCGTAGCGTCCGCCCAGGCTCGCCTGGATGCTGCTACCATGTGTGCCGCTGGAACTATCCACGCGATCCGAATTCCTTGCCTAACAGTGTCCGCGTCCAAGGGTGCTGGCCGCTAAGGGTTTCTCCCCGAGCGAACGGATGGCGCACGAACGGCACCTCGCAAGGGTTGGCGGGCGCGTAGCATCGGTCCCCGGCGTTGACAACCGGGGACGCGTAGCCGGGTGAAACGACGGTGAACGGCAGATGATCCCGTTTTCATGTTCGTAAAAGGTCGCGAAGGCATGCGCGTGATCCAACGCATGGTGTCATGCGCACCTGCATGTGATGCCAAACACCCCATTAGGTAATTCGCAAGCCTTGCCGCGCTACCTCACCATCAAGGAACCGTAAGGATCGTGGTGAATGAACGCGTTCGGGCGTCGTAACAACATCGGTGGCGCAGGCGCGCGGCCCGGCTTCGGCGTGGCGCGGCCGATGCAGGGCGGCGGCTTTCAAAAGCCCGATCCGGCGGGCGAGCAGTTTCCGCCGCTCGACACCTTGCAGGCGGCGGGAACAGTCGCGGGCGACGACCAGTCGCTGGTGCCAGCGTTGCAGATGGACGCGATGCAGCGTCTGGCCGACCGGCAGGCCGCGTCGGCGGAATCGGGGTCGAGCCGCGTCGAAGGGTTCGAAGCATCGATCCACCGCATCAAGGAGCAGGTGCTGCCCCGTCTGCTCGAACGCGTCGACCCCGAGGCGGCGGCGACGCTGGGCAAGGACGAGCTGGCAGAGGAATTCCGCCCGATCATCGGCGAGGTGCTGGCCGAGCTGCGCCTCACGCTCAACCGGCGTGAGCAGTTTGCGCTGGAAAAGGTGCTGGTCGACGAGTTGCTGGGCCTCGGGCCGCTCGAGGAACTGCTCGCCGACGCCGACATCAGCGACATCATGGTCAACGGCCCCGACCAGACCTTTGTCGAGCGCAAGGGCAAATTGGAGCTCGCGCAGATCCAGTTCCGCGACGAGGAGCATCTGTTCCAGATCGCGCAGCGCATCTGCAACTCGGTCGGCCGTCGCGTCGACCAGACCAGCCCGCTTGCCGACGCGCGCCTGAAGGACGGTAGCCGCGTCAACGTGATCGTGCCGCCCTTGAGCCTCAAGGGCACCGCGATCTCGATCCGCAAATTCTCCGCCAAGCCGATCACGCTCGACATGATGGCCGGGTTCGGCAGCATGAGCACCAAGATGGCGACCGCGCTGAAGATCGCGGGCGCGTGCCGGTTCAACGTCGTGATCTCGGGCGGTACCGGCTCGGGCAAGACGACAATGCTGAATGCCTTGTCCAAGATGATCGATCCGGGCGAGCGCGTGCTGACGATCGAGGATGCGGCCGAACTTCGGCTGCAGCAGCCGCACTGGCTGCCGCTGGAGACGCGGCCGGCGAACCTGGAGGGTCAGGGCGAGATCAGCATCCGCGACCTCGTGAAAAACGCGCTACGTATGCGCCCCGACCGCATCATCCTGGGCGAAATTCGCGGGTCCGAGTGTTTCGACATGCTCGCGGCGATGAACACCGGCCACGACGGCTCGATGTGTACGCTCCACTCCAACTCCCCGCGCGAGGCGCTGGCGCGTATGGAGAACATGGTGATGATGTCCGACATCAAGGTGCCGAAGGAAGCGATCAGCCGCCAGATCGCCGACAGCGTCGACATGATCATCCAGGTGAAGCGCCTGCGCGACGGTTCGCGCCGCGTGACCAACATCACCGAGGTGATCGGTATGGAAGGCCCGGTGATCGTCACGCAGGAGTTGTTCAAGTTCGAGTATCTCGACGAGAGCGCCGACGGCAAGATCATCGGCGAGTATCGCGCGATGGGGCTTCGCCCGTACACGATCGACAAGGCCAAGCAGTTCGGGTTCGACCAGGCGTTCCTCGAAGCCTGCCTGTAAACGCGGCTGACCATGAGCCCGTGCCCTTCCGGAGGCACGGGCCGGTCATGACATAAATCAGCCGTGTCGCGGCGCGCCTCGTCGCGCTACACGGGCGGCGTGTCGTTTCTTGCTGCCCTTTTCCTCCTCGCCGCAGCGCCGGCCTCGGCCGTGCCGGCGGGCACGCAGGCCTTGTCGGCCGATCACGAGGAGCGCTGGATCCCGTTCGAGTTCACGCCGGGCAACCAGATCCGTTTCGTCATGTCGCTGGAAGGCCGCCCAGTCAGCGCCATTCTCGACACCGGCGTCAGTTACTCGGTGGTCGCGCGGCGCTACGCGGAGGCGCAACACCTGCGCGTGCGGGGGCAAGCCAAGGCCGATGTGATCGGCGGATCGGTGCCGGTGGGCTGGGTGGCGACGCGCACGCTCGCGATCGGCGGCTTGCGGCGCGATGGCGGCGGGCTGGCGGTCGCCGACCTGCCCGCGACTGCGACGGGCAGCGCCACCGCAGTCGACCTGCTGGTCGGGCGCGATCTGACCGCCGACTACGCGCTCGACATCGACTACGCGCAACGACGGTTCCGCTTCCTGCGCTCGGGCCGTACCCCGTTCGCGGGCACGTCATCGCAGCTGACGATCGCACCCGACCGGCTGGTGTACGTGAGTTCGGTCGTGCTGGGCGGCGCGGAGCTGCGCCCGATGGTGGTCGACACCGGTGACGGATCGGCGGTGACGCTTGGCACTGCCGCATGGAACACCGCGCGGATGCCGAGCCGCACGACGACGACAACCGTGTCTTTCGGGCTCGCCGGCCCGGTGGTCAGCGAGGTCGCGATCGTGCCGCAGATGGTCGTCGGCAAGACCGTGGCGCGCAACGTTGAGGTGCGTGTCGAGCCGAGCGGCGGCTTTTCCGACAAGATCGGCGTCGCCGGACGGATAGGATCCGGATTTTTGCAGAACTACCGCGTGCTGCTGGACCCTGCGGCGGGGCAGATGCTGCTGTTGCCCGGGCCCGACGCCGACAAGCCGCCGCTGCGGTCGACCAGCGGGCTGTTGCTGGGCATCGCGCGCGATCGGTTGAAAGTGCTCCACGTCATGCGCGGCGGGCCGGCAGCCGTCGCAGGGTGGCGCGTTGGCGATCTGATCTGCCGGATCGATGGCGAGGCGATCACGCCCGCCTATCCGACCAGCGCGCTTGCACGCTGGAGTGCGGGCACGCCCGGTCGCACCGTGACGCTGCGCTTGTGCAACGGCACCGAGCGCCGCCTGACGCTCGCCAATTTCTACTGACCGCGGACTGCCACGCCGCCGGTCAGGTCGCGACACCCGACCATTACCCTCTCAACCCTTCCCCAACACCAGCAGCGCACCCGCCAGTGTGATGAGCGCGAGCATCTGCACGTTGGTCCAGTCGACCCAGCCCACCGCATCGGGATCGTGCCGGGTCGCGCGGCGACGTTCGCGAAACGATGCGACAACCGCGACGACGAGGCAGAGCGCAGCAACGATCCCACTCGCGATCTGCCGCTCGCTCGCGTCGGCGACCACTTGAAACACGTTCATCGCTCGTCCAGCCTGCGCGCCACGATCAAAGGAGTTGCCATGCGCCGCCTCACCCTCGCCGCCCTTCCCGTCACACTCGCCCTCGCGGTCGGCGTCCATGCCGCGGCGCCCAAGGCCGATCCCGCAGTCGCACGCGCGGTCGCCGATCCCGCGCGCAGCGAAGCCGATCGCGCGCGCGATCGCTATCGCCATCCGGTCGAAACGCTCGCCTTCTTCGGCGTAACCCCGACCAAGAAGGTGGTCGAGTACAGCCCGGGCGGCGGCTGGTACAGCCAGATCCTGGCACGCATCCCCGCGAATGGAGGCAGTTACACCGCGCTCGTCACCTCGGCGAAGGCGGCGGAGGGCGTGCGGCAGATGCTGGCGAGCAAAGGGGCGAGCGGTGCGGTCGCGACCGTTGATCCGGCGACGGGCGCATCCACCGTTCCCGCGAACAGCCAGGACGTGGTGCTCACCTTTCGCAACGTCCACAATCTGACGATGGCGGGCGGGCAATCGGCCGCGAACGTGTTCAAGTCATGGTACACAATGCTCAAGCCCGGCGGCACGCTGGGGATCGTCGACCACCGCCTGCCCGCCTCCGCCGACACCGCGCGCGAGCGCGAGAGCGGCTATCTGAAGGTGGCAACGGTTCGCCAACTGGCGGAGCAGGCCGGCTTCAAGCTGGCGGGATCATCCGAGGTCAACGCCAACCCCAAGGACACGGCGGATTACCCCAAAGGCGTGTGGACGCTGCCGCCGACCTATGCCGCCGGAGACGCGGACCGCGCGAAATATGCCGCGATCGGCGAGAGCGACCGCATGACGCTGCGCTTCGTCAAGCCGCGCTGAGCCGCGCGCCGGTGGGCGGCGCGGCGGCGTTGCTCACCGGACCAGCTTCTCGACCTTGTCCTGCAGCTTGGCGAGTTCGGCCTTGAGCGCGGCGATCTCGTCGTCCTTGGTGGTCGATGAGGACGACGAGGACGACGCCGAGGGGGCCGGCTTGGCGGCGGTGGGCGTGAACGCGTTCGCCGCCGCCTCGAACATCTCCATGTTGCGCTTCGCGATCTCGGCGAAGGGCGACCCGGCAAAGGCACCTTCGACCGCGGTCTTGAACTCGGCCTGGTTGCGGTGGAAGCTATCCATCGATGCTTCGAGGTAACCTGGCACCATCGCCTGCATGGAATCGCCGTACAGCGCGATCAATTGGCGCAGGAACGGCACCGGCAGCATCGTCTGCCCGCGGCTCTCTTCTTCCATGATGATCTGGGTCAGGACATTGTGCGTGATGTCCTCGTCCGTCTTCGCGTCGAGTACCTTGAAGTCGCGTCCCGCGCGCGTCATCGCGGCGAGGTGATCGAGCGTGATGTAGGACGAACTCTCGGTATTGTAGAGCCGGCGATTGGCGTATTTCTTGATGATGACGGTGCCGTCGGTACGTTGTTTCTTCATCCTCGCCCTCGCCTTTTCAGCTTGTTGAACGAGGCTATCGTACCCGCTGCCGCGCTGCAACACGTCCGCGGCGTTGCAGCGTGGGACAGTTGATGCTGCGCAGCATGCGCGCGCGCGCTCAGTCGCGCCAGATGCGATCGAAGCGGTGGCCGAGGCCCGTGACCAGCTCATATTGGCTCATGCCCGAGGCAGCGGCGGCGCGCGGCAGGTCGGGGTCGAACGCGATCCAGTCGCCTTCCGCCAGGTTGGCGTGGCTCACGTCGAGCGCGACCAGGTCCATCGACACGCGCCCGATCACCGGTAACACGGCGTCCGCGGCGAAGGCGGTACCGGTGTCGGAGAAGCCGCGCCAATATCCGTCGGCGTAGCCCAGGTTGACGATCGCGACCTCGGTTTCGGCAGGCGCAATCCAGGTGGCGTTGTAGCCGACGCTCTCGCCCATAGCGACGGTGCGGCGTTGCAGCACCTGCGCCTCGACCCGCACCACCGGACGGATCGCTTCGCCGAGCGCGGCGACCGGCAGGCCGCCGTAGAGCGCGAGGCCGGGCCGGGTCAGGTCGAAATGATAGTCGGCGCCAAGCGTGATGCCGGCGGAATTGGCGAGGCTCATCCGCTTCGCACGCGTCCGACCGGCGAGCGCCGCGAAGCGGTCGCGCTGGCGCTCGTTCATCGCGCTTGCCTCGTCGGCGCAGGCGAGATGACTCATCAGCGTGTCGAGCGCGAGCCCGTCGAGCAATCCGGAGGCGACGTCGGCGGCGGCGATACCCAGGCGGTTCATGCCCGTATCGACCATCACGTCGCATGCCCCCCCGCCCGCATCGCACCAGCGTTGCACCTGCGCCGGCGTGTTGAGCACCGGGCGTGCACCCAGTTCACGCGCCACCGCCATGTCCTCGTCGCGCACGCCGTGAAGGACCGACAGCGTCGCGCCCGCACTCGCCAAGTCGATGTCGGCGAGCGCCCGCGCCTCGTTCCACGACGACACGAAGAAGTCGCGACAACCCGCGGCGAGCAGTCGCGCGACCACCGCGCGCGCGCCGAGGCCGTAGCCGTCGGCCTTGACCGCGGCGCCGCACGCGGCCGTGCCGCTCAGACGCGCGAGGGCTTGCCAGTTGGCCGTCAAGGCGGCGCCGTCGAGCGCGAGGCGGTGCGGCGCGTTCATGTCAGGTCGGTGGGCAAGTCGGGGCAACACTGATCGATCATCCGCGCGCCCCTACGCCCTCGCGCGCGATCACGCCACCGCGTCGGGCGCGTCCACGTCGGTGGGGCGGGTTTCCTTGAGCCCGATCACCGTGACGACCAGCGCCAGCAACGTGACGCCCCAGGTGTACCACAGCCCGGCATAGGGATCGCCGGTCTTGGCGACGATGTACTGGCTGATGAAGGGCAGGAAGCCGCCGAAATAGCCGGTGCCGAGGTGGTAGGGGATCGACAGCGACGAATAACGGATCGCAGGCGGGAACATCTCGGCCAGCAAGGCAGCGACGGGACCGTAGGTGATCCCCGACAGCATCGACATGGCAAGGATCGCGAGCAGGATCAGCGCGATGTTGGCCGCCGACGGCTTCACCTTGGCAAGGTCATAGCCGCCGCGCGCGAGTGCCGCGTCGAGCCCGGCCGGCGAGGTGTCGGTGACCAATGCCTGCCCTATCGTGACGCGGGTCTGCGCGGCGGCTTGCGTGGTATAGGGCACGCCCTTCTTAGACAGTGCGTCGAGCAGCTTGCCGCACGCGGTCGCCTGTTGCTTGTCGAACGGGCTGTAGCGGCAGTCGGCACCGGCGACGACCACCGGGTTCGCTTGCGCCGCGCGGGCGAGGGCGGGATTGGCCGCGGCACCGATCGTCCAGAAGATCGGAAACAGCAGCGCGAGGGTCAGGACGTAGCCGAGGACGATCGGCTTCTTGCGCCCGACCCGGTCGCTGACGTGGCCGAACAGCAGGAACCAGCCCGTCCCCATCAGCACGCCGAAACCGGTGATGAGCTGCGCGGTGGTTTCCTCGACGCGCATCGTCGTCTGCAGGAACGACAACACGGTGAACATCGCGGTGTACCAGATCACGGTCAGCCCGGCGGCGATCCCGAACAGCGCGACGACCATGCGGCGGATGTTGCCGGGATAGGTGAAGCTTTCCTTCAGCGGATTGACCGCGCGCTCACCCGCGGCGCGCATCCGCTGGAAGACGGGGCTCTCCGACAACTTCAACCGCATCCAGAGCGAGATCGCGAGCAGCAGGAGCGAGAACAGGAACGGCAATCGCCAGCCCCACGCCTCCCACGCCGCGCCGGGCACCAGCGCCTTGAACAGGAGGATGACTGCGAGGCTGAGGATGAACCCGCCGACGACGCCTGCCTGGATGAAGCTGGTGTAGAAGCCCGAGCGTCCCGGCGGCGAATGTTCGGCGACGTAGATCGCCGCGCCACCATATTCGCCGCCGAGTGCCAGCCCCTGCGCGATCCGCAGGAGCAGCACGATCGCAGGCGCGGCGTAACCGATCGAGGCGGCGGACGGCGTCAGGCCGACGCCGGCGGTTGCAATACCCATCAAAGTGATCGTGACGAGAAAGGTGTATTTGCGCCCGAGCCGGTCGCCCAGATAGCCGAACAGCGCAGCGCCGAGCGGGCGGAACCCGAAGCCGACCGCGAAGCCCGCCCAGGCGAGCAGCGTCTGCACCGTCTCGTTACCCGCGGGGAAGAAGGCGCGGCCGATGATCCCCGAGGCGGCGAGCGTGCCGTAGATGAAGAAATCGTACCATTCGAACACGGTGCCGAGCGCGGAGGCGGAGATGACGAGCCGGATGTCACCGTGGCTCGGCGCCTCTTCACCGTCGATCATTGCTGCGGCCATCTGCCCGTCCTCCCCTGCCCGCCGTCATGTCGCGTGACGGCGGGCGAGGCAAGGATCAGAACAGCCCGGTCAGAAAAGGCGCGTCAGGCCGTAGAACAATGCGCCGACGGCGGCAGAGGCCGGAATGGTGATGATCCACGCGATCACCACGCTCTGCGCGACGCCCCAGCGGACCGCGGAGGCGCGGCGCGCGGTGCCGGCACCGATGATCGCGCCGGTGATCGTGTGCGTGGTCGACACGGGGATACCGAGCGCGCTGGCGGTGAACAGCACGATCGATCCCGCGAGCGAAGAAGAGAAACCCTGGTGCTGCGACAGTTTGGTGATGCGCGAGCCCATCGTCTCAATGATCTTCCACCCGCCCGTCATCGTACCGAGCGCGATCGCGACGTAGCAGCTGATCGCGACCCAATGCGGCACCTCGAACGGACCCGACAGGCGACCGGTCGAGTAGAGCAGCACGGTGATGATCCCCATCGTCTTCTGCGCGTCGTTCAACCCGTGGCTGAGCGAGTAAGCGGCGGACGACAAGAGGTGAAGCGCGCGAAAGCTCCGCTCGGCCTGGACCGAGGTCGAGCGGCGAAACGCCCAGCTCGACAGCAGCATGACGAGCATGGCGAGGATCATGCCGAGGAGCGGCGACAACACGATCGCGAGCACGGTCTTGTTGAGCCCGCCCCATTGGATACCGCCGATCCCGGCGTGCGCGACGCCTGCGCCGATCAACCCGCCGACGAGTGCGTGGCTGCTCGATGACGGAATGCCGCGTAGCCAGGTGATGACGTTCCACGTCATCGCCCCGCCGAGCGCGCCGAAGATGACCGCGGGGGTAACGACATCCTTGTCGATCAATCCCTTGCCGATCGTTTCTGCCACCGCGTGCAAGCTGGGGAAGGCGATGGTCAGGAAATAGGCCGCGAAGTTGAACACCGCGGCGAACAGCACGGCCTTGACCGGCGACAGCAGTCGGGTCGCGACCACGGTGGCGATCGAATTGGCGGCGTCGTGAAGGCCGTTCAGATAGTCGAAGGCGAGCGCGACGGCGATCAGGCCGACGAGCAGCGGAAAGGCGAGTTCGTGCATCTGAGCGCAGCCGGCCGGTCAGGCGTGATCGATGACGATGCCGTCGATCTCGTCGGCGACGTCCTCGAACGCGTCGACGATGCGCTCCAGATGCTTGTAGAGCTCGCGCTCGACCACGAAGCGCAGCGTGTCGCTGGCGCCGTGCTTCTGCAACGAGCGCTTGAGGCCGGCGGCGTGGATTTCGTCGGCATGACCTTCGATACGCACCACGCGTTCGGTCAGTTCGTGCAGGCGATCACCGTTGCGCGCGACGTCGCGCAGCAGTGGTATGGCCTCCGCGGTGACGCGCGCGGCGTCGACGATGATCGCGGCCATGTCGCGCATCTCGGGCTCGAACTCGGTCACTTCGTAGAGGTCGCACGCCGCGGCGAAGACCTGCATCTCGTCGATCGTGTCGTCGAGCGCGCCGATCAATGCGGTGATCGCGCCGCGGTCGAACGGCGTCAGGAAGGTCGCGCGCACCGTTTTCAGCACGTCGCGGGTGATCGCGTCGGCGTCGTGCTCGCGCTCGACGATCTCGCGGATATGCTCCTTGGCGGAAGGACCGCCCTCCAGCAGCCGCGCGGTTGCCTCTGCGCCGGCGAGAACGGTCGCGGCATGCGCCTCGAACATCTCGAAGAAATTACCGGTTTTCGGCAGCAGCCGCTGAAACCACGCGAACATTGTACCCCACTTTTGGTTTGAAGTCCGATTCGCGGTCGCCCTAGCACCGGATTGTTGCACTGCAACGCGGAACTGCGACGGCGCGAACGATCGGATCAGTTCGCGTAAGTCGGGTTCGTCGACGCGCTCGGCCGCCTCGGCGAGCGAGAACCAGCGGCGCTCGCGCTCCCCCTGCTCCTTCCACGTCGGCAGTTCCTGCGTCACCGCGAGCGGAAAGACGTCGACGTCGATCATCAGCGATGCGCCACTGCCGCGCCGCTTGCGATAGCGATAGGCGCCGAGCGGCACCGGGCAGAGTGCGCCGCACACGCCGGCTTCCTCCTCCGCTTCCTGCGCGGCGGCGGCGGGCAAGGTACTGCCGGGGCCGATGTTGCCCTTGGGGATGACCCAGCGCCCGGTGCCGCGCGAGGTGACGAGCAGCACGCACACGCCCTCACCACCTGCCGCGACATCGATGCGGTACGGCAAGGCAGCGATCTGTCGGATTGGAACGACCCCCCGGTTCGGATGCGTGACGCCATCGACGTGGTGCGCGCCGACGCCATGCCCTACTTACAGCGACGCCCCGGAGCCGTACAGCCCGAGGCGTCGTTGGATCGCTTGCCGCCGGGACGACGGGCGGTGGTCAGTGGCTGGCGGTATCGCCCGCCGCGCGGCGCTGAACGTAGGCGAGCGTCAGTTCCGCATTATGTTCGTCGACCCAGTTCGCCATCGAGAGTTCCTCGTTGAGCGAGGTGGTGAGCAACGGCGTCGCCTTGCCGAAGCTGCCCGCGTCGGCGAGCGTGATGAGCGATTTGTAGCTCGCCGCCTCGAAATTCTCGAACGCGAAATTGGCGAAGGTGTTCTTCAGTATCTCGTCGGGGGCGAAGACGTGCGCGATCGCGGCGAGATTGCCTGAGATCGACAGGCCGATGTCCTTCAGCGTCGAGTGCGTCTCGCCGAACGTCGCGAGGATTTCCTCCAGCCGCTCGATCTGCTGCTCGGTTTCGCTGCGGTGGAGGCGCAGGCGATCGGCGACCTGCGGGTAATTCTCCAGATGATCGAGCTGGCGATCGATCAGCGCGAGCGCCTGATGCTCGACGCCGTGCGCATTCTTCAATCCGGTGACGAACACCGACTGGACGACGTCGATGGGGTAGCTGGCCATGTCGTTTCTCCATGCGCGAAAAGGCAAAGGCGGGTGTCCGGCGCGGCCCGACCAGAGGCCGTCGCCGCAACCGGACGTGCCGCGACAAAGCGTGGTTCGACCCGCGCGTTCCCGAGAAAATTACGCGTTTGATGCAGGTTAACCACTCTGGCTGACCGCCGGCACCAGCAACGCCGCCATTGTTGCGACCCGCGACAACTTGCAAATGCGCGCTGTTTGGCGTTGGTCGCGCATCGGGTGGGGAACGCGACGATGCAGGATTGGTACGATAGTCTGATGCGCACGCTGGGGGGCGTGTTGAACGCGCACGGACCGCTCGTCGCGGGTAGTGCCAGCTACGCGCAGGGCGATTTCTCGATCCACTTCTTTCTCCAGCTCGCGGTTATCCTGATCGCTTGTCGCGTGGTCGGGTGGATCGGACGCGTCGCGCTCGGCCAGCCGCAGGTGGTGGGCGAGATGATCGCGGGCGTCTTGCTCGGCCCCTCGCTGCTGGGGTTATTGGCTCCCGAGTTGCAAGGCGCGATCTTCCCCAAGGAAACGAAGAACGTCCTCTACGCCGGGGCGCAGCTCGGCGTCGGGCTCTACATGTTTCTGGTCGGCACGACGCTGAGGCTCGACCATTTCCGATCAAAGGCACGCAGCGCGTCGGTGGTGTCGCTCGCCGGGATCGCCGCGCCGTTCGGGGTCGCGATTCTGCTAACGCCGTGGCTGTTGGGCGTACCGGGACTGTTTGCAGCCGGGATCAGCCCGTTCAACGCAACGTTGTTCCTGGGTGCGTGCATCGCGCTGACCGCGTTTCCGATGCTGGCGCGGATCATCAACGAGCGCGGGTTGGCGGACTCGGCGCTCGGTACCCTGTCGCTGACGGCTGGTGCGTTCGACGATGCGTGTTCGTGGTGCGTGCTCGCAATCGTGCTGGCGACGTTCGGCGGCGGCGCGGGCGTCGCCATCCTGGCGATCGGTGGCGGGGTGGCGTGGGCGGCGCTGGTGCTGCTCGCCGGGCCGCGGTTGCTCGCCCCGCTGGCGCGCGCGGTGGAGCGCAGCGGAGAGTTGACGCCGCCGTTGCTGGCGGTGGTGCTGATCGCCTTCTGCGCCTCCGCCTTTCTGATGGACGCCGTCGGCATCCACGCGATCTTCGGCGGGTTCATCATGGGCGTGGTGATGCCGCGGGGCACGCTGACCGAGGAGATCCGCCGCAAGATCGAACCGCTGACCGTCGTGCTGCTGCTGCCGATGTTCTTCACCTATTCGGGGCTCAACACGCGGATGGACACGGTCAGCTCGCCCGCGCTTCTGGCCGTGGCATTGGTGATCCTGGCGGCGTCGGTGCTGGCAAAGGGTGGTGCGTGCTATCTGGCGGCGCGGCTGGCAGGCGAGGACAACCGCACCGCGCTGGGCATCGGCGCATTGATGAACTCGCGCGGGCTGATGGAGCTGATCATCATCAACATCGGGCTGCAGAAAGGCATCATCGGCCCGACGCTGTTCGCGATGCTGGTGCTGATGGCGATCGTCACGACGATGATGGCGAGCCCGCTGTTCGAGTGGGTCTACGGCCGTCACGGTCGCGCGAGCGGCGAACTGGGTGGCGTGCCCGCGCGCTAGGCGTCAGCATATTTGTGGTCAACGTGGGGGCGGTGCGCCCTGCAAGGTGACGAGCGCGGCGACGATCGCGGGTTCGTCCGCGGGGGTGATCGGCGCGTGATAGGCTTCGCGCATCTTGGTGACGGTTGCCTGCCACTTCTCGGCCGTCAGCGGGGGCTGGCGCGCGATCATGTCGGCGGAATGGCACGCGGTGCAGCGCTGCGTGACGAGCTCGCCCGCCGGGGTTGCGGGCAGCGCGGCGGTTTCCGCGGGCAGCGTGATGCTGACCGGCTGGAGCGCGCCGCTTGGCTTCGTGGCTGGTGCGTCGGGCTCGGCCGAGCAGGCGGCGAGCAGCGCGGCGCTCGCGAGGATCAGCGCCCTCATGCCGCGGTCACCGCGATTGAGGCGATCTGGCTGCGCATATAGCCGCCGGGGTTCCAGATCGCGTCCATCGACTGCGCCTGTCCGTCAGCGTTGGTGCAGCGCGCCCACAGGCGATAGCCACCGCGCGGCAACCCACCAATCGTCGCCTCCCATAGCCGAAAGCCGTACTTGCCCTGATCGGGGCCGAGCCTTGCTGCGTGCCAGGTTTTGCCCGCATCCATCGACAGATCGACGCGCGCGACCGCGCTCGCGCCGCCCATCGCGAGCCCGCGGACGTAGAAGGGATCGTCCGCCACCACCTTCGTTGCACGGTCGACGCTGGTGAAGAAGGCGCGCGGCGTCATGCGGTTGATCGGAACGGTCGGGAAGTCCTTCGCGCCCGGCTGCACGCCCGCGTTCGGCGTCGCGGGAATCTTGTACGCCTTCGCCATCCAGTAATTGTCGTCCGGCTGCGTCAGCACCTCAATCCGGTCGAGCGCCTTGACCCAATAGGTCGAATACCAGCCCGGCACGATCAGACGGATCGGGTAGCCGTTGAGCATCGGCAAGGGTGCGCCGTTCATCGCGAGCGCGATCATCACCTCACCGTCGCGCGCGTGATCGAGAGCGAGCGATTTCGCGAACCACGGCGCGCCGGGCGGCGGGCGGTCGAGCCCGGAGACACGCACGTTCACCGCACCGGGCGCGACGCCGGCGAGGTCGAGCACGTCGCGCAGGCGCACCCCGCTCCAGAGCGCATTGCCGATCGCGCCGTCACCCCATTGCGCGCCGGGCACGCGAGGGCTGAACAAGGCGCGTGAGTTGCCCGAGCATTGGTTGATGGCGGCGATCTCGACGCGCGGCAGCTTCAAGAGGTCGGCGAGCGAGAGCGCGAGCGGACGGCGGACCGCGCCACCGACGCGCAGGCGGAAGGTGGCGGGATCAACCGCGGTCGGGATGTCCTGATAATGCC
Source organism: uncultured Sphingomonas sp. (assembly GCF_936927845.1). GTDB lineage: Bacteria > Pseudomonadota > Alphaproteobacteria > Sphingomonadales > Sphingomonadaceae > Sphingomonas. Next base: position 252,783 of record NZ_CAKZHV010000059.1, read on the forward strand.
AGCGGACGAAGAAGCGATCGTTGGGCGTGAACACCGCGCCGTCCATCGCGGAGAGCGGCGTCTCCAGCAGCGGCGCGCGCTCGCGCAGCACGATCATGCTGCCCTTCTGCGGCCAGTCGCCCGCGAGCTGACGCGTGCCGCCGGCGAAGCCGAGATCGACCTGCTGCGCCGCTGCGCCGGTCGCAAGGCCCCCACCGATCAGGCTGGCACCGCCGAGCCCGAGCAATGCGAGCGCCTCGCGGCGGTCAGGCGCCGGATTAAGCCAGCGCGGCGGCATCGTGCACCACCAATGGCGCGAAGCGCGCGACCTGCCGCCCGACCAGACGTAGCTGCTCGACCACGGCGGCGTCACTCGCGCCGCCCTCGTCGTCGAACTTGGTCACTTGGCTGTTGATCGCGGCGGCAAAGGGCGTTGGCCAGCCGCGCAGCGCGTGGACGATCGAGCGCAGCGCCGCGATCGTCGAGCCGGTCGCCTGCCAGCCATAGGCGGTCGCGATCAGCCCGACGGGCACGTCTGCGAGGTACGGCCGCTCCGCGTCGCGGGCGGTTTCCTCCAGCAGGTCGAGCGCGTTCTTGACCACGCCCGAGATGCTGCCGTGATAGCCGGGGCTGGCGATGATCACGGCCGACGCCTGACGCACCGCGGCGACGAACGCCTGTTCCTCGTCCGTCCGGCTGGTCGCCTTGGGATCGTAGAGCGGAAGCCGCGCGAGTGCGTCGCCGCCGAACAGGCGCGTGCAGAACCCCTGCTCGCCCGCCGCTTCCAGCGCGATCCTGAGCGCGCGCTCGGTCGAGGACAGCCCGCCGATCGTGCCGCCGATCCCCACCACCAATGGCTTACTCACCGCGACGTTCCTTGTCTGCCCGCCTCACAGCGGCGCGTGGTCGATCCGCGGCAGCACGTGACGCGCGAACAGGTCCGCCTCCGCCGCATGGGGATAACCCGACAGGATGAAGGCGTCGATTCCCATGTCGCGGTACATCTGCAGCTTGGCGAGCACCTGATCAGGATCGCCGACGATCGCCGCACCGCAGCCCGAGCGCGCGCGCCCGACGCCGGTCCACAGATTCTCCTCGGCATAGCCGTCGTCCGACGCGCCTTCGCGCAGCGCCGCCTGCGCGGCGACGCCCATCGAGGTGGCGTCGAGCGACTTGGCGCGAATCTGCGCGCCCTCCTCCGCGTCGAGCTTCGAGAGCAGGCGGTCGGCGTAGGCGCGCGCCTCGGTTTCGGTGTCACGAACGATGATGTGCGCGCGGTAGCCGAACCTGAGCGTGCGGCCGTAGTCGGCGGCGCGCTTCGTCATGTCGGCGATGATTTCCGCCACCTTTTCCTTGGTGTCGGGCCACATCAGATACACGTCACACGCACGCGCCGCCGCGTCGCGCGCGTCGGGTGACAGGCCGCCGAAATAGAGCGGCGGCGCCTTGCCTGAGAAGGTCTTCACCCCCGCGGGATCGACGTCGAGCTTCCAGAACTCGCCCTGGTGGTTCAGATGCTCGCCGTTCAAGAGCGTCTTCAGGATCTGCATCGCCTCGACCGTCCGCTGATAGCGCGGCGCGGAGGCGAGCTTCTCACCCGGCAGGTCGGAGGAGATGATGTTGATCTTCAATCGCCCGCGCGCGATCTGGTCGATCGTGGCGATCTGCCGCGCGAGTTGCGGCGGCCAGCTTTCACCGACGCGCACCGCCATCAGCAGGTGGATGGCCCGTGTCAGCGTCGCGATCGCGGCAGCGAAGGCGGTGGTGTCGATCCCGAGCGCGTAGCCCGAGGGAAGCAGGATGTTGTCGAACCCGCCCGTCTCCGCCTGCTGCACGATGTCGCGGCAATGCTCCCACGACGATTTCAGCTTCGGATCGGGCACGCCCAGAAACTCGTAATCGTCGTCGCACAGCGCCGAGAACCACGAAATCTCGCACGGCCCACGCGTGGTATCGCTCATCGCCCTCTCCCCTCTCATTCGTTGCTGTATGTCGGTTACGGCAGCCGCTCGCCGCGCGCGGCGACCAGCACGTCGTACCAATCCTGGCGCGACCAGCTGACCTTGAAGGCATCGGCGAGCTCGGCGATGCGCGCGGTGTTCTGCGTGCCGACGATCGGAATGATCCGCGCCGGATGCGCCATGATCCAGCTGTAGGTCGCCGCCGCGCGGCTGACACCGAAGCGCGCCGCCACCGTCTCGAGCGCCTCGGCCACTGCCTGTTCGCGTGGGCTACCCGGCGTGCCGATCCGCCCGCCGCCGAGCGGCGACCAGGCGAGCACCGCGAGATCCATCTCCATCGCCTGGTCGATCAGCCCGTTGGTGAGCGGCTCCAGGAACAGCGGCGAGAATTCGGGCTGCTGCGAGGCGAGCGGCACCGACAGGAACGAGGCGAGCACGCGCGTCTGATCAGGCGTATAGTTCGATACGCCGACCGCCTTGACCTTGCCCGAGGACACCATGTCGTCGAGCGCGCGGGCAACCTCCTGCGGGTGCGCGAGGATGTCGGGGCGGTGGATCTGGTACAGATCGACCGAATCGACCTTCATGCGGCGCAGCGAATCGTCGAGCGCCTTCGCCAGATAGGCCGCGCTCGAATTGTACGGCACCGGCGGAGTGATCCCGCCCTTGGTAGCAAGCACCATGCGGTCACGTAGGCCCGGCGATTCGGCGAACACCTCACCCAGCAGCGACTCGGCATCGCCGAAGCCGCCGCTGCCGTCGAAGCCGTAGATGTCGGCGGTGTCGAACAGCGTGACCCCGGCGTCGAACGCCGCTTCGATCAGCGCGCGTCCTTCCGCCGGAGAGACGCCGGCGAAGCGCCACATCCCCCATGCGATCGGGCTGACAGTCAATCCGCTCTTGCCGAGAGGACGTGGTTCGGGCGATAGAGTGATTTCAGACATCGTTGTCATACGTAGAACTACGAGTTGAGAGGAGCAAGGGCTTTGGAAGGGCAAGTGCGTTACGGCCTGGTCGGCACCGGCATGATGGGGGTCGAGCATCTCAACAACCTGGCGATCACGCCGGGTGCGGTGGTGACCGCGATCGCCGATCCGACCGAGCGCTCGCTCGGCTGGGCGAAGAAGGCGCTGGGCGGCCGCGCGGAGGGTGTGCAGTCCTTTGCCTCCTCCGCCGAGCTCGCGAGAAGCGGCCTCGTCGACGCGGTGATCGTCGCCAGCCCGAACTACACCCACCGCGACGTGCTGACGCCCTTGTTCGGCGAGGGGCTGGCGATCCTATGCGAGAAGCCGCTCGCCACCACGATCCCTGACGCGCGCTGGATCGTCGAGCAGGCGGAAGCGAGCAGCCGCCCGTTCTGGACCGCGATGGAATATCGCTACATGCCGCCCGCCGCCGAGTTCATCCAGCAGGTGCACGGCGGGCGCATCGGTGCGCTCAAGATGCTGTCGATCCGCGAGCATCGCTTTCCGTTTCTGGAAAAGGTCGCCGACTGGAACCGCTTCAACGCGAACACCGGTGGCACGATGGTGGAGAAATGCTGCCACTTCTTCGATCTGATGCGGCTGATCACGCAGTCGGAAGCGGTGCGGGTCTATTGCTCAGGGTCGATGGACGTGAACCACCTCGACGAAACCTACGACGGCCGCACCCCCGACATCCTCGACAACAGCTACACGACGGTCGATTTCGCCAACGGCGTGCGCGCGATACTCGACCTGTCGATGTTCGCCGACGGCGCGACCAATCAGGAGGAGATCACCGCGGTCGGCGACAAGGCGCGGCTCGACGTGCTGATCCCCGACGGCGAGATCGTCTATTCGCCGCGCGTCGGGTTCATGAACCCCAAGCAGGTCGAACGCACGACCGTCCACGTCGACGAGACCGCGCTGAACGCGGGCAGTCACCACGGCTCGACCTTCTACGAGCATCAGCGCTTCAACGCGGCGGTTCGCGGTGAAGGCGCGGTCGAGGTGACCGCGCGCGACGGGTTGATGGCGGTCGCGATCGGCACCGCCGCCGAGATCAGCGCGCGCGAGCACCGCGTCGTGGAGATGAGCGAACTGGGGTTCTAGACGCACAAGGCAAAGTTGAGTGACAACGCTGACCTAATTCTCCAGCGAGAGAGTAGGTTTTTAGGGAGGGACAGAGATGAAGACGATGTTGACCATGGGCAGTGCGTGGCTCGCGCTGATGGCGGTGCCTGTCGCCGCGCAGACGACCACGCCCGAGACGACGACGGGTACCGGCAGCGCGACCGCGGCCGGCGATGTCGGCACCGACACGGGCACGCAGGATGCGGCGAACGAGCCGGGTGACATCATCGTCACCGCGCAGAAACGCTCCGAGCGGTTGCAGGACGTGCCGATCGCCGTGTCGGTCCTCTCGGGCGACGCGATTGCGGCCAAGGGCGCGGTCAACCTGGAGGGCGCGCAATATCTCGTCCCGACGCTCAACTTTCGCAAATCGGGTACCGCGATCAATCAGTCGCTGTTCCTGCGCGGCGTCGGCACCTCGACCTTCTCGATCGCGGGTGAGCCGTCGATCTCCACGGTCGTCGACGGCGTCGTGTACAGCCGGGCGGGAGAGGCGTTCAGCGACCTGATCGACATCGATCGGCTGGAGGTGCTGCGCGGGCCGCAGGGCACGTTGTTCGGCAAGAACACCTCGGCGGGCGTCATCAACATCGTCACCAAGCGGCCGGGCAAGGACTTCGGCGGCTTCGTCGACGGCGGCTATTATTTCGGCAACGGCAACGAATATCGCGTCCGCGGCGCGCTCGACTTGCCCCTGAGCGAGGGCATCGCCGCGCGCGTCACCGGCTTCTACGGCAATTACGACGGCAACATCCGCAACAACGCCTACGGCGGTCGCCGCGTCAACGGTTACGACCATTGGGGCGTGCGCGGGATGATCGTCGCCGATCCGACCCCCGACCTGACCATCACGATCATCGGCGATTACCGCGAGTCGAACGACGATTGCTGCGCCGAGGTGATCGGGACCGGTCCGACCGTGACCAACGCCACCACGGTCGCGCAGGTCAATGGCTTCATCAACTCGGGCGTGCTGCCGACGCCGCAGGGTGATCGCACGCGGCGGATCAATCAGGACCTGATCACGCACACCGACGAGAAGAGTTGGGGCGTGTCGGGCCAGGCCGACTGGACGCTCGGCACCCAGACGATCACCTACATCGGTTCCTACCGCGAGTACGACAACACCGAGATCCGCGACGGCGACTGGCTTCCGCGCGCGTACACGACGTTCAACCAGCTCCACGACGTTGGCCCGCAGACGTCGAACACGATCACGCAGGAAGTGCGGCTGACGAGCCCGTCGGACCAGTTCTTCTCCTACGTGCTCGGCGCTTTCTACTCGCGCGCGGAGACGACGCGAACCTTCACGCGCAGCGACGTGGTGTGCACCCCTGCCCCGGCGGTGCCGGTGCCGTGCTCGACGCCGGGCCTGACCGTAACCCGCCCGACCGGCACGGCGGTGTTCGGATCGGTGTTCAAGAACCTCGCCTTCTTCGGCCAGGGTACGCTCAACTTCACCGACAAGCTGCGCGGCATCGTCGGGGTGCGTTACACCACCGACCAGTTGGACGTGTTCCACAGCCGCCAGACTGCGCTGACGGGCCCGGGCATCTCGCCCAATTTCGACCAGGGCGTGTACAACGAGTACGTGCGCCTCGTCCGCGCCGGCATCTCCCCGGTCGTCGCAGCGACGCAGGCGGTGCCCGCCTCAAACGGCGTGCCGTTCCGTGGCAAGACGACCAACGACAATTGGTCGGGGCGTGTCGGCCTGCAATACGATATCGTACGTCAATCGACCGCCTACGCGACCTATTCGCGCGGGTATAAGGGACCGGCGTTCAACATCTTCTACAATCTGACCGGCACCGGCACCAATGTTATCCAGCCGGAAACCGCCGACAGTTACGAAGTGGGTCTGAAGAACACCTTGTTCGGTGGCAAGCTGGTGATCAACCTGGCGGGCTATTACGCCAAATATTACAACTTCCAGGCGAACAACCCAGACGTGATCGAGGGCGTGGTGGTCACGCGCTTCACCAACGCGGGGCAAATCTCGACGCGCGGCGGCGAGCTCGACATCCTGTTCCAGCCGGTGCGCGACCTGTCGTTTTCGGGCGGTCTCGCCTACACCGACGCGCATATCGACCAGTTCCGCGTGCCCGCTAACGGCGTGACCACGGGCGTGATCCCGAACGGCACCACGCTCGCCTATGCGCCGAAGTGGAAAGGCTCGCTCGGCGCCGATTACCGCATCCGCACCGGCGGCGCGATCGACGTCGCGCTGGGTGCGCAAGGGTCGTACCAGTCAAAGCAGCTCTCGCAGCTCGACGCGAGCCAGGCGGTGCGCGACGCGACCACGATCAAGGGCTATGGCCTGGTCGACGTGCAGGCGGGGATCGTGGAGGCGAACGATCGCTTCCGCCTGAACTTCCAGGTCAAGAACCTGTTCGACCAGAGCTTCGCCGCGGCGATCACCTCGGGCGGGCCGGGTGGCAGCTACCGCTACATCATCCCGCGCGAGGCCGACCGCTATTACGGCGTCAACGCGCGCGTGAACTTCTAATCACCGCCCATACAAGAAAAGCCGGCGAGGGCGCCCCCTCGCCGGCTTTTTCGTGCGCGTCGTACGGGCGGTCAGTGTGCGACGATCGCGGGCGCGTCGCCGTCCTGCTCCACGGGCACGATGCGCGGGATCAGCAGCTGGATGAAGCCGAGCGCGAGCAGGTACGACGTCGCGCAGATCACCAGCGCGGGCGTGTAGCCCAGGCCGTTCGCCAGCGCCCAGGCCTGGAACTGGATCATCCCGATCGATCCCAGATTGCCGCAGAAGGCCGCGATGCCGATCGTCGAGCCGACCGCGCGCGCCGGCGTCACGTCGGTCGCGAGCCCGAAGATGTTGGTGGAAAAGCCCTGGTGCGCGAACAAGCCGAGCCCGAGCAGCAGCGCCGCGGACCACGGGCTGTCGACCGACATGACGAGCGGGACCGGGGTCACCAGCAGGGCGTAGACGAGCAGCGCGATCTTGCGCGCGGCGTTGACGCTCCACCCGCGCGCCATCAACCGTGCGGGCAGCACGCCGCCGCTGATCGCGCCCATCGCGGCGAGGCCGTAGGTCAGCGCGATCGGCCAACCGAGCGTACCCTGCTGCAACCCGAACAGCCGGTGGAACAGGTCGGGCAGCCACAGCAGCATGAAGAACCACACCTGATCCGACAGCACCTTGGCGACCGCGATCGCGAGCGTTCGGCGGCTGCGCAGGATGTCGCCCCAGCGGATCGGCGCCGCCTCCACTGCGTCGAGCGCGACCGGGCGCACGCGCAGCGCGAACCAGACGACGACCCAAACGAGGCCGAGCCCGCCCGCGAGCAGGAACGCCGCCTGCCATCCGAACGCGACCGCGAGCGGCGGGATCAGGGCCGGGGTCAGCACCGCGCCGACGTTGGGCGCGGTGTTGCCGATGCCGAGCGCGATCTGCCGGTCGCGGTGGTTGAAATAGGTCGCGGCCGATTTCACCGCCGCGGGGGTGCCGATCGATTCGGCGACGCCCAGCACCACGCGCGCGCCGAGAAAGCCTGTCACGGTGGTCGCGAACGCGTGCGCCATGCCGGCCAAGCTCCACACGCCGACGCCGATCCCGAACCCGCGGCGCAGACCCACGCGGTCGATGAACCAGCCGGTGCCCAGAAACGCGAACGCGGTCGCGACCTGGAACGCGGTGCCCATGTTGGCGTAATCCTGATCCGACCAGCGGAACTCGGCCTCCAGCGTGGGTTTCAGGAGCGCGAGAATCTGCCGATCGACGTAGTTGAGCATGATCGCGACGAACACCATCGCCACGATCACCCACCGCGCCCGATTGCCCTCCCCGCCTGCCGTTCCGCCGGCAACGCCGTCCACCGCCATGTCCCTCTCCCGATTTGCTTGACGACAACGTTGTCAGAGTGTGCCCGCTTAGGCTAGTCCCGTGTGCACTCTAGCACTGGGATCGACGATGGCCGCTACACGTTCTGGCACCCTGCCGATGGCGGCCGACCTGTACGGCGATCTCGAACCCAGCCCCAAGGCGACGTGGCGCGACCATGTGCCCGGCCTCGTCATCGTCGCGGCGGGCACGCTGGCGGCGGGGTTCATCTCCGACCATTATGGCGCGCCGCTGACGCTGATGTCGCTGCTGATCGGGCTGGCGCTCAATTTCCTGTCGGCCGATGCGCGGCTGACGCCGGGTCTGGGCTTTGCGTCACGCTCGCTGCTGCGCTGGGGCATCGTGCTGGTGGGCTTGCGCGTCACCTTCGGGCAGATCGTGGCGCTGGGGCCGGTCGCGTTGTTAGCGGTGCTGGTCATCGTCGCGGTGACGATCGGCTGCGGCGTGCTGGTGGGTCGGCGGCTCGGCTTCGACGCGGCATTCGGCACGCTGGCGGGCGGCGCGGTCGCGATCTGCGGCGCGAGCGCGGCGATGGCGCTGGCGACGACGCTGGGCGAGCGCCGCGCGAGCCAGGCGCAACTGACACTGGTGCTGGTCGGCATCTCGGCGCTGAGCGCTTTGGCGATGGTCACGTACCCGTTCGTCGCGCACTGGCTGCACATGAGCGACCTGAAGGCGGGGTTTCTGCTCGGTGCGTCGATCCACGACGTCGCGCAGGCGCTTGGTGCCGGTTACTCCTATTCCGACGCCGCCGGGCAGATCGCCGCCATCGTCAAGCTGACGCGCGTCGCGCTGCTCGCCCCCGTGCTCGCGATCGTCGCGATGTTCCTGCCGCGCGGCGAAACGTCGGGCAAGCGGCAGGGGCTGCCGTGGTTCGTCGTCGGCTTCTTCATGCTGGCGGGCATCAACTCGACCGGGTTCATCCCCGCGATCGTCACCGGCACCGCCGAGCGCGTCGCCGCCGCGTTGCTCGCCGCCGCGGTCACCGCCACCGCGATCCGATCGCCGCTGTCGCAGTTGCTGGAGGCCGGGCCGCGGCCGATGCTGGTAATCGCGGCATCGACGCTGTGCGCGTTCCTGCTGGCACTCGGCGCGGCGGTGTTCCTGATCGGCTAGCTGCCGCCAGAAGCTTTCTGATCGGCTAGCCGGTCGAGTCGCGCACCATCAGCGCGTGGGGCAGTTCGCGCTGCTCGAACGTCTCGTCGGGGGTCAGCAGCAGGTCGGCGGCGTTCCAGGCGAGGTCGCGCACCGGCTGGCGCATGGTGGTGAGCGGCGGCCAGACATAGCTCGCGAGCGGATCGTCGCCGAACCCCGCGATCGCGACCTCGCCCGGCACCTTGACCCCACGCCGATGCGCCGCGGCGAGCGCGCCCGCCGCCATGTCGTCCGATGCCGCGAAGATCGCGCTCGGCGGCTGGGGAAGCGACAGCATCGCCTCGGCCGCGCGCGCGCCGCTGGCGAAATCATAGTCGCCCTGCTCGATCAGTTCGGGCTCGGGCGCGATCCCGCCTTCTGCCAGCGCCGCCAGATAGCCCTCATGCCGCTGCGCGCTGGTCGCGAAATCGCGTTGGCCGACGATGTGACCGATGCGCCGATGCCCGAGCGACAGCAAGTGGCGCGTCAACTCGACGGCGGCGGCGCGATTGTCGATGAAGACGGCCGCGCTCGCCTCCGGCCGGCGTCCCGGCGAGACGCGGACCACGCGTACGCCGCGTTCCTTCAGATAATCGAGCACGTCGTCGTGGTCGCTGACCGGCGGGGTCAGGATCAGCCCGTCGAGGTGACTGGTCGCGACCAAGGCCTCGACCTCCTCCAGCAGTTTCCCCGAGTTGCGATCGTACGGCTGCGCGATCATGCGGACGCCGTCGGCCTCGCAACGGTCGCGAATGCCGGTCTGCATGGCGTAAACGTAGGCGGGGCTGGGATTGTCGCAGATCAGCCCGATCTGGAAACTGCGTCGCCCAGCGAGCGAGCGCGCGGCGAGGCTGGGGCGGAAGTTCAAGGCGCGTACCGCCTCCTCGACCTTCTCGCGGGTCGCGGCGCCGACGTAGCGTTCCTTGTTGAGCACGCGGCTGACCGTCTTGATCGACACGCCCGCGCGTTCCGACACGTCCTTGATCGTCGAGCGCAATGACGTCCCTTCCCTCACCAACCCGTAGTGCACGGCGAAGGCGGGCGCGACAATGGCCGACGCGTCACCGGGCGGGCGGCAGCGCCCGTTCGACCAGTGGCGCCAAGCGGTCGGCGATGCGCTCCACCCCGCGCGCATTCGGATGAACGCGGTCGCCCTGCATCAATGCGGGGTTCCCGATCACACCGTCGAGAATGAACGGGTAGAGCGCGTCGTCGTAGCGGCGGGCGAGATCGGGCCAGATCGCGTCGAACGCGGCAACGTAGTCGGGGCCGAGGTTCGGCGGCGCGCGCATGCCCGTCAGCAGCACCGGCAGCTTGCGACGTTTCAACTCGTCCAGCATCGCGACCATGTTCGCGCGCGTTTCCGCGGGCGAAATCTGCCGCAGCACGTCGTTGCCGCCGAGCCCCAGCATCACGAGGTCGGGCGCGCGTTTCTGCTGGTCGAGCACGAAGGAAAGCCGCTGCCGCCCCGCCGCGGTGGTGTCACCCGACACGGCCGCGTTGACGATCGTCGCGTTGATGCCGGCGCGGCGCAGGCGCGCCTGGATCGCGTCGGGCAGGCTCTGCCCGCGCTCCAGCCCGTAGCCCGCGTACAGGCTGTCGCCGAACGCGAGCACCACGCGCTCGGGCCCTTGCGGACGCGCGACCTCGGCCGGGGCCGCCGCGGTCGCGTCGTTCGTCATCACGTTGGCGACCGGCGCGGGGGTGGAGGCTTGACGCTCGCAACCCGCCACCGACATGGCGGCGAGCATAACGGCCGCGATGCGCGTCACCGACTTGGCTGAGAACAAGGGCGTTTTCCTCATGGCGACCGATACCGACACGCCTCCTATGGTGATCGACGCGCGCGATGTCACCTTGACGCTGGGCGAGACGCCGGTGCTGCGCGGCATCTCCCTGCGGGTGGCACGAGGCGAGAGCGTCGCGCTGCTGGGAGCATCGGGTTCGGGCAAATCGTCGCTGATGGCGGTGCTGACCGGGCTGGAGCGCGCGAGCGGTGGCAGCGTAACGATCGACGGGCTCAATTTCAGCGCGCTCGGCGAGGACGAGCTGGCACGCGCGCGGCGCGGGCGGATCGGGATCGTGTTGCAGGCCTTTCACCTGCTTACCACGATGACCGCGCGCGAGAATGTCGCGGTGCCGCTCGAACTTGCGGGCAATGCCGAGGCGTGGAACCGCGCGAGCGACGAGTTGGCCGCGGTCGGGCTCGCGCACCGGCTCGACCATTATCCCGCGCAAATGTCGGGCGGCGAGCAGCAGCGGGTCGCGATCGCGCGCGCACTCGCGCCGCGGCCGCCGATCGTGTTCGCCGACGAGCCGACCGGCAATCTGGATACCGCGACGGGTGCCGCGGTGATGGATCTGCTGTTCGCGCGGCAGGCGGCATTGGGCGCGACGCTGGTGGTGATCACCCATGACCACGCGCTCGCCGCGCGCTGCGACCGCACGGTGACGCTCGCCGACGGGCGGATCGCGTGAGCGGCTGGCGCTTCGCGTGGGGCGTCGCGCGGCGCGAGCTCGACTGGCGCTTTCGCGGGCTGCGCATCCTGGTCGCGTGCCTGTTCCTCGGCGTCGCCGCGCTTGCCGCGATCGGCGGACTGGCGGCGGCGGTCGGCGACGAGCTGGCGGCACGCGGCGCGACGATTCTTGGCGGCGACGTCGAATTCTCCGTCTCGCAGCGGCGCGCGAGCGCCGACGAACGCGCGCTGTTCGCGGCGGCGGGACACGTGTCCGAGACGATCCGGATGCAGGCGAACGCGGTCACCCCATCCGGCGGCGCGCCGATCCAGTTGAAGGCGGTGGACGATGCCTACCCGCTCTACGGGCAGGTCCGGCTGGCCGACGGGCGCCGCGCGACGCGGCCGCCCGCGGATGCAGCGTGGATCGCACCCGCCCTCGCCAGCCGGCTCGGGCTCAGGCGCGGCGCGACGATCGGGTTCGGCAGCGCGACGGTCCGCGTCGACGGCGTCATCGCCGACGAACCCGATCGGCTGGGCGAGGGCTTCACGCTCGGCCCCGTCGTGCTTGTGTCGATCGCGACGCTCGAGCGGACCAACCTGGTTCAGCCGGGCAGCCTCTACGACACGCGCTACCGCGTTCGTCTGCCGGCCAGCACCAGCCCCGACGCGATCGCGGCGCGGGTCATGCGCGCCTTTCCCGCCGGCGGGTGGGAGACGAAGACGCGCGACCGCGCCTCGCCCGGCGCGTCGCGCTTCATCGATCGCATGGGCGAGTTCCTGACGCTGGTCGGCCTCGCCGCGCTCGCGATTGCGGGGATCGGCGTCGGCGGCGGCGTGTCTTCGTTCCTGAGCGCGCGGCGCGGCGGGATCGCGACGTTGAAGACGCTGGGCGCGACCGGCGGCGACATCGCGCGCATCTACGTGGCTGAGATCGGGGTCGCGACGGTCATCGGCGTGGCGGCGGGGCTGGCGGCAGGCGCCGCGGCGATCCCGCTGCTCGCCGAAGCGCTCGGCCGCGTGCTGCCGGTCGAGGTCGGGTTGGCGATCGCGCCATGGCCGTTCGCGCGCGCCGCACTCTACGGCGCGCTGATCGCGGTCGCCTTCGCCGCGCCGCCGATCGCGGCGGCGAGCGCGACGCCCACCGCCGGGTTGCTGCGCGGCGCGCTTGCGCCGCTCCGCGCAGCCCCGTGGCGCGCGCGGCTGGTGGCGCTGGCGGCGGGCGGTGCGGCGGTCGCGCTCGCGATCGGCACCTCGGCGCAGCCCGCGCTCGCCGCCGGGTTCCTGGGCGCGCTCGCCGCGACGCTGCTGCTGCTCGCCGCGCTTGGCCGGGCCGTTCGCGTCGCGGCACGCCGCCTGCCAGCACCACGGCGTCCGCTGCCGCGGCTCGCGCTCGCCGCGCTGCACCGGCCCGGCGCGCGCACCGAGGCGCTGGTGGTGGCGCTCGGCCTGGGCTTGACGCTGTTCGTGCTGCTGACCGCGATCCGCACCAGCATCGACGCGGCGATCGCGACCACGGTGCCGGCGCGCGCACCCGCGCTGTTCGTGCTCGACGTCCCGCGCGACCGTGCGGCCGAGTTCCGCCGCATCGTCGCACGCGTCGCCCCCGGCGCGGCGGTGACAACCGTGCCGCTGTTGCGCGGGACCATCACCGCCTATGGCCGCACGCGCGTCGCCGATCTGAAGCAATTGCCCGAGGGCGCCTGGGCGCTGCGCGGCGAGCGCGGGCTGACCTACGCCGACACGCTGCCCGCGGGCAGCACGATCACCGCCGGCCGGTGGTGGCCGCGCCGCTATGCCGGCCCCCCGCTCGTCTCGGTCGACGAGCGGCTGGCAAAAGCGCTCGATCTCACCATCGGCGATCCGCTGACGATCAGCGTGCTGGGGGTCGAGCGGAGCGCGCGCATCGCCTCGTTCCGCCGCATCCAGTGGGATACGCTCGGGTTCAACTTCGTGCTGGTGTTCTCTCCGGGCACGCTGGCGGACGTGCCGCACAATCTGGCCGCGACGATCGACGCGCCGAGCGGGCGGACGAGCGCGATCAACGCGGCGCTGCTCGCGCCGTTTCCGTCGTCAACGGCGATCGAGGTACGCGGCGTGCTGTCGCTGGTGCGCGACCTCATCGGGCAGGTCGCGCTGGCGATCGCGGCGGCAGCCGGCGTCGCGGTGGCGGCGGGAATCGCGGTGCTGGTCGGCGCGATCGCGGCGGCACGCGAGGCGCGGACCTATGACGCGGTCGTGCTGAGGATGCTGGGCGCGACGCGCGCGCAGTTGATCGCGGCGCAACTGATCGAGTACGCGCTGCTGGGCGCAGTAGTCGCGGGTGTTGCGCTGCTGATCGGGCTGTCGGGCGCGTGGTACGTGGTGACGCGGATGTTCGACTTTCCTTGGGCACCCGATCCCCTGGCGGTCGCGGTCACTTTGGTCGCGGGACTGGGGGCGACGGTGTTGATCGGCGTGGCGGGTGCGTGGCCGATCATGCGCGTGCGGCCGGCGCGCGCGCTGCGCACGATCTGATCTGGTTGAACGAGGAAAGATGCACAGTTCCTGGGGCAAGCCGGCGGCGGCACCGCTTACCGGCAGCCGCGACGAGCGCGAGGCGCAGCGCGGCGAGGCGCACGCGCGCCGCGTGGCCGAGCGGATCGCGGCGGCCGAGGCGCGAACCGAGGCGCGCGCCGCCGCGCGTGACGCGCAGGCGCAGCTACGCGAACGGCAACGCGAGCAGCGCCGCGCCGAGGAGGAACAGCGCCGCGCCGCGGCGGCAGACGCGCGCGATGCGCGGCCCAAGCGGCGCAGCAGCACCGGCTCGCTCGCGCGCACCGGCCACGCGACCGAGGAACGCGACACGCGGCATTACGCGACCGAGCTCGACCTCGATCGTCTGCGGCTGCTCCATCGCCGCGGCGCCTCAGTCGCCGCACTCGCGCACGCATTCAAGCTCAGCGAGGACGCGGTCGCCGCGGCACTGGCGAACGACTAGGTTCCCGCGAGCGAATCGAGCGCAGCGGCGATCCTGACCCGCGTCGCCGCGTCGCGCGTCACCTCCAGCATCGACCCCAGGCTCGCGCGCGCCGCGGCGATATTGCCGCGCATCAGCGACAGGCGCGCATATTCCCACCACACGTGCGGATTGCCGGGCGCGAAGGTCGTCATCCGCTCGAACAACGTCAGCGCGCGCGCAGCATCACCCGCGCGCTCGGCACGGGTCGCCTGGTTGATCAGCAGGCGGACGAGCACGTCGCGGTTCGCCATCGCCGCGACATGGTCGCCGCGCGGCACGGCGCCGGGTCCGAGCATCTGCTTGAGCAAGGCGGACAGCCCCTCCTGGCTCATCTCCTGCCCGTCGTTGAACGGGTCGATCAGCACCGGCGCGGTCGGCGGGCCGATCTGCGCCAGCACATGCCCGGGCGTGTTGAGCACGTCGGCGCTCCACCCGACGCGCCGCGCCGCCGCAACGAACAGGATCGCGAGGCTGATCGGCATGCCCCGCCGCCGGTCGATGACGCGGATCAGATCGGCGTTGTCCGGATCGTCGTAATTCTCGCGGTCGCCCGAGAAGCCGTATTCGCCCGCGATCACCTCGGCCAGCGCCGCGCCCTGCGCGCTGGCGGACGGCGCGATGTCGGCGAGCGCGGCGATCCGCTCGGTGATCACGGTCAGCAGCTCGACATAAGGGTCTAGATCGACCCCGGGATGGTCGAGCGCGGCGAGTTCGAGGGCAGCGGCGTCGAGCTGGATCGTCTCGTCCTCGACCAGCCCCAATTGGATGATGGCAGCGTCCATGATCGCTTGGACGGCCGTGGCGCGGGTTGGTTCCTCGTCATTTGGCCGCGTATATGCGGAACATACCAGCAACACCGAACGTCTAACTGCTTAATGGCCGGGCACAGCGCGTGAAGATCGCGACCTTCAACGTCAACGGCGTCAACGGCCGTCTGGCCGTGCTGCTGGGCTGGCTGGCGGAGGCGAGCCCCGATATCGTCTGCCTGCAGGAACTTAAAGCGCCGCAGGGGAAGTTCCCGGCCGCAGCGTTGCGCAGCGCGGGCTATGAGGCGGCGTGGCTCGGCCAGCCGCGCTGGAACGGCGTCGCGATCCTCAGCCGCGTCGGCGCGATCCATCCGACGCACACCGGTCTGCCCGACGATCCCGATCCGGCGCAGCGCCGCTACCTCGAGGCCGCGGTGAACGGCGTGATCGTCGCCACACTGTACCTACCCAATGGCAATCCGCGCCCCGGCGCACGCTTCGACTATAAGCTCGCCTGGTTCGACGCGCTGATCACGCGGGCGCGTTTCCTGATTGATAGCGGTGCGCCGGTGGTGCTGGCGGGCGACTTCAACGTGATGCCGACGCCGCGCGACGTCTACAAGCCCGAGCGCTGGGTCGACGACGCGCTGTTCGCGCCCGAGGTCCGTGCGGCCTTTGCGCGGCTGACGGCGCAGGGCTGGACCGACGCGCTGCGGCATCTGCACCCCGATGCCACGCTCTACACCTTCTGGGATTACCTGCGCGACGCGTACGCGCGCGACGCGGGGCTGCGGATCGACCATCTGCTGCTCAGCCCCGCGCTCGCGCCCAGGCTCTCCGCCGCCGGGGTCGACCGGCACGTCCGCGGCTGGCCGCACGCGAGCGACCACGCGCCGACGTGGATCGTGCTGGACGACTGACGCGCGATGACGATGCCGCTTTCGGGTGAAGAGGTGATCGCGCGCGCGACGCGCACGGCCGCGACCTTCCGTGCGACGACGCGCGGCAGCGCACGCGCGGGTTATTCGGTCTACCTGATCCTGCTCCACAATCCGGCGCGACGGGTCGCGTGGGGCATCTATGTCGGGCAGACCGCGCGCGACCCCGACTGGCGGTTCGACCAGCACAAGGCCGGGTACAAGGCGAGCGGCGCGGTGAAGCGGTTCGGGGTGCAACTGCTGCCCGACCTCGTCGCGCACCTGAACCCGGTCGAGCGGTGGGAAGCGCTCGAGCTCGAAGCAGCGCTCGCGATCGCGCTCGGCGAGGCCGGGATCGGCTGGATCGAGGGTGGCCACTAACCGGTCAACACGTGCGATTGATTTGCAATAGCGCGCCCGCTATAGCGTCCTGACGAGGCGCCGTCGGGCGCGTTGGTGGAGCGAGTGGATGGTGCGCACAACCGAGCCGACCGCGGGACGCACGCGGTGACCGCGATCGCGCTGCTCGCCGTCGTTGCTGCGCTGACGCTCGTCCGCATCGGCTGGAACGGCGCGCGCGGACTAGCGCTGCTCGGCTGGGCGCTGGCGCTCGTGGCGCTCACGGCATTGGCGTGGCAGGACGGCGCCTGGGGGCTGGCGGTCGGCGTCGTCACCGGCATGGGTGTGGCGCTTGCCTGCGTCCTCCACGCCGGCTGGACCTCGCCCGCGCGCAGCCTGCGTGCCCCGCGCGAGGCGCCCGCGATCTCGATCCCGCATCACCGGCGCGACCTCATCCGCCGCCTCGCCGTGTTCGCACTGGCCGTGCCCGTCGCCTTTGCGGCGGCACAATGGCTCGCGTTCGGTGTCCAGGCCGCGATCCGCGGCGGCGCGGCGCTCGACAGCGACGCGGTGGTGCTGACCCTGTTCCTGCAACCCGTGATCTGGACCGCGCTGCTGACGGTGCAGCTTACCCGCGCGCGACCGTCGCAGATGGTCGCGGCCCCGCTCATCGCCGCGATGGCGGGCACGATGCTGTGGGGCGCAGCGTGAGCGCCCCGCCCGTCTCGCCGCGCGACACGCTGGTGAAACGCGCTCTGGGCGGCCACGCCGCGATCGGGCTGCTCGCCAGCGCGCTGATCTACATCATCTGCCTGAGCGGCACCCTGGTCGTGATACACGATCGCTGGCAACGCTGGGAACAACCCGACGCGCCGGAGATGACCGCGCTATCGCCCGCCGCGGTACAGACCGCGGTCACCGCGGCGCTCGCACGCGAGGCAGGCAAGCCCGCGACCACGCACCTTTACGTGCGGATGCCGAGTGCCGAGCTGCCGCGCGCCACCGTGATGACCGACTCGGGTGGCTGGTACGTCGATGCGGGCGGGCGGATCGTCGCGCGCGAGGGCCACGCCTGGACCGACTTCCTGATCGCGATGCACGAATATCTGCATCTGCCGATGACCTGGGGAATGGTCCTGGTCGGCGCGCTGGGCGTGATGTTGTGTGCGCTGGTGACGACGGGCGTGCTGGCGCATCCGCGCATCGTCCGCGACGCCTTTTCCCTGCGCACGCGCCACGACCCCCAACTCGCGGGCGCTGACTGGCACAATCGGCTGGGCGTGTGGACGCTGCCGTTCGTGCTCGCGGTCGCGCTGACCGGCGCGTTCATCGGGCTCGGCAGCGTCGGCACGACGATGCTGGCGAAGGCATATACCGGCGGCGACACGCTCAAGGTCTACGCGCACATCTTCGGCCACGAGCCACCGTCGAACCCCGCCCCCGCGCCCATCGCTGACGCGGCCGCGGCGATGCGTACCCTTGAGGCGCGCGTGCCGGGTGCCGCGCCGACCTACGTCATCGTCCACGAACCGTTGACCGCGGGGCAGCATGTCCAGATCCTCGTCGCGCACCCGCGCCGGCTGATCTACGGCGAGAGCTACTTCTTCGATCACTCGGGTGTGTTCCATTCCAAGGCCGGGCTGTCGGACGGCGCGATCGGGCAACAGGTCGCCGCCTCGTCGTACAACCTGCATTTCGGCAACTTCGCCGGGCTGCCGGTCGAGCTCGCCTACATGCTGATGGGGCTGGCGCTGTGCGCGATCACCGCGACGGGAAACACGTTGTGGCTGGAAAAGCGCCGGCGGCGCGGACTCGGCGGCGAGCGGTTGCGCGCGGCCTGGGCGATGACCGTGTGGGGATCGGCGACGCTGATCGTCTGGGCGGTCTGGCTGCGCGCGATGCTGGGGGCCGAAGCGCCGCTCGCGCTCGCGTTCTGGAGCGCGTTCGCCGCCGCAGTGGTGGTTGCGATCCTCTATCCGCGCATTGCCGACGCGGCGGCGCTGCGATGGGTCTGCGCGGGGTCGGTCCTGTTGACCGCGATCGGGCACCTTGCGCTGGTGCAGCCGACAATCGCTGAGCCGATCGTCATCGACCTGATCGCGATCGGACTGTCGGTACCGCTTCTTCTGTGGGGCGTGCGCGGGCGCGAACGTGCCGCGCGGACCAGCCTCAGCGCCGACCCGACACCCGCCTGATCCTCACGCCTCGGGCGCGTCCTGCGGGTGATGCGGGGTCAGGATCAGCGTGCGGCCCTCGACCCGCCAGCTCTTCAACCGCGACAGGAAGTTCATGCCGAGCACGTCGATGTTGCCGAACGCGGGCGACACGACAACGGCGAGGTCGCGCGCCACCACGTTGCCGAAGCGCAGTTCGTTGACCTCGCCCGTCTCGGCCCGGATCGCACCGTTGGCGGTCTGCAGCACGACCGGGAACAGCGCCGGCTTGACCTCGACGCCTGCCGCAGCGGCGGTGTCGGGCGACAGCGCGGTGATCGTCGCACCGCTGTCGACCAGCAGCCGCCGCTCGGTCCCGCCGATTGTTGCGCGGACATAGAAATGCCCGTCGGGCGACATCCGGATGCGCGTTTCCTCGCCCGCGACCTGCTGGCTCTCGATGTTGAGCGCGGCGGCGAGCCGTCCCATCCACGGATCGAACCGCTCGCGCTGCGCGACCACCATGTAGAGCAGCCCGGCGAGCCCCGCCCAGACCGCAAGCGAGACAAGCGTGCGCAGCACCGGCACCCGCCTCGCGATCACCGAGGCGACCAGCAGCACGCCGATCAGGATGTAGAAATGGGTGTTGCCCGCGAAATCAGTCGTCATCGTGCGCCCGATATAGGAAGCCGCCGCATCCGCCCCAATGACCCGATTGGCTGGCATCGCCCGCGCGCGGCCGCTATGTTGCCCGACGATGATGCCGTGTCATTTCCTCGCGCGAACTAGCACCGCCCCGGTGACCCCGGGGTCGATCGACGCGCGCGCCTGACCGGCGGCGCCCCCGATACGTTCGTGCGCCCTCTTCCGCCGGGCGCGCTTCCGCCATAAGCGACACATGAATTTTCTTCAGGATCGTTCCATGACCACCATCTCGATCACGCTGCCCGACGGTTCGGTTCGCGAGGTCGCACCCGGCACCACGCCCGCCGAGATCGCCGCCTCGATCGGCCCCGGCCTCGCCAAGGCGGCGATCGCCGCGCGCGTTGACGGCGAGCTGCGCGACATCACCCGCCCGTTGACGCAGGACGCGCGGCTCGCGCTCGTCACGCAGAAGGACGAGGCCGACGCGCTCGAACTCGCGCGCCACGACCTCGCGCACGTGATGGCGGAGGCGGTGCAGCATCTGTTCCCGGGCACGCAGATCACCTTCGGCCCGGCGACCGACGACGGCTTCTACTACGATTTCGCGGCGAAAGATCGTCCCTTCACCGACGACGACCTGCCCGCGATCGAGGCGGAGATGCGCCGCATCATCGCGAAGAACGAGCCGTTCACGCGCGAGGTGTGGACGCGCGAGCAGTTGATCGAGACGTGGCGCGCCCAAGGCGAGACGTTCAAGGCCGAGTGGGCGGCCGAACTGCCCGACGGTGAGGAACTGACGATCTACCGTCAGGGCGAGTGGCTCGACATGTGCCGCGGGCCGCACATGGCCTCGACCGGCAAGCTCGATCCGGCCGCGTTCAAGCTGACGCGCGTGTCGGGCGCCTATTGGCGCGGCGACCAGAAGAACGCGATGCTTTCGCGCATCTACGGCACCGGCTGGTTGAACAAGAAGCAGCTCGACCAGCATCTGTTCATGCTGGAGGAAGCCGCCAAGCGCGACCATCGCAAGATCGGGCAGGAGATGGACCTGTTCCACCTCCAATCGGAGGCGCAGGGCTCGGTGTTCTGGCACCCAAAGGGTTTCGTGCTTTGGCGGCAGATGGAGGCCTATATGCGCCGCCGGCTGGACGCCGCCGACTATGCCGAGGTCAAGACGCCGCAGTTGATGGACGCGCGGCAGTGGGAGCAGTCGGGCCACTGGGGCAAGTACCGCGAGAACATGTTCGTGGTGCCCGACGAGATTCCGAATACCGAGGACGAGGGTGCGGTCCTGACCGGCGACGCCGATCTGATGGCGCTCAAACCGATGAACTGCCCCGCGCACGTGCTGATCTTCAAGCAGGGAATCAAATCGTACCGCGATCTGCCGATCCGCATGGCGGAGTTCGGCTGCTGCCATCGCAACGAGCCGCACGGGGCGCTGCACGGCATCATGCGCGTACGCCAGTTCACGCAGGACGACGCACACATCTTCGTGCGCGAGGACCAGTTGGTCGAGGAAGTGCGCAAGTTCTGCGAGCTGCTCGACAGCGTGTACCGTGACCTGGGGTTCGAGGATTACGCGGTGAAGCTGGCGCTGCGCCCCGAGAAGCGCTTCGGCTCCGACGAGATGTGGGACAAGGCGGAGGCCGAGCTGCGCGAAGCGGTGCAGGTGTCGAGCCTGTCAGACACGATCAAGGCCAAGTTCGAGGAATTGCCGGGCGAAGGCGCCTTCTACGCGCCGAAGCTCGAGTTCCATCTGACCGACGCGATCGGGCGGACGTGGCAGGTCGGCACGATCCAGTCCGATCGCGTGCTGCCCGAGCGGCTGGATGCGGCGTACGTCGGCGAGGACGGCAACCGTCACCGTCCCGTCATGCTCCACCGCGCCATCCTGGGCACGTTCGAGCGCTTCATCGGCATCCTGATCGAGCATCATGCCGGGCGCTTCCCGCTGTGGCTCGCGCCGGTGCAGGTCGTGGTGGCGACGATCGTCAGCGACGCCGACGACTACGCGCTGGAGGTCGCAGCCGAGCTGCGCGCCGCCGGGCTGCGGGTCGAGACTGATCTGCGCAACGAGAAGATCAACTACAAGGTGCGCGAGCATTCGGTCGCCAAGGTGCCCGTCTTGCTGGTCGTCGGCAAGCGCGAGGCGGATGAGGGCAATGTCGCGGTGCGCCGCCTGGGCAGCCAGGGACAGGAGATCGTCACGCTCGCCGACATCACCCAGCGGCTGACCGAGGAGGCGCGCGCGCCCGATCTGGCGCGCTGACATCACGCCAGACCGGCGGCGCGCACCCGCCGGTCCGGCGCGCATGGATCAACAAAGCGCGTGACTTTCCCTGCGCGACCGCTAACCGCCGCGCCCTCCAGCGGCGCACAGATGCCGCGGTCACCAGGGAACGCATCCATGTACCGACCCGCCTTCGCGGCCAGCCTGCTCTCGTCCGCGCTGCTGCTCGCCCTTCCCGCCGCCGCGCAGCAGTCGCCAGTGGGGCAGGATGGGGATCAGCCCGTCGCCGCCGCCGAGCCGGGCGACGTCGTCGTCACCGCGACGCGGCGCAGCGAGCGGCTGTCGGACGTGCCGATCGCGATCACCGCGATCTCGGGTGAGACGCTCGCGGCGACGGGCGCGGTAGACCTGCGCGGGATCGACCAGGTCGCGCCCTCGCTGCTCGTGTCGGGTGCGACCAGCGAGGCGAACTTCACCGCGCGCATCCGCGGCATCGGGACGGTCGGCGAGAATCCGGGGCTGGAAAGCTCGGTCGGGCTGTTCGTCGACGGCGTCTATCGTGCGCGCAGCGGCGTCGGGCTGACCGAATTGGGCGAGGTCGACCGCGTCGAGGTGCTGCGCGGGCCGCAAGGGACACTGTTCGGGCGCAACTCGACCGCGGGCACGATCAGCATCGTCACACGCGCGCCCGAACTCGGTCGCACGGACGCGCATGGCTCGATCAGCTACGGCAATTACGATTACCTGCGCGTCGACGGCGCGGTGAACTTGGCCGTAGGGCAGACGGCCGCCTTGCGCGTCGATGGCGTGTGGCAGCAGCGCGACGGCTTCATTCGCCAGCTCACCCCGGGCGAGCCCGACATCCAGGACCGCGACCGCTGGCTGATGCGCGGACAGCTCGCCTGGGCGCCGAGCGACGCGTTGTCGGTGCGCCTCATCGCCGACTATGCCGAGCGTCACGAGAATTGCTGCAACGGTACGTTGCTCGGCCCCGTGCGCAACCTGACCCGCACCGATCCCGCCGGTGGAGCGGTCGCGGTCGGCGCCAACACGCTTCTGCCGCTGCTCCAGGCACTCGGCGCGAACTACCAGCTGCCGCCCAGGGGCGAGCGCTTCGCCTTCGCCACCTCGACCAGCGCGGGCGTGCCGTACCGGTCGGACGTGCGCGACTGGGGCGTGTCGGGCGAGGTGAACTGGCGTTTGGGCGGCGCGACGCTGACGTCGATCACCGCGTGGCGCGATTACAAGAACCGGATGGGGCAGGACAACGACTTCAACCGTCTCGACCTGCTCGACCGGCAGGACCTCGACCGGCGTTTCCGTAACTTCTCGCAGGAACTCCGCCTCGCCGGGCGCGCGTTCGACGGACGGCTCGACTGGCTGGTCGGCGGTTATTACGGCAACGAGAAGCTGAACGTCGACGACGACCAGCGTTACGGGCAGGATTACACCCGCTTCGCCAATTGCATCATCGCGACTTCGTTTGCCGCGTCGGGTGCGGGGCAGGTGAACCTCGCCTCCCCCACCTGCTCGACCGCGCCGTCGAGCGTGTTCGCGGGCTATGACGCGGTTGCGCGACAGCTGAACGCCGCCCCGCTCGTCGGCACCGGCGCGAACGACGGCAACTTCACGCAGGTCAGCCGCAATTGGGCGCTGTTCACGCACAACACGCTGGCGATCGTTCCCGATCGCCTGTTTGCCACCATCGGCGTACGCTACACCGACGAGCACAAGCGGGTCCGTGCCGATTACCGCGCCACCAACACGCTGTGCCCCGCGCTGCTCAACTCCTCGCTCCAGTCGCTCGCCGGGCTCGCCTGCGTGGTGAACGGCGCAGGGATCGATATTCCGCAGGGCACGCCCGGCTCGACCTTCGACGACGGGCAGTGGACCGGCACCGCGGTGCTGGGGTTCAAGCCGGTGACAAGCGTCCTGCTCTACGCTTCCGCCTCGCGCGGGTACAAGGCAGGCGGGTTCAATCTCGATTTCTCCGGGCTCGATCGCCCGTGCTTCGCAGGGGCCGGCACCGCGGCGCAAGCGGCGGCGTGCACCGCGCTGCTCGCGCGCGCGGCGAACGCGCCCGGCAACGGCCGCGCCGAAGTGGCGGACCTCGCCTATGCGAGCGAGAAGGTGACCGCCTACGAACTGGGCGCAAAGTGGAACGGGCGCGGCATCGACGTGAACGTCGCCGCGTTCCATCAGGTGTTCAGCGGCTACCAGCTCAACACCTACAATGGGACGAGCTTCGAGGTCGCAAATATTCAGTCGTGCCGCGATCCGCTGAACCGCGCCGACACCGATGCGTCCGCGGCGACGGGTGCGTGCGCGCCCGACCGGCTCCGTCCGGGCGTGCTTTCGACCGGCGTCGAGCTGGAGGGCATTATCCGCCCTGCGCGCGATGTCGCGGTCAACCTGGGGCTGACCTACGCGCACACGCGCTACCGCCAGGATCTCGTCGGCACCGGCGGGCGACCGCTGTCGCCGGTGCTGTTCCAATTACCCGACCACGATCTGTCCAACGCGCCCGAGGTCGTCACCACCGCGGGTATCGGCTGGACGCCCGCGATCGGCACCCGCGGGCTGACGGGGCTCGTCTACCTGGATGTCAGGATGCAGAGCGACACCAACACCGGCTCCGACCTCGATATCGAAAAGGTGCAGGACGCATTCGCGGTCGTGAACGGGCGCGTCGGCCTGTACGGCGCGAACAAGCGCTGGGGCGTCGAAATCTGGGCGCAGAACCTGCTGGACGAGCGCTACTTCCAGCTCGCCTCCGACATACCCGCTCAAGGATCGGGTACGTTTCGCAGCGTCCAGCAGGCTGCCTCCGGTGGCTTCGCGGGCAGCGCGAACCAGTTGTTCATCGGCTTCCCGGGCGAGCCGCGCACCTACGGCGTGACGCTGCGCGGCAGCTTCTAGCGCGCCGGTCGGCGACCGCGCGCGACGCGCGAGGTCGCGGGCACGAAGGAATGCGCCGAACATCTTCCGATTTTGCGCACGAAAGCTTATATCGGGGGAAGTGAATCAACAGGAGAAGTATCTATCCGTCCGCCCATGATGCGCCGCCCCATGCAGGCGCCGCCGATGAACGGCCCTCGCTTCAACGAGTGGATCCAGAGCCAGAAGGTCCGCGTGATCGATCACGAGGGCGAGAATCTCGGCGTCATGTACACGCGCGAAGCGATGGCGCAGGCCAAGGAAGTCGGGCTCGACCTGGTCGAGGTGTCCCCCAATGCGGACCCGCCCGTCGCCAAGTTCCTCGACGTCGGCAAGTTCAAGTACGAGGCGCAGAAAAAGGCGAACGCCGCGCGCAAGAGCCAGAAGACGCAGGAGATCAAGGAGATCAAGATGCGTCCGAACATCGACGACCATGATTACGACACCAAGATGAAGAAGGTGGTCGAGTTCATCGAGGAAGGCGACAAGGTGAAGGTCACGATGCGCTTCCGCGGTCGCGAGTTGAGCCACGGCTCGCTCGGCATGGCGGTGCTGCAACGCGTGGCCGAGGCGACCAACGAGATCGCCAAGGTCGAGGCCTATCCGCGCATGGAAGGCCGCCAGATGCTGATGGTGCTGTCGCCGAAATAAAGTTGACGCGCGCCGGCCGGATCACCGCCGGCGCGCCATACCCGCGGCTCGACCGCGTGCGTTCCGTAGCGTCATGCCAGCCACGGCGCCGACGCTGCCCCTGACATTTTCCGTCCCCACTGTTGCACGCGCGCTACACATGCGCCGCTTTCGCTTACGCGACGCGTAAGTTTTGCTAGACGCGTAAAATCTCCGGCATAGAAGCTGGCCCAAACCCAATATTCAAAATTCTGGGAGAGGCTGTTTCAATGCGCATCACCGCGACCCTTATGTCCACCGTCGCCTGCCTGGCCGCGTATCCGGCGCTGGCGCAGGAACAGACCAGCCCCGTCACCACCAACGCCGCGGTCGACGGCCAGACCAACACCGCCGCCGATCAGACGAGCCCGACCGCCGAATTGGGCGCGGGCGACATCGTCGTCACCGCGACGCGCCGCGCCGAGCGGCTCGCCGACGTGCCGATCTCGATCAACGCGGTGAACCAGGAAAGCCTGCAGAATTCGGGGGCGACCGATATCCGCGGCGTGGCGCAGCTCGCCCCTTCGCTCAGCGTGTCGTCGACCGGCTCGGAAGCGAACGCCTCGGCACGCATCCGCGGCATCGGCACCGTCGGCGACAATCCCGGCCTCGAAAGCTCGGTCGTCACCTTCATCGACGGCGTTTATCGCAGCCGTACGGGATCGGGCCTGAACGACATCGGCGAGATCGAGCGCGTCGAGGTGCTGCGCGGGCCGCAGGGTACGCTGTCTGGGCGCAATTCGTCGGCGGGCGCGATCAACATCTATACCAAGGCGCCGTCGTTCGACTTCGGCGGTTATGGTGAGGCGACCTACGGCAATTACGACAACGTCCGCGTCGCGGGCGCGCTGACCGGGCCGATCGTCAAGGACCTGCTCGCCTTCCGGGTCGACGGTGTCTACGCCAAGCGCGACGGCTTCTACCGCGACGTCATCAACAACACCGACTTCAACGACCGCAACCGCTATTTCGTGCGCGGCCAGTTGCTGCTTGAGCCGTCGAGCGACTTCTCCGTCCGGCTGATCGGCGACTACACCCGCCGCGACGAGAAGTGCTGCGGCGCGGTTTACGTCGACCTGCGTGAGAAGATCGATCCGACGCCGGGCGTCGCGGGTGATTTCGCGGTCAACCCCGCGGGCAACCGCATCGTCGACGTGATGACGTCGCTGGGCGCGGTGTTCCCGAGCGCGGGCGATCCGTACAACCGCCGCATCGCGCAGACGCGCGGCCGCGCTTACTCGAACATCACCAAGGATTACGGCGGCTCGGCGCAGATCGACTGGAACTTCGGCGGCGCGGCGCTGACCTCGATCACCGCCTACCGCGAGTACAAGTCGTTCGGCGCGGGCGATTTTGACTACGGTAACCTCGACCTCGTCTACCGCGCCGACGATGGCAACGCCTTCCGCCGTTTCCGCACCTTCACGCAAGAACTGCGGCTGAACGGCGAAGCGTTCGGCGACCGGCTCAACTGGCTGATCGGCGGCTTCTACAGCAACGAGAAGCTGCGCGTGTCGGACAATCTGCGCTTCGGCACCGATTACGGCGCGTTCGCTGCCTGCCGCGTGATCGCGAGCGCCAATCCGGCCGCCGCGCTGCGTGCGCCGCGCCAGCCGGGCTGCCTCAGCCAAGCCGGACGCGCGGTGCTGGCGGGCCTGGTCCCCGGCACGACCCCGGCGTTCGGTGCCGCCACCGGCACGATCCTCGCCGGGATCGACCGCCTATCGACGATCAGCGATCTGGGTGCGCGCCGCGACATCTACGATCAGAAGAGCGAGAGCTACGCCTTCTTCACCCACAACGTCCTGAAGATTACCGATCGGCTGTCGCTGACCGGTGGTCTGCGCTGGACGAAGGAGATGAAGGACCTGAACGCCAGCTTCACCAACGACAACGTCGTCTGCGCGCAGCAGCTGAACAACCTCGCGCCGCTGCTCGCCAACCCGCAGCTCGCCTCGACGGTCGCGGGCATTCTGACGCTCAGCTGCACCGGTAACTCGAGCTCGACGCTGAACGGCAAGTCGATCAGCGACAAGTTCAACAACGACGAGTTTACTGGCACCGCGGTGCTGTCGTGGAAGCCGGTCGATCGCCTGATGACCTATGCGAGCTATTCGCGCGGGTTCAAGGCGGGCGGCTACAACCTCGATCGCTCCGACCTGGGCCTCGCCTATCTGCCGCAGACGACGCTCGCGCCCAATGCCGCTGCGCTGCGCTTCGATCCGGAAACGGTCAACGCCTACGAAGTTGGCCTGAAGTACTCGTCGCGCCAGTTCACCTTCAACCTGGCGGGCTTCCGGTCGGACTTCACCAACTTCCAGCTCAACACGTTCAACGGCACGAACTTCATCGTGCAGAACCTGGGGAGCTGCAAGGACAGCCTGAACGGCGCCGACAAGGACAACAGCGCCGCGACCGGCCGCTGCACCGGCGACGTCGGCACCGGCGTGCGCAGCCAGGGCGTCGAGGTCGAGGCGGGCTTCTATCCGGCACGCCAGGTCGCGATCACGATGGGCTACACGTTCGCCGACACCAAGGTGCGCCGCAACATCGTCGGCTCGGCCTCGGGTGAGCCGCTCGACCCCGCATTGTTCCTGCTGCCCGGCGCGCAGATGCCGCTTGCTCCCCGCAACGTCATCACGACCTCGGCATCGTGGACTCCCGACATCGGCTCGAACGGCATGTCGGCGCTGTTCTACATCGATCAGCGTACCTCGTCGGACTATAACACTGGCTCGGACAATTTCCCCGAGAAGGAGCAGGACGGCTTCACCGTGGTGAACGCGCGCGTCGGCCTGCGCGGTCGTGACGATCTGTGGGCGATCGAGGTGTTCGCGCAGAACCTGCTCAACAAGAACTACCAGCAGGTCGCCTTCAACGCGCCGTTCCAGGGTGCGGGCAGCCAGGCGCAGGTGCAGGCATTCGGGTCGACCGGCGGCTTCGCCACCGCCAACCAGATCTTCACCTCCTACCTGGCCGAGCCGCGCACCTACGGCGTGACGGTGCGCACGCGCTTCTGATCGGCTGAGCTTTCGGCACGAGAAAGGGCCGGTTCGCACCCGCGAGCCGGCCCTTTCTCGTGTCGCTCGACGTGACGAAGGCCTAAGCCACTTCCTCCACCGCCTTCCCCGCCGCCGCCGCGAGCAATCGGCGCTCGATGCTGCGCACCTTGGACGGCAGCGCGATCTTGTCGCCGGTCAGGTCCGTCAGGTAGAAGGTGTCCACCGCGCGCTCGCCATAGGTTGAGACGTGCGCGGAATGGATCGTCACCTTTGACTGGAACAGCGCGTGCGCGAGCTGGTTGAGCAGCGCCGGGCGATCGCGCGCGGCGACCTCCACCACGGTGAAGCGGTTCGACGCCTTGTTGTCGACCAGCACGTCGGGCTCGATCGCGAAGGCGTCGGCGCGCAGGCGCGGCAGCGGCTTCGCCTTCAACCGGTCGGTCAGCCGCACGCGGCCCGCCAGCGCATCCTCGATCGTCACGCGGATGCGCTGCAACTGCTCGGCCTCGTCGAATGGGCGGCCGAGCGGGTCCTGCACCAGGAAATTGTCGAGCGCCATGCCGTCGCGCGTCGTGTGGATGCGCGCGTCGATGATGTTGCCGCCCGCGACGTTGATCGCGCCGGCGATGCGGAAGAACAGCCCCGGGTGATCGGTCGCATAGACGGTGACGAGCGTCGCGCCGCGTTCGGGATAGACCTGTGCCGCGATCGACAAGGGCGCGTCGCCCGCGGCGCGCACCACCTCGGCATTGGCGGCGAGCACATCGGCGGGTTCGGCGATCCAGTACGGCTCGGGCAGGCGGCGGACGTACGCGGCCATGGTCGGCTCGTCCCAGCCGGTCGCTTCCTGCAACGCCTGCTGCTTGGCGGCGATCCGCTCGGCGCGCCCCTTCTGCTTGTGGCCGAGCCTGAGCACCTCTTCCGCACCGTCGTACAGGTCGGCGAGCAACTGCCCCTTCCACCCGTTCCACGTGCCGGGTCCGACCGCGCGGATGTCGACGGTGGTCAGCACCAGCAGCAGGCGCAGCCGCTCGACGCTCTGCACCGTGGCGGCGAAATCGAGGATCGTCTTGAAGTCCGACAGGTCGCGCTTGAACGCGGTCGCCGACATTAGCAGGTGGTGGCGGACCAGCCACGCCACCGTCTCGGTTTCCGCGCGCGTCAGCCCCAGCCGCGGGCCGACGCGCAGTGCGACCTCGGCTCCCAGCACCGAATGGTCGCCGCCGCGCCCCTTGGCGATATCGTGCAGCAGCACCGCGACGTAGAGCACGCGCCGCGACACGACCTGCTCCATCACCGCACTGGCGAGCGGGTGGTCGTCCTTGAGCGCGCCCTGCTCAATCCGGCTGAGCAAACCGACGGCGCGGATCGTATGCTCGTCGACCGTATAATGGTGGTACATGTCAAACTGCATCTGCGCGACCACGCGCGCGAAATCGGGCAGGAAGCGCCCCAGCACACCGGTTTCGTTCATCCAGCGCAGCACCAGCTCGGGGTCGTTGCGGCTTGTCAGCACGTCGAGGAACAGCGCGTTGGCGCGGGGATCGCGCCGGACCGAAGCGGCGAGCTTCGCGTCGCGCGTCGCGCAGCGTAGCGCGAGCGGATGGATCTCCATCTGCGTCTGCGCGGCGAGCGCGAACGCCTCGATCAGCCGGACGGGATCGATCGCGAAGAAGTCGTCGCTCGGTATCGCCAGCCGCCCGCGATCGACGGTGAAGCCGTTCAGCTTGCGCGGGGAGCGCAGCAGCCGCTTGATCCGCTCGCCGCTGTGCCGCCGATTGTAGCGCTCCTCCAGGTGCGCGAGGAACAGACCGGTGAGCGAGCCGACGGTCTTCGCCTGCAGGAAATAGAATTGCATGAACCGCTCGACCGCGGATTTGCCCGGGCGATCGGCGTAATGCATCCGGCCCGCGATCTCGCGCTGATAGTCGAAGGTCAGCCGGTCCTCGGCCCGGCCCGCGATCAGATGGAG
Organism: uncultured Sphingomonas sp.; assembly: GCF_936927845.1. Taxonomy (GTDB): domain Bacteria; phylum Pseudomonadota; class Alphaproteobacteria; order Sphingomonadales; family Sphingomonadaceae; genus Sphingomonas. The sequence continues at coordinate 282,888 of NZ_CAKZHV010000059.1, forward strand.
GTGGCAGCGCACCGCCCAGAGGAAATTGTCGGCGCGGTGGAACAGGCGATATTCCTCCGGCGTGAACAAGCCGGCGTCCTTCAACTCGCGCGAACTGCGCACCTTGTAGGCGTATTTGCCGATCCAGAAGAGCGCGTGCAGGTCGCGCAGGCCGCCCTTCCCTTCCTTCACATTGGGTTCGACCACGTAGCGCGTGTCGCCCATCCGCACGTGGCGCGCGTTGCGCTCGGCTAGCTTGTCGGCGACGAACTGCCGTTCGGTGCCGCTACGCACCTCCTGATCGAAACGCTCGGCCGCTTCCTCGTACAGCGCCTCGTCGCCCCACAGGTAACGCGCCTCCAGCAGCGCGGTGCGCACCGTCACGTCGGCTTTCGCCTGGCGCACCATATCGTCGAGCGAACGGCTCGAATGGCCGACCTTCAATCCCAGGTCCCATAGCGCGTAGAGCATCGATTCGATCGCCTGCTCGGCCCAGGGTGTCTGTTTCCAGGGCGTGACGAAGCCGAGGTCGACGTCGCTGAACGGCGCCATCTCACCGCGCCCGTAGCCGCCGACCGCAATCAGCAGCAGCCGCTCCGACGCGGTCGGGTTGCTCAAGGGATAAAGCCGCGCGGTGGTGAAATCGGCCAGCGTGACGATGATCTGGTCGACCAGATACGCCTGTGCGTTCGCTGCTTCCAGCCCGCGCGACGGATGCTCCGACAAGCGCCGCGCGATCTCGGCGCGTCCGGCGTCTAGCGCGGCCTTGAGGATCGCGGTCGCGCCGCGGCGAAGCTGGGCGTGAGTGCCCTCGTCCAGTGCGGCGAGTGCGTCGGCGAGCGCGCGGCGGTCGACGATCGCGCGGCGGTTGGGCAATTGCTCGAAAGTTCGGCGCATGGTGCGCTTATGCGCGGTGACGCCCTGCCGCGTCACCTCCGATTCCGGTCCTCAATCGCGCGCGCACAACAGCCGGTAGGCGGCGCAGGTCGCCGCCGCCGTCTGCTTTTTCAGGTCGAACGGCCCGATCGCCTGCATCGTCGAAAGCGTGATCGGCAGGTCGGCCGCGCGCTTGCGCGCCGCCGCCGGGCTCGCGGCCGCCGCGGCCAGTTGGCGAAGATCGGCGAGCGACAGCCGCGCGGCATAACCCGCCGCCATGCGCTCGATCAGTTCGGCGGTTTTCGCGCGCGCGAGCTCGCGTCCCTTTGCCTGCACCTGCGCCCGCTCAGCCGGGGTCAGCGTCTTGTCCTCGGCCACGAGATCGCTCAGGTCCTTCTCGACCATCAAGGGTATGATGGTCGTGAGCGTGCCCGTCTGCGCCAGCCGACGCGCGAGCATCAGCGCCTCCGACGAGTGATGCGTGCGCGGCGGTGTCGACATGACCGGTGCCATCGCCTGCGCCATCACCGCCAGCCACCACATCGCCTCATCCTTCCCGCGCGAGCGCCTTCAACCGATACAGCGTGTCGAGCGCCTCGCGCGGTGTCAACGCGTCGACGTCGATCGCCTCGACCTCGGCGCGGATCGCGTCGCACTGCGCTTCCTCGGCCTGCGCGGCGGCGGCGAACAGCGGCAGGTCGTCGAGGCCCGCGGCGAGCCCGCCGGTCTTGGCGCGCCCCGCCTCCAGTTTGGCGAGCACCGACTTGGCACGTGCGACCGTGCCCGGCGACATGCCGGCGAGCCGCGCGACCGCCAGGCCGTAGCTGCGGTCCGCCGGCCCGTCCGCCACCTCGTGCAGCAGCACCAGATCGCCCTTCCACTCGCGCGCGCGGACGTGGTGGAGGCTCAGCGCGTCGCAGCGTTCGGCGAGCCTGGTCAGCTCGTGATAATGCGTCGCGAACAGGCAGCGGCAGCGGTTCTCCTCGTGGATCGCCTCCACCACCGCCCAGGCGATCGCGAGCCCGTCATAGGTCGAGGTACCGCGCCCGACCTCGTCGAGGATGACGAAGCTGCGCGGGGAAGCCTGCGCCAGGATCGCGGCGGTTTCGACCATCTCGACCATGAAGGTCGAGCGCCCGCGCGCGAGATTGTCCGACGCGCCGACGCGGCTGAACAGCCGGTCGACCAGCCCGATCGTCGCGGCCGACGCGGGCACGTAGCTGCCGGCCTGCGCGAGCACCGCGATCAGCGCGTTCTGGCGCAGGAAGGTCGACTTGCCGCCCATGTTGGGGCCGGTCACCAGCCACAGGCGATTAGTCTCCGACAGGCGGCAGTCGTTGGCAACGAAGCGATCGCCCGATCTCGCCAGCGCGCTCTCGACCACCGGGTGGCGCCCGCCCGTTATCTCGAAACACGCCTGCTCGACCAGTTTGGGCCTGGTCCAATGCCCCTCCGCCGCCCGCTCGGCGAGCCCGGCTGCCACGTCGAGCCGGGCGAGTGCGTCGGCAGTGGCGGCTACCCCCTCGCGCGCGGCGAGCGCGGTCTGCGTCAGTTCCTCCAGGTGCGCGGCCTCGGCGGTCAGCGCGTGCGCGCCGGCCTGCGTCACGCGCGAAGCGACCTCGTGCAGTTCGGGCGCGTTGAAGCGGATCGCGCCCGCCATCGTCTGTCGGTGCGTGAAGCCCGAATCGGCGCGCATCAGCGGGTCGGCGGCGCGCGCGGGCACCTCGATATGATAGCCGAGCACGCCGTTGTGCTTGATCTTGAGCGCCGCGACACCCGTGTCGGCGCGGTATTTGGCCTCCAGCGCGGCGATCGCGCGCCGCCCGCCCGCGCCCGCGTCGCGCAATTCGTCGAGCGCCGCGTCATAGCCCGCTGCGATATAGCCGCCGTCGCTCGCCTCGATCGGCGGTGCCGGCACCAATGCGCGCTTGAGCAGGTCGATCAGCGCACCGTGCCCGCGCAGGCGCGGTAGGGTTTCGGCGAGCAGCGCCGGTGCCGGCTCGACCTTGCCGAGCAGCTCGGCCAAGTGCCACGCACCGCCGAGCCCGTCGCGCAACTGCCCGAGATCGCGCGGGCCACCCCGCCCCGCCGCCAGCCGCCCCAGCGCCCGCCCGATATCGGGCAGCGCGCGCAGGCTCGCGCGCAACCGTTCGCGCAAGCCATCATCGTCGTGGAACAGCGCGACCAGCGCCTGCCGCGCCTCGATCGCGCCCAAGTCCATCAGCGGCGCGGCGATGTCCTCGCCCAGCAGGCGCGCGCCCGCGCCCGTCACCGTGCGGTCCACCGCGTCGAGCAGGCTGCCCTTGCGCTGTCCCGCGATCGTGCAGGTCAGCTCCAGGCTCTCGCGCGTCGCCGCGTCGATCGCCATCGTCTCGGCGGCGGCTTCCAGCGTCGGCGGGCGCAGGAAGGGCAGCGCGCCCTTTGCATTATGCTCCAGATAGGCGACCAGCGCCCCCGCCGCCGACAGCGCGGCGCGCGAGAACTGGCCGAAGCCGTCGAGCGTCGCGACGCCGTACAGCCGCTTCAACCGCGCCTCGCCGTTCGCGCTGTCGAAGTCGGCGCGCGGACGCCAGACGCTGGCGGGGTGATCCGCGCCCTCGCACGCTACCACTTCGGCCGCACCCAGCCGCGCCAGTTCGGCGCCCATGCCGCCCGCGTCGGTTTCGATCACGACGAAGCGTCCGGTCGACACGTCGGCGGCGGCGATCGCGACCGCGCCGTTGACCTCGCCTACGCAGGCGCACCAATTGGCCGCGCGAGCATCGAGCAGCGCTTCCTCGGTCAGCGTGCCCGCGGTGACGAAGCGGACGATCGCGCGCCCGACCAGCGCCTTCGAGCCGCGTGCCTTGCGCGCTGCTTCCGGCGTTTCGGTCTGCTCGGCGATGGCGACGCGGTGCCCGGCCTTGATGAGGCGTTGCAGATACGCGGTCGCGGCGTGGACGGGCACGCCGCACATCGGGATCTTCTCGCCCTCATGCTCGCCGCGCGCGGTCAAGGCGATGTCGAGCACCTGCGCGGCAACGCGCGCGTCGTCGAAGAACAGCTCGAAGAAATCGCCCATCCGGTAGAACAGCAGGCAGTCCGCCGCCTCCGCCTTCAGCGCCAGATACTGCGCCATCATCGGGGTCGGGGTGGAGGAAACGCTCGCCATCGCGGGCGCGATACAGAAGCGTGGGCACGCGCGAAAGGCGTGTCCGAACGACTGCGGCCGCGCTACACACGGCACCTGCTCTCACGGAACGCCCGCCATGCTCTACCGCTCGCTCCTGCCCTCACCCATCGGTTCGCTGACATTGGTCGCGTCAGACGATGGGCTGGTCGCGATCCTGTGGCCCGACGACGCGCCCGGTCGCGTGCGGCTGGCGGATGCGACGACGCGCGACGATCATCAGGTGCTCGTCGCCGCGGCCAAGCAATTGCGCGAATATTTCGCGGGCACGCGCACCCGCTTCGACCTGCCGCTCGCCCCGCACGGCACCGCGTTTCAGCGCGACGTGTGGCTGGCGCTCGCCGACATTCCGTTCGGCGAGACGCGCAGCTACGCCGAGATCGCGCGCGCGATCGGACGCCCGACAGCGACGCGCGCGGTCGGCGCGGCGAACGGGCGAAATCCCCTGTCGATCGTCGCACCGTGCCACCGCGTCGTGGGCGCGAGCGGCGCGCTGACCGGCTTCGCGGGCGGACTGGCGGCGAAGCGCTTCCTGCTGGACCACGAACGTCACACAACCGGCGCATGGTAACGGTTCACATGGCGCGCAGCTTTCCGTAAGGGCACGCGCATGACCGATCCCCGCACCGAAGCTGAAGCCGTCACCAACGTCCAGTTCTCGGAGCGCGAGGCGCTGCTGTTCCATTCGGAAGGCCGGCCGGGCAAGATCGAGATCATCGCCTCCAAACCGATGGCGACGCAGCGCGACCTGGCGCTGGCTTATTCGCCCGGCGTCGCGGTGCCGGTGCGCGCGATCGCCGACGATCCGGCGACCGCGTACGATTACACCGCCAAGGGCAATCTCGTCGCGGTGATCTCCAACGGTACCGCGATCCTGGGGCTCGGCAATCTCGGCGCGCTCGCGTCCAAGCCGGTGATGGAAGGCAAGGCGGTGCTGTTCAAGCGCTTCGCCGACGTGGACTCGATCGACCTAGAGCTCGCCACCGAAGACGTCGACGCCTTCGTCAACGCGGTCGCGCTGCTCGAACCCAGCTTCGGCGGCATCAACCTCGAAGACATCAAGGCACCCGAATGCTTCATCATCGAGCAGTCGTTGCGCGAGCGGATGAACATCCCGGTCTTCCACGACGACCAGCATGGCACCGCGATCATCTGCGCCGCGGGGCTCATCAACGCCTGCCTGCTGACGGGCCGTCGCCTCGCTGACGTGAAGGTCGTGGTGAACGGCGCGGGTGCGGCCGCACTCGCCTGCACCGACCTGATCAAGGCGATGGGGGTGCGCCAGCAGAACGTCATCATCTGCGACCGCACCGGCGTGATCTACCAGGGCCGCGACGACGTGAACCAGTGGCAGTCGGCGCACGCCGTCGCCACCACACGCCGCACGCTGACCGAGGCGCTGGAGGGCGCGGACGTGTTCCTCGGCCTGTCCGCGGCGGGCGCGCTCAAGCCCGAGATGGTCAAGGACATGGCCAAGGCGCCGATCATCTTCGCGATGGCGAATCCCGAGCCAGAGATCCGCCCTGAAGAAGCGCGCGCGGCACGCCCCGACGCGATCATCGCGACCGGTCGCTCGGACTATCCCAATCAGGTCAACAACGTGCTGGGCTTCCCGTTCATCTTCCGCGGCGCGCTCGACGTGCGCGCCTCGGCGATCAACGACGAGATGAAGATCGCCGCCGCCAACGCGATCGCCGAACTGGCGCGGCAGCGCGTGCCCGAGGAAGTCGCCGCCGCCTACGGCGTCCAGCACAGCTTCGGCCCCGAATATATCATACCCGCGCCGTTCGATCCGCGCCTGATGGAGGTGGTGCCGGTCGCAGTCGCCAAGGCGGCGATGGATTCGGGCATCGCGACCAAACCGATCCTCGACATCGACGCGTATCGCCAGTCGCTGCGCGCACGGCTCAATCCGACCACCTCGGTGCTGAGCCTCGCCTATGAGGGTGCGCGCGCGCATCCCAAGCGCGTGATCTTCGCGGAAGGCGAGGAGGAGGTCGTGCTGCGCGCCGCGATCGCATTCAAGGAAGGCGGCTACGGCACCCCGGTGCTCGTCGGGCGCGACGACGTGCACGACCGTCTCGCCGCGCTCGGCATCGCGAACCCGGAAGAATATGAGGTTCACAACAGCCGCGTGTCGCCGCTGGTCCCGCGAATGGTCGACTTCCTCTACGGCCGGCTCCAACGCAGAGGCTTTCTGCGCCGCGATTGCGAGCGGATGATCAACCAGGACCGCAACACCTTCGGCGCGGTGCTGCTCCAGCTCGGCGAGGCCGATGCGATGATCACCGGCATCACGCGCACCTTTGCGCAGAGCTACCGCGAGGTGCGCCGCGTGATCGATCCCAAGCCCGATCGCACGCCGTTCGGCATCCATGTGCTCGTCGGGCAGAGCCACACGATCTTCATCGCCGACACGACGGTCAACGAGCGCCCGAGCGCGGAGGAACTGGCCGACATCGCCGAGCAGACCGCCGCGGTCGCGCGCCGCATGGGCCACGAACCGCGCGTCGCGTTCCTCAGCTACTCGACCTTCGGCACGCCCGAGGGTTCGTTCCTCGACAACATCCGCCAGGCGGTGACCGTACTCGACGGGCGGCAGGTGAGCTTCGAATATGAGGGTGAAATGTCGCCCGACGTCGCGCTCAACCCCAGGCAGCAGGCGAATTATCCGTTCGCGCGCCTGTCGGGCCCCGCCAACATCCTGGTCATGCCGGGTCTGCAATCGGCCAACATCTCCGCCAAGCTGCTGCGCGAACTGGGTGGCGATGACATGATCGGCCCGATGCTGATCGGCATGGAGAAGCCGGTGCAGATCGCACCGATGACCTCGACCGCGAGCGAGCTGATGACGCTGGCGGTGCTGGCGGCGGGCGGCATCGCGCGCTGATCCGCCGCGCGCACCGCCGTCGCCTGGCGGTTCGGACGCCGGTTGAGGCCGCTATGCAACCTAATCCGCCGTCAGATCATTGCGCCTTGACCTGAGTCAAGGAGGCGGATGATGAAGATGACGGTGGCGGCGCTCGGCGCGGCGATGTTGGTGGCGGGTTGTGCCGGCGGATATGGTGCGGGCCCGCGTTACGCCGGCTACAACGGTTATGGCGCATACGACTACAATCGCCCCGACCCGGCGTATAACGGCTATTACGCCGATCGCTATTACCGCGACGACGCGCGCTACCGTGAACGCCGGCTCGGCCGCCGCGACCGCATCTACGCTGGTCGCGACGGACGTTATTACTGCCGCCGCGACGACGGCACGACCGGACTGATCATCGGCGGGATCGCGGGTGGCGCGCTCGGTTCGGCGATCGCACCCGGCGGCTCGGGCCTGCTCGGCGCGCTGATCGGTGGCGCAGGCGGCGCGGCGCTGGGCCAGTCGGTCGACCGCAACGAGGTGCGCTGCCGCTGAGGCAAACTATTTGAGCGGCTTGCCCGAGTCCTTCCAGCGATCGAGGATCTGGGACTCGGGCACGCTGGCGCTGGTCGGCGCGGCGGCAGGCGCCGGCACGATCGCTTCGCCGCTCTGCGCGTGACGCGCCTGGATCTGCGACAACGGAGTGACCGCGCGCGTGGCTCCGCTGCTCGGCGTAGTCGTAGCGGCCGCAGCGGGTGCGGCCATTGGCGCGCTGATACCCGGGGCCGGAGTCACCACCGCCTGGCTCGCCGCGATCGGCGGGATCGTCAGCAACGGGTCGATCACGCGATGTGGTCCGGGCACCGGTTCATGCCCGGCGTAACGCTGGATGAACGCCGCCGCCGTTCCCCAGAACCCTTTCCAGCGATGAAAGAAATGCGCACCGATCGCGTCGGTCATCACCAGCGTGCGGTTCCACGCCGGCGTGACTGCGTAGGTGTGATAATGGGTCGCGAGCCCGACGGGAGCGAAGACGTAGCCGCCGAGCGCCGCCGCCGCAACGCGCGCCGCGCGCGCCCAGCCCGCAGCCGAGGGTACGCGCGCCATCGCGCCGTCGCAGGCGAAGCTGAACTGGCACGATCGCCGCTCCGACCCCTGATAGACGACGCCGCACACCGTCGAGGGAAAGGCAGGGTGACGTGCGCGGTTGAGGATGACCTGCGCCACCGCGCGCTGCCCGTCGTCGGGCTCGGACGCCGCCTCGTAATAGATTGCCGCGGTCAGGCACTCGAGCGCGCGTCCGCGATCCGTGCCGCTCGCCCCGGCGGTGGAGAACGGACGCGCCGGCGTGATCGAGCCATCGCCCACCGGCTGCCGCAAGAAGGCGAGCGGAACCGGCGGCAGCGCGATCGTGCCGGTGGTACCCGCGGCGGGTGACGCGTAGCTCGGCGCCGCCGTGGCCTTGCCCGCGCGTGGAACCGCGATGCTCAAAGGGCGCGCGCGCGGCTGCGCAGCGACGACGCCGTCGCCGACCAGGCGCAGCAGCCCTTGTGCCGCCAGCGCGGACAGCAGCAGGATCAGCGCCGCGGCGAGCAGCGCCCAACTGACGCGCACCTGCCGCAGCCGCACCAGCGCTGTTCCCGGTCGTGTGTGTCTGGCCATGCGGACAGGGCTGCTCCGTGCTGACGCGCGCGAAGCGCCTGCGCTGCCTTAATCGAGCAATCCTTGCGAATCCGCTGCTATTCCCCGCCTGTCCCGGTGCGGTACAGCCAGCGGCCGCGGAACGCGGATCAGCGCTTCTTGCCGTTGGCGAACAGCAGTGCGGCGGCGACCGCGGCCGAGCCGATCCCGACGCCGACGATGCCGCCCAATTGCCAGCGGCGCGCCTTGTCGCTCGCCTTCGCCTTGTCGGCACCTGCGTCCTGGTGCGCCTTTGCCGCCTTGGCGGCTTGCAGGATCTCGTTGGGCTCGTCGCTCATCATCCATTCTCCCCTGCCGGACTGAAACCGGTCGTCACCGCGCGCCGCTCCGATAGCGCTGGCGGAAGTCGTCCGCGAACGACGACAATCGCCCGTCCGCAATCGCACCGCGCAGGTCGGCCATCAACGCTTGATAGAAGAAGATGTTGTGCTCGGTCATCAACATCGCGCCCAGCATCTCACCCGCGCGGACGAGGTGGTGCAGATACGCGCGCGTCCAGGTACCGCACACCGGACACGCGCAGCGTTCATCGAGCGGCGCCTGATCCTCGGCGAAGCGCGCGTTGCGGATGTTGATCGGGCCGGCCCGCGTGAACGCCTGGCCCGTCCGCCCCGACCGCGTCGGCAGCACGCAATCGAACATGTCGACCCCGCGCTCGACCGCGCCGACGATGTCGTCGGGCTTGCCGACTCCCATCAGGTAGCGCGGGCGATCGGCCGGAAGCTGCCCCGGCGCGTAATCGAGGCACGCGAACATCGCCTCCTGTCCCTCGCCCACCGCGAGCCCGCCAATCGCGTAACCGTCGAACCCGATATCGACCAGCGCGTCGGCGGAGGCGCGGCGCAATCCCTCGTCCAATGCGCCCTGCTGGATACCGAAGATCGCGTTATGTGCAGCATGCGCCTCGCCGCCGCGGCCATCGAGCCCGTCGAACGCGTCGCGGCTGCGCTTCGCCCAGCGCATCGATCGCTCCATCGCCGCGGCCTGCACCTCGCGCGTCGAGGTGGTCGGCACCAGCTCGTCGAACGCCATCGTAATGTTGCTGCCGAGCAGCCGCTGGATCTCGATCGACCGCTCGGGCGTGATCAGGTGCCGCGATCCGTCGAGGTGCGAGCGGAATGCGACGCCGTCCTCCGACCGCTTCGTCAGCTCGGACAGGCTCATCACCTGATAGCCGCCCGAGTCGGTCAGGATCGGGCGATCCCATCCCATGAACGCGTGCAGCCCGCCCAGTTTAGCGACGCGTTCCGCGCCGGGGCGCAGCATCAGGTGATAGGTATTCCCTAGGATGATGTCCGCACCCGCGGCGCGCACGTCAGCGGGCTTCATCGCCTTGACCGTGGCGGCGGTGCCGACCGGCATGAACGCGGGGGTGCGGATGACGCCGCGCTCCATCGTGATAGCACCGGTACGCGCGCGCCCGTCGGTCGCGGCGATCGTGAAGGCGAAACTGGTCATCGGCGCGTCTTCTCAGGCGGTCGCTTTTCCGGGGGTCGCGGCGGCTTGGCCGGCGGGCGCCCCGCGGTCGGCCCCTTCGCATCGACCGGACCGGTGCGATAGGTCAGCAATTCCGCGCGGCTGATACGGTGATCGCCGTTCTTGTCGTAGCGCGCGAACAATCGCGAGAAATGGTCCTGCAATTCGTCGAGCGAGACCTGATCATCCTGATTGCGATCGACCTCGAACGGGCTCGGCAGCGCGTTGCGATCACCCAGCCAGCGCTCGGCCCAATCGGCAAAGGCGATGTAGCGCAGCACGCCGGTCTTGCCGGTATCCACCGCCGCGAACGAGCGCGCGACCCCCGCCTGCAACTCGGCACGATCGACCATTCCGTCGCCATCGGCATCAAAGGTCGCGATCATCATCGCCACGGGTTCGACCACCATCGTGGCGGGGGTCTGCGGCGTGCCCGGCAACGGCGCGCGGACGACCACGGTGTCGCCCTCGGTCGAGCCCGCCTGCAGCGCGAGCGCGAGCAGCACCGCGATCACGCCCGGACCTGCTGCGGCAACAGCAGCGACGCGTCGCCGTAGGAATAGAAGCGATACTCGTTCGCGATCGCGTGCGCGTACACCGTTTGCATCCGCTCCAGCCCCATCAGCGCCGAGACCAGCATGAACAGGGCCTGCGGCGGCAAAGGAAAAGCGTTCCGTTGCAATGCCATACTGCGATTCTCACGGGCGTTTTCTCCCACTCCTACCGACCTCCTAGAATTAGCCGAGACGCCGGCAGCGCCGTTTCCTAGCGAAGGCGCTTTGGCCGGATCGACCGCCGAAATCCAGCCCCCCGCCCGCCTCCCGGCCCGGTGCCTGACGGACCTTGGCACACTGGCTTCGATGCCGCATGACTCTGACGTGGTTCGCAGCGCAGGCGTCGGGGGAACGGTGAGCGAGTACAATCTCGGCAAGCTGGAGAAGATCGAGCTGCGCGACATATGGTCGAGCGAGTCCTCCCATTTCACGCCGTGGCTCGCGCGCGAGGAGAACCTCCTCACGTTGGGTGAGACACTGGGGCTTGAGCTTGAGCTGGAGGCGCAGGAGAAGGCAGTCGGCCCGTTCCGCGCGGACATCCTGTGCAAGGACATCGGCACGAATGCGTGGGTGCTGATCGAGAACCAGCTCGAACGCACGGACCACTCCCATTTGGGTCAGTTGCTGACCTACGCCTCTGGATTGGAAGCGGTGACGATCGTGTGGATCGCGGCGCGCTTCACCGAGGAGCACCGCTCGACGCTGGATTGGCTCAACCGCATCACCGACGAGACTTTCCGCTTCTTTGGTGTGGAGGTGGAGCTGTGGCGGATCGGCACGTCGCCGGCGGCGCCACGCTTCAACATCGTCTCCAAGCCGAACAACTGGAGCAAGCTCGTGTCGCAGGCGGCACGGGCGATCGATGACGCTGAACTCACCGGCACCAAGGCGTTGCAGGTCGCGTACTGGGGCGGGCTGGGCAACGCTCTCATGGCAGCAGGCGGGCCGCTCGCGCGGGAGCGCAAGCCGCAGCCGCAATCTTGGATGTCGTACTCGATCGGTCGGAGCGGGTTCAGCGTCAACGCCGCGATGGCCCGGCCGAAGCGGCTAGTGCGCGCCGAGCTGTACATGTCCAACCCGCACGCCAAGGCGTTCTTTCACCTGCTACACGCGCAGAAAGCGCAGATCGAAGCGGAACTCGGGTATGGACTCGATTGGGAGGAGTTGCCGGAGGGCAAAGACACGCGGATATCGACGCCGCTGACGGATACCGATCCGGAGAAGCAATCCGATTGGCCCCGCCAGCACGAGTGGCTTGTGGCGCGGCTGAATGACTTCTACCGGGTTTTTGCAAATCGAGTTAAAGCGCTGAACCCGGGAGCTTGGTCTCCCGAAATGTAGGCGAACAAAAAAATTATAAGACGGCTCTCGGGTGACGCGGAGTCACCCGAGAAGCTCGTTTTTTACTTATTCTGCGCGAGTACTCCAGCCGCTTGCCGCAGAAGCAGCGTTGGCAGCTTTGTGTAAAGCCTCGTTGGTAAGGTGCGCGTAGCGCATTGTGGTTTTGGGCTGAGCATGCCCAAGTATCTGACCGATGACGTACAGCGATTGTCCCGAACTGGCTGCATGCGAAGCCATGCTGTGTCTTAAGTCGTGTATCCGGACATCTGGTAGCCCAGCAGCTATTCTTGCACTATTCCACGAATTGTAGATCGAGTGGAAAGGTTGTCCCGTCTTCGGGTTTGGCACGACGTAGGGACAACCTTCGACACGCGGGAGCGCCCGCAACACCGCCACGGCGTCGTCGATGAGGGGCACGTGCCGTGGCTTTCCTGTTTTGCTGGTGGGGATGCGCCACATTCCCCGGTCGAGTTGGAGCTCCTCCCACTTGGCGTCAAGGAGTTCTCGCTTGCGGCACCCGGTCATCAGGAGCAGCGCGACGATGGGCGCCAGCATCGGGTTGGGGCTGTCCTCGACCGCCTTGCGCAGCCGCCGCGTCTCTTCGGCGGTTAGGAAGCGCTCCACCTTGTTGTTCGGGTCGCGCTGCTTCACGCCCTCCAGCGGGTTCACCTCGGAGCCGGCGACGCCCCATACCTTCGCCATCCGCATCATGTGCGACAGGATCACCTGCCAGCGGTTGACGGTCGCCTGCGCGTAGCCCTCGCGGACCTTGGCGCCGAGCCACTCCACGATCTCGGCCTGCTCCAGTTGGTTGATCCGCCGCTTGCCGAACTTGGGCAGGAGGTGGAGGCGCAGGTAGCGCTCGTCTATGTCGGCGCTGCGCTTGTACGATCGCGCGTGCTCCAGGTAGCGCTCGGACAGCTGGGTGAGAGTCGGCACGGTGCGCTCTACCTTCCGCTCCTCGGCAGGGTTCTTACCGACGACGACGCGCGAGCGGACGCGGATCGCCTCCCGCTTCGCCTCCGCGAACGAGAGGTCCGCGACGCCCCCAATCTTGTACTGGCGCTGCGCGCCGTTCGGGTCGCGGTACTTGAGGGCGTAGGTCTTCGCCCCGCTCTGATGGACCTCGACCATGAAGCCGGTGACCGCTTCGTCGCGGTACACGACCTTCGATTTGCCGTCCGGGCAGCGGAGTTGCTGCACAGTCACGGCGTCCAACTTGATGACAGGCATGATGCTTTTCCTTTCGGATGATGGGTGGTGGTGGTTCGTCTGAGTGCCCCGCTGGCGCGCGCGGCGGGGCGGGCATGGGGGCGGCACCCGCGACGCCGGATCGGTGCCGGGCGGGGCGCAGGCGGGGCAGGTCGGGACAGCCGCGGCGGCGCCGCGCGGTGCGTAGGTGGGCCAGCACGGGGGCCGCGACCGGTGGCGCGTTCTGCGGCGCCGGTGCGGCGGGGGGCTGGGAGGCAGGTGGCGGCAGGCTCGGCGACTTTCGTCGCACCGGTTTCATCCCCCATACCTTCTTGGTTCTGCTACCTCCTGCCCCCCGTGGTGCCGCCGGTGCGTGCCCGATCCACGGTGGCGCGGGACGGGCTAGAACTTGTCGCCGGGTGGTGGCTTCGGCAGCCCCGCTTCGTCGTAGAGACTCTTCGTCTCTGGTTTGACCCACGTGTCGGCAGGCGGCTGCCTGAGCTGGACGGGCCACTTCATGATCCCGCCGTCCCGCTTCTTCGGCTCGCCGTAGAGTTCGCGCAGCGCTGTGCCGCACTCCTTCGCTTGTGCATTGGTCGGCTGCTTGTAGCCGATGCAGCGCAGCACCTCGCTCGCTGTCATGTGGACCGGCGGCTGACTCGGGTCGATCGCCTCCGCGACCTGCTCGCCGATCGCGCTGGCGGCGCGGTGGCGGGCGTTCCACGCGTCCAGGGCGGCGTCCTCATCTCGCGTGAGCCACCACGTCGCCCCCTCGCGGACGCGCCCGGCCAGCTGCGCGAACAGCTGTTGCGTGTCGATGTCGTGGAGGTAGTCGAGCCCCTCGACCGCGATCGTCCACCAGCGCGAGTTGCCGGTCGGGTCGATGAGGAACGAGGCGTCGTTCACCGTGGCGGCGAACACCGTGCGGCGCGGGTACACCGACTCCCGCCGCTCGTAAGGCCGCCGGACCTTGTCGACGTCAGCGGTGACGAAGCTCTTGAGCGGCGGCAGTTCCCTGCGGAGCGTGCCTTCCAGCTCGCCCAGCTCCACGATCCAGTTGTTCACGGCGCCCAGCAGGCTGTCCTTGTTGCTCCAGTCCATGTGGTGGTCGAGGCGGACCACCTCGTTGCGCAGCGCGTCGTCGGAGACGAGCCGCTTGATCCAGCTGGTCTTGCCGATGCCCTGTCGGCCCTGCAGCACGAGCACACCGCGGGCCTTGAACGTGTCGCCCGGCAGCGCCGCCGCCGCCGCGCTGAGCAGCCACTTGGTGACTAGCGTTTCCTTGAGGGACGGCGGGTAATCCTCCGCGGTGGTGACGGTCGCAAGGATGTCCGGCAGCCGGTCGCGCCCGTCCCACGGCTTGCTGGCGATCCAGTCGGCGACGGGGTTGTAGGCGTTGTCGTCGCCGATCGCCTGGACGAACTCTGCGAGGTGGCGGGTGGACAGGCCGTGCTTGGTGCCGCGGCTGAAAATGCGCGACATCCGCACGTTGGCGGCGTTGTCGGGCGTTCCCGCCTCGCCGGGTATGGTGATCTCCAAGTCCTTCTTGACGGTGTTGTACCGCACCGTGATCCCCTCGTGGAGGAGCATGTGCGCGACATTGGGTATCGTAGTGGGCAGGCGGTTCGTTCCCGGCGGCGCGGCGTCGGGCCAACCGGTGATTGGGTTCTTCATTGTCATTGTATGTGCTCTCGCTTGCGACCGCTGCGGACGGCCGACTGTTTGCGCCATGCTCGCGCATGACGACGCGCGGCCCCCATGAGGCATCCGCGGCTCCGAGTTATGCTGGTCGGTGTCGTGTCGGTCTGGCCGACGTGCGGCTGGCTTTCCCTGCCGAGCGTGCCGTAGCTGCGCTCGGGCGGACCGATGCTGTTCTACGAGCCACTCGCCGGACGTTCTTGGCTGTCCCACGCAGCGGCCGTTCAGCCGGTTGTGCGGGCGTTCCCTGCCGAGCGCATTTGCTTATGCGCGGGGCTTTAACGGCACGGGTTTGTAAGCGTTTGTTTTAACACGATTATCTGTCGGCGTTGTCGTCCGGATGACCGCGAACGGCGGCGTGCTCTAGTGAAGGTGATAGGTCTTGTTCTCGTCCACCCACCAAAGCTTGGTGGCGGCTGCTTTCCCCCGATGCCGCGCCAGCACGCGGCCGATGAACTCGGGATCGAGCAACGTGGCGAACTCGACCGCGTCCATGATGTCAGCGCGTTGATCCAGCCCAGTGACGATGCAGGCTTGGATCAGCAGTGCCACCAACTCGTCATGCGGTAGGTTCCGTTGTTCTTCGGCAAGAGTGTAGATGCTGGCGCGGCGGGCTGTGTAGTCCGCAAGCGACGTGTCGGCGGGCGCCACGACTTGCCACTCGTCGGCCCCGCGGTCGAACCGCCAGTAAAAGGTGCGCCCCCACAACTCGTATGGCCCAACGAGGTCGGGAGCGCCATCGACCGGCCGTTCCGGCATGCCGAAACAATACTTGAAGTGGGCACGTACTCGCCAGCCGGTTACGGTCACGAACATTCTATTTCCCCGCCATTCTGCCGAGACAGCGCTACGGCGCGTCGTCCGTTCCCACGTACGTGAGCAGCAGGGTGGAACGCTGGGCTGACCGGGACCGCCGCTCGGACAAGTGCGCCGACACCGTCAGCGCGACGGCGGCGGCGCCGATTGCGGCGGCGCAGTGTGCGGGCGCCTTGAAGGCCAAGCCGAGTAGGCCGACCGTGGCGAGCAGCTGGAGGGTGCGCCGCGGGTGCACCACGGCCGCCATGAGCAACAGGATGAGCAGCACCACGGACAGCGCTAGGGCGAGGTACTGGACGATGGCGAGCACGGCGAGCGCCGTCAGGAACTGGATGAAGTCGCGCACGGAGAGTTCTCCTTATCAGCGAAAGAGAGCGAGCAGCGCCAGGTCGGCGTCGTCGGGCACGATGATGATGGTCGCGTGGGTGCTGCCCATCGTGAACACGAGCCGGCCATAGCCGTCGTGGCGGGACAGCCAGTCCCAGCCGGGCTCGAAGCCGGGCTGCCCGTGACGCGTCCCCGACAGCGGGTCGACAAGGGGCGAGAAGCCGGCCTCTGCCGCGACGGCCGCCTCATCGTCGCCGGGCTCGACCAGCAGGATGTCAGTCCAGTCGGTCAGGTCGTGCTCGCCGCTGGTCAGCAGCGCGATCTCCGCCACGAGGGCGGCGCGCATCGGCGGCGGGAGCGGCAGGGTGAGCGCCCGCGCGGCGGACGCGCGGTCGTGGACCAAGATGGTCATAGTCTGTTCCTTTCGAGGGTAAAAAGAAAGCGCCCGCGGCGGGATGCCGGGACGCTGCGTGTCAGTCGGGGTCGTCGGTCAGGCCGGCGTGAGGTGATCCCTGCACAGGACCAGGAGGCGCGGGTCGGTGTCGGGCCGGTCGGGGACGAGCAGGACGTGGCCGAACCCGTCGTCGCTCAGGACGAAGGCCAGCTCGAACCAGCCGCCGTGGTCCTCGATCCACTCCCACGACGGGGCGAAGTCGGGGTCCCCTTGGCGGCTGCCGTCCACGAGGTTGGCGTCGGGCGGGAAGCCCAGCGCCGCCGCCGCCTCCGCCGGCCCGTCGCCGGGCTCGACGGCGTGGAAGTGGGCAAGGTCGCCCAGGTCGAGGCCGGGCTCGCTGTCGTCCTCCAGCTGCCGGGCGCGGGCGGCGAGAAGGGCGCGCAGCTGCGGGTCGAGGGCGGGGTCGGCTACGGCCGCCCTGACGGCGGCTCCGGTGGTGAAAGATTGCATACGGTTGTCCTCAAACGGAGAAGGCCCCGCGGAGCTGGTCCACGGGGCCTCGGGGGCTGGCGTCCGCGCGGGGCGGACTTCGTTGGTTTTGCTAGGCGAGCGCTTCGAGAGGCCTCGCCGGGGAGGTCGAAACGGCGGTTCGGGGCCGATCGGGTCAGGCTCGGGATCGACCATGCCGCGGACTGGCCGTCCCATCACCCGAGCCTGCGTGGTCAGAGCTGCTTGTACGAGAGGATAACGTTGCCGCCATCGCTCTTGTGGGCGCCGAACTCGGCGCGTCCCTGGCCCTGGCTCCACTCGGCGCGGGCTTGGCAGGTGATGAAGTTGGGGTAATCATTCATCACCCGCTCCACCTCGTTGAGCTCCAGTATCTCAGGCTCGCGGCCCTTTGACATCTGGATGATCTCCGGCGCGAGCGACTCGCACGTGTAGTCCGCCGGAGCGGCGCGATCCTGCGCAGGAGGCGAACTGCCGCCGCCGGTGAAGTAAAGAAGGGCGACGATCCCGGCGGCCACCGCGGCGCCGATCTTCTGCTGTTTGGTCATGGTGGTTCTCCCTTTTGGTGGTGGATGTGCCGCGGACGCGCGTCGTCGCGCCGGGGCGAGCGTGTCGCGCCGACGTGCCGTATGTGTGCCGCATGTGCGTCGTCGCCCTCTCGTCGGGAGCGACCTTCGGCTCAGACCCTCGTGCCGCCCCTATGTACCTCTCGGGAGCGGCGGCCGAAGCCGGATGTTCGAAACCTGACCGTAGGCACAGGCGCATGCGCCTTTACCGTTGCCGGCTGGACATACGCGCATGCCACCCGGCCTCGAACATGCGTTCGCGACCGAGTTCCTACAGGTTGAGGTTTCGACGCCCCGCCCCCCGGCTTTCACGGGAGGCGCTGCGATCATGGTCAGGCTGGCACGCCCGCGCAATAGGCCTGTGCAGGCCTGGTGCGAGGCTTTTCAGCCCTTCCATAAAAAGATACCGATTTTCGCGCGTGCTCAGCTGCGACATCGTGTGCCGTGTTGGCTAAGTCTGGGTTCAGAACTGTGAGTGGAGCGGACCTGTTGGCCATACCGGATTACCAAGCGCTGATGCTGCCAGTGCTGCGCGAGGCAGCTGTCGGCGAGACGCGCGTGCCTGCCGCCGCCGAGAGAATCGCCGACCAGCTCGGCTTGTCCGAGGAGGAGCGGGAGGAGATGCTGCCTAGCGGCCGCCAGCGCGTGCTGCACAACCGGCTGCACTGGGCCAAGTTCTACATGACGAAGGCGGGCCTGATCGACAGCCCGAGCCGCGGTCGGTTCGTCGCCAGCGAGGAGGGGCGCGCTCTTCTAGCGCGGACCCCGACGGCCATCGATATTGACGTGCTGAGCACCTTCCCACCCTTCCGTGAATGGTATCAGAAGACAGGCGAGAGCGCGGGCGAGGAGGAGTCGGCCACGAAGGCGGCGGTCGCGTCGGAGGCTACGCCCGAAGAGCAGATCGACGCTGCGTATGCTGCCATCCAGGCGGCGCTCAAGGCCGACCTGCTGCAGCGGGTCCTAGGGCAGACGCCCGCCTTCTTCGAGCGGCTGATCGTCGATCTGCTGGTCGCCATGGGGTACGGCGGGACGCACGACCGGGCCGCGCTCCAGCTCGGCAAGAGCGGCGACGGCGGAGTGGACGGCGTGATTGACGAAGATCGCCTTGGGCTCGATCGCATCTACGTCCAGGCGAAGCGGTACGCGCCGCACGTCGGGGTTGGCAGGCCGGAGATACAGGGGTTCGTTGGGAGCCTCGTTGGGCTAGGTGCAACCAAGGGCGTGTTCGTTACCACGTCGAGCTTCAGCACGCCCGCAGGAGAGTATGTTCGTCACATCCCACAGCGCGTAATTCTCATTGATGGCGAGCGGCTGGCGGCGCTGCTGGTCGAGCACGACGTTGGTGTGCGCGTGAGCCGAACGATTGCGGTGAAGCGAGTCGATGAGGACTTCTTTGCCGACGACTGACGTGCGCTGACCAGGGCCACGCCCGAATTAACCCGATCCAAGCATAGATCGAGCAGTCTGGATCGCGCCGTAATCCGGCTTCGCTGCATCTGCCGCTCAGAGTGAGCCTAACTACTGCCACCTAATCCTATGTCTGCCTCTGGACTCGATGAAGCCATCATCGCACCAACTCCTTGGGACATGAGGAGCAGATGCTGGTGACACGCGAGTTCATCCTTCAAGGGCTTACCGCTCGCACTCACGGCGATGTCGTTCGCGAGCTGTTCGACGTGGCAGATGTGCAGCGCTCGATCATCAGCGTCGCATTCCTGATGGAGAGCGGCATCAACCAGATAGCGCCGAAGTTTGCGGCGCACGCGGGGAACACGTCGGTATTCGCAGGCATCCGGAACGACATTACGTCGTATCAGGGCATGAAGCGGCTTCTCGATGCCGGTGTGGCGCTGCACGCTGTTGACACCGGATCCCGGCACCTGCTCTTCCATCCGAAGCTCTACTACGTGCGGGGCAAGAAGCTCGCTCGGCTGTCGATCGGCAGCGCGAACCTGACTCTGGGCGGCCTCAACAACAACATCGAGGCCGGCGTCCTGCTCGACTTCGACGTTGACGACAAGGACGACGCCAAGTTTTTGAAGGAGCTGGAGAAGCAATTCGATGGCCTGACCGCGGCGCACCCCGACAACATCTTCCGTATCAAGAAGGTGAAGCGGTTAAACGAGTTGCTTGCTGCCGGCCTACTGGCCGATGAGGCACATATGCCGCCGCAAAAGCCGACCACGTCGGCCAAGCCGGGCAGCTCTGATCCCACGCCACGTATGAAGATGGCCGTACCGGCGATTAAGAGTTCTCCAAAAAAGGCGAGCAAACCCAAGCTGTCGGTTCCGGTCGTCCCCGTGATTATCGCCTCTGACGGTGGGCCGGTGCCAGCGGCGGCTCCAGCCGTCGGGAGCGCAGGCGTTGGTTACGAGGTGGTCTGGATCAGCAAGGACCTCACCGAACGCGACCTGACGATCCCCACCGGGGACAACACCAATCCCACCGGATCGATCAACCTCGACAAAGGCCTGATGGAGGCGGAGGTCGATCACCGCCACTACTTCCGCGATGAAGTGTTCCCGTCCCTGATCTGGACGCCCCGGTCGGCAACTGTGGATGAGGCGGTCGGCACCTTTCAAGTCGTTCTCAAGGGTGTGGACTATGGCTCGTTCGACATGAACATCAGGCACACGACCAGCACCACGTCGAAGTCCTACCTGCAAAAGAATGCCATGACGCGATTGTCCTGGGGCGAGGTCGCCGCAGAGGTAAAGCGTCCCGACCTGATTGGCCGTTCCATGGCGCTCTACCGTGACCTAGCCGATCCAACCAAGTTCATGATCGAGATCGATTAGGTGACCACCTCTTCCTCGCTGGACGTACGTTGGCGGCGATCCCGCAGCTTGCGCCATCCTTCGAGGGTGGCGTCCTGCTTCGCTTTCGATAGGCCCAGACCGCCGAGGACAATGCGTCCCTGACGCGCCAGCGTGGCATGCGTCGCGTCGTTACGGATGGATCGGTCGAGCTGAGCCAGGTCCACTTGCACGTCCGGCAAGGGCACGACCAAGCGCTCGATCTCGGACGGGATCAGCTCCAGCACGCCGCCGCCGTAGTGCCGACCTTCCAGCTCTGCGCTGAGCGCAGTCAGCGGGTTGACAAAACAACCGACCAAATGCTCGCCGGAGATGTCTTTCGTGCGAATTCGGTATGCGGTGTCCGTCGTGTAAGCGCCAATCCTGTTTAGGATCAGCCGCGGTGTGTCGTGCGAGCGTTTCAGCATGCCGACCTCTGTCGAGTAGACCGAAGGAACCTTAAACCAGGGTGTGCGTATCCGGCACTTATAGCGGGTCTGCAACTTCTGCTTCTCGCCCATCTCAATGTAGCGCTTAGGGCCTTTGGCCATCTTAGCCGGCGAGTCGTCAAACCAAAGGAAGTTGGTGGGCGTACCCTTGTCAGCATTCGCCGAGTGCTGGTTCTCGTCGTAGATGATGCCGGGGCAGTGTCCGCTGCGCCCGAACATGGGATGCGCGTATTTCTCAAGTCCGTATTCTTCAACGGTTTCATCTGATACTAAAAAGAAGGCATTAGCACCGGTCACGATGCCGACGTCAACGCGGGCGATGTTCTCGAACCGGTGAACGGCTTTGTGGGCCTCGATCTCGTCGAACAGGGTGCGTGCCTCAAGGTCGAGTAGCGCGCGGGTCCACTTGCCCTCCACGGTCTTGCCGTTGATCGTCTGGGGCGCATCGAAAATCTCCGCCGGAGAAATGCGCAGGAATTCACGACCGCGCACCGGATAGATGCCGAGACCTTCCTCCTTCTGAGCGGGACTGGATCGCTTCTCGGCCATCAGGATCACGGCGCCTTGCAGCGTACCGTCGAACCAGAGCTCTTCTGGGTCGATGATGACTAGTCGACGGCACTGACGACCGAGATAGCTGCGCAGCGATTGCGCATGCGTGACGTGGATGATCTCGGCCGGCACTACCATCGCGAGGCGCCCGCCTGGACGCAGCAGCGCCATCGCAGCCAGGATGAAAGGCACCCAGGCGTTCGTGTGTTTCGTGAATCTCAAATCCAGCTGACTGAAAATCGCTTCCGAGCGAGCCTGGAAGGCCGGCGGCAGGAATTGGTAGCGGACAAACGGCGGATTGCCGACGACTGCGTCGAACCGCTCGCCACCATCATTCATGTTGTCGAGCGCCCAACCGAGGAAATCCTCGTTGCGTACGTCGGCCTTGTTCAGCCCGAGCTCCGAGGCGCGGCGCGACGCCTTTCCGGCCTCGATATCGTCTAACTCAAACGCCGCCAGTTCAGACTTGGCGAAACCCTTTACCGTGGCCATAGCTTGGAAGAACGCTCCGTCGCCGCAGCTCGGTTCAAGGACGCGCTTCGGAGCGAGTTCCTTGACCCACGAGGCAATGAAGGCGGCGAGATCGGGTGGGGTGTAGTACCCACCGCGCAGCTTTTGAGCCGTTTGATCAGCTATAAACTTCAACTCAGTCTCCTCGATCGGTCGAAGGAGCACCGATTTCGTCTTGGCGGAGTCCTCTCGCCAAGGAGCCGCTAAAGTCTCCGTGTCGGGGATCCCGTGCAAGAGAGCACCGGGCTACACGACGCCGAACCGTCCATGTCGACGCCGTGTATGCCCAGCCGGAACGCCGTTCGCAATATGGGTTTGCACGGCCCCACAGCCCGCTCAGCTAGCTTTCCTCCGCCGGCCGCAGGAGGAGCATGGTCTCGCGATCTACCGGCAGCACGGCCTTGCCTCCTTCTCAATCTCATCGCCCTGCGCGTCTGCTGCGGCGGCGCCTAGCTTTGCACTCCGAACCTCGTGAGCAGGGTGGAAGGGAGATTTGCTCACGCTCGCATGCGGAAAGCGAGACGCTTCTCGACGCCCGTCATACGGCAGCGCCACTGGCAAAGAGCCTCGCTGACGCCGTAAGCGTTCGCAATCGCCGCCATCGACAACCCGCGGCCACGCCTCTCCAACAGGGCTAGTTCAGGCAGAAGAAGGGCGGCGCCGAGCCAATCCGCCTCCTCCTCCTGATCGGCCGAGTAGTCCGAAAGTAAGACCAGCCCACTCGGCGATACAGACACGTCAGCAGGTACGTGTTCGAGTGTGATATGGGCGATCTCGTGCATCAACGTCGCCGTCTGCCGAGTTTGAGGGTGTGCTGAGTTGAGAACCACCACGTGCGTTCCCTCCTCGTACAGCGTCATGCCTGACCAACTGTCGGGGTCTCGTTGCAACAGCTGTCTCGCATGCTCCGGGTCTAGCTCAAGCTCGTCGGCACCAAACACCATCGCGCCGAGCGCGTTCGCATACTCCCACGGGCACAGCTTGTCAGTGGGTTGAAGCCCAAGACGCTCTCTCGCAGCTACTGATCTGCGCTCGGCGTCCGCCTTGAACCCGCGCCGCATCCTACTCGCCGCGCTCCAAGTCCGCGCGGGCTTGCCTTGCACGCTGCGCGGCGAGGATCAGCGCGCCAAGAGACGTTGCTGTTTCCTTCGAGACTGTTGGCTTCTTCCGAAAATGAGCCACCGCGCGATCCGGCACGGCTGACGACGCATCGCGCTGAACACCGAGGAAGCGCGAGGGATCGACGTCAAGCCATCGGCAGATTTTCGCGAATGTGGCAAGATCGGGCAGGTTGCCGTTCTCCACTCTGGACAAAGTAGCAGGACTGACGTCCGCTTCTACCGCGGCAGCCCGAATGCCCCTCGCGCCCCGCTTTCTCGCGATCAGCCGTCCCAGCTCCTCGATGGGAAGCGTCATAGATTCTCCAACACCGGCGGTTGACTCGGGTCCGGCGCACCCTTACTGTCTCACTCGTAAGACAAGTCGCCTCACGGCTGAAACTGCCTTACGTCTGAAACGTTCGAATCATTTGTACGCCTGAGAGTCAAGGGCGGGGTGGTTCGGCGCAGCGAAGGAAGTAGCACATGAGCAAGGGAAAGAGTGGAGGCTCCTATCGGAGCGCGATCTCGGGTCGGTACGTCACGACCGCGCACGGGCAGCGTAGCCCGGGCACGACGGTGCGCGAGGCCAGCGGCAGGAGCGGAAGCACGGGCGGCTCCTACCGCAGCGCGTCGTCCGGCCGCTTCGTGACGGCGGCGCACGGAAAGCGCAGTCCCGGCACCACCACGCACGAAAAGTAGAGTTTGAGGCGTCGCTGTCGAACAGATGGCGTCGCCTCTTTTTGTACTCACGGTTGAGAAGGACAGATGACATGGGCGGATGTACAGCGCCGGTAAGGGGGCACCGATCGGCCGCCGCAGCAGCCGACTGCCCGGCTTGCGGCAGCCGGTATGGGCGCAGCTATGGTGGCCTACAGAGTTACCGGCCGTCGTACTCGCTCTCGTCATATTCCCCATCTCCGAGCAGTTCGGGCAGCCGCGAGGGCGGGTCCGGGCGCCGCACCGTCAAGCCGCGCTGGTCGGGCGCCGGCTCTGCCGTCTTTTATACGCCGGAACAGGTGCAGGCGCTGACGCCCATTCGCGAGAACGTCGAGAGTTTGGCGGCGTCTCGGCCCGAACTGCGGGACGTGTTCCTGTGTCACGCTTGGGATGACCGGCAGGGCTCCGCCAAAGAACTGCATGATCTGCTGGAAGCGCGCGGCGTCCGCGTCTGGTTCAGCGAGAAGGACTTGGGTCTCGGAGTGCCGATGATGCGGGCGATCGACAAGGGTCTGGTGAACTCGCGTGTCGGCATCGTTTTGGTGACCCCGGCTATGCTGCGTCGCCTGCCGGCGGAGGGAGTCGCAGACAAGGAGCTTTCGGCTCTCCTTCGGCGTGAGCGGCTGGTCCCGGTTGTGCATGGTACGACCTACGAAGAGTTGGAGCAGGTCAGTCTGTTGCTGGCGTCCCGCGCCGGCTTGAGCACCGCCGAGGAGTCGATGGCGCAGGTCGCCGCCAAGATTGCCGAACTCGTCGCCGCATAGCACTAATGGGTCCTCGCTGGTGCAACAGCCTTGCCAAAGCGGCCTAGGTGTAACCCACGCAATCATAAGCTCCCACCAGCGACCCACCGGAAGGCACTTACGGAAGGAGCAGCGACGCGTCCCCGTAAGAGTAGAAGCGGTAGCCATTCTCGATCGCATGGGCGTAAGCCGCCTTCATCCTGTCCAGCCCCGTCAGCGCCGAGACCAGCATGAACAGCCTCGTTTGCTGTCTTCAAGGTTTGAGCGCCTTCGTAAGCGTCCGGTCTTCTCCGCCTTGCTGACGAGGTGATGCGCAAGCCACAGGTGCGGCACTGTGGCAGACACCGG